>CBDCWC010000002.1:0-1776458 GCA_965223295.1 Nitrospirales bacterium | reverse complement strand
GGTGCACTTCCGATTGAGTTCAAGACGCATGGCGTCAAAGTAATTACCGTTCCAGATATTCGTTGGAATCGCTGTGACATTAAAAGCTTGAATCTTCTTCCCAATGTTTTGGCCAAGCAGCAGGCTCAAGAAACAGGCGCATTTGAAGCAATTTTTATCAGAGAAGGATTAGTGATTGAAGGAGCAACCAGCAATGTTTTTCTGGTGAAAAATGGGCAAATTCGAACTCCAGAGCGGAATCATTTTGTCCTATCAGGTGTGACTCAACAACAGATTATCAATTTGGCTCAAGAGGATGGCCAAGAGGTCCATTTTGATCGAATAACTTGTGAGACATTGTATGCAGCGGATGAAGTTTTTTTGGTTGGGACAACTATCGAGGTATTGCCCGTCGTGGAAATAAACGGGCAAACCATTTGTGATGGAAAACCTGGGTCCCTGGCTTGCTTTTTTCAGCAGCGTTTTACGGATCGGTTGTCCAAGCTTTAGTAAAAAAGGGAAAAAGAAAATGAAGCAGGGCAGGTGGAGGAATGGAGGATATCTTTTCTTTGGCATTTCCTGACAATTTTTAAGACCTTCAACGTAGTTATTTTTACCGAAAGTTTCTCCATATCTGACCTGCCCCTTTAGTCTTAAGCCCCAAAATAGGAAATGCAGGGTGGACTTGACAGGCCGAATTGTTTTGGATACCTTTTCGGCCTCCCTAATTTAAGGGTGCGATTCTTTTTGTCTGATTAATTGAACAATTTGGGTCTAGAAAATACGGATAGTGATTAGGTTATTTATTTTTAAGGAGGCCGGTCCATGTTTTATGTGAACACTCGAAAAGCCGTGACAGCCCTATCTCTAGGTTTGTTCATCAGTGGGATTTCGCTGGTTTCGGCTGGGGCTCTCTTGGCCGGAGAATCTCATAACGCTATGATGCATAAGGCTGGAATGTCATCACAATCTCCAGCTTGGGCTGAAAAGCTCAAAGGACAAACTATTATAGAGAATTCAATGGAGGGCCGAGCTGAACGCGCTGCGTTGGTAGAGCAGCAGCATGAACGGATGATGCAGCAGATGCAAAAGGACATGGAGCATAATGCGCAAAATACTGGCGCCTTTAATTCCATGTCCATGATTCACCAATATGGCGGTGGTCCGGGAAATGGTCTTTTATCCAGCAATATTGGCGCTGAACCGGTATCCATGAATGGCGGTTTGTGTCCCAAGACCGCAGCAGTCAGACATTATGATGTTTCAGCCATCAATGTGGAAATTACTCTGAATCAATGGTTGGACTACTACCCAGGGTATATGTACACCTTAACGGAAAATATTGAAAAGGTTCGAGAAGAAGAAGAAAAAAACGCTGAAGCTCGTGATTCAGAAGGACATGGTGACCCAGGTGCAGTTAAAAACGGCATTCAAGATCAATGGATTCAGCCTTTAGTCATTAGGGGTAATCAAGGAGATTGTGTGAAGATCACGCTTCGCAATGCCTTAGAGTTTGGCGAAGAAGTGAGCTTGCACATTAATGGATCAGATATGGTGATGAGCGAAACTGGTCAACCGGCGACGACCAGTAATCCTGAGTCAGTGGCTGAAGAAGGCGAAGCCATTAACATGGAGTGGTATATTCATCCTGATACTCAGGAGGGTGGGCGGCAATTCCATACATTTAGCAATGATCGAGAACTAACGGTGATGGGGATGTTTGGGGTTTTTGTGGTTGAGCCTCATGGTTCAAATTATTATGAGCCTTTAGGAACAGGACCCGCTACCGAGGCCACAAGTGGTTGGCAGGTTATGATTGATAATGGTGACGGACCAGACTTTAGGGAGTTCGTGCTTATCTATCATGAAGTTGGTGATGAAGCGTTTCGTCCCGTTAACAAACATGGAGATTTTCTGCCCCAACGGGACCCACTAACGGATGCGTATCGACCAGGTGCTCGGGCAATCAACTATCGAAGTGAGCCTTTCGGTATTAATAATATGCATGTGCAGCACGAGTACTTTGGGTTTGAAGACGAATCCATGGCGTATAGCTCATATACATTTGGTGATGCAGCGCCTACGATTCCTCGCAGTTATTTAGGAGATCCAGCGAAATTCCGTCTTGTTCATGGCGGATCAGAAGTCTTCCATTCCCATCATCCTCATGGAGGGTCTATCAGATGGCAACGAAATCCACGGGCCACTCAAATGCCTGTGTGGAACACTGGGCAGAATGGTCCTGTGAAATATCCAGTCATTCGAACCAAGTCTGATCGAGTTGACGTGGAAGTGATTGGGCCGGCTGAAGCCTTAGATTTAGAAACCGAATGTGGATCGGGATTGTGCCAATGGCTGGCTGGTGACTTTTTGTTCCATTGTCATGTGGCACATCATTACGTCGCAGGAATGTGGGGCTACTGGCGGGTGTATAACACCATGCAGGAGCCCGGTATTCAAAATGACGTGATGGCTCCGTTACGGGAATTGCCGGATCGTTTAGGTCGTATCCATAAGCCAGTCACATCAGATCAATTGGTTGGAAAAACGGTGAATTGGTTTGGAAAGAAGTTTAAGATCGTGGGCAAAGGCAAGAGTAATTGGAAAGCCGAGCCTGCCGTCGTCAATATCAAAGACTGGGTCGAAATGCAGTTGACCAACCAGGGAAAGCCTGGAAATGCTGATAGTGAAGAGGGACAACTTAAGTCCTATGACGCCACGGTCATGGATTGGGTCTGGAATGGCAATAAGGCCATGAGTGAAAAGGAGCCATCAATTGGTGAAAATCCCAAGTATCATCCTGAATGGATGGGATATAAGCCTGGTGAGCGACGGCAGATCTGGTTCGAACCAACCACTGGGAAAGTGGCCTGGCCGTGGTTGACCCCGCACTTTGGTAAACGTGTGCCTTTTTCGAATGACCATAATCCTGCGCCTTGGTTAGAAATGATCAGATTGAATGAAGATGGAACTCGATCTGTTGGGCCAGCCAAACCAGGAGAAAATGGGCCATGGAGTTTATGCCCAGATCGGGCCGGTTCACAAGATTACAATGTCCATTTTATTAAACTGCCAATTGAGTTGTCAGCAGCTGAAGGGGATGAGCCAGCCATTGTCGATCCGAATGGGCTCCTCTATGTAGTACATGAAGAAGAAGAAGAGGTGCGAGCGAACAATGATAAGAAATTTCCGTTGGTTGTTCGAGCCAATGTGTATGATTGTATTGATTGGACGCTGACCAGTGAATGGTTGGATGATGACATCACTAATTTCCAATCATCAAAGATCAATACGCATTTCCATTTCTTCCAGTTTGATAATCAAGCCTCAGATGGCGTGATTTCAGGGTTTTCGTATGAGCAATCTATGCGGCCTTTCACAGAATTTGAGAAGCCCACTAAAAAAGGGTTGCCTATTCCGATGAATGCGAAGGTCACGAAGGCCAGTAAGAAAGGTGATAAAACCATCGAAGTGACAAATGCCAAGCAATATCATGTCGGCATTCCGATCCTCATTGGTGCAGATAATGTTGAAGGACAAGAAATTCGTAGGATTGTGGCTATCGGAGGCAGTGGCGGATCATCAGCTTCTGCGGCAGGTGCTTCGGATTATACAGTCACGCCGGGGGATACCTTAGGAAAGATCGCCAATTCATTTGGAACATCGGTGAGTTCATTGCGTGAATTGAATGGGTTGAAAGATGAAAACCTTATCTTCGTTGGACAGAAGTTAAAAGTTCCTGGTTTGGGGTCCGTTGATGCTGCTCCTGCTTCGACAGGTGCTAATACCCTGACATTTGATCAACCTTTGGAGAATGATCATCCCGTTGGAGACATCGTTACTGTGGAGTATGTTCGACAACGTTTTTGGGTTGATGCTGACGTTGGAAGTGTCTTCTGGCATGATCATGCATTTGGGGGAACCACGTGGCCTCATGGTGCAGTTGGAACGATGATTGCCGAGCCTTTCAATTCGACCTGGCACGATCCTGTTACTGGTGAACCAATTCGCACAGGTCCTGTTGCAGATATCCATGCTGTCGAACGTGTTGGTCATGATGTAGCCGGGAGCTTCCGCGAACTGATGGTTCATGTGATGGATACTGTTCCTCATACGGTCAATGTGGTGACGGCTGGAAATCCTCCAGGCCAACCTATTGATGTAGCTCTTGAGGCTGGTCGGACGGTGTCGTTCATTATGCCTCCAAATGACAAGATTAAAATGACTCCCATGCCATTTTTGAATGGAGGAACTCATACCACAGGAGGAGCTTTGAATTTCCGAGCGGAACCATTTGCACAGCGCTTAGTCAACAATCCAGAGCCGTCTCAGATCTTTAGCAGTACGGTTCATGGTGATCCAAGTACAGCCATGTTACGGGCCTATCTTGGGGATGCCATTGTGTTTCGGTTGATTGACGTGACGATGAATGAAAGCAATGTGTTTACAGTTTCAGGACATACCTTCTGGACTGAGCGGTATGCCGAAGAATCAAATCGAAAAAATTCCATACATGTTGGAATTGCTGAACGATATGATTTAGTGGTTCCAGAAGCTGGTGGCCCGAGGCATCTGCCAGGGGACTATATGTTCTTTAATGGCCGAAGCTCAAAGTTCTCGGAAGGAGCCTGGGGGATTATTCGGGTGCTTGATAAACCAACGGACGATCTGAAGCCTTTGCCCACGAAGGCGTATGGGAAGCCTGGAATGCCTGAAAAATTGCCGGTATGTCCTAGCGACGCTCCAGTTAAGAGCTTTAATGTGGTCGCGATGGACCACCCAAGTATGAGTTTTAATTCTAATGCTGAAGAATCCATAGAAGTTGATTTTGAACGAACGATAGAACTTCGGAATCCAGAAGCCAAAATCTATGTCTTGGAAGACGAAGTACAAAAGGTCGCTGGGGATGTTCAACCCATGCCGTTAACCATTCGGGCCAATGTGGGTGATTGTCTCAAAATTAATTTAACCAATAAACTCAAAGAAGGGCGCGCTTCTTTTTCGGCATTTAGCTTAGTGTTTGATCCTTTGGATTCCCAAGGTGTGAATTTGGGGAATAATCCAGGCGACCAAACAGTGGCTCCTGGTGAATCCCGAACCTATACTTATTATGCGGACCCGTTCAATGGAGAAACGCAATCCTTGGTATGGGATTTTGGGAATGCAGCCATGAATCCGCGTAATGGATTATTTGGCGGAATTGTCATTGGGCCAAAGGGGTCCACGTATCGTGATCCTAAGACAGGTGAAGACATTTCTCTCAAAAATAGTTGGAATGCGGACGTCATTATTGATCGCACGATCCAAGGAAATGAAGGACGTGATAATTATCGTGATGTCGCCTTGTATTTCCAAGATGAGGACAACATCATTGGAACAAGCTTTATGCCATATGTTCAAAATGTAGCTGGTCTTGTTGGTGTCAATTATCGTGCAGAGCCCTATCTCCATCGAGAAGAGGCAGGCTGTTCTTTGGGACGGATGTTCCAACCTTGTGAGGTAGATAATCCGCAGGATCCTGTGACGCCAACCATTGAAGCTCATGCAGGTGACAAAGTCCGTATTCATGTCTTTGGCGCCAGTAGTGAGCAAAATGGCATGTTTACCGTTGAAAAACATGAATGGCCAATCGAACCTTTTCTCCCTGGTGCAGATATGATCAGTACCGTAGAGTTCTCGGGTTCGGAAGGTCTTGATGTGTTCCTGCCTTCGGCCGGTGGAAAATGGGCCATGGCTGGAGATTATGTGTGGAGTAATGGTCGGTTACCCTATTCTCAATCAGGTCAATGGGGCTATCTCCGAGTCTTGCCAAGTACGGATCAACGGATTTTGCCGTTATCGGGTTCGACATCTTCGAATAAACAAGCGACTCTTGAAAATGATTTGAGTGAAGCTCGAATCATTCCGACGGTAGCAAAGTAAGTTTGTAGATAATAGGGAAGAGAACAAAGCGGGGGAGTCGGAAGGCTTCCCCGCTTTTTTTTTTTCGAGCTATTCCATGTTATTCTATGGGTATGCATTTATTGTTTAAGGTATTCTTTCTGGTCTGCCGATTGAGATTACATACTTGGTTAATTTGAGGAGGTTCGTAACATGTTTGCTTGGGTTCTAGTTTTCATGTTCGCAGGCATGGCCATGAGCACACCGGCATGGTCATACACGGAAATTTCTGTAGGAAATGGAGGGTCGCTCAAGGGAAAGGTCACGCTATTGGGGGACAAACCTCGGCCTATGGCCATGAATTTGGTGACCATTCCCGATGCGGTGTATTGTGGCCGAATTTCTACAGGAACAGGATGGCGAATTGTTGAGGATTTTATCATTGGCCCGGATGGATCCTTGAAGGATGCCGTGGTGATGTTAAAGGATATTGAAAAAGGAAAAGCCTTTACCCTTCAAAAAGTTGAAGTTGAAGCCATTGACTGTGATTTTTTGCCGTTTGTGAACGTCATTAAAGATCGCGACGAACTCACGGTGATCAATATGGATCCGATCGAACATGATATTCAAGGATATGAAACCGCTCGTGAACGAGGGGCGAGAATCCTCTTTAATCGACCGTTGCCAATGAATCCCTTCCACAAGGTCATGGGATTGTTTGGAGAAAATGCTCATACCCATTTGCCTGGAAAGCCAATGGTGGAAAAAATTCATCTCCGGAAAAACAGAAATATTTTCGTCATGCAGTGCGGGTTTCATCCGTATATGTTTTCCTGGGGGGTGGTACTGGATAATCCGTATTATTCTATTACCAAGGAAGATGGGGTTTTTGAACTTTCCGATATTCCACCGGGAGAATATAAAGTGGTCGTCTGGCATCCTGGCATGAAAACCTATTTGGAAGAAATGGCGAAAATTGAAGCAGGAAAAACATCGACTGTGAACTTTCAATATACCTCTCCAAAAGGCCGGCGAAGCGCTCATGAAATGCATGATAACCCTCGTTTTGGGCAGGAATTACTTGAAGAGGGAGAAAAAATTATTCCATCTCTTCGAAAGCAAGTTCCATAATGTTTAGGCGTCTTTTTTCTTCTATCATTTTTCTTCTCCTTCTTCTCACCAATTCGATTTACTTGGTTCTCGCCTATGAGGTCGCTGAAGTTCGTGAAGGAGGAACCATTAAGGGGACGGTGACTCTCAAGGGGGTCGTTCCTGTACCTAAGGCGTATAATTTGATCACCTTTCCAGATCCTGAATACTGCGGACGTATTTCTGATGGAAAAGGCTGGCGGTTACTCAAAGACTTTGTGGTAAATGATCAGAACCAAATGCAAGGTGTGGTCATGGTCGTAGAGGGCGTGACTGCTGGAAAGCCTTTTGCCCTATCCATACCTAAGGTCGAAGCTAGAGATTGTCAGTTCCTTCCATTTACCACTGTTGTTCGCAGTGAACACGGTATTGAAGTTGTGAACATGGATCCTGTCATGCACGATATCCAGGCTTACGAAACTTCATTGACCCATGGAACGCGTGTCTTGTTTAATTCCCCGCTTCCCTTTAATCACAAGCATCATCGGGGAGATATGCATGCGACGCATGAGCATAAGCCAGGAAAGTCCATGGTCCATCAATTTCAGCTGACTAAAGGCAGGAAAACTTTTGTGATGCAATGTGGGTTTCATGCCTATATGGAAAGCTGGGCCATTGCTGTTGATAATCCCTATTTTACGTTTACGAGTGAAACGGGGAGTTATGAAATTAGTGGAATTCCTCCAGGAACCTATCGTCTACGGGCGTGGCATCCCAGCGTGAAACGCGAACAGATTCAAATGGTGACGGTAAGGCCGTCACAATCCACTCATGCGGATATTGCCCTAGAATCTCCCGTTGAACGGTGGACAGCTCACACTCGCCAAAAGCCAGCAAGGTTTACCTCAGAAGCATTAGGACGCCCCGTTCATATTGAGCCTTTGGTTGAACTTCAAAGGCCATGAGATGGCATACTCTCTCCTTTTTCCCTTCTCCTAGTTCTTCGAACCGGTTTTGGATTTTTCTTGTTGTCGGCCTGGCTTTCACCATAACCTGTCTCTCTCAACGAGTCGGTTGGGCACAGCAAGGAGATTTCCCGGATACGAGTGCTGCAGAATTTTCGGCCAGACTGATATGGAAAAAGGATGGGCGCAAGGCGAAAGCCCAATTATTCGTCAAAAATGATCGTTATCGAATCGAACATATGGGGGGTGTTAGAACGGAGTTGGGATATGCTGGCGTGACCATTGTTCGCTTGGATGAGCAAAAAGTCTGGTACGTCCTATCTGAACGTCGAATGGTCGTGAGTGTTCCGTTAACATCTGAGTATTTGCTACCATTTTCTGTGAAATTGGAAGGTGAAACTAGTCGGACGTTAATTGGTAACTCGATGGCAGGTGACCGTTCTGCCGTACTCTACGATGTCGAAGTACAGAGTCGAATTGGTAATACGGAACGGTTTTTTGAGTGGGTTGACCCTGACCGAAACGTGCTGTTGAAACTCTTAAGCCAGGATCGTGATTGGTTCGTGGAGTATGAGCATGTGGTTGTCTCCTCCCAGCCAGATTATTATTTTGAAACGCCATTGGGATATAGAATTATTGAAGCGCAGGAAGTTCAAAGCCCGAAAGGGTAAAGGGGGTTGTCCGTGAAGCCACGTTTATCTCGTTGTCATATTCTTTTTCAGAATCTTGTCTGCATCATCACGTTGATCACAAGCGGGGTGGTTCCAGGACAAGTCTGGGCAGAAACATCCTCAATGACGGTTCTGGAACAAGCGAATGCCGCCTTTTCTAAGAAAGACTTTCCAAAAGTGCTGGAGATTGTGGAGCCTGTTCTCCAAAACGCAAAGGGCTCGACCAGAATTCATCGGCTTCATGTTCTGGCTTTGGCTAGTATGGGTAAGGCACCCGAGGCCGTGGATTCCTATGAAAAACTGGTTCAATCCACCAAACGTGAAGATGAAAATCTCTTACGGCAAATGTCTATTGCGATTATTTTGTCCAAGCGAGCAGATATGCGGGAACAGATACGAGGGGCAGTCTATACGGCCTTAAAAGAAATTAACTCGGATGAGATGATTGGATTTTTGGAAGAAGGGTTAACTGATGGATCTGGAATGATCCGGGCGTTGGCTGCCGAAGCCTTGGGTCAACGCAAGGTCGGGCAACGTTCCAAACCCTTGCGGGAAGCCTTGAAAGATTCAGCAGGGCTCGTTCGCGCGACGGCAGTAAAAAGTATTGGAAAATCTCAAGACAAAGGTGTCATTCCTTTGATTAGAGAATCGCTTCAAGACGATCAAGCTTTGGTGCAAATTGCCGCAGCTCGTGTTCTCTATGAATTGGGGCAGAAAGAGTTCTGGGCACGATTGGAGAAAGGAGCGCAAAGCGAGGAAGGCTATGAGCGAGGAGGAGCGATCCGTGCTTTTGGAGATTTAAAGGATCGCCGTGCTTTGCCTTTATTAGAAAAAACCGCGCGGGATACACAGCCCTCCATACGAGCTGCAGCCATTATTTCTTTGGGGAAATTGCGAACGCCGGAAACGCTAACCATGGTCAAGTCTGCCTTGTTTGATCCAGTTCCGGCAGTTCGAAGTGTGGCAGCCTACAGTATGGGATATTTCGAACTTCATCAGGTACTGTCACCATTGACTAGAGCGTTAGCAGATAAAAATCCTGGTGTTCAAGCCGCAGCTATTGCGTCGTTGTTAGGCGTAGGTGCATCGTTTTCAGTGGTAGAAGGAACTCTTCATACGTTGTTGCAGGATCAAAATCCTGCCATTCGGTCTGGGGCTGCCAAGGCTTTGGGGAAAGGGAAGGGTGGAAAGGTCATTGCCACGTTGAAGCACATATTAAATGACCCCATTCCGCGCCCAAGGATTGTTGCTGTCAGGGCATTGGGGAAGTTGGGAGGCCATGATCTGCTCCCTATCTTAACCCGTACCCTTCGAGATGGGGATGATGCCGTGCGGGTCACGGCAGCGGCAGCGATCGTGAAAATTCTCGATGCCAAGATTGGCATATAAGCGACTTTTCGTATGACCGTTGGTCCCTGCGGCTTCTCAAATTTTTTGCTCAGGGATGTTTATTGATTGGCTTCCCTTTCGCCTCCCGTTTCTTCATGCTGTGATGAAGATGGCCATTATTCTCTGTTTGACCTTTTCTCTTTTCTTGAATGGAGGAAACGTCGCATTTTCACACCAGCCTGATCATCGGTCAAGCCTTCATTGGTATGAATGGGGAAAAGAGGCCTTTGATCGGGCTCAGTCTGAAGATAAACTCATTCTTCTGGATTTGACCGCTGTGTGGTGTCATGCCTGCCATGTGATGGATCAAACCACCTACGCCAACCTGCAGGTTCTGGCATTACTGGAGGAAAATTTTATTGCCATCCGAGTCGACACTGATCAACGACCTGACCTTGAGGCGCGCTATCGATCCGGTGGATGGCCTACGACGAGTGTTCTGATGCCAACAGGAGAAATTCTCTTTCAGGCAAATTCTCTTGAACCGGAAATGATGGTTCAGCTTCTTCAAGAGATCAGGGAGTTGTATGACTCGGAAAAAGAAGATTTGCAGCAACAAGCAGCCCAATTGCGGGAAGACATGCGAAGAAGACCGCAACTCACTCAATCGCAAGAAGGAGCTTTTCGTCCGACCTTGGTAAGTCATAGCGTGGCTATGATGAAAAATGAATTTGATCCCGTGAATGGAGGGTTTCGACATCACCCAAAATTTTTTGAGCCGGAAGCGATTCAACTGGCTCTGTCCTACGGGTTTTTTGAGCATGATATGGAATTGATGAACATGGCGCTGACTACCTTGGAAAAGCAAGTGGCCTTGCTGGATCCTATTTGGGGTGGGTTCTACCGGTATGCGGAATATGCCGATTGGAGTCAGCCGCATTATGAGAAAATGCTAGGGATTCAAGCTCAAAATCTTCGGAATTATGTGGCAGCGTTCCATCTGACTCAAAATTCAGAATACAAATACGTCGCATTACGTATCATAGAGTATGTAGAAACCTTTTTGACCGATTCCCTAACCGGACAGTTTTTTGAAAGCCAAGATGCCGATGTTCGGGATTCTTCGGGCATAACCAAAGTCTCAGGAGCTGACTATTTTTCTAAGGGTGGAATTCATCGAAAGGCAAGAGGCTATCCCCAGGTGGATCGAAAACAGTATTCGGGAAGTAATGCCGATATGGCTCGTGCTTATCTTCAAGCTTCCTTGGTATTTGGGAAACCGGAATGGCGGGATCGCGCACTGAAGGTTTTAAAAGGAATAGTTGTCGAGCATTTTGACCTAAAGAAGGGTTTGAGTCACCGTATGAATCCAGGGTCGTTAATACTCCGAGGCATGTTGGCAGACCATATTCGATTGGGTTTGGCCTTAGTAGAAGCTTTTCAAGTGACAGAAGATGTTCAGTGGTTGAAAGATGCAAAAGTCCTAGCTCTTGTGAATCAAGAGTTGTTGCAAGATCAACGAGATGGAGGATTTTTTGATCATGTCCCCTCTTCAGACAAATTAGGCCTTTTGAAAATCTCCTCTAAACCAGCTAGTGAGAATATTCTTGCCGCTCGGCTGTATTTGAGTCTCTTTCATCTCACCAATGATGACAGGTACCGGTCTATTGCCGAACAAACATTACAATCTGTTGTCTCCACGCCACAACCGCTTCCTATTGCTTTGATCGGGTTAGCGGCTGATGAATGGTTCCGGCCACCAGTGCATATTGCTGTGGTGGGTAAGCCTGATGATGGCAGGACTCAGTCTCTAATAGAAGAAGGGCGACGTCTCTATTGTCCTCGAAAAATGGTTAAAGCGTTTATTCCAGGTTCTGGAGCATTGAAATGGGGTAATATTACCTTTCCGACGCATGTTGTTGAAAAACCGGCTGCCTATATCTGTACGGATCAGGTCTGTCTGGCTCCTGTGTATCAAGCCGAAAAAATGAAAGAAGGTGTCGCCGAATTATTAACTGTGTTGAGAGATGCGGTTCCCTAACATGCAAAATTTCGAGGAAAAATTTTGTCACTGAATCTTTTTATAAATACAGCAAGAATTGAAGCGTATGTGTCAAGGGCTGGCTACTCTAATTAAAAGACCTAATATATAGTCCGAATGGCCTAAAAACGCCAAGGTTTTCTTGACAGGTTTTTTTTAATCCTGATATATACGGAAGTGGTTGCTAGTACTAAGTCATTTCAAGGTTGTCTGGCTAAATCTGGCCGGGATCAAGTTGACAGCCTTATTGCACCCATACCCTATTTGTTTATTTACCCTCGTTAGCGGAACGACTTTTCTTAACTTTTAGGAGGAAGAATTATGAGAACACGACGGTCTCTTACTTTGTCATTGGTGGTTGGTGGCTTGCTCATCGCAGCTCCGCTTGTTGCACAAGCTGGTGGAACGATTAAAGGTAAAGTTACCTTTACAGGTACTGTGCCACCTCCCAAAGAATTTGCATTTTCAAAATTTCCGAACGTAGAATTTTGTAAAAAAAATACAAACAAAAGTGCCGATGGTGAAACGCGCTTGCTCAAAGAAGTCCAAGTGGATGGCAGTAAAGGACTCAAGGATGCGGTTGTGGCGGTCACCAGCATTACAGATAAAGCGTGGATGAAGGGTTTCGGTAAAGAACCAGCCCAAAAGGTCAAATCTGAACTTTGTGAATTCTTACCTTTTACCGGAGTGGCTGTAAGCAAAGGCCTATTCTATGTGGAGAATAACGATGCTGATCCGAATGATCCAAAGTCTAAAGAAGGCGTGTTGCACAATCCGCATAGCTTTGATCAATTAGGTGCAAGATCCAGCACGGAGTTTAACATTGGCTTGGCCAAAAAAGGCTCTTCCCTGGAAAAGAAGGTCAAGCTGAAAATGTCTAAAAAAGGTTCAGTCTTACGGTTACAATGTGACCAACACGAGTTTATGCAAGGTTGGTATTTGCCTGTGACGAACCCCCACTACGGGACATCCGGAGCTGATGGGACCTTTGAAATTAAAGATGTGCCAGCCGGGAAGCATACGGTTGCGGTCTTCCATCCCGTCGTGGCCAAAGATCCGCGAGGGAAAAAAGCCATCACTGTGGAGGTTGAAGTGGCTGATGGTGGAACAGCCGAAGCCAATTTCGAATTGAAATAAGGTCCTACGCCATTTAATGGTTCTGCCAACGAGGGCAACTAGCGATTAGCTAGTTGCCCTCGTTTTTCTATGACTTCCTTCGACGGAGTTCCTTGCCATTCAAATATTGTCCCCGTTAAGATCGACCACGGATGTCGATGTCTCTGTATTATTTTGAACTTGAGGCCTAGTGTGCCACGTGAGCTGTCCCTCGCTGATATTTTCCAGATAGGGTACTACTGGGAAACCAAAATTCTTCTCACCGCTATTCAGCTTGACCTGTTTTCTATCCTTAAGGGAGCTTCGATGACCGTGAGTCAGGTGGCTGAAGTGGGTGCCCTGAATCCGCGCGCCTTGGAATTGGTAATGAATGCCTTGGTGGCTATGCGGGTTGTCACCAAAGAAGAAAAAATGTATGCCAATGCGGCTGTGGCGGAACGATATCTGGTACAATCCAGCCCGGAATATGTTGGCCATTTGCTGTCTTTACACAATGCAGAATGGAATCATTGGGGATTATTAGAACAAGCGGTGAAAACGGGAGAGTCGCCTGTCAAACAGCATGTGTTTGAGACCAATCCAGAAATAGGAGCGCAAGTACTGACGGTGTTGGACCGGATTGGTCGTGGGAGTGGACCGGCGCTGGCCCAACGTTTGAGACTGAGTGGAAAACCCCGAATGTTAGATGTAGGAGGGGGCGCAGGAACAAATGCCATTGCGTTCTGTCGTGAATATCCAGAACTCACTGCCACGGTTTTTGATCTTTCAGAAACATTGAAAGTGACGAAGCAGTCGGTTGATGAGGCGGGACTATCCGACCGTATTCAACTGCAGGCAGGTAATTTTCACGAAGATGCTTTTCAGGGCTCCTATGATGTGGCCCTCATGTCCGATATTCTGCATTACCAAGATGGGAAGACCAATGCCTCATTAGTTCAAAAAGTGTATGACTGCTTGAATGATGAAGGTCGATTAATTATTAAAGATCGGTTTCTGGATCCGTCGCGAACCAGTCCAGCTTGGACAACGGCCTTTGCGGTGCATATTTTGGTAAACACCGAAAAGGGCGAATGTTTTACCATCGAAGAAAGTCGACAATGGATGGAGCATGCTGGGTTTCGGGCAGTTGAAGAGTTAGAGCCCTGCGCCATGGTTCAAGGCATGAAATAACAAAAGAATAGGCAAGAGGAATATGTATGAATTAGCAGAATGGCTTCGGGAGCCCGGGTTCTTTGGAACCCATGCGACCGTTGGAGCGGATGTCAGTCAATTGATGGCCACACTGTTTACCCTGTTATTTATCGTGGGCTGGGTTCAAGCGAAAAAAAATAAGGCGGATCATCACCATTGGTTGATGCTGGGCGGGATGATTTCCATGTTAGCCTTTTTCACGAGTTATTATCTCTTTCGCAATTTAGGAGTATTGGCTTTTGAAGGCAAAGAGGGGTTTGGAGGATCTCAGGCCTTATACGAAAAGGTCTTTATTCCTCTTTTGACTCTGCATATCATTCTTGTCGTTATTGGGCTCATTATGGCCATTTATATGATCGTGCTCGGATTCCGTTCTCAGTCTTTTGTGCAAGGCCGTCGAGTCTTGAAAGAGGCCTTGCTGCAGACTTCGGGGCGTCGCATTGCTATTATTCTTAGCGGGATCGTGGCGTTTGTCGCGTTCTTTTTCTTCTCCCGTGTCTTATCCTCAGGATTTTCCATGGGAAAGCTGAGCGTCTATGCCGGGTTGGCAGTCCTTATTGCCATGGTGTTTGGCATTGAAATTTTAATACAGCGGATTTGGCCGAACGGGGCCCGGCGTCATCGAGTCTTGGGCAAATTCACC
The DNA here is from genome assembly GCA_965223295.1 of Nitrospirales bacterium. Classification (GTDB taxonomy): domain Bacteria; phylum Nitrospirota; class Nitrospiria; order Nitrospirales; family UBA8639; genus Nitrospira_E. The sequence goes on along the minus strand of CBDCWC010000002.1, from coordinate 1,761,554 downwards.
ATGATGATTTATTGCGTGTTATTCGTGACAGGAACGGTGACATACGGCATGTTATATATTTTCTATCCCGGAAAGATCGGGTAAGGTTTCTGTGCAGTGTACATGTCAACAGCCTTTGAGTTTTTCTGGCGTTGAGGAGGTTGAGGAGGGAAATGTCTTTGCTCGATTTCGCTGTGCGGCCTGTGGGTGGACGGTCGGTGCGGAAGGCGCACCGAAAGAACTTGATCCCCTGGTGCCTGCAAATACATGGAGTGATGAGGCAACGTATCATCTTTCACGATTACCGCCATATTTACGTCCCTTAGTTGAAAATGAAGTCGAAACCTTTGCCCGTGACCAGCAGTTCCAGCTTCTGACGTATCCTCGCCTGGTTGCTGCCCGCAATAAGGGAATGGTGGATTGGAGCCCTGATGCTGAGCGACGATTGGCCAATGTGCCTTCTGGAATCCGCGCGATGGCCAAAACTGAATTGGAGCGGACTGCTCTGGATAGAGGTATGCCGGAAGTGACGGTGGCGCTGATGGAAGAAGTAAAAACTCGATATTTCGGTATGGCATCTGGACGATGAAACGCAACAAGCTTGTCTGGTGTAGGCGCGCAGTTTAACTAAAAGATATTTCTAGCGATTTAGATTCCATGTTACACCGACTTTCATTACGTGTTCTTCCTCAGCTACATCTTTTGGTAACAGACCAGCCTGTACGAAAACGCAAGCGCATCGTGATGCTGGTCCCTGGGCTTGTGGCGTTTGGGATATATCGTCTGTTGAAAGATATCCTGCCGTTATCAGAGCCTTTGGTGTTGTTCGCATTGAGTGGCTCTGTCTGTGCGATCACTGCGGTTTGGTCTTATCGACAGGGACGGAGCATTTCTGTTCAGGAATCGATTCAACAAGATGGAGTGCGGTTATGGATTTGGCTTGTAGGTTGGATCGGCATTGCCTACGGTGTGCAGCTTTCCCTTCTCGTCTTAGCTATCCTGCAGGTATTTGTGGGCTATGATTTTCTTCTCCATCCTGAAGGTCCGGCAATGATGGCAATGATTATTCCGACCACTTCGGTCACTCGAGATGCCTTTGAGATTGGACTTGTTCAACGTGTAGTGCGTGAAGGGACGACAGTGCCAACTTTTCCAAACGGGAAAGCTCTTCGAGAGTGGATTCCCCAACAATCTACAATGCTCATGAAGTGGGGTGGGGTGACGCTCTTGGCTAGTATCATCAGTTCATGGGCGGTTTTTAGCGTTGGGTTCGTGACCTGGCAACCAATTTTACAATCAATTGTGGTTCCTCTGGTCCTGGGGTCCATTGGTATGCTGGCATTTTTTGCCGGTGAGGCTGTGTTTAAGCAAGAGGATGGGCCTAGGAAACCTCATACATGGTTGTCCTGCTTGTGGTTTTGGGTGTGGCCAAGCGTCACGTTTGCCTTAACCTACTTCCTTGTCCTCATTGGAGTATCCTCCTATGTGTTGCTGGTCGAACAGATTTCGCAATCGGGGTTTATGGTTATGGCCGCAGGAACTGGGTTGATCATGACAGGGTATTCTCTCTATTTAGGGTGGCGCAAATCTTATGAAGAGCGACTGGTCACGATTCCTGAGAATATTCAACGTTGTCCATTTGTTATGGGGATGCTTCAGCAATCCAAATCTCCAGAATCGATTCCAACTTTGGCAGAAGTTCCCGTCCAGCATAGCAATGTCGTGAATTGATTCATGTTGATACGCCAAATATTATGGGGCCTGTTGACGGTGTTTCTATTTTTTGTCGGACCGTCTTGGGCTGTTGAGCTGGATGGTGCAAGCCTCGTAGAAGACCCACAGGATATTTTTTACCAAACTCCTGGGACGATAGAGGGGCCTGCTGCCGCAGAAAGTCCTCAGAGTTATTCAAATCTCCCGTTTGTGAATAATCGTTTAATAGTGTGGTTTGTGACTCAGCAACATACCTACTTTGGAGGTTTTGTCCTAGCTCTCCCGCTATTCAGTCTTTTGCTGGAGTTCTTAGGAGTCACTCGGAAAAAGGAAGGAGCTCGAGAGCAGTTTGATGGACTGGCTCACGACATTTTACGTGTTGGGTTACTGTCCTTGTCGATTACGGCGGTGTTGGGTGCCGTGATGCTAGGTCTTTTTGTGACGTTATATCCAGGGTTCATGGATTATATGGGGTCTACCTTTAAGTCTTTGATGCCACTGTATGCGGCTGTGTTTGTTGCAGAAGCCTTCTTGCTAGCACTCTATTACTATACCTGGGATTCCTTGAAGTCGCAGTCGGGAAAGTGGCTTCATATGTCTCTTGGTGTGGTCGTGAATGCGACAGGTGTCATCCTCTTATTGTCAGCCAACGCCTGGGCGTCGTTTATGATGGCGCCTTCGGGAGTGGATGCTCAAGGGCATTTCTTAGGAAATGTCTGGCATCTCTTGCATTCGCCTCTCTGGAATCCGTTGAATGCGCACCGATTTTTAGCGGACATCATGTCTGGAGGAGCCGTGGTTGTGGCCTATGCGGCCTATCGATTTTTTAAATCTCAAACAGCTGAAGATCGTGCTTACTATGATTGGGTGGGATATGTTTTTATGGTTGTGATGGTCTGCGCCCTTCTGCCTATGCCCATTGCCGGATATTGGCTCATGCGTGCGGTGTTTGAATTTCGGCAGCATATGGGAGTGACGATGATGGGAGGTATGCTGTCATGGTTGTTTGTGCTGCAAGCTATTACTGTTGGTGTGTTGTTTCTTGGAATTAATTATTATATTTGGCAATCTTTAGCTCGCTTACGAGCAGGTGACCGGTTTCATCCATATTTTAAGGCGATTGTCTTTGCGTTAATGGCATGTTTTCTGGTGTGGTTTACCCCTCATACGTTAGCGACAAGTGCAAGCGAGATGAAGGCCATGGGTGCCGCTCAACATCCGGTTATTGGGCAGTTCGGGGTGATGTCGGCGAAAAATGGTGCCATTAATGTCATGATTTGTTTAACGGCGCTGAGTTTTATCCTATACCGAAGGGCCAATAGAGTTGTTACTGTGTCATGGGCTGCTTGGGGAAATATTTTTCTTGGGCTCCTTTTTATTTTGGGGATTGGAAATATCGTGTGGTTGGCTATTTATGGATTTTATATCCCGGCGAATGTTCGAGTGGGACTGTCGACTCCGCAAGGTGTCACAACTGCGACGGTGGTTGTTGGTGGGATTCTTCTCAATAGTTTGTTGCTGCGTGGTGCAAAAGTCATCGGCCCGGTCCAATGGGGTCATATTACTTCACGTGGAATGGTGGCTCTTCTTATTGTCGCGGCGGCATTCTCTTGGGTGATGGGGTTGATGGGGTACATCCGGTCAGCGGGACGATTGGAATGGCATGTGAATGAATTGATGCAAGATCAATCTCCCTGGGCATATACTCCTTCTTTAGGGTTTGCCGCGAAGATGGTGACGATAAATATGATTACTTTTTGGTCAGCGGTATTTTTTGTATTTTGGTTGAGCCGTTGGGATCATCGGGTGAGTGAACAACGTACAGCCCAATCAGTTCGGTCCACACCAGTCGTTCAAGTCTTATCACAAGAGGAATCAGCATGAGAGGCGTTTTTCAGAGTAACCAAAAAGACAATAGTAGAATAGGAAAGTATGTGAAGTGTATTTTTTTCTCATCTTTTGTCGCTATAGTCTGTGTCCAAAACCCCAGCCAGGTTTGGGCTCAAAGTTTGGGAGGTCAGAAGGCGACCGACGCATCCATTCTTATCGAAGATTTTGGCAGTCCAGATGAACGAGGATTTCCTCAAGGGTGGGGAGCCCAACGCAGTGTGGTCACCGCTCATGAAACCTATGCTATTCAGAAGGAGGATGATATCTCATTTCTGCGCGCAAAGAAGGCTAGTCAACGGGTGTATACCAAGCAGATGACGTGGAATCCCAAAACACATCCGATATTGGTCTGGCGCTGGCGTTTGCAGGCGGTTCCTGAAGGTGAAGAGTTTATTGCAGCCGTATACCCGTCTTTAGACACGGATTTAATGTTTATTCCAGTTAATACCAAATATGTGTGGAGTGGAACGTTGCCTGTTGGGTCGATCAAAGAGGGTGGCATGTTTAGTTCGACGGAAATTGTGATCCGTAGTGGAGCAGAGCCCATTGGCGAATGGGTGGAAGAACGAATCAATGTCTATGAAGATTTTCTAGAAATCCATAATCATGAGCCGGCTGCCTTAGCGTGGGGGATTTCCTTGCTTGGTGGTTCAGCGGTCGAGATTGATTTTGGTTCGATACGGGTTGAGGCACAGTAATATGTCGATGTCGGCATCAAAAATATTTGATGTGGCGTTTGGGGCCGCAGTGTTAGGCACGGTTGGGGTCTTAACGGGTTTGTCAATGGGTGTCGGGTTTCTCCCTGCTGCTCTGCTGATTGGTTTGTGCTTGGGGGCTGGAGTGGGCTTTTTTGGAGGACGCCGGTTTTTCCTCAGTATATTTGTGGGCACGATTGGTGGAGGATTGTTAGCTTGGGGACTCGGCGGTGTCGAGACCATTACGGTTGGGGCGTCTTCAGGTGCGGCTATGGGTGGATTTTTAGGCGTATGGATTTCTATGTTGCTTGATCTCTTCCAGCAACGAAAAGAATCAGTACAGACCCCGACTGTTGAGGAGCCATCAAACTTGTAATTTCCAAAAATGTGTAAGGTCTTCCTCATGATGTGGAAATCCCAAACGGTCATACGGTTGGTCCATGGATAACAATAAAGTTCTCATGGGTTCGATTATCTTTGTCTTTGCTTCGTTTATTGGCATGATGGTGTTATTTGTCTATGAGACATCAAAGAGTAAACGTGAGTTAGAAGCCTTTTCTTCTCGTCGACCGGCTAAGGCTCGTGTGCTTCAGCCCATGCCGACACAAGACTTTTCCATGTACAAAACGCTGGTTGGAGATGATGGTCGAGAGATGATAGAAATTCCTGAAGGGCCATTCACGATGGGTATTGATGATGGAGACCCTGACGAGGGGCCACCCCACCCGGTCTATCTTCAAACTTTTTATATGGATCTCAAGGAAGTGACTCAAGCGGATTATGAAAAATTTGTGAAGATGACAAAGCGGGAAAAGCCTAAGGTGCCGGTATTCGAAGATAAGATCGAAAAACTTATCAATCCAGATTTTCCAGTCGTAGGATTAACATGGAATGATGCGTTTGCCTATTGTCGTTGGGCGGGCAAGCGATTACCAACCGAAGCTGAATGGGAGAAGGCGGCAAGGGGCGAAGGGAAGCGTCGTTATCCTTGGGGGAATAAATTTGAATATAGTTTTGCGAATGTAGACGGTTTGGATGATGGCTTTCAATATCTCGCGCCTGTTGGATCGTTTGAAGTCGGTCGAAGCCCTTTCGGTCTCTATGATGCCACAGGGAATGTTGCCGAATGGGTGGCGGATGACTATACGGCCAATTACTATCAAGAAGCCCCGTACCGTGATCCTCCAGGGCCCAAAACGGATGATGTCTTTAAAGTGATTCGTGGAGCGTCATGGCGTGAATCTCGGTTAGGCGCCCGAGTCACCAAACGCTTTTCAGCGAAGATGTGGCGCACTGATGCGACGGTTGGCTTTCGTTGTGCCAAGGACCCTGTTATGGATAAGACGCCGTCAACCTAGATGGAGAAGTCTGGCTTCTCTGTCAAGGTAGAGAATATAGAGGATTAGTTGTAGAGTATTTTCTCCGACCCATTCATGGATACTCGCTTTAAAGTCATTTTTCTTATTGCGGTGTTGGTGATGTGCAGCTTGCCAATTATGGGAATTTTAAAAGGTCCGCCACTTCCAATTGACGAACCCGTCCCACCGTTTACCTCGTCCTCCAGAGAGTCTGAACTGACTTCGATCAGCATTGAGCGTGCAGATGACGAGATGGTCAAAATTCCGGCTGGGGAATTTATCCTTGGCAGTGATCACGGCGGGTATAATGAAAAGCCCCAGCATGTATCCACATTGGATACCTATTGGATCGATCGATACGAAGTGACCTATCAAGACTATATGGAGTTTGTGGAAGCCACAGGGCATCGTCAGCCTGGCCCTCCTTCACGATATGCGAGAAAACTAGAAGCGCTGCGCGGTCCTAATCAACCTGTGACGTATGTGTCGTGGAGTGATGCTGCGGCATACTGTGAATGGAAAGGAAAACGGCTTCCAACGGAAAAGGAATGGGAAAAAGCCATCCGTGGGTCTGATGGTCGAACATGGCCATGGGGAGAGGGGCGCGAAGGATTTCCAGCCAACTTTGAGGGAGAGGAAGATGGGTTTGAAGTGACCTCTCCTGTTGGAACATTTTCACAAGATCAAAGTATGTATGGCGTGTACGACGGGGCCGGAAATGTGATGGAGTGGGTGGATGACTGGTACGTTGAAGACATTTATAGTCGAGCGCTAAAGCCAGATGTGCGGCGTCCTCAACCTGTTGAAACGTATAAGACGATGCGTGGAGGCGGGTATACCAGTCGGGGTACAGATTTACGAATTACCAACCGGAGTTTTATTGTTCCTGACTTCCGTGATGAAACGATTGGGTTCCGCTGCGCGACGTCAAAACAAGCGAAGGATCCTTCAACTGTATCCTCTGAATTACAGGACGTTATCCTAGAAAGTCAAAGTAGTAGAGGATGAGAAACACGGCAAGCAGAATATTGACAACCATTCCGGCCAAAACTATAATGTCGAACACTTTTGCATTGCTGCGCATAGGTTGTACCTCTTGAATCAATAAGTTTTGGAATACCATGAATTTTCAGAATGTGTCAATAAATTAATTTAGGTAAACTTATCTATAGTCAAAACGTAAATAATTTAAGCGAGGTGGCAGACAATGGCTGAAGCAGGACCCGTTAGAGAACCGACAGTATTAGAAACAAAAATTGGTAAAGCAATTTTCTACATCACATGCGCAATTAGTATGTGGTTTTTTTATTGGTTTGCTGGAATTCAATGTCCCTGCTAATTTGATATGTTTCTCTCCAATAAAGAAATATTGAGTGAAAATTCTATAAGCGAAGGAGGAGTCTCATGACTGTTGTCTACGTCATCGTTTCCCTATTGATTTGTTTTGGGTACTTTCAATTCTTGGATTGGCTCCTCATGGATGCTCAAGGGTTGGATTATTTCTATATGTTCAGGTAGCCAGGGCAGTAGAAATTGTTTGCTGAAAGTGGATGCGAAATTTCAATTTCATAGAATTACATTTGGTCATACACACAAAACGTTTTCAAAGGAGGTAGGTCCATGGGTCGCCTGTTCACTCCATTGACCCGAGGTAAGAAGAAGTTTTTTGCTGTCACGGCACTATTTGTGTCGGGAGTATTTCTGACACTCCCCATAATATTGTCTGTTACGGCGTTAGCCGGTGGTGGCGGTGGCTCTGCCGGAGGTCCGCCTGCTGAAGTTTTAGAGCAGCGGAAAGCAGCAGCAGCTGCAGCTGCTGAAGCAGGTGAAGGTGTAGAGGGTGAAGAAGAGAAGGTGGAAGTGGGCCGGGATGTGTACTACAAGATTGAAGGGCCAGCTATTGGGATGCCTGCCCCTATCACAACGGATAGCGAAGAATTTTATCCCCGGTACAATTTTGAAAGCAGGGTACTTCTCTGGGTAGCCAATCAGCAGCATCTATATTATGGAAGCTTTGTGCTGGCGGTACCCATTTTTTGTATGTGTATCGAATTTGCAGGTATGGTTAGTAAAGATAAGGCCATGGCCAAGAAGTATGATCAGTTGGCTTATGACTTTATCAAGATTAGTCTGACGGCATATTCTCTTACCGCAATTCTCGGCGGTATTCTCATCTTTACGTTTTTGACTCTCTATCCAGCCTTTTTTGGGTATCTATCCAGTATCTTTCGGCCTGTGATGCATATTTATGCCTTAACCTTTGTTGCAGAAAGTGCAACCCTTTATATCTACTACTATGGCTGGGATAAGATGCGGGAAGGCGTGATGAAGTGGGTTCACTTGAGCATGTCTGTCATCCTGAATGTTATTGGTACAGTCCTCATGTTCCTGGCCAATTCTTGGATCGCCTTTATGATGTCTCCCGCCGGTGTAGATGAGCAAGGGCGTTACTTGGGCAATATATGGCATGTGTTGCATACAGCTCTGTGGAACCCATTGAACGTTCATCGAATTCTTGGGAACATGGCTTTTGGTGGTGGTGTGGTTGCGGCCTATGCTGCTTATAGATTCTTGTCTGCCAAAACAGATGAAGAGCGAGCTCATTATGATTGGATGGGGTATATCGCAATGAGCTTGGGGGTAGCCTTCCTTATTCCACTGCCATTTGCAGGTTATTGGTTGATGCGAGAAGTCTATGCCTATAGGCAGCAGATGGGCATTACCTTGATGGGAGGCCTGTTAGCCTGGTTGTTCATTATTCAGGCTACTATGATCGGAATTCTCTTCCTGACAACAAATTACTACCTCTGGCAGGCTCTAGGTAGGATGACTGGTGGGGAACGATTCCAAAGATACATTAAATATCTGGTGTTTATTTTGGTATGTGGACTTTTGGTCTTTATCACACCGCATACTATTGTGATGACCCCAGCCGAATTGAAGGCCATGGGTGGTCAACAGCATCCGGTATTAGGTAATTATGGTGTAATGTCGGCCAAGAATGGTGGAATTAATGCCATTATTATGACGACAATTCTGAGTTTTATTTGGTATCAGCGTGGTAATAAAGTGCCCACGGTGAGTTGGGCAAAGTTCGGTAATATATTCATGGGCTGTTTCTTTGTCATTGCCCAGCTCAATAATATTTGGCTGGCATGTTATGGATATTTCATTCCTGCAAACGTTCGTATTGGTTTGTCGGTGCCTCAGGTGGCTGGAACATTGTCTTGTCTCTTGCTCATGACTCCTCTTAATTTGGCTATGTTGAAGGGTGGAAGACAATTGGGTCCAATTCGATGGGGACAAATCCCGCCTCGATCTCAATACGCCCTTATTATGTTGGCTACAGCATTCACGTGGATGATGGGTTTGATGGGGTACATTCGTTCATCTGTCCGTCTGTTCTGGCATGTCAATGAAGTGATGCGGGACAATTCGCCATGGGCATATACCCATACTATTGGTTTCGCGGCCAATGTTATCTCATTTAACGTTCTGTTCTTTTGGATTAGTATTATGTTCGTCTTCTGGTTGGGGACATTGGGGATGAAAAAGGTAAAAGTGACAGGTCCTGTAACCGATGAAATCCCAAGTGGGGCGTCACCGCAACCAGCGACTGGCCATTAAAGAAAAGTATATTAACTAATAACCATATGGCCATTTTGATAGGCCAAAGTGGAGGAGTGAATTGTGGTTGATTTAATCGGAAGAGCGTGGGATTTAGGATGGCCCATCTTGCTAGCGTTAGTTGGCCTCCTTGTCTACTTTCAGGCTACCATTAAAGATCCGGCGCAGAAGAAGCGCGCATCATTTCAGACGCTGATTGGGATATTGTGTATGTTCTTGGTGTTGATCGCCATTTCAAATTATACACATAATTTTGAAAATAACCCTGGCATGCTGCCGGTATCATTGGTCATGATTACGGCCATGTCGTTTATCATGGGGTTGTATTTCCTAAATATCAGTGCCTTAATGAAAATCGGTGGTTTTATGTTTTTCGTGGCCGCGGCCTTGTCAGGCTATGGCAATTGGCTTCCACAAGTGGAAGGTGGGTTTCCTCCTCCTGTTGTCAAGCTAGATTTCCAAAGTATGTCTCCGCAGCAGTTGGGAGACGAAGGGGAGAAGATTATTTTTGGTGGTATTGGGCAAAGCAAAACTCAAGGAGCTATTGGAAAAGGTCAGTGTCCGTTATGCCATGGTTTTCAAAAAGGTTTCTTAAGTGAGAGAGCTCCAAATCTTTTCGGAATTCCTGAGCGATCTTCTGAAAGATTGAAGGAACCCAACTATCACATGAATGATCCGGCGTCTAGACCTTCAGTTCAGAAAGAGGCGTTTGAAGGGTCGGGCACGGCAACAAATGGATTAGAATACATTGCTGAATCTCATGCTTGTCCGAACTGTTATGTGGTTCCTGGTTTTGGCGTGAAGGGTTCGAATGATACGGAAAGCCCTATGCCTAAAATTCACAAGCCACCAATATCTCTAACGCTTGGAGAGTTAGCGGCAGTTGATACTTGGATGTTTACAAGGGAAGGCGCAGAGCCTCCAGCTTATGATGAAATACAAGCGGCCTACGAAAAGTTCATTCCTGAGGCAGACCGTCCAGCAGAAGGTGGGGATGAAGAAGAAGGCGGAGGAGCCGGAGGAGCCATGTTGGTTGATGGGACTGAGTCGCATGATGATCTATTTATGGGAGCTGGGTGCCCCGCTTGCCATACCATTCCAGGTATCGAAGGAGCAACGGGTAAGGTTGGTCCTGAGTTATGGGAGGGAAGTAATGCTCCTAAGAGAATGAAAGATGCTGGTTATGCAGGAAAAGCTAAAACGACAAAAGAATATATTACTGAATCAATTTTAGATCCAAGTGCCTATGTAGTTGCTGACTATCCTGACAACCAAATGCCAAAAGATTTTGGGTTGAAATTAACTGGTGGTGCTCTCAGCAAAATTGTGGATTATTTGGCCCAGTTGGAAGAAGGCAAGCCACTACCTGCTAAAGAATAATAAGTTCTTACAAGGTCTTTTAAACTGAAGATAGGAGTACAGAAGCATGACCTGGCTTAAATTAGTAGAAGGCTACATGCCGATGCAGATGATCTCGGAGCTGGCGATCTGCATCCTGTTCTTTTCGCTGTGTAATTGGCTGCTCAAGCGGGCCGGGGTTGGCCTGCCGAAGTTTTGGGCAGGGATCTTTGTGTGGTGCTTCATCAACTTGTTTTACTTAAAGTACCGCATCTATCCGCCCATCCCGTTCAGTGTCCGGGCCATTTATGGTACCGTCTCCGCCTGCGGGATCTTCATGTGGGTGTCGGGCTCGCAAGAAGAATGGGAAGAGTTTAAACGGCCCATCATTAGTGTGCTGGATGCCAATAACATCTTCACCAAAGTCATCCGGACCGCGCTATTATTGCTGCTCCCCATTGGGTTAGGGGCTTTTGCCTACAACTCGCTGCTGCCCAGCTTCGAAGAGCCCATTGAGTTGCGCACGGTGCATCCGGCGCCGCCGGCCACCACCAAAGTGCACGGCAAAACCTATGTCTTGCAAACCGCGGAGCAGCCGTACCGGATTGATCCGTCGGGCAAGTATGACCCCGCCTACTCCAATGCGCATATTGTGGAACAATCGATGGGGCGGTTGATGAAAGACGTCAACAGCCCTGAAGACAACCCCTGGGATCCCAATGCCAAGGGCTATATCAAGCATGTGCGAGAAGGTGGGGAGATCTTTTTTCAAAACTGCCACTTCTGCCATGGCGATAATTTGAATGGCCGGGGTCTGTGGGCATATGCGTTTAACCCTATTCCCGCCAACTTCACCGATGCGGGCACCATTGCCCAGTTGCAAGAAACGTTTGTGTTCTGGCGGGTAGCCAAAGGAGGCATTGGGTTGCCAGGGGAAGGCTTCCCCTGGGCTTCGGTGATGCCGCCCTGGGAGCAGCATCTCACGGTGGATGAAATTTGGAAAGTCATCATGTTTGAGTATTGGCACACGGGCTATTATCCTCGGACTTGGGATTGAGGAGGTGCCACTGATGACGATGCACATGAACGAGACACTGACTACTCATACTGACACTACGAGGGATCGCATGAACAGACAGCCGCATGATCACCATAGTCGAGCTGGGTTGGCTGCCCGCCTGCTCGCGCTGGGCCTTTTCACCATCGGAGTGGGCTTCTCGGCCCCCGCGTTCGCCCAAGACGCCGAAGGCTTTGTCACAGGCACGTTGCCGGCTCCGCCATCAGCCGAGGAAATTGAAGCCGGGAAACGCGTCTATTTCACGAAATGTGTGTGGTGCCATGGCGTCAATGGCTCCGGGGATGGTCCGGGGGCCGACCGGCTGTGGCCGCGCCCGCGGAACTTTAATGCCGGCACCTTCAAAATCCGCCATACGGCCAGCGGAGAACTGCCGCTCATTGAAGAGGATTTATTGAAAACCGTGACCCATGGGCTGCCGGGCTCGGCTATGCCCTCGTGGGAAGGGATCCTCACCGAAAAACAAATGAAGAATGTTTTGGCCTTTGTCACGATGGAGCTGGTCAAAGACCGGTCGTGGCAGGATGAAGAGTTCGAAGAACTGCATATCTTGGAACTCGACAAACTGGCCAAAGCCAAGGTACCGGCCTCCGCGGAGTCCATCAAACGTGGCTCTGAACTGGTGGTGGAGAATAAATGTATCGAATGTCATGGCTTGGAAGGGCGCGGCGATGGCAACGCATTTAACCTCAAAGATGACTGGGGCTTCTCTATTCAACCGGCCGATTGGCATAAATGCTGGAACTTCCGGGGCAGTCGTCAAGATGCCTACAACGTCACCAATATCTTCCGCACGTTTTCGACCGGCATCAATGGCACCCCGATGCCGTCGTTTGCCGACAATACCACCATCGAAGACCGCTGGCATATTGCCAACTATGTGAATCATCTCTGTGAACGGAAAAGCGATGTCGATATTGCCGGAGGGAAGGTCACAGATGAAATTGCGGCCGCGTTGCTGGCAGCCAAACCCCGAGGCATTGACCCTTTAACGGACAAGCCTAAGGTCAACTTTGTGATCCCCTCGAAGTATGCCGAAGGGGAGCTCCCCACGGATGAACATGACCCCCGCTGGTATGATGAACGATGGGAAAAAGAAGGGCGGCGGATTGTAGCCATGGGGGGGCAAATCACCCATAAACCCCGTAACTTCGTCAACCGCATTGACGATATTTGGGTGCAATCGATGTACAACGATACGCATGTGACCCTGATGTTTCGATGGGATGATCGGTCGAAGAGTATCCAAGAGGATGACGTGGACTGGGATCCCTATGAAGTGAACTTGGAAGATTATGGGATTGAGGAACAAGCTCCCGGGGGCACGAAGTTTGACGATGATCCGTTTCATCCAGAGTCGATTGCGGCCAAACAAACGAGCTATCAAGTGTTCAATGATGGGGTGGCCTTTCAAATGCCCATCAAGTTTCAAGAGCTGCCCGCACCGAGAAAGCCACGGTATTTCTGGGGTGACGAGGGCTTTCCAGTAGATATTGCCAAATGGACGGCCGATGGGGAACTGGTGGCCTATACGGGCACAGGCTGGGACCAGGACCTTGAAGAACGAGATGACTTCACCGAACAATTAAAGCTGGTGAAAGCCGAATGGAAGGATGGACGCTGGACAGTCATTATTCAGCGGCCGCTCAAAGCCGACTATGAAGAAGACACCTATATCGAGTTAGGCAAATATATTCCCATTAACTTCTTTGTGTGGGATGGGCACAATGGGGATGTGGGCCGGAAGATGGGGGTCTCTGCGTTCTATTACCTAGTGCTGGAGCCACCGATCCCGGCCGAAGCTAAGTGGTATGCGGGTCTAGCGGCCGTGGGCTTGGTCATTGTTGAAGGGTGGATTTTGACTCGCCGCTCCAATCGTCGCAAAGCCCAAGGGACGACTTAAGTCGTCGGCCCCGCCTAGGAGCCACACGAGCAACCCAAAGAGGAGGGGGTGGGACCACGTTCCACCCCCTTTTTTTATGGCTATAGACAAAAAGTTTTCCAACATTTCAGGTGTTGTGTTGGGTGGTGGACAAAGTCGTCGAATGGGTGAAGATAAAAGGCGACTGCGTTGGGAGGGAGAGCCGTTTCTGGATCGCGTGTGTCGTGTGATGAGCAGCCTGTTTGAAGAGGTACTCGTGGTAACGGCTAAACAGGACTATGACTGTGCTCACCTTCCTGTTCGTTTAGTAACTGACAAAATTCTTCAAAAAGGTTCTCTGGGCGGGTTGTATACTGGACTAATAGAAGCGAAACATTCTTTAGTCTTTGTCGTGGCTTGTGATATGCCTTTTCTGGTTAGAGGAAATGTTGTTCGTATATGCTCAGAACCGGTTAGTGATGTCGTGGTAGTGAAACTCTTAAACAACATACAACCGTTGCATGCTCGTTATTCTAAAAAATGTCTTCCCCTTATGGAAGAGATGATTGATAAAGGTGATCTAAAGATTCAGCAATTAGTTTCTTCCTTGGACCTCAACGTAAAGATTTTGGATGAAACCTTATTTGACGATATCGATCCCCTTCGTCAATCATTTTATAATATTAATACTCCAGCCGATTTAGAATTTGTCAAAAAAAGTATGTCTGTTTAACAAGGCTGAATGAAATGAAGTGAGATCTCGAAATTTTTCCTAAAAAAGTAAATTGCGTAGTCATGAAAATAAATGTTCGTTAAGTCTTAATAATGGGAAAATCTTATAAGTTGTATAGTAGCGATATTTTTTGAAGTTCCTACGAATCCTTGCCTTGAAAAAAATCCTGTGGTACATTCGCCGCGGGTAAAATCCCTTATTTATTAAGTAGATAGAGAGATTTTCAGTGGAGATATTTCTTCAAAACCAAGTTGCTAGGGCTATTGCCCAGACCCTAGAGAAAGTCAATGAGTCGGGACAATTATCCATTGGTGCAATTCCGTCTCCGGTTGTAGAACCTCCCAAGCGGTCTGAATGGGGAGACTTCTCTTGTAATGTCGCTATGAAGCTGGCTTCTACCGTTCAACAAGCCCCGCTGAAAGTGGCCAAGGTTTTAGCCACAAACCTCCAAGAGCAATTTCCGAATTTATTTGAACGAATAGATGTCGCACCCCCAGGTTTTTTAAATCTTACACTACACCCTCTTCGCTGGATAGAAGTATTACAAACCATCCAGGAGCAAAGGTTTTTGTATGGTACGAGTCATGTGGGAAAAGGCACACGAATTAATTTGGAATTTGTCAGTGCGAATCCGACTGGACCCTTGCATGTAGGACATGGGCGGGGTGCAGCATTGGGACAGGCTATTGCCTCGCTCCTCACCGCCACCGGATTTACGGTTGAACGTGAATTCTATATTAATGATGCTGGCCGGCAACTTCTATTATTAGGGCAGTCTGTGTATGCACGCTATCGAGAATGTTTAAGGAAAGACTCATCCTTTCCCGAGGATGGGTATCACGGAGACTATATAAAGGAGTTGGCTGAATCTCTTGTCCGTTCTCATGGAGAGACTTTACTAAAGCAGCCAACAGATCAGGCCGAAACGACTTGTGCGCAAGTAGCCAGTCAGGTGTTGTTGCACCGCATTAAGGAGGATTTGGAAAATTTTGGCGTGAATTTCGAGACCTGGTTTTCAGAAGCGACTCTTCATTCGAAAGGGATGGTGCAGTTTACGTTGGATAAATTGCGTGAACGAGATCTTGTCAAGGAGGAAGATGGAGCCTTGTGGTTTCGTTCTTCAATGTTTGGGGATGAAAAAGATCGAGTCGTTAAAAAGCAAGATGGCAGCTACACGTATCTAGCTGCGGATATGGCCTATCATCATGATAAGCTGGCTAGGGGGTACAATACCCTTATTAATATTTGGGGGGCTGACCATCATGGATATATCCCGCGAATGGCTGCGACAGTACAGGCTTTTGGTCATACCAAAGAATCGCTCCGAGTCGTGTTAGTGCAAATGGTGAGTTTGCTGCGAGGGACTCAAAAGATTGAGATGTCCAAACGCGCCGGAGAATTTGTCACGTTGCGTGAGATCGTAGAGGAAGTCGGGTCTGATGCGGCGAAGTTTTTCTTTCTGATGCGGCGGGCAGATACGCATTTGGATTTTGACCTGGAATTAGCGAAACAACAATCTTCCGATAATCCTGTCTATTATGTTCAGTATGCTCATGCTCGCTTAGCCAGTCTGTTCCGTGTTGCCCAGGAACGTCAGGTTTCACTCCCTGACATTCAGGATGTCGATCCTTCTTTACTTCTCGCCGTCGAAGAGTTGGCGCTCATGAAAACTCTAGCTCAATATCCTTTTGTTGTTGAAGGGAGTGCTCTGGCTTTGGAGCCTCATCGTGTCACCTTTTATTTGCAAGAACTTGCTGCGCAATTGCATGCCTATTACAACAAGCATCGAGTTCTCCAGCCATTGGAGAATGTGGTGATAGACGAAAGAGAGTCTCAGCAAAAGTTATGGGAATCAAATGGAGATAAACTACATACAGAAAAAGAACCCCGCCATGAATCTCTCACCCCTGCGCTCACTGCCGCTCGTTTAGCTCTGTTGCGTCAAGTGCAGATGGTGCTTCGTAACGGTCTCACATTACTCGGCATGTCATCTCCCGAGAAAATGTAACGAATCTGGTAGCCTTTAGCAGAATGACTTTTTCTGAGCAGCAAACTTATGGCCTCTTACGGTAAACAGAATTTTCAGGTTCATCATACTACGGTTTCTGGAGCCCGAGTTGGTTTGTTATCCACGTCACATGGTGATATTGCCACTCCAGCCTTTATGCCAGTGGGCTCACAAGGAACCGTTAAAGGTTTAGATCCTTACGAAATTCGTGATTGTGGCTTTCAAATGATGTTGGCCAATGCTTACCATTTGTTTCTACGGCCTGGACACGAATTGATTGAATCACAGGGAGGGTTGCATGAGTTTATGCAATGGCCAGGAGCCATTCTTACCGATAGTGGTGGGTTCCAAATGGTCAGCCTCGCTGATCTTTGCACGATTACCGAGGAGGGCGTGAGGTTTCGTTCCCATATCAACGGAGAATGGCATATGCTCTCCCCGGAGAAAAGTATTGGCATCCAAGTCGCGCTTGGCTCAGATATTATGATGGTCTTGGACCATTGTCCATCATTTCCCTGTCCTCAACCTCAGGCTCGAGAAGCGGTGCAGCGCACCACCCGTTGGGCAAAGCGCTGTGCTGAAGTTCCTAGGAAGGCTCATCAATGGATATTTGGGATCGTTCAAGGTGGAGTGTTCTCAGAGTTGAGGAGGGAATCCGCTCAGGAATTGGTTGCGTTAAATATGGATGGGTATGCGTTGGGTGGACTATCGCTAGGTGAAGAAAAGCCTGCGATGTTCGAGATGATAGAAACGGTGGTCGAGCTTCTTCCGGTCGACCGCCCCCGCTATCTTATGGGCGTTGGTTTGCCCGAAGACCTTGTGGAGGGCGTGACTCGAGGGTTGGACTTATTTGATTGTGTGATTCCGACCCGTCATGGCCGAACGGGATGGCTGTTTACTTCTACAGGACGCGTCATGATCAAGCAAGCACGCTATACGCAAGACCCAAGCCCGATTGATGCAGACTGTACCTGTCCAGTGTGCCAACGGTTTTCCAGGGCCTATTTGCGGCATTTATTTATTTCTCGTGAAATGTTAGGTGTTCGACTGAATACTGTCCACAATCTTTGGTATTATGGACGGCTTATGGCCGAAATGCGGCAGGCGATTAGAGAGAATCGATTCGAGGACTATCGAAAAGATTTCTATCAACGCCGCGCATCGGTCGAGGCCGACCCGTTACAGCAAGATACCATAAATTAATTGTGCTATCGTCACCCAATTGCATGATTGAGGTAAGTATGGAATTTGTTTCTCAAGCATGGGCTCAAACTGGAGGGGCTGCACCTGATACGTCAGCGGGGCTACTGTCACTCATTCCGTTTATTCTGATCTTTATCGTGTTTTATTTTTTGTTGATCTTGCCGCAGCAACGGCGACAAAAAAAGCAACGAGAACTATTAGACGGCCTTAAAAAAGGAGATAAGGTCATTACGTCTTCAGGAATTTGGGGGACGGTTACCAATTTGGATAAAGAAACCGTCACACTCCAAGTGGCTGATAATACGAAAATACGTTTACAGCGTGACCATATTTCCAGCATTCGTACGTCGAGTGAATCATGATGGATCAAGAGGTTAATGCATGAAAAAGCTTCGAGGGAGATTTCTCCTCCTCCTCACTGTCACTATTGTGTCCTGTATTCTAGCGTTGCCTTCCTTCCCGAGCTTGTACCAAGTTTTGCCAGAGGGAGTAAAAAGTTTTTTCAATCATCAAGGGTTGTCGTTAGGATTGGACCTTCAGGGTGGGATCCACCTGGTGCTGGAAGTAGAAGAAGAGCGAGCTGTGGAAATTGCGGTTGACCGGTCGCGAAAAGCTATAGAGGATCTTTTAGCCGAACAATCAATTGAAGTAAAAGCGGTGAGCCGAGAGGGTTCGAATGGAGTTTCAATTGATTTGGAGAATGAATCGGATGCTGACGAGGTTCAATCGTTGGTCAGCGAGTCTTACCCCAGCTTTCTCTTGCGGGAAAATTCTGGTGGGCGTCTAGAATATGCACTGAGTGATGAAGATGTTCAACGCATCAAAACCTCTGCCATTAATCAAGCGTTGGAGACGATCCGGAACCGGATCGACCAATTTGGCGTCGCAGAACCGTTGATTCAGCGATTGGGATTGAATCAAATCGCGATTCAATTACCTGGAGTTCAAGATCCGCAACGAGCGAAAGATCTTATTCAAAAGACTGCGTTGCTTGAATTCAAAATGCTCCATGAATCCAAGGCCGCATTGGATCTTCCGCCACAGGTTGAAAGGGGGCAGGAAGAAAAGGTTCGTCAAGAATTTGCCGAGAAAATCCCAGAGGAAGCTGAAATTCTTTTTGAAACCGTTGAATCGGAATTGGATGATTCCACCTATAGCATCCCCTATTTGGTGAAAAAGGATGCTGCCTTAATTGGGGATTTGCTTCAAGATGCACGGGTATCAATTGGGGAATTTAATGAACCAAATGTTGGCGTGACTTTTGATAGTAAGGGGGCTCAGGAATTCGATGCTGTGACAGCTGCCAACGTTGGGAAACGCATGGCGATTGTGCTGGATGGGAAAGTGTATTCTGCTCCCACGATCAATGAGCGCATTAGCGGAGGCCGGGCGGTCATCAGTGGTACGTTTACGACTGACGAAGCCAATGATTTGGCCGTCGTCCTTCGGGCAGGGGCGCTGCCGGCCCCACTCAAAACCCTACAGGATTTAACTGTGGGTCCTTCTCTAGGAAAGGATTCTATAGAAAAAGGGTTACGTACGACGTTGATTGCTGGTTGCTTAGTCTTGATTTTCATGGTTGTGTACTATCGTCTGTCGGGGCTAATTGCCAATATGGCCTTGGCACTAAATTTAATCGGCTTGTTAGGGGCTCTGTCCGGATTGAATGCCACTTTAACGCTGCCTGGTATTGCAGGGATTATCTTAACCATTGGAATGGGAGTAGACTCCAATGTACTGATCTTCGAACGCATTCGTGAAGAATTACGCGCTGGTCGTCCTGTCCGTTTAGCGGTAGATGCTGGTTTTGAAAAAGCTTTCCTGACGATTGTGGATGCCCATGTGACAACTTTGATCACGGGGTTGGCGTTATTCTTATTTGGAACCGGACCTATTAAAGGATTTGCCGTCACGCTTTGTTTGGGTATTGGGATTAATCTTTTTACGGCATTTGTCGGAACGAAAGTGGTCTTTGACTTCTTGAATCGGAGAAAATTGGAAACCTTGAGTATTTAAGAGGCAAATGTATATGACGAATAGGAGTATGATGCAGCCATGATGGAAATTGTGGGACAAACCTCTATAGATTTTATGGGAAAGCGGAACATTGCTTTTGCCATCTCCGGCGTTCTGATTTTTCTTGGAATTCTGGCTGTAGTGGGAATTATCGCGGGTTGGGCCAATCTAGGAATTGATTTTGCTGGAGGAACGGCGGTGCAGCTCAAGTTTGATCAAGCCCTGAGCATTGAGGATGCAAGAAAGGCACTGCAGAAACATGGTCTTGGGGAAGCAGAGTTGCAAGAATTTTCTCAAGATCAGAAGCTTCTCATTCGAGTGAAAACTGAAACGACCATTGAGGATAAAATCAGCAAGCAGATTATAGACGCCTTTCAAACAGAATTTGCGAATCATGGTTTTGTTGTGGATTCAAGCACATCCATTGGTCCGACTATCGGGAAGAAACTTCAAGAAGATGCCCTGATTGCTATCGTGCTTTCTCTGGTAGGAATTATTCTCTATATTGCTGTGCGCTTCGAGTTTCGGTTTGGGGTGGCCGCTGCGATTGCGACGTTTCATGATGTGTTAGTGGTGTTGGGCATTTATTTTCTGTTGAATAAGGAAATTACCTTGCTCGTGGTGACGGCCTTACTCACATTGGCTGGATATTCCTTGACAGATACCGTGGTCGTTTTTGACCGGATTCGTGAAAACCTTCGCCGCCGCCGCCGTGAGAAGGTGTCTGATATCATTAATAATGGCATCAATCAAGTGCTGAGCCGTACGTTGGTCACCACTCTGACCGTAGTATTAGTCTTGGTGCCTTTGACCTTGTGGGGTGGAGAAGTTCTTCATGATTTTTCATTGGCCTTACTGTTGGGAGTCATGGTCGGCACTTATTCGTCGATCTTTGTGGCCAGTCCTCTACTGCTCCTGTGGCCAGGCGCTGAAGGGAAATTACTAAGCCGTGGCAAATAAGTACACCTGTTTTATTTCTTGACAGCTCGGAGAAAGGGTTATCAAAATGTAAATGATTCTCTGGAGTTAGTCTTTCTCATGGGTATTGTGATGTGACCAAAGTGACAGGCTTTGGGTTTCCCCTCCAATTAAAAGGCAAGACGATCCTGGCGATGGTGCTGGTGGGTCTTCTGCCTCTCGTGCTTTCCCTCCTCCTGACCTATTTCGAAGAAAAACGGGCCTTGCGTGAAGCTGCTGGGATCACCATGAAGGGGATTGCTGTTGAAGTGGCGCGCAAAGTTGAGACCAAAATTACTCGCAGTATTAATGAAGCTCAGCAATTGGCGACTATTCCATTTATTCGAGGTGCGGTGATTAACTCCAATAAGAGTTATGTCTACAAAACTGCGGAAGAAATTCAAGCCCTTATTCAGGAATGGCAAGATAGTTGGCAGGCTCAATCAGCGCAGAATGAGTTCCCCGTGTTTATTAATAAATATGCTACGGATTATCTGACGCAATGGCATGCCATTCGGAAGGCGGATTATTTAGCGATTGTGGTCGTGGACAACAAAGGGGCCTTGGTCATGAGCTCCTTTCCGCAGGTTGGCTTTTTTCATGGGGCGAGCCTTTGGTGGCAAGCTGTGATGCAATCGGGTGAGACGCAGGCCTTTGTCAGTGATTTATCGTTTGATCCAGGATTCGGCACTCATGTGCTGAAAGTCGGGGTGCCGATTTGGGATGATGCCCGCCAAAAGATCGTGGGAGCGATCAGTATTCTTCTACGACGGGATTCCTTGTTTCGTTCCATTTCCGAAGTGGCGGCGGGGAAAACTGGACATGCTATGCTTGTTACAACTGATGGGATGCCCATTCTTTGCCCAACCTTTTCTTTGGAAGAGCATGCTGTTCCCGCCAGCATAGTCGAAGCATTTCAGCAAGGACTTCCTGGATGGTTAGTGGCAAACCCTGATTCTCATGGCGCTCAGCATGCCATTGTAGGCTATGCGCCCCTACATATGGGGGTGCCGTTGGCCGCACAGAGTTTTGGTGGGAAATCCTGGCAAATGTTAGCCAGTCAGGATCCATCAGAAACGTACGCGCCGTTGGAGCAATTGTTAATGAAAGTGTTGTCCTATGGTGCTGGTGTTTTTGTGATGTTATGGATTGCCGGCATTGTCGTTGCTGGTCGAATCGTGAAGCCTATCCAGGCATTATCAGAAGGGGTAGAAGAATTCGGAGTTGGAAATTTTGGGAAACAGATTCATATTCACACAGGGGATGAAATTGAGCGTTTGGCCCAAACGTTTAATGGGATGGCTGGAAAGCTTCAGCATACATTTTCCCAGTTGAACCAAAAAGTAGATGAAATTGGGCGATTAGAGAAAAAGTATCGTGACCTGATTGAAAATGCTCCGGAAATGATTCATCAACTAGACCCTTCGGGGCGCTTTGTGCATGTGAATTCAACCGAATTAAAGAAGCTTGGGTATTCACTGGATGATATGTTGAAGATGTTTTTATGGGATATCGTGCCTTCTGACTATCAAGATTCGGTAAAAGCCTATGTGCAGGGGTTAGGAGTGAATGGCAATCGGCGGATTGAAACAGTCTTTCGCACTCAATCCGAAGAACTGATCGAAGTGGAAATCCATTCGACGACATTGGTGGATTCCGAAACACAATCTCTTGTCTTCTCTCGCGGTTTTGTGCGAGACATCACCGATAGAAAAGCCTTACAGGAGGAGGTGGCCCGCTATACCAATCAACTTGAGGATTTGGTGAAAGAACGGACCCAACAGTTATCTGATTCAGAAGCAGGATATAAAGCCTTGTTTAATTTAGCGGCGGATTCTATCTTTGTGGTGGACCTGAATGGGCAGGTGTTGGATGTGAATGCTCGTGCACAAGATATTCTGGGGTATGTTCCATCTGATTTAGTGGGAGATTCATTCCTGAAACTTATCTCGCCAGCGTTTCAAGAAGCCAGTTGCCACTTGTTGGACCGTGTGAGTGGAGGAGAGCCGAAGGTTCCCACCACGGAAATTGAGACGAATGATAGGCGCGGTGTGCTCAAGTATATGGAAATGGATCTTGTCCGGATTGATATGGGGCCTCGGTCATCTATTATGGTTCAGTTGCGAGATATTACCGAGCATAAAAATCTAGAGGTGACGCTTCAGCGCTATAATGAGGCTTTGGAAGAGAAGGTGGTGGAGCGGACACGAGAAATTGAGCAGGCCAAAGGGTATATTGAAAGTCTGTTAGAAAATGCGAATGATGTTATTTATACGTTGGATGTTGATTTGCGGTTCACCTACTTGAACGGCAAAGTTGAAGCGTGGGGATATCGAAAGGAAGATTTAATCGGGAAGCCGTACTTGTCTCTGTTGTCTAAGCGGTTTCGGAGTCGGTATTTGCAGGAAACCTTAGATATGGCGACCAAGCAGGTCTATGAAGTCGAGATCATGAGCCGACAGGGAGAATTGCGGTCGGTGCTCGTGAGCGTGGCTCCGCTCCTTGATGATTCTGGCGGGCAGAACGGGGTTTTGGGTATTGCTCGAGATATTACCGAACGCAAACAACTAGAACAGCAGGTGCAAAACTCTGAACGTCTTGCGTCAATTGGTCAATTGGCTGCCGGTGTGGCTCATGAAATCAATAATCCTTTAGGAGGCATTTTGAACTGTCTGTACAATATTCGCAAAGGTACGTTAACGCCTGAACGTTCTCAAGAATATTTACATTTTATGGAAGACGGGTTATTGCGGGTGCAACGTATCGTGCGGCAGTTGCTAGATTTTTCGCAACAGCGAGAACTTGAACTGGCATTGGCTGACCTCCACCCCATTTTAGATCGTGTCGGTGTGTTAACAGAGCATGTCTTTGTGGAGCGACAGGCTGTGCTGCAGAAAAAATATGATGGGGCACTTCCTCTCGTCATGGTTGATGCGCCAATGATTGAACAGGTGATTATGAATTTGGTCTTAAATGCGGTGCAGTCGCTTCAAGAGGGAGGGCATGTGAATCTTGAGACATACAAGCATGAAGACGTCTGTGACATTATTGTCGAAGACAATGGATGCGGCATTGCTTCAAATGTGCGTCCACATATTTTTGATCCATTTTTTACGACAAAGGGAACCGGGGAGGGGACGGGATTGGGGTTGTCGGTGAGTTTAGGAATCGTCCAGCGACATGGAGGTGAAATGTTGGTCGAGAGTGAAGAAGGCAATGGGACACGTTTTACTGTTCGTTTGCCGTTGGTTCGATCCCGTGTGCCCTCGATGGTGAAGGTTGGTTCATGAACAAAGGATCGATTTTGATTGTTGATGATGAGCCGTTAATGCGTGTCTCTATGGTCGATGCCCTTACGGCGGATGGCTATGAGGTGCAGGAAGCCAGTACTGGTTCTGAAGGGTTGGAGCGATTGCAAGCGACAGAGTTTAATGTGGTGATTACCGATTTGCGTCTGCCCGGTGCAGATGGGCTTCAAATCGTCTCAACATGCAAAGAACAATGGCCCAATACCGAAGTGATTGTGATTACGGCGCATGGGTCGGTCGATACGGCCGTTCATGCGATGAAGGATGGCGCGTACGATTATATGACGAAGCCTTTTTCAATGGATGAATTGTTATTGAGTGTCGGACGTGTCTGTGGAATGGTGGCCCTGCGAGAAGAAAATCGTGTCTTGCGCGAAGAACTCGAACGTAAAGTGAGTTTTCAGGGAATTGTGGGAAAAAACGAACGGATGCACCAGGTTTTGGAAAAGGTCAAGCTCGTCTCGAATACGGATTCAACCGTGTTGATTGTCGGAGAAAGCGGGACCGGAAAAGAGTTGGTGGCGAATGCCATTCATAGTAATAGTCTTAGGTGTCAGCATCCCTTAGTCAAAGTGAGTTGTGCTGCTCTTCCGGAAACTCTTCTCGAAGCGGAATTGTTCGGTCATGAGAAGGGGGCCTTTACCGGAGCCCTTCGACAACGTCGTGGACGATTTGAATTGGCTCACCAGGGAACGCTGTTTTTGGATGAAATTGGTGAGATCTCACCGGTCGTTCAGATTAAGCTACTGCGAGTGTTGCAGGAACGGCAGTTTGAAAGAGTGGGCGGAAATGAAACGATTGAAGTCGATGTGCGGCTTGTTTGTGCGACGCAAAAGGATTTGCGTAAGGAAGTCGAACAAGGCCGGTTTCGAGAGGATCTCTATTATCGTTTGAATGTTGTGCCGATCCAGCTTCCACCACTTCGGGAACGGCGAGAAGATATTTTGACCCTGGCACAACATTTTTTGGATACGATGGCTACCAGGAATCAACAAAAAAGTCAGAAATTGTCACGGCAAGCTCGGGAAGTGCTGTTTCGCTACAGTTTCCCTGGAAATGTCCGTGAATTGGAAAATACGATCGAACGGGCGGTTGCCTTGGCTCAGCAATCTCCGGAAATTCAAGTTGCGGACTTATGTGGACAAAGCCGTTGTCCGTATTCGGGGGGAGAGCCCCAAAAAGATTGTGGATTTTGCGGTGAGCTAGACCAGAAAAACAGCATGAAAAGGGGGGGCATGGAGACGCTCGCCCTAGCTCGCGAGCAATTTGAACGAAGCCATATTCTTGAAATACTTCGTAGGACTGGATGGAGCCGAACCACCGCTGCGAAGGTGTTGGGTTTGTCCCGAAAGGGTCTGTGGGAGAAATGTAAGCGCTATGAGATTGTCCGGTCTAAAGAAGGTGCTCAGGAAAATCGTGATGATTGGAATGACGAATGAACAAATGTTACAGGGAGTGTTGAATAATGAAGATATCAAAGGCCATATTTCGCCAGGAATTTTTTGTCGATCAACAAACCCTTACAGGAAGTATTCCTGCTTTGAGGTGTGCTTACGCACCACCTTCCCATAGAGTAATTACGCGGTCATTTCCGGCGGTAGCTAGGAATCTTCCATCGGCTGACAACGCGATCCCTCTCACGGGGCCTTTATGTGATTTGATGGTGCGAAATTGCCGCCCGTTCTCAATATCCCACATTTTTGCGGTTCCATCGTCGCTCGCACTGACTAAGACCTTTCCGTCATGACTGACCAGGAGATTTCGGATCCATTCGGAATGCCCCTTTAAGGTGCGGCGTTCGTTGAGGTTCGGCATATCCCAAAATTTAATGGTGCAATCCCGACTGGCGGAAATCATGGTTGCGCCGTCTGGAGTAAATGTTAAGGCGCCGATCCAATATTCCATAGGTTTCTGGAAGCCTCCTTGTTCATCCACATAGAATCCGCGATTTTCTGTCTCTTCGTCATCGGCCTCATCTCGCCAGTGTCCATTATGCACGACTTTTTCTTCTCCACTTGGCAGCACTTCGTATAATTTAAGTTTTCCGATATCAGTTCCTGCCACTAAATGGATCCCATCTGGAGAAAAAGCGGTACACACGCTCCAGTGATGATCGTACTGATCCTTCCCTAATAGGGTCATGAGTTCGGTCCCGGTGGTAATTTCCCAAATTTTGATATCTTTATTTTGGCCGGCACGGGCGAGCATTAATCCATCAGGGGAAAATGAAATACTTGTGACGGCATGGTCGTAGCGAGTAAAGAGTAGACGGACCGACTCTCCTGTTTGAGGATTCCATAAACGAATTGTTCTATCCTCACTAGCCGTGGCCAGCATTTGGCCATCCGGACTGAATTGAACATTTCGCACTCGGGCGGTATGGCCTCGAAGAGAGCGCAGGAGCCGACCAGTTTCAATATCCCAAATACGGACAAGGCGGTCATTCCCACCACTAGCAAGTGTGAGTCCGTCTAGAGAAAAAGATACCGACCAAATTTCTTGTGAATGCCCACGAAAAGACTTGAGTTCTGTAATACCGCTTTTCCAATAGGGGAGAGAGTCTAAGATTGGAGCGGGTTCCTGTTCTTGAGGGGGAAGATCGGTCTGAGGGGGCAGAGTATCTGGGCTTGTTGGCTGTGTCATAAAAAGAGTCCTCGCTTGGTCATCTGAAAATTTACGTCTAAATAATGAATGTCAACATGATATGAAATGCCCGGGGTTCGCTTGCCAAATCGGAAAACCCGTTTTTATAATCCAAACATCTTGATACTAAACGCCACTTTTGAAGTGAGTCAAGACGCGGCGCATCGCGTTGCGTGAAATGTCGTTATCTATTATTGAGGCAACATCGCCAACTATCCCTTTGATGGTGATGTGGACGTACACGGAGGCTTGTTCATGGAAATTCGATTTCAGCCCGCCCTTCTGCAAGAAGTGATCGACTCTTTTGCTGAAAAGACCGAACGGGAGGGTGACCCCACTTATTATAATGAGTTTCACGAATTGGCCGACCCAATTTATGAACAATATGCTCTGGATGACCGTGAACCGGAGTTTAAACGTCTCTATCAGCATTTATTTGCAAAATGGGGATTTGCCGATATTCTTCGCGATGGTTTTGATGACTTCCCGGCTCTCAGGGATAAGACAGGGATTGTTCTGGTCCGCGGCGTGTTGAAAGAAGATCAAGAAGGTGTGGATGTTCTCAGGAAGTGGGGCGTCGTTGAAGAAAAATTGGCTCGCGAGTTTGAAGAAGCGGGGAAAAAGGGTGTGGGAATTAAATTAATTCCCCGGCGATTTTATGATCCAGCGATTCCTCGGTACTTGCGTCATGAATTGACGCATATTTCAGATATGCTTGATGAGAATTTTGGATACGACCCCGACACGAAAGTCGGATTAAACCCCGGTGAAGAACATTTGATTTTGAATCGGTACCGAGTCCTCTGGAGTATGCATGTGGATAGCCGGATTGCGCGGTCTGGGAAAGAGCCTATGTTTTCCCGGGAATACCGGTTCCGAGAATTTCGTTCCTGGTATCGAAAAATTCTCCCTGAGCAAGTCGAGTCTGTGTTTGAAGGATTGTGGCAGACGGATTATCTGACTCATGCTGAACTTGTAGAAATGGCTTCGGATACCACGCGAGTCATTGAACGGGCGGTGGAAATTGAAGACAGCGAAGTCCCCGATGTTCCAACAAAACCCTTGTTGCTTCCTGGCTTTCCTTGTCCTCTCTGTCGTTTTCCAACCTACTCGTGGGTAGAAGATATGGAAGAGACGTTGGAGGGTTTTGTTCTAGATTTTATTCGTGAAAATCATCCGGGCTGGGATACGGAGTATGGCGCCTGTGATCGATGTGTTGAAGTGTATAAGTTGCGTGCTTCAGGTGTGGTATAGGTTGGTCTGTTGTTCGCATTTCAATGACAATGCCAGATCAGCGTCCATCTTCTGACAGCGCCGCGAGTGACCCAAAGTTGGGGCGCCGGACGTTTCTCCGGCATTCCATGGTGTCTCTTGGTGCGACAGTCCAGGAATTTGTTAAGCATCGAGATGCTCCTTCTCAACAAGATGAACCAGAGGAAAAGGTACGAGAAAAGACTGGGTGGCTTCGGCCTCCAGGGGCCGTCCAGGAAGAGTTATTTGTAGAGCGGTGTACTAAATGTGGTGATTGCATCGATGCCTGTCCACATGACGCGATCAAACAGTTGGTCCTACAAGAAACACCTGGTATTTATCCAGGAGAGGCCCCCTGTTACTTATGTGAAGATTTTCCCTGCATTGAAGCCTGCGAAACAGATGCTCTCATTCCTCTTGATAGTCTCTATGATGTCCAGATGGGAGTAGCGAAGGTTTCTCGAAACGTCTGCACGGCTGGCAACGGTTGCAATGCCTGTATCCCCAAGTGTCCAACAGAAGCTATAGCCATGGATTTTGGTGCTTTTCTGGCCACAGTGGATGAAAAACGTTGTGTGGGTTGCGGGGTCTGTCAGTATATCTGTGGAACGGTGAATGACCGTGCGGCCATCCGGGTTTCACCATGTTAGCCTCACTCGGTAGACCAAAATCTGCCAGTTTAGTTATTGAACGATTTTGATAAGGGCACGGTTGAATAGTTTAACTTCAATTCCCGAAACTGCTCGAAGAGGGCTGGTGCCTTCGATCAGACGGGACTGTTCAAAGCAATTCGTCCAGCAATGCCGGAGCCCTTTTGCGTGTGGAGCCTACAGACAATACGTGAGCACGGAACAATGGTGCTCTGCCTGCGCGAAGCCGCTTTCAGCCTTCGTAGCTATTGCGGCAAAGGTGGTCCGGCGAAGGCAGGGAACGCTGCGGGCGGCTTTTTTTTAAGTTACATAAGATATAATACGTATATTTCGTAAGAAATGGTTATGAGACAGGAGTTGAGAAGGATCAAAAAATGATCTTCCAGAGGAAATGAGCTTAGGGGAAAATATTTGTAAAAGGTTTTGTCACTTTATGAAAAGGAAAAGACCATTTGGAGGATATTCACATCTTGACTTCATGGGCCTGTTGTCCTATGATCTGGTCCCCTTTTCGTGAAATGACATGGATGAATAATACGTCGTTTATGCATGCACGGGTCAGGGATTTTATTACTAATAGTGGGTGACTTATGGCAACTACTGCAGTGAAAGAAAATAAGAGTAGCAGTAAAAACGGGTCTTCCCTGCAGGGAGGAGATCATACGGCCGTCAAAATATCGCCTAAGGCGGCCCCTGCTGTTGATCGTGCCCTTTGTCGAAGTAAGCTCTATCTTCTTGTCTCATGGGGCTATCTATTTCCTGAAGACGAAGAATTTTTGGATTATCTGCAAAGTGGTGAATTTGTCGAAGATGGGCGAGCAGCATTAGAAGGATTAAGAAAAGAGCTGAAAAATTTTGGCGGGCAGGAATCGGAAGATCGTCTGAAGGCGGTGGCTGGTCACTTCGATGCTATAGAAGAATGGATTTCTTCAGAGGGAGAAAATTGGAACATTCAAGATCTACGTGACGAGCATCGTCGAGTCTTTAGTAATGTCATTGCCTTGGATTGTCCTCCATACGAAACATTGTTTGGAAATGACCATGTATTCGGCCAATCCTATGTCATGGGTGATATCGCCGGTTTTTACAGCGCATTTGGACTTCAATTGTCACCCGACATTCATGAACGGCTTGACCATCTCAGTGTCGAACTCGAGTTTATGCATTATTTAGCTTATAAAGAATCGTATGCCATTCTTCACGATGGCGGAGAGAAGCTCAAAACGGTTTTTGAGGCGGAAAAGAAATTTGTCAAGGAACATATCGGCCGTTGGGTTCCTTTATTTTCAGGAATGTTAAAGCGAAAAGCCGATTACGGGTTCTATAAAATATTGGCCGACTTCACTTCTGATTGGATAGCTTTCGAGATTGCGTATCTTGGAGTGACCCCACAACCCTACTCAGAGACTGACTACAGACCAGCATCATATCAAAGTCCGGAAGGTCAAACGTTTGAATGTGGAGCTCAAGACCAAGGGAATGAATTGAGTATGTTAATGAACGAAGTTGGTGCCGATGCGTTCTTGGATAAAGAAAGCGGTACAACATCTGATCAAACTGGAAATGCATAGTTTTTTCTAATGTTCGCTATTTTGAATTGTTTGACAGTTCTAAAAAGACAGGTTGTTAGCAGTTCTTTCGGTTTTAATCTTTTATCAAAGGAGGATGCGTCATTATGAGATTGGTGCAGACGCGTAACAAACGACTGGTGTTTGGCGTTCTTCTGTCAGTCCTTGTGGTCTGTGTTGGATTGACTCTAGGACAGATTCCGTTAGCCGTCTCGCAACCGGTGACGATTCCGGTTGGCAAAATTTCCGGCCCAATTCCTATGGATGCGGCCAATCCTGTGTGGGAGTCCGTCCCAGGTGTTGTGGCTCCGCTAAGTGGTCAAACCATTACCACTCCTATGCATCCCAACATTTCCGTCAAGACCGTCATGGTCAAAATGGCTACCAATGGCAAGGAAATTGGCATTTGGACGAATTGGGGGGATCAAACTCAAAATAATACTACCATTGGTCCTCAAGATTTCAGGGACCAAGTGGCGGTGCAATTCCCAGTGCAAACGGCTGGTGCTCCTCCGTTCCAATGTATGGGGCAATCTGGAGGAACCGTGAACATCTGGCGTTGGAATGCCGAATGGCAAAAAGACCAAGGTCGTGGCGTTGCGGGTATGTGGGATGTGGATAACCAATATCCATCAATTGCCTGGGATTACTACTATGAAGAGCCAGCCGGCGGTGTGACCTATCCAGATCGTATTGGTCGGAGCTTAGGTCCATTCAATCCTGGTATTTGGTCTGGCAACATCATGTCTGATCCAAACCTTCGAGTCAGTTCGGTTGAAGACTTGAACGCAAATGGTTTCAGCACCTTAACCACTCAAGCGTCACAAGACGTTCAAGGTAATGGACTGTGGGAGCCATACGGTGCCTTGAAAGGTGGTTGCTGTAGCGGTCCGACATGGCGTGTCGTCATGAAGCGGAGCCTGGCAACAAATGATCCTAACGATGTGCAGTTCAAAGCGGGCGCGAGCTTCCCTGTCGCATTTGCTGTGTGGGATGGTTCGAATGTCGAACGGAACGGCATGAAGGGCATTTCTACCTGGTTCACTGCTCAAATGCCATAAGTTGAGTAATCAGTTGTTTTCAGAGCTTTTCTAGCTAGAAAAAGCTCTCAATAAAAATTAAACCTCCGGTAATTCACCTCAGTTAATGAGGAAGTTGCCGGGGGTTTTTTTTTAAATGGATCTTTCTATCAAGCTTTATCTGTGTTGATGAATGAGACTGTTGAATAATGATGATATCAATGGCCAAATTTCGTCTCTGCAATGTACCATGTCAACGACCTCGGGTCTGTTCAAAAAAGCCTGTCCAGCAAGGCCACAGGCATTTTTGCGAGCGGAGCGTATTGGTCCTAAACAATGGCGACCTGCCTGCGCGAAGCCGCTCTGGCGAAGGTAGGGAACGCCGCGGGCGGATTTTTTCAACAGACCCTAAATCTAAATTGATAGCTCATTGTCAATGTGTTGTGTCTTATAAAAGATGAAAAATTCGGTCCTAGTTGCATTGAGAAGAATATGACGTGTATAAATTTAAAACATTCTCCAAAAACTTGTCTTTTTTCTTTCCTAAATAGACTGGGAGCTACCCTGTGAATATTTCCCTTTTATTTCCTCCGAGCTGGCATCCTTCTCAACCATATTTGAGTATTCCGTGTCTTTCTGCTTTTCTTGAGCAATCTGGTGTCCCTGTTCAAGAGCAACGCGACTTGAATATTGAGTTATTGGATCGGATGCTCACCAAAAATTTTGGACTCGATATTCATCAGCAGCTTATTGATTTGGTCAAGAAGCTAGAACGATCCGTTGATGGAGAGACAGGTCCGGGGAGTAAGGAACATTACGCGAAAGCCGTTGAGTCTTTAGACCGTTTCCCTCACCTCATCGATGAAATAGAACGCGCAAAAGGGTCACTTCGATCTGAAGAGTTTTTCGATGAAGACCGATATCGAGAATCTCTCTTTGTCATTGATCGATGGTTGGACGTAGTGTCTTCCCTCTATTTCCCTACGCGAATGACCGTGGTGGACAATCAACTGTCTTATTCGATTTATTCTTCACGAGATATTATAAAGGCCATTCATGATGAATCCCAAAATCCGTATCTAGATCTTTTCCAGAGATTCTTTTTGCCTGGCTTTACTCAATCGCCTGCAGATTTTGTTGGTGTGTCGATTACTGCCACCTCCCAGATCATCCCTGGATTAACACTGTGTCGGCTTATCAAAGAGCAATTCCCTGAAGTTCATCTCACAGTAGGGGGAAGTATTTTTACGCGATTAGTGGACAATCTGAGGCGGTGTAACCGTTTGTTTGAAATTGCCGATGACTTTATTGTGTTTGAAGGCGAAACTGCCCTTCTGGAAATGATTAACCAATTACAAGGCCGGAAAGACTTTAGCAAGGTCCCCAACCTTATATGGCGAAAAGATGGAAAAATTACCGTCAATCAGCCCTTCTATTCCGAAAATCTACAAGAGCATCCAGCGCCTAATTACAAAGGGTTTCCGTTAGACCAATATTTGGCGCCCTATACGGTTTTGCCGGTTCAGTTTTCACGGGGCTGTTACTACAAGGACTGTGCATTTTGCGCCTTGACGTTGGATCATCAGAATTTCCGACAAAAGGATCCCATGAAAGTGGTTGATGAATTAGAGGCCCTTTCCAAACTACATGATACGCCCTATTTTTTCTTTACAGACGAATGTCTAGCTCTTTCCCCTACAAAGCGGTTGTGTAAAGAATTGATTAATCGAAAGTTAGATTTGCAATGGACGGCAGAATTCCGGTTTGAAAAAAATCTCTCGCGTGAGTTATTGGCATCCTTGAAAGAGGCTGGATGTCAAAAAATTGTCTTTGGATTAGAAACGTATAATGCCCGGCTTATGGACTTTATGGTCAAAGGTATTACACAAGAAAACGTCTCGAGGATTTGTTCTGATTGTGTAGACTTAGGTATCGCCGTCCATTGCTATGTCATTGTTGGGTTCCCAACCGAAACAGAAGAAGAGTCACTCGAAACGATGAACTTTATTGTGGATAACACGAAGCTAAATACCTCCTATGGGTTTTCATGCCAGCCCTGTTTGTTTGATTTAGAGAAAGAAGCGCCAATCATGAGTGATCCTGGAGCCTATGGAGTCCAGCGTATTATGCGTCCGGCTTCAGAAGACTTAAGTCTAGGGTTCTTCTACGAAGTGAAATCGGGAATGACTCCGGATCAGGCTGAAAAAGTGTATCAATATGTCTATGAAAAGATTAGTGAGGTCGTTTGCGAACTGCCCTTCAATTATTCAATGGCCGATGGGTTGCTGTATATTGCCCGTCACAATAAGGAACGAGAAGCACAGCTTTCAGGGGTGTAAGTGATGGCATTCTTCTCTGCTCAAGAGAGTCAACCAATACAATGGCTCTATTTTGTGAGGGTCTCTTCATGATTGCCGCAACTGATAAGCTGTCAGATAAACTGGATAACCCTGGACTGCTCTTTGAGTGGGGGCTCAAGAGCCTGCTCTTTGCGGCATTCTTTGAATTGGTGCTGTACCGGTTAGTGTCGCGTTTAGGGATGCATCTAGGAAAACTCGCGGAAAAATACGAAGCGGTACGCATAGGATTTCGAACCTTGTCATCATTAGGTTTTGTTCTCTTAAATATGACCGCCATCCTCGTGTTTTTGATTTTAGGCATTTTGATTGTTCAAAAACTACGCACCAAGCTATGGGTCGGGCAGTGGGATAAAGTCGTGATTCCTTTGGCCGCACTCCTGGTTGCGTGCACAGTAGGGTTTCTGTTTTTCCCACCGGCTATGCTGGGGTCGGTGGTTTATAATATTTTGGCTTTTAGCATCTTAGTGTTTCTTCTGCTGGAGTATTGGGAAACCCATCGCTTGGTGAGTCAGCGGCTGATGGTTGGGACGTTTTTCCTGGGAATTACCGGATGGCTTTATTATCAAACGATGTCCACCACCTATGGGTTACTGAATATTCTGGATACTCCGCCTCTGGTTCATGAAATCAACCGGCTAGGGGAGGCCCTGATGGTGTTATCGAGCATTCTGGTGTTTTGGGCTTATGGCAGCACCTCATTTGTTACGAAAAACAAATCCCAACGAAAATGGGGGATGTCTCTCTTAATCAGTGGAGGCAGCGTCTTTCTCATCCTCTTATTTATGGACTATTTTCTGACCCTGTGGAGCCCTCAAACGGCTCTTGAAGTCAGAAAAGCAGGGGAAGGCATTGGTTGGATCTTCCAAATGGGTATGGGGTATACCTTTTTTCTCCCCTTTGCCTTCTATGTGCTAGGGTTTACCTGTTGGGCTTATACCGTCATTAAGTTGGTCATTATTGGTCGCCTGGCCGGCTATGGGCTCGGGCTCATGTTTATGGCTGGCTATGCCCTACAGTTATCCCATTTGACGTTAATGGTAGTGCTTGGGTTAATGTTATTAAACATTGATAAGCGAGGAACTTTAGGGCGTCTTCGAAAAAAGAATCAGGACCAAATCCACTATCAACCTCTTCGACCCGTATTCGGAGAACAAACACCGTAGCGAAGGATACATGCAATGGACGAACAAGTTGCTGGAACTCAAACGATGGACGCTCAAGCCGGCGATGCTCCAACTGAAGAACAATCATTAACTGTTGATGAAGAAATTGCGGAGCTTGAAAAATTGTTAGGTGAAGAACCTGATGATTTTCAAGCGCGGTGCCGGTTAGGCGAGCTCTATTTCAATAAAGGACGTATGGATGAGGCCTTATCGGAGGTCAAAAAATCCATTGAGATGGCAGAAGGCCTTCGAGTGGAAATGGACCGGTCTTTGGCCATGTATTATTCGAATTTAGGCACCATTTACGGCACCAAGGGTATGTTGGATGACGCGATTGCACAATTCAAACGGGCCCTAGAACTCAATGCGTATGATGTGTTGGCGTTATTCAACGTAGGACGGTTATATAATGAGCGGGCGGAGTACTTGGAGGCCAAGGAATACTTCGAGCGTCTTATTGAGATCTCATCGGAAGATCCCATCGCCTGGTATAATCTCGCCGGAGTTTATGAAAAACTTGATGACCCGCAAGTTTCGGATTTCAATACGCTAGATATGGCCATGCAAGCGTATATGAAGGTCTTAGAGTTTGACCCCCATCATTTAGATTCAAGTTTTAAACTCATGGAGATCGCCTTAAATTTGAAGAAACCGGACATGGCCGTCAAGGTCATGGAAGATGCCGTAGATAGTAATCCCGATGAACCATTAGCCTATTACAATCTGATCAATACCTATGAAAAGTGCAAGATGTTCGAACAGGCGGAAGAGACGCGCAATCGTTTGAAAGAGCGATTTAGTAAACGCTCTCGCGAAGCTGCCAAAAAGTAATATCCTAGCAAGGAGGATGAACAATGTTTGGAAGTTTAGGTTTTACAGAACTGATTCTTATTTTGGTGATCGTCCTCATTATTTTTGGTGCAGGAAAGTTACCCCAACTAGGCGAAGGTGTAGGGAAGGCTATTAAAGGATTCAAGAAATCCGTACAGGAAGCTGAGCAATACGATATTGATCCTCAGGCCCAGGCTGAAGAAGGAACGGTGGCTTCAACGGTCGCTCCTCAGCAAATTGCTCAGCCTGTTCAGGCGGCATCAGTGGAAGCTCCGTCAGCGCCACAACCTGAGACGGTTCAGCCAGCATCGCCTGAGCCTGTTTCTGCCCCAGCAAAAGCCTAGGGGAAAGAGGTATGGGAGTTAGGTGAGCATCGGCTTACACCGTAGTCAGAGAGTTTGTGTTCTTTTTGCTCAACATAAGAGGGTTGAACCATAATGGAAACAGAGACGCCTGTCGCAATCGATGTGATTGAAACATTTGCAGGGAATGGGAAATCCCGAAGCACCGGAGATGGAAAACGAGCTGTCAAAGCAGGAATTCCTCTGCCTAACCAAGTCACCGTGGATCGCGATGGACGGTATGTCTACATTGCCGAATGCGGGTCTGACCGGGTCCGGCGGGTGGATTTAGAAACCGGCCGCCTCCATAATTTTGCGGGCACGGGTGAAACCTGTTACAGCGGCGATTATGGGCCATGCGGAGAAGCCGGGTTATATCTTCCTCTAGATGTGGCCTGCGATTCCAAGAATAATCTCTATGTGTGTGATTCAGGGAGTAACCGTATTCGAAAAATCGATGCGGAAACTGGAATTATTACGACGGTTGTCGGGACAGGACAATGGGGATTTAATGGCGATGGCCCTGGGTTAGAGGTGAATTTGACCTATCCAGCCGCGATTGTTTTCGACCAGCATGATCGTTTGTTTATTGCGGATACTCAAGCGCATCGGATTCGGCAATATGATTTAGAGACCGGCATGGTCACCACGATTGGAGGATGTTGGACCGATGAAGATGATGAGCGGATCAGTCCTCTCACAGCTCAAAATCTGATCGTGTTGTCGGGGGATGCTATAGGCATTGATTTTAGTAATGACGAAGGTTTGTTGCGTCCGAAGTGTTCTGACGGATTAGATTTGAGCCTGTATTTAGATGATGGCAAGCCAGCCATGGAATGTAAGTTTTTTGATGTGGTGGACATTGATGTGGATCGCCATGGTGATCTCTATGTGACAGATAAAGGCACCAATCGTATTCGGAAAATTGATATGAAGACGGGTACCGTCTCCACGATTGCCGGAGTGTGCCGGTTTGGGTTTGATGGAGATGGGAAGTTGGCTGTTCAATCTATGCTGAATGTTCCAGAGAGTGCGGTTGTGGATGATGATGGGAATGTTTATATTTCCGATTCCATGAACCATCGGATCCGAAAAGTCGATGCCAAGACAGGCGTGATTTCGACGGTCGTTGGCAACGGCGATAGTGGCTATGACGATAAAAATATGGGAGGCTGCGGAGCCGCTCGATTTGTGGCCAAAGAAGACGCGGGTATGCTGAAGCACGGGGACGGTTTGTCGGCAACTGAAGCCATTGTAAACACCCCTGCTGGTCTCACGTTGGACTCCCAGGGGCATTTATACATATGTGAACGTAATGAAAATAAAGTTCGACGGGTGAAAGTAAGCTAGAACCCTCCATCCAAGAGAGGACCACGTCCTCCGGCCTTTTGGTTCATGGGAAAAATTCTTGCCGGTTATTTTCGTCAAATCTTTTTTTAAATTCAGGGCCATGTTTCAACGCTTTCTTAGCGTATGTATCTTTTGAGCCTGCATCCTCTCATTTGAAAATGGTAAGATGAAATTGGAGGTTAGTCATCCGTGTTAGGCGCTCATCGGTCACTCAGGTGTAAAATGCAGCCTCTTTGGTTTTGGGGATCAATGGGGTTGATCTTGCTTTTCGCCTTGACCTGGCATGAAGTTCCCTTGGTGAGTTCGCAGGGCATGGTGGTTCGTGCCCATTTCCAAGAAGGAGAAGTGCCATCGCATCCTTCTGATCCGGCGTGGGAAACTGTCTCTCCTCTTCCCCTCCCGCTGAGCGGCCAAATTATTACCCGACCCGTGTGGCCGGAGCCGAGTGTCCGGGCGTTATCTATTCGGTCGATTCACAATGGAAAAGAAGTCGCATTTTTAATGGAATGGCAAGATGCCACGGTGAATGAATCCTTAACGCCTGGGGTGTTTCGAGATGGAGCAGCCGTGGCTCTTCCCGTCGGAGATGCGCCAGCCTTTTTTTGTATGGGGCAGTTGGATCATTACGTGAACATTTGGCATTGGAAAGCTGATTGGCAGAGTGACGTGGATCGCCGGGCGGCTCGAGCGAAAGAATCGAAACGAAAAAGAAAAGGCCCTCGTCGTTTTGAAGTCATTCCACGGCGACCATCTTCCGTCGAGGATCTAATCGGTGGTGGATTTAGCACATTGACCAGTAAAGAGCGGCAAGGTCGAATTAAGGGCCAGGCCGAATGGAAGCGTGGACTCTGGCGCGTCGTGATGAAACGCCCGCTGAGCGTCGAGGGCGATGCGCTCGAGAATGAAGCCAAGCTCATCCCTGGGCGATTGCAGGCGGTGGCCTTTGCAGTGTGGAACGGGGAAAACAAAGAACGTAATGGACAAAAAGCGGTCGCCTCCTGGATGCAGTTGCAAATTGATCCGGTTCAAGCACAATAGGGAATACATGAGACCTCATTTTTCTGGAATAACAAATCCCACCCTCTTATTCATTTTGTGTTTGTTAATAGGATTCGAGATGACGTCTCTTCCCGTCTTTGCAGAGTCAGACACGAGTTCGATGACCGAAGAAAAGGCTTTAGCCCTGGCTGAGCAATTTGGTGTGGATGTTGGAGAAGTTGACGAGGAAATTCAAGAAATACTCGGACTGACGAAAGCCGAAGGGGTCGTGGTTTTCGCGGTTATCGGGGGGTCGCCAGCAGAACTTTCAGGTATTAAGGTCAAAGCTGTGATTAAAGAAGTTGACACTTTTGAAATTCGTACCTTGTTGGATTTGGGACGAGCTTTGGAAAAGACATTACCAACTCAGAATTTCACAGTTGCGACCTATGAGCCTATGACGGGTGTCGGAGTCACCGGAGGGTTGAATTTTCATTTTGTACGCATTTTGCAGGATTAACGGGTATTCATGATAAAGAGCGATGATTTTCGGAAGATTGGGGTGTGCCCCTTTGCTCGAATTCTCTTGGGGAGTATCCTCGTGGGCCTGAGCTTGGCTGGATTCGTAGCCGCACAAGAACTAGCACCATCTTCTGAGGCTGGAGAACGTAGTTGGATGGAAGAGATTGAAGAAATCTTTATTCCATCCGAACAATGCAAGCAATGCCATGATCGCCATTATGAAGAATGGAAAGGCATGCGTGAGCAGACTATGGATCTCAAAACCTTTGGTCGTGTGGATGGGGCTCTCTTGCATGGTACCGCGCTGACTTCTCCTGTGTTTCAAACCGTATTGGGTTTGTGGTTGCAGACTAAACCCAATGCTGACGAACGGAACCGTTGTCTTTCCTGCCATGCGCCTTCCGTTACGGTGTTTCCACAATATACTGATCGCATTATTGATCAAGTTATGAAAGGCAGGAAACATGTAAAGGTCGAAGGCATTAGTTGTAGCGCCTGCCATTTAATTTCCGGGACCCAGGAAAATCCGAATGGGCATCCCACATTTAAAATTTCCTCAGGTGAGGCGATTTTTGGTCCCTATGCGGAACCTGAAGAAAACCTTGTTCATCCGTCTAAACAGGCTGATATCTATAAAGGCGCGCATTACTGTGCCTCGTGTCATTTTGGTAAAGTCAAAGATGTGATGCGGGAAGATATTCCTGGGCAAATTCTGAAGGGCACGATTTGTCAGGATTGTCATATGGAACAATCAACGGGTAGTTCCACCTCGCAACGAGGGGCCTTAACGCGTCCGATTGGGCGTCATTGGTTTCAGGGGATTGTGATTCCAGGCATCATGTTGAGCAATCGTAATCTACAGGCCGAATGGTTTTCGCGGGTAGACATTGACGCAAAGCCTGGTCAGGGAGTTATTGAAGGTGAAGTGCTTGTAAAAAATGGAGCCCTTCCACATACGTTTCCCGGTGGAGACCCGGTCTTGAAGCAATTTTTTGTGACCGTGACACTCAAATCGGCCGATGGGCAGGTCGTCGATCAATATACCGAACGGTTTGGAAAAACGTTTGAAGAGTTGTTGCGCGGTCCGATCCCACGGCCTTTGGTGAATGGGGGAACAACCCGCCATATTCCTTTTTCCTTGAAGGCTCCACAAGATACGCAGGGATTGTTAATTGAAGCGGCTCTTAATTATGCTTTGATTCCGAAACCAACTGGAGAGTTGAAAGAAGCCTATTTTGCCACGTTGCCCGATGAAAAAGACCGTGAAAAAGCCGAAGCGATTATCAATGATTATGCCACTCCTCGATTGCTCACGTTTCGGACCATGAACTTATAAGCACTTTATTCGATTAGAAGATTATATGGATAAGAAGACTCTACAGATTTTTTCCGTTTGGCAAGATTTTAGTTTTCACCCCGTTGTGCTGAGAGGACATAGGTGGGGTAGAAATGTACAAATAGCAAAAATTTGTAGCGTTTTGATCGCTGTCATATTGGCTGTGTGTGTTCCTTCGGTGATGGCTGCGAAAAAACCCGTGGAGAAAGCATTCCCAAATTCAGAAAAGTGCAAACGTTGTCATCTCCGTGCCTT
The DNA here is from genome assembly GCA_965223295.1 of Nitrospirales bacterium. Classification (GTDB taxonomy): domain Bacteria; phylum Nitrospirota; class Nitrospiria; order Nitrospirales; family UBA8639; genus Nitrospira_E. Next base: position 1,721,526 of record CBDCWC010000002.1, on the reverse strand, counting down.
TGAAGAATGGGAAGCTTCAGCCCAATCTCGTTCCATCGTCTCCGCGCCATTTCGCATCACCTTAGAGCGGTATTTAGCCAAGGCAGACAAAAAAGATCGCGCGATGTGTTTTCAGTGTCATGCCCCGCATATTGCCGAATATAGCGAACTCTTACCTCGATTTATTAAGGAAGTTGAATCCAAAGATCCACACATGGATGGAGTTGGATGTCCGCAATGTCATTTGATTCATGATGTGGATGCTAATGCCCATCCTCCGATTCCCACGTTTCAATTGGGCACAACCATCTTTGGGAACTATGACAAAGCGGCTGAAAATTTAGCTCATCAATCTCAGAAACTTGAGTTGTTCGGAAGTTCACAATTTTGTGTCACATGCCATGATAGCTTGCCAAAAACCGCCCAATCTGCCAAGGATTTGCCCGGTTGGTTAGGAACATGGAAAGAATCGCAAGCGGAGAAAAGTGGAAAGCCTTGTCAATCCTGTCATATGCCTGAGGCAGTTGCTGAGTCAGCCAATGGTGAAAAAATTAGAAAAGTGGCGAATCACAGCTTTCCGGGAAGATTTGGCAAAGTCCGGGCAGAGGCGGTCGAGCTGGATTTTTCCTCCACGGTCAAGGGCAAAACCTCTCAAGTCGATGTCACCATCAAAAGTCTTGTGCCGCATAATTTGCCGTTACCCCATCCTGGATGGTCACGGGTGGTCGTTGATCTGACCGTTAAGGGGAAGAATCTTAAGACGGTCTATAACGAACAGCGATTCTATCAGCGAGTCTTTGGTGGGGCAGACGGCAAAGAAACAGTCTTGGATTTCGAAGCCAAAAAGGTCTTACAAGATACGCTGCTCCAGCCGGAAGAAACACGAAAGGAAACTTTCTCCTTCCCAACACCTAAAGATGCTCCTTCTATGGATGTAATCGTGACTCTCACCTATGCTCCGGTTCATGGCCCTCAAGAGTTCCTCAAGGCGATTGAACAGGATGCCCCGCTCGGTCAAAAAGACCGTGCCTTCCAAACCGTCCAAATCGCACAAAAAAAGACCAATGTCCTTCTCAAAAAATAGTGTGGTAGGTTTTCTATCTGAATTTGACCCTGCACCTTGGTCAGGCCAATAGGCTGAGCAAGCGATTCTCAACTTGTGACCGCGCCTTGAGAGGCGGAAGAGACGAGTTTGGCGTATTTGGCCATGACGCCGCTGGCGTAGTGCGGTTTGGGCGGCGTCCATTTTGTGAGCCTGGTTTGGATTTCTTGGTCTGATAGTTCTACATCCAGGCGGCGGTTGGTGATATCCATATTGATGATGTCCCCGTTCTTGACGGCGGCAATGGGACCGCCTTTAGCGGCTTCGGGTGCGACATGCCCGGCCATGAGTCCATGCGTGGCTCCGGAAAAGCGTCCGTCTGTGAGAAGAGCAACGGATTCGCCTAAACCCGCTCCGACGATGGCGCTGGTAACGCCCAACATTTCCCGCATCCCTGGTCCTCCTTGAGGGCCTTCGTAACGAATCACGACAACATCGCCGTCTTTGATGCTCCCCTGTTGGACGGCTTGAAAAGCCTCCTCTTCCCCCTCAAACACTTTAGCCGGCCCTTTATGAATGAGTTTTTTGTGCCCTGCGACTTTGACGACACAACCTTCCGGGGCCAGATTGCCTTTTAAGATGACCAGGCCTCCGCTGGGTTTGATCGGAGTGGCAACCCGGTGAAGGACCTGCTGACCTGCTGTTTCTTGAGCTGAAGCCGCTTCCTCCTTGAGAGTGTTGCCCGTGACGGTGATCTGCTCTCCTTGAAGATGTCCTGCTTCGATGAGCCATTTGGCTACAAGAGGCGTTCCGCCAGCTCGATAGAGATCCGCGGCCATATACTGCCCGCCTGGCTTCAAATCGGCCAATAAGGGGACTTTCCGGTTGATCGTATCAAAGTCATCGATCGTCAAGGGAACGGATAGTTCATGGGCAATAGAGAGTAAATGCAACACACCATTGGTTGAACCACCGGTTGTGGCGATAGCGGCAATGGCATTTTCCAGTGCGGTGCGAGTGATGATGTCTGTGGGGCGGAGACTTTTTTTCAACAGATTGATCAACAATTTCCCACATTCTTTGGCCGCCTCATGTTTCTTTGGGTCTAGGGCAGGAATGCCATTGAAGCCCATAGGTGAAATGCCCAAAAATTCAAACGCTATGGCCATAGTATTGGCCGTAAATTGCCCGCCGCAAGCTCCAGCCCCTGGGCATGCACGGCGTTCTAATTCTGTGAGCTCTTCGGTACTCATTTTCCCACGGGCATGGGAACCAACGGCTTCGAAAACATCTTGAATGGAGACGGGTTTGCCATGAAATTCTCCTGGCATGATGGAGCCGCCATAGAGCATGAGCGAGGGAAGATTCAGCCTGGCTAATGCCATCACGCAGCCGGGAATGGTTTTGTCGCAACCCGAAAGTGCAATGACGCCGTCAAAAAGGTGTCCACGGACGGCCAGTTCGATAGAATCGGCCACGACCTCCCGGCTGATGAGAGAAGCTTTCATGCCTTCTGTCCCCATACTGATGCCGTCGGACACCACGATCGTGTTGAATTCGATGGGGGTCCCTCCGGCATCGCGAATGCCTTGTTTGACGCTATTGGCCAGATCCCGAAGGTGATAGTTACAGGGGGTGATTTCCGACCAGGTATTGGCCACGGCAATTAAGGGTTTATTGAAGTCTTCATCGACCAACCCCACTGCTCGTAACATTGCTCTAGCAGGTGCGCGGTCAGGTCCTTCGGTTAAGGTTTTACTCTGGTGTTTGAGCGAGTCCGACATGAATGTACACTCCTTATGATTGGTCGATAGTGCCCTAGGATTATCAGGTTGAGATGATCTAGGAGATGCAGAAAATTCTTGAAGTTGATTGGGCAAAATTGTCCATCATATGCCCTAAACGTCTGAATGTCTCACAACTTTACTAGAGGGGTCAATGTGCTAAATCCGATCTTTTTCAGAGACTTATCTTGTCTGCGCTGGTGGGGTAACTGAGGTCAGGTACGTTTGTAGTCGGTCCTTCCCTGCAGCCCCAGCAGAAGATGGAATACTGAAAATGAGCCAATAAGTGTTTGGAAATTGATAGACGTCATCATGGCGATGGGATTCCAAGAAATCCCGTAATGGGGCATGTTGGCGCCATTTTGGGAGCGGCATAGTGTCCATGACGCTTTGTTGTAGGTATTGTTCTAACAGGCGGTCTTCTCTGATAGAAATGGTGTGGGTACAGGGCAGTTCGCGGATAATGTTTGTCGCCCCTAATTCCTCCAAGGTCGCCACAGCGGATTCGGCTGACAAATAGGGTGGTGGAGTGTGCTCTGAGCAATGTTCATAAAACATTTGATGGACTTGAGGAAAAAATGCGTCGTGTCTCGCGAGGACAAGGCAGGCTGTTCCCCGCATGGGATGAAGTGCTTGCATTAGCTGTTTCAAAGCTGCATGGGTATGGGCATCTTCAAGGCAATAGAGGGACTGAATAGCCCAGGCGATGTCATAGATGCCAAAGCTGAGAATCTTCTGGGAATGTTCCAGAGTTGTTTGCCAGCTATTATGTGGGATGAATGGCGGTTGGAGTGCCTTCTGGCACATGGCCAAACTATAATGAGAGGGGTCAAGATAGTCGTAATGAATGCGAAGGGTCGACGGGAGTTGGGAGCGAAGCAATGAAGGAAAACGTCCTGTCCCACATCCCACGTCCAATACATGAAATTCGGTACGTGGGGGCTTGAACACCTCTAACCAATTAATGGCCGCGATGAGTTGTCTGTAGTCCTGTTCGACAATTTTGAACCAGGCTTCTGGTTGGAGTACTCCCTTTTGGTAATATTGTAAGGAGCGCTGAAGATTAGAATTGGCAGGAGATGGGACGTGGGGCGATGACATGAGCGACATTTTCCTAAATTAAGGCGAGGACGTATCATAGTACCCTTGAATGGATAATGAGGACAATCCTGAAAAACCAAAACCAGGTCATACTTTTTAATACTTTCCAATCTCGCTGGCGGGTTGGATCACATGCAGTTTTTTTGTGGCTATTGATTCATGTGGTCTTCTTACATTCAGACATTGGTCAAGCTGGACGAATGTTCACGACGCTGGAGAAATCAGGTAGGAACGTTGTTCCGCAAGATTCGAACATATCGCACAGAGTCTTTATAGCGAAGCGAACCAGTTCAAAGATGGTCGGAACGATTATGGCATTGTTGGCTACCTTTGATGAAGCTGGCATCTTACCTCCCGAGGGAACTGCTCAAGCTAACCAAGTGATTCATGCGCTGATTCAATTGCAGTCGACTTTTACGAAATCGACATCATCAGAAGTTGCCGCCTATTGGACAGCTGCTGAGGCGGACTGGGAAAATCAAGATGAGGAACAAGGGAACGGACCGAAGAGGGAAGAAGGGTTAACGGAGCGGGCCTTGGCTGTGCTGATAGGCTATGATCAGAAGCATCCGCTGTGGGAAGAACCGAACATCGCGTTGGCCTTGCAGGCATTTAATGTCAGTCGTGCTGACTGGGAGTTGGTTGCTGAACTCTATAAAAAGGCCGAAGCGGTCTTTCGTGAACAGGGGCGTTCCATTCAGATAGTCTATAAGAATTGGCGAATGCAGATGCCCGGTGGAAAGTCGTAACAGGAGTGCTTTATTGCGGAAAAGAAATGTGTTGACCCGTTTGCGCTGCTTGATAGCAAGCCTCTGTTAATTCTACGGCTCGCAGGCCCTCTTCTCCCGTAATGGGAGGAGGCTGATCTGCTTGAAGTGTTTGAAAAAAATCGTTGAGCATGTGTACGATCGTGGACATAGGTGGCACGATGTTATCAGATATAAGTGTCTCTTGCTCAAAGATTTGTATCTGACCATTTGTCCAATCACCTCGAATACGTCTTGTTTTTCCCAGAACTTCAATGTGTGTAACTCGCTTTGTGCGTACTCTAGCGATATTCAGGTGACAGGTACGACCCGATGGTGTTGTCAGGATGATTTTTGCTTGCACTTCAGGTATGTCTATGGATGAGCGCGTCATCTTGGCCGATACGGTGAGTGGTTCTTTCGGCAGCATCATGCGCATCCAGTCCAACAAATGAATGCCAATATCCAGGAGAACACCATGTCCGGGTTTTGGGCCGGTCTTTGCTTCTGGCTGTTCTTCCAAGTGCATGGTTCCACGTAAGGACTTCCAGGGGCCGAGCGTGGAGGCATTTTCTTGAATGTTTTGAATGACAGGATCGTATCGCAGGGTGTGTCCTGTCATCAGAGGGACGCCTGCTGTGTGTGCCGCTTCGACAATCTGCCTTCCCTCATTCGAATTCAACGCTAAGGGCTTTTCCAGGAGTAGGGCTTTGCGGTGACGAATGGTTTCCAAGGCAATTGGCCTGTGCATTTCTGGCGGGACCACTACCAAGATCGCCTTAATAGCTGGGTCGGCGATCAGGTCTCGATAGTTAGGGAAGAATTTAACCCGGTGCTGGGCTGCTTGGCGCTGTCCTTCTTCTCTTTGTTGACGGCTTATCGCCACGAGTTGTCCGCTAGTGTCTTCTTCCATCAGATGACGAAGATATCGGCGGCCATGCCGTCCTAGTCCGATCAGCCCGACTGGTATTGGTGGGTTCATGGTCTGTCTTTGTCTGATCCCATCTACACTGAAAAGGCGAACATGAGGTCCATCTTTAATCCTTATTCAATTCGAATAAAACACACAGGATCGCCGACAAGGGCTGTGGGGTACATTGGTTCTTCGAGGTGGTAGGAACGATGTTGGACTTCACACCAATGTTCAACCCAAGGCAGTTCTTCAACTGAGGTGGTGAGCCATCCAGGGCGTGTCAGTTTTGCCATACAATTGGCAAAGAGGCGAATGCCTGTTTCTCGTTCAATAGAAAAAGCCGTTGTGTCAAACGTTAGAGGGTCTGCCCGACCATAAGAAAACAGGACTGAGAGCGTGGGAAATTCCTCCGGATCATTCAAGACGCTAACGATCCAGAGGTGGTCAAATATTCCCGTCGCGGACTCGGCCGAATTGCAAGAGAATGATACTCCACTTTTCTTCCCTGCGCGATTGAGAATATCAACTTCGCCTCGTCGGAGATTATACGGGCAGACAGTCCGGTTCAGTTCTAGATGTTCCATTAACAGAGGGGGAATCTCAGGGACCCCCGCGCCGACGTAGAGGCTCCGTCCATGCGGTGGCAGGCGGACCTTAAGGGCTCTGGCTATCGCGCTCCCCAATTTTTGACAAGGTTCGCGGCGATCGGCCCAAAACTCGTCACCTCCTTCGTCGCAATAAATCGGACCGAGGCCTTTGTAGTCGAGGGCTTCATACATTTGCTTAATCTGTTGTGTCGATTTTCTTGTGAGACGTTTTGATCTTGTCGCCGGTGCAGGGATCATGATTCGTAAGTGTTTCCTAATGTTTGCGCGAACAAGAAGATGCCTGGCTGAGTGGATTTGTTATGAATGAAAATCTATTATCACTTAGGTAGAGTTGACCAAACTATAGAATTGATGTATTCATTGATAGGTGTCCTTCGAATATTCTTTGCTGGAGATGTTCCATTCTCGAGACTGGTTAGACGTTCCCCCTCCTCTGTAGTTAGTTTGATAGAATCGTGGTCTTTGAATCTTTCCAAATAAGAGTGGGTTTACCTGTTCCTCTCAATTTACAAGAATAGTACTTCAAATGATTTTCTAGGTGCCAAACTAAATGTCTCACAGTTTTTTGAACATGTAGCCATATGGATATTCTCAACGAATTGCGGCGCGTCATTCTGTTAGAGGCTAAGACGCTCCACGATTTAGAGGACAGTCTGACTTCGCCGTTCGAAGAAGCCGTCAAAATGTTACAGGCTTGTCAAGGGAAAGTCATCCTCATGGGTGTGGGGAAATCTGGCCTAATTGCTAATAAAATTTCAGCTACGATGGTGTCTACGGGAACGCCTGCCGTGTTTCTCCATGGGTCTGAAGCGATGCACGGGGATATTGGCATTGTGGCAAAAGAGGATATTGTGATTGCGATTGGAAAATCGGGAGAAAGTGAAGAAGTGCTGGCCGTGCTCCCTTTTATTCGAAAGATAGGTGCAAGAATAATTTCGATTACTGCCAAAACGGAATCCACGTTAGCATGCGGAAGCGACGTTGTGTTGCTCACTCCCATTGAAGAAGAAGCCTGTCCGTTGAACATGGCACCAACCTGTAGTACAACCGCGGCGTTGGTTTTAGGTGATGCTATTGCCATAGCTCTTATGAAACTTCGAAATTTTCAATCTGGAGATTTTGCGTTGTTTCACCCCGGTGGCCAACTGGGCAAGCGATTGCTCCTCACGGTTGGGGATTGCATGCGCAAAGATGCAGCGAACCCGGTAATCGATAAAGCCGAGTCTTTTCGGGCGATGCTTGTTGAGATGACAAGCAAACGGGCGGGAGCTGTTTCGATTATTGATGATCAGCAGCGTTTGTTGGGGCTCATTACCGATTTCGATATTCGACGGACGTTAGAAGAAGGACGGGATCCGTTTTCGTTGTCGCTTGCCGACATGATGAATCCCAAGCCGAGCTGGGTCTATGCAGATGAAAAAGCTTTTAAGGCTTTAGAGTTTATGGAGAAACGCGAAAAACCCATTTCTGTCTTGCCTGTATTAGATCACCAAGAAAAAGTTATCGGTATGATTCATCTGCATGATCTGATTGCACGGGGCATATAGGGCCGAGGCGATTGATATCCTGGCACTTGCTCATCAACAGAACTCATTGTGTTCATGTTTTTTAGTAAGAATCTACTTGCCCCATTAATTAGCGGCGAATGACACAAAAATAGGAGGGTCGTTGAGAAGCTGAGCTCTAGTCTTTTCTTTCTCATGTGAATGAGCATCATGTCTATACACACTGATGTGAATCAAGTCAGAAAGTTTTGGGCTAAAGATTTATCCGCTCCAGATCTGAGTTGGACTATGTTGGGATGGGGCCTTTGTCTTGTCCTGTTGCTTGGATTCTCTCCCCGACTCTTCCATCTTCAGGAGTATCTGTTCTTTATTCTCGTTGGAATTGGGGTTCTGCTGAGTTGGCAGGCTGGCAAGTCTCTCTGGATTCATACTCCCATTGCCGCACCATTTTTGTGTTTGGTTGTCTGGATAGCATTGACGATTCCCTTTTCCATTGACCCTTGGAGCAGTTTGAAGGAATGGCAAAAAGTTGCAGCGCAGTTTGTAGTCTTTTATGGAACATGTCTCATTGTCAAAGAGCAGCCCGAGTCGGGTTTTAGGCGAATGATTTTCATGACCATTGGTGTGGGGACGATCCTCTGCTGTAGTTACTCTCTTTTTGATTTTTGGGAACGTGGGGGGAACATTTGGGATCGAAATGTTCGCGCCGGATTTCCCCTGTCTAATGGAGCTGATTTTACCTGGCTCAGTACTAATGTATTAATCGTATTGCCGGTCCTAGTTACAGGGTTGTTTATCATGGAAGCTTTACTTGTCCGTGTTTTATTGGCCTGTGCGGTATGGTTTGCATTATTGGGATTGATTTTTTCTTATAGCCGAGGAGCCTGGTTGGGATTCTTTGCACAAATAGTTTTGGCTTGTTGGTTTTTCAATAAGAAAATGGCGTACTGGGCCTTTGGTTTGGGCTTCCTTCTTTTTTCAATAATCATATTTCTCCTTCCTTCTACCGGTCTACATCATGATACGTTGGATACCTGGACGATCAAATCCCGCTTAGCTGTATGGGAAATGAGTCTGTCGGATATTCTCGCTCATCCTTTTACTGGAGTGGGTTACGGAGTGACAATCTTTGAACAGCAGCACCGAGACCATATTGAGCAACTAGAGGCTACAGAAACTGCAATTCCAGAAATTCCAGAAAAACCTCATAATTGGTACCTCATGGTCGCCATGGGTTCCGGTCTTCCAGGATTGTTTTTGTTTGGCTGGTTGGTGGGCAAGGTGTGGATGTCTCTATGGTGTGCCTTGAAGGCTGCAGATGTGGAGGTCTACTACTACTGGATACTAGGAGCTCTCTTGATGGCCACGGGGTTTTTTGTTCGAATTTTTTTCGACGATAGCTTTGGTGGGAGCCATTCCTATCTGTTTTGGATTCTCGTCGGGGCATCTCTTCTTTTAATAGAACGAGGGGGTTGGAGGAAGTCCAGTGAACCTATTCCATTGGATAGAGAATGGTTAAAGCGATAAAGAATGAGGCAAGGCATAATAGAAAATACCAATACGGGGGTAAGAGTAGTAACTATCGTGATGGGCAGTTGAAAGGTGCTACTTTTTTCACTTTTTGTTGTTGTGAGGTATTTGACATTACGGTCTAAAAGTTGATGTGTTTATGTACTGGTTTTATAAAAAGTCTTAAAATATGTAGGGAAACCACAAAAGATATGAGCCACATTCTGAATCTTCAGGGAGAGAGAGTGTGTGTACCCAACAAAATTCTAAAGCATGAAGAGCAAGGTTTAAGAGACAGAAAAAATTTAAAAGAATTAGGTAAGGAGGGAGCTGTTAATCTCCCGTGTCTTGTCTTTATGTTCTCTGCGTTCCAGGCAAGAGAAACCTTGTGAGTTGGTAGTTTATTTTGCCAGATTCTCATTGACCTCATATGACAGACAACAATCCTATACGTCTTATTAAACGAAAGGTAGGTTGTGCGAATCGTCTGATCGAAGTGTTCTTAGACCATATTGCGGGTTCATCGGGCGAAACGGTTAGGGATTTTATAGTGGTGAGGCCACGACAAAAATCCCATAATCATGTAACAGGAGTGGCGATTCTACCTATTCTCGATGGAAAATTGGGCTTGCTGCAGATCTACCGTTATCCTGTCACGGAGTTTACTTGGGAGGTTCCTCGAGGCTTTGTCGAAGCTGGGGAGAAGGCTCTTGCTGCAGCTGTACGGGAGTTGGAAGAGGAAACCGGGTTAAGTTGTGATCATCAGGAAATGATTGATCTAGGTACTATATTGCCAGAGCCGGGAATCTTAGCTGCTCGTACACAGCTCTTTGCTGCCCCTAACTGTAGTGAGGGAAAATGCTTTAAGGCGAATGAACTGGGCCATAAGACCTTACGGTTTTTCACTCTAAGAGAGTTTGCTGGAATGGCGCAACGAGCTGAGATAGAAGAAGCTCATACTCTTGCCGTGTATTACAGGTATTATCAATCCCAAGAATCAAATAACAATGTCGGAGCATGAGTTGGAAATTATTTGAAGATAGAGAGGTAGCTCCAAACAGTGATGAAACCTAAGATGCCGAGCCGAAAATTGGATGTTCTTTTCATTAATGCGGACTCTTCCTTTCAGGCGTACCAAGGTTTAGCCCAGACTTACACAGCAATCGAGCCGCCCACCTGGGCTTTGTTGTTGGCGCAGTCTTGTCGTGCGAAGGGCTTTGGTGTAGCGATTTTAGACTGTACGGCGGAAAATTTATCGCTTCAGGAGGCTGTGAATTGCATTAAGGATGCCAATCCCCGCCTTGCAGTATTTGTAGTGTATGGACAAAATCCCAATTCCGGTACGACAGGAATGATTGGTGCGACGGTGTTAGCGGAAGAACTGAAATTACAAATCCATGCCATTCCGGTTTGTTTTGTTGGATCACACACGAGTGCGTTGCCTATGGAAGTGTTGCAATACGCCTTTGTCGATTTTGTGTTGTTGAATGAAGGAGTGTATGCGTTACACGCTCTCTTGCAAACAGATCTTCGTACCCGTCTTGAGTCAGTGAAAGGGATTGGCTACAAAGTTGACGATTCGGCTGTTGGGAAAAAGGCGGTCTTGAACGAACCGCAGTCGACTGTCCCGCAAGATCAAATGGATGTTGATATGCCCGGCTATGCGTGGGATCTTCTGCCCTACAAGTCCCGGCCGCTTGATTTGTATCGAGCGCACTTTTGGCATGCAGAATTTTCACATGAGAAGCGCACACCTTTTGCGGCGATCTATACGTCGCTTGGATGTCCGTTCTCCTGTGAATTCTGCATGATTAATATTGTCAATCGTATAGACAACCAAAGCCAAATCGATGCATCGCACTCTCGAGGAATGAGGTTTTGGAGTACACAATTGATCGGGGACGAGCTTGAAAAACTCGCTAACTTGGGGGTAGAAACTGTTCGCATCAGTGACGAAATGTTTTTTTTGAATAGGAAGTATTATGACCCATTGCTACGCAATATTATCGATCGCAAACTCAAGCTACGGATGTGGGCGTATGCGAGGGTGGATACGGTTCGCCAAGAATATATCGAATTATTTATGAACGCAGGAATTAATTGGTTAGCGCTTGGTATTGAGGCTGGCAATCAAACGGTTCGCCAGGAAGTTTCCAAGGGATCATTTCAAGAAATCAATATTCGTGATGTGTGCCAGAAGGTCAGAGGTGAGGGTATGAACATCATTAGCAATTATATTTTCGGATTTCCTGAGGATACCAATGAGACGATGCAGGAAACCTTAGATTTGGCGATGGAGCTCAATACGGAAATGGCCAATATGTATCCCTGTCAAGCACTTCCAGGCAGTCCCTTGTACTATGTTGCCCAACAGAATGGGTGGAAGTTGCCGCAGACCTATACGGGGTATGGGTTCTTGTCCTATGAGAGCGAGCCGCTTCCCACAAAATATGTTGCCGCCGCTGATGTATTGAAGTTTCGTGATGCTGCTTGGCAAACATATTTTACCAATCCAGCCTATTTAGATCTTGTTGAAAAAAAGTTCGGGATTATGGAACGGAGAAATGTTGAAGCCATGACTAAGATTCCATTGCGGAGGAAATTATTTGGTGATTAGTGCCCACAGCCTAAGCAGGGTGTCAACGTTCACCTTTCATCGAAACTATGATTATCACTAAAACGCCCTTCAGGATTTCTTTTTTTGGTGGCGGTACAGATTATCCGGCCTGGTATCAAGATCATGGGGGAGTTGTTCTTTCCACCTCGATTGATAAGTATTGCTATATTAGTTGTCGACATCTTCCGCCTTTTTTTGAACACCGACATCGAATCGTCTATTCAATCGTGGAGAATGTACAGCGGATTGAGGAAATTAAGCATCCTGCAGTCCGTGGGATTCTGAGCTGGTCGGGCTCGGAAAGTGAAGGGTTAGAGATTCATCATGATGGTGATTTGCCAGCCCGGGCTGGTCTCGGTTCCAGCTCGTCATTTACGGTTGGATTGATTCATGCGCTGACAGCGTTGAGGGGCCGATATATTTCAAAAGACGAATTGGCCAGGCAAGCGATATTCGTTGAGCAAAAGGTCATCAATGAAAATGTTGGATCACAGGATCAAATTGCCGCCGCTTTTGGTGGTTTGAATAGAGTGGATTTCACGACTGACGGGGCGTTTCAAGTTTCTCCTATTGTCCTGAAGGAAGAGCGATTGCGTGAGTTTCAGTCTCACTTAATGCTGTGTTTTACCGGCTTCTCTCGCATCGCGTCTGATATCGCGAAGGACCAAATTGACAACTTGAAGAGTCGAGAGGCTGTGTTGCATCGGATGAAGGAAATGGTTGACGACGCCATTCAGATTCTTCAGAGCACGACTGTGCCGATTCAAGAAATTGGACAATTGCTCCACGAGAGTTGGTTGTGTAAGCGAGGACTTTCTCAGAAAGTGTCGACTCCGGAAATTGATGAGCTCTATGAGCGGGCGCGGCGTACTGGAGCTGTAGGCGGAAAACTCCTTGGTGCAGGGGGAGGTGGATTTCTTTTGTTGTTTGTTCCCCCGGATTTACAGATGAAGGTTAGAGCGGAGCTGAAGAGTCTCATCCATGTTCCCGTGCGGTTTGAGACAGCCGGTAGCCGAGTGGTGTTGTATCAACCCAATGGGTTGTTTTAACGATCACGATGAATCGTCAATCCATCATATATGTGGCTGGCCATGCTGGGCTTATTGGCTCCGCTGTTGTTCGTCGACTTCAGCATGAGGGATACCAAAGAATTGTGACCAGAAGTCGTCGTGAGCTTGATTTGCAGGACTGGAAGTGCGTTTCCGGATTTTTTGACAATGTGCGTCCGGACTATGTCGTGTTTGCCGCAGGACGAGTGGGGGGCATCGTTGAGAACCAGTCGTTCCCGGCAGACTTTATGGATGAAAATTTCACGATACAGCTTCATGTCCTCAAAGCTGCACGGCGTACGAATATCAAGAAGCTGATTTTTTTTGGCTCATCGTGTATGTATCCCCGTGAATGTCCACAACCCATGGCGGAAGAGGCAATATTGTCCGGACCCCCGGAACCCACCAGCTTGCCTTATGCGATGTCCAAACTTGCCGGAGTACAGCTCTGTCTGGCCTATAATCAACAGGATAACAGGACACGGTTTTTCCCACTCATACCGAATAGTGCTTATGGGCCTTACGATAACTTCAATCCTGAGTCTGGACATGTTCTGGCTGCCTTGATAGCAAAATTACATCGCGCCAAAGTTTCCGGGGAGAAGTCTGTGATGCTCTGGGGGAGTGGTACACCACGACGAGAATTTGTGCATGCCGATGATATCGCTGACGCGTGTTTGCACATCTTAAATATGGAGGACCTAGAGCTTGACCTGCCGATGAACGTGGGGGTTGGGTCGGATATATCCATTAAGGAGCTCGTCAATGTCATTAGAGAAATCGTCGGATATACGGGTTCTCTTGAATGGGATCGACAGAAGCCAGATGGGTGCCCACGCAAGCTGCTTGATAGTACGCGGATCCGTTCATTGGGTTGGAAGCCGACGGTAGATCTTTCCGAAGGTCTTGCGACGACGTATGATTGGTATGTGGAGAATCTAGAAATAATCTCATCGAAACATTCGAGACTGATTTGCTCCTCTACATGAATGGATTTCACATGCAGCGATATCGACAGGCATTGTTCATGCGGTGCTTTTGGAATGGTGAAAATCGTAATCATGTAAGGTATTGTAATCGTGAGTGTAAATCTCCTGGTCCATGGAGGATTGATAGATGACCAAAGAAGAGCTAATCGCATTCGAAGAAGAAATTGCGGAGTTATTTAATGCCGGAAAGATTCGTGCCCCGGTTCATCTCTACTCAGGCAATGAAGAGCAAATGATTGCGGTCTTCAAGAATATTCGACCGCAAGATTGGGTGTTTTGTTCTTGGCGGTCTCATTACCAATGTTTGCTCAAAGGTGTTCCTCGAGAGCAGATCCGAACAGAAATTTTGGCAGGGCGTTCCATTTCTTTGTGCTTCCCAGACTACCGTATTTTTTCTTCTGCCATTGTCGGGGGTGTATTGCCCATTGCAGTTGGAACAGCCATGGCCATTTGTCGCGGTAATGAGGATGCGAGAGTCTATTGTTTCATGGGAGAAATGACTGCTGAAACGGGAGCGGCGCATGAAGCGATGAAGTATAGTCGCAATCATCGATTACCGATCCACTTTGTGGTCGAAGATAATGGCAAATCAGTCTGCACGGACACACGGGAGGTTTGGAATCAACCGCAGTTGAGTTTTGAAGACGTTCAGAATGAGTACATTACCTCATATCGCTATGAAACTAAGTATCCGCATGCCGGGGCTGGCGTGCGGGTTCAATTTTAACTCGACTAGACAACGATCACAGGCAATCAGGGCTGAGCATGAGCACAGCATTACTGGTAGCCATGTAATGATACACACAAAAATTTCCAACGGAAAAAGTGATGAAATATTTTGATGAACTGAAACGCGCCATGACGTTCCTCTCTGAGGATTCGCGCACGATATTTATGGGGCAAGCAGTAGCAGTGCCTGGGACGGCTATGAGCAATACGCTGACGGATGTGCCACGCGATCGTCTCCTCGAATTGCCTGTTGCAGAAGAGATGCAGATGGGTATGGCGACTGGAATGGCATTAGCCGGGATGGTGCCGGTTAGTATTTTCCCGCGCTGGAATTTTTTATTGTGTGCGATTAGCCAACTGATAAATCACCTGGATAAGATTCAAGTGATGTCGAATAATCGGTTCAAGACCAAAGCGATCATACGGACGGGAATTGGTTCTGAGCGGCCGTTGCATCCTCAGCATCAACATGTTGGTGATTTTACGGATGCGATTCGCAGTATGTGCAGCACGATTGAGGTGATTCGGCTAGAGGAGCCAATAGATATTTTCCCTGCGTATGAAAGAGCGTTATTGCGCGACGATGGCCGGAGTACGATTGTCGTGGAGTATGGCGACTATTACGGAGAAAAATAAGCCATCAAAGTATTTCTTCAATAAATCAAAGGAAGAAATGTCTGTACTTATGAAGGAAGAGTCTCGATGAAGTTTCCGTTGATGCGTCAGAACATTTTGCGTGAGGACCTTGATGCGGTCATCACTCATCTACAACAGGACGACCCTAAGTTGACGCACGGGGGTAATGTGCGGGCGTTTGAAGCTGAGTGGTCGAGCTGGCTGGGAGTGAGGCACAGTGTCTTGGTCAATTCAGGAGCGTCGACCAATCTTCTGGCGCTGGCGATACTGAAGATCCATCATCCGGAAGGTGGAGAAGTGATTGTGCCTCCATTGACCTGGGTTTCGGATATTTCTTCCGTCCTACAAAACGGATTTCAGCCAGTGTTTGCGGATATTGATCCCCGTACGCTTTCTATGGATACATCGAAGGTTCTCGAGAAGATTACCCCTCGAACGAAAGCTGTCTTCCTCACGTATGCTCAAGGATTTGATGGTCTCACGGATACATTGCTGAGAGAATTGGAGTCCAGGAACATTCCCTTGATCGAAGATGTGTGTGAATCGCATGGCGCGACACATAATGGTCAAAAATTGGGTAGTTTTGGATGGATTTCGAATTTCTCTTTTTACTATGCCCACCATATGAGTACGATCGAAGGTGGGATGCTTTGTACAAATGATCCTGATGTGTATCAACAAGCCCGCATGTTGCGCTCTCATGGTATGGTGCGTGAAGTTGATGATCCTGCGGTGCAGATTTCCTATTGCTCTCAAAACCCCAAGTTAAATGCAGATTTTATCTTTGCCTTTCCGGCATATAATTTGCGAAACACGGAGATTGGAGGGATTTTGGGCCGCAGTCAACTCAAGCGATTGGACCGCAACAATATTCGTAGGACAGAGAATCTAAAACGGTTTTTATCATTACTAGATCAAACAAAATATCGAACAGATTTCAAGGTCGAAGGGTCGAGCAATTATGCTTTCAATCTGATTTTAGATAAGCCTGATGATAAATTGGTTCAGCGTCTTATGGATAAGATGCGCGAGTCCGGTGTAGAGTTTAGACGAGGTAGCGCAGGCGGAGGCAATCAACTCCGCCAGCCGTATCTTAAGGGGATTGTTCCCACAGATCACTATTCCGATTTCCCCGAAACAGAGCATATCCACTTTTATGGTTTTTATATTGGCAATTTTCCTGATCTCAAGGATGAGGAAGTCGATCAGCTGTGTGCCATCTTGAACTCGGCATAGTGTTCTTATGACGTGCGCAGTGATTTTGGCTGGTGGTTTAGGGACGAGACTGCGAAGCACAGTTCCTGATGTGCCAAAGCCAATGGCATCTGTTGCGGGGCGTCCGTTTCTCGAGCATCAACTGGACTATTGGATAGGCAAAGGGATTGAACGCTTCGTGCTCTCTGTCGGCTATCGCCATGAAGTCATTATCGATCATTTTGGACATCGTTATCATGGTGCTGAACTTCAATATGTTATTGAAGACATACCACTTGGTACAGGCGGAGGTCTCCTTTTAGCCATAAAGGAGGGAGGTATAACTGCTCCGTTTCTTGTGTTGAACGGTGATACGTATTTCGAATCGGATTGGATGATCCTGAGAACCTTTTCTGAATCCAAGCATGCTGATGGGTGTTTTTCTCTGTTTCGTAGCAATGAAGGTGGTCGGTACATGAGGATGAATATTTCTCCAGAAGGACTGATTCTATCTATGAAGTCCAGTGCCCATGGACTGGGTCGTTTGTCGAATGGAGGAGCCTATTGGATGAGACCTCAGGCTTTAGAGGAGGCAGGTTTTAACGTGGGAACATCTAGTTCACTCGAGAACGATATTTTGCCCGCCATGCTGAGTGCTGGCCGTCGTCTGTTTGGAGTCGAATTCGGTGGCACCTTCATTGATATCGGTGTACCTGATGACTACTTTCGAGCTGAGTCTCTTTTAGGACAAACAGGCACATAGTCGATGGCAGCCCGTGCATTGCTACAGAGGAATCTCGAATCATCGATTGAAGCGAAACGACAATTGCTAAACGATAACGAAAACCTGTCAATTTTTTCTCAGGCAGTGACTACGTCATTGATCGGTATCAAAGCGGAGGGCGTCTGTATATTGCAGGAAACAGGGGGTCGGTAGCTGATACCCAGCATTTAGCCGCAGAATTCGTGAGTAAGTTAGCACGCGATCGCGCACCCTTGTCGGCTGAGGTGTTAACCGTCGATAGTTCCATTCTGACTGCCATTGAGAACGACTACGGGTTTGAACATGTTTTTTCTCGACAGTTAACAGGCAAACTGACCTCGAATGACGTCTTTCTCGGAATTACCATATTTGGAACATCCACCAACATCGTGCGAGCGGTCGAATCATGCCGAGCGATGAGTGCAACGGTTGTTTTTGCTGGGCGTGATGGTGGGGATGTTCAACCTCTGGCTGACTATTGCATCGTCGCGCCAGGTCTGGCCACGAGTACGATCCAGGAGTTACATATTGTTCTCGCCCATACGCTCTGTGAATGTGTAGAAGTGGCAATATGTACTCCGTAGATTTTTTAAAACAATAGGGATTTTTTTATGACGTATAACATCCTTGTGACAGGTGGAGCCGGATATCTTGGATCCACGATGGTTCCAGAATTACTGCAATTAGGGCATAAGGTCACAGTGATCGATTCTTTTATGTACAAGCAAGCCAGTCTTAATCATGTTTGCCATAACCCAAATTTCCGGGTAGTAAAGGGTGATATCCGAGTTGAGAGCGTAATTGCCCCGTTGCTTAAGACCGCTGATATTGTCATCCCCTTGGCGGCGTTGGTCGGGGCTCCCATCTGCAGTCAGGATCCTGTGGGTGCGAAGACTGTAAATCATGATGCCATTACCTTGATGTTGAAGCTACTGTCGAAGCAACAAAGAGTTGTGATGCCGACAACCAATAGTGCCTACGGAACGGGTGATGAAAATAACTATTGTACCGAAGAGTCATCGCTCAGGCCGGTATCCAATTATGCCAGAGAAAAAGTCGAAGTAGAAAAAGGGCTGATGCAGCATCCCAATGCTATCAGTTTCAGGTTGGCGACGGTGTTTGGCATGTCACCGCGAATGCGGATTGATTTGTTGGTGAATGATTTTACGTATCGTGCTGTCCATGATCGATTTGTGGTGTTGTTTGAGAGTCACTTTAAGCGAAACTATATTCATATTCGTGATGTGGCGCGGGCGTTTTTACATGCGATCGAACATTTCGACACCATGAATAGCCAAATTTATAATGTCGGACTGTCGGATGCGAATGTGTCAAAGAGAGAGTTATGTGAGCATATTCAACGGTACATTCCGGAATTTTCGGTTCTCGACGCACCTGTTGGGAATGATCCAGATCAACGCAACTACATCGTGTCGAATGCAAAAATTGAAGCGACGGGATACAAGCCCGTTCATTCTCTTGATATGGGTATCGCAGAGTTGATCAAGGGGTATACAATGATCAAAAATACGCAATACGGCAACGTCTAGCGTAATCATAGAAAACTTGTGTCCTGCAGAGATCGCTTTGATTGGAATCGTTTCTGATCGTCAAGTCAGGTGTTCGCAGTTGACGATGTACCGTAGATGGTCAAACTCTCACTCTTGCTCCCCACTCGAGGCCGACCAGCATTTGTTGCTAATTTCTTGCAAAGCGTCATCGAGAATTCTGACGATCCCCAATTCGTAGAAGTCGTGCTGACTATCGACAAGGATGATGCCAGCAGTCAAGCTATCACCTGTCCCTCTCCCTTACAGATGGTGAAAGTGGTGGGTTCCCCACGTCGGCCAATGGGGTTAATGAATCAGCAATGTTATGAAGCCAGTTCGGGTCAATATGTCATGCTGGTGAATGACGATGCAATTTTCCAGACAAAGGGATGGGATACCGAAATTTTAAAGACATTCTCAAAATTTTCTGATCACATTGCGCTTGTCTATGGGAATGATATGGATCAGGGATCACATGTGCCAACCTTCCCTATTCTTTCACGTGAAGCCTGTGATGCCATGGGAGGTATTTGTCCTATGAGCTATTGGAATCTTCATATCGAGTCACATATTTTTGATATATTCAAGCAACTCAGAAAGTTGCGCCATGATCGAATCGTGTATCTTCCCAATCTGATCTTCGAACATTTGCATCATACATTGAATAAATCTGCCTCAGATCAGACCTCCAAAAAGACAGATCCTCGTTCAGACGAGTGGTTGTTCATAGCTCTCGACGACGATCGTTATCGTGTTGCACATAGTCTCGCGCTACTTATTGAAGGAAAGAGTGCTGGAAACAGCCGCAGCGTATCAGTAATTTGAGTAGTGGGAGCTTCAATTCCAAAAATGGCAAGTCGTAAGGCGGGTTTTGAGGTTGTGAGAAGAATGGAGACATTGATTGGCTGAAAAATTTTTATGAATTTGTAGCTACTTCCGAGATCACCCATCACCACTAGTGACAAGACTTTGTGGCCGCTTTTGAGCGCCTCTTGTTTCAATGCATGGAATGTCCAGTATGACGTGGTCTTTCGAAGTTTGTTGATGAGATAGCATGAGTATGTGGGATGTTCACTGAACACTCAGCATGGATGATTGCACGTGAGCAATGAAGCGGTGGTCCACCACAAGCGGCTGAGGAGGCGAGAGTTGTCGGGAGCTGGAGTACCTGTAGCGATAAAGCCATTCCAAGCTCTTGTGCATCATTGGCAGATGATTGGAGCTATGGCACTGCGTGATTTTCAAAGCCGTTTTGCTGGAACATTAGGTGGGGTGCTTTGGACATTTGCACACCCACTGGCAATCATCGCGATATTCTATTTTGTGTTTGCAGTTGGCTTCAGAGCTCAAGGGCCTAACGGTACTCCCTTTATCCTTTGGTTTGTTTGTGGAATTGTGCCGTGGTTCTTCTTTAATGAGACACTCATGGCAATGACTGATTCGGTTACTCGTCATGCCTATTTAGTCAAGAAAACGATATTCCCATCAGAAGTGTTGCCGTGGGTTCATCTTACTTCTGGAATGCTTCCACATCTGATCTTCATGTTCATCGTGTTTTGCTTGATGGCTTATCTGGGTGTCCCGTATGTCATTGATCGGTTCTTGTTTGTGTATTTTCTTTTCTGTGCGTGTATCCTTCTTCTAGGGTTGGGATGGATGTTATCCGCGCTTCAGGTATTTTATCGCGACATCTCTCATGCCCTCTCGATTACCTTGAATCTGTTGTTCTGGACGACTCCAATTGTGTGGCCGTCTGAAACTATTTCTCTGGAGTATCGTGACCTTTTATTATTTAACCCGATGTACTACATCATAGAAGGCTATCGCGGTCTTCTCGTCTTCGATACGGTTACCTGGCCTAGTCTGTGGCATACGACTTATTTCTGGACTGTAGCGACCTTCACCTTCGTAATCGGTGCATATGTTTTCGGTCGACTTAAACCTGAGTTTGCGGATGTCATGTAGCTGAGCCCCATGCATACCGATACTGTAATCTCCGTTCAGAATGTGTCGAAAAAATTTAAGCTGTACTCATCGGCAAAGGATCGTGTGTGGGAGGCCATGCATCCTTTGCGAAAACCCTATCATCAGGAATTCTGGGCATTACGCAATGTGTCTTTTGAGGTTCGTCGGGGAGAGATCGTAGGTATCCTTGGGAGAAATGGTTCAGGCAAATCGACGCTTTTGCAAATCATTTGCTCTGTTATGCAAGCCACTCAAGGTAAGGTTTACGTCAACGGCCGTATTTCCACCCTTTTGGAGCTTGGTGCCGGCTTTAATCCAGAGTTTACGGGCCGGGATAATATAATTCTAAATGGTGCAATCATGGGGTTTTCTCGCAAGGAGATGTTGCGCAGGCTTCCAGAAATTGAAGCATTTGCTGACATCGGAAAATTTTTCGATCAGCCGGTAAAAACCTATTCCTCGGGAATGTTTGTGCGGGTAGCATTTGGTGCAGCTATTCATGTGGATCCGGACATATTAATTGTTGATGAGGCACTCGCGGTCGGTGATGCCAAATTTCAACGCAAATGCTTGTTGCAGATTGACAAGATTCGAGCGACGGGTGCGGCGATACTGTTTGTCTCTCATAGTCTTGATACGATTACGAGCTTGTGTAACCGAGCGATTATTTTGGAAAATGGTATGCTTAGGGCCGATGGCGAACCCAAGAGGGTGGTTGAGAAATATCTCGGGATTCTTTTTTCGGAGTCGGTGTCGGAATTGAAAAGAAACGCGGGACACGAGAAACTCTCACAGAATTCCATCAACCATGATGAGGAAAATCACGAGTTAAGCCATGACCGTTTTTTTGCTGTGGATGGAAATGGAACGGCAGAGTTGGCATACCAACGGTTCGGCTACAATCCTCATGAGTTGCGAACAATCAATACGGGTGCGACGATTCTTGATTATTTAGTCAGCGTGGATGGCCACACCGACATTTCAAGTGTTCCTTCTGGGGCTGTTCTCAGCATTTTTGTTAAAGTCCATTTTTCGGAGGACATCAGGCAGCCAATTGTTGGCTTCGATCTCAAGACCGACAATGGCGTCACGATTGCCGCGAGCAATACTTTTCTTGCAAAGACTGCATTACAACCAGCTGAAAAAGATGAAACGCGAATCTATCAAATCGAATTTAACATTCCGCTCAATGCGGGCGACTATTTTATTGACCTTGGTATTGCGGAGTGTGATGGTTCACCCGGCGGGCATGTTATTGATGTTCGCCGGTCGATCATACACTTAGTAATCACTCAAATGGAGCAGAAGCGCTTTAATGGAATCCTGGATCTTGGATTTAGGTTTGCAGAGGTCGATCCCTAACTCTCGAATAGCGATACTCCCCCAATACTCTCTTTCTTTCGCCTTGAAAGAAAATCGGCCCTATTTTGGAAAAGAGCTCTCTGCTTTTCAAAGCCCTCCTGTTCGCTATGCATTGGTGGCTGCGCTGGTAAAGTTTGCGTTTGCCGGTAAAGCGGCTGTACGAGTATTAGAGGTTGGTGCTTGGGCTGGAGCTTCGGCAGTAACAGTTGGATCTGCTATTCAAGAGCTTGGTATTTCTTCTTGTGAAATAGTCTGTGTTGATCTGTGGGAAAAATATTTCGGAGAAGAGGACACCTCCCTACATTATAAGGTTATGGATGCGGCGGCTATTACAGGAAGGATTCAAGATCTGTTTAAACATAACATCAGAGTATGCGGATTGGAGGGGATGGTCCAGGTTATGAAGGCTGGTTCGAGGCAAGTACTGCCACTGTTCGCTAGTGAGTCATTTGACATGGTGTATATTGATGGCTCTCATAAAAAAAATGACGTTCTTTATGATCTTTTGCAAGCGAAGCGGCTCGTGAGAAGTGGAGGAGTGATTTGTGGAGATGACTTAGAGTTACAAAGATCTCAAGTTGATCCAGAGACGCATAGGTCAGCCCTCGCAAACGATGCGGATTTTGTTACCGATCCGAAATCAGGGGCCGGTTATCATCCAGGTGTTACTGATGCAATAGCGGAAATGTTCAATGATGTCTGGCACGAACATGGATTGTGGTGTGTAGAACGCTCAGGTGAAACATGGAGTAAACCTACTTTCCACCCTGTTAATCTCAAAATTCCTTTGCACCTACAATCTGCAGTCGAAATTCCCTATGGGATCTTCAGTGGCTATGAAATTTTTCAGGTTGGCGATGGATTTGTGGCATATCCGATTGACGACACGCGTTGGTTCCAGAATCATATTGTGGAAAGTTCATTAGAAGGGTTGGTGCTATTGCTGGATTCCATTCAGCGACAACCCCCGATCGTATCGGAAGCCATCAGTACGGAATTGGTTGTCGAAGGCTTTTGCGGATATAACATTCTTCGTCATAATGGTACTTGGTGGGGCTTTGATCAGGCTATGGGCCCCTTGGATATCAGTAGCCTCGGTGAGTCTGCCATTGAGGACATGAAATTGAATGGAAGTTGTGTTAGTGGAGAGGATATTGCTGATGTCAAGGCCGAAATTCTTGCCATCGTCATCCTCAAGACGGACCAGCGTAATCGGGCCCTACAGGACGAACTGAATTCTCTTAAGCAGCAAATGGAACAGCGTGATCTCCCCTTACAGGAGGAATAGGGTGTCTTCATACAGCATACAGAAAATGGAAGAACCTTTCCACACAGAATGAATCTAAATAGGGGCGTCACCGCTTACAAAAACGTCTCGCCGCTAGCACCGCGCCTATCTTTAAATCCATTAGGCTGGGGGTGTTGTGAGCTTTTCAGCACCTTGGATTGGCCGTGTCAACAGAATGTTCCCAAAGATCAGTACGAGCTAATATGGATGGAACTCTATGATCGTGTCATTGACGAGGTCATGGAGAAGGCTGCCGCTTTCCTCACATGCAATCAACATGGCATTTACCATAATCACATAGGCTACAATGTCGGCGTACTTCAAGCGCAAGGCGAATGAACAGTTCCAAACAGCCATGCATGAATTTGAAGAAAATACTCAGAGCTTGACTGGAGCGGATGGTCGTGGAGTTAGAGGGGGAGCTTGGCTGCTTACAGGATAATTGGGTTGTTCGATTTGGTCTGTGGATTACCCGGTTGGGAAGGAAGGTAAAATGATACATGATACTTTGAGTGTCGCTGTTCCGTGGAGCTTGAGCCATTATATTCCTTTAAATGGGTTCCATCCGCTCTATCGAGCGTTGTATGATCATGTTCCGGATAAAGTCGCGCTCTCTGCTTGGGATAATGGCAAGTTGTATAGCCGATTTCAGTGGGATGAAGCCTTACGAAGGACTTTGTTGAGTAAAGCAGAAGAATATCGTTCTGATCGATTTGTTAGGGGCTCTGTGGCCGCGAAGTATATGGAGCATTTCTGGCCTCCTAATCAGGTTTTGACAACAGAGCTAATAGGGAATATTGAATTTCATCATACAGCTCCGTTTCCCTCACTCAAACGTCCGTTTGTCTTACACTGCGAGTCCTTTATACCCGTGCTATTTCCGTTTGCTCAACAGGGAAGCGGAAGCATGGAGGATACAGAAGAAATCAGAGAACACTATCAAAGTATTTTTGCTGACCCGCTATGCCTTGGGATCTTTTCTCATATTCCCGAAACGCTTCATACGTTCCGACTGTTTTTTAACGATCCATTGATTGCTGAAAAACTATTCCCTTCGAAAATTGGATTAAGTCTAAAGGCTTTACATGCGTCCGAATACCCTGAAAAGAAGTCATTGTCGAGGCCGCGTTTTCTGTTCATAAACTCTGCTAATCAGAATGCTACAAACTTCTTTCGTCGAGGCGGGCATATAGTTCTACGTTTCTGGAAGAAGTTTGTAACAGGTGGTCGAGATGGGCTTCTGATGATTCGCTGTGAAAAGCCCAGTGATGAGGCGTTACTTGAGTATGGGGTGGATGTGTCCCTAGTCAAAGCTGAGAGCGGGCGAAGCATCATTTGGGCTCAGGATTATCTGGCTAGCCATGAGATGAACGCGTTAATGGCGAGTGCTCATTTCTTCTTGCTCCCGAGTGCTTCTCTCCATTCGGTCTCTATTATGGAAGCGATGTTGTTGGGAACCGTTCCTGTAGTTTCTGATACGGTGGGTACCTCTGTGTATGTTATTGACGATGAGGACGGAATTGTTCTCCACGGCGTTAGAAGGGCTGTCTGGCACAACGATGAAGTAACCGGTATCCCGATAGATCGTTACGGTAGAACTCCTGATCTTGACGATTCTCTTGTCCAGCAATTGACCTTGCGGGTGTGCGCATTGGTAGAAAATCCTAACATGTATTGGGACATGCGTACCCGCGTCCTTTCCCGTGCACAAGACAGGTTCTCAGGGCAGGCTTTTGCCCAAGAATTTTGGAGTGCAGTTTCTGATCTCTATCAACAGCGTAGACAAACTTCTTCGATCTCAGCGGGAGAGTATGACTATCAGGGCCAGTCCTTGCATGAGTGCAGGATTCACGGGGATGGCTGGGCAAGGGTATTCGAGAGCCCGCCACAAGCAATGGTAAGAATCAATTCCGGACAGAGTATTGTGTGGGAACTAGGAGGCACGATGATTCATGCCTATGGCAACCCTAAGGTTCAACTGAATGACTGGTCTGTTTTGGCACAATATTATTCCTATGGCGCTCCAGCGTTGACGTTTGCCAATACGCTAGAAGAGTTAGATGGCAAATATTTCCCGTGGATTGGGGGATTTGGTGAAAGGACGATTCGAAAATTAATTTCCAGTATCTCAACGGCTCTCAAGCCGTTTCCAGTGATGCACGATGGAGCAGCCTGGATATACTCCATTTTCTTACGCTATCTCGGCAAATTTAAAGGTAAATGGACTATTGAACCTGATATCGAGCTCCTACACCGTGGAGTTTCGGGTTATAACGTAATCCGTTACAGAGATTGTTATTACGCGATACTCCAGCACGAAGGCGAATTTATTTTAGAGAAAGCCAAGTCTGGTGGTTATTCTTCATGTTTCTCAGCGAAATCTGTTGCTCAGGTTCTTAGTGATATCAACACTGCAAGCAGTTCCACATCAATGCCATTTAATCCTGAGGAGGAAAGGCTAAGGCCTGTCCTCCTTATCGTGGAGGGCTTCCATGGATTCAATATCTTTCGGCAAGGAAATGAATTTTTTGGGATTCTGGCTAAAGACGGTCCGTTTCTGAGAGAAAAATTACAAAACAAACAATATAAATATTTCTTTTCGGGTTTTTCGATTGTGGAGATTCAGGCGGAAATTTTATCTTTTGTAAACGTTGAAGATCAGGGAACTTCTACTGGAGAAACTTTTGCTGATCAGGCCAAAAGTCTGAAGCAGGGTTCTCAGTGAAGAGGCCACGAATCCATCTCTGGCTCTATAACCATTTCCTTTTTGGTGTCAGTGATCAGATTAGCTTTTTTGTTCGGGGTTTCCAGCAGCATGGTTATAGAGTGTCGCTGGGCCGCCGTCCACATCCTTCCTGCCTGAACGTAGTTATTGAAAACTTTTCGTTTCGAACCAGGGATGTTTTATTAGAGTTCTGCCGGTCTACGCGAAAGCGAGTCGCAGTGATCATGACAGAGCATCTGGATTTCGAACAAGGTCAGGTATTTTTTCACGGCGCTCCCCTCGGCAGCAAGAACGATTATATTCATCGCGTGACAGTGTTGGCTAGAGTTAAACATCTTCTAGAGTGTCTGCCCCATATCCGTTGTTTTTTTGTATTGGGCGACTTGCCAGAGTTAAAGAATATTTCAACTATGCTTCCAGGTCTTGAAGTCCGTTCAATTCCCTTTCCCAGACTTGAAAGTGATGAGAACACAGATATTAGTCTTTCTACGAAATCTCTTAGCGACTTTGTGTTTACTGGGGGAATTACCAATTATCGTGAGAAAATTCTGAATTTGTTAGCTGGAGAATGTGTGTCGGTGGTATATCCCAACTCGTATGTTTCTCGTCGCCGTCGGAATACATTAAACCAGTCAAGTAAGTTGATCCTGAATATTCCGCAACGAGAGGGATGGCGTTGGCTGTCTCTTATGCGAATTGTGGCTGGGCTCCAGGTAGGACGAGCCACGATTTCCCTAGGAACGCATGATACTTCAAGAATCTCATCATCTTGTACGCAGGTGGATGTCCAAAAGAAAGGATGGATCAGTGATCTTCATCAATATATAGCTGACTGGCGATTGTTGTATAATCGGGATATTGAAAGGTATTCCGTTATGGCTCAAGCATTTGAAGATGAGCACCCGTTTCCTCATGATGTGCTTGAGTACTGGAGTATTACGGATAAAATATTTTGCTGAGGACTGCGACTGAATTTGCTATAAAAAAACATGGCATCAATTTTTGTTAGACGGTTTTCAATATGTGCTTTGGGGTTGGCTAGAAAACTTTTTTTGTCCTGAGTTCTTGTTGGTTGCTATTAGTAACTCGGTTCATCTCGCTCGTTGAGTTTGAAACGACATTCACTTCGGTAAAGTGAAAATCCTAGCAGGAGGTTTCTAGAGTACCGTCTTTGAATATGTGACTGACGGTTACAGAAAATAGATGCTTGCTGCTGGTTTTGGCGATGCTGAAACACGCATAGAGCAAGGTAGAAAATATGTGTCGAACCTCAATAAATAGGAGGTAGTGGTTATGTTGCCATGGCCTCGCCAGATTTTTTTCCGGCTTCTATCGAGTCTTTTACTTTTTAAAACGCTTGTCACTCTTTTATTTAGGGAGGTGTACATTAAGCTCACAAAATTCCGAAGAAGCCTCAAGCACCCAGGAGAGGTTGGTGAAAAGGTTCAGAAAATAGGTGAGTTTCTTGCCAGTATGCAGGAGTATAACCGATTTGCCGTTGAACAATGCCGACAAACCTTATTGTGCCTGGCGGACCAGAGGATTACAAAAGTCTCGGTGTATGGTGTCAATGAAATAGCTGAGATCCTGTATGATCTATCTTATGAACTGCCAGTCAGGGTTACGGCTATTTATGATGAATGTCCAAGGTGGAAGCCCTGGGTCATCCCTGTTTTGCCTTTGAAAGACTATCAAGACTGCCACGAGCTCATGATTATCGCAGCTGTTGTTGGAGTTGAAGAAAAGGTTGAACGTCTTTCTCAGTTAGGTGTCAAGGTTGAGAATCTTGTGTTGATGGGCAGATCGCATAAAGGTCTTTCCAAGTCTGCCCAGTCACTTCAGTTCTTATCAGATTTTTGAAATCTCCAATGATGTGTCTATCTGCTGCGTGTTTGAAAGGGTTTAACGACCGCTCCTCGTGCCTTCGCCTTGTGGTCGTCTCAACACGGCGGCGACATCCGGAATCATGACAAAAATAATTGAGATTATCTGTTTGCTTGTGTATCCCACCACGCTGCACGACATTCCTGTTGCGATCAGCAAGATTAAGGCAGATGATGATGTGAGGATGCTGAATCTTGTAACTTGGGTTGCACAAATCAGGAAGTATTGGTGGTATTGACGAGGTGACGGATTTCTAGAGTGTTTCAAGAGAGTAACGTGTGAAGGTGGCGCTGGTCCATGATTGGCTGACGGGAATGCGTGGGGGCGAGCGTTGCTTGGAGGCCTTGTGTGAACTTTTTCCTCACGCTCCAATTTACACGCTTATTCAAGTTCAAGGAAGTGTTTCACCAACAATTGAACGCCATCATATCATTCCAAGTTTTTTAAACATTCTTCCATTTGTCAAAAGACAGTATCGTTATTACCTTCCCCTATTCCCCAGGGCGATACAATCGTTTGATTTTCAGGAATTCGATTTAATTGTGAGTTCCAGTCATTGTGTGGCAAAAGGTATCTCGGTTCCTAAGGGGACGTGTCACATATCCTATATTCATACACCTATGCGGTATATTTGGGATGCCCATGACCAGTATTTTGAGCAAAAGGCATGTTGTAGTCTTGAGAAACTGGCCATGGCCGTTTTTCGAAAACGACTTCAGAAGTGGGATGTCAAGTCCAATACTCACGTTCATGCGTTTGTGGCCAATTCTCAGAATGTTGCTGAGCGTATCAAACACTATTATGGACGTGAAGCAATTGTTGTGTATCCTCCTGTCGATTGGCAGGAATTGTCGACCTCTGAATGTGATGAAGGTTTCTATTTGATGGTGACAGCATTCGTTCCATATAAACGCGTCGATATAGCTATTAATATCGCGACCCGATTGAAAATATCCTTGAAAATAATCGGGAAGGGACCAGAAGAAAAACAATTACAAAAACTGGCCGGTCCCACTGTGGAATTCTTAGGGTGGAAAACAGATGAGGATGTTCGAGAGTTTTACAGAAAATGCACAGCGCTCCTCTTCCCAGGTGAAGAGGATTTTGGTATTGTGCCGTTAGAAGCAATGGCAAGCGGAAAGCCGGTGATCGCTTATGGGAAAGGAGGAGTGTTGGAAACGGTCATTCCCATCAATCCTAAAATTCAAACCGAACAAGCCTCTTCCCCAACGGGGGTGTTTTTTTATGAGCAGACGGAAAATGCGCTGAGTGAGGCCATTACCTTGTTCGAATCTAAGAGAAGCATGTTCCGGCCTCAGGCTATCCGAGCACATGTTCAACGTTTTGACAAACAATATTTTCAAGAACAAATCCATCAGGTGATTATGACGACTTATCAGCAATTTCGTCAGTCCCTCCTATGTTAAAGCGCCATTCTGAGTTTTTCAAAAATCTTCTTTTCCTTTCTGATCTTCTTCTCATTTCCGGCTGCTGGCTTGCAGCGTATTTCTTCCGGTTTTCCGGTGTTCTCTTCCCGGTGACGAAAGGGATTCCGCCAATCGAGCCGTACTTGTGGCTGCTGTTTCCGATTATTCTTGTTTGGGGCATCTGTTTCTCGTCGTTAAATTTATATCGTCCACGTAGGATGGGGTCTCATTTGGCTGAATTTGTGGATTTAGCCAAAGCCAATTCACTGTGTATTTTAATCCTCGTGGCTTTGTCATTTTTCATGAAAACCTTTGAATTTTCCAGATTGGTCATTCTTTATTTTTGGGTGTTTAATTTAGTCGTGTTGGGTTTTTCACGAATGGTGTTTCGTGAAGTGTTACGGCTCCTTCGTCGATTAGGGTATAACCAGCGCCATGTGGTCGTGGTTGGTGCGGGATCCTTAGGCCTACGGTTAGTTCAAACACTCAAGGCTCATCCAGAATTAGGCATGAATGTTCGTGGATATTTGTCCAGAAATGAGTCTAAGGTTGGACAAATGTTGCAAGGGGTGCCAGTAATTGGCTCATTCCAGCAAGCGAAGGAATTATTGAATCGGCAGGCGGATGTCGTGTTTTTATGTTTACCCCCGAATGTTGAAGGTGAAGCGGAACGATTGATGAATATTCTTTCTGGTCTGACGGCTGAGGTTAAGGTGATCCCTTCGATCTATGAGTTTATTACGTTGAGAGCCGAAGCCGAAGTGTTTGGTGGCCTTCCAATTATTACCTTGCAGGGCTCACCTCTTTATGGCTGGAATGTCTTTCTGAAACGATGTTTTGATGTCTGTGGGTCTCTGATTGCCCTTGTTCTCACCTCGCCGCTAATGGGTCTTATTGCACTGCTTATTGCTCTGACCTCTTCGGGACCTGTGTTGTACCGTCAGAAGCGCGTGGGTTTAGACGGGAGGTCCTTTGAAATCATTAAATTCCGGACAATGCAGATAGATGCTGAATCAGCAACAGGCCCGATTTGGGCTCGACCAGGGGATATTCGCTGTACAGGAATCGGAAAAATTCTTCGCCAAACCAGCTTGGATGAATTGCCGCAGTTTTGGAATGTCTTGATGGGAGAAATGAGCATTGTCGGGCCACGTCCAGAGCGTCCTGAATTTATTCAAACATTTCGCGAGCAATTTCCTCAATACAACTTACGGCATAAAATGAAGGCGGGAATAACCGGATGGGCTCAGGTGAATGGATTTCGCGGGAGTACCTCATGGGAAACACGGTTGGCTCATGATATCTATTACATTGAAAATTGGTCGTTATGGTTGGATGTAAAAATCATGTTTCTCACCCTGTGGAAAGGGTTCATTCATAAAGAGGCCTATTGAGGTATAACTGAGCCGTATTTCTTTTATTTGATCTTGGTTCCAGGAGGTAGATCTTCGGATATGCTGAGTAGTCCAAGCTTGTCGCTTTCTCCAGCTGCCAACACCATGCCTTGGGATTCAATGCCCATGAGCTTGGCTGGCTTCAGGTTCGCCACAACGACGATTGTTTTTCCTATTAGATTTTCTGGTTCGTATTTCTTCCCGATACCTGCCACAATCTGACGCTGTTCTGTTCCAATATCAACTTGCAGCTTTAAGAGCTTCGAAGATTTTGGTACCCGCTCGGCTTCAAGAACCTTTCCTACCTTGAGTTGGACTTTCATAAACTCATTGATTCCGATGAGTTCTGCATCGTTGGGCAGCGAAGGCGTTGCTGACGTCTCTTTGTGTTGTGTTCTAGCCGGTGAAGGAGTAAGAGCTGCCGATGATTGGGAAGCCTTATCACGGGTGGCAGGGGGGTCTTTCTTAGGGAACAGGGATGTTCCTTTACTGACAGGGTTGGTATAGATGAACGAACCCCACGCAGGATAGTCCTGTGTTGTGGAACTTGAACCATTTTTTGTTAGACCCAACCGGCTTTTCATACTCTCTGCGGTGTGGGGCATGAAAGGTGAAAGCGAAAAGGCAATAAAACGAAGTGTTTCGGCAAGGTGAAACAATACAGTTTGCAGTCTTGGAGTGTTTGCTGGATCCTTAGCAAGGAGCCATGGAGCTGTTTTGTCAATATATTGATTAGCCATTTGGACCAGTCCCCAAATCGCTTCAAGAGCTCGATGAAATTCCAATCGATGGAGGTGGTCGGCAGTCGTCTCGGAAAGCGTGGATGCCGTGTGTTGGAGTTGGCGGTCCAATTCTGTTTCAGTTTGCACAGCAGAGAGGGGAACTGTATTGTTAGAAAAATTGCCCAGCATGGCCAGAGTGCGGGAGACAAGATTGCCCAGGTCATTGGCCAGTTCAGCTTGATATCGGCTGTGAAAGGTCTGTAGCGAAAAGTCGCCATCTTGGCCGAATGGCACTTCGCGTAAGAGAAAATAGCGAAACGCATCGGTGCCGAATTCTTTTACCATGGCATAAGGGTCGACGACATTCCCTCGGCTTTTCGACATCTTCTCCCCTTCCACGGTCCACCAGCCATGAGCAAAAATGGATTGAGGGAGAGGCCGCTCCAGGCCCATGAGCATTGTGGACCAATAGACTGCGTGTGTCGTGAGAATATCTTTGCCAACTAAATGAACTGAGGCAGGCCAGAATGCTGAGGCGTTTGGTTGTGAAGAGAGATATTCTAAAGCGGAGAAATAATTAACTAAGGCATCAAACCATACATAGGCCACACAATCATGGTCAAAAGGTAATTCAATGCCCCAGGAGAGGCGCGACTTAGGGCGTGAAATAGAAAGATCTTCAAGCGGTTTTTGTAAAAAGCCTAACACTTCATTGCGGCGAGAGTCGGGCTGAATAAATCTGGGATGAGTCTGTATATGCTCTTTGAGGCGATCCTGAAATTGGCTCATGCGGAAAAAATAATTCCGCTCGCTGACCTGTTCCACAGGCCGTTGACAATCTGGACAAAGGCCTTCTTGGATATCCTTCTCTGTCCAAAATCGTTCGTCGAAGGTGCAGTACCATCCAGAATACTCGGCTTGGTAAATTAAACCCTTGTCGTACAGGTCCTGTAAGCAGTTTTGAACAACCGATTGGTGTTGGCGGTCGGTGGTGCGAATAAACCCATCCTGTGAAATATTGAGTGTGGTCCACAAATTCTTGAATGTTGGCATCAGTCGATCACAATGGGTTTGTGGATCAATGCCAGCTTTGGCGGCGGCTTGCTGAACTTTTTGTCCATGTTCGTCTAAGCCGGTAAGAAAAAAGACTTCATGCCCTTGTGAACGATGGAATCGAGCTAAAACATCGGCAGCAATAGTCGTATAAGCATGGCCGATATGCGGCACATCGTTGACATAATAGATGGGGGTTGTGACATAAAATTTTTCAGGCATAAGACTGTGGTTCCTTTAGTTTGGTCATGTCCATGACTCTGGTCAGTTGACCTGTCCTCTTTTCGAGGCCAAGCTCTGAAAGGACGAGGGATTGAGAAATATAAAAGTGAGGTACTGAACAGCAATATTCATTTGGGCACCTCTAAAAACTGTCCTTTTCCCCGATGGCGGCGTCAGCGTCGCGCTCAAATCCTCATGTATTTCCATATACACTGTGGTTTTCCGCTCGCCGCTTCCTTGCCCTCAGAAAAAATCACCAGGTTTTAGAGGTGCCCATTTGTTGGTTAGGTATGAAATTTTATTCATGGGAATGGGCTGAGGCTAAGTGGTCATGCAGATGAAAGAAAAATTGTTCTAACCCAATCTGTAGGTTGATATTGCGTTGCTGCCCTCGTTCTAGCTGATGTAACTCTTGGGAGAGTTCCAGAATCGCTGAGGTACTGATCTGTGTTGCTAACTGGCGAAGAGCCGATTCCTGGTCGCGGTAGAGCATGGGAGTATTTGATGTCTCTAAGGATAGTAGAAGTAAGTCACGGAGGCCTTGTTGAAACCAATGGATGGCTTCAAGAACCTGGCTCGATTTGACCAGACTTTCGCTCATGTCAAACACATGAGTGGTCGAAGTGAGTTGGTCTCCAAAGAGCAACGTCCAATATTGCCGAAGTTTGATCTTGAGCTCTTCAGGGTCCTGCTGAAGGGCATGTCCCAGGCGGCCTTCTGTGAAGGACGCCACCAGCTTGGCATTGTTTGAGTCCATGGATGAATGGGTTCTCAAGTATGTCTCTATGGCATCGACTGGTAGCAGGGAGAATCGCAAGGCGATACAACGGGACCGAATTGTGGGTAAGAGATGCTCTGGCCGGCTCGAGATCAGAAGAAAGAGGCAATGGTCTGGGGGATCTTCTAGCGTTTTCAGTAACGCATTCGCGGCTTCCAGCGTCATGGTGTCAGCCTCGTCAATGAGACAAATTTTATGGGAGCCGATGAGCGGGCGATAAATGGCTAAATGTTCGATAGCACGAATTTGGTCAATCTTAATTTTTGGCTGCTGCTTTTGACTGTCCTCAGGCTGAATGAAGAGACAGTCGGGATGGATGGCTTGTTCAACTTGATGACATGATTGGCAGGTGCCACAGGCATCCGGGGCTAAATCGTCTTGAGGGCTTTCACAATGGAGTAATTGGCTAAGAGCTAAGGCTGTTTGTCTTTTGCCAATGGCTGGTTCGCCATGAAAAAGATAGGCATGTCCAAGATGGTCAGTCTGCACGGCAGTCTGGAGCCACATAATAGGACGGTCATGGCCAATGATGTGATGAAACGGCATGGTTGAGGTTTTTTCGTCTATTTCTTTTTCTTGGGTGCCGATAAATGATTTACGCGCAGAGGATATCGGCTCCGGATCAGATTTTCAGTTATGGATACAATTTGAGTTGCTAGGATTTGAGGTGGTTGCCGAGCATCCATTTTTGTGATCCGTTTGGGATGAGCCTTCGCCAAAGCCAGGAACCCGCGCCGGACCTGCTGATGAAAACGGAGTGATTCCTGGTCAATCCGGTCCTGCTTGTGTGTCCGTTGTCGTCTGGCTAACCCATCTTGAACAGGCAGATCCAAAAAAAATGTGAGATCAGGTTCAAGCTCTCCGACAATAAAATGATTTGCTTCGTACAGAAATTTCCTATTGAGACCGCGTGCATAACCCTGATAGGCCACTGTCGAATCAAAAAACCGATCACAGAGAACAATCGTTCCTTGTGCTAATGCTGGTTGAATGACATGGGTGAGGTGTTGAGCGCGTGCCGCGAGGATTAACATCGATTCACAGGCTGGTGTGATGGATTCGGTCTCAGGTTTCAACTTGGTGGTCGTGAGCATGAGCTTCCGAAGCGATTCTGCTATCGGCGTGCCTCCGGGCTCCCGGGTTTCGAGAACCTGGTATCCCTGCGTTTGAAGGGATCGGGCAAGGCGTCGACATTGCGTTGATTTTCCAGAACCTTCGATGCCTTCAAAGGTAATAAGTAACCCACTTAGAGAACTCTGTTTTTTTGCTGTGTTTCTATTTCGACTCAAGATCGCCCCTCAGTGTCCGTAGTCTAAGTCATTGAAATTTGAAAGAAAAGTCTTGCCGGAGTCTCAATGGAATTGTAAGATGCCCTAGGTGGGCTCAGGCTGCCGTTTTCTCACAGAGCTCGTT
The DNA here is from genome assembly GCA_965223295.1 of Nitrospirales bacterium. Classification (GTDB taxonomy): domain Bacteria; phylum Nitrospirota; class Nitrospiria; order Nitrospirales; family UBA8639; genus Nitrospira_E. The sequence goes on along the minus strand of CBDCWC010000002.1, from coordinate 1,686,579 downwards.
CTGGCCATGACAAAGGTTTGGCAATCCGCATGAATTCGTTTCGTGCCTCCCTCAAACGCTATTTCCTCACGGGACTGCTCGTCATTACCCCAATATGGGGTACCATTCTCATTTTAAAAACGCTATTTGTCACGGTAGATAGCATTCTTGGCACGGCTTTGGCTGATTTGGTTCTGCCTGATTATTACTTCCCGGGCTTGGGGATCCTGACATTGGTCATCTTGATCTTGTTCGCGGGTATCTTGGCCACTAATTTTTTGGGAAGGCGTATGGTAAGCCGATGGGAAGAGTTTTTGGATCGGGTTCCTATTGTGCGAGGGATTTATGCCACACTGAAATCCATGATGGATATTCTCTCCTTCAAGCAGCGTGAAAAATATGACAAGGTCGTCATGATTCAGTTCCCGAAAGATGGGAATTATTGCCTGGCTTTTGTGACAGGAGAGACACGGGAAGAAATTCAGTCGTTAGCTCCGGAGCCTTTGGTGCATGTCTTTGTGCCCACTTCACCCAACCCCACTTCAGGCTATTTTTTATTGGTGCCGGAGAAAGAAGTCATGCCTGTGGATATCAATGTCGAAGAGGCAATGAAACTGATTGTCTCTGGAGGATTTTACTCGCCGCAGGACAAGTCGTCTGGCATTGAAATTGCTGGAAAGTCTAGTACAATGACCCTTAAAACTCCCAATGAACGTGCCCACACCTTAAACTAGCGTATTATTTCTAGGGAAATTCTGGCCCTATGAGTCACATAAATACCACGTCTGTGATCATTCTTGCCGCAGGACAGGGTACACGAATGAAATCGACTTTGCCAAAAGTGTTGCACAATGTCGCAGGGTTTCCGATGTTGGGGCATGCGATGATTGTGGCCCGAAAGGTGGCGAGCCACAATATCGCCGTAGTAGTTGGCCATGGGGCTGATCAAGTACGGACCTTTCTGGACCAAGAGAAGACTCAATTTGCTCCCTATCTTGTCGTAGAGCAAACGGAACAACTTGGGACTGGTCATGCGGTTCAGCAAGCGTATCCCGCACTTACTCAGGATTCCTCTAAGGGGGCTACCCAATATGTGATTATGAATGGTGATACTCCCCTTCTCACGACGGAAACCGTGGAGGGTTTGGTCAAGTATCATCAAAACGAGCGAGCGGCGTTGACCTTACTCACTACAATATTGCCAGATCCCAGTGGCTACGGCCGCGTAATCCGGGGACCAGAAGGAACCGTTTCTCGGGTTGTGGAAGATCGTGATGCTTCGTTAGAAGAAAAACAGGTGACAGAAATCAATGTTGGTACCTATGTCGTGGAAGCGGAGTTTCTTGAGAAGGCGCTCGGGCAATTGCAACCTGAAAATGCACAGGGGGAATACTATTTAACCGATATCATTGAGATGGCTGTCCGGGCAGGCCTGAAAGTGATCGCGAGGGTGACGGACGATGCCTTGGAAACGACAGGTGTCAATACCCGAGCGCATCTGGCCTTAGCGGAAAAAGAAATGCGGCGCCGGATTTGTGAGCGTTTCCTGTTGGATGGTGTCACGATGTTAGATCCTGAACGAGTGTTGATTGACTATCAGGTCACGATTGGTCGCGATACGGTTGTGTATCCTGGAGTACATCTAGAAGGCGACACGCATGTTGGAGAACAATGTACGATTGGTGCCAACTCACGACTCACCAACATGGTGCTGCATCGAGGGGTGAAGATTCAAGATGCATGCGTGCTCCAGGAATCCACGGTTGAGGATAAAGCTGTGATCGGTCCCATGGCTCACCTGCGCCCGGGCTGCCTTATCCATCGAAAAGCAAAAGTTGGAAATTTTGTGGAACTCAAAAAAACGGAAGTTGGGGAAGGCTCAAAAGTGAATCATCTCAGTTACCTTGGAGATACCTGGATCGGACGACATGTCAATGTGGGTGCCGGAACCATTACTTGTAATTATGATGGGTATCGAAAAGCACGAACTGTGATTGAGGATAATGTGTTTGTTGGAAGCGATGTTCAGCTTGTTGCTCCCGTCACGATTGGAGAAGGGGCTTTGATTGCGGCTGGGACAACCGTCACCGAAAATGTTCCAGCCGATGCGATGGGAATCTCTCGCGTCGCACAAATCAATAAGCAAGGGACGGCAGCCCGTCGTCGAGCATTATTGGATCCGGGCCCCTCAAATTTTCCCACGAATGGCAAGAGCAGCCAGGTTGAAGATCCGTCTTCACCAATTCCGGCTCTAGAAAATCGCCAAGAATCATCATAACTTCTTTTTTTTCTTCTTGGCAGGAGCTAGGGAAGGCTCCATGTTGCGTTAAGTTTTTTCTTAAACTCACCGAAATGTCATCTATCTTTATATAACGTTCAATAAATTGAAGCCATAAGGAATCTCTGGTTATGTGTGGAATTATTGGATATGTCGGGCGGGAATCGGCAGCCCCCATCTTGTTGTCAGGGTTGCAACGACTGGAATATCGGGGCTATGACTCCGCTGGTATCGCTCTCCAGCATCATGGAGAACTTGATATTCGGCGTAGCGCAGGAAAGCTCACGAATTTGGAAGCGAATATCCAGAGCAGGGCAGTTGAAGGCAGAACGGGCATTGGACATACTCGTTGGGCAACGCATGGAAGGCCTTCTGAGCAGAATGCCCATCCCCATCGTTCGGGCGATGTGGTGTTGGTTCATAATGGCATTATCGAAAATTTTCTCGTCCTACGTCATCGCTTGGAATCAGAAGGACATCGTTTTGAATCAGAAACCGATACTGAAGTTATTGCCCATTTGTTGTCTTCTGTGATGAAGAGGGGAAAACGTTTGGATGAAGCTATTCGCCAGGTGGCACATGATCTCCATGGAAGTTACGCCATTGCGGCGATGTCTTTGGCGGAACCCGGACGGATCGTGGTGAGCCGTTCTGGATGCCCTCTCGTTATTGGCGTCAATGGGAAAGGGGCATTTTTAGCCTCTGATGTGACTCCACTGTTAGCCCATACTCGGGAAGTGGTGTTTTTGGAAGATGGCGATGTCGGCATATTGGAGGAATCGGGAGTCAACGTTCTTGATCGAGAAGGGCAGCCAAAAACCATTCCAACTGAAACCATTCATTGGGATGCCGAAGCTGCTGAAAAGGGCGGATATCCTGATTTTATGATGAAGGAAATTCATGAACAGCCTCAAGTCATTATGGATACGTTGCGAGGCCGGTTCCATTACGAGTCAGGCGAAGCCGATCTTCCGGATTTGTCCATGACGAATGAAGAACTCTTAAACGCCAGACGATTTTGGATTGTGGCCTGCGGAACGTCCTGGCATTCGGGATTGGTCGGGAAATATCTTTTTGAGGAAATGGTTCGGCGACCAATTCAGGTAGACATTGGTTCGGAGTTTCGCTACCGCGAGCCGATGATTCAAGCCGATGATTTATTTATTGCCATCTCGCAGTCTGGTGAAACAGCCGATACGTTAGCGGCGGCCCGCGAAGCCAAACGACGTGGCGCGAAGGTGTTATCAATTGTGAATGCTGTTGGTAGTACCTTGGCGCGGGAAGCAGACGGAGTGATCTATACGCGTTGTGGACCAGAAATTAGCGTGGCCTCAACAAAAGCCTTTACAGGACAAGTTGTTGCATTGTATTTGTTAGCATTGCATGTTGGAAGAGTTCACGATGTGTTGAGTCCGGAAGAAGGCCGGTGGTGGCTAGACCATTTTCTCATGCTTCCTGGGCATGTCGAACATATTTTAAAACAAGAAAATACGATTGCAGAGATTGCAAAAAAGTATGCTGATAAACGAAATTTTCTGTACTTGGGCCGCGGGATTAATTATCCCATTGCATTGGAAGGAGCTCTGAAACTTAAAGAAATTTCCTATATTCACGCAGAAGGCTATGCGGCTGGAGAGATGAAACATGGTCCTATTGCGTTAATTGATAGTGATATGCCAGTGGTCGTGTTGTCACCGAAAGATCGCTTGTATGAAAAATCTGTCAGTAATCTTATGGAAGTGCGGGCAAGAAATGCTCCGGTGATTGCGTTTGTTTCTGAAGGAGACCATGCCTTGGATCATGTTGCTGATCATGTGTTTGCTATCCCGGAGGCGCATCCCTTGCTAACCCCCATTCTTTTTACTGTTGGGTTACAGCTGTTAGCCTACCATATTGCCGTCCAGCGTGGGTTGGATGTTGATCGACCGAGAAATCTGGCCAAAAGTGTAACGGTGGAATAATCTTGCTGTGAAAGTTTGGGTGTCACTTTTGTGATACTCATTCGATAGCCCACGAACGTTCTCGGCTTCTCGTTTCTCCTTCACAATACTTTTATGATGGATACAATGATGGTGACAGGTGGCGCAGGCTTTATTGGCGCCAACTTTGTTCATATGGCGATGGCTAAGACTGACTCACGTCTTGTCGTGGTGGATAAATTGACCTATGCCGGTCATCGGGAAAATTTGGAGGATCTCTGGGAAAATTCTCGTTTGCAGTTTATTCAGGCAGACATTGCAGATGAAACGGAAATGTCCAAGGTTGTTGAAAAGTATCAGCCACGTTGGGTCGTCAATTTTGCAGCGGAATCACATGTGGATCGTTCAATTGATGATCCTTTTCCCTTCATCCAAACGAATGTGACTGGGACATTAGTACTCCTCGAGACGGTTCGGCGGTATCTAAAAACAGTAGAGTTAGACCAAGCTAGATGTTTTCGGTTTCTGCATGTCTCAACTGATGAAGTCTATGGAACTTTGGGGCCCACAGGATTATTTACGGAAGAAACGCCTTATGCCCCAAATTCTCCTTATTCTGCATCAAAGGCCAGTGCCGATCATCTCGTTCGTGCGTATTTTCATACCTATGATCTTCCGACCATTATCACGAATTGTTCCAATAATTATGGGCCATATCAATTCCCTGAAAAACTCGTTCCTCTCATGGTCTTGACGGCTTTAGAAGGCAAGCCGCTTCCTATTTATGGGAACGGACAGCATTCTCGTGACTGGTTGTTTGTGGAAGATCATTGCGAAGGGATTTTGCAAGTACTGAAGAATGGTAGGTCGGGAGAGAAGTATAATCTCGGAGGTCAGTCGGAACGTTCAAACGTGGAAGTCGTTGAAGCGATTTGCCATATTTTGGATGAGTTGGTTCCTTGTGAATCGAATCCTGCCTTTGTGAATCGTGGAATACAACATTATGCAGATCTCAAGACATTTGTGACGGATCGGCCTGGACATGATTTTCGTTATGCTATAGATCCAACGAAAATCCGATCGACTGTGGGATGGGAGCCCTGTCATACGTTTGAGGTTGGGTTACGAAAAACCATTCAATGGTATCTTGACAATCGTCCATGGTGTGAAGCTGTTACGCATCAGACCTATCAACGTGAACGTCTTGGACTTCATGCCTGACCTTTTCATCCATCCTTATCGCCTATTGGACTATCAACAACAAGAAAGTAATAGAGGGATTTTCTGTTTATGCGTCTGAAGGGGATTATCCTTGCTGGAGGGTCCGGGACAAGACTTTACCCTCTCACCCATGCTGTGAGTAAGCAACTCATGCCGGTTTTTGACAAACCGATGATCTATTATCCTCTGTCTACGCTCATGCTGTCGGGCATCCAGGATGTGTTAATTATTACCACGCCGCATGAACAAGATGGTTTTGTCCGATTGCTGGGGAATGGAAGCCATCTGGGGTTACACATTGAATATGCCGCACAGGCACGTCCGGAAGGGATTGCTCAGGCTTTTCTTATTGGACGAAAATTTATTGGACAAGATCGCGTGGCTCTCATTCTGGGGGATAATATCTTTTATGGTCATGGCCTCTCCGGGTATTTGCAAAAAGCAGCCGAGCAGGCACAGGGTGCGCAAGTCTTTGCCTATCAAGTTCGTGATCCGGAACGGTATGGGGTGGTGACCTTTAATGCTCAAGGGCAGGCCACGAGTTTGGAGGAAAAGCCGAAATACCCTCAATCGTCTTTTGCGGTGACTGGGCTGTATTTTTATGACAATTGCGTCGTGTCCATTGCTGAATCACTTCAGCCATCAGCTAGAGGTGAACTAGAAATTACTGATGTGAATCGAACCTATTTAGAGTCTCAATCACTTCAAGTGCAAGTGTTGAGTCGAGGGATTGCCTGGTTGGATACCGGGACACATGAGTCCCTCATGCAAGCTGCACAATATATTCAAGTGTTGCAAGAGCGTCAAGGATTGATGGTGTCTTGTCCGGAGGAGATTGCCTATTCCATGGGATATATACAGGCAGAGGATGTAGTGAGACTTGCGATAGGTATGAAAGATAACGGGTATGGGCAGTATTTGCTTGATCTAGTGGATAGCCCAAGGCGTACCTCGGTATGAAATTTCTTACAACCCAGTTACCAGGAGTACTGGTTATCGAACCAGATGTCTATCGCGATGAGCGTGGATGGTTTGTGGAAACATTTCATGCAGAAAAGTATCGTGATGGAGGTATTCCCTTATCATTTGTGCAAGATAATTGTTCTTCATCAGTTTGTGGGGCACTCCGTGGGCTGCATGCACAGATCTCTAGACCGCAAGGCAAATTGGTGCGAGTGACAAAGGGAGAAATTTTTGATGTGGCGGTGGATATTCGCCGGGGTTCACCCACGTTTGCGGCTTGGGAACATGTCTTGTTGACCGCAGAAAATTTTAAGCAAATTTATATTCCTCCTGGCTTTGCCCATGGGTTTTATGTCCTGTCAGATATAGCCGAGGTAGAGTATAAATGTACGGATATCTACACACCCGGAGATGAAATTACGCTGGCCTGGAATGACAAACAAGTCGGCATTCAATGGCCCAATGACTCTCCAATTCTCTCACCGAAAGACGCTGCTGGAGCTTCCATGCACGCTTTGTGGGATACGCTTCCTGACTATCAGATATGAAGTTTCACAAGCTGTTCATCACGGGGGGACAAGGACAATTAGGACAGGCGCTACAAGCGCAGTTTGCGGATTGCGAGGTGATGGCCTGGGATATTCAGGATCTGGATATTAGTCAATTCGAATCGGTTAGAAAAGCGATCAAACAGCTTCAGCCAGATCTCGTGATAAATGCCGCAGCGTTCACGCAAGTTGACCAGGCAGAAACTCATCAGGATGCTGCATTTCGCGGGAATGCTTTGGGACCACGAAATCTGGCACTGGCTACCAGGGACATGAATATTCCGCTCGTGCATTTCTCGACCGATTATGTTTTTGATGGACAGCAAACTCGTCCCTATCACGAATTTGATCGCCCTAACCCCCTGTCGGTTTATGGCTCCAGTAAATTGGCTGGAGAAGAAGAAGTGCAGAAAGGGAATCCTGCGCATTTTATTATTCGAACGGCGTGGCTGTATCATGTTGTCGGAAAAAACTTTCCTCTGACGATTTGTCGGTTAGCTCACAAAGATCAGGTTCGAGTTGTTGACGATCAATTTGGATCTCCAACCTTTGCCCCGCATTTATCGCAAGCTGTGGCTCGGTTAGTGGAGACGCAGGCCTATGGGACCTATCACCTGGCGGGGGCTGGCGGGACCAGTTGGTGTGAGTTTACGAAAGTCCTCTATCAGGCTTGTGAGATCAATACACCTGTTCAGCCTATTCCTTCATCTGAGTATCCTCTGCCAGCTCCTCGCCCTTCCAATGCGGTTCTGACCTCCCTGCAGGACCCTCGCGTAACGTTGCCGCCCTGGGAGAAAGGCGTTCAAGAGTTCGCCGTTCAATGGAAAAAAGCCAATCTGTGATCCACGCCACTCCTTTTAGGAACATGAAGAAATGGATATGTCTCTAATCTATGAGCTATATCGAAGCGATTGTGTTAGCGGTCATACAAGGGCTCACTGAATTTCTTCCCGTCTCTTCTTCTGGCCATTTAGTGATGGCGCAGCATTGGTTTGGGCAATTCAGCGAGAAAAATTTACTCTATGATGTCATGCTGCATATGGCAACGGTCACCGCGATTCTGTTGTATTTTTGGCATGACCTTCTCACGCTTGTGAAGGGGTACGTCGGACTACCCACTGAACAGGGGAGTATGTTTCAGGGGTGCGAACGCCAGACGATCCACAATGTGCTCTTCGCTTCGGTGCCGACGGCCATGATCGGACTAGGGGTCGAATCTATTGGGTTTTCAACATTGGCCAGGCCGTCACTTGTGGCTGTGATGTTTTTAACGACCGGTGTGATCCTCTGGCTGGCTCGGGGGGAAACCTCAGGTCGTTCGGCTAAGGAAATGAAGCCATGGGATGCGCTTATCATTGGAGTGATTCAAGGTGCTGCGGTATTTCCTGGTATTTCGCGATCGGGTTCAACTATTGCGGGAGGCATGTTTTTGGGACTAGACCGAGAGCTGGCTGCACGATTTTCGTTGTTGATTTCTATTCCGGCAATTGTGGGGGCAACGTTGTTGGAATTGCTGAAAGTCTTTGGCCAAACCCATGAATCGATTGGAGTGTTTATCCTAGGGATGGCTGTGGCGGCTCTTGTCGGCTATTGGTCAATTGGGGTGATCTTACGCTTAGTCCGCCATAATAATTTTTATCTATTTTCCTACTACCTTTGGCCTCTGGGCATGGGAATTCTTCTTTGGGGAATGTTTAATCCCTGAATAATGGGATCTGAGCGTTGGTAGGATTGAGATGACTCTCACCCTTCTCTGCTCTCTTCGATTTCTTTTTTTGTTCGTCGGGCGATGCCACTCTCGATTGCGGCCTGAGCCACCGCTTTCGCCACTTTTGGGACAATTTGTTTATCAAAGACGCTTGGAAGGATATATTCCTCGCTCAAGGCCGATTCTGGAACCATTTTTGACAAGGCTTTGGCGGCGGCGAGCAGCATAGGTTCGTTGACAGATTTGGCTTGAACATCCAATGCCCCACGAAAGATGCCCGGAAAGGACAGAAGGTTGTTGCACTGATTGGGGTAATCAGATCGGCCGCTGGCATAGACACGACAATAGGGAATCGCCAATTCTGGAGAAATTTCGGGGTCGGGATTTGCGAGAGCAAACACGATAGGGTCTTTCGTCATGACGGCAAGATTTTCAGGTTTCAGTACGTTGGCCGTCGAAAGGCCGATCACGACATGCGCATCGTGTAGGGCCTCTTGGAGGGTTCCTGTTGGTTTGTCGTATTGAATGAGTGAACGCAGATTATGACGATGAGTCTGCAGGTCAGTGATTGGGCGATCTAAGACCCAACCGAGTTTGTCGCAACCCCGTAGATTGGTGATTCCGGCTCCCAAGAGTAATTCACAGCAGGCGATTCCTGCTGCGCCCAACCCGACGACGACGACTGTGATTTCCTGAATAGGGCGATGAATGACTTTTAAGGCATTGAGGAGAGCGCCAAGGATAACGACCGCCGTTCCATGTTGGTCATCATGCATGACTGGGATCTCCAATTCATGCTGTAGTCGTTGTTCAATCTCGAAACATCGTGGCGCGCTAATATCTTCAAGGTTAATGCCTCCAAATGTTGGAGCAATTGCCAAGACCGTCTGAATAATTTCTTCGGAATCTTGTGTGTTTAGGCACAAAGGCCAGGCATCGATCCCCGCAAATTGCTGAAATAGCATCGCTTTGCCTTCCATAACGGGAAGGGCTGCCATTGGCCCAAGATTGCCTAAGCCGAGGATCGCAGATCCATCCGTGACGACGGCAATGCTATTGCTTTTACTGGTGAAGGTATAGGCTTGTTTCTCATCTTTGGCGATGGCTTTAACCACGCGCCCAACACCTGGCGTATACACCATCGAGAGGGTGTTTCGTGTTTTGATAGGAAATTTACTCTCGACACGAATTTTTCCGCCTAAATGCATCAAGAAAATGCGATCGGATGATGCAACAACGCTGATATCCGGCAGACTGTTTAGCCGCTTGAGGACGCGTTCGCCATGTTCTTCGCTTTGAACATCAACGGTAATGTCTCGAATCACTTTTGTCCGTGTCGCGGAGACAATATCCACCGCGCCCAGACTGGCTTTCTCTTCAGCCATGGCGTTGGCCAGTTGGGCAAAGACTCCAGTTCGTTGATTAAGTTCTAATCGTACAGCCATACGATAATTTGAATACGGACCGATGTCTTGTGCTGCACTATGACCATTGCGATTACGTTTAAAAAAGTTCCACACCAAATGGGCCCTCCAAGATGGTTATCAATGTTACTATCTATATTGTATACAAGAATTGTCTTAAGGTGGAGGATGAATGACCAAGAATAATTTCGGCGTATGACGGGAACTCATGAACCTTCTCATTGGTCGACGGGTCTTGAAAGAGATAAATCTGAGGAAATCCAGTTTTCTCCTGTTTTGACCTTTCTTTGCGGTGTAATTTGTGTGTGTGGGTTTGCTTTCCTCCTGTGGAGCGTATCTTCTACGGAAGAACGGCAAGAATCCGCGACAGCAAGTCGTGATTTAGAACGGCTTGCGAGTCGGTTGTTGAGTATTGAGTCACGGATTCCTGAACTTTCGGGAGTTGAACAAGCCATGTTTCTTCTATGGGGAGCAGAGGGGGAGACACAAGAGCAATTTCGCCAATGGTACAGTGAGGTTCCACCAGAACTTCGGTATCCATTAGATGAGTTGTATGCCGGAATATTAGACGGAGAAGCGGAATTGAATGCCGATCTGACAAGGTCGTTTGCACGTTGGGACTCTGTCAGCCCACCTTTTCCCATCTTTCGTGCGGCCCTGGAAGCCGCGTATTTTGAACATGGACAAACAAAAGCCACAGATTTTCATCTGTTACAAGCGCAATTAGCAGAAGAAGTTCCCATCAATTGGTTTTATTTTCAAGTGGCCAAACGATTAGCCGAGCAGTCAGGTGATCAGGTGTTGCGAGAGCATCTCCAACGGCAATTTCAACAATTTACTGATCCACCATTATGGAAATGGCGAACACTTATTCTCTTAGAATTGAGCATTGGGGGGATAGGCTTACTCTGTCTTGTGTACGTGGCACGCGTGGGAATCAGAAGTCAGAGGGCTTCAGAAACAAGAGCGATCGATCGACCAGGATCGTCATGGACCTTTCGAGAAGGACTGTCCGTGTTGGTTCGCGGAGGCGCTCTGTCAATTGGCATAGTGGCTCTTATGGCTGTCATGCCTAATGGTCCGATGTTGTTAGAGCACTACGGGTCACTTTTTTTATATCTTCCGACCGTCTTTGTGGCGGTGGTATTTCTCTGCCGACCCAAAAAACAATCGTTGTTAAAACTGTTGGGATGTCAGAATGGGTTCCAATCCGTGAGGTCTTCGTTCCCGCTTTTATTAGGCGCGATGGCGTTGGGGTTACTTGGAGATTGGGTGATCATGCTTGGCGGTAAGGTTTGGCAGATGTCTGTGCACTGGACCGAGTGGTTTCTCCCACAACTAGTCTGGGGAAGTCAGGGGGAGGTATTAAAATTGATTATTGAGATTGTCCTGCTTGCACCGATTTTTGAGGAGATTATTTTTCGGGGAATGTTGTATTCGACATTGAGAGCGAAATTAAGTGTGTCTGCTTCGGTCGTTGGGAGTGCAGCCATATTTGCTTTGGCTCATGGATATGGCGTTGTGGCGTTTCTTTCTGTGTTTTGGAGTGGTCTGCTGTGGGCCTGGCTCTATGAACGCACAGGGAGTGTCGTCCCAGGGATGTGCGCGCATGCCATCAATAATGGGTTGGTCGTCGCAACGCTTACGGCACTGTTTCGGTCATGAACGCATTGCTAGTGTGAGGCAGTCTCAATATGGTCTAAGGCCTGAAAAAGATCCTGAAAGGTAAACGAGTACTGTAATTCTGTGCGCAATTTCTGAATATCTATGCGTTTCCCTGGGCTGGAAGGGGCTGTAGGAGGAGGAAGCGGGATTTGCCATTTTTCTGAAGCAACAGAGCAAATTTCTCTCCAGGTTCGTGGATGACCGTCGCTGGCAACATAGAGATCTCCCTTGTCTGCACGTTCAAGGGCCAGAAGACAGATGGCGGCTGCGTCTTCGACGTGAAGAAGGTTGACCCATTTCTGAGTATTTTTGATCTTGCCTTTTCGTATCCAATCCAACACATGTCGTCCCGGGCCGTAGAGACCAGCTAGCCGGACAATGATGGCTCCATGGCTCGTTCGTAAATATTCTTCCGTCTGCACCCTCGGCAAATAGTCATTGATTGAAGTATCTTCTGTGACCTCCTGCCCATTTGGAAGATAGGCGGATGTGCTTCCCAGGACCACTAGCCGGCAGGTTGGGTTGGTGCGTGTCGAAATAAATTGTTGAACGAGGTCAAAAGGGACAGCAGGAAAACACCAAAGGAGATGGGCTGGATTGGGAATGCTCGTCCACGTGCTGCTTTGAGACAGGTCAAATTCTATACGATGTGCGCGAGGGAGATCACCCAGATGTCTGTCGGGTTTGCGGCTTGTCGCAAATGTCTCCCAACCAGCTTGTACAGCCTTCCGGTAAATCCGACTGCCAGTATAGCCGGATCCAAGTATGACTAGCGGGAGTTGAGGGAACGATGAATGGCGATTATGAGAAGCAGACAAGAGATGAGACCAGAGTAGATGTTAGGAACTCGACAACTGATGACAACACGAAGTTCTAATCATGGGCTATCTTGTTGGTCTGCCAAGTAGTGCTGAGCATAGCGGGTATAGTTTAGGGCTGATTCTTTGATCCAGAGCAATTCTTCCTCAGTCAGAGAGCGCTTGACTTTGGCCGGAGAACCAATCACCAGGCTTTTGGAAGAAATTTGAGTGCGCTCAGTAACCAAGCTTCCGGCTCCAATAATGCAGTCTTCCTCCACAACCGCTCCGTCCATGATGATCGCTCCCATACCAACGAGTACACGATCACGAATCGTACATCCATGTAAGACGACATGATGTCCAATAGTAATATCATCTCCTAACGTTAGTGGATAGGTATCGTGTGTGACATGTAAAAGAGACAGGTCTTGGATGTTGGTCCGATGTCCGATACGAATGAAATGGACATCTCCGCGAATGACGGCGTGAAACCAGACACTTGAGTCTGAGCCAATGACCACATCTCCAATGACCATGGCTGAATCTTCAATGAACGTGTTAGCTGCGATGATGGGGCTAACGCCTCGGTAGGGTTTCAACATAGATTTGATCTATTGCTGGTGTGAAAGCCGTGGTTCATGAATGGTCTGCTCATTATTCAGGTCTGAATAAGTACTGCAATGATCACGAGCATGGTTAGTATAGAGAGAGCTGCGAGGTAAATCGTGACGCTTTGATCTGTGGTCCAGTCGTATTGCCAATTGTGTGGAAAGAGAGCGTCTCCGTTGGTTTCCCCTTTGTCGTGATAGAGACCAAGAGATTGCTCTAATGTAATCAACTGTTGCTTCGCCATTTGATGACGTTTAGCATGTTGGAGTATGAAAAAGGTAAATACGCCAGAAAACAAGATAATGCCCGCAGTGAACAGCCATGGCGTGAAGGGGTCTGGGGCAAGCCAAGGGATAATGGTTGCTTGGGTAAACAATATCACGATTAGCACTGTACTAGAAAACGCGGTAAGGCGTATCATTTGTTCCCGCCGGGAGAAGACTTCTTCTTTGAAAATGGGATATAGGATACGAAAAATTTCAAATTGTTGGTGTGTCAGCTCCGTATGAGGTAACTGAGAAGGACTCACTATCTGATCCATACAGTCATGATTGGAGTAAATGTTGAACCATCCATTGAGAGAGATGATTGGTCATGAGTTGAAAATCTTCAGGCCGTCCAAATTGATGATCGGCTCCTTCTATCAACTTCAATTGGGTTGTTGACTGAAGCTTTGTCAGTAATTGGTCGATTTGAACACGGGGAATGAGATCATCTTGATCACCATAAACCACTAATGTGGGGGCCTGAATGTGTGAAAGCGATTCATAGGCATCATAGGTCAGAAGTTCTTCATAAAAACTGTAGTGTAAGGGGACTGGTTCACCGTCATCAATAAGATTTGGGATGTGATTGGTGGACTTCCAGTGTTCCATAGCTTCAAGTCCGAATTCCAGGCGAAGGACTTCAGGGAAATCCACGACGGGGCATTTCAGGCCTAAGGCGAGAAGATTGGGGTGATTGGGAGCGGCAAGAATGGCTAAGAGGCCGCCGAAGCTTGATCCGATGAGCCCGAGTCGAGTCATCCCTCTTTCTGTCAATATCCGAAATGCGGCATCCAGTTGCTCCTTGCATTGTCTTAGACTCAATTGCGAGAAATGTTCCTGTGTTTCCCCCATGCCATACCAGTCAAAGCGTAGTGTGGCGATACCCTGCGGAGCAAGCAATTCAGTGAGTCTGCGATTGGTGCGGCTGTTTTGATCAGACAGAAATCCATGACACAGAATGACGGCCAGATTTGTACTCTGAGACGGTTCAGTCAAGACGGCGGATGTTGAGAGCTCTGAATTATTCAATAATGGTACGGAAGTCTCGATTACTGGTTCAGGTGACTTTGGTGAAGTCGTACGCATAAAGAGCTAGGCTTGGAGAAAGTAAAAATGGTCTGTTGGTCCATGACCCTGACCGAGTGAGAAACCATGGCGTATAGCCTCAGTGATGTAGGTCTTTGCTCCTTCAATCGCGTCGGCTACGGATTTCCCATTCGCCAGTTGGGCTGCAATAGAAGAGGCCAATGTGCATCCGGTGCCATGGGTATTCTTCGTTTGTATAAATTCTCCTTTGTACATTCGAAAAAAGCGGCCATCGTAAAGGAGGTCGGTGCCAGGTTGTTCTTTGAGGTGTCCGCCCTTAATCAAGACATATCGGCATCCTAATTGATGAATAATTTTTGCGGCTGCCCGAGCATCCGCGAGTGTTGTGATGGTCATCTGTGCAAGTACTTCTGCTTCATGGATGTTGGGAGTCATGAGAAAGGCTTGTGGGATGAGCTGAGATTGTAGTGAAGAGATGGCACTATCTTCCAGAAGGACATGTCCGCCTTTGGCTACCATGACTGGATCGACAACAAGGTGTTCAAAGGCTTGGGTTGCCAGTTTGTTGCTGACCGTTGCAATAATGTCTTGTGTGGCTAACATACCGGTTTTGATGGTTGTGACGGGGATATCAGAAAAGATGGCATCAAGTTGCGCGTCGATGATGGTCGTGGGGAGGTGGAAGACAGATGATACCCCACAAGTGTTTTGAGCGGTAATAGAGGTAATGACCGACAGGCCAAAAATGCGATGTGCCGACAGAGCTTTGAGGTCAGCTTGGATGCCCGCCCCGCCACTTGAGTCAGAGCCAGCAATCGTAAGAACAGATTTTTTCATCAAGTATGATAGTGAGTAGTGAAGACAAAAACATGTCGGAGTCTAGCATGGTATTTCTGTCGTATCAAAATAAAGCATCCACGGGATAACACAAAGTCGTCAGAGAAGCATTTCATTTGGTGGTTATGGCAGAAACAAGTGGGACTATTGAATAATGATGATATCAACGGCTACATTTCGTCTCTGCGGTGTCACATGTCAGAGGCCTTGGGTCTGTTCAAAAAATTCCGTCCAGCAAGGCCACAGTCATTCTTGCGCGCGGAGCGTACTAGTCCTACGTGAGCACGGAACAATGGCGAGAACGCAGCTGGCGGCTTTTTTCAACAGACCCAAGTGTAAATAAGTCACAGAGTCGACTTTTCTCTTGACATTAGTTGACAGATCTTTCATTGTGGTCTTTGTTGTAGGGCTGCTATTTTTGAAGGCCTTCGGGTGTCACCCTTTCCACCCAAATGTGTCTTGTATGGATCCTAATATCCCCGCCAGTCGACCGTCATCCCAATCTCCGGAGATCCTTCGAAAACAAGTTGGAGATCTTCATTTGTCTCTTCGGCTTAGTCAAGACAAGAGCACTTCTCCAATCGAGAAAGAGCTTGGAGGTCTTCAACAGCTTGTTGATCACGTGCTCGTTGGGGTGTATCGAAGTACGGTAGATGGAAAATTGGTGATGGCTAATCCGGCATTGGCTCGAATCTTTGGTTATCACTCTTCTGAATCCATGATGGAATCTGTGGCGGATATTGGGACCCAATTATATGTTGACCCAAAGCAGCGAGAGGCCTGGCGGCAACTATTTCAAAGCCAAGATCAGACCCAAGAAATGATCGGGCCAACTGTGTGGCAGGGTTTTCGACTCAGCCGTGACCGAGTATGGCTTGAAGAGTATGCCCAGGCGATCTCCGATCCCCATGGCCGTGTTTTAGGATATGAAGGTGTGGTACTGGATGTGACCACGCGATATACCCAAGAGGCGTTGTCTGAAAATTTTGGACAGAAAGATAGATTCGCTCCGAAACCTGCTGAAAAGACCCGCGATAGGGAGTCTGCCGTGCCACATGAACCGCTTCGGCAAGAACTTGCTGCGGCTCAACAGAGGATTGCGGACTATCGTGGTCAATTAGAGCAATTTCAGATTGCAATGCAGTGCTCTCAGGAAGGTCTTTGGGTAGGCTATCGATTGCCTCATAAGCCTTGGGATTTGCCGGAGACCCCTGTTTGGTATTCTTCACAATTCGTCACCCTCTTAGGTTTTGATGAACAAGATTTCCCCCCTGTCTTAGAATCATGGGCTTCTCGCCTACATCCGGAAGATCATGAGCGAGTCTTTCAGGCCATGAGAGATCATATCGAACATCATGTGCCCTATGACGTGGAATCACGACTCAAGATGAAATCAGGAGAGTATCGATGGTTTAGGGGGAAAGGCCAGGCGATTTTTGATGAACAGGGAACATGTATTGGCGGTGGGGGGACGATTCGCGATATCACAGATCAGATAGAAGCCGCAGAAGCCCTCAAACGCAAGCATGCATTGTTAACGTCGGTGGTGGAGGGAACCAGTGATATTATTTTTGTCAAAGACTTGCAAGGGCGGTATCTACTCATCAATTCCACAGGAGCGGCATTCCTCCAACGGCCAATTGAAGAGATCCTTGGCAAAACGGATTCAGAATTATCCATGAATGAAGCGCATCCGCTGTTTTGTGAACTTGATGACGAGGTGGTTCGGAAGGGAGCACCAAAATCCTTTGAAGTGGATGTAGAGGATACTGGGGCCGTCTCTCGTACATTTTTGGTCACGAAGGAAATTATTCAACAGACGGAAGAAGGCCTCGAGGGTTTTTTGTGTATCGCTCGTGATATCACGTACCGTAAAGCAGCGGAATTGACCATTCAAGAACGGGAAAAGCGATACCGGGCGATTATGGATAATGCCATTGATTTAATTGCTGAAGTCGATGGAGATGCCACATTTTTGTATGTTAGCCCCAATTTTCAAGAGGTTTTGGGCTATGGACCTCAAACGCTACTCGGATCCAGTATCTTTTCCTTAGTACATCCCGAGGATCTCCAAGCCGTGGTAGCAGAATTTACGCAAGGCATGCAACTCTCTGGATCCGGACGTGCCGTTTATCGCTATCGACATCAGAATGGAGAGTATCGATGGTTTGAGAGTACTGGGCGTATGTTCCAAACTGCGCTGGGAGAGGTTCGAGGGGTTGTTGTATCCCGTGATATCACTCAGAGAAAGGAGACAGAGAAAGCCTTAGAGGAGATGAATTTTGCGCTCACCCATGCGACGCCAGGCATTTCGATTCTGAATAATGAAGGACTGTTCCTTCAGGTCAATGGCGCCTATGCGGAGCCGCTTGGCTATACGTCAGAGGAACTTTTGGGACAGTCCTGGAAAATCACGGTGCATCCTGATGATCACGCCATCGCGTTGGCTGCATTTGAGGTCATGAGAACGACAGGTACGGGAGAGTTTGAGGCTAGAGCTGTACGAAAAGATGGTTCGATTTTTTATAAGCAAGTGGTGCTGGTGAGTGGAATGAACAAGGACCATGGGGATGATCATTATCACTGCTTTATGCGGGATGTGACTGAACGCAAACAGATGGAAATGGTTTTGCGGGAAAGCGACCAGAAGCTTCAACAAGTTCAGAAAATGGAGGCTATTGGAAACTTAGCTGGAGGCATTGCTCATGATTTCAATAATATTTTAGGAGCGATTCTAGGCTATTCAGAACTTGCCCTGGCTCAGGCCCCGAAAGAGCCGCGTTTAGTTTCCTATTTGGAGGAGGTGGTGGCAGCCGGGCAAAGGGCGAAAGAACTTGTAAAGCAAATTTTGGCGTTTAGCCGTCGTTCTGATCAGGAGCGAGAAGCTGTTGATTTAAACGTCCTGGTCAAAGACGCCCTAAAGATGGTTCGAGCGACTCTTCCGGCCACGATTGAAATTCAGTCGACCTTTTCCGATGACTCGGCAGTTGTTTTTGCCGATCCCACACAAATTCATCAAGTGCTTATGAATTTATGTGCTAACGCGGAACATGCGATGCGGGAAAATGGGGGAATATTAACCTTGTCTCTGACCTCGATAGACATCACGGAGAATACGACTTCTACTGTTCCTCAATTAAAGCCTGGTTCCTATCTGCAGCTCACGATTCAAGATTCAGGACATGGGATGCCTTCTCAGGTTCTTGATCGTATTTTCGAGCCATTTTTTACGACGAAGGGATTGGGAGAAGGAACAGGACTAGGGTTAGCTGTGGTTCATGGAATTATTGTAGGGCATGGGGGGAATATTTCTGTAGTGAGTGAAGTCGGGCATGGGACCAAGATTACTATTTTGTTTCCCCGCTTAGATGTGGTTTTACCTTTGAAGCCTGAAAAAGTGTTGGAATGGCCAAAGGGAACTGGGACGGTGTTATTTGTTGATGATGAAGAAGTGTTGGCCCATTGGGGGGAACAGGTGTTAAGCCATTTAGGCTATTCGGTGATCCCCAAGACGAACCCCCATGAAGCGGTTGAGCTTTTTCAAAGACAGCCGGATCAGTTCGATGTGGTGGTCACAGATCAAACGATGCCGACCATGAATGGCGAAGCCTTTGCCCGTGCATTGTTGAATATTCGTCAAGATATTCCTATTGTGCTCTGTACGGGATTTAGTTACACCATGTCTGCAGAAAAAGCCAGGGAACTCGGTCTTAAAGGATTTTTGATGAAACCAGTCAACGGGGCAGTATTAGCCAACACTTTGAAAGAGATAACCGAAGAGCGAGCAGGGAGTTGATGAACAACGAGTAAAGAGAGAATGGCTATATAACAGTCCCGATGCTCTCGATGGAGCGTGACATATGTGTCTCGATGAGTGGTAGGGAAGTCTAAATGGCTTAGGAAACCGACATTTTCACTTGGGACGAAGACGGTAGATCAAATTTTCTCACCCAATCGACTGCATAGCAGAGCTCTTGGAAATCTAGAGGTTTTTCGAACACGCGGTAGACTCCATGTTTATACGCATGCAGTCTGACAAGTTTTGAGACTTCGGCCGTCATGAGAAAAATAGGAAAAATTTCATTGGGGAATTCTTGCTTCACATGTTCAATAAAGGTGAGCCCATCCATTTCTGGCATATTGTTGTCAGTAATAATCATGACTATCGATTCTTGCCGTAAAACTTTCAGGCCTTCAACTCCATTTACCGCTTCCTCACACATGTAACCGCGTCGTTCAAGAAATTCTTTTAAACAGGAGCGGTGGAGTTCGTCATCGTCAACAAGCAAAATTCGGCCTTGCGAGAGAATGGCATTCGTTGTTGAGCTTGCTGATTGATGTGCCAGGCTAAAAATGTCCATCATCGTTGTTTCGTCCGCAAACAAATTGGTGGCGGAGGGACCATTGGGAAGGTGGCTGATGGGGAAACCAAGCTCCGGGTGCGGTCGGAATTAGAGTTTCCTCGAGAACCAGTCCCTCCGCCGAAGGAGAAAGCCAGAGATTTATTGAATAGATTCCGCATGATTATTTTTTGTGACAACAGCATAGATAGAATCTCCAGGTTGCTTTGGAGATGTAGGTAGTTTTGTTTCTTCTCCAATTTGAATTCGATGTTGATTGCCGAACAGATCTTCCAAAATCCAAAACTCTCCTTCGACTTTCAACAGGTTCCCTTCCAGTCTGTATAATTCCGTCGATCTTGATACAGCATCTATAGACGATCCTGGAACTTTCGATGTTTGGTCTTCGCCCAGAACGTGAAAAAACGGCATAAGGCTAATGGCGATGACCCACAGGCTAAGTTGTTTGAAATTCCCCATGCAAAGTGGCTCGGGATTAAGTGCAATTTCCAATA
The DNA here is from genome assembly GCA_965223295.1 of Nitrospirales bacterium. Taxonomy (GTDB): domain Bacteria; phylum Nitrospirota; class Nitrospiria; order Nitrospirales; family UBA8639; genus Nitrospira_E. The sequence continues at coordinate 1,666,460 of CBDCWC010000002.1, read as the reverse complement.
GAACAGAATTGCAAATGGTATTCCCACTCGACGACCTAATAAAAAATACAAATAAAACAAATGCTTACTGAAAATACGTGTCGCCGGTCCATCGTTATGGTGGAGGGTAAACCCTACAGAGAGATAGGAAGGGCCTTCAGGTAGATTTCAGTGAAGGACCTTCAGAGTGGTCGTGTGTTCTTTTAAATAAGTCTATTTATAAGCCAGTCCATGTAACTTTGACTCAGACGGGTCAGGAGGTTGATTATATGTACTAATTAGTATTATACTAGTTAAGACAATAATGAGAAGTCGTGAGAAGTCGTGAGAAGTCGTGAGAAGTCGTGAGAAGTCGTGAGAAGTCGTAAATCTCAGGAGCATACATGCCAATCACTGATTTTAAGGATGACCCGTATTTGAGTGTGTTGAGGCCTCTGGTCGAAGCGTATTTGGCATTGTACCGTGTGGGCAGCCGACATATTCATTCATTGGGTGTCACGCCCGGACAATTTGATGTCATTGCGGAATTAGAGGGGACGGAGGGGCTGACGTGCGCGGAATTATCAGAACGCGCGTTAATAACCAAGGGAACGCTCACGGGGGTTTTGGATCGTTTAGAGCAGAAAGGGTTGATACAGCGCGGGGCGGTGGGTGGAGATCGGCGAGCGACGAGGGTGCAGCTAACACCAAAAGGTTGCGACCTTTTCCACCAGATATTTCCTGCGCATGCAGAGTTTATGCGTCCTTTTTTTGCACGGGCCTTGCCTGGATCGGAAGTAAAGGTTGCTAAGCGGTTGTTTGGCCAAGTGCGAGATAGTTTTCAAGACCAAATAGTCTTTTCTAAAAGGGAAAGTGGCGATGGAGCACAACTCTCTGAAAAAAAGGCATCATTTAAGAAAAAGGGCAGACGAAAAGGTTAGCCAAGTCAAAGGAACAAAATGCGAAAATTGACCGTGAGGAAAGGAGGAGCATCATGGCCGTTCAAGTGTATGGAGTGAATCACGTGGTCATCGAAGTTGACGATGCCGAGAAAGCCGTTGAATTTTATAGGGACGTCTTTAATCTAGAAATGTTGCGAGGTGGAGAAGGGGCGGCGTGGTGTAAGCTTGGCGAACACCAGTTTTTGGCCATTTTTGAGGTGAAAGATCTGCAACCTGATCGGACTAAGCATTTTGGGATTATGGTCCGTGATGAGGCGCAGATTGTTGACGTGCGACAGAAAATCACCAAAAAGTATGGCCTGGAAGTCCATCCAGATTTTCGTTGTGATTTCCGCGATCCTTGGGGTAACCGAATTCAAGTGGGTGACCTTCACGATGAATCGTTAGTTTGGCTTCTGCCTTATCGGGAAGTTCAAGATGCGGGAGTCACGTTTGGATCGAAGATATCATAGATATGCTTTTTTCGATATTAATTAGTGAGTTTTCCCTCTCCCTGTCAGGGAGAGGGCAAGGGTGAGGGTAAAGATTTGAGTTTATACAGTGATATCAGCTTCAAAGTTGAAATAAAAAAGGATCAGGTGAATATGATGAATACACAATTACGAAAAATACAAACCATTATTGAACCGGCTCCTGTAGTCGAAGGGGCGGGCGTCAGACTGAAACGCAGTCTTGGCGGGCAAGAGCTTAATTATCTCGATCCGTTTCTCCTGTTTGATCACTTTGGGTCCTCAAATGCTGAGGATTATCAAGCCGGCTTTCCTATGCATCCGCATCGTGGTATTGAAACCGTGACCTATATGCTGACTGGAGAAGTGCAGCATCGTGACACCTTAGGCAATGCCGGAAGCATTGGCGCGGGAGATGTGCAATGGATGACGGCGGGAGGCGGAATCCTTCACGAGGAAATGCCGCAGGTCCGTCCAGAGGGTAATGAAGGCTTTCAACTTTGGGTCAATCTCCCGGCTCGACTCAAGATGAGCCAACCCCGATATCAAGATATTCTTTCGCATGATATTCCTGAAGTGACAACTGAGGACGGAGCCAAGATTCGAATAATTTCGGGAAAAGTTGGACAAACGAGTGGAGCGGTGACGGGTATTGCGGCCAATCCAACCTATTTGGATGTCTCTCTCTCTCCAAAGAGTTCTTTTACTCAATCAATTCCGCAAGGACACACGGCTTTTGCCTATGTGTTCGAAGGAAAGGCGGCCTTCCTAGAACATGAGGAACAGGAAGGAACATGGATTGCTGAGACAAAGTTGGTGGTGTGGGAAGACGGGGAGTCCGTGAAAATTGAAACAGGGGAAGACGCTGTCCGCTTTTTGCTGGTTTCCGCCAAACCTTTAGGCGAACCGATAGCTCGGTATGGTCCGTTTGTGATGAATACGCAAGAGGAAATTCAACAGGCCTTACAAGATTTACGGCAGGGGACCTTTATTTGGCAAGAACAGGTTGCATCATGACGACTGCTCAGTTTCCTTAAGAACAAACAGAAGATGGGCAATATGACCGTCAAGAGGATGCCTTTCGGGATTGGGTGACGAATGATGGCAGCTCAGACTACCCTGCGGCCACAGGACGTTATCATCTGTATGTCTCATGGGCCTGTCCCTGGGCCCATCGGACGATTATTGTTCGCAAGCTGAAGCGGTTGGAGAATGTCGTGGGGATGTCCGTGGTGGATCCTATTCGTGACGATCACGGCTGGGCATTTCGAAACGGGTCTGGACATACCGAAGACCCAGTTAATGGATTCACGTTTCTGAGCGAGGCTTACAGTGCCACCGATCCAGATTTTCGATCCCGTGTAACCGTCCCCGTGCTTTGGGATACTGAAACCAGGCGAATAGTCAGTAACTCTGATGACGATATCATGCGGATGTTTAATCAATCATTTGATCAATTCACGGAAAGTCAGCTCGCCTTGTATCCGCTGACTTTGCGTCAAGAGATTGATGAATTGAATGACTTTATTTATGAACATGTTAACAATGGGGTCTATCGAGCGGGATTTTCCACGTCGCAAAAGGCGTATGAGCAGGCTGTAAAGCAGGTTTTTGCCGCACTAGACAAAATGGAAAAACGACTATCGATTCAGCGGTATTTATTTGGAGAACGAATCGTTGAAACGGATTGGCGATTCTTCGTAACTCTTATCCGATTTGATGCTGTCTATCATGGACATTTTAAATGCAATATTAGGCGGCTTGTGGATTATCCCAATCTCTTTGCCTACCTCAAGGATCTCTATCAGCAGGGAGGCATTGCAGACACGGTCAACTTTGATCACATCAAGCGCCATTATTATGTGACGCATGATGATATTAATCCCACAGGCATTGTCCCCCTGGGACCTGAGCAGGACCTACTCGCCTTTCATGGTCGAGAAGCGTTATGAGCCCTACCACATTATCTTTTTTGTCACCAATTGGACTGAAAGGATTGAAGCGATGAGCATTCACACACAGGTTCAAGCGGTTATTGATGGAGTTCTCTCGGGAAGAATTTTAGAAACCTTTGAGCGATACTATGCCGACGATGTGGTGATGTCAGAAAATGGAGAAGATGCGCGAGTCGGGAAGGCGACCAATCGAGAATATGAAATCAAATATCTAGACAACGTGCTGGAGTTTCATGGCGCAAAGGTTGGCCGAGTCATCGTAGAAGGCGGTCATGCTGCAGTGGAATGGTCTTTTGACCTGACATTTAAAGATGGAAATCGAGTGCAGATGAAGCAAGTAGCCGTGCAGACCTGGAAAGGTGACCAAATCGTTCGCGAAGATTTTTACCATGGATAAGAATCAAGACTTTCCGAAGTTTTTTTGTCGTCAACGTGTCGGTTGTCTATTTCGACCCTATTCGTCGTGGTATCTGTAGCGCATGACTATTAATCCTAGAAAGGAACTGCAAAGATGACGACGCAACCACCATCTGAGAGTCCCTCACCAGCCTTATTTTTTCAAACGGCAAATGCCCATATGCGAACGGCCGCGCTCAAGTCGGCCATCGAGCTGGATGTGTTTAGCGGTATTGGAGAAGGGAAGGGAACGCCTGAATCGCTAGCGACACGATGTGGAGTCGCCCCTCGTGGCATGAGGATGCTCCTTGATTATTTGACGATTGCTGGTTTTCTGACGAAGCAATCGGAATCGTATGCGTTAACGCCAGACTCTGAGGTCTTTCTCACGAAACAATCTCCTGCCTATTTAGGAGGTGCGCTTGAATTTATGTTGTCTTCTCCTTTAGTTGAGGGGGCGAAGAACCTAACCGGTGCTGTTCGTAAAGGTGGCACCGTGGTGAGTGAAGAAGGCACGACGGCTCGAGAGCATCCTGAGTGGGTCACATTTGCGCGTTCCATGGGGCCATTGATGAAGGGACCTGCCGAGTGGATTGCAAATTGGGTGAGTCAACATGCGCCTCATACTCAAAAAGTTCTGGATATTGCAGCAGGCCATGGTTTGTTCGGTGTAGAGATTGCCAAGAAGATTGCTCAAGTAGAGATCACCGCCCAAGATTGGGCCAATGTGTTGGCAGTGGCACAAGAGACAGCTGACGTCGCTGGGGTCGGCGATCGCTTCAGAACGTTACCAGGCAGTGCCTTTGATGTGGACTTGGGGCGAGGCTACGATCTGGTGCTTCTTACCAATTTCTTGCATCACTTTGATGTGGCAACGTGTGAAGCCTTATTGAATAACATTCATATAGCATTGTCAGATGGTGGCAAGATGATCACATTGGAATTCGTTCCGAATGAAGATCGGATTTCGCCGCCGGAAATGGCCGAGTTTGGCTTAATCATGTTAACCACCACTCCGGCGGGCGATGCGTATATCTTCCCCGACTACGAGCGTATGTTTCAGAATGCAGGATTTGGCCAAAGTGAAATGGTCGATGTACCCAGTTCCAATCAACGAGTGATTATTACGCAAAAGTAGCACAGGGATTTGTGTGCTAGGCGTGTATTATTTTTTGGCTTCGAACTGTGGGACGGCGCCAATGCTAGTGAGTCCAGCTTGTGCGCAAGCCGCATCAAGATGTCCACCTGGTGCACCGCCCACGCCAATGCCACCAACAACCTCTTTGCCCATCTTGATGGGTAACCCGCCACCGAGTAAGAGAATATTCTCGTTCATATGCTGAAGGCCTTGAACCGCTGGCATCTTCGCCACTAGCTCGGCTAATTGGGCCGTGGGTTGTCTCAGGCTGGCTGACGTATAGGCTTTCTTTCGGCTACTGTCCGGTGTATGTGGTCCGGCGCCGTCCTGCCGCAACAGGGCACGGATATTTCCTCCTTGATCGACGACGGTTGCGCTCACTCGGTACCCATCAGCCAAACACTGATCGACTGCAGTCTGTGCGGCCTTTGTTGCTAAAGCCAGCGGCAACACCGATTCTTTCGGTAATTCAGTAGCCGTTGCTGCGTTGGTGATCAATAAAGCCGAACAACATGTGATAAGCCCAAGCATCTTGCGGACACACAGTGTGTTAACCATTCTCTCCTCCTTGTTAGCAGAATAATACGGTGGATTTCTTAACATTCAAAATTTTATTCATCAGAGAACATGGCCTTGCAGGTGCAAGTCTAATGATTATTTCATGTGATTGCCAGAAGAGCGTTTGCATTTCCTTGCCAAAACGTAATATCGGCGTGATGTCCTTTTCAGTCTTGTTCGGGGTTCTGTAGAGTGTGTATATTCAGCATTTTTTCTAAACGAGAAACGAGTATATATTTGTGATAGTTATGTGCTCATAACTTATCTGTTTTTCTAGGTTTCAATGAATGATTGATGGCATCAACTATTACCAAATTTTAGGTGTGCCAGAAGATGCGCTGCTGAAGGAAATTCAGACGGCGTGGCGCACCTTTGTCAAAAGCAATCATGAGGATGTGGTTGCTCCACATGAACGGCAGGCCGCAAAAGAACGCATGGTTCGCATCAATGAAGCCTATGCCGTGTTGAGCCACGAAGAAAAACGTGGGGACTACGATAACGCGCATATGCTGAATGGTGGTTCAAGCATTGAACTCGTGCGGCGGCGTGTCAGAAAAGCGCGAGAAATTATGCAACGCGAGAAAACTCTCATTACGGGCGAAGAGATGAACGTGATTGAAACCATCCTCGATTACTTGGATCCGCATACCCAAGAAGCCTGCTTTAACTGGATGATAGAGTTGCTAGGGGCCTGTCCGGACATGGCCAGGTATGTGGTGGGGCCAGCGTTTGAAGAACAATTGTTGGGGGCCAAAACGGCATTGCTAGATACGCTCCTTCAACAGGCTCCTTACGCTATTACGTGGGAAAAGGTTCATCTCTATGGCGAAGATATCTGTAGCGTGAGTGGGAAAAAGAACAAAGAACGTAATTACGAGCAACTTGCGCGAATCTTATGCCATCGGCCGGATTTGGCGGAATATTGTGTGTATCCGGCCTACCAGGAACAAGCCTCGGGCTGTGAGAGTTGTTTGCTCCCTACGTTGTTGCGGGTGGCCCCAGAAGAAATTACCCAAAAAAATTTTGATGATTACATTGAGACCGTACATAGCATGCGCCCAATTGTCTACGGCCAACTCAGAAGCTATAACGAGCAAGCTATCTCCTGGATTTTAAAGGCGAGGCCTGATCTTGTCAGAAAACCTGAAAAGAAACCACTCCCCAAAGAATTGCCGCTCCCTTTACGAGAACAATTCTAAATCCCGCAAACGGTCTGCGTCACAAAAGGTTACTGTGGGTATTGTCCACCGAGAGCGACCTGCAGCATGGACTCGGTTCGGCGGTAAGCCCGCAAGGCCTGAAAATAACCTCGTTGTGTGCTTAAGATGCGACGACGGGCTTCGATGAGAAAGATGCTATTGAGTTGCATGGTCGAATAAAAACGCTCCACATAGTCAAGGGCCTTTTCTTGCGCCACGAGCATCTTATCCCGAAATAATTGCGCATGGGTTTCATGAAACGCGAGCTCACCTAACAGCTGTTGAATATCTTGTTTGGTCGCAAGCTCTGTGGCTTCTAATTGATGGTGGGCTTGCTGGTACTGAAATTCTGCTCGTGCAATGCCCCCTTGATTTTGATTGAAGATGGGAATTTGGAGGACCAGCAGCGGTCCGACACTGTTGAGCTGATCGAGCTCTCGTGTGTAATTACCCCCGAGTCCAACGTCCCCGAAGATGCGAGCCTTCTGCCAGTCCAGTAGACGGCGGGTCTGAGAAATTTGCAAACGAGTGAGTTGCAAATCGACTCGGTGACGTTGGGCAAATTGCCAACCCTTCTCAGCTGAAAGTTTCCGTAAGGGCATCTTTTCGAGATTGCCGGTTATCCTGAAGGTGTCATGCCCGAGAGGGTCCAGTCCCAGTGTCTCAAGGAGCCGCGCACGCGCGGTAATCAAACTGGATTTAATGCGGGCTAAGTCGACCTGGCCTTCGAATAACACATTTTCTGCTAAATAAATATCCAGATCATTGACGAGGCCGGCATGAAACCGGACTTGGAGTTCCTGGACAGTCGTTTGAAAAAGAGACACATTGCCTTCCATGAAACGATACAGCGCCCGTTGCAGGAGGAGGTCATCAAAGGTATCTCGTGCGGCAGCGGCTGTCCGAAGAATTTCCTGTATGACGAGTTGGCTGATGCGTAGGGCCTCGATTTCCGCGACGTTGCGTCGGAGAGGGACGTTCCACAAGTCGGAAATTCTCAATAGCAGATCGAGTTCCATCCCTGTTCCACTTCCGCCGGAAGTTGGAAAACGAAACAAGGCTCCGAGGGAAGGATTCGTGTACAATCCGGCCTGCACCACATCGGCACGGGCAATACCCAACGTCTGAAAATGGGCTTGCAGCTGTGGATTGTTTAACAAGCTGACGCGGATCGCTTCTTTACGAGTCAGTCCATCTTTCAACAATTCTTCCACTATCTTCTGGGTTTGAATGCGATCTTCAGCGGTGTGCTGCCATACGACAGGCTGGCCAACGCGATGCAGACTTTCCTGTTGCATTCGTCCGTGGTCTTGCTCGACGTTCACACTGGCACATCCATGCAACGTAAGGATGATGAGGAGGGTAGGGAATATGTGCCTCTTCATGGCGTACCCTCCTGAGATTGATTGGGATGTTGCCATTTGGCGCGCGGATCCGATGGGTTCACATGGACGAGGGTAAACATCCCGCCATGGGGCATGATGCCCATGGGGGCATCGGCCATGGCATTCATGACATGATGGAGACGATGGCAGTGCATTCGCCAAGTTCCAGGATTCCAGGCTACAAACTCCACGTCTCTGGTCGTGCCTGGCGGAACGTTAATCGTCGAGCCTCGCCATTGTGCGGCCTTTGGAATAGGCCCACCTTCCGTCCCGACGACTCGCCAAGAGTAACCATGAATATGGATAGGGTGGCTTTGCATGCTCAAATTCCCGAACCGAATTCGTACGCGTTCACCCTGTTGCAAGTGGAGAGAGTCGATGCTTGGAGCAGCCTTTCCGTTAAACGTAAACCAGTTGAAGTCCATTGAGCTGATGTTAGGGTTGGGGTTTCCTGGAGCAAACGTCCATTCTTGCAACATGATCGCAAATTCTTTGTCTAGCTTAGACTTGGGCTGTTGGGGATGGACGACCAACAGACCCCCTAACCCTAAAGCATCTTGTTTCATGACATTAAATCCGGTGTGATACATGAAGGTGCCATGCTGGTAGAGGGTGAATTCATACACATGCTTCCCTCCTGGTGGTGTCGGAGGTTCGGTCACCCCGCCGGCGCCATCTTGTGTGTTGGGAACTTCCAACCCATGCCAGTGAATCGAAGTTGGTTCAGGTAATTCATTGATGAGGATCACTCGAATGCGATCACCTTCGGTCACTTCGATGGTAGGACCAGGGACTGAGCCGTTATATCCCCACACCAGACCTTTTTGTGACGTGTGAGTCATCTGACTGGTCATCTCACCAGAAAAACGATTCATCATGGGAATAAGCGATTGGTCCATGGGTCTACCATTGGTGAACTCGTGCATGAATGGTTGGGCGATAAGCGTGAAAACCTTGACGGTTCCGTCTAAATCATAACCGAGCGGTGGGACGTTCACCGTATTTACTTTACCCATCTGTATACCCATGAGCTGCGGCGGGAGAGAGTAGGTTTTCCCTTCCTCGATACGGGGAGCCTTAATTCTCCCCAAGGAATCGCGCATTTCCATTTTTTTTGATGGAAAGATCTGGTGATCTTGGTGAGTTGTTGTACCGGGAAGGTGCTCTTTCATGGTTTCAGCATAGACCGGTGTATGAAATGTACTGACGAGAACCAACACAAACGATAGTCGAAATTGAGATAAACTGCGCTTCAGCATATTTTGCCTTTCGTGTCTGGGAATACAAAAAAGTTGCGCACCCTGTAAATAGGGAGACGTTACCCTCGAAAGGGTAGGACGAAGGCCCAACGAGGAGATGAATCAAATCAGAAATGTGGAGAGGAAGAGATATCGAGGAGGACTATCGCTATCAGGAAAAGCTCGAACACAGTGAGGAATCGGCTGACTACACTGCTTTTCATGTCTGTGAGAAGATAGGGATTCGAATAAATAGGTGTGTCCCGATAATTGTTCTAATGGCTCAGAAAAAGAGGTCAACGCTTCAAAGCAATCATTGTCTCCAAATGTCGTGTGATGGGCCGGCAAAGAAGAAGCTTCAGCGGCAGGACTGGTCATAGGACACAAAAGACTCAAACTGCCGCAGATTAATAGAACGCTCGCACAGATTAGTACGAGACTGATTGTTCCCACCGTTCTCTTGTTTGGCATGCTCATAGTCTAAACCTAAGATGCGATTCAGGCAACTGAGTGATTATCTGATGGAGCTTTTAGAGAGAGTGAGAGATATTACTGAGTGCCACAGACAAATTTGCTCAGGCGGACTTGGGGGCTCGGAGCTTGTGAGTTGTTCAAAAAATTCATCCAGCAAGGCCGCAGCCATTTTTACGCGCGGAGCGTATATGTCGTACGTGAGCACGGAAAAATGGTGAGAACGCCGCTGGTGGATTTTTTCAACAAACTCCTTGCGGAAACATCTCTTGCAAAGAATGGTGAGCAATGATTACCGTAGGGCCTGCAACAAAGGCACAATCATATATAGTAAAGTAGAAGAATCAAGGAGCACAGGCATGGCCGATTTTCAGTACCAAGAGATCTTTGAACATATGAGGGATACCACGCCGTATCGGAAACTAACGGCAGATTATGTTTCTACGACTATTTTCGAAGAACAAGAAATTCTCAAAGTTTCTCAGGAAGCACTCACGTTGTTGGCACGTGAGGCAATGGATGATGTGACCCATTTATTGCGACCGAGTCACCTCGCACAGTTAGCAAGGATTTTGGACGACCCTGAAGCTTCCGATAATGATCGCTTCGTGGCTTTAGAACTACTCAAAAATGCCAATATTGCGGCAGGGCGTGTGCTCCCAGGATGTCAGGACACTGGAACGGCAATCACACTGGGGTACAAGGGGCAGCAGGTCTTCACGACCGGAAACGATGCAGAAGCCCTGTCTCGTGGTATCTATGAAGCCTATGATCAACGCAACTTGCGTTACTCGCAGATGGCACCACTCGATATGTACAAGGAGAAAAATACCGGTAATAATCTCCCGGCTCAGGTAGATCTCTACGCTGAACCCGGCCAAGAATACCGCTTTCTGTTCATCGCCAAGGGTGGAGGGTCTGCCAACAAAACCTTTCTCTATCAAGAGACCAAAGCGCTTCTTAATCCAAAATCGCTGCTGACCTTCGTGGCTGAAAAGATTCGCACGTTAGGAACTTCAGCATGTCCTCCCTATCATTTGGCGCTGGTTGTGGGTGGTATGTCAGCAGAATTCACGCTGAAAACCGTGAAGCTAGCCAGTTGTCACTACCTGGATGATTTGCCTACAACAGGCAATGCACAAGGTCGAGCCTTTCGAGATCTGGAGCTAGAACAACAAATCTTCCAGCTCTGCGCTGAAACGGGTATTGGTGCGCAATTCGGCGGGAAATATTTTGCTCATGACGTCCGAGTCATTCGCTTGCCGCGGCATGGTGCGTCTTGTCCCGTTGGACTGGGTGTATCCTGCTCAGCCGACCGGCAAGTGTTAGGCAAGATTACGAAAGAGGGTGTCTTCCTTGAACAGCTTGAAACCAATCCTGCGCAATACCTTCCGGATGTAACCGAGGAAGACCTCGATGGACACGTGGTCAAGGTTGACTTGAATCGGCCCATGCCGGAAATCTTGGCTGAACTGCGCAGACATCCAGTGGCTACGAGGCTATCCCTGACCGGGCCTCTTGTCGTCGCACGAGATATTGCCCATGCCAAACTCAAAGAGCGGTTGGATTCAGGAGAAAAGCTTCCGCAATACATGAAAGATCATGCCATTTATTATGCCGGTCCTGCGAAAAAACCTGACGGGTTGCCCTCAGGCTCGTTTGGCCCGACCACGGCAGGCCGTATGGATTCTTATGTGGATCAGTTTCAGGCTGTTGGTGGAAGCATGGTCATGCTGGCCAAAGGAAATCGGTCTAAACAGGTTCGTGAGGCCTGTGGGAAATATGGTGGATTTTATCTAGGCTCTATCGGGGGGCCCGCTGCACGCTTAGCGGAACATAGTATTAAAAAAGTGGAAGTTCTGGAATATCAAGATCTTGGTATGGAAGCCGTCTGGAAAATCGAAGTCGAGGATTTCCCCGCCTTTGTCGTCGTCAACCATGAAGGCAAAGACTTCTACGCCGATCTCGATACTCAAAAAACCTCAGGTCTTATACAGCTTAAAAATCCCTAAATTGGGTGTGCACTTCGAAAATTTTTTGGATCATCCAAACTCGCGAATTTTCTTATTGCGGAAATTTTGTTGGTGGGTCTATTTGCCAGCCTTCGCAATTTAAATACTGTAAAAATTTAATGATATCCTTTTTTTCTCGATCTGCTAAATTGAGCAAAATAATTGTCTTGTCTTGGTGGAGATTCTGAATATCTCCTTGATCATAAAAATCTATGACTTGGCGTAGCGTGGCGAATCGTATTGTGTATGTATGGGGCTGTGCGAGAGATTTCTCGCAAGGCCAGTGTCTTAAATGCCCAGATGTCTTGTTGATCGTTGGTCACGGTAAATCGTCCCAAATCAATATGTGCAGTGTCCCAATCAACTCCTAGGTTATGAAATTTTTCGTCAGTGAAATTAGAACCAAAATGGCAATGGGCACATCACGGCTTTTCTAAGAATAGATTCAATCCGCGTAGAGCGCTGAGAGAAAGAGCGTTGTCGTCTCCTCCATAGTCGTACTGATTATAGGGACTGTTCCAGGAAAGAATGGTTCGCTGAAAGCTCGCTAAAGCTTGTGCGATCCGTTCTTTTGTAATGGGTCCACGAAATGTTTTCTGGAAAAGTCTCTGGTATCTCTTGATCGTTTTGATTTTGGTCACATACTCTTCGTGATAGGCAAAGCCATGTTCAACTCAATTGACCAAAGGGTCGCTCGCTTACTCCTCCAAGCTGGTTGAACGTCCATCCCAGAATTGAGCCGAACTAAATAGTCGATTAATCGAAGCTGGCGCGTTTCGAGCTCCTCGTAGGCCATAGATACTTTCTGAGAAAGGTTTCCATCTGTAAAAGCTAAGTGTGGTAGATGATAACTTCCGCAGGGGATGGTGTCATTTTTAGAAAGGCCTTTGTCAAAAAATAGAAGTTTCCCGAGTTTGACCTTTTTCGTGTGTCAAGGGGTTATCTTCGGGGATGACAAGGACATTCTCATCTAATCCCAATAATCCCAATAATCCCAATGGGACTTCCCACTCTTTTTCACCTGGCAGGGCTGCCCAGGAGATGAATGTAAAACTAAGACTCAATCCGAAAAGGAGACTGATGATGACTCCAAGAGAAAATCCTGGCCGTCTATGGTTTATTGCCTGTGTCTGTTATTCGCTTAGAATATGATCTTCAAAGGGATTTGGATAGTTAACTAAAATGAATTCTGTGAATTCGTGGGAGAGAGTTTAGCCGGGCATCGACAATTCTATTTTCGTGTATAAATAACTGCAGTGTAGTCTCAATGTATCTCTCAATACGAAAGATTTGACTTGTCTTTTGGGTTACTGAGACAATTCATTTGTGCCGTATACTAGGAATACGGACACATCATTTACTTTACCCCCTCTTAGAAAGGGTGAGTATCATGAAAAAAATTATCATTGTGTTAACTGTGGTCATGTTTTCCTTAGGAGGGTTCCTTGGGGTTGGTATAGCAGGAGAAATCAAGGCCAAAGCTGAAGCCATAAAGGGCGAGGCTAAAGCTAAAAATGAAGAGATGAAAGGCGAAATCAAAGCTCAGATGGAAGAGGCTAAAGGCAATGACATGAGTGCCACTATGGAGCGGGCCAAAGGAAAAACCAAGGCGGCCTTTGAACGAGTAAAAGGAAAAGTCAATGAACTGAAAGCAGGAGCTGAATAAGAGGTTCGGGTTATTGTTGATTGGCATGATTTATGTCTTGGGGTGGTCTCTAAGATCCCTCAAATTTTCCTAGATAACCTCCTGGCAGGTCACGATGACAGGTCAGGGGGTTTTTTTTCACTATTCAAGGAGAGAAGATTTGCCCCAGTTTTGAGAAAGTCGTGAGCCTGTTGTCGAAACTCTTGTCGTAGTGAGTAAGAAAACCCCGAAAAGATTTGGAACGACATCCTTGACTCATTGTGATAAGACTTTTTAGAGTTGATGTAAGGAAGAGGGGATTTGATTTAGTGGGATTTCTGGATGTTATTGGTTTGAGTGCGTGTAGATCGGGAGGTTCAGTATGATACAACAAAGAATGAACACTCAAATAAAAAACAGCGTTAAAGTGCTGGTGTCCAAAGTTTGTATTATGGCATTGCTAACGGGGTGTAGTGCTCAATTGCGGACGACTACTGTGACAGGGATTGATGGTCCAAAGATGAAAGTGGCTGAGTTGCAACCAGAACAACTGATTGATGAAACAGTGCAGCCTCAGCCTATTGAAGAAGATAACATTCGAACTGTGCCGGCCTTGGATATTCCCGTTGAAGAACCAGCAAGGCCTATGATTCGTCCAAACACGGAATCAGAAATTCTTGCAAAATCTAAAGCCTCTTCAGATCCTGGTGATAACATTCCTCACTCAGACCTCGCGCCTGAATCCAATTTTTCCAAGCAAGGGGAGCAGGCCGCTGTCTCTTCAGCTCAAGCTCAAGAACCGGGAAGAGAACACATCTCTGATGTAGGTATTCCTTCCATTTCGATTGAGCCAGAATTGCCGGCGTTACCCAACCTAGGTAAAGAAGGAGGGGCTGCAGAGATGTTGATTGAAGAGCCACAAATTGTGGCGAAAGCCGAAGTGAACTCAGGCGATGATGCGGGTACGCCGAAGTCGTCTGTTGAAGATGAACCCATTCAAATGGCGAAAGTCATGCCACAAGAAGCCCTGGATCGTGAAATAACCACTGAAGATCTGGAAGTCATGCTCAGTGACGTATTCTTTGATTATGACCAGTTTGCTATTCGAGAGGATGCCGTGTCCCTGTTAGAAGTAAATGCCAAGATCTTAACGGAAAAATTTGCTGGTCAGGAAATTATCATCGAGGGACATTGCGATCAACGAGGAACTCAAAGCTACAATATCGTGTTGGGCGAGCGACGAGCGAAGGCTGTACAAGGGTTTCTCAAAGATCTTGGTATTCCAGAGGAGAACCTTCAAATCGTGAGTTTCGGAAAAGAGAAACCGTTTTGCATGGAACAGACGGAAGCCTGTTGGCAAGAAAATCGTCGGGGGCATTTTGTCGTTAAAGAATAGTATTTCCTCGATTCGCTTCTACAATATACCTATACTCTGATGCGAGAATGTTGCGTGCATTGGTATTTCCCCATTCCGTTTCTAAGGGATTGTTCTGTACCAACCATCTAATTGGTCTTGGGTTTTTTCTGTTATTGCGTGGGTAGGGAGTGGGGTCTTGTTCCCAGCTCTTGGCTTTAGGAGCGATGCATCCATTCTTTCGTCTTCTGAGCCTGCTCTTCCTCCAACTTCCCTTCTGTACGTTTCCGATTACGTTTCCTTTGTAGGTGAAGATGCTCAGGGACATGTATCTCTGGCATTAGACAATAATCGTGGTCGAGACAGGGAGTTCTGGCAAGCGGAACATTTCGTTGTTCTCCATGATGAACATAAGGGGTGGATTCCTCTTCAAGGGAATGGGGCCTATGAAAACATCAACAAAGAATTAGAAACCATTCCATCATCAGATTTCTTCCAGATTACGGGGACGGCTCAAGGGGGACTTTCTATCGTGAGTGCCTCAAATGATTTGACCCTATCAATTGACCCTATTCCAACTCGCCTGGACCGGGAACATGAGGGAGGACGTTATTGGTTAGGATCCTCTGCAGCCGTCTTGACTTGGAATGGCAGAACAGTGCAAGGGCGGGTGATTTATGAATATTTTATGATGCCCGATTTTAATCGCCTAACGCGAACCTACTGGGGTCTGTGGAAACATTTTCAGGGACTGTATTTAGTGGTTGAGGGACTTGGTGACCTGTATGTTCATTCACAAGAAAGCGATCAGCTTGCACCGTTAGTTGGAACCTTGGAGGGATTTTTAGCTATTCATGGGAAAACAGAACCTTTTCAAGCCTTGCAACTAACGCTCTTGGACAGTACCCAAGCGTGGGGCCTATTTCGATGGCCAAGTGCGTGGAGTGTTAACTGGGTCAGTCAGGCGGGAGCAGGCCATACCCGATTGCAGATTTATGATTTGAAATCTATGGGCAATTGGGGCATTGGGGGATTTGGAATGGGCGTAGTTGTTGGAGTTCTCCAGTATAATGGGGAAGAGTATCGGGTGTATGGTCTTGGTGAATTGATCATGTGAGAACGAATGATGATCAAACTTTCAAAGCGATGCTTGGCAGCCTTGGTTGTGGTTACCCTAGTTGTGGGGGTTCTTTTACATCCACGAGTGGAGGCTGAGGACCAAGAGGAAAATGTTGAAACTGAATCACCAAGTAATTTAAAGGCGGCTCAAGTCGCTTGTCCAACCAATCTCTCCTTTCTTCAGGCCGACATGGATAAGGCGCTCCGGTATGTAAAGTCCGCTTCGTTCAGAAACGTAATGCTGGCTTCACTGCAGGCGTCTATCCCCGAGGCTATTGTCCTGGCAGACGGGCTGCCACGGCAAATTGCATTTCTGAAGAGTGAAATAATTCGGCAGGAGCAAGAACGGATACATGCAGAAAAAGTGGCTCGAGAAGGACTCCCTGATTCTACTCTGCCGCTGAAGCCTTGTCGGCGTGGACAGAAAAGTAGTTATTGCGAAGCGATAGACCAATATCTTACTTCCACTGCTGCCAATCTTGCGAATCATGCTTTTTTAGATGCTTTGTTATGTTACCAGCGTGAAGGTATGTAATATGTGAATGACCGGGACATGTCTGAATAAGCCTTGAAAATGGAAACGAAGAAAACCCTCACAAATATTTTTCAGAATATTCCTGAGCGTTGTCCAGAGGAATTGATTGAGCAGTTGGTCGTATCATCTTCCGTTCGGATAGAGCGTATTGTTTCCAAGGGGCATGTATCTCCACCTGATTTTTGGTATGACCAGGAGGAACATGAATGGGTGGTTGTTCTTGCTGGGAAAGCACAACTTCAAATTAAGGGACAAGAGCAGTTCGTGACCTTAGGTCCAGGGGATCCCTGTCACTTGCCAGCACATACCAAACATCGAGTTGCCTGGACTGTTCCGGATGAAGAGACAATCTGGCTCACCGTGTTTTGGAAGACTTGATGCTACCTACATTTGCTGAAAGTAAACCCAGTGTTTCCGAAAAAAGATAAAGTGCCAGAGATTGCTGACTTTATTGAGCGGCAGAAAAGACTTCGGATCGAGCCACTCCATCGACCTGATTGAGTTCTTCTTTCAACAAGACAAATTTCTCTGGTGCTCTCTCCAGCGTTTGTTCTCTCCCAGATTTTCCGAAGCCGAGGTACCGTGGCCTTGGGATTGTCTGTTAGGGCATGGGCGCCACGGCCTTGGATAGTGGAATCTTAAGAAGATCATCTGAGTGATGAAGAAGGCGGACAGATATGGACTGGGTCAGATTTGTTGAAAATAGTTCATATTTAAACTATATATGTAAAAACATTATGGACGTGTTTGATTTGAAAGACGATCCCTATTTAAAGCTTCTTCGACCACTTGTGGAGGCTTATCAAGCGATTTTTCAGGTAGGTGACCGGCATATCCGTACGCTAGGATTGACACCACCTCAATTTGACGTCCTGGCTGAACTCGGTGGCACCAATGGGATGACATGTATGGAATTATCACAATCGACCTTGCTGGCCAAAGCCAGTTTGACGGGCATCATTGATCGATTAGAGGCGAAAGGATTGCTTGAGCGGCAAGCAGTGCCTCATGATCGACGTGCGACGCATGTTTGTTTGACACGAAAGGGAGAGAGTCTCTACCGAAATGTGTTTCCTGCACATGCAGATGTCATGCGTCCCTACTTTGAACGGGCTATCACCAAACAAGAGGTACGGGTCATGCAAGACCTCTTGATTCGGCTCCGTGATAGTTGCCGGCGACAAACTTCTTCGTGAAACGATGAGTATCGTATTGACCCGTCAAACGAAATTTCAGAGCTCCTTGCAATTGAGGACTTCGTTGCGAAGAGGGACGAAGGTTGGCATGAAGGGGAAGAATGCGCTTGATTGGCAATGCACCAAATAAATCGGGTCAGTCATTAAATTTCTGGAGACGTCAACATGAAAATTATTGTTGTAGGAGCAACAGGGACAATTGGGAGTGCCGTAACGAATGAGTTAGAAGGGCGGCATGAAATCGTGAAGGTTGGCGGTAATCGAGGCGACGTGCAGGTAGATATGGCAGTACAAGATTCTATTCAAAAGATGTATCAGACAATAGGGAAAGTGGATGCTGTGGTTGCTACTGCTGGCCATGCGCATTTTGGTCCATTAGCTTCGTTGACAAGGAAAGAGTTTGATATTGGCTTGAATAGTAAGTTCATGGGACAGGTTAATCTCGTTCAGCTTGGGATCGAGTGGCTGCATGATGGTGGGTCGTTTACATTGACGAGTGGAATTTTGAGTCAGGATCCCATTCCAGGTGGCGCGGCCGTCACCCCTATTAATTCAGCAGTTGAAGGATTTGTTCTAGGTGCGTCCATTGAGATGCCCAGAGGATTACGCATAAATGCTGTGAGTCCAGGTGTGTTGGAAGAATCAATGGAAAGAATCGGGACATTCTTTCGTGGACATGTTCCGGTTCCTGGGTGGAAGGTTGCCAAAGCTTATAGCAAAAGCGTTGAAGGTCGTTTGAATGGGCAAGTCTTTCGAGTGTGGTAAGCGCAAAAGGTTGTTTCATTGTTCTTTTTAAAAAAAATTGGGATGATATGTCAGAACTAAGGACGTGTGCTCAATTATGTCGATGGCGCTCATCTACATTGCGGATCCAATGTGTTCTTGGTGCTGGGGGTTTTCGCCAGTTCTGGAACAGATTCGACGTCGCTATGAAGATCAGGTGCCCTTTTATTTGATGCTAGGGGGCTTGCGACCAGGCAATACGGAACGTTTTGATGAATCCAGGCGTGCTTATATCTTGCAACATTGGCATGCTGTGCATGAACGGACCAGCCAGCCCTTTAACTTTGAATTTCAGATGGGACAAACGTTTACCTATGATACCGAGCCAGCATCCCGGGCTGTTTTTGTCATGCGACAACTTGCCTATTCAAAAGAATGGGCTTTCTTGAAACATATTCAAGAAGCTTTTTACGTGAGGAATGTGGATGTAACAAAATTAGAGGTGTTAGAAGATGTGGCATTGAAGCTAGGCCTGGAAGGTGATCAGTTTCGTCAAGTCTTTCAAGACCCACAGACGAAACGCCTGGTCTGGGAAGAATTTGATCAAGTCCGGCAATTAGGAGTAAATGGTTTCCCCACCTTACTTGGTCGTCGGGATGATGCTGTCTCCACAGTTATGCATGGCTATCAAGCTGCTGAAGATCTGACCCTCGCGATAGATCAATTTCTTCAAATGGAGTAGAACGAGTCCAGTTCAACGCGGGAAGATGGTAAATAGGAAATAATCACGAGTCGGCTGGTGTTCTTAAAAATTCAAAGGAGGACTTGCAATGCAAATCATGAGGAGTATGACCTTGTCTGTGGGGTTGGCCGTTTGTCTGTTTGGAGGTGTTGTGGCAACGGCTGCAGCGGAAATGGCTACATGGAAGTTGGATAAAGACCACACGACCCTAGGGTTTGACGTCGTTCACATGGTGGTATCAAAGACCAAGGGAAAATTTACAGAGTACACAGGGAAAGTCGAGATGGATGCGGAAAAGCAGGAATTTAAGACAATTGAAGCGGTGATCCAAACGGCGTCAGTTACCACCGATCATCAAAAGCGTGATGATCATTTGCAGAGCGCCGATTTTTTCGATGTTAAGACCTTTCCAACCATGACCTACAAAATGAAAAGTTATACCAAGTCTGGTGATCAATATACGGCGATTGGTGACTTTACTCTATTAGGCGTCACCAAGGAAATTACGCTGGTAGGAACCTTTAATGGCGTAGCGGAAGATCCTTGGGGCAATACCCGGGCTGGATTTACGGCAGAGGGGAAACTCAATCGAAAAGACTTTGGAATGAAATTCAGCAAATTATTAGACAACGGTGGATTGATGGTGGGTGACGAAGTTAATCTCAAATTAGAAATTGAAGTGATTAAAGAAAAGAAGGTGGAGAAAGTAAAACATTAAATATATTCTCCCCAATTTCCACTTCGTATTCTCTTAATCTGACTTTATTGGCATTTTTGAGTGTTGCCGGGTTTCGGCCCGGCAGCCGAGGCCCTTTTGTTTCGGCAAAAGGGCCCAAAACCATTCTCGCCCAGTTTGGCCACAGATATTCCTGTTGACGCAAGCTTCGTGGGGCGACCCAACTCGCAGGGCTCAAACAAGGTTCGCCTCTTAAATTGAGCGTCAGTCCGGGGAGCCAATCTGCAGGCGAGTCATTCAAGGTAAAAGGGACAGCATCATATCTAATGCGTTATCATTAAAAATGTATTTTCCTAATAAATGTTGGGGAAATGTATAGGGAAAAGTGTGCAAGGCTGGGTATGAAAGGTGAGAATCCCTACTCATTCATCGTCGTTATTCACGCAGTTTGTAGTGGGAATCCATCCTAAGCCAATTGTAGAAAAGTTATTGCCCGATGGGATTTGGGAAGGAAGTCAGAAGCCAGGGATAAAGCCAGAAGTAAGTAATTGGCCACGCTATGAGCATGAAGATAACAGGATACAATAAGCCAATTCGATAGGGCCTAATGCCTTCTGCTTCGGCATTGGGAGCCTTAGGAAAATTTTTAGATCGCACGTAGCCAACACCCGTTCCAAGTATAGCTCCAAGAGGCCCACCAAAGATCGCGCTATGGATTAACAATGCAATTATCCAAAAGACTTCCCACATAAAATTTCTGAATTCCCATCCTTCCCAGGTGTTGATCCCGAAATAAAATTCTCCAAGGTTAAAAACGCTAATGAGGATCAATGCGCTGACAGGGAATTTAATAGAAGAAATCCATTCTTTTTTTTGACTTGGATCCCAAAACAACCAGGCCATTAAGCCAAAGAGAAGGAAGAGAGAAAAAAGAAATTCATCTATCAGGACAAATGAATAGTTATTAAAAGTATGAAGGAAAGGAAAGAGGTTGAGCTGTCCGCTTACTATTCCGAACGCAAGATATATACCCAAAATACTCCCCATTTAATGGAAAACAAAATTGGGGTATAAAGAGCGGAAAAATTGTTATATATTTGAAGAGGTGTCCATTCCGATTCCGAATGGGCCTCTTTTGTGAATGACTTTTCCGGTTTTTGTCCTATTGGGCGAACGAATGTATCTTTTGGGATTCTGCCCTCAAGAATAGCGTTTCGTAACTCGTTATGTGATGTGAAGTTGTGTATTCCTCCTCCTGGTAGTTTGGCTTCTACCTCTTGTCCAAAAAAATGGGGGAAGTATTTCCCTAAGGTGGAAGTGTAGTTCAATTCATGGCGAGTGGCCAAGATGCGTTGAGCGGCTTCAATGATTTCAGGGGCATAGGTTTCTGGCTGGTTGGTTTCTTCGGTTAAGATGCGCTTCAAGTCTTCGGTGGTTTTCGATGATAGCCAGCTCATCGTTTCTTGAACGAAATCCTCATTTAATGTGTTGGCGTCGAGGGTAATGGGTTGCGGAGGGGTGTTGGTCATAAGATTAATGATATTGAATAGTTCAATTTAATAGAAGAAACGAACCTTGATTCTTACTCAAGACTTTTTTCTTTCAATCCCTTGTCGGTTACATCTAGGGTATTTCAAGGAAAAGATAGGTCAGATTATCTGTTAGATTTCATTACTTGATCTTTGTGTTATTTATCAAACTGGAATCTGGGGGATGTCAGTCAGAACCCCAAGTTTTCTTTCAGGGTTCTTCTTGGAAAGCGAGCTTGTTGTATGGCGCGTCCCGAAGGATGCAACAGTTGTTTCCGAAAAAGGATCTAAGGTCTGCCCCAAAATTGAAAATGATGGGGAAGAGGAGGGAAAGCGAAAATTTTATGACTCGATGAGTCCTTTTATTGAACTGGTGACGAGGGATTTGCGAGGATTTCGATAAGATGCATAGTGAATAATGTGGCTGTTTTTAAAATTTCTGGATTGATGGTTTTGGCGGTGTCGGAGGATTGATGGAAGTGCGGATGCACACCCGCACTGACGATTGTGATGGTTGGGACACCCGCTTTGTAAAATGGCACATGGTCTCCGCCAGGAAAATATCCGTAGATATTGGTTTTTTCTGCTAGCCCTGCCCGTTTCTCGGCTTGTTTGGCTAGAGATTTGTCTAGCTGTGTTATTCCAACCGTGAGTTTTCCGTTTCCCACTCCCACGTGATCGAGATTGATCATGGCCACAGTTTTTTCTAACGGCCAGAGTGGGTTTTGGACATAATGCTTGGATCCGAGCAATCCTCGTTCTTCCCCATCAAAAGAGACAAAAAGAAGACTTCGTTTGGGTTTGATTCTACGTTCTGTCAACTGCCTGGCAAGCTCTAACATTACTGCGGTTCCAGAGGCATTATCATCCGCTCCTAGAAATTTCAGCCCAGCTTGTTCTCCAAAGTGATCGCGATGGGCGCCTATGAGGATGAGTTCATTACGTAAGTCAGGATCGTTTCCCAACATGAGACCTAAGACATTGATGAGTGCACCGGGTTTTTGGAGGATGTCCCAGGAGAGGTGTGCCACAAGAGGTACGGGGCGACTCACTTGTCCGGGCACTTTATTCGCTTGTTGTTGCCACGACTCTAAGGATTCATGAATGGAGTCCAAGACATCATCGAATGTCTTCCCGCGGATCCACGCACCTGGTATGGGACGAGTTTCAGGTGTCGATGGATAAATCGCCAGAGGTTTTTGTTTCAGCCCTTTTCGAGCTTGGTAGGGGTTCAGCACAGGACCGGTCACAGTTAAATACGCTGCGGCACCTCTCTCCTGAGCCGTCTGTACTTTTTCTTCCAGTGTGACCCATTGAGGGTATCTTGGAGGTTTTCCTCGAAGAAAGAGGACGACTCGATTGTTAACATCAACATTGTTGTACTCATCGAGGCCTCTAGCAGGGTCATCGATTCCGTAACCAACAAAGATCAAAGGAGCGGTGAGGTTGACTGAAGGAGAGTCGAGGATCGGCAGGTAATCCCGACCAATCTGTAGAGACGAAGATGTTGAGGATGCCTGACTTGGAAGGGGAAACAGTTGAACGGTAGTGGGTTCAAGAATTTGTATTGCGGTCAAACGTGGATCATATTGAAAGATATTGTTGTCAGAGTGGGGGTGTCTACCATGAGTTGTGGGGACCAGGTTCAAGTCTTGAAACTTCTTTGCGACGTAACGAGCTGATTGTTCTCCTCCTCTTGTTCCAGCTTGGCGCCCTTGATGAGACGGGTGGCTTAAGTCTTGAATATGATGCAGAATACGTGCAATGGAATCGAGAGTTTTTTTCTTATCGGCGAAAGATGCTTCCTTCCCGATTGCAGGTGAAAGATTCCCAAAAATTGCAAGAAGGAGCAGGCAGATGACGTGGGACATATTTGGACTATTCCATACTGAGCCCTAGAGGTGCAAAGAAAACTACGATGACTGACCATTAAAATTATGACGTGGGGAAGGGCTTGGCTTCCAAGTATAGAATCGGTACTCTTTCTTTGAAAAGGTCGAAGAGAAAGAATATATAAAGAAAGAAGATATTCTCATTCCTTCATCCATTTTTTCGAAAGGAGCAATCATGGATACCAAAGAACTCGGAACAGAACTTGTGGCCCTATGCAAGCAAGGGAAAAATCTTGAAGCCATCGAAAAATTTTATTCTGCGGATGTTGTGAGTGTTGAAGCTTCTGCGATGCCAGGGATGGATCAAACACAGAAAGGAATAGAAGCCATCAAAGGGAAAAACCAATGGTGGGTCGATAATCATGAAGTGCATGGTGGAGATGTTCAGGGTCCCTTCCCTCATGAGAATCGTTTTATTGTCTATTTTAAGTTCGATGTCACACCCAAGCATACGGGAAAGCGAATGGCGATGGAAGAAATGGGCTTATATGCCGTAGAGAACGACAAAATTGTCCGGGAAGAGTTTTTCTATAGTATGGGGTAAGACGAAGGAATGAGACTTTCAGAGCCATACGTTTCATGGTTCTAATGGAATTGTAATGACCACCCCTCCCATGAGGTCTCCAATTTGAAAGTCTCGTTTGGGACTGAGAGGATGGGTGTTGTGGCAGGATATGCAAGCTGTGGAGATGGCTGTATCGGCATAAATAGCTTGAAAGAATTTCTTTTTTCCACTGGTGACGATGTTTCGTTGTGGAACGTTCGGTGAATCTTGTAGCTGTTCAAGACCCTTTCGCTCAAATTCCGTGGCAGGGCCGTTGCGTTGTTGAATGGGCCAGAGACTGATGAGGCGGAATCTGATGCCATGTCCAGATTCAGCCACAAGTTTGCTGGAATAATGAAGAAATTGGGCCGGTAGCGGTATGCCGTTCTTACTTTCCCAATCCTCTCGAGCCAAAACGATTCCTTTTTCTTGCATGCGTTTGACCACATAGGTGCTGTAGATCTTTCGATCGGCTTCGACAATGGAATGCACGTAATCCGCTACTTTCTCGGGAGACAGTCCTGGAGAGGGCGAGTGATCGGAACCCTGCATCCCTTGAGTGAGGCCGATGTCTAGACAGGTCAAGAACATGAGTGTTAGCAGACAACGATTCAGGCTGTGTTGTTTCATGATCCGTGTTCCTTTGGTTGTACTGGTTGTTTGGCCATGATGGGGAAACTGATATGACAGGTGATGCCTGCTCCAGTATGCGTTTCCAAGTGAATCTGCCCACCTAATTTTGTCACAATTCGATAAGCGACAGTCAGGCCAAGACCAGACCCTTCCCCTTGAGCTTTGGTTGTGAAAAATGGATCGAACACTTTGGGGAGATGTGCTGGGCTGATGCCGGATCCCGTATCGGTAATGTGAATACGGATTGCGTCCTCATGAACCATTGTGCTGATGTCGATGGTTCCAGTGCCTTCTATAGCTTGAAAGGCGTTGGTCAGGATATTCGTAAACGCTTGAGACAGTTCGTGGGGCTTAGCCGGAAAAGATGGCAATGGTTCAAAGTTGGTGTTGACCGTCACAGCCGCTGCTGGGAATTGGGCCTGGACAACGTTCACAGCATGCGTTAGCTGATCATTGATATTGACGGGATTTTTTGCTTCGGCAAATTGATTGCCCAATTGTCCGGTCAAGTCCCGGATAATGGAGGCCATGCGTTTGCCATGTTGCACGATATCTTTGGCGTATCCTTTCATATTGTCGATATCGCCTTCATCCTGAATGGCCTCACCTAACCCAATGACTCCCACCAAGGGATTGTTGAGTTCATGTCCGATGCCGGCGCTCAAGACGCCGAGGCTTGCTAATTTTTCCCCTTGGATCAGTTTGTCTTGTAGCAGGCTTTCTTCAGTGGTATCTCGAAGGACAAGGCCAATGCCTGCTTCTCTTCCCGGTGCCCCTTTCACGGTAAACCATCGATAGCGGAATATTCGGTGATGCAGACGAATCTCCTGGCGTTTCGCTTCCGGGGTGTCCCATCCGGTTTGGGCGAGAGGATCTCTCAGCTCTTCGGCAAGGTGTGAAGATGAGGCAGGCTCATGGGATGAGGCGTGAAGGTTCTGAAATTCTTCCTCGAGTTTGGCCTGGGTTCCCGAATCAATGTTTAATATTTGGAATAGTGGTGTTCCAATTGCGGTACCATTCACTGATGGTGCAAGAGCTTCTTTCGATGCCTCATTTAGGTATTCAATCGTGGTTTGGGGTGTAAGCATGATGATGGGGTCAGGCACACTGTCTAAAATTTGAGAGGTAGATTCCTGGATATATTTGACTTCTTGAGTTTTTAACTCCACTTGACTTTCTAAGCCAGCAAATTGAGAAGCTAGCTGTTTGTTCATCCGGTTGATTTCTTCTGCAAGTTCTTGAATTTCATCACCGGTGGAAATGATGATGGGTTCTTGGAATTCTCCCCGTCCAATGCGTCGTGTCGCTTCTTGCAGTTGACGAATAGGTGCCGCAATGCGATGAGCGGCCAGATAGCCTAGCGTGACGAGCAGTGCAACGCCTAACAACCCGAACGCTGCCGTCCATGTAAAGAACTGTTCGATTGGGCCAAACAATTCCTCTGATGACTGCCACACAAACATATGCCAGCTTGTCTCAGTGGAATCGTGGGTGATGCGGCTGGTATTGGTCAAAGGAGCAAACCCAATAATAGAGGTTTGGTTGCCACCATGCCCGTCAGTCTCGGCTTGTATCCAGCCAGCCTGGATGGGGGTGACAGATGCGATAAGGTGTTCATTGCTGATCTTCGTTCCGGTTGGGAGAATGGGACAGCTGAGGACGAAGCCCTGACTGTCAATGAGCATGACATGCCCGGTTTCTCCAAAACGAACAGTGTCGATAGAAGGAGCAAAAAATTCCTTGGCCTCATACACGCGGCGTATGATGCCGATTGCTTCGTATCGCAAGCTATCCATAATGGGTAGGGCAAGCGTAAAGGTAAATGTCTTGAATTGTTCGTTGAAACTGATTGGGCTGAGGTAGGGCTGACCCACTCCGTTGTGAAAGGCACCTGTCCACCAAGAAGCGTCGCGTTGGACGTAGGGCATCTGTGTATCGAGACCGGCCACAATTCGTCCAGCAAGATCTGTAATGTACAGCGCGCGCGTGGCCGATCGGGAAATGATGGGGACGGGATGTCCCGGATCAATATACGACCCGCCCATATGCTGTTGTAAGATGTCAACGATCGGTCCCGACGTGAGACGCGCCAAAAAATCAGGGTCCTGTTCTTTCCACCGGCGGCGTTCCTGTTCGAGTAGCGCGGAACGTTGTTCGACATCCAGTTCAGCTAACGCATCGCGCCGAGCTTCGAGTTCTTCAATAATCTGTATATTGGTGGTGAGGTTTGCGGTACGAGAGAGTTCGTCTCCGACGACTAGATCCAATTTTCTGGCAGTTTCACTGCCAAGTGCCTCAAAACTTGCGCCGTTGACTTCACGAATTTTTTGAGTGCCTTGGTAAAAGGCCAAGAGCAGTCCGATCAGCAAAGGCAGAGCGCCAACGAGCAACATGGACAACACCAGTTTTTTCGTGAGACCCGTTTTTCGTGAAGACGTCGTAGCGTTTTGGTGAATTGCGTCCATGGCAAGATGGTTTACACGGTTGTGGGTTGCGGAAAGACGAGAGCAATGGTCGTGCCTTTTCCCATTTCCGTGTCGATCGTCAATTCGCCTTCATATTTGTTGGCAATCGTGCGGACATTATAAAGGCCCAATCCTGTGCCTTTTCCGGCAGCCTTGGTTGTAAAGAAAGGATCAAAGATTTTTGAGAGATATTCCTTTGGAATTCCGCTTCCTGTATCTGAAATAGAAATGCGAATAGCGTCCTGGCGTTGTTCTGCTGTGAGTGTTAGAAGGCCTTGGCCATCCATGGCATGAATGGCATTGGTCATGAGATTTACGAAGACCTGGAGGAGTTCTTCGGGTTTCGCATCGATGATGATCTGATCTTGATAGTTTTTGACCACAGTAATTTCATGAAGTTTGGTTGCAAACTTGGCAATTTTCAGGGCTTCATCCAGGGTTTCCTGAATATTGACCGGAATGGTCCCCTGAGACTTTGACGCACGGGCATATTGCGTAATATCTTTGGCAATGGCTTGAATCCGTTTCGCAGCTTCTTGGATGCTGGTAGCGTATTCCTGGATGGCCGACATGGCTGTTTCGTCCTGAATAGCTTCAGCCATGGCAAGAATGACATACAATGGGTTGTTGATATCATGGGCTATGCCGGATGCAAAAGTCCCCATTCCTGCCAACTTTTCAGCCTGGAACAATTGAGCTTGCATGAGAGATTCGTGTTGGATAATGTCCCAGAGCACTTTGGATGCAGCGCCGCCCAATACTTCTGCGTCGGCATGCTTGTGGTGATGAACAGTTTCTGTGAAGGATGGATCGCCAGTGACATCTATGATTAAATGAATGTTGGGTTGTTGAATCAGATAAAGTGGATCTTGTGCCGCGGGAATGTGATGGCGGCGAGCAAGGTTCAGGCCCGGTGCATCAATCTCTTTGTCTGCGATACCAACAAGATGTATGCGAGGTAAATTCAGAAACGATTCTAATAATGCCGTTCCTCCTTTTCCTGCTCCTAGAATGACGACATTGATGCACGATTCTTTTTCCGTTGGAATGTCTGGCACCGTAGGATGTTCTCCTTGAGAATATTTCATGGGTTTCCTAGGTTAAAGTATTACCGCAGGCGTGATTGTTTCGTTGAAGATTGTATCCCCATATTTGAAAGGTCGTAACGCATAAAGCCCTACCAATAATGATAGGGCTTTATGAATCCGGAGAGATCTTCCCATGAGATGTCGTTCCTTCGAAGCCATGGGAAATCAGAATTTAAGAATGGCAAAGCCATGTTTTAGAGATGGTGAATTTCTCGTTGTGCTATAGCTTTCTCCACGGCTGCTGTCAGCTTTTCTTTTTCAACAGGTTTCACCAAATAGTCCACGACACCTTTCTTGAGAAATCCTGTTGCCATTTCCATATCTGGAAAGCCGGTCAGGACAATTAAAGGAACGTTAGGCCATTGTTGCTGAAAGTAGTTAATCGCCTCGACTCCATTGACCTTTGGCATTCGAATATCTGAAATGATAACATCCAACAGCAAAGGGTTTTCCCCTTCCTTGATTGCGGCCATGGCCTTTTCCCCATCTTCGGCTTCGATCACATCGTAGCCAGCCTTCGATAATGTCATGCGAACAACTTTGCGGACATCGGGTTCATCGTCGACAATCAAGACGCGGCCATTTGTTTTGTGTCCGCTGAACATGCCTGCAGTGGCTTCAGACATAAGGCACCTCCTTCGTGTGTTACCCAACGAAATGTTGGGAACGAGACCGAATGAATAATTCCGGCTCCATGTACACATAAATATGCAGACGTTTGTATGTGCGTGAAGCTTTCGGTAAAGTCTACCGGATTGCGAAAATAACAGAAAGAGGTCATGTTGTGAGGGGGTTGCTATTATTGAACATTAAGCGCAGAATTAAAGATTTTTATTTCTGTTCATAGAATTGAGGCTCTAAATTTTTCAAGATGGAACTTGCTGGAGGATATGCTGTTGATGACAGCCGTGCTGTGGGGACAGTGTGGAAGGACGAAATTCGGGTTGTTATATTTTTTGAATCAAAGGGGTGAGCAATGAGCGGTTTTCATTGGTGGAAAGTAACGCTGGTCTTCTTTTTGATCTATGGGACTTTCTTGGGATATTCCGGTCTGCGAAACGAGTCAGCAGCGCAACCCAAGCCGACGACCTCACCCTCGGAATCCAAGAAGGCCAATGAATCTCGTGCAAGCCGAAACATCGTTCCATTTTCTGGTTATGAAGAGCGATTACGCCAATCTCCTCGATGGAAAACCATGACTCCGGAAGAACAGGAAAAGGTTCTAGAAAAGCTGGAAACAGCCAGAAAGAAATTTCTGGATCAACAGCAACAACTGAATTCTCAGTATGAAGATCAAATAAATAAAATGAAAAAACCTCGTGAGTCATTGATGAGTAAAAGGAGAAAGCGTGCCCAATATCAAGATGTTGATACGTTGTGGAGCCGTCTGCAATCCTTGCCGATAGAAAAACGAATGGCCATGGAACGTCAGTTAGGATTGGACAGAGTCGCGCCTTCACAGCAGCAAAGTCAGTTTCAAAAACGTCTTGATGGCCTATCGTTTGCCAAGCGAAGTTACATTATTCAGCAGCTCCAGCAGGTGTCTCCCTAACGAACCGTCTCCCATCCTCTTCCTTACTCAATTCACATTTTTAGATAACCAAGTGAAAAATGGTGTCACCTGCTTGATGGGTTGTCCTGTGACTCCCTTTTACTGGAAGTTAGGTCCACAATGACACGCCTCGTTTGGCGTATAACAGAATGTTCTTCATGAGAACGTGCTAACACGGGTCTGTTGAAAAAAGCTGCCAGTAGCGTTCCTTGCCTTCGCCGGGCTCCTTCGCCGCAGTGGCTACGAAGGCTGAACGCGGTTTCGCGTTTACGCGCCGTAGCGCCTCACCGCGCAAGCAGGCCGCTATTCTTCCGCGTTCACATCGTGCCAGTACGCTCCGCGCGAAAAAATGGCTGTAGCCTTGCTGAACCGACTTTTTTGAACAGACCCGAGGCCTCTGACATGTTGAGTCGCAAAGACTACATGTGGCCGTTGATATCATTATTATTCAACAGGCTCTAGGTAGAAAAGAAATAGGAAACATTTGCCTATCTGGAAAATGATCATTTCATAAAATTGTAGCGTCAAAGAGTAATTCTAAAAAAGGTACGGCTTCCTTATTCTTGAAAACGCAAGCCCAGGACAGGGAAGTTTAATTTTAACGGTTAGCAAACCGATGCAATGTAAGGGGGTGCATAACTAAAGGAATAAGAAATCCATGAAGGGCTGGAACGAGTGATGTCTCCATCGTTGAAGTGCTCGACCAAGCCCATCTGCAAAAGTCTTGTCATCCTCAATGAAGATGGGTCTGAAACCTTGCTGTTGCGATGTTGGAAAATAGAAGGATGAATATGAGGCGGAAGACGCTAACCTGGCTTAGCTTTGTGTTCTGGCTCTTTCTCGTTGGGGATTGCCTGTGGTCCTCGCTCGTTCTTGCCGCACGTCTGAGCCCTGGCGAAGATTTAACGCAATTAAGTCTTGAAGAGTTGATGAACATTGAAGTCACGTCTGTGGCCAAAAAAAAGCAAAAACTTTCAGAATCGGCGGCGGCCATTTTTGTCGTGACCCAGGAAGATATTCGCCGCTCTGGTGTGTCTTCGATTCCGGAAGCATTGCGAATGGTTCCTGGACTTGAAGTAGCGAGAATTGATGGAAATAAATGGGCGATCACCTCTCGAGGTTTTAATGATCGTTTTACGAATAAATTGTTAGTCCTCATTGATGGACGGAATATTTACAATCCGCTATTTGCCGGGGTGAATTGGGAAACGGTGGATACGGTGCTGTCCGACATCGACCGGATTGAAGTCATTCGTGGGCCAGGAGGAACGCTTTGGGGTGTCAATGCAGTCAATGGTGTCATTAATATCATTACGAAATCGGCATTTGAGACCCAACAGGGTTTAGTTGTGGGATGGGGAGGCACGGAAGAAGGAATTGGAGAACTTCGGTATGGAGGAACAGTTGGCAAAACGTTAAGCTATCGAATTTTTGGGAAGTATTTTAATCGCGATACGCAGTTTAACAAAAATGGCAGTTCTGATGATTGGCGGATGGGACGGGGCGGTTTTCGCGTGGATTGGAAGGCCGATGATCACAATTCCGTGATGGTTGAAGGGGGCTTATATAAAGGAGCTGCTGGACAAGAGCTAACGGTCGCCACATTAACCCCACCTTTTTCCGATACCTTTTCAGAAGATGTTGATCTAAAGGGGGCTCATGTTCTCGCACGATGGACTCATGAAATTAGCGCCGATTCTGATTTTTCCTTGAAATTTTTCTATGATCGAGTCGAGCGAGATGAAACCATTCAAGATTACACGTTAGATACCTTTGACATTGATTTTCAGCATCGCTTTCCTTTTGTGTTGGGGCAGGAAATCACCTGGGGTGGAGAGTATCGCTATTGGCTTGATAATTTTGAGGGAAGTTTGACGATTCAACCCTCTGAGGAATCTCGTTCCTTTAACTTAGTAAGCGGATTTATTCAAGACGAAATACGTCTGATTCCTGAGGAGCTGGTGGTGACGGTGGGAACCAAGCTTTCCCATAATGATTTTACAGGTTTTGAATATCAACCAAGCGGCCGGTTTCTCTGGAAGCCACGTTCGGATCTCTCTTTCTGGGGAGCAGCATCCCGGGCTGTGGTGCTTCCGCCACGTTTGCTTGATGATGGAGTCATTACCTTGTCGACGGCGTTAGGCCCTGTGGCTGTAGAAGATAATCAGCAGGCCAAACCGGAAGTGCTCCATGCCTTCGAACTGGGTGTTCGATCTCAGCCATTGAAACAGCTTTCTTTCGATGTGACGGGATTTTTCATGGACTATGACCGGCTTGTCGGCAATCAACTACAGTCTGTCCCGCCAGCCACGACGTTGCCCACCCTCATTCGAACCAATAACCACGAAGCGAAAAACTATGGCGTGGAAGTGAGTACGATTGTTCAACTATGGGAATGGTGGAAAGTCCAAGGAGCTTATACGTATTTAAAAATGGACATTAAAAATGAAGATGCAGCACAATTCTCAGAAGAAGCAAGCCCCATCCACCATGCGTCAATACGGTCGCAAATATCTTTGCCCTATCATATCGAGTTTGATTCCTGGCTTCGCTATACCGACGAACTGCCCTCATTGAATGTGGATGATTATGTTGAACTTGATCTTCGGTTGGGGTGGAAACCAATGCCTAATTTAGACATTTCCCTCATTGGACAAAATTTGCTTCATTCTCACCACGATGAGTTTTCAGATACTATACTTGGAACACAGCGAACTGGCATGCAACGGAGTTTTGTGGGCCGCATCACTTGGACGTTTTAGATTGCCCCTATCGTATATCTCTCTTGTCTCCTAGAGGTAGAAATAGTTGATAAGGCGAATATCGCTCCTGAAGTCTTCAGGTTTTAAAATTCTGGGAGTCAAGAAATGGGTATGGCGGAATGGAGAACCGTATTAAGATGGAATGACACGGATTCTTAGTTATGATGGAGCTTGCCCAGATATGAGTAGGACATTCACGCTTCCCCAAAATGGTTGTCCTTGTTTGAATACATTTTGATCTGCATCCCAAACGGCCGCTTCCTCCGCTGTCAAGACGTGTTGTTGTATCGCCAATTCTTCCAGCTCGTCCATTTTTGTTAAGAACCGAAAAAGCCCAATGTCGGTCGTGAAAATAGGAATAATGTCTATGAGAATAGATTGCAGCTTCATGATTGAAAATTGGCCGTATAGCTGTTGCGCTGAATATCCATTTGTCAGAAAACCTTGCACCCGCAGCTGAGACAGCATGTGGAATATTGTCGGTTCGGATGTGGCCATGGAGAGGCTATTCCAGTCGGTTTCTGCAACAACTATCCATCCCTGAGGTTTTGTCACACGGCTCATTTCTGACAAGACAGAGAGGCCATCGGAGAGATGCATAAAGAGTCGTTCGCTCCGTGTGCCATCGAACGCTCCATTAGAAAAAGGGAGAGCCGAGCCCCGAGCGTGAATGTGAAAGGGAGAGGAGTGCCGACCTCGTTGTTTGATTCGAGTATTTGCCTGTTGCACCATTTCCAGGTCAGCATCGACTCCAGCTATCGTTCCATTTGATTGAACGTATCTTGCTAATGCACATGTATCAATGCCGGCCCCACATCCCACATCTAGAAAGTTTAAGCCTGGCTTGGCCCGAAGGCGCTCATAACTTCGCTGTTTCACTGGAGCGAAAAGATTTGAGGCAATCTGCAGGTATTCAGGATTGACGTATCCAAATTCTGGCTGAGCAGGTATTGAAGGAGTGATCAGCATGTCTGGAGTGAATGATCGTGTAGTAAAAGTCGCGTTACTCAAGTTGTATTCCGCGAACCGAGACAGATTGTGTGGAAGATTTCGACTTGTCACTAAGAAAGGAATCTCGCACGAAAGAGTTATCGGTCGAACACTGCAAAGCTTGAGCTATGAGAAAATTATCAAGAAAGAATGGCGAAAAGTGATAGAAAACCCAGCAATAGCGAGCAGTTTCTAAAAACCATAGGCTATGTTTAGTGGCTTTGGAGTTGGTCAGTGAGACTTGTCTCAAGAGAATGGAAAATGAACCGATTGTTTTTCCCTATTATGAGCCAAAAAACACTGAGTGAAACATTCCTGCAGTATTTCAGGGTGGCATATGCCGATTCGCCTGAATTACAGACATTGGCCTATCGTATACGGTACCAAGTGTATTGTGAAGAGTTTGGCTTTGAAAACTCTACCGAATATAAAGATCAATGCGAACGAGATGAGATGGATGCTATTGCTGACCAGGCTCTGTTAATTCATCTTCCAACTGGAGAAGCAATTGGTTGTAGTCGTCTCATTGGATCTCGAGGATGTCCTCCCTCTGGTTGCTTTCCATTTGAGCAACATTGTTCGGAAGGACTTGATGCACAACAGTTTGATCTCAAAAAAGTTCCGAAAACTGTTATAGGGGAATTTTCCCGGCTCGCTGTTCTTGCAAAATTCAGACGTCGGAAGAATGATGAGCGGCGCCCCATCAGTTTGCCGGATAGTGAGGTAGAGGCTGACGACCATGAGCAGAGAAGCTCGTATCCCTTGATTCCCCTGGGACTTTTTGTTTGTAGTCTTTCGATGCTTGTCCTTTCTTCATTGGATTATGGCGTGGCGATGATGGAGCCTCGTCTCGCGCGGAAGTTACGATGGCATGGAATACGGTTTACTCAAATTGGCCCGGTCATTGATTTTAGGGGCAAACGAGCGCCTTATTACATTTCCAGGTCAACGGTTTTAGAGGATTTGAATGAGGAAATTGCACAATTACGAAACGATCTAACTCAGCAGCTTTTGGAGAGTCGTACGCATGTTGTCCAGGCAGCGGCTCGAGAGGATTGCATCAGAATGTGTTAAAAGAGTAGATCGCCGTTGCTTAGTTTTCCTCTGACGAAGGAAGCGGAAAAGGGTCTGGTCTGCCAAAAGGCAGAGTTTCTACATAGATTGATGTTGAAGGAAATGCGAACGAAGCGCCATGCTGTTCGACAATTTCCTTGATCTTATAGCCCAAGGCTTCTTTAACCGTTAACCACTCTCCCCAGACGGTTGTCTTGGTGAAGCAATACAACATGATATCAATGCTGGATCCTCCGAATGCGTTCAAAAAGACAAAAGTTTTAGTCTTTTGAGGATCGGTTTCAAAGTCGGAATTACTATAAAGGTAGTCTCGAATATCTTGGATAATCGAGCGTATTTGCTCATGTGAACTTCGATATTCCACGCCGATGCTCCAATAGATTCGTCGTTGCGTCATGCGGGAATAATTCACGAGGGCTTCACTCGCAAGCTTGGAATTAGGAATGGTGACGAGTGCTTTGTCAAACTGCCGGATTTTTGTGGCACGAAACCCAATTTCTTCAATGTTGCCTTCCACGTCTGGTGTTTTAATCCAATTGCCTTTCTCAAACATCCGATCCAAAAAAATCGTCAATCCGGCAAACATGTTTTTGATAAAATCTTGGGCCCCCAGCGCTACGGCCATCCCGACTAGTCCCAGACTGCCCAGCACGGCTGCAATATTAAAACCCCATTCCTGAAAAACGGCTGCAATCCCTAAGCACACAACAATAGCTTTCGCGACTTTGACGAAAAACCCTTTGATGGTTTCGTGCATACTTTCACTGCCAAAGAGCCCGACGGCGCGGTCAAACAAACTGGAGAGCGGATCAATGACCCGAAAGATGGCCCAAAAAATCGTGATAGCAATCATGGAACGGACGAGTTGAGCGAGAATGTGGGCGAGGGTATCAGACAGGGATACGAATTGTCCGGCAACGTAGAGGCCTATGACAACAAAGGCAAATTCAAGGGGCTGTTCGATTGCAGCAAGAATCTCATCATCGAGAGTGGTTTGGGTTCTTCGAACAAGTAGTTTGATTGATTTGACGGTGGTTCTAAAAAACAGTCGTCGGGCGAATAAGAACAGCAGAAAAATTCCAATGGCCAGGATAATGTCGCTTAGGTTCGTCCCCAAAATCCCTTCATGCCAGACTTGCTGCACTTCTTGCCAAAAACCCTCAATCATTGATGATTTGTTCCTTGTTGCGAAATAGTTTGGTTGAGAGCGGTACTTACTAATACAACTTAGTGATCAATCAACTTTTTGAAGACGGTTCAGTCGTATGAGGAAGCTCAATTGAGCTGTTTGCGAAACTTTTCAAATTTTTGACGCTGAACTTTGCTCACCTTGGGATACTGAAGATTGAGACTTTCTAACGTCTGCGTGATGATTTCGGCTACGCACATGCGCATATAGGGCTTATCGTCGGCAGGGATCACATACCAAGGGGCCCATGGTTGTGAGGTGGCGTTCACTGCAGCCTCATAAGCTGTCATGTACTGTTTCCAGAGTTTTCGTTCTTCTAAATCCTGTTGAGAGAATTTCCAATGTTTCTCGGGTTCGTTCAGCCGTGCCAGAAGGCGCCGTCGTTGTTCGTCTTTGGAGACATGGAGCCAAAATTTTAGAACAATGGTTCCATTTCGAGCCAGGTGCAACTCGTGATGTTGAATTGATTCGAGCCGTTCTTCCCAGATAGCTGACTTGGTAGGTGCGGGGAGTTTCTGATTCTTGAGATATTCAGGATGAACGCGGACAACTAAGACCTCTTCGTAATAGCTGCGGTTGAAAATGCCGATGCGTCCCCGTTCTGGTAGGCGAGAAGTGGTGCGCCATAAAAAATCATGATCTAATTCACGATGTGATGGCTGTTTGAACGAAAAAACTTGGCAGCCTGCTGGATTTATACCGCGCATGACCGCTCGAATGGTGCCATCTTTTCCAGCGGCATCCATGGCTTGAAAGATGAGCAAAAGAGAATAGCGATCATGGGCATAGAGTCGACGCTGTAGTTCGTCACAGTGCTCAATATATTTTTCTAGCCGTTTTTCGCAGATTTTTTTGCTGGGAGCAGACTTAGGAGGTTGAGTCGACGCCTGTGCATGCCGAAAAGAATGATTAGGCAGCACGAGATAAGGATGCGAAAGAGCATTGAACATAGAGACTCAAGCAGAAACTGATGAAGGAGGACAGAAGTCTTCCTCTGGCCTCCTTCACCGTGCCTTAATTTGTGAGAATAAACGTGATTTTCAAGGTGACTCGGTACTGTACGATTTTGCCTTTTTCAATTTTGACCGATTGGTCCTTAATCCAGGCGCCGGATACATTCTTTAACGTCTTATGGGCACGTTTAACTCCCGCGGCCATAGCATCATCAAAGCTTTTGGGTGAACTCGCAATAATTTCGGTGACACGAGCGATTGTTGCCATGAAAACCTCCTTGAGATGAATAAGTGTAGGGCCTGCACGAATTGAATGAAGCATAAGGTGCTTCATTCACATGTGCATGAGGGGATGTGATGTGAGTGAATGTCAAAAGAACGCTTTCGAGAAAACAATGTAGCTGGAAGAATGAGGACAAAGAAAGAGTAAAAGATCTTGTTCTATACGTCAAATACCATGAATGTAAGTATCCCAGAATGCCAAAACAAGATTCCCATAGCCTTTTTCAACGAGGACATTGCGGTCTTGGCGACGATTATTCTGAAAGTTGAATAGAACCGGTGGCATCTTCTGGACACCTAGAAAGAGTGTGATAGGATAATTTTATGGCCGTCACTTTCAAAACTAAAGGAGCGGAAATATGATCTGGTTAAAAACAATAGTTTTCATATTGAGTGTCTGTGGATTGCTGGGATGTGCAAATCACATGTCTGAACCTACCTCTCATCAATCGGCTCTGGGACAGGGTATTGTTGAAGGCACCAAAGGGTATCAGCAACTCCATGAAGATCCGATGATGAGAAATGGAGCGGTCCGAAAAGTTCGGGGCCAAGTCCATCATCTTGAAGGTGCAGCCTATGTCGTTCATACTAATGGGCATGAGGAAGTTCGTCTGCCAGTTGATGAAAATACCAGCATTGATCGCCCAGCGCATAAAGGTGACTGGATTGATGCCTATGTCAACGAATCTGGCCGTGCCATTTTCATTCGAAATGTTGATTCTCAGATTATTCTAGAATAAACAGTTCTTCCAGATACTATTGCTCGTTCTTTGACCTGGAGGAAACTGGGGTGCGTAGTCGTTGAAGAAGAGAGGTATTTACACGTCGTACGTTGAATTCGGTTTGGGCACTTCCACTTCTATCCCCGGAAATTCATCTCGAAGCGTCATGGCAAAAGCCAAGGATTGACGTTCCTCACCATGAACCACAAAAACTTTCCGTGGATGTGGGGTAATGCTTCGAACGTATGACAGTAGGTCGTTCCGATCGGCATGAGCCGAAAATCCATTGAGCCGCACCACTTGTGCCCGTCGTTTTGTTGGTGCGCCAAAAATCGTCACGGTATCCCATTCCTCGACAAGTTTTCGTCCAAGGGTATGTTCAGCTTGAAATCCGACGATGACGATAACATTGGCTTCATCCTGAATCGCATGTTTCAAATGATGAACCACCCGCCCGCCTTCGCACATTCCTGACGCCGAGACAATCACACAGGGCCCTTTCTTGTGATTTAACCGTTTGCTGTCTTTCGCTGTCGAAATAAACTTAATGTATTTGGCCGCGAAGACGTCGCCGGAGGCGGTAAAGGTACGATAGGTATCTTCGTCGTAACATTCCGGATGTCGTCGAAAGACCTTCGTAGCCTTGGATGCCAGAGGCGAATCAATATAAATTGGAATGGGATCAACTTCACCATTGTTGACTAAGGCTTTAATCCGCATAATGATATCTTGTGTGCGGCCTACCGAAAATGCGGGAACAATAATCTTACTCTTGTGTTGAATGGCATGTTCCACCAGTTCTTTCGCGATATTCTTTCGTCGCTTTTCTTCATCACGATGTAAGCGGTCGCCATAGGTGGATTCGATGATCAAGGCATCACATGGCGGTGGGGGAGACGGGTCTCGAAGGATTGGCATATTCGCACGGCCTAAATCGCCAGAAAACAATAGTGAAGTCGTATTCCCTCGATTGCGGTGTTGAAGCCACATGGCAGATGATCCAATGATATGCCCTGCATCGTGAAAGCGCGCCGTCACATTGGCGGCCAACGAGACAGATTGTTTGTAGCCTGACCCTTGAAACTGTTTGACGATCTGTTGTGCATGGTCTCTGGAGTAGATTGGGCTCACGCATTTTTTCCCGCGACGGCGTTCCAGCTTGTTCACGTATCGGCAATCATTCTCTTGAATACGGGCGGAGTCAGCCAAGAGAATTTCTGTTAAATCAGCTGTGGCATCGGTCATATGCACGGCACCTCGAAATCCATTTTTCGCCAAGACGGGGAGAGCGCCTGAATGATCAATGTGTGCATGAGATAGGCAGACGGCGTCAAGAGATTTTGGATCAAAGCCCAGATGCTTATTGCGTTCCCGTGTCTGGTCTCGACGGCCCTGAAACAATCCACAATCGAGGAGCACTCTGGTCTTCCCCGCATCAACGATATGCCGGCTGCCTGTGACTGATCGTGCTGCACCATGAAACGAGACTTTCATGACGAGGTTCCTTCCTCATGTTCGGTGGCGATGATTTCCCAGGCCTCTGCTGCCGATTCGGCATAGTGAAATAAGTCTAAGTCTTGAGGGCTAATCAGGCCAAATTCCACAAACTTCCTCCAATTAATCAGGTCTTCCCAATAGGCTTTTCCGATTAATACGACAGAAAGATCGTTCACTTTTCCCGTTTGGATAAGAGTCAACGTGTCAAAAAGTTCATCCATCGTGCCAAATCCTCCAGGAAAGACGACAAGTGCTTTTGCTCGATGGAGGAAATGCATTTTGCGAATGGCAAAGTAGCGGAATTGAAAGCACAGGCCTGGGGTGATGAAAGGATTAGGCGCTTGTTCAAACGGGAGGTCAATATTCAGGCCGATGGATTTTGCTCCCACATCAGATGCTCCCCGGTTGCCAGCCTCCATGATCCCGGGGCCGCCTCCTGTCACGACAACGTATTCACAGCGGCCTTTCAATTGACAGGCAGAAGAGACCAAACGGCCAAACTCGCGTGCTTCTTGATAATAGGGTGCTAAGGTCAATTGATTGTGAGCAATCTTGATGGCTTGTTGCTTTTCAGGATCATTGGGAGCTTGGGCCAGTGCCTGCTCCGCTTCAGCCACCTTTGCTTGTGCAGCTTCCATATCTAACAGACGGGCACTCCCGAAGACGACAATGGTAGATTGGATACCTTCATCCTGTTGGAGAAGTTCTGCTTTTAACCATTCCAGTTGTAAGCGAGCTGCACGCAATTCATCACGCTGCAGAAACGCTGAATCAGAATCTGCTCGTTTGTAAGCTGATGTCGTCTGTAATTCAGAAAGTGGTTGAGTAGAATCTGCCATGAACGATAAGACGAATTGTGAAAGGAGGGAGTTAGGAGAGTATAAAGCTTCACGTAACTGAATGGAAACCATTTTATGGCACATGCGGAAACCCTATTTACATAGAAGGGACGAGGGTCAATGAGAGTGTGAGAGGTTGTGAGTCATAAAGAATGGGTCCGTTGAAAAAAGCCGTCAGCGGCGTTCTCTGCCTTCGCTGGAGCGGCTTCGTACTGGCGAGCAGGCTGACCCGACGCTGCTGATCGACAAGGGCTTCCTAGCGAAATACGGCCTTTGAACTCTTCATTATTGAACGCTTCCAGAATAGAACATTTGGTTCGTGAATGGGTAATGAGGTATAATTGTCAGGCTAAAGAAGAAAGTGATGTGGTGATGAAAACCATTCCATCTCCCGCCATTCCAGATTGTGAGCTTTGTCCGAATCGAGAATGCTCGGAAATTTGTGAAATTCTCCCTCAAGATGGAGATGCTTTCAGTCTGGTCAAACGGCAGGTCATCTATCAACCTGGCCAACATGTGTTTTATGAAGGCCATGTGGCTTTGGGTTTGTATATCCTCTGTCAGGGACGTGTAAAACTCACGCGGTTGAATCGCAAGGGGCAGCAACGGTTAGTGGGTATTTTAAGCGGAGGCCAACTCTTAGAAAAGCAGGCCTTTCAAGAGCAACCGGTTCATCAGGTGACCTGTGAGGTGCTGGAGCCGTCACAAATTTCTCTTGTAGACCAAGGCAGCTTTCTTAATTTTTTGAAAGACCACGGGGAGGCGGCTGTGAAATTGATACAAGTACTCAGCAAAGAAATGACCGATGTCGTAAATACGGCTGACCAATTTGCCTTTACGCCAGCTCGAGAACGGCTCGCGCGCTTGCTAGTAGATCTGAGCGAGCGGTTTGGGGAACCTGTAGAGAAGGGGAGCCGGATCACCCTTCAACTTAAACGGGAAGATTTGGCTCAAATGGCGGCAGTGACCGTTGAAACTGTTGTGCGTCTTCTCCGAGATTTTCAGGGAGCGGAATTGGTTGCAGTGGAAGGCCGTAATCTCACTCTACTCAATGTTGATCGTCTCACCAACATAGCAAGTGTCTCGTCTTCAAGGTAACTAATTTTTCTCTGCTCTCTCGATTTTTCCCCTTTTCAAAAGACAGCTTTTCTTCTGTATTTCCAGCCCGAACGCATTCCTGGCTGTGCGAAGTCTACATGCGGTTTCTAGGCCTTTCGCCCTATCGAAAAACTTGACCACAATCGTTATCCCCCTTGTTATTCCACAATGACGAGGCGGAGGGTTTTGTCTAGGATGAATCGCATGAAAATAAATTTGTGGCTTTCTAGATATTGAATGTAAGGGGTTTGAGTCGAGTGTGAGATATGACTGTTCAAGGGAAATGTTACAACTATGTCATAAAGGAGGTGGCGTGATGATGAGAAGAGGTCGGTCCATAGTGCGGAGTAGTGTATGTGGTTTGATAGTATGTGCGATGTTGGGGGTTGCGAGTATGGCGCAAGCTGCGACTGTTGAAGAACGGTTGGAGCGATTAGAACAAAAAACGCTCTCTTCCTCACCAGGAGCTGAGCAAGAAACCGGGAACATGGTTTTCTTTCGCGGTGGTGGGGCTTGGGCGACGAGTGATCGATCGAATGAGGTGGAAACGGATGCCTTTGGTTTCGATGGGAGCAACGATGGTGATACTGGCTATTATGTTGGGGCTGGCGTCGATCTCCTACTCTCACGAAATGTCTGGGATTTGTTGCCTGGAACCTGGGTTTTAGGGGAAATCGGAGTAGAATTTAAACGATTTAACTCAAAAAAGGTACAGCAAGCCGTCCCCAGTACTTGTGCGCTTGCTGGTGTGACCACTTGCAAAGCTAGAAAAGAACGGGTACAGATCACGATGTTAACGGTGGATGTGGCTCCGAAAATTATGTTCATGGAAGGCAGCCGTTTCCGGCCTTGGATCATCCCTGTCGGGTTAGATTTTCATGTTATTAGTCCTCCGTCCAACGATACAACGGTATTAGATATTGGGGTGCAGTTTGCGGTGGGAGCTCAAGTTCGAGTATGGAAAGCCCTTCATTTGGGTGTTGATGGACGGTTTCATTTGGCCACTGGGCAAACCGACACCACAAATAATTTTGGGACAACAGGTGCCTATTTAGGCATTGCCTTCTAACCTTGTGGCTGTTGAAAAAACCCACCAGCGGCGGTACCTGCCTTCGCCGGAGCGGCTTCGCGCAGGCAGGTGGACCTTTTTCTATGCTCACAGGGCCAGTACGCTCTGCGCGCAAAAATGGCTGCGGCCTTGCTGGATGAACTTTTTTGAGCCGCCCCGAAGTTTTTGGTATTTGACATGATCATGAGGAAATTTGCCTCTGATGCTTTGTGTTATTCAACACTCTTACTCTGTATTGGCAGTCTGAATACCCTTCGTTTGTGTCGGTTACATGTCATATGCCCGATTAGTTCATTTCCGTTGCAGAGGGAAGTTCGCGTGAGGTAGGAAAGCAAGAGATGTGAAAGGAGACCTAAGGGGACAAAAACTTTTTGGAGATATTGAGTAGTTAACCTACTATTGATCTCGTTACAATCTTGGAGGTGACGTTATTTGAGATTATTTTAGTCTGGATTCATCTGGTTGCGGCGACCTTCTGGGTTGGCGGTATGCTCTTTCTCTCCCTTGTCGCGGTCCCTCGTCTTAAGAAGGCCCCCGACCCCGCTATTGCCCAGCGCGAGTTTATCAACCTGGCGCGTCGGTTTCGGATGCTCGTGTGGGTCGCCCTGCTTTTACTCGTCGTAACGGGAGGAATTCTTCTTCCCAATCAAGTGGATTTCTCCACATCCTTTGGAGATTGGCCACTTCCAGTGTTCATCAAATTAACTCTTGTTCTCTTTCTTGTCATTGCCTCTCTGGCTCATGATCGATTCATTGGCCCAAAAGTCCGAGTCATCAAACATAAACCCGTGTCGGCATTGACTCCTCTTGAAAAAATTTTTCTGCGACTCTCTCCCCTCATCAGTCGGCTTACTATGTTGATCGGTCTAGCCATTCTTCTTGCCGCTGCCTTTATGGTGCGTTCCTAATTCCCGCTATCCTCTCGGAATTCAATGTTTTCATTAATTGAACCTCTCAGCTGTTGCTTAACTACGTTCCCTTTTCTATTCCAGAAATTTATCTGAATAGATACATATTTTATCATTTTAGATACAAACTTGAAGAAGCTGACTGGATAATAGAGAAGCATTTACGATAATTTC
Source organism: Nitrospirales bacterium (assembly GCA_965223295.1). GTDB lineage: Bacteria > Nitrospirota > Nitrospiria > Nitrospirales > UBA8639 > Nitrospira_E. Next base: position 1,623,510 of record CBDCWC010000002.1, on the reverse strand, counting down.
TTCATTTTTCCAGGAAATTTCTCCGTAGAAAAATCTGATTGCTTTCCACTGCCTAGGTCTCGTCTTTGCAGATATAAGGTAGGTGCTTCTTTGGAGAGTCAGAGGAAACATGGTTGAGAGTTGATCGAAGATCTAGTATCTAACCCCCCTGCGACTAGTAGTTAACAATGAAAAGTAAGGTACGACGATCTGATATCCGGTCAAAGATATTTTGTTTTCGTTCTTATCTATATGATCTTTGGTGATATTTTCAGATTTATGGAGGATTTATGAAACTTCATCCGTTAACAGTTGGTCCGATTGTCGGAGAAACGACCCCGACTCGGGCACGTATTTGGGGACGTGGTATGGCTCATATCATTGAAGGCCAACCACGACGATGTTTTGGTGCTCTTCGCTTTCGTAAAAAGGAAACCGAAAACTGGAGCAAGCCCCTCACCTTTAAGATGAATCCCAATTTTGATTTAACAGGGATCGCCATATTAGACAGGTTAAGACCCGAGGAGCGTTATGAATATCAAATGGGGTACTACTTTTCGGATTCCGAGTTAATGGATGAAATTTTTGAGGATATTGACTGGGAAGGAGTAAGTGGTGGGGAGTTTCTGACTGCATCGGCCAATAAGAAAAAATCTCGGACTCTTGTTATAGGGTCCTGTCGATATCTTCTGAAAACATTCCTTGGTGATTTCTTTGATGATCGTGGAGATAAAATGTTCGAATCAATTGTGAAGGATCTCATTCAGGATGAAGGCATCGAAGTTCACCAGTTGATCATGATGGGCGACCAAATTTATGCGGATGATCTCAATGTGTTCAATCCAGACAAATCTGTAAGTCAGTTTTACCAACGCTATCGAGATGCCTTTTCTCAGAAACATATTCGAACATTGATGAGTCAAGTTCCCACTTATATGACGCTTGATGATCACGAGATTGAAGATAATTGGCCAGCCAAATCTAGCGGCAAGGATTGGAAAACTCTGTTTCCCAATGCCATTCATGCTTACCAAACCTATCAACTCAGCCATAGCCCGCTCATTCCTATCAAGCAAGGAAGATTGCATGGGACACCCAACAAACTTTGGTACAAATACTCAGATGGATGTTGTGATATTTTTGTGACTGATTCCAGAACCGAGCGGCTGTTGGATCCAGACGGGAAGTCCGAAATGTTGAGTATTGACCAGATGCGGGCACTTAAACGGTGGCTGAATGATGGGTCGGGGCAGGTCAAGATAATTGTCACGTCTGTTCCATTTGCCCCAGATTCAGGTTCTGAAGAATCATGTGATAAATGGGCAGGATTTCAACACCAAAGAAAGGAAATTCTTACTCATATTGAGGAGAATAAAGTTCAAAAGGTAGTCTTTTTCTCTGGAGATGTTCATGCTTCACTGTCGGTAGAGCTCGTATCGGAATCAAATTTGAAAATTATTTCCGTCGTGTCTTCTGCATTTTTTTGGCCGTACCCGCATCCATCCGCACGGCATTTTCAAACAAAAGGGTTTATCGATGGTGGAGAGGCTGGCCTATTTCGGTTAGCCAACCCCAGCAAAGTGATTTCTGACGATAATTTTACGAAAGTCGCTGTTCGCCCAACTGGAATCGACGTAGAAATCATTGCTCGAAAAAAAGCAAAGCGTTTAGAGAAAAACACCCATAAATTTTGATTGGCATGAGGGAAGCGTGTTTTGTTAGATGTGTCAGCAATGGTATTGTTCAGCGCTCTTTCAAACGTGGATGTGGTTCTTATTGAGTATTTCATATAGAGAAATGCAAGAAATCATCTTTGGGGCTGTTGAATAATGATGATGTCAATGGCCACATTTCGTCTCTGCGACGTTACATGTCAGAGACCTCGGGTCTGTTCAAAAAAGTCCGTTCAGCAAGGCCGCGGCCATTTTTGTGCGCGGTGCGTACTGGTATGACCTGAGCAAGGAAAAAGGGTGAGGACGCCGCTGGCGGCTTTTTTCAACAGACCCATCTTTAGACATGAAGGTTTTATAGTTGGTTGCTCAATCGAAGTCGTGTAGACACGAGGAATATCAATGATAGATCGTTTTACAACACTGTAAATGCTGCTATAGCCCCGTTCTTTTGAAGATTTAACAATCATAATAGGAGGAACAAACATGGCAGAAATCAGACGTCGGAATAGTCTGTTACTAGGATTTTTCTTTCTGGTTGGCATGCTCAATGGATGTGTGAATCTAGAAGCGGTTGGTAAATTTGCGGATGGCGCAGAAGCTCTGTCGGAAGCTTCTGGAAAATTTTACGAAATGGAACTAGAAACCGATCGTCAACTAGCTGCGATGACGGTGGATTTGGGAGCTCCCGAAGACAGCTCTGATTGCGCTGGAACTCCTTGGGATTGTGCGGTGAAAGGTGAAAACCTCATGGCTGAAGCTCGCCGTAATCGCGCGGCGATTTCATCGTTAGCCGAATATGCTAGGGGACTCCATGAAATTGCCACATTTAATGACGACAAAAATATTGGGAAAGCCTCAAAGGAGCTGAGTGGCAATCTCGGAGATCTTTCAAAGACGTTAGACGGTTCGGTGAATCAGAAAGACCAAGTTCTGGCCACTGCGATTTCTTCTCTGGCGAAGGTGTTTGTAGATCTGAAGGTAAGGGATGTCATTTATGAGAAAGTCCAATTGGCGCACCCGCAGATCAAAGTTATCACCGATGTCATTCGAAAAGATATTAAGGGTATGCAGACTCGGAGCAAAATTACAAGACTCAATGCGCAAGCGACACGTGAAACATGGTTCAATGGTTTTCGAGCCAACTATAAGGATCCAGACGTGACTCCAGCTGAAAAAGCCACCTTTGATTTACTTGCTAGTCAATTGGTGAAAAACGAATTGCGGGATATCCTTACGGTGGAGCCGTCACGCTTATTTATTAAGAAGTTTGAATCAACCGTAGAAAGTTGTGTCAAGGCTCATGAGGCGATTCGACAGTCAGATTTGAGAGGCAACTCCGATACGATCGCTAAGTTTGTCGGTGATGCGCGAAATCTTTTATCAACCTTGAATCAGATTACTCATTAAATGAAAACAGGTGCTTCCCGCGAAGCGTTTAGCAGCAAAGGAGAAAACAATGGTGACTACCCCTGAGGAATTTTTAGACGAACTTGCGACAATTATCTTAGATTTAGGCGCGATTCGAGAAAAAATTACTGATTCGATCGATCGCGCGGCAATCAATAGTCAAATTAAGGCTATGACCAAATGGTGGAGAAAGATTGATGACATACGCGCGGGGCAGACTAATACTGAAATTACTGACGCGAGAAAAGCCCTTGCAGATATCACGAAAGAACTGAAAGGTGAAAAGAAGAAACTGAAAAATGTATCTGTCATTATACATCGAGGTGCTCGCGTGATTGCCATTGCTGAAAAAGTTGCCAAAGTAATTGTTTAGTGAGTTTTGGGAGTGAGTGAAGGGTGAGCTCGTCTAGTGTGCCGTTATTTAGTTGAATTTGTTGAAAACAGTAAGAATCGGGATGGGAGCCCGTGTGCTGTTGGAAAATAGATTGTCGTGAAGATGAAGCAGGATAGGTCTGATCTAGGAAGCAAGTTATGAAATCACAGCATACTGTCTTAATCCACGGTTTATTTGGTTGGGGCAAAAAGGAGTTAGGCGGTTTGCCGTACTGGGGGTATGCTGGCGAGGTCGATCACCAAGGTTTTACGGTACATGAGGCGAGTTGCGGACCGGTCAGTTCCTTTCATGATCGCGCTTGTGAAGTGGGTGCCCAAATCAAAGGTACGCATATTGACTATGGTGCCTCGCATGGTGAAGCCGAAAAACATAGCCGATTTTCTGATGATTATACAGGGAAAGGGTTGATTCCAGATTGGTCAGAAGATAACCCAGTCATCATTATTGGACATAGTGCTGGAGGCCATACCGCGTTGCGATTGCAGCAGTTGTTGGCTGATGATTTCTGGGGATGGGGTTCCAACGCCCAATGGATCGAAGCGGTGGTGTGTTTGTCTGCGGTCTTGAATGGGTCGACGCTCCCCTATATGTTGGGCTGTGATAAACAATCTGGCTTGTTAGTCGGTTCTTTGGGTCCTGTTCTGGGGAAAGCCATTCAGTTTTTTGCGATGGCCGGTGGAGGGTCCATTGAGAATATTTTTGATTTTGACCTGGATCAATGGATTGGAAAAGGGAAAGGCGGGAATTTCAAAAATATTGTCGCTGAGATAGATCGCAGCAACTATGCGAAAGGAAAGGATAACTTAGCATTTGATCTCACCCTTCAAGGGGGATACGAAGCCAATCAACGATTTCAAACTGACCCTCAGACCTACTACCTCTCTTTTATCACGGAACAAACCACGAAAGGTTGGCTGACCTCTAATCATTATCCAGATCCGTTAATGAATCCTTCCTTGGCAGCCACGGCTGCTTATCAAGGAGTTGTCGTGGACTTTGATCATCCACCAATTCCTAGTTGGGGATCTGGCGATCTTGTGATTGAGAAGTGGCGAGAAAATGATGGAGCAGTGAGTTCCATCTCGCAACGCTATCCCTTTACGGGAAAAGAGCACCCGGTCGGAGGGGAGGGAATATTTACAAGAAATCCAATTGAGCCAGGAAAGTGGTATTATGAAAAAGTGAAAGAGAGCACTGGCAGAAGCTTCGATCATCTGGATATTGGATTCGGGTGTTTCACGGATCCCAGTCTAATCGGAGCCCAGAAGACGCTCTATAAGAACATTTTTTCATTGTTGAAAGAATTGCCCTAAGCCCATAGGCATCAAAAATAGAATTGACACAACACAAGAGGAGAGGTCAAAAAGGCTTCTCCTCTTTTCTGTGAATGGAATGTGTATCAGAAGCTGCTACCACCGTTGTGTCCGAACCTTCCGCCCCCGGTGCGTGGGGCTTAGGGGTGGGTCTCGTTGATTGTCAAGGTACGTCAACCAAATTCTGAGGAGTTGAATGCCTCTATGGCTTTTATAGAAGGTTCGTTTAGCAGTCTCTTCCCAAAATTAGTCGCTGTCCTAATGCTCTGCTCCTAATTCCTTTCTAAGACTAAAACCTCCCCTATTTTTTCAAATTAGGCCAAGCAATTGGTCTGTTCAGAATACGTTCCATTAAAAATCACGAAAAATTATCCAAATAGATACAGGACTTATCTTTTTAGATACAAATTTTCAGTGATCATTTGGATTAAGAAGAGATATTCACGATAACCTTATGGGTTTATTGCTGGGGGGAATTCCTTTTTTAAGCACTCTTTCTGATATTCAATGTCCGGGTCTCACTTTTGCAGGCTTTATTTTTAGCAAAGGCTCTACTTCGGATCGGTACCATATGGTTCTCTCATTCCTGTTCAGCCTGACATTAAGAATTTTTATTCTACTGATTGTAAGTTTGCATGTCTGCGGGTGTGCAGTTTATTACCGTGACCGTGAGTCGGGTGCTGAACATATCTGGGGTATTGGTCACCTTGCGATGAAGGTGGCACCTACTTCAAATGAAAAGCAAGCACTGATTCAGAGGACAACCTTACCTGGGCTTGCTTTAGGTTTAGATAATGGCGAATTGGGCATAAGTATTGGGTGGGCACAACGTGAACATATTCTTATTTATGATGATAGTACTGCGCTAACTATTGATCGACCACCAAGCAATGACTTTTTTGAATTTAAGATAGGATCCTATCCGGCAAAAACTTCTGTCGATACAGCACTGAAAGATTCACTTGAATACAAGGAGGATCATCCATGACTACTTTCTTGAAATTGAGTATGACAATGCTTCTATGCTCGACATTGTTAAGCGGTTGCTTTGGATATGACCGAATTCTTTTTGTTACAAAAACCAATGTGGGTCTTGATGTCGAAAACAAACCTCCAACAGCAGAAATAACCGTCGCTAGAAGAGAGTTGGCTATTGCGCCAGCTTTTAGAGACAATGTAGGAAAAGAGAAAACGCCCCCGCTGATTGCTTCATTCGGTCGAACAGGAGGATTGTTTAGCCCTGGCCTAAACTCATTATTTGCAGGGGGTGATGCGGCAGTATTTCTAGCTAAAAAAAATGAGTCAAGCGAAAAGTCGACAACAGATGATGAGAGTCTATCGAGTAAGGCCATTACGACAGGTTCAGTTGGTTCAGGAAGTGATCCTGTTCAGAATGATGAGACCTCAACAGAAGACGATGACAGCCTTTATTCTGAGATTTGTCTAGACAAGAAACCCGACTCGCGTCCTCCCCTGAAAAAGTTTTGGCATTGGCTATTCGGAGAAGGTGACGAAAATACAAGGGCCTTTTATTTCGCAACGGATACGACAGTGGGAATTAAGGTGGGATGGGATGGTACAGGTGGTCCGTACCCAACGAACTTGAAGCTTGGGTACAATCGAAAAGAGTCAGCTATTCCACCGGTAATGACGAAGGAAGGATGTCAGGATCAAAATCCACGACAACCTAGGGTAGTTTTTAACGATAGTGGTCATTTTGTTTTAGCCGATGAAGAAGGGGAACCTAAAGTAGATGAAGATGGGAAGCACACGAAAGTGGTGTTAAACGAAAATGAGGAACGGGTTTTGGCGAACGAGGATGGTACGCCTAAACTCGATATAAATAAGAAACCAATACCATTTAACCCTTGGTATGAAGTGAAAGTGCCTTCTTTCTTTGCTTCCTTGGACAACGATAACAGCTTTGCTACACCTGATACGAGTAGGTCTCGACATGTGCAATTTTTTGCGACGGGTCGAGCTGCTAACGAATTTGTCAAAAAGCGGAAATTAAGTGATGCTGTTTTTAAGGGGATGGCTCCCTTAGACTCTGAGGAGGAAGTCGCAGGTACCAACACACTTGCTCGTTCTACAGGCTTAGAGCAACCTCAATAATCTGAAAAGGCAATGAGCATATTAAAAACAAAGAGGAGAGGTCTTTATGACCTCTCCTCTTTGTGGTAAGCGATATTGCAAGGTTCGTTAGAAGCGGCTGCGGCGTTTGTCGCCAAACCCTCCTCCACCGCCGCCAAATCCGCCGCGTCCTCCGCCGCCGGTTCGTGGGGCTTGGGGGCGAGCTTCGTTGACTGTTAATGTTCGACCACCAAATTCTGTGGAGTTTAACGCTTCTATGGCCGCTGTGGCTTCTTCTTGCGAAGACATTTCCACGAAACCAAATCCGCGAGATTGTCCGGTAAATTTGTCGCTAATAATGTTGGCTGATTGAACGGTCCCATGCGCCGCAAACAACTCCGTTAACTCGTCCTGAGTTGCGGAATACGGCAATCCCCCTACGTACAATTTTGAACCCATGGGGTTCCTCCTTTTGAAAAAATGATATTGCTTTTGGCTCGAGATTCATCAACCAATGGGAAGGGAGCGGCCGCGGACGCGAGATTGAGGCGACTGAGGTCAGGCACTTTCCAGGAAACTCTCGGGCAAAACAACACCGGTTACGGGCTTCAGTGATCGGCTCGCTCAAAGCCAAGCCCCTAGCTTTGAAGGATAAAGCCTAGCACATGGAAAAAACAAAAGATAGCGTTTATTCTGGGCAAGAAAAAGGCATGGGTTTGAGGTGACTTGGATAAGACGAGGCAGAAAAAAAGGTATGAAGAGTATGAACTTAGGCTATTCGAGAGTCTGATGGGGAGGGTGTCGAGTAGACGAAAATTAAGGGGGTTTTTTGAGAAAACTTTCTGAGGGACCCTCCTTAATTTTTTGAGTCTCATGTTGTTCTGCCACGTCTGGACAGAACCAATAGTTGGTCGCCAATGATCTTTAGGGCACTTTTAAAAACTATCCTTTTCCCTGATGGTGGCGTCAGTGGCGTACTCACGACTTCGGCATGGGCAAACGTGGTGCTCTTCGCACCGTGCGCCCTCATGTATTCGCCTGTCCACGGCGTTTTTCCACGCGTGGCTTCCTTGCCCTCACAACCTCACCGGTTTTTATAAGTGCCCTTTATTTGGTGAGAGATGCTTGGTGAGAAATAGGTGTTTGAGAGGCTTACCGGGCTCTGCTGTGCGGTAGCAAGATGAGGCATATATTATTTATTGGCGTTGTGGATGCCTACGACATTTGAGACAAAATGGGGTATGATGAAAGATAGACGAATGGATGAGTGTGGAACAGCCTGAGATAGGAGGATGTGTGAAGGGTCGTTATTGGTGTCTTGTGAGTGGTGTCATTTTCGTCTTGATATGCGGTCTGAGTGGAGGTCTGTGGGCGAAGCCATCAACACGGCAAATCCCTCATTTGACCATTCCAATTTTAGGCGTCTCTCTCAATAAACAGCGCGAACCAGTGGGTCGAGTCTCGAACATTATAATTGATATATACAAACGGCAAGATCAGAACGGGCTGCAAATTCAATTTCATACGGAACCTGGAAATTTTTCTCTACTAGCCAGAAAATCCGTTCATCAAGCCATTGTCAGCTCGTTACGTGGGGCAAATCTTTCCGGGAAATCATTGACCATTTTATTAGGGTTCCCTTATCCGGGGATGACGATGTATGGAGAAAGCTTGTCGGCCATGGTCGGGTTGAGTGTCGTGGCGATGCTCAAAGGCGATCAGGTGCTTGAAGGGCGAACCTTAACTGGAACGGTAACGGACCATGGAGTTATTGGGCCGGTCAGTGGCATTCAACTCAAGCTTTTAGCGGCTTATCACCACAATTTCCAACGAGTCTTTGTCCCTAGTGCCTATGATGAGCAAGATGGTGATTGGCGTACACCTTTTCTGATGCATGTGTCTCCAGTCAGTACGATTGATGAGGCCTATCATGGTTTGACGGGGCATCAATTAAGAGCTGGCCCCTAAAATTTCTTCCCGGATCGCTCTTTTTCGGTTCCAATAGATTTTTCCTGTCGTTTGCTCTCTACTATCTTTGTAAGTGTCTTGAGGCCCCTGATATAAAATTATAACGGTTATTGCCTCGTCAGCGATAATGGGCCTGTTGAATAATGATGATATCAACGGCCACATTTCGTCTCTGCGACGTCACATGTCAGAGGCTCGGGGCTGTTCAAAAAAGTCCGTCCAGCAATGCCGCAGCCATTCTTGCGCGCGGAGCGTACTGGCAGTACGTGAACACGAAACAATGACGAGAATGCCGCTGGCGGTTTTTTCAACAGACCCATAATGTTCTGTTGCGGGTTGTTGTTAAATATCGAGAGGCTTGGCATGTTGAGTTGAGAGATGATGAACTTGTTGTTCCAGTTCTTCAATGCGTTCCAGTAACTCCAATGCCACACTGACGCCTTGCCAGTTAATCCCCAGGTCATGGTGCAAGCGAAGACCGCGTTGCAGTCGATCAAACGCATCAAGAGAAAACAGAATGGTACCTTGAGCGTTTGGCTCAGGTACACGAACAATTTCCCATCGTAAACACACTTCTAATAAATCATCTCCTATACCTAGTCGAGCGCAGACTTCTTCCCGGCGCAACAAACCGTGGGTGACAATTTCCGCCGTGACTTCTTCCAAGATTGGTTGAGATTTGTCAGTCATGGGTGGCCTCATGAAGCAAGGATGAACGGGGGTCCGGATGATTATGCTTGGCTAATTGCTCATAGAGTTGTTGTTCTTCAGGAGAAATCGTTTGTGGTATAACGATATTCAACACGACAAATTGGTCACCATGTCCGTTTTTTCGTTTCGGAAGCCCTTTTCCTTTTAATCGCATACGTTGTTGTGGTTGACTGCCTGGAGGAATTTTCAAGCGTACTGGTCCGGACAATGTGGGCACCTGCACTTCTGTTCCCAACATGGCTTCCCATGGCCAGAGAGGGAGAGACACGACAATGTCGGCATCTTTTCGTTGAAACACTGGATGAGGGGCAATATGTACACGGAAAAAGAGATTCCCGGATGGTCCACCACCCCGGCCCGGCGCGCCCTTGCCTTTCACACGGAGACGTTCGCCGTCTCGCACCCCACCAGGAATCCGAACCTCAATTTGTCGAGATCCTCCTGTGGAATCAGGTAAAGACACTGTGCGACTGGTTCCGGTATAGGCTTCTCTCAGGGAAATGGGCAGATCAGTTTCCAGGTCCGCTCCGGCCATGGCAAAGCCTCGGAACGAAGAGCCTTGTCGGTGTGTTCCACCCCCGAACATGTTTTCAAAAATATCACCAAAATCAGCTCCGCCTTGAGAAAACCCCGAGTGAGGTTGTGCGCCAGGATAGGCGCTGCCTGCTTGTTGTCGGGCTCGTTCATAGGCTTCGGCTTCTTTCCAATTTGGCCCGTACTGATCGTATTTCTTTCGCGTCTCCTCATCGCCCAAGACTTCATAAGCTTCGTTGAGTTCTTGAAATTTCTTTTCCATCGCGGCCTTTTTGTCTCCGGGATGTAAATCCGGATGGTACTTTCTTGCCAGCCGTCGATAGGCTTTCTTGAGTTCTTTTTGATCAGTCGTCTTAGAGACACCTAAAATGCGGTAAAAGTCTCGAGTTGTGTTAGCCATGGGATATTATAACTAAACGGTCGATAACATTTCACGAAGGTCTCGGTCTACATTATACGGAAAGCAGCCCAGAATCAGACGGAAAAGGAGGCTTGCTAGAAATGGGCGCGCATCCCAAAAAACCAAAAGGGGTCGCTTTCAGGAGGGACCACAACACTTCGGACATTAATGCGGGCGCCGGTCAGATTTTCTGCTCCACCATAAATTTCGAATTGATGGTTCAACATGCGAGCAAGACGGAGATCAAGCTGCGTATTAGAAGGTGCTTTCTCGTTCTGATTGACCCGTCCATTTCCATTGGCGTCGAATCGGCCAAACGAGGAAAAGTACCTCAGGCGAATAGTTGCGTCCCATTGTTGCCAGTGGAAACGAACCCGTGTTTTGAAAGAATGGGGTGAGACGGCAAATAATTGTGCGCCTGAATCAAGATCCACCGCGTCAACATACATATAGCCGGCCGTCATTGAAAGCCATGACCAGGGTGTGACGGTGCTATTAATTTCCAGGCCCTGACTTCGTATATCCTGCTCATTACTGGCTTTGAAGCAGAGGAAGGAGGGTATTCCTAGGGCTGCGATCTCCTCTGCCGAACATTGATTGCTAACAATGTCTATGATGTTCGTGACTTTGTGACGAAAAAGGGTCAGGCCTATTTGGCCTCTTGTAAATTCACGTTCAAGATTCAATAAAAAGCTGTGTGATTTCGTGGGACGCAAGTTGGAATTGCCCACGACGCCGAAGCCTCCTGTTTCAACAAAGAGGAAATCAGTTTCGGCCAAGTCAGGGCTACGAAAACCGCGACTATAACTAAAGCGACCACGCCATTGCCCTGGAGTCACGAGTACGCTGGCTTGTGGACTAAAAAATCCTCCAGAATCAGTATTGGAGGTATAGCGTCCTCCTAACAGCATATGAAGCCATGGAGTCAGGGTTATTTCATCTTGAATCCACAGTGCTCCTTCTTCAACGGAGGCGTTGCCTCCCCGCTGTGCATCTCCTCGGGCACGGCGGAAATCATATTCTCCACCGAGGGTGAACAAATGACTGGAGCCGATGGAGCGGGTATATTGAAATTGGGGCTCCCAGAGTTCTTCGGTGCGACTGGTGGTCCTGATGATGGCATTCGTATCTCGTCGTATACCCTCCGCGCCATCAAAAAAGTTTTGATAGTGTCCCCAGAGGGTCAGCGTTGATGCCGTATCTAGGTTCCAATCCATGCGTACCACGGCTTGCAAACGACGGTTTGCGGTTTCACTTTCTCGATTGCTGGGGATTGCCAACGTCGGGTTTTGTTGGCTTGTGCGGGTATCGTTGGTATACAACAAAAACGCAGACAGTTTGACATGGTCGGTGAGCCGATACTCGACTTGTCCGCTAGCCAAAGCGGTTAAAAATTCAGGAGACCCATCGGTGCGGGGATTGGATGTCAGATCGAACCCGTCTGATCTGGTTGCGCCGAATGAAAAGTACCCGCTGAGCTTTCCCACCGAAAATTCAGGAGCCCCAAAGACTGTGAGAGATTGATGTCGCCCATACTGACCAAAAACCGTTCCTCCTAGGTTTTCGACGCCAGACTTGGTGCGGAGATTGATCACGCCGGAAATTGCATTACTGCCGTACTGGACTGACGTGCCGCCTTTCACAATTTCTATTGATTCCCATGCTGGAGTGGCGAGCAAGCCTCGCGTAAAGAGTTGCCCTCCGACGCTCCCAATTAATTCTTGTCCATTCACCATAAATAAGGTTTGGGAATCTGGAATCCCTTGGAGTTGGAAAGAATCGAAGCCTGAGGCGAACGGTCGAATTTGAATGGCAGGAACATCTTGCAGGGTCTGCCGAATGTGAGTAGCTCCAGCTTGTTCCATCATTCGGTCAGTGATGATATTGACTTGAACCGGGGAGTTTTTCAGAGGATGTAATGTCCATGTTCCGGTAATGACTTCCTCTTCTTGAAGGTACTGAAGTTCTTGACGGAGGTCTTCTGAAAGAATGCCGGAAGTCAATTCATTGATTGCGGGTGACGGTATATCCGATGAAGCCGTGGAGTTTGACGTCCCAAGACAAAGGCTCATGATACATGTAAAAGCGGCTATGGCGCTCATGAGCCGGAGATATGGGCCTTGAGAGATACTCCATGAGAAGTGCTGTTGCATGCTTATCCCTCGTCCTCGCTGCCAAAAAACTGGCGGGGATTGAGTGCTTGAAAAAGGAAGCACTCTTGGTTGAAGGAGAGAGATCCTTTTGTACCCAAAATGATAAATAACATCAAGCCTGTGTTTGTCGAGGGAATGAGTGTCGTCTTACGATTCTTGGGCTGTCACATCCGAAGTGAATGTTCAAGAAGGGCTGGTCTTTTGTATGCTAACGTTTTACCTATTCAATAGGATGACAACGTCTGGGAAAAATGGGGCGCGTTGTCTCATGTGAAATTGAATGAGCAAACCTCATCGACAAAATAAGCGGATACGATCGAATCGACACCTTTGGAATCTTGGTCACCGCGCGAAATCTCGTCGTCATCGATTTCAATGGATTCGGGCCATCCCCTATAAATTGTTCTTGAGTATTTTTGTTCTGTTTCTTCTATTCGAAATTGGCACGCTTCCTTTTCTTTCTCTTTTCAGTCTTGATAGGGAAAATCCAAAAGAGACAGCCTTGATGCGGCAACGGATAGAAGAGGCTCGGAACAATGGCCAGAAATTGACGATAGAGTATCAATGGATTCCGTTGTCCAACATTTCCAGACATTTGCAACGTGCGGTCTTGATTGCAGAAGATGCGAGGTTTTACGAGCATGCCGGTATCGATTGGCATGAAGTCAGGGAGTCTTTTGCGGCGAACTGGGAACAGGGAAGGATTGTGAGAGGAGGCTCAACGATTACGCAACAATTGGCAAAGAATCTCTATCTTTCTACTGCACGCGATCCGATTCGCAAGTTGCGAGAACTGATCGTTGCGTGGATGTTGGAGGCCACGTTAAACAAAAAACGAATTCTCGAGCTATATCTCAACATTATTGAATGGGGACAAGGAATATTTGGAATTGAAGCTGCAGCTCAACGCTTTTTTCATAAGTCCGCTGCACAACTGACAAGGACAGAAAGTGCTAGCTTGGCAGCCATCATTCCTAGCCCGCTTCGACATAAACCAAACGAACTCACGACATTTTTAGAAAAGAAAAAAGAAGTTATCCTCCAGCGCATGTCCACCTACTAACCCGGAAAGTTTTTGACAACTGCATGAAGAAGCTATTGTTTGTATGTTCTGAAAATCGGTTTCGCAGTCCCACGGCAGAAGCAGTCTTTTCCGACCACCGAGCCATTGAGGCTATTGGGGTTGGAACGAATACCGATGCTGCAACGCCAATCAGTGGCGATCTTGTTGAATGGGCTGACATCATTTTGGTCATGGAAAAGATACATAAGAAAAAAATATCTCAAAAATTTCGAGCATTGTTGAAAGAGAAAAGACTTATGGTGCTGGATATCCCCGATCATTATGAATATATGCAACCGGAACTAATTCAATTACTCAAATCCAAAGTAACAAAAATCCTTCGGCTGTAAGAACGTGTCTAATTAACAAGACAAGTTTACTCGCAAATTATTTGTGTTGGTTCGACTCTCCCTTCTTTGCTGACCGTTCAATTTTTTCCTCCGTCGTGTTGGTCCTCTAGGGACTTTGTCTCTTTCTTGAAAGCTGTCGTCGGCTGTTTGACCTCATAGGCGAACGCTCCAAGGTGCATTCAGGACAAAACAGAGGTTTGTGAGAAAGACTTTAGACCAACCCTGAATTTGCCGAAGATTAAGGTGGACGTCTGATTTCTTGGAGATATTTGGGAAAAAGGTGCTTCATGTCATCAAGCTATTTCGGCCAAGACTTGTATTTTCCCTCCAAGCGGGATGGGTGGATTGTTGGATTGATATGGTTGGGAGTCACAGTGAGTGTGGCTGGTGGGATTCTGCCTCTGGTCCTGACCGGAGCTTCCTGGCTCACGCTGATTTTCGTGGGGAGCCTACTCTTTGTGATGGATGGGTTAATGCTATGGGTATTATACGGCACAGGCTATACGGTGAAATCTGAACAACTCTGTATTCGATGTGGTCCATTTTCATTTCGCATAGCCTTGCAAGATATTGATTCCATCACTCCAACCCAAAGCCCTTGGTCCAGCCCCGCATGTTCTTTAGATCGATTGAATGTTGTGTATGGTCTGTCAGGACAAAACATGATGATTTCTCCAGAAGACAAGGCAAGATTTTTGGCTGCTATTGTTGAGCATTGTCCATCCTTAATCCTGCTCCATAACCAGGTTCAAAGAAAACAAGATACGTCTTCCTCTTCCTTCGTTGCAGAGCCACTTCAGTCTCACACGCTTGTTTCTCGATAACGGGCCACCTCAATTTGCTGGAGACCAGCTGTCCATAAGGAGACTGTTGAATAATGATGATATCAACAGCCAAATTTCGTCTCTGCGACGTCATATGTCAGAGGCCGCGGGTCTGTTCAAAACAGTCCGTCCAGCAAGGCCGCAGCCATTTTTGCGCGCGGAGCGTACTGGCACTCCGTGAGCACGGAACAAGGGCGAGAACGCCGTTGGCGGCTTTTTTCAATAGGACCATAAGAATACGGTGGCTGATACGTTATCCGTGCTCAGTGAGAGAGAATTGAGGCCACTGATGAAGTGGGATTACACCTTTTGCTCCAAGATTCCTTCAAGGGCTGAAGCGAGTTCTTGAATGAGTAATGGCTTGTGAAGTAATCGGCGGATACCAAGTTGCTCGGCCTTTTCAGGAGTCATGGTATAACTAAATCCCGTGTACAAGATGATCGGTATGTCTGGATTGATGCGAAGTAATTCGGTCGCCAGCTTCTCGCCGGTGATTTTCGGCATGGTTTGATCTGTGATGACGGCATCGAATTTGTGAGGGTGGGATTTGAAGATTTCCAATGCGGCAAGGCCGCTCGTACACACTGTCACGGAATATCCCAAGTGCTCGAGAAAATGTTGACCCATATTGGATAAAGGCTCTTCATCATCCACAAAAAGGATATGCCCTTGCTGTTTTTGATAACGGGCAGGGTCCGTTACGTTTGAAGAGTGCGTTGAGGTGGCTTCGATTTCCGGAAGAAAAATGTGAAATGTGGTGCCGACATCTATGTGACTTTCCACTGTAATGGTTCCGCCATGGGCAACAATGATTCCATGAGCTACCGAAAGCCCCATGCCGGTGCCTTCCCCCACTTCTTTTGTCGTAAAAAATGGATCGAAAATGCGCGCGACTGTTTGGGGAGGGATGCCTGTTCCTGTATCACTAAGTGTCACCTTAAAATACGAGCCTGGTGTCAGTTCAGAGAATTTGCTTTGATTGTCCCTATCCACATGCAAACGTTTCAGTGTGATGGTCATGCGTCCTGACTTGCCTCGCATTGCATATTCAGCATTGGTGAACAGGTTAATAAAGACTTGATGTAATTGGATGGGGGCGGCTAGCACCATGCCTTCTTCGTTGGAGATCCGTTTGTCGACTTCAATGGTCTTTGGAAGAGTCGCTTGCATAAGTGAGAGCACTTCTTCAAGAAGACCGCGTAGTTCTATGGGCTGGTGTTCGGGATCGGTTTGACGGCTAAACGTCAGAATTTGTTTGATGAGTTCTTTGGCTCGTGTGCCTGCTGTCAGAACTTGATTCAGATACTCATGCGCCTGATTCTCGGGAGCCACCTTCATTTGGGCTAACTGCCCAAACCCAAGCATCGCTGTCAGAATATTATTAAAATCATGGGCAATTCCTCCGGCCAGCGTTCCCATGGCTTCCATTTTCTGTGCTTGACGAAGCGAGGTTTCACTCTTTCGAATTTTGGCTTCCGCCTGCCGTCGTAAGGTGATATCCAAGAAACTCACCACAGCTCCAACGATTTTCTCCTGTTCTTGAATGGGAGTGCTAATATATTCCACCGGGAACGATGTGCCATCTTTTCGCCAAAGGAGTTCATCCTCACCGCTATGGGATTGGCCTCGTAGAAAATCACCGTGTAGTGGACAGAGGTTTCGTGGGTAGAAGGTCCCGTCTTCCTGGGTGTGATGCATGGTTTCATGCATGGGTTTGCCAAGCAGCTCTTCAGTTCTGTATCCCAAGAGTTGTGCCCCGGCAGGGTTGATAAAGGTGACTCGTCCTTGGACATCCAATCCATAGATGCCTTCTCCCGCAGAATCTAAAATGAGTTGATTCTGTCGGCTCATTTTTTCCAATTGTTCCGAGGCGAATCGCCGTTCTTGAATTTCCTTTTCTAGCGATTGTTTGGTCTTAAGGAGGTCATTCGTACGTGTTTTGACAGTCTGTTCAAGGACAGACGCCGAATGTTGCAGGGCTTCGGATTGGGTTTTTAAGAGGGAGACAGTTGTGGTGACGGTATGTTCTAAATGTTCCAGGTCCCCTTTGTGCTGAAAGGTGTCTGTCTTAGAGAAACTTTGAGTGGAATCTGCCAGATCTCTATCGCTACCTTTAGCCAATGCGCTTTGAAGTTGTGCAATCACAGATTGTAGAATTGACGAGATATGGCTTTTCGACCAATGGAGGCTCAGTATACCTGCTCCGATCAGCAAGACTGTCATTAAGATCATATTGAGGATCAATTGTAGGTCTTGACGCTGTACTTCTGCGAGGGAAAAGGTCACGCGAATCCATGCATCCGTTTCCTGTGGTCTTGTCAACGGTGCCACGCTGATCAGGTGTATGTCCCCATCATCAGCTTGTGTATAACGGAGTATGGTGTTTGTTTGGTGCTTCATCTCCAGCCAAAGAGGATCGTTTAGCACAAGTCCGATGCGACTAGGAATTTGCGAAGCCATGACCATATTGTCATGGTCAATCACTTCAAGCCCGAGGATATCCGGATCTGAGGGATAGTTCATGAGAGCCTCTTGAATCCGGAAGAGATTGTTTTGCAGGGCTGCCCATCCGCCAATGGTAAACGCTTGAGTAAATGCGAGACTCTTGGTTTCTGCGGCATGATAGAGCATGGCGCGTTGTTTGGAGAGCATAATGCCCGCCAGAAAGACCATAATGGCGAGGATAGTGGCTGAAAGGTATATGGTATGACGAAATCTCAGGTTCCCGAGCCATTTTTCACGTAGGCGGGAAAAGAGGGGCAGGTGCGAACGGGAGTCGTCGGTTACGGCCATGTCTAAGAAAGGATAAAGGAGATCTAGAAGTAAGTAAACATGAGGAGTTAAGTCATTCGAATCTTGACCGCCTACATGGAGAGGAATAGACTGCAAGGATGTTTAGTTTCCTCTTGAAGATGGCGACCTGTAGTGTTCTTTTCTTATGGCCGGCGGGAGTTGGATTTTCAATTGAGAATGATTCCCATGTGAAGGGTACTGTATGATTTTCTGGAAAGATTCCCAGGGCGGAAACGAGGGTTATTCAGATTGATGCCAGTGTATGTGGAAATGTCGCTCAACTGTCGAGGGTGCAAGTGCATACCCGAACCCGTGGTGGATTGGGATGAAACGTTAGGTAGCATGGAACGAGAGATTACCGTGCCTCACCATGGAGTGCTGACGGTCAATTTTGAGTATTCTTAATTCCCTTGTCTCTTGAAAGCTAAGACAGCGTATGTTGCCACACGCACAAGAATCACTCGTAAAAGTCAACTTCACCGGACCCACACAAAAATTACATATGCGGTTGTGCCGGTTAGTCGGGCAAGCTATCGCTGATTTTCAGATGATCGAAGCTGGCGATACCGTTATGGTCTGTCTGTCAGGCGGAAAAGACAGCTATGGTCTGCTGGATGTATTGTTGTCTATACAGTCCCGTTCACCTGTGCCGTATTCACTGATCGCCGTCAATTTGGATCAGAAGCAGCCAGGATTTCCTGAGCATATTCTTCCTGATTATTTGCGAAAGCTAGGTGTGCCGTTTCACATTGAAGAGCAGGATACCTATTCTGTTGTCAAAGAAATGATTCCAGAAGGGAAGACGACCTGCTCCCTCTGTTCCCGGTTGCGCCGCGGTATTCTCTACAGTGTTGCTGAAAAACTTGGAGCTACGAAGATCGCGTTAGGTCACCATCGTGATGACATGGTGGAGACGATGGTGCTGAACATGTTGTTCAATGGTACTCTGAAAGCGATGCCGCCAAAATTGCGTTCTGATGATGGGAAACATGTGGTGATTCGCCCATTGGTCTATGTGCGGGAAACAGAATTGGCCAGGTATGCCGATTTACGAAAATTTCCTCTCATCCCATGCGACCTCTGTGGCTCGCAAGAAAACTTAAAACGACAAGAAGTGAAAGCCCTGCTTAAGGATTGGGAGAATCGCTATCCAAGTTCCGGCGATAGTGTCTTTGCCGCGCTCACCAATGTTGTGCCCAGCCACCTTCTTGACCAACACCTCTTTGATTTTTCCTCGCTTGCATCGTCTCGTCGATAAACGCGGATTTCTTGCTTTTTTGTATTTGTGGGTCCGTTGAAAAAAGCCGCTAGCGGCGTTCTCGCCATTTTTCCGTGCTCACGTAGTGCCAGTACGTTCCGCGCGCAAAAATGGCTGCGGCCTTGCTGGACGGACTTTTTTGAACGGACCCGATGCTGTTGATCGCCAAAGGCTTCCTGACGAAATACGACCTTTGATATCTTCATGAGTCTACACTCCCGTTGTTGTCGGCAGTGGGATTTGCAATTGCCGGAGTTTACGGGCAAATCCTTCTGGCGTATTCAGTGTATGAATCAAACGACCATCCGGTTGTTGATAAGAAATCAGTCCGCCGTTTTCTAATGGTATGACTGACACAGGATCCTTTGCCATAGGACTCTTGTATGTTTGGGGAAAGCAGGAATAGCCAAGTAGAATCTCAAAAGAAATAAGATGGTCCGTTCTGGGTATCACAAATCGTCCAGGACAATTTCGAATAGGTCGCCATGTCCAGTGATCCCACAGCTCATCGAATGTTGTTCTCACCAAGGCGGCCTTTTGTTGCACTATCGACGTATTAAAGATTGTGAATCATCTCTATCCTCTGACGAAAGAATAGAACGAATCAGGGCCTATACTTCTTAAAGTAGCAATGATGAATCACCATCATCAATCAGATGAAAATCTTTCAGACTCGTCTCGTACGCCCCTTATTTCGATTGGGTTGGCGATTTTTGCTGTGCTGATGGTTCCGGTGTTTCTTTATTCCGTTGGCCCGGAAGGGCCAATCAAAGTTGGAGATGTGGTGTTTTCTACCGACCAGCATCGTGTGAAATTCGTCGACCCTACTATTCTGGCGCAACAGGGCTACCGAGATTTTTGCATTCTTGAATCTCGAGTGCAGTTAGTCGTGCAGAAAATAGATATCCCTTCAACAGGGTCTATGGTGGCAGAGCCTGTAGGTGTCGAGAGCATTGATATGCCGTATTGTCCTTCTCGAACACCAGTTATTCTGCATGTTTATCAAGTCACATTAAAAGCCGACCTTTGGGGCGGGTTACGTGATTCGCTCTTGCATGTCGTTTCTGGAGAGTAGCAAGAAAGAAAATAACAGAAATTAGGCTTTCAATTTCTCCGCAAATTGCTGGCGAAATTTGGCGACTTTGGGGCCGATCAGATACGCGCAATACAGCTGGGACGGATTCTGCGAAAAATATTCTTGATGATAGTCTTCGGCCATATAAAATGTGGAAGCTGGAACAACTTCGGTCACAATCGGAGCATTGAAAAGCTGGTCTTTGGTTAATTGTTCTATGACGGTTTTGGCCGTAGCCTCTTGTTCAGGTGAGTGAAAAAAAATGGCTGAGCGATATTGAGTTCCAACATCGTTGCCTTGCCGGTTGAGTGTGGTTGGATCGTGGATGCCGAAAAAGATTTCTAACAGTTCACGAAAGGAGATGAAGGCAGGTTTATATTGAATTTGAACGACCTCAGCATGCCCCGTGGTCCCCGTACAGACTGCATCATACGTTGGATGAGGTCGCCCACCACCCATATACCCTGAGACCACAGATTCCACGCCTTTGACCTGATCAAATACGGCTTCTAAACACCAAAAACACCCGCCCGCGACTGTGGCAAGGTCGCTTTCTGTTGATGAAGGTTGAGATGTATCAGCCATGGTCTACTCAAAATGTATCTTTTATGTGGCGCTTTCAAAGTTTTGCAGGATCCGAAGAGTTATACCATGGGAAAGTTTTTTGGGCTACTAAAGCCCAAGGGAGGCATACGTTCTCTCCTGAATGTTAACGTACTGTATCTTCCTCGTTTTTTGTTAAGGTGTGCGGGACATGCGCGTGTTATGGGTAACAGACATTCATTTGAATTTTCTCCGTCCTTCTGAGCGGGGTAAATTTTATTTGGCTGTTCGTGAAAGGAGCCCTGATATCGTTTTGATCACGGGTGACATTGCAGAAGCTCCTTGTCTGCAAGAGCTTCTGCAGGAAATGCAGCAAGCGGTGAATGCGCCAATCTATTTTGTCTTGGGGAATCATGATTTTTACCATGGGTCCATTGAATCAGGCCGATGTGAAATTCAAAATTGGTGTCTCACTCAATCAGGCCTCCAGTATCTTTCTGTTTTGGGACCAATTGAATTGACAGCAAGGACGGTCTTAGTTGGGCATGATGGGTGGGGGGATGGCCGGTTAGGCCATTACCATCAGACTCCAGTGAGATTGAGTGACCAAGAGTTGATCCGGGATTTTCATGGGCTGGATCGGGATGCCATTCTACGAAAGCTTCAGGCCTTGGGCGATGAATCTGCTGCTTATCTGCGAGATGTGCTCAACAATGCCATGGACTCCTATGAACGGGTTTATTGTTTGATTCATGTGCCACCCTTTAAAGAGGCCTGCTGGTATGAAGGTCAACCGGGCAATGATGATTGGTTGCCGTACTTTACCTGCCACGCTGTTGGCTCAATGTTACTGGACGTCACGCAAGCGAGACCTAACTGTCAGGTGACCGTTCTCTGCGGGCATACGCATCATGAGGGAACAGCCCAGATGCTTCCTAATCTTCAGGTGCTCACCGGGTCTGCTGATTATGGCGCTCCCTGCATTTCTCGAGTCTTCGAAATCTCCTAAGGCACTCCAGCTGCATTTCCATAGAAACAACAAGTGTGTGTACAGAATGTAGATGCTGGCAAAAACCGAATAGGGCCTGATTTCTATGTATGAGCTAATCCGACGAGTTGTCCCGGTTGAACGTGAAGAACTGCCAGCCCTGTTCTGGTCCTTTTTGTATTTTTTTTGTGTCTTGGCGGCGTACTATATTCTGCGGCCAGTGCGAGATGAAATGGGGGTATTGTCAGGGGCACATTCGCTTCCTTGGTTATTTGGAGCCGTGTTTCTCACTATGCTTGCGGTGATTCCGTTGTTTGGGTGGGTGGCCGGTCGCTTCCCTATCCGTCGTTTACTCCCAACAGTCTATGGGTTTTTCGTGCTGAATCTCTTTGGATTTTTTATGGCCTTACAGAGTGGGTTTGAGTTGGCAGTCATTGGGCCGATTTTTTTTGTATGGCTGAGTGTCTTTAATCTCTTTGTGGTATCAGTCTTTTGGAGTTTTATGGCCGATGTGTTTCCGACGAATGCGGCTCGTCGATTGTTTGGGTGTATTTCGGCTGGAGGCAGTCTTGGTGCGATGACCGGGCCATTCATTACCGCGTTGGCGGTAAAAGGCGTGGGGATTCAGGGTCTCTTGTTGGTGTCAGGAACGTTTTTAGTATTTGCCGTTGGTTGCATTCTGGCAATCTTGCAATGGTATCACGCACATCATGGGGTTGACCTGGGTGAAGCACATTTGTCCTCAATGAAGGACTCTGATGCCGTACCACCTAGCCTATGGGTTGGGGCTGTACGTATTCTTCGTTCTCCCTATTTGAGAGGCATTGCCCTGTATCTCATGTGTTATTCGATTCTTTCAACCTTTCTCTATTCGCAGCAAACGATTTTGATTCCTGAAGTGATGCCGAATTCAGAAGATCGGATACAACTGTTTGCGTCTGTGGATCTTGGGATTAATGTGTTAGCGTTCACGCTACAATTTTTTGCAATAGGATGGTTGCTGTCGCGCTTTGGTGTGGTGATCATGTTAGCCGTCATGCCGCTCGTGTCATTTCTTGGGTTTGGCGTGTTTGGCATGTGGACCGTGTTGCCAGTGTTGATTGGGTTTGGTGTTGTACGGCGGGCGGGAGAATTTTCTATTACCAAACCCACACGAGAAACATTGTTTACCGTGGTGCCCCGCGAAGAAAAATATCAAGCGAAAAATGTGATTGATACGGTTGTGCATCGAGGGGCCGATGCAACCGGAACGGGAATTGTCTCTCTGTTGCATACCTGGGGAATGGGGTTGCCCGCTATGGCCTTTACGGCCATGCCCATTGCCGCGCTCTGGTTAGCGACAGGACTGTGGGTAGGCCGGCGGCATGAACGCATTCGTCGGAATCAGGCATAAGTGATGTTGGGTATTGCGAGATCTCCAAAAAATATCTTGGATTTCCCTCGCCCCCTTGGGGAGAGCGGAAGGACTTGCTATGCGAGTGTTATCTTAGGGTAATTTCGAATCGTATGAACTCCTCACAAAAGCCATTAATCTTAAGCCTGTTAGTCATTCTAGCTGTATTCGGGGGTGCGCTGCTGTATTTCACCATGGAATATCTTTCATTGGTACCGCAGGGAGAGGCGTCTCAAAGTTCAGAGACCATCTATCAAGTCGGATTGATGCTGTTAGTGGTCGCGATCATGGCGGGTTTCCCTGCAGTCGGGATGGGAGCCTATGTGATGTATATTGGCTCAAGAATTCGCGCGACAGGGCAATGGCCGCCTGCTGGCATGGGATTTCGTGCACAAGCACCAATCGTGTTAGGTTCCCGAACGGATCTCATGGGGTGGACGGCGATAGGATTGGGAGGAATTCTTGCGGCTGTTGGGCTGCTCCTTCCCTTATGGGGGTGGTATCTGGTGACAACGTTATTTCCTGATTTCTGGAAATGAGTTGAATATGGAAGTTCTTGATTGGGCCATTCTGGCCGTGTTTGTTCTGTATGCGCTCTATGCAGGATTGCGGGAACGGACGCGAGCTTCCGAAAATCTTGAAGAGTACTTCTTAGCAGGAAAAAGTCTTTCCGGTTGGAAAGCGGGTTTAAGCATGGCAGCGACGCAGTTCGCCGCCGATACGCCATTGCTTGTGACCGGTCTGGTCGCGACGGCAGGTATTTTTGCGCTTTGGCGTTTGTGGATTTATGCGCTGGCGTTTTTGCTCATGGGATTCTTGCTCGCCCCAAGTTGGCGTCGAGTGGGTGTGTTGACCGATGCTGAATTAACGGAAGTGCGGTATGGCCACCGGGCGGCGGCCGTACTACGTGGCATGAAAGCCATCTATTTTGGCACCATTGTGAATTGTACGGTCTTGGCCATGGTGCTGTTGGCGGCGACACGTTTGGCGGAGCCATTTCTGTTGTGGGATCACTGGCTCCCAGTGGTGTTCTTTGAGAGTTGTGTGCAAAGCGTGCAATGGGCCGGAGTGCCGTTTGCAATCGGGGGAATAGAGACAGAGTCCATTTGGATTCGCTCCACCAATA
The DNA here is from genome assembly GCA_965223295.1 of Nitrospirales bacterium. Lineage (GTDB taxonomy): Bacteria > Nitrospirota > Nitrospiria > Nitrospirales > UBA8639 > Nitrospira_E. Next base: position 1,599,492 of record CBDCWC010000002.1, on the reverse strand, counting down.
ATTTGATATCCATTGGAGCGATTGTGCTAGTCACGATGTTGTATTCCACCACGGGGGGACTGCGCAGTGTCGTGCAGACGGATCTGGTCCAGTTAGGAATTGGATTGGTGGCCAGTTTGGGGTTTGCGTGGGTGGTGGTGGATCATGTGGGCGGGCTGGCGGTCCTAACTCAAAAGATTCATGAGTTGTTCGCTGCGAATACGGGTTACCCTCTAACCGGTGAGCAAATTCTTGCGTTTACACCCTCCGGCGCAAAAGATGTCACCATGATGGTCATGCTTGTCTATGGCTGTCAGTGGTTGCTGCAAATGAATGCGGATGGGACTGGGTATTTAGCGCAACGATCTATGGCATGTCGTACGGATGATGATGCACGATTGGCCGCTGTGGTGTTTACCGTGCTGCAAGTTCTCCTACGGAGCTTGATTTGGTTGCCCTTGGCCCTTGGGTTGCTGGTCATTTTTCCGCCCCCGCCTGGACCAATTGATCTAGCCACGCGCGAGTTTACATTTATTCAAGGCATTGATGAATTGTTGCCGGCTGGATTAAAAGGGTTGATGCTGGTTGGTATGTTAGCCGCGTTGGCTTCGACGGTTGATACTCATTTAAATTGGGGTGCGTCCTATTGGACGAATGATGTCTGCCGGCGTTTCATTTGCCAGAGTTGGCTCAAGCGTGAACCTTCTCGTCAGGCTTTGGTGTGGGTCGCGCGAGGGAGTAATGTGCTGATACTCATGATAGCGCTCAGTATTCTTCCATGGTTGTCCTCGATTCAAATGGCCTGGCAGGTGAGTTTATTATTAGGAGCCGGAATGGGCATGTTACTTGTCTTACGCTGGATTTGGTGGCGAATAACGGCGTGGGGTGAACTAGCCTGCATCATGACATCACTAGTGCTGGCGCCATTGTTGTTGTGGGGCTTTCCAGAGCAAGAGCAGCTGCGATTACTGATTATGGGCCTGGGTTCCGGGATAATCGGAGTGGGAGTCTCGCTAGCCACGGGGCCAGAAGATCAGGATCGTTTAGAAAATTTTTTTCAACGAGCCCAACCACCTGGGTTTTGGGGGCCGATTGAGGAGCAAATTCATCCAAATCATCCAATCAGTTCCCAACGTTTTTGGCAAGCGGTATTGGCCATGGGCTTAGCGGCGTTGTCGATTTTTTGTGTACTCACGGGGATTGGTTCATGGATGGTCGGCAGCCCGGCGCCATTTTGGATGCCTTCTCGAACGATCTGGATCGCAGTGTTGCTGATCCTGGGGATGATGTTATGTCCACTATGGATGAAACTAGGGTTTCACGAATCAAAGCCCGTTAATCTTTCAAGTTGATACATGCAAAAGAGACCAGCTTCTATTATTGGATTTGCAGGGCGACGGATTGATGCTCCTGATTCGAGTCTGTCTCGGTTTCCGGTATCTCAAATTGATCGGGTGTATCAACAGATTACGGCTCTGTTTATAAAAAATGAGTTTTCCATGTTGATTGCCTCGGCTGCCTGTGGAGCAGATTTACTTGCGTTGAAAGTGGCGCAGAATCTCAGAGTGTGCTATCGAATTATTTTGCCATCTGCTGTCGAACAGTTTCGAGTGACGTCGGTGGTTGATCGTCCTAACTCAAACGAATGGAATTGGGGGGCGATATTTGATGGAGTTGTGAGTGCCGCTCAAGAGAACGGAGATCTTGTGATTCTGAAGACAGGTGAAGATCGACATGCAGGGTATCAAGCGGTGAATCATGCTATCTTGGATGCGGCGCAGGGGCAATCTGCCAAGCAGTCCAGGAAAGGCGCCACACATGTTTCTCAAGATTTCCAGAGCATGCACGCTGTCATAGCCTGGGATGGTCATCCTCGTGGCGAACGAGATCTGACGTGGCATTTTGCAAATGAAGCTCGAATGCGCGGTATTGTTGTGACTGAAATTCTTACCCTCCCGAAATAATATATCAAGAGTTGGAGATCCTATGATCACTCATACTCGTGACCAACATTTATTTGCACCCGGTCCCAAACGGCTGTTGGCCTTGGATGGGGGCGGGGTTCGCGGAATGTTGACACTGCAGTATTTGAAGCGGATAGAAAAGATCTTATGCGAACGGACTGGGAATGATCCTCATTTTCGTCTGTGCCAGTATTTTGACCTGATTGGAGGGACCTCAACTGGATCCATTATCGCGACAGGACTAGCTTTAGGTTGGACCGTGGAAAAGCTAGAAATCTTATATCACGAACTGTCTGAGCAAGTATTTCGGAAATCAATATGGCGTAGAGGAATCTTTCAGGCCAAGTTCCCCCGCACCCCGCTCATGAAGGCGCTCACCGAACAGTTTGGAGACCGCACCTTAGGGAGCGACGATCTGCAAACCGGACTGATGATCATGACGAAGCGCTTAGATTCAGGAAGTCCTTGGCCGCTCATGAATAACCCCAAGGGACGATATTTCAATCCTGCATCCCAAAAAGGAAGAGCTTCGCCCAATAAGGATTTTCTGCTCCGTGAAATTGTGCGAGCCAGTACGGCAGCCCCACATTATTTTAATCCAGAGCGCTTGCGAATTGGGAAAGGTGTGGAAGGTGCGTTTGTGGATGGTGGCGTGAGTCCACACAATAATCCGGCTTTACAATTGGTGCTGATGGCAACCACTGAAGGGTTCGGTTTGAAATGGCCTGTGGGTGCTGATCAGCTCTTGCTGGTATCTGTTGGCACGGGGGCACAGGAAATCCGAATGTCGGCGAGTGAGGTCATGGGTATGTCTTCGGCCAGAGTTTCACTCCAAGCTCTGAAGTCTTTGATGAATGATTGCGATGCGATGAATCAAACCATGTTGCAATGGATGTCTCGTAGTCCCATGGCCTGGGAGGTTGATCGAGAAGTTGGAGATCTGAGTGGGGATGTGCTAGGTGGGAAAGAGTTGTTTTCGTATCTTCGTTATAATGTGGTCTTGGATCGTGAGTGGTTAAAGGATAATTTAGCCGTGGATCTTAATGCCCATGAAGTGAAAGGGCTTCAAAAAATGGATAAGCCAAAAAACATGGATAAACTGGCGTTACTTGGAACAGCGGCGGCGCAACGACAAATCCGACCAGGTCATTTCCCTGCTACTTTTGATTTGGTCTAGTTTTGTTCTATGGTATATAAAAGGAAGCTGTTCTATTGTGGTGAGACGAGAGAATGGTGCCGAAGGTGGGATTTGAACCCACACACCCCGGAGGGCGCCAGACCCTGAATCTGGTGCGTCTGCCGTTCCGCCACTTCGGCACGTGAATTGGATTATCGTCTTTTCATAAAAAGTGGTCAAGCTAAATATTTAGGGGTCAGACTCGAATTAATTAATTCGAGTCTGACCCCTAATAGTACTAGGTGTGCCTTTTTATCCGACGGGGGTAGGCGGGGTCGAGGGCTGAGTGGTGGTGGTGAGGAATTCGCTGGGCCAACAAGTTTGGGGTGGGTGTGAGGCTTGAGTCAGATCATTTATGTTGCCGCTCAAAATGATGCGTTCACGAATCAGGCCGCTTGCAGCCAGGAGTAACGGGGTTGGGACTTGTGGGGCGTTTTCCACAATAAGAAGATCATAGGGAACTTTTCGGAACAGAGGATCAGTCAAGAGGCGACCGGGAGTCGTGGCCATGATCCGTTTGTTTTGAGCAAAGGCCTGCCGGTTCGTGCCTTCGCCTGCACTTAGCATTTCCCGAATTTTTTTGGTGCCGCCCAGCCGTTTGATTTCTTCTTTGAGCTCATCGTATTCCGGCCGCAAATCTTTTGGAATCGTAGCTTCCGGAATGAGTTCTTTGATCCGTGCTTGTGCCACTTCAACTTCTTTCATGAGTCCATGGATTTTCCCTTCATAGATGATTCGATATTCGGCCAGAGTTTCTACGTTTTTTCCGGCCAACTGCATGCTCATGCGTTTCCAAATTGGCAATTGTTCATAGTCTGCCAAAACCTTATCAATTCCCTTGACTTTGCTTTGCCAATCACTGAGCTGAGTAAGCAGACGCCATTCCAAGAGTTTCACCTCGTTAAGATCTTTTTGCTTGTCTCGTTTATATGCCAAGATTGGCGTGAGCTCGCGAAAGCGATCATATTTCTTGCGCAAGGCGATCTTGTTTGCGTTGGCTTTGGCATAAAAATGATACATTTGGGCTTCGAAACCCAGTTCATCTATGGGCATCGTCGCAGCATCTTTCGTGAGCGTGAGTTCATAACGACAAAGCAGACTGCGATGGGGCAGGGCTGCGAGTTTTAATGCGCGTGCCGTCTCACCTGTTAAGGCGTCAACGGTTTCATGGTCCGGTGCAACTAGGAGGATACGTTTATTCTTACGAATCTGTTCTACGATAAGAGTAGTCAATTTGGTCCATCGAGTTGCATGATCATCTTCCCAAATGGTGACTAGGATCGTGCTAGGAACATTTTCCCGTGCTTGAGAGGTTTCTAATGTTGGGGCAGGGTGAAGCCAGGGGACAAGGCGTTCAGCCGGGCCAAGCGTAAAGGAGTCGGGTCTAGTGGCCATGTCAGCAAGCCGGGCGGCCCCAGTTTCCAAAAACCCTGAAGTGTCTGGAATAAGGGTGCCGTGTTTCAGTGTTTGTCCCACATGGTCAAAGGTTTGAATGAGCAGTGATTCATTCATCCAGCCAAGGATAAACCCTTCAGTCGCTTCCATTTCGTTTCCGGGTAACAGTGTCATGGGGACATCAGCGACCATCTTGCTCCCAGGCAAAACCTGGCAACTGTAGATATGGAGTGCCCCCGCCTTGCCGATATGCCTAGCCTGTGGAATCTCTAAGGGCGCATCCAACCCTTGGCTCATCGCAGCTTCTCGTTCGTTCAACAGTTGAGTAGATGAATGCTGTAGAAGTTCGTCTAGTTTCATGAAGTTACTGAAATGTTGGACTCGTCATAGCAGATTCAAGAATTTCTTTAAGACAAAAGGCCAAACATCCCAGGCCTCCCGTCATCGGCGTTCGGTCAGTCTGGCAATTTCGATGGTCAGCACATTGAAGCAGCCCGGGTAGCGCGGGATCAAGTGAAAGTGGTTCAAGAAGAAAGAGTATGAGGTGCTCAGCCTCGTCCTGGGAAAGTACCGCGATACGCTGTCGCTGGTCATCTTCAAAAATCACAGCTTGCGGTGATGGGGCCACAAAAGCTTGGGCAACCATGAGACCTTTAAGCGGGATGGCTTGGGCAATCAAGTTGTCTGGAGGTGTGAGCGGTCGATTGCTCAATCGAAGATTCAAATTGGCAGCGAACGATTCGGTCTCCCGAAAATTTTCCTGATCACTCTCTTCGGCTGTGGTCTGAACGGGGATCATGACCAACAATACAATCAGACATAACTTCACGGTTAAGTGGATGGAAATGAAGGACTTCACAAAGTGTTGGCCTCTATGTTTATACGTGTAAATATCTAAAAGTTTTTTACAGTCATCCCAGTATACTTGATTGGAAGACTTTCCTGGAAATGCTTGAAGTTCTTGACATATTCAGGTCTTGATCTTCTCAGTGACTCGGCTTCCCCGTCACAAGGCTCTTGTCGAAGCAACTAGGCCATTCAATTGACATTTTCGAACCCCAGCCTTAAGATGTTTCCCTTATTTGCCAGGCTAAGGAGAGATATTTATGAAGGTGATTTTGCAGGAAAATGTCGAGGGTTTAGGGTATTTGGGTGATGTTTTAACCGTTGCGGACGGCTATGCCAGGAATTTCTTATTGCCCAGGAAAAAAGCTGTGCTGGCGGAAGATCGCCAAGTCAAATTATTACAACATCTTAAACGCCAAATCGATCAGAAAGCCAAAAAAGAGTTAGAGGCGTTAGGGGATATTGGCAAGCAAATCTCCAAGGTTGCACTGACTTTTGAAGTTCAGACCGGTAAGGACGATAAATTGTTCGGTTCTGTCACGTCAAAAGATATTGCCGAGCAATTAGCTGAGCAGGGCATGACAGTTGATCGCCGTAAGATCCAGTTGCCCCATCCCTTGAAAGAACTTGGGACATTTCCTGTTCCGATCAAACTTCATCGGGATGTTATAGCAAAGATTGAAGTCACCTTGTCGAAAAAAGGTGGTGATGAGCCGGAGGCCGGAGAAATTGACTCCAATGAGGCAGTGGGCAGCGAAGAAGCAACTGTTGAGTCTACCGAAACGGCATAACGTATGCGTCATTCAGTCGGTACATTGAAAGCCATTCGCGATACGGATTATGAGGTCTATGCCGCTATTCGTTCTGAAGAAAAGCGGCAACGGGAAAATTTGGTGTTGATTGCATCAGAAAACTATGCTAGCCCTGCGGTGTTAGGTGCTCAAGGCTGCTTAATGACCAATAAATATGCGGAAGGTTATCCTCGAAGACGGTATTACGGCGGTTGCCAGCATGTGGATGTTGTTGAAGAATTGGCTATGGCTCGGGCCAAAGAACTTTTTGGGTGTGAACATGTGAATGTTCAACCTCATTCAGGGTCCCAAGCCAATATGGCTGTCTATCTGGCTGTGCTGAAAACCGGGGACACCATCATGGGAATGGATTTGGCCCATGGAGGGCATCTGACTCATGGCAGTCGAGTCAATTTTTCGGGAAAAATTTTCCAATCCTTTACCTATGGTGTCGATCGGAAAACCGAAGCCATTGATTATGACGCGGTTGAAAAGCAAGCCAAAGAAGTTCGGCCACGGATGTTAGTGGTTGGGGCAAGCGCCTATGCTAAAATTCTGGATTTCCCGCGCTTTCAAGCCATCGCGAAATCTGTTGGCGCCTATTTACTCGTCGATATTGCTCATATTGCGGGTCTTGTCGCTGCGGGGCTTCATCCAAGCCCTGTTCCCTATGCCGACTTTGTGACGACGACCACGCATAAGACGTTACGCGGTCCACGCTCGGGTATGATCATGTGTAAAGAGGAACATGCCAAGGCTGTCGATAAAATGATTTTTCCCGGCATCCAGGGTGGTCCGTTGATGCATGTGATTGCGGCTAAGGCCGTAGCTTTTAAGGAAGCCCTTGCTCCTGGTTTTACGACCTATCAAAAGCAGGTGTTGGCTAATGCGAAGGTGTTAGCGGAGGGGTTTGCGCGGCGTGGCTATCAAGTAGTGTCTGGCGGCACTGAAAATCATCTTTTTCTGTTAAATTTACACTCGAAAAATGTCACAGGAAAAGAGGCCGAAGCCGCGTTAAATGCTTCGGGTATCGTGGTCAATAAAAATGCCGTGCCTTTTGATGAGAAACCACCCGCGGTAGCCAGTGGGATTCGCATTGGCACCCCCACCGTTTCGACGCGTGGGATGCAGCAAGCCGAGATGGAACAGATCGTGTCATGGATGGATGAGATTATCCAGCATGCCCAAGATGCTGCCCTTCACAAACGGATTCTGCGAGAAGTCAAAAACTTGTGTGCCCGCTTTCCTATCTTTCATCCATACTAATCTTTCCCCACGACCTCTTCCAACCCAAGGACGCCCTTCCGTGAAATGTCCGTTCTGTGACAAGCTTGAAGACAAAGTGATTGACTCGCGCACGGCACGGGAGGGAGAAGTGATTCGCCGCCGCCGTGAATGTTTGGGCTGTAAACGACGGTTTACCACGTATGAACGTATTGAAGAAAACCTGCCCATGGTCGTTAAGAAAGATAACCGGCGGGAGCCGTTTGACCGAGCCAAGATTCTCGCCGGTCTGAAGAAGGCCTGTGAAAAACGGCCGGTCAGTATCGGAGCGTTGGGAGCGGCAACAGATCGGATAGAAAAACGCATTCAAGACCGTGGGGAAACCGAAGTGCCCAGTCGAGCAGTTGGAGAAGAAGTCATGCGGGCCTTGCAAGAGCTGGATCCAGTGGCTTATGTGCGGTTTGCTTCGGTCTATCGTGAATTCAAAGACATTGACCAATTTATGGATACGATTCGCGCCTTAACGCATGATGCCGGGCGTTCCTAGTAGGGAGTATGTCTTCCTGCAACTTTTGAGAGATGACATCGCAGTTCAGATAACCAATTTTGTACTTTTCGGGAACATTGAAAAAGAACAATTTTTCTCTTCCAATGATTCTTCCCAAAAGCTTACCATTATGCCTGTGGTCTGATGCCGACTCTCAAATCCTCAAAATCCGCCAAACGTACTTCTATTTCTCGTAAGCCGTCTACCAGTCCTACTGCAAAAGGGATCAATGCAAGCCGCGTGGCGATCATTGGAGCAGGTCATGGGGGTACGGCACTCATGGAAATTTTTGCGGAAGACCCATTGGTCACGGTGGTTGGTGTGGCTGAAACTCGGCCGATGACGAAGGGCCTTCGCCTTGCGAAAAAGCTTGGAGTACCTATTGTCCGCCGTTATCAAAACCTCTTAAAAATCAAGAATGTTGATTTAGTCATTGACGTGACAGGCGATCCTGAAGTTGAGCAGAAACTCTTGGAGGTACAAGCTCCGCATTTAACATTAGTCGGCGGGCAGAGTGCCAAATTTATGTGGCAACTTATCGAGGCGCGGATTCGTGCTTCAGCCGAGATTGAAAGCACGCTCACTCGCTATCAATCGCTCTTTCGCTTGTATGTGAAAGAAGAGGCGGAAGGAGCTGTGGATGAAGAACGGACGCGTATCGCCTGCGAAATTCATGATGGGTTGGTGCAAACTCTGGTCGGTGTGAACCTCAAAATGGAACGTGTGCAGGAACTTGTCTCGGAGGATCCCAGTAAAGGTTTGATGATGTTGAATCAAACTAAAGGCCAATTGAAACATGCGATACAAGAAGCGCGTGAAGTGGTGTATAACCTTCGGCCGGGACAATATGATCACCTGGCACTTATTCCCGCTTTGTCGAATTATTTGACCTCGTATAAGCGGGAGCATCGGATTCACACCGTCTTTGAGGGCAAAGGAGATGAGTCGCAGCTTGATCCTAAAGCCAAAGTCTTTGTTTTTCGCATGGTACAGGAAGCTTTAAGTAATGTTGCCAAGCATGCGAAGGCCACCAAGGTAGACGTTTCCCTGACCCTCAAGAAAGGCCTTTTGGAGGCCAAGGTTGCAGATAATGGACAGGGGTTTGATGTCGAGAAAGAATCCCAGAATCAAGAAAAGTGGGATCATTTTGGTGTGAGAAGTATGAAGGAACGTGCGCGCATGTTGGGGGGAGAGGTTCGGTGGATGTCCAAGCCGAAAGCTGGTACGAGGGTGGAAATTTCCATTCCCCTTGTTGAAAAGGAGAAGCTGAGTTATGCCAAAAAAAACTAAGGTCTTAATAGTGGATGATCATCGTGTGGTACGAGAAGGGCTGTCGGCTATTTTGGAAACAAAGGATGATATTCAAGTCGTGGGAGAAGCTAAAGATGGTGGTGAGGCTGTTGAACAAGCGCGAGCCTTATTACCGGATGTCATCCTTATGGATGTGAGCATGCCTGGAATGACTGGGATCGAAGCGACCCGCATTATCAAGCGCGAGTTTCCGCATATCGGTGTGGTGGCTCTGACCATGTATGAGGAACAACAGTATATTTTTGACCTTGTGCGAGCAGGTGCGACAGGGTATCTCCTTAAAGATTGTGATTCGGCTCAAATCATTGCGGCGATTCGGACCATTGCACGAGGCGAGTCGCTTATTCACCCATCCGTCGCCAGTAAAATTTTGGCGGAATTTTCGTTGCTCTCTGAAGGCAAAGGGAAAAGGCGAGGCATACTTGAGCATGATCTCACCGAACGGGAAATCACCGTCTTGCAGCTCGTCGCCGATGGCAAGACCAATAAAGAGATTGCCAATGTCTTAGATCTGAGTGAGAAGACCGTCAAAAACCATGTTCGCAATATCTTCCATAAACTCCATGCCTATGACCGGACTCAAGCCGCGATTTTAGCGATTCGCAAAGGCATCATCGAGCTCGATCCTGGTAAACGCGATTGACATGTATTATATCCCTTGAAGGGATATTCCCCGATGCCTGCGGCAGGGTTCTTTATTAGAGAGAGTTGCACAAAAGCTAGAGGCGATATCTTGATGGTTAATTGACAGGCCCTTTATTTAAAGCTTCAAAAACTGGGCGGGGGTTCGGGTGTGATTTCCATTGCAATATGCTGAGAGAGTCGTCGACATAGATGGGATGCCGCATGCCGTTGAGGACGCTGGTGACGCCTGGTGTGCTGGCTACTGTCCAGAGGGCTTTTTGGGAAAAGGATGCCTTTTGTTTATCTGCTGGCAATAAGGGATCGATTATATGTTTTAATTCTGAGAGTTTCTTGGCACTTTTCTGAGCGGCTTCCATTCGCATGACTTTCAGAAGTGTGACAAGTTCCGGCACATATTTGTCTCTCCAGGACTGCCAAATTTGTTCTTCTTCTTTACGTCCCGTGAAATGCTGAGTGAGTAATTGAAAGACTCGATTCACGTGTGGCGCAATGGTTTGTGATTCAATTTGATCCCAATGTTCTAGATTTTGTACTGACTCACGGACTCGTGTGAGTTCTTCTGCCCAATTGAAATACTCTAACGGCGATGCGCCTTTGTCCGGTTGGGGAATGTTTGGCCCCAGAACTTGTTTGTAATCATTCTCGAGTGCCGCCACCTTCGGTTGCTGAGCCTCAAAGTTGGTATTGGAAATTTCTGCCTGTGGATCCGCTAGGCGAATCATGCCTCCGCCTTTTCCTGGGATAGCATTGAGTGGACGATTGACTAACACAGCGATTTCTTTCTGTTGGGCCAGCGATAAAACCGTTTCTGAGTAGTCTTTCCCTGTGTTCTGCACGAGGAGGGCCCCGGCTTCAAATAGATTCATTGGTAGTTGCAAGACCTGAAAATGATGAGCGGTTTGACCTGATTGTTGCGCGGCTGCTTGAGCGGCCTTTAACATGTGTGCAAGTGAAGTAGATTCAGGATTGTCTGGCGTAGCTGTGAATGTGTTGGAGGAGACGCCGTAATATTGTAGTCGGCCATCTGCAACTTGTGATTCGAAATACACAAAGGCCTGTTCTATTCGACGATAGAACTCTAGTCTCAGATCGTTGAGTTGAATGGCATTGATGGACAGGTTGCGATTCTTAGCGTCTGACAGAAAATATTCCGGATTGTGAAGGAGGCAAATATCCAATGTGGACAATCCCAGTCGGTCTAGTGACGAGGTGAGTTGTTCTTCCAAAAATTCAGGATGCAGACAATGCCAAATACCGTCTCCGTACTTCACCATGTCAGGGAATGGCTTGCCCGCTTGTTCTCGAGCTTCCGCTCGTGCAAGATTCTTTCCTTGGACATATCCGATTTTTGAGACAATGATAATTTCTTCTCGTGCAATAAATCGCTTGGCAATAAGGTCTTTGACGACCGTTCCCACCAAGCGTTCACTTTGGCCATCGGCATAGTTAGTGGAAGTATCAATGAGGTTGCAGCCTTCTTGTAAGGCTTTCTCTAATGCGTTTCGGTGGTCGTCAACTTCTAGACTGATTCGATAGCCACCGAAGCCGATTCGAGAAGTGGTCAATCCCGTGGATCCCAGCCTCGTGTAGCCGTGCGGAGACGGGCGTGTACTCCGAGCGCTTCCTAGGATGTTTGCGACATACCTTCCGGTGCCTTGTGGCGTAGCATGTCCCGGTAGCCCTTTGGTGGTGAGGGACTGTTGTGTTCCTTCTGTTTGCGTTGATGGTCTTTGAAAATGTTGTAGCGCGGACGGGACTACTTCCGGATTGGTAATTGGGGTTTGGCAGGAAAAATTTTTACAGAGGTATAAAGCTGCCTGTCCATCGACGGGTGTTTTCCCCGTTAATAACGGATGTGAAGTGTCTGCCTCAACATCTTGATGATGGGCTATAACACGATACGGAACGAAGCAACTATTCATGGCTTTGCGGAGTTGAGTGTAGGACTGAGCGTCGGTCCCACCGACCAAGGCTAGTTCTATTGGGCCACGAAGTAGGAGATCGACGACCATCAAACTCTTAGGGAATCCACGTGGAACCTGGCCAATTTGTTGACCATAGGCTCGAACGGCATTTGTGGCGGCGTTGCGAAAATCCTCTCGATCAAAATGAAACGATAAACGAGCGAGAACTGCGGCGGCCACGGCATTGCCACTTGGAGTCGCGCCATCGGCGCCTTCCCGGCCTCGAAGAATAAGGGTCTCATGGTCAGCCGCAGTCGTGAAAAACCCGCCATGTTCGCGATCTTCAAAGTCTTCGATAATTCGTTCACTTAAGGCAACGGCTTCATGAAGATAGCGTTCAATGCCTGTGGCTTCATAGACTTCTAACATGGCTTCGGCCGCATAGGCGTAATCTTCTAAACAGGCATTCAGATGGGCTTTGCCCTTGCGATAGGTTCGCCATAAACGGTTTTCTGGTCTGGAAAGTGTCGTAAGAAGAAAATCTGTCGCTCGAATTGCGCTGTCAAGGTAAGGCTGATGGTTCAAAACTCGTCCAGCTTCGGCCATGGTGCCGATCATCATGCCATTCCACGCCGTGATGATCTTGTCATCCAGGCCTGGCGGAATGCGTGTAAGGCGTGCTTGGTAGACCAAGGGGCGAACATAATCAATGGTTGCCTGAAGCTCTTCTGCTGAACATCCCACTTCTTTTGCAACGCTCTCAATCGATTGGGGTGTACGGGGAATGCTAGCCTGCTCCCAATTCCCTTCCTCGGCAATGTCATAATAGGCACAAAACCAGGCCGCATCTTTTTCGTTGGTAACGATTTCTCGAATTTGCTCCGGTGTCCAGACAAAAAACTTACCCTCGACCCCCTCGCTGTCAGCATCCGTTGCGGAATAGAACCCGCCTTCAGGGGCGGTCATTTCGCGGAGAATATAATCCAAGGTTTCCGTGGCCACTTTGCGGTAGCGTTTCAAGCCCGTAACTTGAAACGCTTCGACGTAGGTGCGGGCAAGTAGGGCATTGTCGTACAGCATTTTCTCAAAGTGCGGGACCAGCCATTCATCATCCGTGGAGTAGCGGGCAAAGCCGCCGCCGACATGATCGTACATGCCTCCAGAGGCCATCCCGTCCAAGGTTTTTGTGATCATGGTGAGAATTTGCTCTTGCCGACTCCAATGGTACTGGCGAAGCAGAAAGGAGAGGCCTGTGGCTGGCGGGAACTTTGGCGCGCGGCCAAAGCCTCCATAGCGGGCATCGAAATCATGGGCAAACTGTTTGACTGCGCTCTCAATATCAGCTTCACCAACGGCTAACGGGGAAGCGGGTTGCAGTGCTGAACGTAGTCGAGAGGTAAAGCGTTCGGCTTGTTGCACGATGTTTGAGTGATCTTTAATCCAGGCTTCTCCGATATTAGTGACGATCGATCCAAAGCCAGGCCTTCCCCATTTGTCAGTAGGGGGAAAGTAGGTTCCTGCAAAAATTGGTTCTTGATCGGGCGTCAGAAACACGGTCATGGGCCATCCGCCGTGCCCTTGGTTCATGGCGGTGGTGGCTTGCATGTATATTTCATCAATATCGGGGCGTTCTTCACGATCAACTTTGATGTTGATGAAATATTTGTTCATCAATTGAGCGATGCCATCATTTTCAAATGATTCACGCTCCATGACGTGGCACCAATGGCAGGCCGAATAGCCAACCGACAAGAGAATCGGCTTTTTCTGTTCTTTTGCCTGTTTGAGAGCGTCATCACCCCAGGGGAACCAATCCACCGGATTATAGGCATGTTGCAAAAGATACGGGCTGGTTTCGTGAATCAGTCGATTAGGTTGTCGGTCACTTGAAGTATGAGACATAAAGAAAAGCTGATCCCATCTCTAGAATGATTGAGCGTGTTTTTCAGGCTTCCTAACAATAGGTATGAACAGTCAGACATTATTTTTTCTCGCCAAGACTGCGTTCATAGAGGAGAACTTTCCAGCCGTCAGCTTCTGAAATGAAGCCATTGGGTTGAACAACGGGTAGCATTCCGGTCCCGGGTACCCGACCGGTTTGTCCCATGCTGCCATTCTTCAGGACCCACATCATTTCCCCTGGTGTGCGGTACTTGTTAAATTTCGGGTTGGTAAAATTGCGTGGTTGAATAGGCAAGTTTTTTGCTGCCGCTCCGTCTCCTTTCCCTTCGGCGCCATGGCAACTAATGCAACCTCCTCGGCCAAGAAAGATTTCTTTGCCTTCGGCAAGGATTTCGGCTGTAGCTTCAAAAGGTGCTTTGAGAGCTTTGGCAGCCTTCAGTTCATTGGACGGGACGCGGGTAATTTTAATATTAAACTCGCCTCCGGCTGTACCGTATCCGGCAGGGTTCACAGCCCAGGATGGGATTGTTGGCATCAGTAGAAAAAACATTCCTATCAAATACGCTTTGTGTGTCATCGGACCCTCCTTAATGGATTCAGTAGTTTGGAATAGATGTGGATATGGATAAAAATTTTGAGCCAAATATTTTCATGAGAACGATCACCGTTTGACTGGCGTAAAGATAGGGAGGATAACAAGCCATTTAAATAGTGGGCAATGGCTGAGAATTCTTTTGCGAAGTAAGATTCGATATGCAAAACGGTCCCTTGGGGCCTGCGTTATGATAGAATGAGCGCCCTCGATCCAAGAAAGGGATTCCAGCACATTCTATGGCCCTCAATGAGCATAATCGACGAAAGTTCGTCACAGGGATGACGCGCCGTATTGCTCAACTTCGCGCTCAGGCCGAAAAAAGTTTGGATTTTGCTATTGAAACTATGTTTCAAGAACGGGTTGAAGCTTATTTGCGCGTGGAAGAGGGTTTACTTGAAGTTGATCGGATGCTGATGCTAGTTGAAGAAGAAGTTGAAAAGATTGCTGAAGTGAACTCTGCGCAGCGGTTAGAGTCTCGGCTGGAATTTATTGAAGATCGATTTGAAGAATTTGAAAGTGAAATTCGTCAACGTCCGCGGCGCCGGCGAAATAAAATCAACTTGTTTAATTTCTTTAAATCGGCAGCTGGTGGAGGCGGAGATCCCATGGCTCCGGCTGGCGAAGTTCGCTCGGCCATTCAGGCGTACGAAATTTTGGAAGTCGAGTTTGGGGCCTCATTGCCACTCGTAACCCGGGCCTTTCGTGAGCGTGCGAAAAAACTCCATCCCGATAGTCGAAAGGGTGATCGCAGCTCGGAGCCTGAACTACGAAAGATTATCGAGGCCTATCAATATCTTAAAACTGAATATTTTGGGACCGGTGGCTCGGAATCGTTTCAACGGCCATTTTAGGTATGTGGCTGTTGAAAAAAGCTGCCAGTAGCGTTCTCGTCCTTTTCCGGTGCTCACGTACTGTCAGTACGCTCCCTGCGCAAAAAATGGCTGGGGCCTTGCTGGTCAGACTTTTTTGAACCGCCCCGCTCCCGTCGAGCGTTCCCGGCTTCCAGACGAAATATGACTCTTGGTATCGTCATTATTCAGCCTTCCCGGTATTGGATGACTCAATATGGTGTCGCGTGGTGCAGTATTTCAATCGGTTTGTGCCCTAGAGAAGATCTTTGACGGTTTCTGGGGGTCGGGCGAGGATTACCTGATCGCCTTTTTGGACGAGCGGACGCTGAATTAAGTCTGGTTGTTTGATCATAATATCCAAGAGTTCGTCATCGGTAAATTGGGATTGGGCCAAATTGAGCCGCTTGTAAATATCTTCTTTCTTGCGGATGATATCTGAAGATTTGAGACCCGCTTTTTTGAGCAGTCCCTTGAGTTTTGATTTAGAAAAAGGTTTTTCATAGTAATTGATAGCGGTAAAAGGTTGGCCGCTTGCCTCTACCAACTTGATGACATTTCGGCATGTGGAGCATGTGGGTTTTTGATAAATGGTAATTTCATTCATGACGTTCTCTCCCTTGACTGATTATGGGACCAACTGCCTTGACCTCCTTTTTGAGGCCATGCTACAAGCTGTTCCGCTTTGTTGCAAAGGCGTGTGTCTCTGAAAAATGACCAACCTAGGATAATGAATAGGATGAGTGACGTAAACCCAACGCAAGAATTCAGTTGTGCGACGAACACGGAAAGGACCTTAAAAGATTTACGGACGAAACGTAAAGGGCAGCCGGTCTATGTCATTGGTCACGAGGACCGATATAAAGGCAAAGAAGGTGTCTTTGAGTTTTTTAATGTTCGCTTGGCGGTAGTGAAATTTCCCGACGAAAAAACGTTGGGGTATGATCCGCTAGATTTATTATTGCCGTGCGAAATTAATGACGAAGGGGTCGCGTTCTTTGAAATTCGCTATTGCGAGATGTGCGACCAACTTTTTCCGTTGACTTCGGAAGAATTTCATATGGCAGATGAGCGGCGTGAATGTCCCGACTGCTCACCGTAGTGTGTGGTTAGACTCTTAGCTTATAAAAAAATGGCAGTGTTGTCGTGCATTGCAAACTTCATCAATTTTAGCCCACCTTAGATTAGACTAGCCCGTCGCCCCATTTGAGTTTGGTGCGGAGTACTTCAAAATAGCTGCGTCCTGGAAATCGAATAAGCTGTGTGCGGTGTTCAGATGCTCGAATTTCCACAATGTCATTTGTCATGATTTCTTGTCTTTCCTGTCCGTCTATGGTG
Organism: Nitrospirales bacterium; assembly: GCA_965223295.1. GTDB lineage: Bacteria > Nitrospirota > Nitrospiria > Nitrospirales > UBA8639 > Nitrospira_E. Next base: position 1,583,026 of record CBDCWC010000002.1, on the reverse strand, counting down.
GCCATGGCACGTTCTTGACTCGTTAGTGTGATCGATATTGAAACCGTACTGGGAGCCAAGAATGGTCTGTGAGACAGGGTGTGGGGACAGATTGGATTGATGAGCAAAGCCTCCAGGCTAGGATCCAGAATGGGGCCATTGGTTGAGAGCGAATAGGCGGTTGATCCGGTTGGCGTGGAGACAATGAGTCCGTCGCTTTGCATGTTGGTCATGAAGGCATCGTTAACCGAAACGGTGGTGGAAATCATTCTGGCCAAGTGTCCTTTGCTGACGACCACATCGTTTAAGGCTGAATGGGTTACAATGATTGTGTCAGCTCGGCGAATCTGAACGGTCAGCATTAATCGAGCGTCTAAATGGAACTCTCCTGAAAATATTTTCTCCAGGGCCTGAGGAAGATCGTCAAAATTTATCTCGGTCAGGAACCCTAGTCCGCCCATGTTCACGCCCAAGATAGGAATGCTCCGTTGTTCTACGAGACGGGCTCCACTCAACATGGTGCCGTCACCTCCTAGAACGATGAGAAGATCGGCCTGTTTCGCAATCTGTTGCCGTTCTGGGCAAGATGGAGAGGGCGGCATGTCGGTAGAATCAAGAAGGACAGTTTTCTGATGAACGCGCAGCCAATCCTGAACTTGCTCGATCCGTTGCGCCATATTCGGTGCCGAAGGTTTTCTGAGAATGCCGATTGTTTGGAATGTTGCCATAGTAAATTATTGTGTACTGGTCTATCCGAAGAGTCACGATGGTAGTCTCTTAATGAAGTTGATAGCAAGCGATGAATATTGACAAAAAACTAGGCAGAATTTTCCTATTTCTTAAGACTTCCCTTGAATCAGTTTTGTTGGTAGAGTTTGTCTAAATCTACTTTGTATTGATCAAGCCAACTTCTGTGTCTTGCTTGACAGTTTTAGGGGGTCGCGGATAGACTGAAATCATGAATTTTGCTTGTAATTCTTGACAGTTCTGAATGTATTCGGTCAGCGAAAAGTTTCGCGAATAATCGGCTAGAGGAGGTACAATGTTCGAACGATTCACGGATCGTGGTAGAAAGATTATCATCCTTGCCAGAGAAGAAGCGGAACGGCACCAAAACGATTATTTGGGTACCGAGCACTTAGTCTTGGCAATTCTCCGAGAGTCTGATGGCATCGCTCTGATGATCATCAAAAAGATGGGGCTTTCTCCCGAACAAATCCGTTTAGAAATTGAACGAAACCTCCCGGGTGGCGGGACCACGGTGACATTCGGTGAAATTCCGTTTAGTCCACGTGTAAAAAAAGTCATTGAATATGGTGTCGAAGAAGCGCGCTTGCTTGGTCATAATCATATTGGGAGTGAGCACTTGCTTCTCGGACTGCTTCGCGAGGAAGAGGGTATTGGCGGGAAGGTGTTGCGAAGCTTGGGTGCGAATCTTTTAACAGCCCGGCAGTTGACCGTCACCTTTTTACGGAAAACAGGGACAAGAGAACGGGACAAAAAGAGTAGCACGCCGGCATTAGATGAGTTTGGGCGTGACCTGACGCAATTAGCGCAGGAAGGCACATTAGACCCTGTGATTGGTCGGGCCGATGAGATTGAACGGGTGCTTCAAATTCTGAGCCGGCGAACTAAAAATAACCCAGCGCTCATTGGTGAGTCTGGCGTTGGGAAAACGGCCATTGTTGAAGGGCTTGCTCAGAGGATCATTGGGCTTGATGTTCCAGACAATTTGCTCAATCGTCGGGTCATTGCCTTGGATTTGGGTTCTTTGGTTGCAGGCACAAAATATCGTGGGCAGTTTGAAGAACGCTTGAAGGTTGTCATGAAGGAAATTTCCCAAGCTGGCAATATCATATTGTTTATTGATGAGCTTCATACACTGGTTGGTGCAGGAGCAGCCGAAGGGTCGATTGATGCTGCCAATATGCTGAAGCCAGCATTGTCCCGTGGAGAAATTCAATGTATTGGAGCCACGACCCTCGATGAATATCGAAAGCATATTGAAAAAGATGGCGCATTAAAACGGCGGTTCCAATCCATTCATGTTCAGCCCCCGTCTGTGGAAGAAACGATTAGTATCATTCAAGGATTGCGGGATCGGTACGAAGAACATCATGGCGTAGACTACACCGATGAAGCGGTTGAAGAAGCGGTGAAGCTCACTGATCGATATATTACTGACCGATTTTTGCCTGACAAAGCCATTGATTTGATTGACGAAGCTGGTTCTCGCGCCAAGTTGCTGACCTATGCGCTTCCTCCAGAGTTGAAATCTCTGGATCAGGAACTGAAACGAGTGGCTCGAGAGAAAGAAGTGGCGATTGGCTTGCAGAACTTTGAAGATGCAGTGAAATACCGTGAAGAAGAGGAGCGGTTCAGAAAGTTATTAGACGATGCCAAGCAAGATTGGAAGAAAAAGCAAGAGAAAAATCGTCCTGTGATTTCTGGTGAAGATGTGGCCTATGTTGTCTCAAAAATCACGGGCATTCCACTCTTTCGCTTGGAAGAAGAAGAATCCGAAAAACTTTTGCATATGGAAGATTACCTTCACAGGCGAATTGTTGGACAAGACGAAGCCATTTCAGCCATTTGCCGATCTATTCGCCGTTCCCGTGCTGGGCTAAAGGATGCCAAAAAACCTATTGGCTCGTTTATTTTCTTAGGGCCGACCGGTGTCGGGAAAACGGAATTAGCCCGTGCATTAGCGGAGTTCTTATTCAATACGGATGACGCGTTGATTCGAGTGGATATGTCTGAGTATCAAGAAAAGTTTACCAGTTCGAGACTATTTGGTGCTCCTCCGGGATATGTGGGATATGAGGAAGGCGGGCAATTAACAGAGAAAGTACGAAGGCGGCCATATTCTGTTGTGTTGTTTGATGAAATAGAAAAAGCTCATCCTGATATTTTTAATGTGCTGTTACAAGTGCTGGATGACGGGGTCTTAACTGATAGTTTAGGACGAAAAGTTGATTTTAAAAATACGATTTTAGTCATGACCTCAAATTTAGGAACTCGATTTATCCAAAAAGGTGTATCGCTTGGATTCCAGCGCGATGAAGATTCTGAAAATACCTCTCGCGTCCGAGGCGAGGTTTTGGGTGAGTTGAAACGACATTTTAGCCCTGAATTTTTAAATCGTCTTGATGAGTTGGTTGTGTTCCATCAACTTACAAAAGAACATTTGGTGACGATCATAGATATTCTCATTGGGGAACTCAATGCTCGGTTAGTCGAGCGAGGTGTGCATTTAGACGTCAGTGAAGAAGTCAAGCAGTGGCTCATCGATGAAGGATTTGAATCGCAATATGGTGCTCGCCCACTTCGGCGAACCATTCAGCGATGTTTGGGTGATCCTCTCTCCGAAGAACTGATTAAAGGGCGCTTTAAAGATGCCAAGAAAATTAAAGTGGTCTTAACGGATCAGACACCGAGTTTTATTGAGGAAGAAGTGTTAGCGAGTGTCTGATTGGTTCTAAGATACAATTGACGAGAGACAAGACCCTCGGAACATTATGTTCTGAGGGTCTTGTTGTTTTTTGACTCGAAGCTCAAAGACAAACACGGCTCAATGATCGTAGGCATTGAAACTTCATGTGATGAAACGGCTGTTGCCGTATTAAACCGCGAAGGCCATATTGTGTCGAACGTTCTCGACTCTCAGAGCGATACGCATGCGCCTTTTGGAGGGGTTGTACCTGAGTTGGCTTCTCGACGTCATATGGAGCGAGTAGAAGTGTTGACGAGGGAAGCTCTCAGTCAAGCGAATATTTCCTTTTCCGATGTCACAGGGGTCGCCGTCACCAATCGTCCCGGTTTGGTGGGGGCGTTGATTGTCGGTGTGAACTTCGCAAAAGCTTTAGCTTATGCTTTGAATATTCCGTATGTCACAGTCAATCATTTGGATGGGCATTTGGCTTCTGCCTGGTTAGCCAACCCTCGTATGCCAACGCCAGCTATGATACTGATAGCCTCTGGGGGGCATACTCATCTGGCGCGAGTTTCTCGCGGTGGTGAATATCAGTTGATTGGTTGGACATTGGATGATGCGGCTGGAGAAGCCTTTGACAAGGGAGCCAAAATGTTGGGTTTGCCCTATCCCGGCGGCCCGGCCATTGATATGTTGGCGAAACAAGGCAATCGGCAAGCGGTTTCGTTTCCACGCCCTCAATTACAAAGTAGGGATTTTACCTTTAGTTTTAGTGGGCTCAAAACGTCTCTTCTCTATTATCTCAAGGACAGGCAGAAAAGAGAAATGTCATCCTTGCCTGTTGCTGATATTGCAGCCAGCTACCAGGAAGCAATTGTCGATGTGTTGGTGGAAAAGCTGTGCCGTGCTGCATGCCAGTATGAGGCAAGCGTGATTTCGGTCGTTGGAGGTGTGGCCGCTAATTCCCGGTTGCGAGAGAAATTGGAAGAACAGGCTGTTGCGAAGGGATTGAGTGTGGTTCTTCCCTCACGTTCTTTATGTACAGATAATGCCGCGATGATTGCCGCGGCGGGACTGGAAAAATTGAAACGGCAAGAGTTCGCATCCTGGGATGAAGATGCCGTATCCACATTGCAATGTAAGAACGAATTTTTCGCAAAGGTGGCAGCATCCACCGAATAGAGAAATCTGAAAAGGAGACAGAGCATCCCACAGGTATTCGGCAATCTCCACGGGTTAAAGGCCAATTTTGTCAGTCGCATCGAACGACTGTATCGGCGGCGCATCCCTCCTGAAAAAGTTGTCACGGTAGATGTGGCCCGGGAATGTGCAGACTTGACGTTTGAAACGCGTCGACAAATAGGCTTATTAGTGGATCGGCGGGGGCAAGTGGACTCGGTCATAATTGGCAATGATCATGAGTTGGTGATTCCACATTTATCCAGAACTCGTTCCGGTCTGCGATTGTTGCGTGGTGTGCGTTTGGTGCATACTCATCTGAATAATCAACCCCTGACGCAAGATGATCTGACCGACTTAGCACTCTTGCGTCTGGATCTCATGATGGCGTTGGGAGTGAACAAGTCAGGTGGATTGCAGGATGTTTATGTGGCGCATAATGTCCCGAACTCTGCTAACGGTCATGCCTATCTGCAATTAGCGCCATGTGCTTTTCATTCGTTTCACATGAACTGTCAAGAGTTCATCCAGTTACTCGAGCAGGATATCCTGAAGGGTTGCCAAAGTTCCAGAGAAGGTATACGAGAGGGGCGGGCCCTGTTAGTCAGTGTCGGGATGGGCCATGTGGCGTTTCAACAAGAGCGCCTCGACGAACTGCAGGAATTGGTCAGGGCGCAAGATGTCGAAGTCTTAGGATGCGTGACGCAGCGTCCGGCTTCTATTCATCCCAAATATGTTGTGGGTTCAGGGAAAATGAAAGAGTTAGCCATTCAAGCATTGCAGTCGGGCGCAGACATGTTAATTTTTGACCAGGACTTGACCCCAGCGCAGGTACGAGGACTTTCTGAACTGACGGATATCCGAGTATTGGATCGTTCACAAGTCATTCTTGATATTTTCGCGAAGCGAGCGCATTCTCATATTGGGAATATTCAAGTGGAGTTGGCGCAATTGCGATATCGATTGCCTCGATTGGCGCAGTCAAGCACGGCTTTTTCTCGCCTGGCTGGTGGCATTGGCACTCGAGGGCCGGGAGAAACAAAGTTAGAAACGGATCGGCGCCGTATTCGTGAGCGCATTCAACATTTAGAACGAGACCTCAAGGCGATTGGGCAAGGTCGGCATGAACAGCGGAAGCGGCGAGTCAAACGTGGGCTGCCGGTTGTTTCTATTATCGGCTATACGAATGCTGGAAAATCTACCTTGTTTAATGCGTTGACAGACAGTCATGTGTCTGTGAGAAATCGCGTGTTTGAAACCTTGGATACCGTGAGTCGGAGCTGGTGCCTTTCAAGAGTAGGAGAAGTGATTTTGACAGATACAGTTGGATTCATCAGAGATTTACCTAAAGACTTAGTGGCCGCATTTCACACGACACTACAAGAGTTGGAGGAGGCCGATGTTCTGATTCACGTGGTGGATGCTCATGCCAAAAACCCTGAACAACACATCACAGCCGTGGAACAGATTCTGACAGAATTGGGTTTTCAACATATTCCTTGCCTTCGGTTTTTCAATAAAGGAGATCTTCTGGACATCGAAAACATGCAGCGGTTGTGCAGCCGGTATGAAGGGATTGGTGGATCTGCGCGAGAGGAGACGTCCCTTCAACTCATTCAGCAGAAGATTGAGCACTTACTGCTTCACGTAGAAAGATCCCATTCCCAATTTCGAGAGACACGCGCGAGCGGCCCGATTGATCCTGTGACATTAGCCCATGGCGTTGGATAAGAACGGTGGCCTCTCGAAACGTGTCTCTCAAAGGTCAATGTCGTCCACAGCGAACCCTTGCTGCTGCCAGAAAACGTGTCACGCGGATTCTGGGGAGATTGCAAAAATCTATTCCTCTTGCCAAAGTCGCATTAGATTCAAGTAATGCCTTTGAGTTACTGGTGGCAACAATCTTGTCTGCTCAATGTACGGATGAACGGGTTAATCAAGTCACACCAAAACTATTTGCACGGTATCGTACGACGGAAGACTTTGCATCTGCTGATCAGGCTGAATTAGAAACTCTCATCAGATCTACAGGGTTTTTTAAAAGTAAGGCTCGGAATCTCATTGGATGTGCAAGAGCCTTGATTAAGCATTTTGATGGGAACATTCCGGAATCAATGGAAGAGTTGACGACATTACCCGGTGTTGGCCGTAAGACCGCTAATGTTATTCTGGGGACGTATTTTGGAAAGCCAGCGGTAGTCGTCGATACCCATGTCAAACGGGTTGCCAATCGTTTGGGCTTGACGAGAAGTCAAGATCCAACAAAAATCGAAGAGGACCTTCAATCTCTTATGGCACAAACTCAATGGACTCTCGGTGCACAACGTATTCTCTTACACGGGCGTCATGTTTGTCAGGCAAGAACGCCCCATTGCGAGCAGTGCGTGCTCTATGACGATTGCGAATGGGAAGGAAAGCGACAGATACTATGAAAAGTATGACAGGATTTGGAAAACGAGAAACGCTCTCCAAGGGAACGATGGTAGGAGTGGAAATTCGCTCAGTCAATCACCGATTCTGCGAAATCCTGGCGCGGCTTCCGAAAACTCTCTCGAGTATGGAGTTGGCTCTCAAGGAAGAAGTCAAACAAATTTGTGAACGAGGACGGATTGAGTTGATGGTTACGGTCAATGGTGGAGGGTCCGGTACGAAAAAAACTGTCCAATTGGACAAAGATCTAGCCCGCCGGTACATACAGGGCTTGCAAGCGTTGCAGCGCGAATGTCGATTAAGTGGGACTATTGATGTCAATGCCGTAGCTGGTTTCCGTGATTTATTTTCGTTCCATGAAGATACCTCGCCAATCAAAGATATGCCAATGATTGTGACCGGTCTCACCAAAAAGGCGTTGGGCGATTTAGAAAAAATGCGAAGAAAGGAAGGCGTTCTTTTACAAAAGGATTTGACGCAACGCATACGGATGATTGAAGGACGTCTTCGCACGGTTCAAGAACGTATACCTATAGCCTTGAAGGCTTCCGGAGTACGTCTGAAGGGGCGAGTTGAAAAGTTATTAGAAGGCCAGACGGTCAATATGGATCGATTAGCTCAGGAAATTGCAATGTTGGCGGAACGCTCTGATGTGACGGAAGAGCTTACGAGACTGCAAAGCCATCTCCTGCAATTCCGTGCCGGACTAAAAACCAAAGGTCCTGTGGGCAAACGACTTGATTTTCTTCTTCAGGAAATGGGCAGGGAAGTGAATACAATTGGTTCCAAAGCCAATGATGGAGAAATTTCTGCTGAGGTGGTGGAATTGAAAAGCGAATTGGAAAAGATTCGAGAACAGGTGCAAAACATTGAATAGCTCATGTCAGCAATGCATGGTGAGTGAGCCAGCATGTCTGTAGAAGGTAAAAAATTGCTGGTTATCGTGTCGGGACCCTCGGGAGTAGGTAAATCCACGCTTTGCCGTCATATCTTGCAGGATATGCCAGATATTCGCTTGTCCGTCTCTTATACCACTCGGCCGCCTCGGTCCGGCGAAACAGATGGGAAAGAGTACCGATTTATTCCTGAAGACGAATTTCGGAAAAAAATATCTGAGCATGCCTTTGCTGAATGGGCAGAAGTCTATGGGCGCTTATACGGTACGCCATGGAAAGAATTAGAGCAGGAGCATGAATCCCATACCGATATTTTATTGGATATTGATGTGCAAGGCGCCCGGCAAGTCATGAAAACATTGCAGAAGGCGGTGACGATTTTCATACTCCCTCCCTCATTAGAGACCTTGCGGGCTCGGCTCGCTAAACGCGCGACGGATTCTTCTGAGGAACAAGAGCGACGGTTTCAACAATCTCAGGAGGAAATGAAATGCTATGTAGAATATCAATATACTATTCGCAATGAAACGCTTGAGCAGGCCATTCGTGAATTGCGAGCCGTGATTGTTAGTGAACGAGTACGAACGGTCCATGTAGACCCAGCCCAAGTGTTTCGATAAAATTGTGTCATAGCCGTGTTGTCGCCTGATAGGTATTAATCAGATTGAGAACTCTCGAGAAAGGACAAAGGTGAGTGGATGGATGCATTGTCGTTATTGCCTCAACATCATCAAAAAGAATTTGATTCTCGCTATAGGATCGTGTTGATAGCCGCTCAGCGAGCCAAGCAGTTGGTCCGTGGAGCAGAGTCGTCTGAGAGCAGCAAGTTTGCGAAAGACACTTCCGTTGCGCTTGAAGAAGTGTTGGGAGGAAATGTCCCGTATTTGACTGGGCAAGAAGCCAAACAGGCTATTCGTGATGCGAGAATAGCAAGTCAACGACCAATTGATCCAGCACTGTATGCGCCGCCTGATGAGAATGCCCAAGAAATTAAGAAAGAGTTGAGTGTGTATATTGATGATACTGCTCAACACGGCGTAGCCGAAGCTGAACCACAATCGGATGAGTAAGAAATTGTGAACCTGATCCATGCCTGATTTTCAAATGGTCGATCAACGAGTTGTCCTGGCTGTAACGGGAAGTATCGCTGCCTATAAAGCCGTAGGACTGTTGCGATTGCTGACCCAGAAAGGGATGACTGTCCATGTGGTGATGACAGAATCTGCCACACAATTTGTGACTCCGCTGACATTTGAAGTCTTATCCGGCTCGCCTGTGACCAAGGATCTCTTTTCTGGTCATCAGGACATGAAGCATCTTTCGTTGACCGATCAAGCCAATTTGTTAGTCGTAGCACCATGTACGGCTAATACGCTTGCCAAATTGGCGTTAGGATTGGCTGACGATGTTTTGGGCACGATGGCGCTGACCCTGCAATGTCCCATGGTGGTTTGTCCTGCTATGGATGGAGACATGTGGTCTCATCCCTCCGTGCAGGCGCATGTCGAGACATTGCGGAGCCGGGGAGCTGTCATTGTAGAACCAGAACGTGGTGAATTGGCTTCTGGGCAATGGGGGCAGGGGCGGCTGGCTTCTGAAGAAACTATTTGGTCTACCTTGCAGCAGATTCTCCACACTCGAAAAGATTGGCAAGGTGAGCGAGTGTTAATATCTGCGGGTCCCACGCAGGAACCTATAGATCCTGTTCGATTTATCAGCAATGGCTCATCTGGGAAAATGGGTTATGCTATGGCTGAAGTGGCTGCCGCACGAGGCGCTGAGGTTGTATTAGTTTCGGGCCCCACCAAGCTTGATTGCCCTTCAGGAGTGACGCGAGTGCCTGTCGTCACGGCGGATGAGATGTTACAGGCCATGACGGCGCGTTTCGATTGGGCCACTACCCTTATTATGTCTGCAGCTGTTGGAGATTTTCGTTCAAAAGAATCGCATAGACACAAAGTAAAGAAGAACCAATGGAATGGAGAATCGCTTCACCTGGAGCGGACGCCGGATATTTTATTGACCCTGTCCGCGCAGCGTACCCATCAACGCCTCGTTGGATTTGCGGCTGAAACTGAGAATATGATCAAGAATGGACAGGCCAAATTGACAGCGAAAAATCTTGATCTGCTTGTTGTGAATCAAGTTGGCGGCTCAGAATCAGCATTTGGTCGGGATGATAACACCGTCATTCTCTTGACTCCTGATGCCTCTCCTGTTCATCTGCCTCGCATGTCCAAACGCCAACTCGCAGGTGAACTGTTAGATCACATTGCAGGGTTGCCCGTTCCCTCAGTTCATTAGCTTATCTTTTCTCCTGCCTCTTTCTCCTTTTTGGCTGTAATTCAGTCTCAAATGTTTGTTCTGGAACGATTGTGGAACTGTTGAATAATGACGATATTGAAGACCATATTGCACCATGACGTTACGGACCACCAGAGGTTCCGGGCCAGTTAAAAAAGGTTCGTCCAGCAAGGCCGTAGCCATTTTGCCGCGCGGAGCGTACTGGTCCTATGTGAGCACGGAACAATGGCGAGAACGCCGCTGGCGTCTTTTTTCAACCGACCCCGTGTCTAACCAATCGATAACAATGAGCGATAACAAGACAAAACTTAAGGTAATGAAACCGTCTACCGATAAGTAAAGAATGGAAGGATTTTTTATGAACATCCTCTTTCTTGGATGGCTTAGCTCCATCATTGTATTAGCCTTGCGTAAAATGTAGCGATGGTTCTCCTTCATTTTTGAATTTACAGCTTCCTGTTCACCTCAATTTCTTGTAGATCTGCTACAAGCTAGCCAGTGTTTCTTTCCTAATGAATAAGGAATGAGCGACAATAGCTCTTCAAGAGGGATATTCATAAGCTGGCGGTGTGAATTTCTCTCAAAGTCGTTCACGCTATAAACTAAATCTCCCAGTTGTCCTGCTTACTAGTACTCGAGTACTCATATTCTTTCAAATAGCCTTTTCAGTCTCATCAGGAAAGGAACAGAGAATGGTGCCAGAACGTTCTTCGCATCCATGCGAGGAGCCTTGTCTTTGAAAAGAAATGAATACCTTTGTTTTTAGGAAGGTTAGGGGACAGATTGGTACGTTTTCTACTGATTGCCACAGGCACAGTTGATGGCTTCAACGCAATGCGCAAATCGCGATCTTAAATGTCATGAAGTATTGTATCTATACAGATACGTCTTTTTATCTAAATAGATACAAATTCCACCTATAAGACTCATGTCGAAGTGCTATCTCCCGATGTTTAAGAAGCTATTCCTTTCTGCTTTGCTAGGTAATCGTGAACGGACATCTAGAATTGCTGCATGGTATGTATCTTCAGTAATTTGCATATGGGAACCTCTAAAAACTGTCCTTTTTCCCGATGGCCGCGTCAGCCGCGTGCACAAATCCTCATGTATTGGCCCATAAACTGCGGTTTTCCGCGCGCCGCTTCCTTACCCTCGGAAAAAATCATCGGTTTTTTAGAGGTGCCCATATGAATCTACTGTGGAAAACGAAATGATCTCCCACATGTCAGAAATAGATTAGGGTATTGAGAACGTTCTCAGAGTTTTTTACGTTGTTCTATTGTATTGACTTCGGAGACACCGGAGATCGTCAGCAGTCGAACCGCTAACAGTTCTCTGGCTCAATCAATGCATAGCAAGGTGTATGGGGACAAGATCCGGCTGGAAGAAATCTTCATTTACCTTGCTATTGCTTCTAGGGTGAATGGACAACGGATGTGTAGAAAAGTCTATTAGTAGGACCAACATACTTGCCGTGGGAGGCTGGCATGAAAAATCTCATTCTTTGTGCGGATGGAACGGGAAATCTGGGTGGTACGACTCCTGATTCGAATGTGTATCGGACCTATCACCTGATTGATCGAAATAATTCGTCAAAGCCACAATGGACCTATTATGACAATGGCGTCGGCACTGCCAGTAATGCCTATTGGCGGGCATTCACGGGAGCGTTTGGCTTTGGGTTTAAACGCAATGTGCTGGAACTGTATGAGTTTTTGGCCAGAAATTATGAGCCAGGTGACCAAAAAACCTCGCCAGATCGGGTGTTTCTATTTGGGTTTAGTCGCGGGGCTGCTGAAGTTCGTGCCTTATCAGGGATGATTGCCGCGGCAGGTCTTGTAGATGGCCGGAATATGGATAAAGAAATATTAGACGGGAAAATTAAGGAAGCCTACTGTCATTACAAACATAAACAATCTGGCTTGCTTTTCCCCAACCACGGAGCCATAGAGCTAACCTACATAGGGGTGTGGGATACAGTCTCAGCCTTGGGATTCCCCCAACATTGGAGGATCGCGGGGATTCTGAGCCCCGTATTAAATGTACTGTTTCATGGGCTGGATTGGCTCTGTGACAAGACGATCTTTGCACACCGTTTTTACCAGTATGAATTGACCAGCAACGTGAAGCATGCCTTTCAGGCTTTGGCCATTGATGACGAACGACTGTCGTTTGAACCAAAAGTCTGGAAAGAGCCAAAGGATGGAACGACGAAGGTAGAACAAGTGTGGTTCGCGGGCGCTCATTCTAATGTGGGGGGAGGATATGGTCGAGCTGGCTTGTCGCACATCGCGCTCGAATGGATGTTATCAAAGGCTATCCCCTTGGGTTTGACGCTCAAGCCCGGAGCAATGGAGGAGGTGCATGCCAAAGCCAATCCACATGGCCGACTTTATAATGAACGTAACGGGTTGGGAGTCTTCTAGCGCTACTATCCTCGCCACATCGCTGATCTCTGTCGTGAGAGAATCAGTTCCTCAAATCCCATCAAGATTCATCAGAGTGTGTTCGAACGAATAGTACGCTTCAGTGGCAATTATGCGCCCGGTCATTTGCCTTCCTCATTTGCCGTGGTGTCTGAAGGCAAACCAGAGAAAACCGTCACGTTGAACCATTCTCAATGGGAAGTGCTGCAACAACAATTGCAAAAATGGACCAAGTGGCGCAGTTACTTGTATGGGGCTTTCTTGGATGTGTCTCTTTTTCTCCTGGGAGCTGCCTTGTGGCTGTGGAGTTGGCCAGTGCATTCAACAAATATGAGTCAAGAGGGAATCGGGGCAGCGTTTCATTATCTGGCTAAAACTCTGAAATATATCTTGCCGGGAATGTTTGAAAATTTCATTAACCTAGTTGTTGTCCAGCAACCCTTGTATTTACTTGCCATAGTCCTGGTGATATTAGGGCTGTTATGGCTACGAGGATGGAGTAGGAAAAAGTACAACGATGTATGTTATGCCTTGCGAAATATCCTTTTATCAGAGCCTGTCTTGAGCGGTTCTTCTCGCAAACACAGTCTTATAGTAGAAGTCACAAGCCATCAGGAAACACCTGTTTCCTCTTAATGGAATCGTCGAAGTTCAAGCAAGGAATCGTTCCATTCAATGATGATGAAATTTAGACATCACATTCAAACGTCAAGTGCTCCATGTTATCCTTAGAGAGAGCGATGTAGAATGAGGATACTGAAGACCATGTTTCGCCAGGAAGACGTTGGAGGCCATTAGCTTCGGGTCGGTTCAAAAAAGTCCGTTCAGCAAGGCCGCAGCCATTTTTTCGCGTGGAGCGTACTGGTACTACGTGAGTACGGAAAAATGGCAAGAACGCCGCTGACGGATTTTTTCAGCAGACCCTTAGATGGAAATTAACTCCTGAATAGCCCACAGTCTTACTGTTGGTAGAGTGGGAATCAATGCCAGAAAACTTTATGTATCAATAGCTTCAATAGGAAGCCTGTTCGATTGGAAGGTGTGAAGAGGGTGGGTAAAGGAAAATATGGCCGGGCCCGGAATTTGAAGAGCATTCAGGATTTGGCAGACAGCTTTTCTACTTCTTCTTTAGGATCAAGTTCTAAAAACGGGTCAAGTTGTTTGGCTCGTTGAAATATAGATTCAGCCTGATCGCGAGATCCTTCTTTTGCTAATCGCTTTCCTTCTTCCAAAAATGAGGGGTGTATGGGTAGATTAGGACAAGTTCGTTCATAGGGGATCTTCTCTCCTATGATTTTCTTCCATTCCGAAAAGGAAAGATTTTCTTTTGCGGTATCGCATACTGCATGAGCTAATTGTTCTGTTCCAGACCAAAGTGTCACTCGTTGGCTACTCCCACCCGCCGCAATAGTTTGTCCGTCTGAGCTAATGGCCAACGCTTCTAAATTTCCTTTGAGTTTTGGAAACTGGATTGGCGGCTGGGCCGGTTTCTCCCAGTTCCAAATGCGTAAGGTTTTATCCGAACTGACCGAGGCCAAAGAGGTTCCATCTGGACTGAATTGGATTTCCGATATTCGTCCTTCAGCTCCTCGTAAAAATGTCGGAGTAATTAAGGATTGGCGGAGGTCCCATAGCCCAATTTTCCGATCCCGACTGCCAGTTGCCACGGTCCATCCTGACGGGTGAATAGCGATTGTCGAAATACTTTGTTGGTGCCCTCGCCAAATTTTTGGTGGGACGTCCTTTCGCTGGAGGTCCCACATACGAAGGCTAAGATCGTCGCCACCAGAAAAGAGTGCTTTGCCATCGGGTGAATAGGCAATAGCATTGACCCGGCCAGCATGTGTGCCTAGTGTCACCTGGGGTACTTTGGCATTTGTCAAATCCCACAATCGAATGGTGTGGTCTTGGCTCCCTGATGCGAGTTCTTTCCCATCTGGGCGGAAAGCCAAACTTGTGATGCCTTTGATATGTGCCTGAAGAATACGAGGCCGCTTTTGGGATTCCGTAAGATCCCAGAGCCGAATAGTGGAATCTAGGCTTCCAGAAGCCAGTTGTTGTCCATTTGGACTAACCGTGACGGATAAAACACCAGCAGAATGTCCAGTGAGCATTTGAGGGGATTTCAGAGGATTGGTCATTGACCATATGAGGATCGTGCCTTTGCTTGTTCCACCAATGATGTGATCGCCAGAACGATCAAATGTCAAGGTATGCACTCTGCCAGTTACGCCCTTGAGTTGGATGGGAGCGGCATGGAGATTCGCTCGCAGGGCTTGATCGATCATTGCCGACTGTGTGCCTTGGGTTCGAAGGTTCAGGACATAAGCCTGTCGAGCCCAAAGCAATCTGGCTGTCTCGGACTGTATGGGACTTGGTGTTTGGGTGAGTTTGTCGGCGATTGTGACAACTGCGTTGACAATATCCTTCGCAGCAGAAGAACTCAGAGAATTGCCGGAAGTTGAAGAAGCGGCCTGTCGAGCTTTTTCTTGCGCAATTTTAGAGGAGGCCGATTGTAAAGATTGTTCTAACCTTTGAATCTGTTCTTGAGCTTTGACCAGTTGCTGCTCCGTTCCCCGTAGCTTCTGAGAATATTGATCCCGTTCTTCTTTGACTTGGGTTAAGTCAGCCTCTCTTTCCTCTATCTGTTTTTGAAGGGCGGAACGTGCCGATACCAAATCAGCAACCTTTTCTTCGGTCCGACGCGCTTGGTCAGAGGAAGATGCATGAATTGTCTGCAAGGCATTTTTGCTGTGTAGTGCTTGAGCCCCGGCTGTCAAAAGCTGATCTCCTAATGTGGCGATTTGAGTTTTCGCGGAATTGAGATCCCGTTGAGCTTGGGCTAATTGATTACGTAATTGATCGCGTTCTTGTTGCACGGAAGTCATGGTGTTGCTAGCGGACTCACGTTCTTGAGCCAAGAGTGTTTCAAGTTGGCTGATCCGATTAGTTGCTTGCATGTCTCTTGAGCGAAGATCTTGAAGCTCGGTGCTGAGTTTCGTACGTTCTTGGCGTTCTTCCTGAATAGACTGCTCGTTTTGTGCTAAGGTCGTTTCAAGATCAGTCTTCTGAGTTTTTGTGGCCGCTAACTCTTCTTGGCTAGCCGCCAAGAGTTGCTTTATCTTAGCGCGATCCTGCTGAAGTCGTTGTCGCTCGGTTTGAGCCAGCTTCGCATGTTGTTCTGCTGATTCTTCTGTCAGCGTGAGTGCCTGCCGGGTATCATGAACGGTGGTTTCCAGTTCCTTGATTTTGGTGTTCAAACGGGTCCGTTCTTCTGAAAGTTCTTTCTTGGTCTTCTCAACCAATTGTTGTTGTTGTGTGAGTAACGAGTCCAGCTCTCGAGAGCGATCTTGGGCTTGGGCTAGTTCCGTATTGGCAGACTTGACTTGAGCTTCTAATCGAGAGCGGTCGGCCATTAAGGTATTAATTTCAGAAGGGGATAATGTTGAGTTTTTGAGGACGGCCATTTGTAAAGTTTTGACTTCTTCAAGGGCCGATTGTAATTCCTTATCGGTTGTGGTGGCCTTGGTTTGCCAGTGTTCTTGGTCGGCCCGTAAGTCGGCTATTGTGTTGTCATGAGCATGCTCTTGGTCGGCAAGGGCGTTCTCCAATTCTTGTATTTTGGTTTTGAGCTTAGCTAGTGCCTCATCTTTAGAGACAAGTTGCGTCTCTAACTGTGCACGTTGGTCTTTTAAGTTTTGAGCTTCGTCTGTAGAAAGTTGTTGGTAGCTTGCTAAGGTCGTTTCAAGTTCTTGAATTTTTTCCTGAGCTTCCAGGAGGGCTTTAGACTGCTGGGGAACATCCCGGCTCTCCGTCGTGTCGGATGGAGCCGGTTGAGTTTTCTTCGGGATGGAGGAGATCTGCTCTGTCGGAGTTGACGGAGGAGATGAAACAGGGCCACGGAACCACCACCACAGTAACCCAATGCCAACTAAGAGCAGGCTAGCTGCGAGGACATATGATTGCTGAGGAGCAGGAGCCGGTGGCGTAACAGCTGGTGGCGAGCTTGCAGTACTTGCAGGAGATGATTGCAGATGACCTTTGACCCAGGTAAGGGGAAAGGCTTCCTGGTAGATGAGATTTCGAATGGAAATTTCTTCGTCATCCTCACGAAGAACGCCGACTAACCGGAGCTGTTCTACGGTTTCCGGATTGTCTTTAAGTGTGTCGGTCTTGCCTTCCAAGAGTTGTGAGTATGGTTCAAGAAGAGTGACTCCGTTGGTATTTGGTTCTGTTAAGGAGGTGCGAACGAATTGAATATTCGTCTCATGGCGGCCTTGGGGACTATCGAGGAAATGCCGAATACACTCATCAACATCTGTCTTAACCCAGCTGGTTCGATGCTGTTCCTCTAACAATCGGCAGAGTAATTGGGTCAGATAGGGATGTCCATGCGTCCAGCGATAAATCCATTGCATGGTTTCACGAGCGGCATCGGTTGGAAGGCTAAGTCCTTCGGCCAAGGGAAGCGTTTCTTCCAGCGTAAAATCTGAGAGCTCCACATGGTGACTCCATTGGAATAAGGATGAATCGCCTTCAGGAATTAATTGAGTTGGGGTGGCTACCCCACAGACAACAAAAGAAAGCCGATACAGCGTGGAGTTAGTCTCTCGTGATTCATAGAGCGCGGAAAGCCATTCAAAGAAATGTTTGCGGAATGGGAGCGGGATCGTTCGTTCAATTTCATCAATGAACAAAACTAAGGGCCTGGTTGTTTCCGGGAGAATGATATCGATAAGGAGTTGTGTCAGTCGTGTATGAGGAGGAAGGTCTTGGTGCTCGTCCCACCAACTGATCGGGTCGGTCGTGAGGTCGAGGCTATCATCAAGAATACGGACAATTTTTGAAAACCATTCCTCCTCTTGGGGAGGCAGAGGAAACTGACTCAGATCGATAAGAATGGCATGGTGCGTTGTCGCGTCAAGTTGTTCAGCCGTTTGTGCTATCAGGCTTGACTTCCCCATGTGGGGAGAATGGAGGACATAGGCCGGACGCCCATTTTGACAGTGATCAAGTAACTGGCCATCGGCGTGGCGTTGAATATATTGAAGCTCTCGGGCCTTAACGGTTCGACCGCTTGAAGAACCTTGGTAATGTTTAGATGTCATGATCGTATTGGGACTTAGCTAATAGGTATTGAATTGAATTTGGTTCATCAGATAGATTCTCGATACGTATTGTATCCTTTCCTAGAGAGTTCTTATGATAACTAAAAAGGAGGGGGTGTCGTTTGGCTTCCTCTCTCAAAAGATTGAAACATTCATCCTGTGGGCATATGACAAAGCCAACGGTTCGTTGAGGACATATTGACACATTTCAGGGCCTGACTGCATTCAAAAACTGCGAGAAGCGAGTAACTATTTGCGGCATTCAAGTTGTTTCTTATTTTCGTAACTGGAGTCTTTCATCCCGGTTGAGGAAAAGACTGAGAGTTCGAGTCAGCAAGCCAAGGTTCACACCCTTTCTTCACCTTTCCTGAACATGCCATTGTCATAATAGGGTGAGTGATTGTCAGCACTTTTTTCTTCTATCCTCTAAATTAATTCAGGACTAATGTTAAGTTTTATAACTTAGCTATTAGCACTCAAATTTTGTCATAGTCTTATTGGAAATGCGAATCAAAAATGTGTTTGCGAATATTATGAATAAATACTATATTTAGTGTCAATTCTGTGTTAATCAGACAAATTATAGTGGTAAGACATCTGCATGATTGTGAAAATATCGTATCCATTGTCAGCATGTAGTGGGATGATTCTTAAGATGGTTTGGAAGCACAGGCGATAGATTTTTATGCTTAAGATTTAATTATTAGGTATTTTTGAGAGAGCTACCACGAAGGTTGCTCAAACTTTGTTGGGTACAGTTCAAACGTTTCTGAGAGCTTTAGAAGATTTCTTAGAGACTGATGGTTCGATTGAAAGATGAGTCACTATGGCCTCCGGTTCTAAAAAAGTTATCTACGCGGCGCTGATTGGCAATGCCTTAATTGCTGTGACGAAATTTGCGGCGTCAGCATTCACTGGCAGTTCCGCGATGATGGCGGAGGGAATCCATTCCCTAGTCGATACTGGTAACCAGGGGCTACTATTATATGGGTTGCATAAAGCCAAGAAGCCCCCGGATGAGAAGTTCCCTTTTGGGCATGGCAAGGAAGTCTACTTTTGGAGTTTTGTGGTGGCGATTCTCATCTTTGCGTTAGGGGCAGGGATCTCACTCTACGAAGGGGTCCATCACATTATTCACCCCCAGCCAGTTGAAAATCCTCTCATTAACTACATCGTTTTAGGCTTGGCCCTCATCTTTGAAGGAGGAGCGTGGTATTTTGCCTTCAGAGAATTTTCTCAGTCCAAGGGCAAGTGGTCCTATGTACAGGCCGTGCAGCGTGGGAAAGACCCCACCATTTTTATGGTCTTGTTTGAAGATTCCGCGGCGGTCTTAGGTTTGGTTGTGGCATTTTTGGGAATTTGGTTGGGCCAACTGACAGGCATTGTGTATTTAGATGGTATTGCCACAGTTATTATCGGATTGATACTTGGAGGAACGGCAGTCTGGTTGGCGTATGAAACCAAAGGGTTGCTTATTGGAGAAAGTGCAAATCGAGAAGTTGTGCAAAGTATTCGAGAGAAAGCCAATCAACGGCATAATATTATGCATGTGAACGAAGTGCTGACGATGCACATGGGCCCTGAGTTTATCTTGGTCAATATCAGTGTAGATTTTCGAGATGGTATCACCGCCGAAGAGGTCGAACAAAGCGTCGCCAAGTTGGACAAGGCTATTAAGAGCGAACATCCATTCGTCAAACGAGTATTTGTAGAAGCCGAAGCCAGGCGGGTCAGCAAAATGTAGGAAGAAGGACTTGCTAAAAACATTAAAGGGGTCAGACTCGAATTAGTTGATTCGAGTCTGACCCCTTTTATTCGCTAGACAGTTAATCTTTGTCGATGTTGGCGATTTCGAGTACCACAGGGCAATGGTCTGATAAACGGCGATAGGCCAGAGGATAATTTCCCTTGATCCGGTTGCAGTTTGACAGCGCGCAATACCCGCTGACTTTAATGGATTTTACTGTTATTTCTTTCATCTCATTGGCCACTAGCACATGATCTAACTGCGCGCTGCGGCCACGGAAATAATGGGAACATTGTGGGTGCGCAGGAAGATCTGTAAAGCCCGGCTTTTCTTTGCGCACGAACCGACGAAGGTACTTCTGTTCGGATTTTTGTGAATGCCGGTCTCCAGCGCCCATCGTATTGAAATCTCCAAGAATCACTACATCCTTGTCTTTCTTCAGTAAGGGCGCAACCGCTCGATCAATGCGGTTTAAGGTTTTTTGCCTGGACTCTAAGGCAAACACGGTTGGGCCGGATTTCAAGTGAACCGATATGAGATGAAAGTCTGCGCCATTTTGTTGGCGAGATTGGACATAGGCATACTGTCCTGGTCTGAGCCCGGACGTACAGGGCTGACTAGCTGATTGGGCTTTGGCATTGAATTCCCACAGACTGGCAAACTTTGACAACATCACGTGTGAATCGTTCCACAAGAGACCGACATGGTGATTGTCCGGTCGTCCGCAGGGTTGGCGGTGCCATCGCCAGGTTTCACCTGCTTGAGCAGATAACTCTTTTGTGAGAGTCTTCCAGGCTTGGGTCGCTTCCGGCGTAGCCAAGCTTTCTTGTATGGCCAATATATCAATTTGCATCCAGCGAATGACGCAAATCAGCCAATCCAGATCGGTGGCCTGGTGAGAAGCCTGATGCTCATCTGGGGCAGATCCTGTGGGAAACCAGCGTAGGTTCCAGGTCCCAACTCGTAAGATGGGCGATGATGTTTGAACCATACGAAGGCCCCTGCTCACGGCTGCTTGGCATTCATCTTTACTTTTCCAAACCTTCTTTTCCCCTCCGACAGTGGTTGTAGATGCCACAGATGGAATTCTGGGAGTCGACGGTGTGTTTTGCGTGATTGGGGATGACTTGACGCTGTGTGCTTGCAGATATTTTTGATGAACCCAGTGAGTTTCTCCTGAAGCCAATTTGATTAAGAGCCACTGGCCACCCTGTGCGATATTCTGTATAGAGGCTGATGTGCCGGTCGGGACATGTCTGAGGTAATTTGGTACGGGTTCACGATGCAGTGGGACGCCAATGGGTTTCTTGGCTTGGAGGATGACTGCTTGTCCAATTTGAAAATCTTGGGCCGATAGCAGAATCGGAGGGCTGAGCAGTAGACAACATGTCAAACTCATGAGTGTGAGAAAATTTCGCATATCTTCTTCTTAACAGAACCGACGAGGGAATACCAAGCCATGAAGGGAGCAGTTGAAAAAATCCGCCAGCGGCGTTCTCGCCCTTTTCCCGTGCTCACGTAGTGCCAGTACGCTCCGCGCGCAAAAAGGGCTGTGGCCTTTCTGGACGGACTTTTTTGACAGACCCGATGCTGTTGATCGCCAAGAGCTTCCTGCCAAAATATGGTCTTTGATATCTTCATTATTCAACACTCTCTGAAGGGGGGTGACAGGGAATAATCATGATGAAGAGGGGACAAATTTTTTGCTACGATCCTATGGTTATGAAAGGTGATCCATGAGTTCTTCAATCAATCTTGATATCGCAAGTCGCGCAACGTTGCAGCCTATTGCCCAAGTCGCACAGAACAAATTGGGTTTAGATCCCGATATTCTGGATTTGTATGGTAAGCACAAAGCCAAAATCCCACTGTCAACGATGGACGCTCTTGGAGAAAAACCGAATGGCAAACTCATTTTGGTCACCGCGATTTCTCCCACAAAAGCTGGAGAAGGTAAAACGACCACGTCTATTGGTTTGGCCGATGGCTTAAATCATATCGGGGCCAAGACTATTGTTGCCATCCGGGAGCCAAGTCTCGGCCCATGTTTCGGCATGAAGGGCGGGGCCTGTGGAGGGGGCTATGCGCAAGTTGCCCCGATGACAGATATTAATTTGCATTTCACGGGAGATTTTCATGCGATCACGTCCGCGCATAATTTACTGGCGGCGATGGTCTCCAACCATCTTCATTGGGGGCACAAACCACACATTGATCCGCGGCGAGTGACATGGGGGCGGGTGCAAGATGTGAATGATCGCTCCCTTCGTTCCATTGTGACGGGATTGGGTGGCAAAGCCAATGGTTACGCACGTGAAGGCCGTTTTGATATCACGGCGGCTTCGGAAGTTATGGCGATTTTCTGTTTGGCCTCGGATGTACAAGATTTAGAGCGGCGGCTAGGGAATATTAAAGTCGGGCGAACGGCTGAAAAAGATATGGTTTTTGCACGTGATATCAAAGCTGCAGGAGCCATGACGGCATTACTCAAAGATGCGTTCAATCCCAACCTTGTACAGACATTGGAACACAATCCAGCATTGGTGCATGGTGGGCCGTTTGGAAACATCGCTCATGGTTGTAATTCCATTGTCGCCACAAAACTTGCGTTGAAGCTAACTGACTATGTGGTCACAGAAGCAGGATTTGGGGCCGATTTGGGCGCAGAAAAATTTTTCAATATTAAATGCAGAAAGGCAGGTCTGAGCCCGTCTTGTGTCGTAGTTGTCGCCACGGTTAAAGCTCTTAAACTGCATGGTGGGGCTAAAGAAGAAGACCTGGGAAAAGAAGATCTTTGTGCGCTGAAGGAGGGATTGCCGAACTTACTGCGGCACCTGGAAAACGTCAAGAAATTTGGAGTGCCGGCCGTTGTGGCCATTAACCAATTCACGCAAGATACACCAGCCGAATTAGATCTTGTGGGCCGGTCGTGCCAAGAGCTCGGTGTCCAGATGGTGGTCTCTAATCATTGGGCGAAGGGCGGGGAAGGTGCTGCAAATTTGGCGAATGCCGTTCGAGAGATTGCTGATTCTAATTCGTCAAAGTTTGGTCCCCTCTATTCCGATGACCTTCCACTGGCCGAAAAAATGCGCATTGTGGCGCGAGAAATTTATCGTGCGGATGATGTGGAGATTCCACGAACTGTTCAAGCACGGCTGACCGAACTAGAAAAACATGGGTATGGACATTTCCCTGTGTGTATGGCCAAGACTCAGTACAGTTTTTCAACGAATCCTTCTCTGAAGGGGGCGCCAAGTGGCTTCAGCATACCTGTCCGAGAAGTACGGCTAGCCATGGGTGCAGAATTCGTCGTGGCTATTACCGGAGATATTATGACCATGCCGGGTCTGCCACGTGTGCCCGCCGCAGAAGCCATTGGAGTCGATGGCGGTGGGAACATCGTCGGTCTGTTCTAGAAAAAATGCTGCAGGTGGTAGAGAGAATTTCCAGGAATCTTTACCGATGCAAAGACAAAGGGCTCTAAATTAATTCGAGTCTGACCCCTATTTAAAGGCATGTAAAGCGATCATGCTTTTATGTGTTGGTCAGTAACGGATTGATCCATTTCAGATTGGGAAATCGGGAAAAATCTTGGTCAGTGGTATGGAGGACTGCCCCGTGTTCCAGAGCAATGGCTGCTAATGCTGCATCCATCATCAGTGGTCCGCTCGCTTGGCCTTTTCCCATGCAGGTTTGAAGGATAGTCCAATGCTGCTCGCCTGGTTCAAGGATGCCTACAAGGGGATGTCCCAGCCATGTGTTCACAATAGCCTCCGTCTCGTCGATGGAAAAAGGGAATTCAAATACCCGAGGGTTAGTGGATATCCTGAGAAAGGCCCATACCGTTAACCAGGTCAATCGAACCAACTGAGAACCGTTCAAGCAGTCTTCAAGCCATCTCCGGCTTCGTTCATGCTGGACGGCCTCTGGATGATACGCATAAAGCAGTAGATTTGCGTCGATCAGAATCACTGATGCTGAGGGCCTTCTGCTTGTTCGAGGACATCGGAGATATTGTCTAGGTTAAAGCCCGGTTGGATATTTCCTAAATTACGCGTAACAACTTGGAAGGATGGAGGCTGTTGAGAAGTTGGCATGACGGTTAATCCACAGCGAATCGTTTCATTGACCGTTTCTTTGAACGATTTCCCAGTTCGTTTGGACAAGCTTCTGAGTTTGGCTGATACATCATCGTCTAGGGTAAGTGTCGTTCTCATGCTTTTTATGCTACTAAGTAGGTATCATGATGTCAATTAAATAGCATCAATTTTATTATAATGGGGTCAGATTCGATTTAACGATCGATGCGATTAGCTCTTACAGAAAATTACTCAAAATTAAATCGAGTCTGACCCCTTAAGTGACCCTAAATAGCCTGTAGCATGTCCTAAGGTCTTGGGCTATGGTACATTGCCTTCAGGATTTTTATGAGCACTTTTTCTCTTCAATCTGACTATGTGCCAAAAGGTGATCAGGGTAAAGCTATTGCTGCGCTGACCGACGGATTAGAGCAAGGTCTGAAACACCAGGTCTTGCTGGGAGTGACGGGGTCGGGCAAGACGTTTACCATGGCAAATGTGATTGCCAATGTGCAGCGACCCACGTTGGTGGTAGTGCATAACAAAACCCTGGCGGCGCAGCTGTACCAGGAATTTAAAGCATTTTTCCCTGACAACGCCGTGGAATATTTTGTGAGTTACTACGATTACTACCAGCCGGAGGCATACATTCCTACGACTGATACCTATATTGCGAAAGATTCCGCTATTAATGACACGATTGATCAAATGCGTCATGCGGCCACCACGACTCTGCTACAGCGCAATGATATCATTATTGTGGCGTCGGTGTCGTGTATCTATGGCCTCGGTTCGCCGGAGGTCTATCATGACATGTTGTTGTATCTGGAGCCAGGCATGGAAATTCGGCGAGACAAGATTCTTGCGAAATTAGTCGAGATTCAATATTCGCGTAACGACCTGGAACTGCAGCGTGGGATGTTCCGGGCACGCGGTGATGTGATTGAAATCTATCCTGCCTCGTCTGAGTCTAATACCGTGCGTGTGGAAATGTTTGGCGATGAAGTCGAGGCCTTGTACGAAATTGATCCGCTCACCGGTACGTCGTTACGCAAGCTTCCTAAAATTGCGATTTATCCAAAGAGCCATTATGTCATTGCTCCAGATCGCTATGAACAAGCCATCACGGGCATTGAAGAGGAGTTGGAAGAGCGTCTTGATTATTTTCGGAAGACGAATCAGTTGTTGGAAGCGCAACGTATTGAACAACGCACCAAGTTTGATCTTGAAATGATTCGGACGATGGGCTATTGCCATGGAATCGAAAACTATTCTCGTCATTTGAGTGGGCGGCAGGCAGGCGAGCCGCCGCCGACTTTGCTCGACTATTTTCCCAAGGATTATTTGATGATTGTGGATGAATCACATGCCACCGTTCCGCAATTCGGTGGGATGTATGAGGGCGATCATTCCCGTAAAAAGACCTTGGTTGACTATGGGTTTCGCCTTCCCTCTGCCATGGACAATCGACCGTTAAAGTTCCCCGAGTTTGAACGGTTTATGAATCAAGTGGTGTATGTGTCAGCCACACCGGGGCCTTATGAATTAAAGCAAGCGGGGTCGTCACCAGTTGAACAAATCATCCGCCCGACGGGGTTGATTGATCCGGTCATGGAAGTGAAGCCTGCAAAAGGGCAAGTGGAACATTTGCTCGGAGAAATTCGCAAGCGGGTTGAAACAGGGCAGCGCATCTTAGTGACGACGTTGACCAAACGGATGGCGGAAGACTTGACTGAATATTATTACGAGCAAGGATTAAAGGTCCGTTATCTCCATTCAGATATTAAGACCTTAGAGCGGGCTGACATTATTCGTGATTTACGCCGTGGTGTATTTGATGTGTTAGTGGGGATCAATTTATTACGCGAGGGATTGGACCTGCCGGAAGTCGGATTAGTGGCGGTGTTGGATGCCGACAAAGAAGGGTTTTTGCGCGGCTATCGAGCGTTGGTGCAAACCTCTGGCCGTGCGGCACGCAACAGTGATGGAACCGTCATTCTCTATGGCGATACGATTACCAATTCCATGCAGATGACGTTAGAAGAAACGGGCCGGCGACGCACCATTCAGCTGGCCTACAACAAGGAGCATGGCATTACGCCAGCGACGATCAAGAAACGTATCCATGATTTGGAGTATCAACTGGCTGAAGCCGACTATGCAGAGCTTCCAGTTGCGGCCGAAACGGAAGAAATTTATGAGGTTGAAGGGAATGTTGAGAAGCGAATCGTGGCGTTAGAAAAAGAGATGAAGGTTGCAGCGAAAGCCCTAGAATTTGAACGAGCCGCAAAGTTGCGAGATGCCCTTCGTGTCCTTCGTCAAAAACTTCTTCAGGTGGGTATTTAAGGTCGAATTTCCTGGTGATGATTTGGTCTGCCATAAGAGTCTTGCGCTCTGAAGCGGTTCATAAGCGAGTGGCTTCTTGTAATATGATCGTTCATTCAGCCAAAATTTCTGATTCTGCCGCACAAGATGAAACAGATAGATCTCAAAGGTTGGTGCACACGAAATGTCTTTAGTGAAAGCGCTTCGTGTGAGATGTATATTCTATGATCGTTCCACGCTAAGTAGATCTGGTCTTAATCGGGAAATAAGGGCGTCCATCGTCCATCAAACCCACCTTTTTCTGCCAGATGCCATCCTTTAGGAAGCCAGTCTCCGGTTTCAATCCCGCCTCCAACATGGGCAAAATAATCATGTTGGGGCCATACTTGATTGCGGGCGTTGTAGGCTTTGTCGGTTAATGATTTCTTTTTCAGAGGGTTCTTTTTCCCCCAAACATAGGTTCCCCAAAACCAATGCTTCTGAGGATATCCTTTGCGAATCCCTAAATCGTCTCCTATTCTGGACTGTCTTAAAAATTTTTGAATCCCCACAGGAACGGTAATCGATGTGCCGGTAATGGTCGAGGTGAGTTCGTGTTCGAGAGCAATTGAGGTCGTCTTCCTGGCCCAATTGATATTGGTATCAGGGCCATTCGCATGCACCCAATGGGTTGGAAACACATCGGCCAGATCTTGAAGCTCGTAGGTGATACGTTTGGTTTTTTTTGTACGGACAACCTCATCGTCATCCTTCCCAGATGCTAAGGCCTTGGCATTTTCTTGGGTGAGGGGCAAGGCTTTGAGGAAGTCCTGCGCTCCGCCTGCATCCTGATCGACGAATATGTAATGAAAGGGTTTTGGTAGGGGATAGCCGCTCACGTTAACTTTCGCCTTTTTTTTGTAAAAGGCATCCAATGCATCTTCCACAAACCGGAGTTCCCCTTTGCGAGCCCCAATTCCTCCGCGCCACTTCGCCTGCCAGATAAGTAGATGTTTGCCTGCGATTGTTTGTGGCGTTTCGAAATTATCCACAAAGTGTAAATCTTCTTGGCTTCCCAAACGCCCTGTGTGCTCAGAATGTGCAGTCAATACATAGTAGCGAATAGTTTCTCCATGATTCGGTCCATTCGGTTCAATATTGTCTAGTCGAATTTCGATACGTTCCCAATCATGGATGTCTTCATTCTTACAGGCAGGAGTCAGACATCCCTGCATGGCATGATAGACATGGTAAAGCAAAATCAGGCTTTTTCGCCCGTGACTCATGAACTCAATAGCTGCGGTATATAAGGTGGGACGGATCTGCCAATCCTGGTGGGCTTCCTGGTCAATAAATTTATGTTTTTTCTTCTTCCAATTTTTTAGATTGTTAGCAAAGTTACCGTCATGGTCATAATTGAAATTCGTGATCCAATCGTGCCCGCGCAGTTTGCCTTTTTTTCCGTTCTCGTCACCTCGTTTGAGAAGGATGGGGGAGTAATAGTGCAGAAAAGCGCGACGTTGATCGTTAGATAAAACCCAGGGTTCTTCGGCCACGGCCATCTGTGGAAAGGACCAGGCGAAGATCCCAAATAAGATGACCAGCGTCAAACATCTTGTAAACCGAAAAACTAAATGGTGCGGATATAAAAGATAAATTTGAGAGGGAATTCTTGTCATGAATATGTTCCTTTCAACAAAAAAAGGCTTAGTATAGTATGGTTGTCTACGTTTTTCATGTAGGGCAAAGAGAAAAATTCATCTGAAGTGCATTATCATGCTCATTATCCTGTCTGGTTTGAAAAGCTGGGACATGGTGTTCAGCTTTGGGATATGATCTCTTAACAATGTCTATGAATAATAGACTTGCACAGACTGCAGGTTGTGTGCCTAGATGTTTCATAAATTTTATGCCAGTCCTTTGCTCGCAATAGGTAGGCAAGGTTGTCAAGCTGACGTGCCCCCAGTGATTGTTCCAGTGTGCATGCAGCTTTAAGCGCATTTTGGAATTAATGCCTCAGGGGTTGGTGGTTTGTATCCTAAAGCGCTATGGGGACGCACCTGCTTATAGTGTTGCCGCCACCATTCGATGAGCACTTGCGCTTCCCGGAGCGTATAGAAGATTTCCCCGTTCAAGAGCTCATCCCGCAGTTTGCCATTCAAACTCTCATTATAGCCATTCTCCCAGGGGCTGCCTGGTTCGATAAACAAGGTGCCGACCCCTAGCTGGGCGAGCCATTGTCGAACAGCCTTCGCGGTAAATTCTGGGCCGTTATCGGGCCTGTAAGATTAAGTGTGTAACTGGTTATCATAACGGATTTTTCAGAAGGAGAACATGATGACCAAGCCAAACACAAAAACCGATGCGTTATTGGATGACTTATTAAAAGACTGTGAGTCGCCCGAAGATATTCTGGGGGAACATGGCCTTTTGAAGGATTTAACCAAACGGCTCGTGGAACGGGCGTTGACAGCTGAATTGACGAATCATCTGGGCTATCCCCCTTATGCCCGAGGCCTTTCTCAGGGTGGGAACACTCGGAATGGGACGAGCTCGAAAATCATTCAAACGGACCAAGGGCCGGTCGAACTGGCCGTCCCCCGAGATCGTGCGGGCACGTTTGAACCCACGGTTGTCCCAAAACGGCAACGGCGCTTGGAGGGGTTTGACGACAAAGTGCTGGCCCTCTATGCCCATGGGTTGACCACGCGGGAAATTCAAAGTCATCTGGAAGACTTGTATGGAACTGAAGTCTCGCCCACACTGATTTCGACGATCACCGATGCCGTCTTAGAAGATGTGCGGCTCTGGCAGAGTCGGCCTTTGGAGATGGTGTATCCCATCCTGTATTTCGATTGCCTATTTGTGAAATCGCGGCATGAGGGGGCCGTCAAAACCAAAGCCGTGTATGTCGCCCTCGGCGTGACACTCACGGGAGAGAAGGAACTGCTCGGGCTCTGGGTCAGTGAAACCGAAGGAGCCAAGTTTTGGTTAGCGGTGTTCACGGAATTGCAACAGCGAGGCGTACAGGATTGCTTTGTCGCTTGTGTCGATGGGCTGATCGGGTTACCCGAAGCCTTAGAAACCATCTTTCCCCAGACACAGGTGCAACTCTGCATTGTCCATAAAGTGCGCCACGCTTTACGGTACGTGGTCTGGAAAGAACGTCGCCCTGTTGCCCGCGATTTACGAGCGATCTATGGAGCGCCCACTCTTTCAGAAGCCGAAGACGCCTTGGAGAACTTTGCTCAACTGTGGGATCAAAAATATCCCACCATTAGTGCCAGTTGGCGACGAGACTGGAAGCGACTGACGGTGTTCTTCGACTATCCGTCCGAGATTCGGAAAGTGATCTATACCACGAACGCGATTGAATCGCTCAATTATTCATTGCGGAAGGTGCTAAAAAAAACGGGGGGCGTTTCCGACGGATGAAGCCATTCTCAAAGTCCTCTATCTCGGAATGCAGCGGATTGCCAAAAAATGGACCGTACCCATTCCCGAGTGGAAACGCGCCCTCAATCAATTTGCCATGATTGTTGGAGACCGCGTGCCCATAATTGATTAACCACGATCAGTTACACAGATAACTTGACAGGCCCTGGTCCGGGCGTGTCAGTGGAAAGAAGATCTTATTGCGGGACGAGTCTCGACGGTAAAGGCGTTGGCCCAACGGGAAGAGGTCGACTCCA
Organism: Nitrospirales bacterium; assembly: GCA_965223295.1. Taxonomy (GTDB): domain Bacteria; phylum Nitrospirota; class Nitrospiria; order Nitrospirales; family UBA8639; genus Nitrospira_E. The sequence continues at coordinate 1,553,449 of CBDCWC010000002.1, read as the reverse complement.
GTTATGTGCGGCGTATCCTACGGTTGAGTTTTCTGGCTCCCGATTTAATCGAAGCCATTCTCAGTGGGTGGCACCCACCGGATTTCACGCTTGAACAGTTTCGTCGTCCCATTCCATTGGAATGGGCTCAGCAACGCAAGTACTTCGGGTTTCCCCTTTCCCCCTAAGTGGACCTCAGAGACATTCAAATTGGTCAGTTGGAATCCCGTTTAGGCCTCTCTCGGTCCCTTACTTTCTGGCGCGAATGGACCGACGAAATACCTTCAGAGAAAACGACAGGAATAACCGAACAATTACAGGAAGGTGAGTGGTAGAGAGAGAGCCAGTTGTGGCGCGAAGAACGTGTAAGTCGCGGAGATGTTAGGAGTATTTTGGCAAAGCAGAGAGAGGCTGGTTTTGCTGTTGACTGGCTGGCGGAGAGGGTGGGATTCGAACCCACGGTCCCTTGCGGGACAACGGTTTTCGAGACCGTCCGAATCGGCCACTCTCGCACCTCTCCGGCTCATGCTTATTAGGATAGAACTGTTTGTGCCTCACGAAGTTCTTGAAAGAATTGTTGTAGGAGCTGGCTGCAGTCCTCGGCCAATATTCCAGATTGAACGATGACACGATGATTGAACCGTGGTTCATTTGTTAAATCACAGATTGATCCGCATGCTCCAGCTTTGAGGTCTCGTGTACCGAACACGAGACGAGGTATCCTGGATTGAATAATGGCACCTGCACACATTGCACAGGGTTCTAATGTGACATAGAGGGTGGTCTCTGTGAGACGCCAGGATCCGGTGCTCTCTGCGGCAGCACGAATGGCCAAAAGTTCCGCATGAGCCGTTGGGTCTTTCAACGTTTCTCGTCGATTTTGACCTGTCGCAATCACCGTGCCGTCTTTGACCAGAATCGCACCGACCGGCACTTCGTTTGCTCGATAGGCTTCTTTCGCCAACTCTAAGGACATCTGCATGTATGCGGTGTCTCTGTCGATGTCTGTGGGTTCGAATAGCATATTGGGTAGTTGGGTTCGCAACGAAAATGATCGAACTTTATGACTCAGAGTTGTTACGTATAACAGGAAAAAATGGTAACATAGCCACCATCTGATGTATAGAGAACTTTCCTGGTATCCTTGGTGACTATTCCTTCTCCGGTTTCCTCTCCGGATCTTATGCTGCTGTCCTATCTACAGGAGATGTGGCAACAGTTGTCCTCTCAGTTTTTTGATAATCGGTTGCCAGCGATTCGTATTGAATGGAGCACGAGGCTCACCGCGTCAGCCGGACTGTTCGCGAGCCAAGTTGGTCCGAGAAGCCGCTGGGTGTCCTCTGCATATAGACATGGAAAGGCTCGAGTGATTCGTCTCTCAGCGCCGTTACTTTGTGGGCAATCGGAGACAGAGCTGCGAGGGACTCTGGCGCATGAAATGATTCATCAATGGGAATATGATATTCGCAAGCGGTATCCATCCCATGGTCCTACCTTTCGAGAAATGATGGATCGAATGAATGAAGCAGGTCTTGGTATTACCATTCGTCATGAATTGAATGAGACGGTGAACGCATTCAATCGCTATTCGTGGGAGTGCGTACGTTGTGGAATGTCCTACCATCGCCAACGGCGATCCATTGTGCCAGCTCGGCATGTTTGCAGTGAATGTCGGGGAGTGCTTGTTGAGGTGACGGTGAACGGATTGTCTCAATCTACTTCAAAAAAAATACCCGAATGCCCCTCGTTGGACTTTGATCTTGGTGTACCATTTCGGAAGCAAGAAACGTCTCAGCAATTGTGTTTTCAGTTTTAAGTAAGAAATAGCAAAAAATGATGAAAGGGACTATCGACGAAAGGCGTCTTTTCCTTTAATGACCTCGTCCAACAATTTGTCGGCTAACTTCGCTGCCCGCCGGTGTCGCCACCATTTAAAAACAATGGTATAGAGGACGATTGTCGTGAGAGTCAGGATAAGACCGGTGGTGAGACTGTCCATAGAGGCAGTTTAGAAGAAAAATTTTCTGGATTGCAAGGTAAAGAAGCAAAGTTACGTCTGGGCAAGTCTGCTGGGAATCATTTTCCTGAATCTGTTTTTCTAATCACCTGAAATTTATACGTTTTTTCTGATCGAGTATCCGCCGAAATTTTAGAGCTGCCCAACTGTCTTAAATCATGGATATTTTTATTTTACTTGGAGCCTTAATCATCATTCTCTTGGGAGCCGAAGCCTTTACGAATAGTCTGGAGCATTTTGGCGAACGGCTAGGGATTTCAGAAGGGGTGACTGGGTCAATATTTGCGGCCGTGGGGACGGCCTTGCCAGAAACCATGGTTCCGCTCTTTGCTATCTTACTGGGTACAGGGTCGGAAACGGTTCGGCATGAGGTCGCGGTTGGAGCCATTTTAGGTGCTCCGTTACTCTTGGCCACCGTGGCGTTTTTTTTGGTGGGCATTTTTGCTGCCCAGTCAAGGGGTTGGCATGGGGTCTTGCACCCTGAACCAACCGGTTTCGCACGTGATCTGGTGTGGTTTAATGGGGCATTTTTTCTCGGTGTCATGTCCACGTTTGTTCCTTCAGAATGGATGGGTGTTCGTGGGCTGATGGCGTTCTCGTTAGTAACGCTGTATGTCACCTATCTCACCTTAACCATTCGAGCATCAAACACTTTAGTCGATGATGGACATGCCACAGAAGCAGACCACCCTCTTTATTCAACCAAGCTTGGTCTGCCAGACAATTTGTTGATGATTTTGGTCCAGTTGGCCTTTGGCCTAGGGCTCATCATGTTGGGAGCAAAGGGGTTTGTGTATGGCATTGAGCATTTGGCGCCTCGATGGGGAATTTCGGCTTTGACTCTCTCTCTCCTGATTGTTCCTGTGGCCACGGAGCTGCCGGAAAAAGTGAATAGTATTTTGTGGATTCGCCGGGGTCGGGATACCTTGGCCGTCGGAAATCTGACGGGAGCCATGATATTTCAGGGAAGTCTTTTACCTGCCGTGGGTATCATGTTGACGGCCTGGGTGCCCCAAAAAGAAATTCTGGTGGGTATGGCTATGACCTTAGTGGCAGCCAGCTATCTCACATGGCTTGTGCGGCGAGGGCAAGTTAAGCCGATCCATTTGATTGTAAATGGACTGTGTTACATGGTGTTTGTCCTATCCGTGTTATTCTGGTAGCGCATATACGCGTCAGGTCCACAAGTGTTTTTACTCGTTCAAAGAGGAAAAGAATGTCACGGCCACGTGTTGTTGCCACCAGACAACTTCCCCTGGAAGCTCAGAAGCAATTGACGGCTCATGCTGATGTGGTGTGCTGGGAGTCTGATAGTCCCGCCACACGAGCCTGGTTGCTCGATCAGATATCTGAAGCCGATGGGCTCTATTGCTTATTGACGGATCAGATTAATCAGGAAGTCCTTAGTTGTGGGACGCGATTGCGTGTGGTGAGCACAATGTCGGTCGGATATGATCATATCGATATTCCCACCTGTACGGCACGAAACATTCCTGTTGGATATACCCCAGGAATCTTAACCGACACTACCGCCGACTTGGCTTTTTCGTTGCTGATGGCCGCAGCTCGTCGAATTGTAGAAGGAGCTGAATATGTGCGACAGGGGCATTGGAAAGAATGGAAACCTGATCTCTTACTCGGTCAGGATATCCATGGAGCTACCTTAGGAATTGTGGGATGGGGGCGGATTGGCCAAGCCATGGCTAGACGCGCCGAGGGGTTTGGCATGAATGTGTTAGCCGTATGTTCCCCAAAAGGGGACAGTGGTGCAGGAAAACCTTCTGATATAAAGCAGGCAAAACCTGCCACATCGAACATGTCTCATGTCTCGTTTGTGAATCTACCAACAGCATTGGCTCAATCAGATTTCCTGAGCCTGCATGTTCCATTGACTCCCGAAACGCATCATATGATTGGCGAGCCTCAACTGCGGGCCATGAAGCGTACCAGTATCTTGATCAATACTGCCCGAGGAGCAGTTGTGGAGCCTGCTGCGTTATATCAGGCCTTGCAACAAGGTGACATAGGCGGTGCGGCACTGGATGTCACCGAACCGGAACCGCTTCCAGCTTCGCATCCATTGCTGACTCTTCAGAATTGTCTTGTCGTGCCGCATGTCGGGAGTGCATCGACGGCCACACGGTCTCGAATGGCTGAGATCGCCGTTGAGAATGTATTGGCGGCCTTACGGGGAGAGCGTATCAAGCATTGTGTCAATCCAGAAGTTTATTCATAGATCGGATCTAGCATCCTTGTAACGTAATCACCTTAACTCCTTATAAGCATGGAAACGTTTTTTGCAACATGCCCTCGCGGGTTGGAAGAACCGCTTGTACAAGAATGTCAGGCTCTCGGGGGCAAAGAGATTCAGACGACACCTGGTGGGGTGGTTTGTCGAGGATCCTTTCCACTTTGCTATCGGCTCAATCTTCAGAGTCGAATCGCCAGCCGTATTTTGTGGCAAGTGGGAATGGGGACTTATCGCGATGAAGAGGATTTATATCGTGCCGCGTTACAGCTTTCCTGGCCGAAGTGGTTTTCAGTACATTGTCGCATAAAAGTTCGTGTGGTTGCGCAACAATCTCCGCTCAAGAGTGTAGAATTTTCGACGCTTCGCGTGAAGGACGCCATTTGTGACCGTTTTGTTCGAGAGACGCAATCACGCCCGGTTGTTGATAAACGGCATCCTGATATTCAAATTGTGGTATTTGTGGATAAAGAACAGATGATCTGGTATCTGGATACCACTGGCTCACCACTGTTTAAACGTGGATGGCGGCAGTCAGTTGGTGAAGCCCCCTTGCGTGAAAATTTGGCGGCAGGGATTCTTCGATTAGCTGGGTGGACGAGTGACCAAGTATTACTGGATCCCATGTGTGGAGCGGGCACGATTGTGATCGAAGCGGCTCTCATGGCGCATGGGATTTCGCCTGGCAGACGACGAGAGTTTGCGTTTCACCATTTTCTGAAATTCGATCAAGTGGTGTGGAGCGGCATTCAACAAGAAGCCCAGGCACCCATTGCTCTCAATCAACCATTGACGATTTTTGGTTATGACCAGGATGTACAGATGCTATCGCGGGCGCAAACTAATCTTCAGCTTGCTGGGATAGCCGGCGTGCAGTTTCAACAAGCTGATGTTTTGGAGGTCTATCCGCCGTCGCATACTGGAGTGATGATCACGAATCCACCCTATGGTGTGCGGATAGGCCGTCATGCAGCACTAGAGGATTGGTATCCAAAGTTTGGTAATGTGCTAAAGCAGCGATTCGCTGGTTGGAAGGTCTATGTGCTGACTGCAGATTTTCGGTTGCCCAAACTCATTCGCTTAGCGCCATCACGAAAAATTCCCTTATTCAATGGAGCGCTGGAGTCCAGACTGTATGAATTTAAAATGGTGACAGGAGGCAATCGAAAAACAGTGAGGCAGGCGAAACAGCGAATCTAAGGGTAAGCCTCTTACAAATTTGGCATGCCGGCCATATCCAACAAGGTGACCCACACGTCTTCAACACATCGCAAAACAAAAATCCATTCATCGAAGGTTCTGGGCCTCTTAAAGAGATGGCAGTTGTCAGGAAATGTGACGTTGCTTGAGGCGGTGGGATCCTTGTCTGAAAACAAGGCCACTGGAATCTGTTGTAAACGCGGATCATCCTGAAGTTCTTGGATAATTTCAATGCCCGAGCGGTCAGGCAGATGATTGGACAAAAAAATGAGATCGGGTTGTGGTGCATCGACGTGTGGATATTCCTGACGCAAAAATGCAAGCCCTTGATCTCCATCTTCGCATTCAAGGATTTCCACACAAATTATCTGTGCGACATAGAGAGCTTCCCTGAGAGCTTCCGTTTGAGTTGGGTCATCCTCGATGGTCAGAATCTTAATGGAATGTTTGACGGCTCCGCGCATCACGTACAACCCACGCTCATCGTTGAGGGGACGCTGCCCAACGAGAGCCATATAAGGTGAGTGAAAATAACTCGGTTTTACGCGAGCTAAGGGCTTCTCTACTTTTTCGGCTGGAAAGTGTAGAGGTTAAGGGGCTGATTGGACCTGAAGATGATGAAGAAAAAGGAGCGAATGGATATTAATTTCTATGAATGGCATGAAATTTCTTGTGATGGATGCACAGATCTTTACGAATGACCATGTTTTTTATGAACCTTCATCTCTGTTTCAGCAACTCATAAGAATGAGCACAAAGAATAAAAATGCGGTGTGATGTATTAGGAGATTAGATGTCAGTGAGCCATTGTTGAATAGTTGGAAGGGCATCGGGACGAATAGCCACAATACCATTCACAAGAGGGTTGGGTTGATTGCAGGAGATGGGCTTTAGATTTTTGTCAAAAACCAGGCCACCAGCTGCTTGGACAATGAGAAGACCTGCGGCAATATCCCATTCATTTTGTAGCCCAACATTGATGACACCATCCACATGGCCTGAGGCAACCAGTGCCAAGGAATAGGCAATGGAGCCGAGGAGTGGCGGGCAGTGATGTTCTTCCCCCCAAGTGTTAAGCGTGGCTTGATTGACTTGCCAAGCGTTGACGAGAAAGGTGCAGCGAGTGCCTTTCGAGGATGCAGTTTGCACATGAATAGGTTGAGCATTCAGAGTGGCTTGCTCCCCTTGTATGGCGCAAAAATATTCCTGAGTGGCAGGATTAAAAATCACGCCGATAGCCGGTTGGCCCTGGTCGATGAGTGCCAGAGAGATCGTATAATAGGGCAGGCCTTTGATAAATGGTTTCGTGCCATCGATGGGATCTAGTATCCAGACGCGTTGGGTTTGCTGTCGGGGAGTGTTGTCTGGTGATTCTTCCGACAACCAGCTATCGCCCGGGAATGTACCCAAGAGCGCCTGCTTAAGAATCTGATTGACCTCGAGGTCCGCATTGGTCACAGGAGAGCCGTCGGATTTGTTTTGGACCTTTAGGTCTTCGTATGTCATTCTTTGCAGGCGCGCGCGGACTTGATCCAAAGCCAGACGGATTGTATCCAATTCGTGGGTATATCGAGACATGACGGGTGACAATACGGAGCGTCAGAGCTCAAACGAGCCAAATTCCACAACAGTACTTCTATCATAACTGAGATTGTTCGTTAAGTGTGAGAAGTAAGGAACACAAGAAGGTTTAAACACCGGATCATATAAAGCATCATGCAAACTGTTTCAGTTCAACTCAACATTTCGCCTGAACGGTTTCAAGCCTATTACTACGGTGCTGTCGAACATGTGGTGGCGACCGCTATCGATGGGCGTACGGTTCAATTTCCCGCCCGGGTCTTACGGCCTTTTCTGTCCTATCAGGGGATTCAAGGCATCTTTAACATTACGTTTGATGCCAACATGAAGTTTCATTCCATTCACCGAGTCGAACCACCTCCGGCCTGATGAGTTCGTCACAATGATTGGAGAAGACTATTCTCTTGCGGGGCTGTTTGTCAGTGCCTTTCTGTCTTCGACAATCTTGCCAGGAAGTTCTGAGCTTTTACTCGTTGCATTGGCAACACAGAGTAACATGCCGTACGGGAAACTGTTGTCTGTAGCCACTGTGGGCAATACATTAGGAGGTATGACGTCCTGGGGGTTAGGATGGCTCATTGCATGGCGCTATCCTCTCGATGAATTATCGAAGGAGACCCACCGTCGTGCTGTCGAGCGTGTACGGCGATGGGGGAGTCCCATCCTTCTCTTCTCATGGGTGCCGGTGATTGGAGATCCATTGTGCATTGCAGCAGGATGGCTTCGGATGTCCTGGATTGGATCGGTGCTCTTTATTGCCATTGGTAAAGCGCTTCGGTATTGGGCGCTCCTGGCCATGTTGCCAGCCTCGGCCACTTAACATGAGGTGTTTGGCATTCCAGTGGAGCAGTTGGTATGGTTGACCTGCTTTAGGATTAACGAATGGTGAGATATCCTGGCATCACTCCAAATTGATCCTAGGGCAATGAGAGTGAGGCAGGATTTCGGCAGTTCCCCTCCTTTGTAAGGAGGGGCTAGGGGAGGTAGAGTGACAGAACAAGAATATTTATCAATTATGAGTTGTCATCCCATTGGGCCTGTAAGATTAAGTGTGTAACTGGTTATCATAACGGATTTTTCAGAAGGAGAACATGATGACCAAGCCAAACACAAAAACCGATGCGTTATTGGATGACTTATTAAAAGACTGTGAGTCGCCCGAAGATATTCTGGGGGAACATGGCCTTTTGAAGGATTTAACCAAACGGCTCGTGGAACGGGCGTTGACAGCTGAATTGACGAATCATCTGGGCTATCCCCCTTATGCCCGAGGCCTTTCTCAGGGTGGGAACACTCGGAATGGGACGAGCTCGAAAATCATTCAAACGGACCAAGGGCCGGTCGAACTGGCCGTCCCCCGAGATCGTGCGGGCACGTTTGAACCCACGGTTGTCCCAAAACGGCAACGGCGCTTGGAGGGGTTTGACGACAAAGTGCTGGCCCTCTATGCCCATGGGTTGACCACGCGGGAAATTCAAAGTCATCTGGAAGACTTGTATGGAACTGAAGTCTCGCCCACACTGATTTCGACGATCACCGATGCCGTCTTAGAAGATGTGCGGCTCTGGCAGAGTCGGCCTTTGGAGATGGTGTATCCCATCCTGTATTTCGATTGCCTATTTGTGAAATCGCGGCATGAGGGGGCCGTCAAAACCAAAGCCGTGTATGTCGCCCTCGGCGTGACACTCACGGGAGAGAAGGAACTGCTCGGGCTCTGGGTCAGTGAAACCGAAGGAGCCAAGTTTTGGTTAGCGGTGTTCACGGAATTGCAACAGCGAGGCGTACAGGATTGCTTTGTCGCTTGTGTCGATGGGCTGATCGGGTTACCCGAAGCCTTAGAAACCATCTTTCCCCAGACACAGGTGCAACTCTGCATTGTCCATAAAGTGCGCCACGCTTTACGGTACGTGGTCTGGAAAGAACGTCGCCCTGTTGCCCGCGATTTACGAGCGATCTATGGAGCGCCCACTCTTTCAGAAGCCGAAGACGCCTTGGAGAACTTTGCTCAACTGTGGGATCAAAAATATCCCACCATTAGTGCCAGTTGGCGACGAGACTGGAAGCGACTGACGGTGTTCTTCGACTATCCGTCCGAGATTCGGAAAGTGATCTATACCACGAACGCGATTGAATCGCTCAATTATTCATTGCGGAAGGTGCTAAAAAAAACGGGGGGCGTTTCCGACGGATGAAGCCATTCTCAAAGTCCTCTATCTCGGAATGCAGCGGATTGCCAAAAAATGGACCGTACCCATTCCCGAGTGGAAACGCGCCCTCAATCAATTTGCCATGATTGTTGGAGACCGCGTGCCCATAATTGATTAACCACGATCAGTTACACAGATAACTTGACAGGCCCATCCCATTTCATGTTACTTCCTCGTGCCTGACGACAAGAGATTGTCATTGAACGGAGTCCCGTTCTCGTGAATGTCCCTCTGCTGGACCTCAAAACACAATATCTTCGTATTCAACCCGAAATCACCAAGGTGATAGAAGAAGTCTGTGCCAAGCAAAGCTTTATCCTTGGCGCCTATGTTGAACAGCTGGAAGAGACGCTAGCCCAATTCATTGGGACCAACTATGCGATTGGCGTGGCCTCAGGGAGCGATGCACTACTGCTTTCCCTGATGGAACTCGATCTGCAGCCTGATGATGAAGTGTTGACGGTTCCCTTTACGTTTTTTGCATCGACCGGTGTGATCTCTCGACTCCATGCCCGCCCCATGTTTGTGGATGTGTGTGCAGACACATTCAATCTAGATCCTCAACAATTGGCCGATAAAATTACCGTGCGAACCAAAGCCATACTTCCGGTGCATCTCTTTGGGCAATGTGCCGACATGGAGGCTATCAACAAGGTGGCGGATGCGAACGGGATTCCCGTTATTGAGGATGCCTGTCAGGCCATTGGCGCAACGCGCAATGATATCAAAGCTGGGGCATTTGGGCGGACGGGCTGTTTCAGCTTTTTCCCTTCAAAAAACTTAGGCGCGTTTGGTGACGGCGGGCTTATCACGACAGATGATTCAAAGGTGGCAGAACGGTTGTGCCTGATGCGGGTGCATGGAAGCCGGTCAGAATATCATCACCATCTCATTGGCATGAACAGCCGATTGGATGCGCTACAAGCTGCAGTGTTACAGGTAAAGTTTCAATACTTAGCCGAGTGGACTGAGAAAAGGCAACACAATGCCTCTATGTATCAACAGCTGTTTCATGAGTATGGATTAGATGATCGGGTGAAGCTTCCTAAGGTAGCGGCAGGGAATACTCATGTCTACAACCAATTCACCATCCAGACTCCTAAACGAGATGAGTTGAGTGAATATTTAACTGAAAACAACATCGGTAATCGGATCTATTACCCCGTCCCTCTTCACCTTCAGGAATGTTACGAGACATTGGGCTATCACAAAGGAGCTTTTCCCGTCGCCGAACACGCTGCCCAAGAAGTTCTCTCACTGCCCATCTATCCTGAACTCACCATCGATCAACTCACCTACATCGTCGAATCCATCACCCAATTCTTCAAATAGAAAAGCTGTTTTATATTTAGGGGTCAGACTCGAATTGTTTAATTCGAGTCTGACCCCTAAATGGCTGTTTATTTTGTTCCTCAAGGGTAGGAGGCTTGGATGGTGCTGCTGAGGCCGCCACGGGCGGTGAAATCTCCGACAACAGTCGCTGACACCGGCTTACAGGCTTTCACGACGTCGGCCAAAATTTTGTTGACGGCATTTTCGTAGAAGATGCCAAGATTACGATAGGCGTGAATATAGACTTTGAGTGATTTAAGTTCGACGCAGGATTGATCTGGTACATAGGTGAGTTGGATGGTTCCAAAGTCAGGGAGGCCGGTCTTCGGACAGATGGCGGTGTATTCTGGAATGTCGATCGTAATTTGATAGCCGGGATATTGGTTAGGCCAGGTTTCCAGTTTAGGCAGTCTTGCTGTTAATCCGCTTTTGGCATGCTCTTCGGTGTACGTAGATTTCGATACTCGTTTTTTTGATTTCATGACATTCTGAATTCTTCTGAAATTGAAAAGAAACCTGTTTGTCAAGGCAATGGGCCAGTCTACTCTTTTCTGAATTTTTCTTGCAACTTCCTCGATCAGTTTTCTTGAGAACCGTCCTAGTTGAGGGCTATAATCACCTTTTTGTTCGGCATATTTCCTCATTCTACGTGTGCCGGTGTTATCCACTAATCGTTCCAGTAGGGACCTTTAATCTGAAAATTTTTTTGAGACGCACGCCTCGCTCACTTTTGAGCGAACACGAGCGTTGTGTCATGCGCTGAACGGATGGCAATGTTAGAAGCCGATGATTTTGTGAAAGGTCTTCAGGGAATCGGGTTTGACTTCTTTACAGGAGTGCCGGATACCATTCTTGGAGGGATTATTGCGCATTTAACGGAAGAGCGGATGTATACGCCTGCCGTTCGTGAAGATGAGGCGGTAGCCATGGCGGCTGGGGCCTATTTTGGCGGGAAGATACCTGCTGTGCTGATGCAGAATTCAGGGTTAGGCAATGCGCTGAATATCTTGGAGTCACTGAATTTAATTTATCAAATTCCTTGTCTATTACTGGTGTCTTGGCGCGGGTTTGAAGGGAAAGATGCGCCGGAACATTTGGTCATGGGGGCAACGATGACGGCGCTTCTGGATATGGTCAAAATTCCTCACCGGACACTCACACCCGGGACGATTACTGAAGATCTTCAATGGACGGCTAAAACTTTTATGGAACAGCGGATTCCGGTGGCACTGCTGTTGAAAAAAGGCATAGTGAAAACGGTGCAGCCATAAAAGGAGTGAAAAGGAAAACGTGAGAAGATAAGATGAGGAATACATCAGTTAGCTATTGTTGGGGCCTTTTTTTACCTTGTCTTCTTACTTTTCACGAGGCTTCCTGATGATTGGTCCTGAAGAAGGGGTGATGCAAAGCCGGGCGCAGGCCATGGCGGCGATTTTTGAATTGCTCACGGATGAGCCGCTGATCGTGTGTAATGGGTTCCCTTCGCGCGAGGCTTGTAAGTTACGTGACCGTGATCAGAATTTTTATATGATTGGGTCCATGGGGGCGACGGCTGGGATTGGTTTGGGATTAGCATTAGCACAGCCACAGAAAACGGTCGTGATTTTTGACGGCGATGGAAATGTATTGATGAGTTTAGGGACGCTGGCCACAATTGGAGCATTGAAACCGAAGAATTTGATTCATGTGGTCTTTGATAATGAAGTGTATGGGACGACGGGGAATCAGCCCACGTATTCGCGATTTGTCGGCCTAGACAAAATGGCCAAGGCAGCCGGTTATGTCAATATAGAACGAGTGTGGGAAAGGGAAGATATTGTCTATGAGTTTAAGACGATGCTTGCTGATACTGGTCCTAGTTTTCTGTTGATCAAGGTCAATGAACAATTGGAAGATGCTGATCGCATTGTGTTACCTCCAGCTGAGATGACGAAGCGGTTTAAACTGAGTCTTTCTTAAATTGATGATGTGAATCTCGTTGTATTTTCGATAAAGGACTGCACGAAATGATTTTGTTGAACCCGGGCCCGGTGAATGTGTCTGAGCGTGTGCGGCAAGCCTTGTTGCAGCCGGATATTTGTCATCGGGAGTCGGAATGTGCGGAATTAATTCTCGATATTCGCCAGAAGTTGCTGAAAGCGTTTGTTCCTGGGGAGGAAGACGAATATACAGCAATTCTTCTCACGGGCTCTGGCACAGCCGCGGTGGAAGCGGCGCTGCTGTCCAGTTTGCCCATGGGAAAACGGGCGATGGTCATCACCAATGGGATTTATGGGGAACGGTTGTCCGCCATGATCAAAATGCATCGCCTCGGTGTGCCCGATATGAAATTTGATTGGGGAGTTGCTCCGGATGTGAAGAAGGTGGAGCTGGCGATGATCCAACATCCAGAGGTGTATACCGTGGCTATGGTGCATCATGAGACGACGCTGGGCTTTATCAACCCCGTCAAAGAAATTGCAGATATGGTGGATGGGAAAAATCGTGTGTTTATGCTGGATTCGGTGAGTGGTTTAGGCGGAGAAGCGTTAGACATTGGTGGCAGTCACATGTATCTGGTAGCGGGGTCAGCCCAGAAATGTATTCAGGGATTTCCCGGTGTATCATTTGTCTTGGTGCGGAAGGGGTTTATGGAGCAAGCAAAGAAATATCCCAAGCGTTCCTGGTACTTGAACTTGGCTAACTATTATGATGAGCAGGAACGCGGGACGATTCCCTTCACACCAGCCGTCCAAGTGTATTATGCCTTTCGGGAAGCCTTGGATGAATTGCTGGAAGAAGGAGTGAACAATCGGCTGCAACGGTTCCAGGGCTATGCGTCGGCAATTCGGTCACGTATGCAAGAACTGGGGGTGAAGGCGGTGTTACCGCCTGAAGTGCAGGGCAATACCTTGACGGCGTTTCATCTGCCTGATGGGGTGCCCTATCCTGAGCTTCATGATGGTTTGAAACAAGCAGGCTATGTGATCTATGCCGGGCAAGCTCAATTGGAGGATAAAATCTTTCGAGTCGCGAATATCGGCGCATTGACGGATGAGAATATCAACGGGTTTCTCTCGGCATTTCAGGAAACATTGGAGAAAATAAGAGGATGAAGGCCGTTATTCTTGCAGCGGGCGTGGGACGCCGTTTACAAAGTGTGACGCAAGGCAAGCCCAAATGTTTGATGGAAATTGGCGGGCGGAGTCTTTTGTCACGACACATTGAATACCTCACGCAGCTAGGTATATCTCAAGTTGTGTTAGTCGTAGGGTTCGCACAAGAGGCGATTCGTGAAGCAGTGGCGGCAGAATCTCATCACGTTCCTATACAATGGGTTGTGAACGAGCAATTTGAGCGTGGAAGTATCACTTCTTTATGGGCAGCTCGAGAAGAAATGGATGCTGATGTGGTGCTTATGGATGCCGATGTCTTGTATGCTTCCGAAATTTTGACTCGCCTTGTGCGGTCGACCCAGGCTTCCGCGTTATTGATGGATGAGACGGTGAAACAAGAATCCGAAGAATGTATGGTTGCTGCCCGTGGTGGACGTGTTCTCTCGTTGAGTAAAGTTCTTCCTGCTGAATTTGAAGAAGCTGGAGAAGGTGTGGGTTTTCTCAAGGTACAGAGACACGATATTCCTTCTCTCTTGCGGTCTGTCCAAGCTTGTATCGATGCCGATCGGTTGGATATGGAATATGAGGATGCCCTCGCGACTTTTTTCCGGGATGTTTCGGTGGGCTATGAAAAAATTGGCGGATTGCCCTGGATAGAAATTGATTTTCCTGAAGATATTCAGCGAGCAAGGTCACATGTCTTGCCAGCGATACAAGCTATAGAGAATAATGAGTCATGTGTCTCTGTCACGTCATCATCGTTGAGCTGATGCAGGTGTCATGATGGATGGAATTCTCAAACAAGAAACCACAGATGCCGTCGATACAGCGATTCTGCTGACGTCTTCTGGCGTGTTTACTCCGGGAGGTCTGGGTGCCGGAGAAGCCATCCCCAGTCCACTTCTGCGCGTTGGGGGAATGACGCTGTTTCAGCGAGCAGTCCTGACCCTACAACGCGGAGGCATTTCTCAAATATGGGTGCTGGCAGGACAAGAAGAAAGAACGTTACGGCAATTGTTGCGAGAAGATAGCCGGCTGCAAGCTGCTGTGCGGTGGCTGCCCGTTCGCGAGTTTCCTCCCCATGATCCGCAAACATGGGAAACCTTGGCTGATGAGGTGAGTGGAGCATGCATGGTGGTCGGGTGTCACACAGTATTTTCTGCGTCACTGGTTCAGCGATTACGGCGGGAAGGTGCGCAAGGTAAAGCAGTGGTCGTCGTGGGACGGCCGGATGAAGGCTATCATGTGGGAAACCCAGGCGTGGTCATCAAGGCGGAAGCGGTTGAAGGGCGTACGACCTCTTCTCTTGTCTTTCGCGATCCGCCCATGTCGTCATCAATGGACACGGCTTCACAAAGCCAGACGAGAGAGCGTTTACGACTGCCACTTGTTGGTGACCTTATGGTCTTACCGGGGCGGCTACTAGGAATCTCTGGTGTGTTGCATGCTCAGGGGACGAATCCCTTGCGTTTAGCGTTGGAGCAGGCTGCTGTTGAAGGCACGGTCCAGGCTATTCCTGGCGGAAGGCATTGGTTCCGCGATGTACGTGGCCCAAAAGGTCAAAAATACGCAGAGCAAACGTTGATTCGTTCGCTGCAATCATTAAAAGGAGGACTGGACGGTTTTGTCGATCGTTATGTGAATCGAAAATGTTCCGGTCTGTTCACGCGGTTATTTTTACGGCTTCATTGGTCACCGAACACGATTACCATGATTTCCATGATCGTGGGGTTGGTGGCGGCTGGATTTTTTATTCCTGGGTCTTGGGAATTTGCCCTGATTGGTGCGTTGCTCTTTCAGTTGTCAGTGATCATTGATTGCTGCGATGGCGAGGTGGCGCGACTGACCTTTTCGGAATCAAAATTTGGCCAGGAATTGGATATTTGGGCTGATAATGTCGTTCATATGGCGGTTTTTGCAGGGATCGCCTGTGGTCTCTATCTTCAGGGACCTTGGGAGCACACGCTGTTGCCTTTAGTGCTTGGCGCATCTGCCGTCTTGGCAAACGTGGTGTCTTTATTGCTCGTGAACGCAGCCCGACAGGTGCAGTCACGTCCACGAGATTCGCAGCGATATACAAAAAGGGAACACGAAAAAATAGATTTTATGTTAAGCAACGTCGCCAATAGGGATTTTTCAGTGGTTGTCCTGATTTGTGCGGGTTTGGGCTTCCTCAACTGGTTCTTAGCCTTGGCCGCGATCGGTTCGTGGTTTTTTGTCATGTCAATGGCCTGGCTCCTCCGTCGAAACCTCATCTCTCGTGCTTAAGATTATCTTCCTGACTTTTGGGCTGGTTGCCTTGGTCGGGATTGTGTGGCACATCGGTATCCCCCCGATTCTTCAGGCTCTCTCACAAATCGGGCCGCTTTCTTTCTGCATGATTCTTCTTCCGATGATTGTGGTCTACGGGCTGGAAGCCTGGGGTTGGTGGCTCACATTAGGGGCCTCTGCTCGGCGTGTGGGATTTCTCCGGTTATTTGCTATTCGTATGGCAGGTGAAACGGTGAATGTCACGACGCCTGCGGCTTATGTGGGTGGAGAACCCTTAAAGGCCTATTTGCTCAAACGCTATGGCGTCCCGATGGTTGAGGGAATGGCTTCCGTCATTACCGCGAAGACCACGATGACATTGGCGCAAATGCTGTTTATTTTAGTGGGATTAGGTCTTGCGTTTTGGATCATGGATGCCGCCAGCCACTACTGGCTAGCCATGCTGGCCAGTTTGGGCCTCCTGGCATTTGGCGTGGGTCTGTTTGTCTTATTTCAACGATATGGCTTAGGGATGGGGTCGTTAACGCTCTTGCGGACCTGTGGTATTCAACTCGGGTTTCTTGAAAAACGGGAAAGTCAATTACAAGAGATGGATGACACGATACGACGGTTTTATTCCCAAAATCGACGCACGTTTTATGTAGCATTGGGTACGTTTTTTCTGGCGTGGTTTTGTGAAACGCTGGAAGTCTATGCCATTTTGTATTGTCTGAATGTCAGCGTTGATGTGTGGGCCTCCATTTCAATTGCCGCATTGACGGTGTTTATCAAAGGGGGCACGTTTTTTATTCCCGGCAGTTTAGGCGCTCAAGAAGCTGGGTACACCGTCCTTCTTGTGAGTTTCGGGTATACCGAAGTCACAGGAATTACCTTTGCGCTCATCCGCCGAGTCAGGGAAATTCTTTGGATTGTGATCGGGTTGGTGTGTTTGATGGTGTTAAAGGGCAAAGATCTTTCCATTCCCACAGAGACCACCTCATCAGTCTAGGTCTATGGATTTCGAGCCCCGTGATAGTATCCCAACTCACATCACTTGAATTTTAGGAAGCTTCTCAGGAATAATCGTGAGAAAATAGTTTTGAGTGTCAGAAGGAGGATGTTTCGGTGGATATTCAGTTAGGTACCAATACTTTGCGAAATACCAATGGCACGTTTGTGGCGCATGGCAAAGAACAGCTCCGCATTGAATGGGTGGAAGACCAACAGAAATTGGTTTTGACGATGGGGGTGTTTATGCCGACAGGAACGCAAGTTGCCACATTAAAACAGAATGCCTGGGAAACGAATCCTAATGACCGGTTCTTACTCACGAGCACACCAGAAATGCTCAAAGTTGAAGATACCACATTAAAAACGACGGTCATGGAAATCCACAAAACCGAAAACCAATCTGTGAGTATTCCTAGCGCAAAATTTTATACTTCGAAAGGTGCCCTTTCTGAGGTGTCTGCCGAATGGTGGCGGGTTGGAAATAAAATGGAACTGACCGGCATCGACACTGACCTCGAAGGTGGCGGCATCGAACTTCCTGAATAGTTTTATCTCTTCCCACATTTCGTCATTCCTGTAATTGGTTAGCGGGAATTCAACTTGTTCTGGGTATTTCGGATGAGCTTCGGATATAGCTATCTGTCATTCCAGTTCATCATCGTACAAGTTGTGTTGTAGATCTTGAAGTTCTGGGTGTGTCTACGGAGCTTTCTCTAGGTTAAGGGGAACGAGATTTAACAGAGAGGGGCTGTTGAATAATGATGATATCAATGGCCACATTTCGTCTCTGCGACGTCACATGTCAGAGGCCTCGGGTCTGTTCAAAAAGGTCCGTTCAGCAAGGCCGCAGCCATTTTTGCGCACGGAGCGTACTGGTATTACGTGAGCACGGGAAAAGGGCGAGAACGCCGCTGGCGGCTTTTTTCAACAGATTCAGAGAGGATCTCTATGTATGCTTAGTGGCTGGAGAGGCGGCTAATGTGGGTGAATGATGCCTTGGCAGAAGGTGCAGGACACACTTTTTGGACTTGCTTGGTGAGCGTGTGTATTTGTCGTGAAGCTTCATGAGATGCGGTGACAAGTTTAATCATGGTTTGAAATTGTTTGGGAGCTTCCCGTTCCAGTTGCTGACAATGCAGCTGGTGCTTCTTGCTGAGAAGGGCTGTGGAGTGACAAATAAATAGGTTTTCGTAAATGTGGCGGACACGTTCCTGTGTTTGTTCCCGTTGCAGCTCAAGGGGGACGCGGGTGTTGTGGGCTTGCATCATTTTTCCTTGGGCGATTTCACAGTCAGTGGAGGAAAGCTTTTCCGCAGAGGCCGTCAATGGGAGAAGGCATATGAGGCTGAGAAAAATTAAGGAAAAACCTGCCCTGGTCATGAATCTGTCCTCCTGTTCGAGCGGGTCGGTAGTCTCATCATTACACACGGAAATTTAAGAATTGCCTATTCATCAAAAGAAGGGGTTCCAAAGAAAATGGCAGGAATCAGCGAGAAAAATCAACAATACGAATGCTTTTTTCCTCAAAAATATCAGAACTTTTCAGTTTGTGCGATATCCACCTGGGTCTATTGAAAAAAGCCGCCGCCTACTCCGTCGGAGTAACTCGATGGGCTACGAAGGCTGGAAGCGGCTTCGCGCAGGCGAGCGGACTTTTTTGAACCGACCCGATGTTTCTGACAACCACCGTCTTTCTGGCGAAATATGTTCTCCGATATCTTTATTGTTCAACATTCCCCAAACTGTCTTCCCTTGTATCGAAGTCGAGAGGAGAAGTATGTTCTGACGATCCTAAAACCCTAATCAGGAATCCGAAATCCATACTACGTAGGGTTTTCAGTGCGGATTTACCTACAATGGAGGTCTTTGTGGGACGAAAGACTGGTGTCATTCTGTCTCTCAATGTGGCAATGTAGGGTTTCCTGTTATTATTGTTGTGCTGGAACGTCCAAGTAGGCCTTTCTTCTCCCCCTTTGTCTCTTTGGAGGCGAGGGCGGTCTGAATTGTCTAAGTTGAAAGTGAAAGTGTTCACTCAGATGTTATCGCTTCCCCTATTGTGCTGTTCCCCGTCTGTTATTGACAGGACCAGGAAGTAAGATATCGAGAAATTTTTCTAGATACCTTATGGACAATCCAATATTGAAAGGTGCTCGAAATCGTTTATGAAAAATCGTAAGACTTACTTCCCCGCGCCTCCAACCATAAAGGGCTTTTCTCCAGGTTTTGCCGCACTTGGATTAGAGGCGGCGTTACTGACCACGCTTGAGACCTTAGGCTATGAAGAGCCTACTCCGATCCAATATGAGGCCATCCCACCTCTTTTGGCTGGACGCGACCTCTTGGGCCGGGCAGCAACAGGAACAGGTAAGACCGCTGCGTTCACATTGCCACTTCTTCAGCGCTTGGCTCATGTAGCACGGCACTCTCATCCTTCCGTCCTCATTCTGGTGCCAACGCGTGAATTGGCGATTCAAGTGTGTGAGGCGGTTCAGCGCTATGGCAAAGAACAGCAGGTTGCCATCCTGGCTGTCTATGGAGGACAGGCTATTCGATCGCAACTGGTGGAATTGAAACGTGGAGTAGATGTGGTCGTAGCAACACCCGGTCGGGCCTTAGATCACATCCGACGCAAAACGTTACGGCTCCAGGATCTGCAAGTCGTGGTGCTGGATGAGGCAGATGAAATGCTCAACATGGGCTTTGCCGAGGATCTGGATGCGATTCTTCAGGAGACGCCAAAAGACAGGCAGACTGCACTGTTTTCGGCAACGATGCCACCCCGTATTGCGTCTATCGCGAGCCGCCATTTACATGATCCTGTTGAGATTCACATTGCGAAGGAGCCGGTTGCAGCTGGAGCGGTTCCTCGCGTCCATCAGACGGCCTACCTCGTTCGCCGATCGCATAAGATCTTGGCTCTCATTCGTATCTTGGATATGGCGAATCCAAAATCAACACTTGTGTTCTGTCGGACACGTTTAGAAGTTGATGAATTGACCTCGAAGCTCAACAGTCGCGGGTATCGGAGTGAGGGCCTTCATGGTGGGATGAACCAGGCTCAACGGGATCGAGTCATGCAGGCATTCCGGGCAGGGGAAATAGATCTCCTTGTTGCAACAGATGTGGCCGCGCGAGGATTGGATATTTCACATGTATCGCATGTGATGAATTACGATGTGCCGTCCTCTCCCGAAGCTTATGTCCATCGTATTGGAAGAACCGGGCGTGCCGGGCGTAGCGGTGAAGCGATCATGTTCGTCGAGCCGCGTGAGCAATGGCTGCTTCAGAATATTGAACGTCTGACAAAATCCAAAATTCCCATAGCTATGCTCCCCACCGTGGCTGATCTTCAAGCTAAGCGAATGGAACGTATCGGATCTTCCCTTCATGACATTCTTGCTGCTAACAATTTTGATCGATTCCGAAATGTGGTCCGGACACTAACTGAACAATTCGATCTTTCCGATGTGGCTGCAGCCGCGATCCAGCTGGCTTCTGACTCTAAAGACGGGCAGCCAATGGAAGAAGAGATTCCTGCCATACGTGAGCGCGGAGAAAAGGCTTCTTCAACATCTAGGCGTCCGAGAGGGGTTTCATCAAATCAAGTGCGAGGCGGCAGGCGAGAAGACAGGCCTGGTCGGTCCGTTCGGCGCGGACGGCAAGGCCGTCGATCAGGTCAATCTGTCAATATGACAACCTTGCATTTCAATGCCGGAAAAAAAGCAGGTGTTCGTCCAGGTGATTTTGTGGGTGCGATTGCGAATGAGGCTGGACTTAACTCGAATCTGATCGGGCCCATCAACATATCAGATGATTCTTCGCTAGTGAAAGTTCCGGCGGAGTTAGCCCAAGAAATTATTAAAGTATTAGGTCGGTCAAGAATCAAAGGGAAAAAAGTCAAAGTCCGCTTTCATCGAGACTAGGCTCCTAACTTCCAGCTTAAAACTTCCTTTCCATTTTGGGGTTTGTTGAAAAAAGCCACCAGCGGCGTTCCCTGCCCTTGCCCTAGCGGCTTCGCCCAGGCGAGCGGACTTTTTGAACCGACCCGACGCTGTTGATCGCCCAGGGTTTTCTGGCGAAGTGTGGCCTTTGATATCTTCGTTATTCAACACATCCATTTTTGGATGAAGGTGATGTGAGAAGATTCAGATTTTTCCAAATGAATAGGTCTTTAGTGAGCAGGGGCTTTTGCGCGGGCCATCATGCGGCAGAAAGTGCATGTGCCTGCGGTCGTGGGTTGCTGGCAGGTCTCACAGGGTAAAAGGGTGGCTTGGTCACTTGCTGTCATAGATTGCGAAGATTCAGTCGCTTTCTTCTGTTTTTCTAAAAATCCCCAATAAAAACGGTGTTTCGTCCCGGGCGATTCAGCTTCCAGGCGGTTCAGTGCGTCTTTGTACACCAACATTTTCGCCCCTTTTGCCATTGGGCATTCTTCCATTAAATAATCAATGCGGTTCACGACGGCATAGGCGGCAATTTCGCGTTCGGTCATGCGATAGAGCGGTTTGACTTTCTTGGCAAAGCCTTCAACCGAAGCAGGAAGCGTTGGCGATTGTTTTTGGAGATAGTCTTCCTGCCACTGTAAGACATTCCCCAACAATCGTGCGGCCTCATCATCCAGATTGTGCCCTGTGGCCATCACGTCATATTTATTCTCCCATGCCACGCGATTGAATTGGTAGCGTTTGATCGTGCCGCAGGCCGAACAGGTTGGTCGCTTAACGATATGAGCCAATTCTTTAATGCCAGTTCCTGCATCTTCTTCTACCCGATGAATGATGAGTTTTGATCCGCAGGATTGGGCAACATTTCGAGCAAACCCTTCCACCTTTTCGCGAGACCGTTCTGAATATCCCGCGATACCTAAATCCACATACACAGCATCGACTTGATAACCCAATTTGAGTAAAATTTCCCAGAGCGTCAAGCTATCTTTCCCACCAGACACTGCGACCAGAATGCGATCTTCTGGAGAAAACATCATCTGAGATTTGATGGCCCGTTGAACTTGTATCCTGACGAATTCCGTTAGGCAGGGGCCACAAAACGCGGTATTGTGCCGCGGCATACCCAATACTGCCCGACGCGGACATTTTCGACAACGCACGAGTTACCCTCCAGAAATGACAGGACGAATTTCAATACTATCTCCATCAGCCACAACTTCGTCTTCGGTCATGAGGTCTTGACCGCGAATGATCAAAAAGGCTTCAGGAATCAATTGAAGTTCCTTGAAAATGTCGGACACGCGTTTGGGCCCTGGGAGTTCAAGGTCACGGGTAGGATGGCTAAGACGAACCTTCATCAGGAAGAATCATAATCACCGGTTCAAAGAATTGGCAAATCCCGAAAAGAGAAAAATTGTGGGCAAGAACTAGCAACAGACCTTGCCACCCAAATATTTCAATTAAGCTGGCCTTCTCACTGACCGAAAGAAAGAATGGATAGCATGTCCCCTGGCTCTTTCAACTGAAATTATCACCGATTTGGAAAAACGCTGACATACGAGGGTGGAGTAACAAATGAGTGGATTATTTATGAAGAGGAAAAAGGACCCGCCTCCTAAGAAGGAGGAAGCTTCACAACCGGTTTCTGTTGTAGAGCAAAAAGATGCTTCATCACCCGGGACCACTTCAGTTGGGTCAGGCATTAGGATACCGAACAAAGTTTCTAAACGATCCCAGGTTACAGAGCCAGTGCTCTCGCCCTCAAGCAATGGAGAAAAAACTTCTGAGTCCTCCATGGCTTCCATCATGGAACGCTCTCGAGATCAACTGTGCATTCATACGATTCGTACGCTCGCCATGGATGCCGTCCAAGCAGCCAATTCCGGACATCCCGGTACCCCGATGGCGTTGGCGCCGGTAGTGTATTGGCTGTGGAATCGTGTGCTGCGGTTTGATCCCGAATCACCGTTGTGGTCGGACCGGGACCGGTTTGTACTATCTGCCGGACATGCCTCGATGTTGCTCTATTCGTTACTGCATTTGTGTGGTGTCAAAGCTGTGGATGCTCACTATGAGCAAGTGGGGCATCTTGCGGTCACGATGGACGATATCAAGCGATTTCGTCAACTGGAGAGCAAGTGCCCAGGGCACCCTGAATATCGCTGGACGTCCGGTATTGAAACGACAACGGGGCCTCTAGGGCAGGGAGTCGCGACGAGTGTGGGCATGGCCATGGCGCAACGTTGGACGGCGGGCTATTTCAACCGACCAGATTTTCCCATGTTTACCTACAATGTGTACGCGCTTTGTGGCGATGGTTGTTTGATGGAAGGGGTCGCATCGGAAGCCGCCTCGCTAGCCGGGCATCAAAAGCTCTCTAACTTATGTTGGATCTATGATAACAATAAAATTACCATTGAAGGGAACACCCAATTAGCCTTTAGTGAGGATGTTGCCACGCGATTTATGGCCTATGGCTGGAATGTGACGCGAGTGGCGGATGCCAATGATCTGGAAATGTTGGATCGGGCATTCCACACGTTTCATCAAGAACAGGAGCGTCCCACGCTCATCATTGTGGATAGCCATATTGGTTATGGAGCGCCACATAAGCAGGATACTCATGGCGCGCATGGTGAGCCACTTGGCGAAGAGGAAATCCGTCTGACCAAGCGAAACTATGGATGGCCCGAGGATGCACAATTTCTGATTCCTCCGGAGGTGCCAGGGCACTTTGGTCAGGGTATCTGCAAACGGGGAAAACTGCTTCAGGAGGAATGGATCGACTCCTTTGGACAATATCAGGCCAAATACCCCGATCTGGCAGACCAATTAATTAGAATGCAGTTTCGGCAATTGCCCGAGACCTGGGATCAAGGCTTACCGACATTTCCTTCCGATGCAAAAGGCGTAGCAGGGCGTGAGGCTTCTGGAAAAGTGCTGAATTGTTTGGCACAACAGGTTCCCTGGTTAATCGGAGGGGCAGCGGATTTGGCTCCCTCCACCAAAACCCGGTTAACCTTCGAAGGGGCAGGCGATTTTTCACCTCAGACCCCTGATGGACGAAATATGCATTTTGGAGTGCGTGAGCATGCGATGGGATCCATTTTGAACGGATTGTCAGTGTCCAAGGCCCGGCCTTATGGCTCAGGATTTCTCATATTTAGTGACTATGCCAAGCCGGCTATCCGGTTAAGTGCACTGATGGAGATTCCGGTTATTCATATTTTTACGCATGATTCCATAGGGGTTGGAGAAGATGGCCCGACGCATCAGCCTATTGAGCAACTAGCTGGGTTACGCGCAATTCCTGGACTCATCACATTTCGTCCAGGTGACGCCAACGAAATTGTGGAGGCCTGGAAAGTGATTATGCAGTTGCAACATGAACCTGTCGCATTAATATTGACGCGCCAGGCAGTCCCGACCTTAGATCGAGGGCGCTATGCTTCTGCTGCAGGGGTGGCGAAGGGTGGCTATGTGTTGGCAGACACACCAGACGGCCGACCTGAGGTGATCTTAATTGGGACAGGAAGCGAGGTTGCGCTTTGTATCGGAGCGCATGAACAGTTGCAGCAGCAGGGCATCAAAAGTCGAGTGGTCAGTTTGCCTTCATGGGAACTATACGAACGGCAGGATCAGGACTATCGTGATGGGGTTTTGCCTCCCCATGTCACAGCCAGAGTGGGAGTAGAGCAGGCATCAACATTTGGATGGGATCGTTATGTGGGATTAACTGGGTATGTGATTGGGATGTCTTCGTTTGGCGCATCTGCCCCCCTCAAAGAACTCCAGAAAAAATTTGGTTTTACGGTAGAACATGTTGTGCAGGCGGCGAAAGCCCAGGTTGAACAATCTCAAATTTCCCATTAGTCAGAAAAAAGAGAGAAAGAAGAGAAGCATTCTGGGCCTCAACACGATATAATAGATAGAACAGAAACTCTGGCTGGGAGAGAATCAGGGAAGATGGTCATTGTGAAGCCAGAGACCGTATAGGAAATAAGCGATTCTGATTTTCATGGACACGAAATCACTTTTCACAAGGAAGACTATACTATGAATCCTCTGATTCAACTTCGCGAATTGGGGCAAAGCCCTTGGTATGACTATATCCGTCGTGGGTTAATTACTTCGGGCCAGTTGCAAGCGTTGGTTGATCAAGACGGCCTGATGGGAATGACCTCGAATCCGGCTATTTTTGAAAAAGCGATTGCCGGAAGTTCTGATTACGATCATGCATTGAGGCAGGGTGCCACTGAGTACATTGGTGTCAAGCAGATGTATGAACAGATTGCTATTCGAGATATCCAAGATGCGGCAGATGTCATGTGGGTGGTGTATGAGCGTACAAATGGACAAGACGGGTATGTGAGTTTGGAAGTCTCACCACATTTGGCGTTTGATACGGGGGGAACGATAGAAGAAGCTGTGCGATTGTATGAAATGGTGGACCGAAAGAATGTCATGATTAAAGTGCCGGGGACCGTTGAAGGGTTGCCGGCCATTGAGGAACTCTTATCACGCGGGATCAATATTAATGTCACTCTGTTATTTAGTGTGGAGATGTACGAACAAGTGGCGTGGCGGTACATACGTGGGTTAGAGCGGTTAGCTCGTAATGGAGGAGATGTCCGGCAAGTGGCTTCCGTCGCGAGTTTTTTTGTGAGTCGGATCGACAGTCTGATTGATAAACAGCTTGAAGAGAAAATTAAAGTAGAATCACATGCTGGTCGGCGCAACGTTCTTGAAAGTCTTCGAGGAAAAGTGGCGATTGCCAATGCCAAATTGGCTTATCAAAAATTCCAGGAAATAATGCAGAGCGACGAGTTTCAGAGTTTGAAAGAGAAAGGTGCGAGAGTTCAGCGGGTGTTATGGGCTAGCACGGGTACGAAAAACCCAAGCTATCCGGAGACGCTCTATGTCGATCAGCTTATTGGGGCTGACACCGTGAATACGATGCCTGAAGCCACATTTGTGGCGTTTCGAAAAAATGGCACCGTTGAGAACACGATTCAAAAAGATATTGATGAGGCGAAAGCCACGATGCGGCAATTGGCCGAGGTGGGGATTTCGATTAAAGATGTGACCGATACGCTGTTGCGTGATGGGGCGAAGTTATTTGTCGACGCCTTTGAGCAATTATTGGGTGTGATCAGCCGTAAGCGGGCCGAAGTTTTAGGAACCGAACTCGATCGTGTCACCTATGCGCTTGGGCCCTGGCAGGAGCCAGTTGACGAGGCGCTTGCAGGTGTCCAAAAGAACGATATTGTTCGCCGGATTTGGCAAAAGGATCCCACCGTGTGGCATCAGAACCCAGACCATCAGAATATTATCCGTCAAGCGCTGGGCTGGTTGAGCATTTCCGAAGAACAGCTTCCCATGATTGTTCAACTCCAAGTGCTGGCACAAGAAATTAAAAGCGGGGGATTCAAGCGTATCCTCCTGCTAGGAATGGGAGGCAGTAGTCTGTGTCCGGAAGTTTTGCGGATGACTTATGGCATCATTGAGGGCTATCCTGAATTGCATGTTCTGGACAGTACCGTGCCTTCTCAAGTTCGCGCATTTGAAGAACTCGGAGATTTAGCTGCGACCCTATGCATTGTGGCCAGTAAATCTGGTTCAACGACCGAACCTCTTGTCTTTCAGAAATACTTTTTTGAGCGGATGCGTCAAGTGGTAGGGGAAAAGGCGGGTCAGCATTTTGTGGCGATTACGGATCCAGGTTCGTTGCTCGAAGGTGTGGCAAAGGAATTAGGATTTCGGCATATTTTGCCTGGTGTTCCTGAAATTGGAGGACGGTATTCGGCACTCTCAAATTTTGGTATTGTTCCGGCTGCGTTCATGGGGCTGAATATTGAACGGTTTCTCTACCAGGCTGAACGTATGCGCCATTCATGTGGCGCCTCGGTTCCAGCCAAGGAAAATCCAGGGGCATATTTGGGCACTGTGTTAGGAACCTTGGCGAAAGCAGGGCGAGATAAGCTGACCTTTATCACCTCACCAGCACTCTGGGACCTTGGGGCCTGGCTGGAGCAATTGGTGGCAGAAAGTACTGGAAAAGAAGGCCAAGGCATTGTCCCTGTAGAAGGCGAATCTGTTGGTACGCCCGAGGTGTATGGTCAAGACCGAGTCTTTGTCTATATTCGATATGAACAAGGAGTTGATGCCCACCAAGACGAGGCTGTGACGGCTTTGGAGCAGGCAGGCCATCTAGTGATTCGCATTCAAACGGCTGACTTGTTGAATCTCGGGCAGGAATTTTTCTTGTGGGAAATGGCGACGGCAGTGGCTGGGGCCATGTTAGGCATCAATGCGTTCGATCAACCCAACGTCCAAGAGAGTAAGGACTACACCAAAGCTCACCTTGAAACATTCAAGAAAGAGGGCAGACTTGTAGAAACGTCTCCTCTTCTCATTGATGGCGATGTGCAAGTTTTTGCTGATGAGTCCAACCAACAAGCTCTTAAAGGAAGCTCTTCATTAGACGATCTTATTGCCGCGCATGTCATCCGTCTGCAGGCTGGAGATTACTTTGCCATGAATGTCTATGTAGAGCGGACAGATGCAGTTCATGCCATTTTTGACCGCATTCGTACAAAAATCCGTGAGACCAAGCAGGTTGCTACCACGCTAGGTTATGGGCCGCGCTTCCTTCACTCCACCGGGCAACTTCACAAAGGCGGTCCCAACTCCGGCGTCTTTATTCAAGTGACAGCTGATGATGCGGAAGATCTTGCAATTCCAGATGAATCCTATACCTTTGGCGTCCTCAAAGCGGCACAAGCCTTAGGTGATTTGCAAAGTCTGACGGCCAAAAGTCGACGCGTTATTCGTGTTCACCTTGGATCAGATGTCATCAAGGGTCTCACCCGTCTCGAGCAAGCCATCGAATCTGCTCTCTGTGTCGCTGCACATTGAATAGAGAAGAGACTACATTACGGTTTTGTTCCTACATGAGATGCAACAATAGAGAGAAAGCTTTGCCTCTGAGTCACACCATTCCTTATGTCTTGACTCGTCGTCATTGGAAGTATTCCTCTAGAATAACCTAGAGCGAGTCTTTTTTAAGTCCGCTCTTTATAAAAAGGTTCCTGACACCATTTGATTGCGAGCAAGAGAAATATGTCTATCTGGGGAAGGAGCGGAAGTCTTACACTTCACGCCAATGATGGCCGTCGGCCTGAATGAGGCGGTCAGCTTCTATCGGTCCCCACGTACCGGCCTGATATTCCGGCAACCATTTGTGTCCATGGGTGCTCCAGCCTTCTAAGATATCATTGACCCAGGCCCATGAGGCTTCTACCGCGTCTCGTCGCATAAAGAGGGAGGCATCACCAGTCATCACGTCCAACAACAGGCGTTCATAGGCTTCGGGTGAAGGCGCATCAAACGCATCTCCATATTGAAAATCCATCTCCACCGGATGCGTATGAGCTTTCGTGCCGGGGACTTTGGAAATCACCCGTAACGACAAACCTTCTTCTGGCTGAATGCGTAACTTCAGCACATTCGGTGCCTGGGGGATTTTAGGATTGGCATTAAACAATATTTGTGGAATTTCCTTAAACTGGACAGCAATCTCCGAAGCTCGTTTGGTCATGGCTTTTCCAGTACGAATGAAAAATGGTACGCCTGCCCAACGCCAATTTTCTACAAAGACTTTTAACGCCACATAAGTTTCGGTGGTGGAATCGGGTTTGACGCCTTCCTCGCGCCGATAACCCGGGACTTCTTGTCCGTTGATTGTGCCGTGGGCATATTGGGCGCGGACCGTCATCTCTTCCACTTCTTTCCCGCGAATCGGGCGTAATCCACGCAGGACATCCATGCGTGCGTTGCGGACGACATCCGGATCAAGAGAATAGGGCGGTTCCATAGCGATGAGACATAACAATTGGAGAATATGATTTTGAATCATGTCGCGAAGGGCCCCAGCCCCTTCGTAGTAGGCCGCGCGGCTGCCTAACGTCACGGCTTCGCTCACGGTCAGTTGCACGTGATCGATGTATTTATGATTCCACAAGGGTTCAAAAATGGAATTGGCAAACCGCATTACCATGATATTTTGGACGGTTTCTTTTCCAAGATAATGGTCGATGCGATAAATTTGTGATTCTTCAAATACATTGCCGATAGCGGTATTAATGGTTTTCGCGGAGGCCAAATCATGGCCAATGGGCTTTTCCACAATGACTCGGGAATAGGTTTTCGATGTCTCGGTGAGTGATACCAGTCCTACACGATGCAGACCTTCGCAGGCGGGCGCAAAAGAGCCGGGCGGAATGGCTAAATAAAAAATGCGATTGCCTGGTAGGTTGAATGGCGTTTCAATGGCTTTGAGACGGTCACGAATTGTCGCATAATACTCGTTGGCGCTGATGTTCCCGGCGCAATAAAAGAGCCGGGTGTGAAACTTTTCCCAGATGTCCGGTTGAAGAGTTTGCCGGGAAAACTGTTCAATGCCATTCTTGGCAATTCCCCGGAAATCGTCATCCGAAAGATCTTTGCGGCCTAACCCTAAAACTGCAAAATTTTCAGGCAATAAGCCATCCACTAGCAAATTATAGAGGGCCGGCAATAATTTCCGACGTGTCAGGTCACCCGACGCCCCGAAGATAACGATGGTGCACGGCTGAGCAGAAGTGGTGCGGGGTGAAGTGGCAGGGTCGGTTGTGGCGTTAGACGGGGACATGTGGCACCTCGGAAATTGGGTTATCGCTTTACGCTATGCCCGCCAAAGGCATTGCGTAAGGCGGCCAGCATTTTTTCAGAAAACGATTCATCCTGTCGGGAACGAAATCGAGTGAACAAGGCGCTTGAAAGAGTGGGAACAGGTACGTCCTTATCCAAGGCCTCCATGAGCATCCAGCGCCCTTCACCAGAATCTTGGACATAACCTTTGAGTTTGTCCAGTTTGGGGTCTTCTTTGAGTTCGCCAACAGCCAATTCCAAAAGCCACGAGCGGATGACGCTGCCTTGCATCCAAAGGTCGGCAATCCGGTGAAGGTCCAAATTGTAATCAGACTTGGACATAAGCTCAAAACCCTCTGCGTATCCCTGCATGATGCTATATTCAATGCCGTTATGGACCATTTTGACATAATGCCCTGCACCGACGCCGCCCACATGCGCCCAGCCATTAGGCGGAGCGAGCGTTGTGAAAATGGGTTTAAGCCGATTGACCGGTCCCTTTTCACCGCCGACCATTAAACAATAGCCAATCTGCAGGCCCCAAATACCGCCACTGGTTCCAGCATCGACATAATCAATCTCGCGTTTGCTTAAATCTGCAGCACGACGAACATCATCATGGAATTTGGAATTGCCGCCATCAATGACAAGGTCTCCTTTATCCAGAATAGACCACAAATGCCGGATCGTGTCTTCGGTGGGTGCGCCAGAAGGCACCATGACCCAGACCGCGCGGGGTTGCGGGAGTTTCGCGACAAGGTCTTCGAGTGATGTGGCGCCGGTTGCGCCAATGCCCTCGGCTTGTGTAATGAGGTCTGTCGATCGGTCGAACGCCACAACGCGATGCCCACCCTGGGTCAAGCGCGTAACCATATTCATGCCCATTTTGCCGAGTCCGATAAATCCAATATCCATTGCATCCCTCCTTGGGTTAGAACGACTTCTCTCTATCTTGTCGGTCAGGGAACGGGTAACAATTAGTGCGATGAATACGGAGCGGGTCGATTCCGGCGGGCGACAGTGTGGGCGGCTCGTTTCGTATTGAGCGCCAAGTCTAAATTACAGGCGGCGGTGATAAGCCCAAAATGGGTAAATGCCTGTGGAAAGTTGCCCAACTGCTCACCGGAATGTGAGACCTCCTCGGCATATAAACGAAGATGATTAGCATAGCTTAACATCTTTTCAAAGATCAGTCTTGCTTCGGTCAATCGACCGGCTTTGGTGAGAGCTTCGACTAACCAAAAGGTACACATGCTAAAGGTCCCTTCTTCACCTTCCAAACCATCGGCGGCAGCGGTATTGGTGTCGTAGCGATAGACGAGGCTTCCCAGAGCTAACTGTTCCAAAGTGCGGTCGATGGTCGAAAGCATGCGTGGGTCGGTGGGCGAGACAAAAAAGACCAAGGGCATGATCAAATTAGCGGCATCCAAGGCCTCGCCGTCGTATGATTGGACGAAGGCGCCGATTTTGGCGTTCCAGCCTCGATCCATGATTTCCCGGTAAATACGGTCACGTTCGGTCATCCACCGAGCACGGTTGCCCGGGAATCCGCGTTTGTCGGCCAAACGAATGCCTCGGTCTAATGCCACCCAGCACATCACTTTGGAATAAACAAAATGTTGGCGCCCGCCCCGAACTTCCCAAATGCCTTCATCCGGTTGTTCCCAGTTGTCACAGACAAAATCCAAGAGACGGCAGAGATTGTCCCAGAGGTCATAAGAAATCGAGGCGCCATGTTTATTGTAGAGATACACGGCATCCATTAACGCGCCATACATGTCCATTTGTAATTGGCCTGCCGCGCCATTGCCGATGCGCACGGGACGCGAGCTACGATGCCCGTCTAGATGAGAGAGTTCTTGTTCTTCCAAGTTGCGGCGCCCATCGATTCCATACATGAGTTGAATGGATCCATCGGGATTCAGTTCATGGCAGCGAGCGTTAATCCATTCCATGAACCGCCCCGCTTCCACCGTAAAGCCCAACCGTAAAAGCCCATAGAGTGCAAAGGCCGAATCGCGGATCCACGTATAGCGGTAATCCCAGTTACGTGGGCCACCAATATGTTCCGGCAAACTTGTCGTGGGAGCAGCGACGATAGCGCCTGTTGGCGCGTACGTCAGGAGTTTAAGCGTCAGGGCGGAGCGGTGAACCACTTCCCGCCATCGTCCATCATATTGGCATTGCGAGAGCCAGCGTTGCCAAAAAGCCGAAGTATTGCGAAAAGCTTCTTCGCCGGATTCAGGGGTGGAGAGCAAAGGCTGGCCATTTTTGGTTTCTACATATTCTAAGAAGAAGGTCAAGCTTTCCCCTTGTTGAACGGTAAATTCGCGAGAGACGGCACCGTCACATGTGTTGAGAGGAATGGGACTCACTAATCCAACCGATTGGTCTCCGGATTGAAAAATGACGCCTTTGGGTTGGACCTCGATATCATGGGCGTCACGCCCAAAGTTAAATGCCGGAGAACATTCCAAACGAAAGGTCACCGTACCTCGAACTACCGAAATTGTGCGGATAATTTGGTGGCGGCGCGGGCGGTATCCAGCTTCATCTGATTCCACGGGCATGAAATCTGTGAGTTCTCCCACACCATCATGCTGAAGAAAACGCGTAAGGAGAATATTGGTTTCCGGCAGATACATTTGCCGAGTGTTCCCTTTTTGTACAGGGGCAATCTTAAAGAACCCGCCAATTTTATGATCCAGAATCGCGCCAAAGATGCTAGGTGAATCAAACCGTGGAAGGCAGCACCAATCAATCGAGCCGTCAATTCCAACTAAGGCGATGGTATGCAAATCTCCAATAATGCCGTAATCCCCAATATTCTTATAGCTCATGAAACTCCTATTTCATTTCAATAAATGGGTAATTTTTAGACGTACCGCGCCAATATACCCAACTTGTGAGGAAAATACTATATATAGTGGTAATTTTATTCATTTGCCGCAAAATCTAGAATGATGTTTCTCAGGCACAATGATCTGTTTGATAACATTCCTGATGCCGTAACGGCATTTCTACGTGATCTCTGTTCCTATCTTTATCGGGCACAAGAATCTTGAGCTAAAAGAAAAGAGCGGGGATTCGCGAATAAGGAGAATGTGGCACCAATTTTTGAATTGGCTAGACTCGGATATCGATGCGGGAAGGTGAACCCTCGATGCGAGGTGAGGGATCCTGTTCCTGTTTGTCCTGTGCGCCTTTTTGCTTTTTCTGGCGACGGCGATAGTATGGGCTATTAGGTCCAGCGTCGCCGTCTTCTACCTTTGCCGGCGCCCGAACAGGGGCAATAGATGAAGGAGGAGGAAAGTTATTGATTTCCATAACGCACCTCTGAAGTTGAGAAGTGATTGGCTAATTTCAATGGCGTTTTTATCCCTTCTTATATCTTTCGTCATTTTTTTGTAAATCTTTAATCTTTCGCTTCATTGTCTATATTTTCGACATTGCGATGGCTTGAAACACCTTGAAAGTATTGGGGTTTTTGGGGTCGACCTCAGGCGAATACATTTTAGTCAAATTTGTCGTCTTTTAACTTCCCTCATCATTCGTTTCCATCGTTTTTCTTCTTAGCCAATTCAGCATATTCGGTCGCTCTTCTCCAACTACACAAGCTACGTTTGACTGAAACCCTACCAAGTTCATTGATGGGAAATTCAAAAAAATTTATGAAAACAATGGTTTGCAAATCTAATCTTCAATGTGTGTTCCTGGCATAGCCCATGCATTGTGTATGATTCTTGTGAGTCATAATGTTCATGGTAATCATTCTAGAACCCTTATTAATTTTTGAAAGGATTTGGTTATGAAAAAGACAATTGGATTATTAAGTTGTATCCTGGTATTTGGTTTCAGTACGCAGGCACAAGCTGTGAACTGTATGGATGGCACAGTGACGGCTGATGGTCGCGGAAATTTTGATGCATGTATTGGCGCGTTTGATGGAAATGAAGGGGCTATGGATGGGGCAGTGTTGTTGAGTGAGATTAACACTGGTGTTTTTGGCGGTATCACCAATTGGACCTTTGATGCTAAGTACGATGTAGATAGTAATGCGATTGATGCAGGTTTGAATACTCTCAATTTTGATATTACAGGCTCCGGGAGTTCGGGAACCTGGTCGATTACCCCTGAGACGGATATTCCTCTTGTCTTAAGTCTAAAGTCTTCGACCCATTGGAGTGCCTATTACTTTGAGGGCGGAATTTTGACTAGCGGAGGAACCTGGAATACGAATGGCGTCTCTTTGAATAAGAAGGGGATTCCGCAAGGCCTTTCCCACGGAACTATTTCTTTCTTTACTATTGATGGCGGCGGTTGTCAGCCTGGTGATCCTGGGTGTGGTGGTACGACGGCGACTCCAGAGCCTGGTACGATGTTCTTAATGGGATCCGGGCTGGCTGGACTCAGTTTCTGGCGCTGGAAGAAAGGTGCCAAGAGCGAAGCCTAACGACTTCACTAAAGAGACTGTACGCGGGCTTCATCACGTGATGAAGCCCGCGTTGTTTTTAGGGGTCAGACTCGAATTAATTTGAGTCTCATCTAATTCTAGTCAAGAAAAATAATTCGAGTCTGACCCCTAAAAAGATGACAAGAATGCGGGTTAGTCGTATAATCGGCGAAAATGGGATCTCAACAGATTTCGTCTCCCCCTTCCCTTGATCATTCGCGGGTTTCTTTTTCCCTTCAGAGTTCTCTTCCTTTTGCTAGTACCTTAGAGAAGCTTGTCCCACTCGCTGGGGATGCTTCCAACCGCCGGTATTATCGTTTGCACCTTTCCGGAGCTTCAGTGTCTTCTCTTATTCTTATGCAATTAGCCGATCCTGAAGGATTTAAGGCTTCTGAAGAAGCTGTGAGTGGGAATGAACAAGAAATTTCAGAGTTGCCCTTCATTAATGTGTTGAAGTATTTGCAGTCGTTCGATATTTCCGTGCCAGTTTTATATTTTTATGATGAACCCGCTGGCCTTTTGTATTTGGAAGATTTTGGAGATGTGACGTTGGCGCAAGCCTGTCAGGGGGGCACGAGAGAGCTTCTTGAGCGATGGTATCGACAAGCCATTGATGTGTTGGTGCAGTTGCAGACGCAAAGCATTAAACACCAGGATTCTTCCTGCCTGGCATTCTCACGTTCGTTTGATGTGCCATTGTATTTGTGGGAATTTGAACATTTCTTAGAATATGGAATTGTGGCTCGTCAAGGCAAACCAATGTGCGCTGACGATTTTTTGCCGATCCAAGAAGAATTTACAACAATGGCCCAATGGTTAGCTGAGCAACCGCTCGTGTTCACGCATCGAGATTTTCATTCCCGAAATTTGATGGTGGATCATACGCGTTTGGGTCTGATTGATTTTCAGGATGCCTTGATGGGGCCAATTACCTATGATTTGGCCTCGCTCTTGCGAGATTCATACATAGCGTTAGATGAATCGTTGATTGATGAACTTCTGGTCTATTATCGGGAGAAGATGTGCTGCGTGATTCCATCATCTCAACAGACAGTGATGTATTTGAATGATGCCGATACCTTTCGGCGACTATTCGATTACAGCAGTATTCAGCGAAACCTAAAAGCCGCAGGACGGTTTGTGTATATTGATCGCGTGAAAGGTAACTCAAATTTTTTGGCATCGATACCCCGAACATTACAAAACGTTCATGCTAATTTGACAAAGTACCCTGAACTTCATCGTTTGCTGAAACATCTTTCTCCCTACATTCCCGAATGGTCATCAGTGTTTTAATATGAAGGCGATGATTTTAGCCGCAGGATTAGGCACACGCCTTCGGCCTTTGACCGAGACCATTCCAAAGCCCTTGTTGTCTGTTGGAGGGATGCCGTTGCTTGAGTGGAATTTGTTGCGATTGCGGGCGAGCGGGATTCGGGAGGTGATAATTAATCTGCATTATTTAGGGTCTATGATTGAAGAGTCAATAGGTGATGGGTCATGTTGGGATATGAAGATTTCATATTCTCATGAATCAGAATTGTTGGGAACGGGAGGTGGGTTGAAAGCGGCGGAATGGTTTTTCGAAGGCGAATCTTTTCTTGTGATGAATGGCGATACGTTAATAGACCTAGATCTGTCGGCGTTCCTGAATTTTCATCATTCACATGGCGGTGTGGCTTCGCTCGTGTTGCGAGATGATCCTCATGCTGCGCAATGGGGTACAGTCGAAACCGATCCAAAAGGGCGGATTTTTCGAATTAATGGACAGGGTGTTGAAGAGAGTCAGGTCAACTGTTCGATCATTCCACGAATGTTTGCGGGGGTCCATATTCTGCACCCCCTAATTTTTAAGGATGAGCCAACGGGAATCCCTTTTTCTATTATTGATTCCTATACGCGTGCACTTTCTGAAGGTTCTCGTTTGTTGGGGTTTGTTCATGTTGGTTACTGGTCGGATATCGGGACTGTGGACCGATATTCGCAAGCTCAGGCCGATTGGGAAGCTGGCTTAATGACGTTACCATCTGGCGCGACCAATTGATTCTTTCGGCTGGGAGTTGTATAGAATAGTCGTGTAGGTGAATCGTTAAGGTGCGGATGTTTGGTCATTGCAGCGATACCCCTCATTGTATTGAAGGGGACGCTTTCTGTTTGGTGTAACAAAGGATTGCATAGATTGAGTTCCCAGCTCTCACATTCATCAGAAGATTTTCCTGCTTCTTCCACTAATGTGACAAGGCCCTCGGCCACATTTCAACAACTTCAGCAGTTGCTCCAACAATCTTTACGGGATCAAGATAGTGAACCAAATGATCTAGAATCGAGACAAGAACGAGATCTCAGTCAAGCCTTAGAGCGGTTAACCGGTAGGCTTAGGGATATTCTTGCCGAATCCCCCAGCCCCAGTGATCTTGACGAGTGGGGGATTTCCCCTTCTTCTTCACCCCCTAAAGTCCTTGAGTCCGTTCCTCTTCCTCGTGGTCCAATGCATGTCCTGACTTCATGTGACGGTGTGATCCTGATGGCCAATGATGCAGCAGTCGATGCATTGGATTTGGATAGGTTGAGTATTGGAACAGTTTCCTTTGCTGAAAGAATTCCCTACGAGGAATGGAGACTCATTCGCCAGCATTTGAAGACGATGGAGTCACCACAGGGATCCGTTTCTTGGATCGTGAGTCTGGCTTTATCAGAAGGATCTTTGCAAAAAATGACCTGTCTCATCACCCCTATGTGGGATCAGTCTGGAAAAGTCACCTCTTGGCATTGGGACCTGCGAAAGCATGTTGGCGTGGCTCCGACTTTTTCCCTGTCTCAGTTAGTGCCGGAACTTGAAGCAGAGTTATTGAATGGTCGTAGCGTCAAGGGATGTCTCATGCGAATCTGTCATGAGTTGGTACAAACGTTTGGATACCCATTTGTTTGGATTGCGACGGTTCAGAATGGGCAACGTGTTCAATTGCGGGCTCAGGCATCAACGTCTGGTCTGGATTGGGATGCTCAAGGCCCAGGCTGGTGGTCGCAGATTTCCAGACAAGGGGTGTTGGCGCAGGCTTGTGTCGCGTCTGAAGGGACAGTGGTTTCTGGTGATGCTCCGCATACGGGTGAATTTGCATGGTTTCCGTCAGGCTTTCAATGTCGGGAAGCCTATTGCTTGCCCTTGGCGGGTCTGGGAGAGACCTCAGGTCTTTTGGTTGTGTGTTCGGCGATCCCCGAGGCGTTTGATACCCCTGTTCGAGAATGGGTGCAATCTTTGGGACATCAGATTGAAAGATTGATGGTGCGTGGGTTGGAGATAGAGCAGTTACGACTTCATAGTGCTGTCATTGGGTCAGTTCACGATGCGGTATGTGTGACGGATCCGCAGGGTCGAATCGAATGGGTAAACCAGGCCTATACGAAATTGTTGGGCGGGGAGTTTCAGCAGGTCCTAGGAACGTCCTTGGGTTCTTTCCCACATGCGCAACTTCAAGAAGTTTGGCCGACGCTCATTTCCAAACCGACGGCAATGGGTTGTGTGAAAACTGAAGTGATGGAAAAAGGGAGAAATGGCGAGTCGATCGTTTTGGAGCAGGTCTTGACGCCATTAGTAGATGTAGATGGAGCCACCACGCATTTTGTCGTGCTTCTTCATGATGTGACGGCACGCACGGTGGCAGAGATGCAAATGAAGCATCAAGCCTATCATGATGCTTTAACCGATTTACCGAATCGCATCATGTTTGAAGATCGCTTACAATTGGCGGTCGCCCAGGCAAGGCGCAGTGGCGGCTTGCTGGCGCTCCTTTTCTTGGATTTGGATAATTTCAAATCGATCAATGATCAATATGGACATCAAATGGGCGATCGCCTGTTACGGGTCGTCGCTAAACGGCTGGTGACTTGTGTCCGGACGACTGATACCGTATCCCGTCTCAGCGGTGATGAGTTTACTGTCATTTTGCAGGGGCTGGAGCGGATCCAAGACATACGACAAGTGGCTCAGAAAATCGTCGACCGTTTGACTCCACCCATCCATTTGGCTGGCCAGGATATTTCGGTGCAAACGAGCATCGGTATTGCTGTGTATCCAAAAGATTCCACGAATATCCGTCAGTTGTTGGCTACGGCGGATCAGGCCATGTATCGAGCTAAAGACCATGGGGGAAAGTGCTGGTATTTTGCGACTCCCGAATGGAATCTTGAGTAAGGGCATCTTCTCGTATGTTTACTTTCTCTCTGTTGAACGGGCACTTCCTGTCTCCTAAAATTTAGAGATATTGTGATGCGACAGGGCGTTCGTTGAAGAAAAGCTACGATTGTTGAGAAAAAGCTGCATGATGGAGATGGGATAAGCCGGTAGAAATCCATGGGTTCAGCAAGCTGTTCTCTCCAATATGTCTGACTCAACCCTTTTTTGAGACTGAACGATTCCTCTAATCTTTCTGTGTTTTCCCGGCTGAGAATCAGCATAACTCCGCAGGCGCAATAGTAAATTGACAGGGTTTTTGTCTGACGAAGCGCCTGAGTTTTCAGCGTCCAAGTGGCCCCTGTCGCTATTGTTGTTGTTCTTTACTCTAAAAATTCCTCCTTCATTTTTTCTGGTCCTGTTTTTGCTTGCAAGTTGTTTGAGGGATTACATCTCTCTAAGGGAAATATTGGTAA
Source organism: Nitrospirales bacterium (assembly GCA_965223295.1). Lineage (GTDB taxonomy): Bacteria > Nitrospirota > Nitrospiria > Nitrospirales > UBA8639 > Nitrospira_E. The sequence continues at coordinate 1,514,792 of CBDCWC010000002.1, read as the reverse complement.
ATCCGTTTTAAGGTAAAAAAGGAGTGATGATTCATGATGCGTGTACAATTGTCGAGAATATTGGCCTGGGGCCTTGTGGCGACGATGATTATTCTGCTTATGGGTTGTGGCAGTCGCACTTCCCATGGAAGCCATCGCTATTCGAAAAACATTGACAAGGCAAGGATGGTCGCGCATCAACCTACGGCCTCAGATCTCACGCGATCGAACAGGAAGTCTGGGGAGTTGGCCAACGGCGAAGGGTATTTTCCTTCTGGCTCCGAAACATTTTCTGATCTTCTGGATGAAAACACCTTTATTGAAGAGGATCCGCAATTTGGAAACGAGCAAAATGAAGGTGGCGCACTTGATGATTACTGGCTCAACCGGACTCGTGCCGAGCAGTTTACCGCGAATAGTGGGTTAGAAGATGTTCATTTTGCGTTTAATAGTATCCAACTGAATGAACAAGCGAAAACGATATTACGGGCTAATGCTGAATGGCTGAAGGCTCATCCAGAGGCTGAAGTGACGATCGAAGGGCATTGTGATAATCGCGGGACCTCATCCTATAACTATGTATTGGGTGAGAAACGTGCGCTTCGAACAAAAAGTTATCTTACCGGTTTAGGGATCTCAAGTGAGCGGCTTCATGTCATGTCGTTTGGCAAAGACAATCCTGCCTGTTGGGATCCCACCGAACCCTGTTATCAGAAAAATCGGCGCGCACATTTGGTGTTAGGGGTTTCCATGGCATCAACAGCTCTGCGGCAATAAGGACAAGTCGTGGAGCATGGTTTAATGACAAAGGATGGAGAACTCCTGATGGGCAAAGTTTGGAGTGTCGTAAGGCGTTGGAGCAGTAGAGTATTGATTTTGAGCATAGCCGCTATGTTGGGTGGGTGTGTGGCGCAACAGGCGGATGTCGTACGTATTAAGCGGGAATTAGATGCCAAAATTAGTCAACTCGACAAAAGCAAGATATCGCTTCAACAGGCCGTGATTGATGCGAATGCGGCTTTGGATAAAGCCAATACACTCATTGCGAAACAGCGAACAGAAATCAAAGAACTCCTTCATGCTCGTGCAGAAGTGATGGATCAAGTCGCAACGTTGAAAGATACGGATTTATCACAAGTTCGTGGGGAGATTGAACGGAATCAACATCAGGTCGGAGAACTAGAACAAAAATTAGTCAAGTTCGACACGGAGATGCAAACGATTCAAGCCGACGTTCAACAGTCTCACGAAACGCTAGAGCCTCTCGTCCATCAATTACGCGATAAATTAGGTGCGGAAGAGCAGCTTCGGACAGAACAGGGTGGAAAGCTTGGGGAGTTTCGCACCTCATTGGTTGACTATCAGGAGGTCTTAACGGCGCTTAGAAAAAGTGTGGCCCAGCAAGAACGGCAAGTGTTGGCGTTGCAGCAGCAAGTGAATGGATTAGGTCAGCAACAAGCCACACAGCATCAACAAGTTCAAGCAGATGTGAAAAATGTCCGTCAACATGTTCAATCGGTTATTGGCACGTTGGAACAAATTAGTGAGACCTTTAGCACACGATTGGATGCATATGAGCAGGAGAGATCGCAGACTTCTCAGAAAACTCGGGCAAAACATACTTCGCCAATTCCGGCAACCTCAGCGAATTTTCGGGCATCGCAGTCCCAAGAGACTAGCCGGTTAGCATTCTCTCAAGATACCCGTTCTTCTTCTGATACCAGCCAGCCGTTTCCAACTCAAGAGAGTTCTTCTTCCAAGAGAGTGACCCCCGGATCTGCTCTGGTCTATGCGCCGGCTTCAGGTTCAATCGTGCCCCCGTCTGGAGGGGACTCCCTAACCGCACCGGTTCAGGAACTGACACAAGATGCACAAGAGGCCTATCATGAGGCGTTTAATTTGTTACGAGTAAGAAATTATCGCCAGGCGGCCAAGAAATTTTCTGCCTTTCTTCGTACATTTCCTGATTCGCCTCTAGCTGCCAATAGTCAGTATTGGTTGGGCGAATGTTACTATGGGCAGCGCCGTTTTGAAGAAGCGATTGACGAATTTGAACGTGTATTTGCCTTTTATCCATCCAGCAACAAAGTTCCAGCCTCGCTTCTCAAAATTGGGTATTCGCATCTCGAACTCCAACAATCTTCCATTGCCCGCTCAGTTTTCCAACAACTTGTTCGCACCTATCCTCAAAGTCCAGCCGCCATCAAGGCCCACGGACGGCTTCAAGAAGTTAACACGTCTCTCCAAAACCCTTCTTAGATTGCAAATATTTCCAGCTAGATGTCTGTGATGGGTGGTATTCCGATAAACGGAATTCCTGAGATCTTTATAATAATATCGGGAACTTGAAAAACGTAGAGGAGTGATTGTCTAGGAAGCACCAAACAAAAAGCGTTTAGTGTCGGGATTTTCTCGTCTCCAGATGACGTTATCAATAAAGTAGTGATGAAGATTAATAAATATCCAAAAAATGAACAGAAACATGGTTTCCCCAAAAACCGCGTGGTTATAGGGAATGGAAGAATCGAGTAACTGAGGTATGGTCCAAAAAGAAAGGTAGCCAAGAACGATTCCTGATACGACAAACCCGGAAAATTTCCAAATATATTGAGTCGGCGGGTTGTGATGAAGGCTGTTCTCTTCAGTTGCGGCAAAGGCCATCGACGAATGAGAGGTCTTATTTAATTGATAGCGCCAGACGACAATAAGATATTGTAAAGAATGGCTGACTGGTATAAGAGCGAGGAAAAAAGGATCAAGTCTGAGAGCTAGCCATACATACAAGGCTGTAAAATACGCAACGGTGCCATTAAATGGCAATTTAATTCCATCCCGAATTCGTTTGTTTGCTAGGACGTAGATCACCATTCCGGTCGAACATGCTGTCAGTACGCCACCTGCATACATACTCCAGGTGGGGATCGTCAGCATGGCATAACTCAAACCAAAAAAGTTCTCTTCAGCGATCGTCCAGTTTGTCAGGAGCCAGAAGAATGCCCAGCAGACATAGGCATTGACTAGCAGCGTATTTTTTTCAAAAGTGGAAAAAAAACGTCCTTTTAAAACAGAGTCGACGATGATCATACCGTAACCTTGTTTGACGTAGTGCCATCCAACAAAAAACAGCATAATGTTACCAGCAAACCCCAGCACATGAGGATCATTCATCAGGACACTGGTTCCGAAAAAGAATGCCAATGCAAAGGGAACAACGATTCCCGATAAAATATATCGAATTCGTAATTTCATAGGTCCATTTGTTTGAAATGCCTTCTGCCAGTAATTTTGATAGAAAATTTGGTAGGAATGGATAAAATGAGGAAAATTTATAAACGTAGCAAGAGCTAAGGCCAATGCTGAAACTTGGGGGCCAATAGTTTCGAGAGGAGCAAAAAGAGCTAATACAACAAAAAGGACAAGCGATCCTCCTCCCAGACAAAGGAAATCGACGATCGGATGAAATAAGTATTTTTCTTTTTTCTGTGTCTTGTCTTCTCGGACTATAGGGATGGTATGAGGTTCAATTGTTTCTGTTAGCATGATATGCTTGCTCTTCCCTCCACAATTTCTCAATAACGTCATCAATATTGGGCTCGGTTCCCTCAAACAAATGTGACGATGTTTTCTTACTCTACTATGGGGTATTTCGGTCTAAATTAACTACTTCTTAAGGAGGAATCCCACACGGTAAACGTCAGAGTTGAGTAAGTTTAAGGGGTTGTGGGGGATCCCAACTTGAGGACTCCCAGAATATTGGAATAATCGTCTGTCCAGACTCGTGTTTGAGGATTAGATCCTAATCGGGTCCAGCGAGAATCTCCGTCGAGGAAGTTCATTTTTGCAGCAGGTCGTGTCATGACTACCCAATCAGAAGGCATCTCGAATTGAGATTGTTTGGCTGTATTGTTTACGCGGTAGCGCTGTATCCAGCTAATGAGTTCAGCATCTGCTGCTAAATTTCCCATCACGCCGCTAAGTTCAAGATTGCTATTCGAAATGTGAAAAATTAAGATCCCTTGTCGAGCAACTTTTTGTAAATAGAGTGCGAGAGCCTCACGAGTAATTAGATGGAGGGGAATTGCATCTGAGCTAAACGCATCAATGATGAGCAAATCATAGTGGTGATCGGGTACAGCTATTAGAGAAAGGCGTGCGTCACCATAAACAATGTTTGTATTGGTTCCACATTCCGAGAGATAGTGAAAGTAACGTGTATCCCGAGCAAGCCGACTAACCGTTGGGTCAATTTCATGAAAAGTCCAATGTTGATCTGGTTGTTGATAACATGATGCCGTGCCGGCGCCTAAGCCAATAGCTCCAATATGCTGAAGAGAGGTCTCTTGTTGTTGAAAAAGGGTAAACAATTGACCAAGCGGACCTTTTCGGTGGTAGTAGGTTAAAGGCTCACGCCAGCGTGTGGGATCGGTGTGTTGGGCACCATGAATGATCCTCCCGTGAACCAAGAGATTGAAGTCGCCCTTGTCAGTTCGTTGTACCGTATTCACTCCGAAAAAACTTCGCTCTCGTTTTAAGATCACTTGGTCCTGTGTCCCCAACAATGTCGTCAAGAGCAGGATAACTGCGACCCCTAAGCCAAATCGTATTGGGCGGTGTCGAAAACTGTATGTTCCGAGACCTAAGACCACGCAAAAAGCGACGAGTCCCGCACCTCCCCAAAGAGTAGATGTGGCGCCCAGCCAAATGGGGATTCCAAGAAGAGTAAGAAGCGCAGCGGGCCAGATCAGGTCGCCAGCTATGAAAACTCGCGTTGTGTGTGCTTGGACGGGACGGAGAAAACAGGCCAAGACTAGCATGAGGGGATATTCTAAGACGGAACTAAAGACAAGAGGGGCAACCAGTACATTAAACACTCCTCCCAACATGCCTCCCAAAGACATCCATAAATAAAACTCCGTGAGATGATTTGCACTGGGCCGGCGTTTAGCTAATTCTCCATGACATACCATCGTGGTCACGAAGAAGACGATCATCGGTAAAAGAATGTTTAAGAGAATGCCACCAAACCGCTGTATGCCAATAGGAATCAAAAGAAAAGGTTGGGCTAACACCATCCAGGTATGAGGAAGCCATGGGCGGCGCGCAAAGACAATCACAAAAGTTAACAAATACAACGTCAATGGCAGAACCCAGAGAAGCGGGACGGCAGCGACATCAGTTGTGATGTGCATCGTTACGCCCAACAATAGACTTGACGGGACAAAGGCCAGGACTAACCAATGCAAGCGCTGTGAGAGGGTCGGTGTAGATACCAAGGCTGAGGTATCTACTAAGGGAGTCATTGCTGAAGCTAATTTTGGCTCATAGCGCCGCCATACTGTCAAAGCGGAAAGGGTAATCAGGCCAACTAAGACTACATATATCCCTCTCCAGGCAAGACTTTGTTCCTGACTTGTGAATAGAGGTTCAACAACGAGCGGGTAGCTCAAAAGAGCCAGGATGCTTCCCAGATTACTGGCCCCATACAGAAAGTATGGATCTGCAGCAGCACTATGACCTGTATGAGAAAACCAGCGCTGTAGTAGAGGAGCATTCGTGGCAACAGCAAAGAAGGGGAGGCCAACAGAGACGGCAAATAACCCAATTAACCAAAAGACAGGAGCTTCCTCCACAGGAGGAGACCAGCCTTCTGCGACCTCAATTGGCAAAAAGATCAAGACGCAAACCATCACGCAGACATGAAGCCCTGCTTGCCCTTTAACGCCAAGTAGGCGCGTTGTCAGATGCGCATACACGTACCCGGCCAGCAACACTATTTGAAAGAAAAGCATAGCCGTATTCCAGACTCCAGGAGACCCTCCAAGTAAGGGAAGAACCATTTTGGCAAAGAGGGGTTGGACAGAGAAAACCAGTAAGGAGCTGAGAAAAATAGTGGTCACAAAAAGAGGCAACACGAAACCGTCATTCGAGGGGGGCTCCGAATGGTTTATGGCGCGGATAGGCGGTGTATCCAGCTCTGAGCTATTGAGGACAGCTGTAGCCGAATCAGTGCCATGATTGTTTGTGGGGTTCGCAGACATTCCGTTTTCTCGCATGTCTCTAGCTTTTCCTGATATTTCAATGATTACTTGGGCACATATACTGGTTTCACTTGCAGCAGGAAAACCTCATACATGAGAGCAACCTATATGCCAGTAGTGAGAGAAGGTTCATCAGAGAAGAACATAGGTACATGCTGGACGGATACGACGAGAGAAAGACCCTATTGGGCAAAATCCTCCTTCTTTAGGTTCTGTGGCCGGAAAACACTGCCTAGTTTCTCTCTCCAGACTTGACAATGTGATATGAGGGCATCTCTACAAACTGTTCTTTTTCCCTATGGCGGCGTCAGCGGCGTGCTCAAATCCTCATGTATTGGCCAATACATGCGGGTTTCCGCGCGCCGCTTCCTTGCCCTCAGAAAAAATTAGGTGCCCATGGGTTTGGAGATGCCTAGTTAGTGGAGCATATTGAGGCTTTCGACCGTAGGATTTTCAGATGGACAGGTGGAAGAAACAGAGATGGGTTGTGTATGTAGCGAACATGTATTTCGCGAAAAAATGTGGAATCGCTGGTTCCTCCGAAGTAAAAAATAATCGTTTGGAGATCATTGAACAGGTGAGAATTCTGATCCTTAGTGGGCAATATTGGAAAATGCGTAAAGTTGAAGAAGCTTACGATAAAAGAGAATTTTTTTTGAGGATATTTTCTGTCAAGGTTTTCTGAGTCGTGACGATAATGAGGCATCCTGACGGATGAGAAATGATCGAATAACCTATGAATCATCAACCATTAAAGAAAATTTTTACGATGAATAGACAAGACCCCAATCGTATGGCTTTCAACATGATGGAAGAGCGAGTTGGACTCAAGTGAGCGCTCTCGGCTGCCAATCATCACGAAGGCAAAGGCGAAAATCTGAGGGACGGCTACATTGGCTTCATGAACATATGAAAATCACGGCATTGTATGGATTCGATCGGGTGCCTCTTCCCGATAAAGGCGAACATGCTGTAAAGCGTGGGCGCAAAGCCACGGGTCGGAGCTGGTCTCTGATAGCCGGGTTGCCAAAGGAGTAGTTAGAGGCAACGTCTATGTCAGGACGATTCGGGCACTCTGGCATAGCGAACATTCACCTTTTCGCCCGTTAAGGAGATTCGCTATGGTTAATCAAGTAATGCGGTTCATCAATGATGAAGAAGGAGCAACTGCTTTGGAGTATGGACTGTTGGCGGCTTTGATTGGTGCTGTCATCATCGTGTCTGTAACAGCCTTGGGTCAAAAACTCGATGGCACCTTCTCCACGATTGAATCCAAAATTCCGTAAGAGGATACGGAAACAGTAGGTTAAATCCTAGTTGACCTATTTGGGTGCCTAACCAGGTTGTCTGCCGGTTAGGCACCTAATGGGTAAAGGAGAGTATGTAAACTATGAGGTCCTGCCAAATACAAGAGAGAGAGTGCGGGCTGGTGCAAAGTTTCCTTTTAGATGATGAAGGAGCGACCGCTATTGAATATGCGTTGCTGGCAGCCTTGATAGGGGTGGTGGTGGTTGGTTCGACCTCTTCGCTCGGATCTGCTATCACCAAAATGTACACCTTGATTGAAAGTACATACCCCGACCCTTGATTGGCATTGTATTTTTCGCAAGAACACACAAGAGGTTATCGAAGGCCCATCATCCGCCCAAGAGCTTTGCGCCTCTATAGAAAGATTTCATTTGACAATAGATTATGGCTTGCAGGAAATTCCATTAGGGTGTCTTAAGGTAACGACCAAATTCTAAATTCTAGAATGGAAACAGAAGGCTATGAATTTTCTTCAATATTTGTCAGAGGGACAATCAACAAAATCTCAGTGCCGTGTACTCACTAATCAACGAGGATCCTCCGCGGTCGAATTTGCGATGGTGTTATTGCCCCTGTCACTGTTGATGTTTGGCATGGTCGATTTTGGACGCATGCTCTGGTCGCAAGAAGTACTTACTAATGCCGTTCGGGAGGGTGCGCGTCAGGCGACATTGTTTCAAAATACGAACGGCCAGGGTGATATTCAAACGATCGTTGACGAATATTTGGTGGCCGGCGGGGTCGATTCTACGGGACTCGATGTGCAACTTAATCCCACGCAAGTGGCGCCAGGACCGCCACCGGTCACGGCTATCAATGTGTCTGCGACACTGCCCTGGAATTATTTGGTGATTGGAGGATTGGTGTCGGCCGGCGGTCTAAATAAGAGTCAGTTAACGGCTAGTGCTGTCATGCGGCAAGAATAGTAGTTGTATTGCAGTTGAGTAGTTGCTCGTTATCCTTGAATATTTCAGATTGATTAGCTTGAGGAGATCCTTTGGTTACAATAGAAGGAGTGAGAGTTATGAGGAAGCAATCATGTCTTCAAAATGAACAAGGCGTTGTGGCCATTAAAATGGCTCTTTGGACGGCTGTGGCTGTCGGGTTGAGTGCCATGGTCATTGATTTGGGCTATGCCTTAGTGACCAAAAATGAGTTGCAGAATATTGCGGATGCCTCGGCGTTAACTGCCGGACGAGAGTTAGGCAAAACGTATCTGGCCATGGAGACGGCGGACCAACAAAATTTTATGCGCACGCTCACAACTGACGAACAACAGCGGAGCTTGGACGCGGCTGTGGGCATTGCTGCACTTGCGACAGCAGGGAATTTAACGGGTATTAGTATCGATGCGGCTGCCGGCAATGCAGAAGATGTAAAATTTGGCGTCTGGGATTCCGCAACACGTACCTTTACGCCAAATTTGGCTCGGCCGACAGCCGTTCAGGTCACCGCTCGACGCGATGGGCAGGCGAATGGGTCCATTGCGACATTTTTTGCAGGGATTTGGGGTAATACGGATATCGGTGTTTCAGCGACGGCGACGGCAGCCTTATTGCCAGGTGGTACGAATTTGCCGCCTGGTGAAGCAGCGCCATTTGGTATTTCGGACACCTGGTTTAACGGTCAGGATTGTGTAAATTCTAGTGTTCAGTTCACCATGCATCCTTCTGGAGAAGATGTGTGTGCGGGATGGCATCAATTTGATGAAGTATCGGGACAAGGGAATAATCCTCAAAATTGTAATGATGGAGGAACTGCCGGTACTGGTAATGGTGGTGCGAATACCGCAATGCTGACCAAAGTGATTAATTGTATAGCGGACGGGAATTACACCAGTCCGCCAATTATTCCCCATCAGACGACCTTTAATTTTACAAACGGCGTGACGACGCCAACGTTTAATGCTATCCAAGACCTCTTTGAGCAAGAGGCGGCAAATGATCCCAATGGGGAATGGCATGTGACCATTCCGATCTATCAATCCAACGGGTCGAACTGTGATCCAAATGGAGCCCAAGTCATTGTGGGTTATGCTACAGCCACGATCACAAGTGTCATAGTACAAGGGAATACTAAGGAGATCCAAGCCCGTCTTGAGTGCTTTGTGTTTGAAGAAGCTCCCCCGGATCCTAATGGTGGTGGGGCTCCAGGTGCTCCTCCCTCAACGGTGCCGAAACTGGTGCTATAGATCAATCGAATATAATAATTCTAGGTCAAGGGCAAGTTTTGCTTCGGCAACTTGCCCTTGAGTATATGATCTCCCTTTTCATCTTTTTGCCGTAATCTTTCTCCGGCATCCCTTCCCTTCCTCTTCACTCAGTATTGGTTTCGTCATTGTGACCATTGCTTGTTGAAGTGTTCTTTGGTCATTTGTGTCGTCATCATAGGCCTCTTTGCCTGGCTAAGATGCGGATTCTGTGTCTTATCCCTTCAGAATAGAATTTTCCCTCCGAAAAAAGTTGAGAAGACTGGTAGGGGAGGTCTTTTATGAGTATGAAAACGAGAAAGGCCTCATGGTTCCGGGAAAGGTACGAATCTTTTTCATACAGAGGAGTATGCAGTGGATGTTCAAAATCCGTCGGTGATTTCTCATATTCTCTTATTTTGCCTGTTTTCGTCCTTGGTGATTGCGGGGATCTATGATTTCCGTAGTAGTCGAATCCCGAATTGGTTAACAGGGTCATTAGTCCTTGTGGGGTTCATCCTTCATACGATCAATCGAGGGTGGGATGGACTAAGCGGCAGCGTGTTAGGGCTAGCTGTAGGCATCATGTGTCTCTTGTTCTTTTATATTAAGGGAGGAATGGGTGCGGGAGATGTGAAATTTCTTGGAGGGATTGGAGCGATTATAGGCCCTGAACAGGTGGTCTATGTCTTTGCGATTACGACCATTTTAGGGGGGGGCTATAGTTTTTTCATGATCGGGAATCTTTTTGGATTTCGTCAGGCATGGGATCGCTGTATGACTCTTCTGACAACCTGGAGGGTGACACGCAAGGTTCCCGTTCTCGAGAAGCCAACTGAGGGTGAACCAAAGTTGCGCTATGCCTTAGTGATTGGTCTGGGAACAGTCATGACACAGGTCTTGACGTGGTATGAGGTGTGGTGAAGGTGTTTAAGGGTTGCCCTTTCTGCCAAAAGGATCATTTACCAAAAAAGATGCTTCTACCCTTAAGAATGGAAACGAATATCCGATATATCCGATATCTTGGAATTAACTGATGATTTATCTACGAACTTGAACATTTTATTGGTGAAGACGCGAACACTGGCTCTGAGCCGATGATGTTTCAGGAAAGCGACCCGGTCTAATGCACCGTCGAATGGAAATGAGTAGGGAGGAACAGCATGGGGAATAAACGTCCACTCGTATTTTTAGGGCTGGCCATTGGGATTGCGTTAGTGACCACGTACATGGTGTATCAATGGCTTCAGGGACAGCAGGGAACAGTGGTAGAAGTCCCCGAGGTTGTCGTGGAAGGGGTGACGTTAGCCGTTGCTAACAATGATCTTCCCTGGGGCACGCAGTTGGCAAAAGAATCTTTTAAGATGGTCACCTTTCCAGAAGATTCTTTACCTGTGGGGCATTTTGTGAAACCCGAATCCTTAACTGGAAGAGTTATTCTCACGAATTTGAAAAAGAATGAAGCTATTCTTGAATCAAAGCTTGCACCGATTGACTTGAAAACCGGCGGTGTATCAGCGGTCATGGATCCCAATAAACGGGCGATGGCGGTCAAAGTAAATGAAATCGTGGGGCTTCCTGGTTTTGTGCAGCCGGGAGATCGGGTGGATGTGATGGCCACATTTGATGATCCATTAGCCAAAGGTAAAGGCAATAAAAATATGGTGACCAAAGTGGTTCTTGAAAATACCCTAGTGTTGGCGACCGATACTCAAATGGAGCGGGCCGCGAACGATGAAGAAGGTCCCAAACCCGTCAAAGTCATTACTTTGGAAGTGTCGCTCGAGGAAGCAGAAAAACTGGCAATGGCCGAAAACGGAGGAAAATTACGGCTTGCACTTCGTAGTCCCTTGAATCCTGAAGTTAAGAAAACCAAGGGCGCAAATTTTAAAGATTTGATGGCCTCTTATCAGTTGCGACCTCCGCGAAAAAAACGAAAGGCATCAAATGGTGTGGAAGTCATTAATGGCACAAAAAAGTCGACTCTCAAGTTTTAGGTAGACAACATGAGACATATTGGCGTCGCGAGGTTAGCTATGAAAGGTATGGTTATGAATAAGATTTTTCATTTCATGTTCCCAATTGTCGGGGTCGTCGGCATGTCCTTGGGGATGGGCTCTCCTGAAGGATTTGCGGAGGGTTTGACCTATCAAGCGGCACAAGTCAACGAACCCAAAGAGTTACGGTTGACGGTGGGTGAATCGAAAATCATTGAGACAGGTTCTCCATTTAAACGAGCATCGATGGCCAATCCTGATGTGGCTGATCAAATTGTCCTGTCACCCAAGCAACTCTATTTGACCGGCAAGGATATCGGCACTACAACGCTGACCTTATGGGGAAGAGATGGAAAAGTCTCGAATGTCTTCGATATTCAGATCGCGCCTGATGTCAATCGTCTTAAAGAACAGCTGCATATGCTGCTGCCCTCTGAACAGGGAATTCAAGTCTTGAGTAGCCATGACCACATTACGTTGACGGGAAATGTGAGTAATATGGCCTCGTTAAATAAAGTCTTGGCGCTCTCCGAGCCTTATGCTCCTGAAAAAGTCGTTAACTTGCTTCAAGTTGGTGGTGTGCAACAGGTCATGATGGAAGTCAAGATTGCCGAGATGCAACGCGGGTTGACGAAGCGCCTGGGATTTAATTACCAGAGACAGCAACAAGGCCATCGGGATTATAGCGTTGGAACCCTCAACAATCTGGTGGGATTCGATGATGAGTTTGCTGCCATTGGACATCCTGAAGATCCTACATCTCCTCTTCGAGGCTTGACGAATCTCTATAATCTTTTCCCGGGGTTACAAACAACTGGAGTCTTTGGGTTTGGGATTGGGAATGACTTGTGGACGGTCTTTCTGGATGCTCTGAAGGAGCATGGGCTTTCTAAAACGTTAGCGGAACCCACTCTGATTGCAGAGAGTGGGCAGGCTGCAGAATTTCTGGCTGGTGGAGAATTTCCTATTCCGATTCCACAACAATTTAGTCAGGTGACGGTAAAATTTAAAGAATTTGGTGTGGGCTTAAAATTTACTCCGACCGTGTTATCAGATGGGCGCATCTCAGTTGTTGTGAATCCCGAAGTGTCGGAATTAGATTTCGCTAATGGAATTTCTATCAGCGGATTTCAAATTCCTTCGCTCACGACTCGCCGTGTGAAGACCGTGGTCGAGTTGGGCGATGGGCAAAGTTTTGCGATTGCCGGGCTTCTTCAAGATAACGTGAGAGAGACGATTGCCAAATATCCCTTGCTAGGAGATATCCCTGTATTAGGTGCGCTCTTTCGTAGTACGTCTTTTCAGAAAAATGAGACTGAGTTGATTGTCATTGTCACGCCGCATTTGGTGAAACCGCTCAATGTGGTGAAGCAAACCTTGCCAACTGATCATTATTTGGAGCCGAATGATTTTGAATTCATGATGATGGGATATATGGAAGGGGCCTATCCTGAGGAGCAGGTTCCTAGACCTGATGAAGCCTACACGGTCACCCAGCCAAAGGTTACCAAGAGGATGCCGTATAACAGAGGCGGAATGGACGGAACCTTTGGTCATTTAGCGCCCTAACAGTTTATTGCTGAAAAAGGAGAAAGTCATGCATGCGCAAGTCAATATCAGAGTTGTCGGGTTGCTCAGTCTTGTATGGATAGGGCTGGCTGGTTGTGGGGTCTGGCCTGTCATGACGGAGGAAAATGGCCGCCGTCCTTTTGCGATGGGGAAAAGTGATCAAGTCATCTCGCCGTGGGCTGCCCGTCCTGTTCATCTGAGCGAAGAATATGGATTAGCTTACCGGCAAGCGCTTGAAGGACAAATTATGAATCCGAGTTCAGCCAAAAATTTAGATCCCATTCCTGGGGCAGCGGATCCCAAAGCCATTCAATTTAGCATGACCCGTTACCAGTTGATGTTTGAAAACCCGCCATTTTCTGATTTGAAATTGACGCGTGGAGGGGGTTCTAGTGGTAGCGGAGCGAGGTCGCCCAAAGGTGGGGGAGGTGCAAAAAAATGACGGATAAAGCCTGGAAGCCCAAACGTGCAGGGGGGGGAGCATCAACCGAAGGTCCTTCCAATGATGCGGTAGTTGAAATCTCTGTTAAGAACCCGGAATGTAGATCTTCATTAGAAAAAATTATCGGTGGCATTGATGGGGTTCGGATAAAAGAATCTAAAAGTTCGGAGGTTCCTGCGTTAGTAGTCATGGAGCTTGACGAAAAACCTGAAGAAACATTCTCCGTCATGCGTGAGATGACGAAAATCACTAAGGGACTGGAAATTTTCTTTACCGCTTCGATGCTGGAATCATCGGTGTTACTAGAAGGGATGCGTGCTGGAGCCAAGGAGTTCTTGTCCCAGCCGATTCAGGCACAAGAAGTGGAAGAGGCCATCGGTCGTTTCCTTGAACGTTCGGCTTCCCAATCGAGCCGAAGTGTAGAAAAAAAGAAAGAAGGGAAGGTTCTTGGATTTTTTGGAGGCAAAGGCGGTGTTGGGACTACCAGTATTGCCGTGAACTTTGCAGCTGCTCTTTTGCAATCGCCGAGTAAGCCTTCTGTGGTCTTGGTTGATGTAAATCAACATGGTGGAGATTTGCCATTGTATCTTGACTTGCAACCCACTCATAGCTTTCGTGATATTGCTTCCGATTTGTCGCGGTTAGACCAGGCGTTTTTGGTTCGAGTCTTGACCAAGACTGAAACCGGAATGCAGGTTCTTCCCTCGGGCTATGATGATCTGAGCACAGGTCGGTTAGGTCCTGATTGTGTGGAGGCGACGTTGAAACTTCTCCTGGCCAGTTTTGATTTTGTCGTGATTGATTGTGGGCATGTCCTTGATTTAACAACCAAAAAAGCCTTGGAACTTTGTGACTGGATATATGTCACTTCCACATTAATGGTTCCGGTCGTCCATCGCACCAAAAGAATTTTAGATCTCTTAAAAGGCTCTGGTTTTCCTCAGAGCAAGATTCGAATGGTCGTGAATCGGTATTTGTCACCTGAGGAGGATGTATTGAAAGAAACTGAAGACATTCTCAAACAAAAAAGTTATTGGCTGCTTCCAAACGATTATCCATCCGTTAGCCGATCTGTCAACAGTGGCAAGCCGATTATTGATGTGGCAGCCCGTACATCTGTGGCCAAATCCTTCAGGGATTTTGCCCAATCTCACACCGAAGCCGGAGGACAGACTGCGGCAAAGGGATCGTTGTCGAGTTGGTTGAACCCATTTAAATCTAGGAAAGCGCAAGCATCAACTTCTCAAGCTTAAAACTTTTAAAATCAGCACGTTGAGGTTATTTACGTTATGTATGAATCAAAATGGGATGACGTCGGGGTCTCTGCCGGAAGTTCGGCCCTAGATCTGAGCCCGCTAAAAGAACGGTTACATCGACAGGTTATTGATACCCTCGATCTCTCGATCGTGGCCACTCTAGATGAAAATCTCCTAAAGATGGAGTTGACCAAGCTTGTCCAGGAAATGTTGGAAGCGGAATCTGTTCCTCTCAGTATGAAGGAACGCGAAAGCCTCATTTCTGATATTCAACATGAAGTGATGGGGCTTGGTCCTTTGGAACCCTTGGTTCAGGATGATACCGTCAACGATATTTTGGTGAATCGATGCGACCAAGTGTATGTCGAACGGGCTGGAAAGCTTCAATTGACGGACGTGACATTTCGTGATGAAAGCCATCTTCGAAAGATTATTGAGAAAATTGTTTCGGCAGTTGGTCGAAGAATTGATGAATCAGCCCCCATGTGCGATGCGCGGTTATTGGATGGATCTCGTGTGAACGCGATTATTCCGCCATTGGCGCTTGATGGGTCATCCATTTCGATTCGAAAATTTTCTAAAGATAAACTGGTTATTCAAGACCTTATTGATAAACGCTCCTTGACACCTGAAATTGCAGAATTACTTCGCGGAATTGTTGAAGCTCGGCTTAATGTGATCATTTCTGGTGGTACCGGTTGTGGGAAAACCACTATTTTAAACATCTTATCAGGATTTATCCCTGAGGATGAACGGATTGTCACCATCGAGGATTCAGCTGAATTACAGCTACGACAGCCTCATGTGGTTCGTTTAGAGACCCGACCTCCCAATGTCGAAGGAAAAGGGGAAGTGTCGCAAAGAGAGCTCGTCAAAAACTGTTTGCGTATGAGACCAGACCGGATTGTCATGGGTGAGGTTCGGAGTGGTGAATGTTTGGACATGCTTCAAGCCATGAATACAGGTCATGATGGATCGCTTACGACTATCCATGCGAATACCCCGCGCGATTGCTTGACTCGTGTGGAAACCTTGGTCGCGATGGCGGGTTTAAATTTAGCCACGAAAGCGCTACGTCATTATATTAGTTCAGCCATTGATGTGGTGTTACAGCAAACCCGGTTATCTGATGGATCACGAAAAACGACCAGCTTATCGGAAATTGTTGGAATGGAAGGTGAGACCATTACGATACAAGAAATTTTCACATTCCAGCAAACAGGACTTGATGAAGAACGAAGAGTGCACGGGATTTTTCGAGCGACGGGAGTTCGCCCCAAGTTTGTCGAACGTTTTAAAGCATTGGGCATTGCATGTGACCAGAGCATTTTTGATCCCGAAAAAATTTATGAAGTGTAATGTTTCAAGCCGAGAGCTGGTTGTCAATCAGGTAAAGAGATTGTTCAATAAGAAAGGCCGCCGGGTCGGAAGGGGAGCAAGCGAGATAGATGAGTATTGCAATTAGCATCGGCATATTTCTATCAATTATTCTTTTTGTTGAAGGTGGATACTATTTCTATCATCAATATGTGAGCCCAAAGCATCGTCATATGAAGCGGCGGCTCAGATCTTCTGGGAGTTTCCATAAAAAAGAGCAGTCAGAAAAGACGAATCTTGTTCGAAACCGGAAGCTCAGTGAGCTTCCATGGCTTCATGAATTATTGCTCTCTTTCAATAATCTCGGCGGTCTGGAAAAAATGCTACAACAGGCGAACAGCCATCTTCCTGTGGGACTGTTTCTCTTGATTTCTGGCGTGGTCGGGGCCTTAGGTATGATGATTCCCCTACTGATGGATTATGGTTTCTTGGTAGGGCTAGGCACTGGGTTGATGGGGTGTTTTATTCCGCTCATCTGGATCAGAATGAAACGACGAAAGCGATTTCAGGCTTTTGAGCGGCAACTCCCTGAGGGCTTGGATCTCATGGCCAGAGCCCTTCGAGCGGGGCATGCCTTTTCAGTCGGGATGAAAATGGTCGGCGATGAATTCCCTGATCCAATCGGTCCGGAATTTAGTCGAACTGTCGAAGAAATTTCTTTTGGTATTGATGTTCCCGAGGCGATGAATAATTTGAATGATCGAGTTATTAGTACCGATTTGAAATTTTTTGTGACTGCGCTGGTGGTCCAACGGGAAACGGGAGGTAATCTCGCCGAAATCATTGAAGCTATTTCGCGTTTAATCCGACAGCGTTTTGAACTCTTTGGCCGCATTAAAGCCATTTCTGCGGAAGGTCGATTATCTGGGATCATTCTCTTTTTTCTTCCTATAGTGATGGCGGGAATTCTTTGGTGGCTTAGCCCAGACTATATTGGATTGTTATTTAGTGATGAACTTGGCCAAATGATGATGGCTGGATCGATATTTTTAATGCTGCTTGGCGCGTTTGTCATGAAAAATATGTGTAATATTAAGGTGTGATGGGATTTGCCATGGATCCATTATTACTGATCAGCGGGCTGGTTTTTCTTTTCGTCCTCCTTGTCGGGTGGGGAGTGGTCTCATATACCCAGTCAAAGCGAACTTTGAACGATTGGAATTCACGCGTCAAGGGTGAATCGCTTTCTCAGGCCAAAGCGAAAAAAACAGATACAAAAGATGCTCTCAAAACACAATTTGTGGATCTGCTGGAACGCCTTGGCAAACTAAACTCACCAAAACAACAGGTCTCAACGTCACAGTTACGGTCGAATTTGACAACCGCAGGGTATCGATCGAACCAAGCGCCTATCATCTTTTTGGGAAGCCAAATTTTTCTAGCCATTCTATGTGGTGTAGCATTTTTGGTTTTTGGAACTGAGTCTACTGCGTCAATGGGTGATTTGGCTCTGCCAGGATTTTTGATTGGTGCCTTATCCGTTGGTTTTTATAGCCCTAAGATATGGTTGAATTCTGCCGTGAGTAGCCGTAAGCAGAAGTTGGTTGATGGCTTTCCCGATGCACTTGATCTTATGGTGGTCTGTGTGGAGGCAGGGTTAGGACTTGATCAAGCTATTGCTCGGGTCGGCATGGAAGTCAAAGCAGGACATCCTGACTTGGGAGAGGAATTTCTTCTTTTGAACCTAGAATTGCGTGCGGGACTATCTCGTGAGCAAGGGCTTCGTAACCTAGTGAATCGGACGAATCTCGATGATATTCGAAGTTTAGTGGCTCTTCTCATTCAGACGGACCGGTTTGGTACGAGTGTTGGGCAAGCCTTGCGTGTGCATTCGGATTCAATGCGATTAGCTCGGCGTCTGAGGGCCGAGGAAAAAGCCGCACAGTTGCCGGTCAAACTCATGATTCCTCTTATTCTCTTCATATTTCCAAGCCTGATGGTTGTGATTATTGGACCTGGGGTTATTAGTCTCATGAGAAACTTACTCCCCAATCTATGATAAAAGATTTTCCCTTTCACTCAATTTTGTATGAATCGAGATATGTGAAAATACAGGCAACAAATCTTGAGCAAGACCGTTTCATGGTTTGTCTCAGAACATAGTCAACTTTAGAGAGGTGGATATAATGAAAGTACAATTTTTGCTGGTTACGTTAGTGAGTGTTGGTCTTGTTGTGACGGGATGTTCGAAATCTGAAAAGAAGATGTTTACTGTGCAGGATGAACATTACCAACAAATATTGGAACGGCAGAAAGCAGGGCTTGCTCACGAATCGGAGATTTCCAACGATCTGACTAAGGAACTAGCCTCATCAGATTATGAAAAATTGGGAGATGCTCATCTTCAGCAAGGCAACATGCAATTGGCGAAGGTTCAATATGAAAAAGTGTTGCATGTTGAACCGGAGCGAGTGCCGACACGGTATAAACTTGCTGTCGTCTATCTCCAAAGTGGTCAAATACGAGATGCCTATAACGAATTTCATGAAATTCTTGACTATGATCTGAATTTTGCCCCTGCCTATGAAGGAATGGGGCGGGCATTGTTGAGAATGGAAAAAGATGGTGAAGCCGAACGCGAATTTCAAGCAGCTTTGCTCTATGATCCTGACTTGTGGACGTCGACGAATTATTTGGGAATTGTGGCTGACCGTCGCCATGCACATCAGGATGCCGTCAAGATGTATGAAGTCGCCTTGGAGAAAAGACCTAATAATCCAGCGATTCTCAATAATATGGGAATGGCCTATTATCTTGATCAACAATACGAAAATGCGGTTCGAACGTTTCAACAGGCTTTGCAGGTGGGAGGTAATACCGGAAAAATTGCTAACAATCTTGGT
This sequence comes from Nitrospirales bacterium, assembly GCA_965223295.1. Classification (GTDB taxonomy): domain Bacteria; phylum Nitrospirota; class Nitrospiria; order Nitrospirales; family UBA8639; genus Nitrospira_E. The sequence goes on along the minus strand of CBDCWC010000002.1, from coordinate 1,495,795 downwards.
TTAGCACTGGCGAAACTTGGACATTATGACTTGGCCTATGACGCGTATGTTCGTGGGATGGAACCGGCCAAGGCCTATAACAACCTTGGGGTTGCATTTCTTGAACAAAAACAGTTTGCTCGGGCATCTCGGTGTTTTGAGAAAGCTATTGAAACGCAACCGACATATTATGAAAAAGCGAAAGAAAATCTTACGCTCAGTAATCGAATGTTGAGTAAATTTCCGATGGTCCAGCAGCAAACCTTGCTCCGTCGGGATCCTGCGTGCCTATAGGGAAAAGAAGTCAGGAACGATTAATTTCTTGGTGATGGTTTTCCTCGACCTATCGAGGTGAACAGTCGGGGGCGAAACTCGACGTAATTTCATGTATAGCCTGTTTCCTTCGATTTCTGCCTCTCCCTCGCTATATCTACTAACTATTGATCTGATGTGTGCTTGTTTGGTGTCATGGAATGCCGACGGTAAGATCGCAGCGAATGCCATTTGTTCTCCTCTCTGACAGCCCTCGTGAAGTATCTTTGCGACTAGTCAATCTAATTGTCCGCACAAAGCTCTTTAAGTGTCTGCGCCAGTTCAGTGATTTTGTAAGGCTTCACTAGGATGTCTTGAAATCCGTAAGTGTGAAAGTCCGACATGATGGGATCGTCTGAATATCCGCTGGTGACAACAGCTTTCACATGCGGGTCCAACTTTTGAAGATGTTGCATGGTATCCTTTCCGCCCATTCCACCGGGGATGGTTAAGTCGAGAAGGACGGCATCAAAGGGCTTACTATTGGCCAAGGACTTGGAAAAGACATCAATGGCCGTTTGTCCATCTTGGACGGTGATTACCTCATAGCCAAATTGGGTGAGCGCACCCTCCACCATTCGGAGAATGCTTTGCTCATCGTCCATGACAAGGATTCGACCACGTCCTTTTGGAACGGCTTGGCGATCCTGACCAACGGAAAAATATGAAGAGGGTAAGTACACAGTGACTGTGGTGCTTTTGCCTACCTCAGAATGGACGTGTATATGTCCTTGATGTTGCTGGATAATGCTATGGGCTGCGGCCAGTCCTAACCCAGAAGCGCCAGGTTTAGTTGTGAAATACGGATCGAAAATGTTGGGCATATCCTGCTCTTTAATCCCTACTCCCTGATCTTCAAAGGATATCTTCACATAATTCCCAGGGGATAACGTTGTAGAAGGCAATGTCGACTGGGTCGGGAGTGCGACATTTTCCATGCAAATCGAAAAGGACCCACCTTCAGGCATGGCTTGTCGAGCATTGAGCGTGATGCTTTGAATAACTTGCCGCAGTTGGTTCGCATCCGCATCTATAGGCCACAGATCGTTAGGAATATCAAAATGACAACTGATCGACGAACCTGAAAGGGCAAACACCGCGCTTTTTCGAACAAGCTCTCCCAGCGCAATAGAGGTCTTAATAGGCGCCCCCCCTTTGGCAAATGTTAGAAGTTGCTGAGTGAGTTCCTTGGCTCGAAGACAGGCCTGCTCGGCTTGCTCAAGGTTGTGAGCCAAAGGATCTTGAGCAACCATACGCAATTTCGCGACGAAGACATTCCCCAGGATTGCCGTCAGCAAGTTGTTGAAGTCATGAGCGATGCCTCCTGCCAATACGCCCAAGGAATTTAATTTGCTCCGGCGCTGTTCTTCTTTTTGCTGGCGGTGCTGGTCAGTGATATCGTGGAAAATAATGACCGTTCCCATCAAGTGGGAACGGTGATCTCGAATGGGTGTTTCACGCATGGAAATAGTTCGTTGATGGCCATGTTTGGTGATAAGTTGGTGTAGAGAGTTTGGTTCAGCCAGGGCAGAAAGGGCAGAAGAATTTTGTGGTGTGGGTGCCTCCTCTTGTCCTGAAGTTTTGTTGGCCAGTCGAAATATCTCTTGAAGAGAGCGGGTCAATGCATCTGATTGTGACCATTCTGTGATCTGTTCGGCCAGGGGATTCAAAAACGTAATACGGCCTTCCCGGTCAGTGGTAATGATGCCTTCCTCAAGGGATTGGAGAGTCGTGACCAGTCGGTCTTTTTCTTCCAAAAGAGATTGTTCAAGGTGTTTCCGATCAGAAATGTCACGAAGGATAAAGCCATAATGCGTATCCATCCCAACCTTCCAACTGGTTAAGGAAATTTCTAAGGGGAAGACCTCTCCGGTTTTACGAAGGCCCGTTAATTCTAACGGCTGCTGAATGGGGTGGGCTCCCGCGTCGCCATAAGTAATATCTTCCAAGCCTTTTTGATAGATGTCTCGATAGCTCTCTTCCAACAGCGTCAGGATGGAGCGGCCGATGATCTCTTCCTGCTGAAATCCAAATAGTCCTTCGGCGGCAGGATTCCAAGAGACAATAGTGCCATGGAGATCAGCCGAGATAATGCCTTCGTGTGCCGCGTCGACCAAAGACGCATATTGCGATTGAAGTTCCGTTAGCTTATTCCTAATATGGACATGCTTGGTAATGTCTAAACCATACCCTCGGAGAAGACCTTTATCTTGTATGGGAGAAAACGTCCAATCAAAGTGATGATTGTCAATGACCACAGTCGTTCCTCTCAATGGGGTCATGGATTTGAGGCATTCCCTTGCAATGCGTGAGAGGGTTGGGGGCAAAACGTGTGGGAGTCCATCTTCTCGAAAGCCATAGGAATCGAGAAGTGCGATCATTGTTGGGTTGGCATAGGCCAAACGTCCTTGAGCGTCCACTTCTACAATGGGATTGGGATTTTCTTCAGGCATAGAGGCAAGGTGTTGGTGTTCTTCCTGTTGTTGAAGTTGCTGGCTCAGATCCCGGAAGATTAGCAATGCTCCAGGGCTATCGGGATTCGAGAAAAGGGTGCATTGAAATTCAACCCATCGTGTTTCGCGGCTTGGTCGTCGCATCACCAATTTTGGTGCCCATATCGCTTTGCCGGTTTTCAAGACCTGCTGAATGGGGCAGTCTTCATGCTGGGTGATGGGATCCACAGAGAGACAACCCGCATGCTCATGAAACGAGTGCCCGATACATGATTGTTCGGTGCGATGGAGAATACGGGTTCCTTCTAAATTCAGGGATAAGATGTGTCCCTGAGTGTCTACCTGACAAATGCCAATATGGATGGAATCTAATAGCGTGTGGACAAAAGCTTGAGATGAACGCAACGCTTGATGGAGGCTTGTGATATCCATTTGGTGGAGATTTTTGAAAGGAGAATGAAAACTCATGGATCAAGTGTCATCAAAAAAGCTGCATTTTTACCATAATGATTCTAAAATTTTTGTCATATCCCAACCTTCTTGATGCGGATCCAGAACTTCTTGAATGGAACGAGAGGGACCAGCAGAATCTTGCGAGGCCAGATCGATAATTTCTTGTTCTTCATACAGTTCGCCATTTGCCTTTTTAACCAATTTTATGGTGGGAGTTAAGCGTGAATGACTATGAACCCAGACGACCACAGCCTGTTCACCTGTGTTCAATCGGATGAGGGAGCCAATGGGATACACGCCTAACAAATAGATCAGGCGTTGAACAAATGTTGTAGAATATTGTCCGGCAACCGCCGCTTGATACAATTCCGATAACGCTCGTGCTGGAGGGACCGGCGGTTGGCTACAGCGTCCACTAATCTGGGCATCATAGGTGTCGGCAATACTGAGAATTTGGGTAAGTTCTGAAATTTCGGCTCCCCGCAAGCCTTGAGGATATCCAGATCCATCAAGCCGTTCATGGTGTTGTTGAACCATCCGTTTGGATTCTTCCGGAAAATCCGGAAACTGATTCAGCATGGCTTTGCCCATGTTGCAATGTGCCTGAATCAATTTGTGGTCCTGAGGCACGTATGGTTGGACTTTTCGTAAGAGATTAAGCGGCAGGCGAAGCTGCCCAACATCATGGACCATGGCGGCCAGGCCAAGCAATTTGAGTTGGGCTGTTTCGCAACCAGAGTCTTGTCCCATCGCCATGGCTAACACTCCGGTATCGACACCATGAGTGGCAAGATTGGCATCAAAACGTCGCATTTGAATCAATGACACCATAGCTGCTTGATGTTCCAAAATCCCTTCTAACAATGTACTGACTACGCCGCGAACATCCATGAGATGTTGTGCAGATGGGGCTTCCATTTGTTGAAAAAATACATCCAGTATGGAAATGGCTTCAGCACGTAGGACTCGAGCAGATTCAATATCTTCCGGATTGGGTCCTAAGTCTGAAGTGGGAGAAGGCAAAGGTTCGTTGTCGGCATGAGGTTCATGAGGGGCTTCAGTCGATTGCTGGCTGTCGGAAGGCTCGAGTACATCACATCCCTTGTCGGTATCGATGAAGAGCGTTTGGATGCCATAACTACGGAGCAAGGTGATTTCGTCTTCACGCTTCAAGAGCCATTTGTGGCGAAGGAAGGGAGTTTGGAACCAGGACTGGTCCATTCCTGCGATGTACATCCCAGGTCGCAAATCTTGAATAGCAATGCGTTTTTTCATTGCGAAAGGAACGGCAAGAGGGGATGAAAACTGCACGAGAGCTGTGTGAAGAAAAACCTAAAGGTACTTCCATCCCCTAGGGGATATAGAATGTAAGAATTATCCTACGGCAATAATGTGGAAAGAGCAATAGGGATAAGCAATTTGGCGTCAGGCAAAGATTCGTAGGTGAAGAAGATTGATGTCTAAAAGGCATGGCAGCTAAGGGTCTGGCGTTACTGACAAATAACTAGGAAGGCATCTGTTCAAGATGCGAGATGCGGGTCAAAATTTTAACGGCCTCTTCCTGTTTGTCGGCCAACATCAAAACGATATGGTACTGCTTGAGTGTTGGGAGGAGTTGCCTGTTGGAGACACCCCATGTCTTTTCACGAATGGCTAGGGCTCGTTTAAGCAGGGGCAATGCGATATCGGGTTGATTGTTGTTCTGGTATATCGAGGCGATTTCAGTCAAGGGATCAGCCATATGCAGATCTTCCGGGCCATGTGATTTTGCAATGAGGGGTAGCGCTTCCCAGTACAAGGATTCTGCTTGTTTGGTGTCTCCTTCCAGGCGAGCCAGGTCTCCAAGCTGATAAATGATTTGGGCATATCGTCTGTCAGAAGGCCCCTTTTCACGAATTAGTGGTAAGATACTCTGAAGTTGTGTTTTGGCATGGGAGAGGTTGCCTTTGCGAATGTCGTCCTGAATAGTTTCCCATTGTTGGTCCCATTCAGAAGAGCCAGAGCATCCGGTCAATCCCACCAGGCTGAATGTAAAGCTTAAAAGAATGCAAGAAATGAGTTGACGGATACGCATGACTTATAGCATCAAGATATTAGAATGATTGTATGATGAAATCTACAGGAGGAAGGCTCTCTACTTCAATTCGGATCTCTAAGATAAAGGATTGCCTTGTCTAGACATTTGTTTGAAGTCTTTGTAGGCTAGCCGCAAAAAGCTTTTCATAACCCTCAAGTCGAATTCAATGGAATTTATTGAACGGATTATTCGCTTTTGTGAGCATGACGTATGGACTACCAAAGTTCATGAACTAGGGAAGCTCCGCCAGTTCGGGGTGAAATGCCTAAGATTGGGTTTAGTCGCGGTGGCTGAGTTCCGCGAAAGTTTTTTGAGCATTCGTGCGACAAGTTTGGTGTATACCACGTTACTCTCTCTTGTCCCCTTTATTGCCGTCACCTTTTCGGTGTTAAAAGCTTTCGGCGTTCATCAACAAATTGAACCTATTCTATCGCAGGGCCTAGATCCTCTCGGAGACAAGGGAGCGGAGATTACCACGAATATTATCCAGTTTGTGGACAATTTGAAAGTCGGAGTTTTAGGTGCGGTGGGTGTCGCTGGGTTATTTTATACCACCTATTCGTTGATTGAAAAAATCGAAGAGGCTCTGAATTCAATTTGGCGGGTAGACGTAGGCCGTCCGTTGGCCCGCCGGATCACCGACTACTTAAGCGTAGTGTTAGTTGGCCCCGTTTTCGTTTTTACCGCATTTGGATTAACCGCATCAGCACAGAGCCATTGGCTTGTCCAAAAGGTGATGGATATTCAGCCGCTCGGAAGCCTATTAGTGGCGCTGACCAGTCTGCTGCCGATTTTGTTTATGTGCGGCATGTTTACATTTCTCTATAAATTTATCCCGAACACCTCGGTGAATATCGGTTCCGCTTTTGTAGGAGGACTGACTGCAGGAATTTGTTGGCAAATTGCAGGTATGGCCTTTGCCGCGTTTGTGGCCAGTTCTGGTCGATACAGTGCTATCTATTCCAGCTTCGCGGTCCTTATTCTGTTTCTCATTTGGTTGTATGTGGGGTGGCTCATTGTCCTGGCCGGAGCTCAAGTGGCCTATTATCATCAACATCCCTCTGCCTATTTATTGCATTTGCGGCGAAAGCATCAAACCCCGTTGTTTCGGGAGTATCTGACTTTATCGTTGCTTGGAAAAATTACCAAGCGGTTTGTTTCAGGTAAGACCCCATTCACCATAGATCAGTTAACTAGAATGCAACGGGTTCCCCTGACGATGGTTGAGTCGTTGGTGAATGACTTAATCGCTGCCAATATGCTGGTGCGGACAGATGAGCCAAAAGGAGTCATCTTAGCCAGGCCGCCAGAAAAGATTGCCATTGCAGATGTGTTGAAAGTGGTTCAACATCAATTGCATAGTGGCACGCAAGGCTTTAGGGTGAACGCCGATAGAGTCGGACAGTTGCTCATGCGCCGAGATGCGGCTATTCAAGGGGCGTTAGAAGGAATGACCTTAAGACATATCATTGAACATTCTCCTCATGATACGTTTGTTGAGTCAGAGGAGACTCAGGAAGTCTTTCACGAGCCCGAAAATTTTTCTCAAGAAGATTCGCCAGAATTCCCTTCTGTAGGGAAATAATTTCCATCCCGCTTTCTTGTTAAACCTCATATTTTACCCACAGATGGGGTAGATTGATCAAAGAAACGTTATGCTGGTCACAAGTTTAGAAATTCACTTGGCTTCAGCTTTGCTTAAGATTCTTTTTCTCGATCACACTAAAATGAAAAGGATATGGCTGAATGCGGGATGGTGGGGTAGGTGCCTGATATGAAACTTGGACTTATTCAAATGGTGTGCTCGGCTGTATCCGAAAGGAACCTTGAACGGGCTGTGGCTAAAGTCGAAGAAGCGGCGAAGCGTGGGGCACAGATTATTTGCTTGCCTGAATTGTTTCGGTCTCAATATTTTTGTCAGCAGGAAGATGCAGGTTTGTTTGATTTGGCCGAACCCGTGCCGGGGGTTACGACAGAAGCCTTTGCCAACCTTTCCAAAACATATGAGGTGACTCTTTTGGTCTCAGTCTTTGAGCGCCGGATGGCAGGGGTTTATCATAATTCGTTGGTTGTAATTGATGAACAAGGTGAGATCGCCGGGCTCTACCGGAAAATGCACATTCCTGATGATCCCGCTTATTATGAAAAGTTTTATTTTACTCCTGGAGATAAAGGGTTTCAGGCGATTAAGACGAGTCATGGCATTGTTGGGCCATTGATTTGTTGGGATCAATGGTATCCCGAAGCGGCCCGCGTGACTGCATTACAAGGCGCTGAAATTCTGTTCTATCCGACGGCGATTGGCTGGCACCCTCAAGAAAAGACTGAAGAGGGGCAAGCGCAACGTAATGCCTGGATGACGATTCAACAGAGTCATGCTATTGCCAATGGGGTATTTGTGGTGGCTGTGAATCGGGTGGGGCATGAGGCTCCGGCTGGCGGTGATGGATTGGAATTTTGGGGAAGTTCGTTTGTGTGTGATCCGTTTGGGATCGTGTTGGTACAAGCTTCCCAGAGTGAGGAAGAGACGCTGATTGTTGATTTAGACCTGCAGCGCATTGAAGAAGTTCGCCGAAATTGGCCCTTCCTTCGTGATCGACGCATTGATGCATATGGCGGGATCACGAAACGGTTGTTGGATCAGTCTGATTGATTTAGGGTCCGTGGCAATTTGCCGTTCTTACCCTCATCCTCTCCCTTAAAGAGAGAGGGTACTCATTTTTGTTATTCTAGCTCTTTAAACGAGGTCATGTTTTTTTATCAGATGTCTCCTGATATGCCTTTTACTCAACTCAACAATAGGCTAGATAATCCGTTGCCCTGTTGTCGGGGAGAGGGCTAGGGTGAGGGGAGAGTGAAACGAGTTCCACTGAGGTTTCGATCCTTTGCCAAATGCCTACGAGGAAATCAAACAGATGCTGAGCAAAGGCTGTGGAAACGGCTTCGCGATCGACAAGTAGACCAGTGGAAATTTCGTCGGCAACATCCTATTGGTCGATATGTCGTTGATTTCTGTTCGTTGGAAGGGATGCTGATCATTGAACTGAATGATGCGCAGCATGTAGAACAAGAAAAGGCTGATGCTGAACGTACCGAGTATTTGAGTCGTAAAGGTTTTCAGGTGCTGCGATTTTGGAATGATGATGTGTTGAAGAAGACGGATGTTGTGTTGGAGGAAATATTGAAGGTGTTAGAGGGTTCTGAAGCTTCTCACCCTCACCCTAGGCTTGGCCTCTCTTCGAGGCCAAGCCTTCATGGGGAGAGGGGACATGAGATTCAAGGGAGAGGTGTGGGGGATAAGTCCCAACTTGCTTCAGAGAGCGTCGAGTGGCGGATGCCGGCGGAGTGGGAAGATCATGAAGCCACGTGGGTTGGGTGGCCACATAATACAACGGATTGGCCTGGCAAGCTGGCGACTATTCAGTTGGTGTATGGGGAAATTGTTCGAAAATTATCAGAAAGTGAAGTTGTACGAATTTTAGTCAATGACAAAGCCCATGAAGCGAAAGCTCGGCGGATATTAGATCGAGTAGGGGTGGGATCTGATCATGTTGAGTTTGTGCGGATTCCAACGAATCGCGGGTGGACTCGTGACTTTGGTCCAATTTTTCTCAAGCAGGATGATGCGCCAGCCCAAGTGTCGATCGCACGTTTTCAATTCAATGCTTGGGCACGATATTCCGATTGGCCAAAGGATAATCGGATTCCCGAACGGGTCGCTTCAAAATTTAATATTCCCCTTGTCCGGGTGACTGTGCAGAATCGTAGCGTTGTGTTGGAGGGGGGTAGTATCGATGTCAATGGACAGGGGACACTGATGACCACTGAGGAATGTCTCTTGGATGAAGAAACCCAAGTTCGGAACCCCGGGTTCTCACGCCAGGACTATGAAGAAGTATTTCGGGAATACTTGGGGATTTCTCAAGTACTGTGGCTAGGCAGTGGGATAGCTGGTGATGACACCCATGGGCATGTGGATGATCTGTGTCGATTTGTAGATCCCTATACAGTCGTGCTCTGTCAGGAATCAAATCCCTCTGATGAGAACTATCATCCGCTTTCTGAGAATCGAGAACGGCTGGAAGGGATGCGCTGTGAAGACGGACGGAAAATAGGCATTGTATCTTTGCCTATGCCAGCTCCCTTATATTTTGATGGACAGCGGCTTCCGGCTAGTTATGCAAATTTTTATATTGGGAATTCGGTTGTGATGGTGCCAACGTTTAATGACCCGAATGATCGCGTGGCTTTAGGTATCTTGTCTGAACTCTTTTCTGATCGGACGGTAGTGGGTCTTCACGCGGTAGATTTAGTGTGGGGATTTGGGACCATCCATTGTCTTACGCAGCAGCAGCCGGCTGTATAAAGGGTCGCATGGCTTGCGTGTTATTGTTCGCCGTTAAATGAGTCTTTACCCTCTCCCGCATAGAAACAGGGCGTTGTGACATATTGAAAAGAATAGTTTCTATACCGTCAGACCTTTTCCCATCTGGAAAAGCACACTAATATGAATACCTGTATCCTGCCTTCGCCTGTTCGGATTGGATGGATTGGCACTGGAGTGATGGGTGCGCCAATGTGTGGGCATTTTCTACGCGCAGGCTATCCGTTAAAGGTTCATTCTCGCACGGCGGCTAAAGCTAAGGCTCTGTTGGATCAGGGAGCTCTATGGGCAGAATCACCAGACGTGTTAGTAGATCAGATGGACGTGATCTGTACCATGGTGGGCTTTCCACGAGATGTGCAAGATCTCTATTTGAGTAAGGATGGGTTGCTGTCCAAGGCCAGACCTGGTCGAGTCTTCATTGATTTCACGACATCAGAACCGAGTCTTGCCCAAGAAATTGCTAAAACAGCAAATGCCCAACAGGCTTTTGCGCTTGATGCTCCTGTCTCTGGCGGCGATCTTGGGGCGCAACAGGGAACCTTATCGATTATGGTGGGTGGGGAGATCTCTGTCTTTGAAGCCCTGACCCCCATTCTTCGTGCGTTTGGAAAAGTCTTAGTGCATCAAGGGCCGGCAGGTTCTGGGCAACATGCCAAGCTAAGCAATCAAATCAGCATTGCCGGAACAATGATTGGTGTGTGCGAAGCGTTGCTGTATGCCCATCGCGCGGGGTTAGACGGTGAAAAATTGCTGGCGTCAATTCGCCAGGGAGCAGCGGGTTGTTGGACGTTAGACCATCTGGCGCCGAAAATGTTGCAACGTGATTTTTCGCCAGGATTTTTTGTGGAGCATTTCATTAAAGATATGGGGTTGGCTTTGGTGGAAGCCAACCGAATGGGCTTGCTTCTTCCCGGTCTTTCAGTGGTTCACAAACTGTTTCAGAGAGTTCAGACATTAGGACATGGTCGTTCCGGAACGCATGCTTTACTATTAGCACTTGAAGATATGTCGCCAAAGGGTGTAGTGGCTTAGGGTGATGCAGATGAAATGTTTTAGAATTGTTTTCGGATTAGGATGTATAGGTTGGTAGTGTATTTATTTTTGCTTTTAACATTTGGGCCAAAATTTTTCGATCCTCTAAACTTAAGGTTTTTACAAAGTTTTCAAATTTTTGTATCCGGTCAACCTGCTCTTGAAATTGCGTTAAAAAAGAAAGAAGATAAGAAGCTTCTTGAGCAAGAGAAAGAACTTCTCCTAATTTATCTCGTGAGACCGTTTCCCAATTTATAGCCTGGATTTGGTGGATCAGTTGAATAACAGTATTAATGCCATTTTTATGTAAGTTATCTACTTTCTCAGAGTTGTTTTCTCCGCCAACGACCCAGAATCGTAACAGGCTGATTTCTTCCGGAAAAATTTCCTCGAAATCTTCAAGTCGATTGACCAATTGAATAATTTCAGGAAGTGTTGTTTGTTGTATGTGTTCTGAAATACTTTGAACTATGTTGTTTGAAGTCTTTTGGAGTTGTCGGAGTTGATCCACTGTGAGGGATTTGGCATGAGGCAGACATTGTTTGGTAAGTAGGGCAAGCTCTGAATGGATCTTTTCTTGTTTCATGAAAGTAGCGGATTTTCTTTAGCGGTTAAGCATAGATTTTCTTAATATGTTGTGAGGTTATTAACCCTGTTATTGTCGGTTCGTGGTCGGACAAACTTAAGGGATTAGCTAATAAATCACGTATTTATTGATAAAGAACCCTCTGCAAAAGGCAGCTGAGTTTCGGTTCTTGGTCTCTCGGATTGTTTTTTGAAGTAGCCTTTTTTCTTCATCGCCGTCTGGCTGTACCATCGCTTCTGCTTCAGTTAAGCTATGACGCCGCTCACCGGGAGGTCATCCCGACGGTGAACCATATTAATACGGTCTATGCCAACAACCGCGTGGAAGCCTCGTATCAGCCGGCGCGGCAACAAGAATATCACATGCGCAGCTTTTCATCAGCACAACAAGCCCAACGGTTTCTCACGCTCCATGGACTCACGCAGAATCTCTTTCGTCTTGGCCGCCACCTCCTGCAGGCGGTCAATTATCGCATATGGCGGACGCAGTCGTTTCAGATGTGGAGGGAATCCGTGTGCGCATAAGCGGAGTGCAGGAAATCGTTTCTTTATGTCCGCATGAAGCTTAGTTGACAAATCCCGAAGGACTCTCTAAAGAACATTGTTATTGTACAAAGCATGGGATCAGTTAGAAAATTGCCGTACTTGACATGGTGAGGTCTTTGCTGCCATGGGCGGTGCCTCCGACTGTTCCGCTCAGGTTTCCGAGCGGCGTCAGAGGTGTATGTTGGTAATAGACTTTGACTACCGTAAATTGAGAGACAGCGGGCGCGTTTAAACTAGCATCGTATTTTAAATAGTTGTAAAGATTGTTGGGTAAATCACAGTTTGGTTGGGTAGGGGCCTGAACTTCTGGAGCAGTGAGTCCTCCGCGCTCGGTCACCACACAAGTTGGGTCAGGATTGAGCGCGTTAGGCCCTCCGTTGATTTGAGCTAAGAAAATCTTATATTTGGTGGGCTTATTGGGAAGATCAAGTGCGCCGTCTGTTGATTCCAGGAGGTCTAGCATATTTTGATTCGTGGTTAAATTTCTTGAGGCTAGACTCGCACCTTCGCGGGCGAGGCTCGTCACGGCAATTCGTTCGTTGAACATTGAGCCGAATTCGATAACTCCAAATCCGAGAAAGATAAATAAGACAATCGCAAATGCCGCTTCCATTGCAGCAATTCCACGGTCAGAGGCAAGGGGATCGGCAACTGGTTTAGGTATGTCGAATTTCTTTTTGTATTTAGAGAAAATCTTCATTGCGATATGTCCCTTCAGATACTATTTGAATATTGTTTCCAGAAAAAAACTGTCCGATGAGGCCTGTAAAGAATTCATGTGTATGGGTCACTCTGACACGCATAAAGGCTCCAGCGCCACCTGCATTTGCACCATTGGCGACCGCAGGGTCATCTGGATCTGTGAAATCAACATCAACCGGAAAAATTTTAATATCTGCTGAATTAATATCAACGACGCCATCGGTTTTATCCAAAATTGCCTTTTTAATGGAGTCCTCCCGAGACATGGGGTTGCCGTCAGCATCATTGAGCGTGGCGCCGATGGCCCCAATTCGAATGCCCTGTGCTACGGCCGCATTGGTCGTATGTTGCTTGAGGTAGTACCAGCCAAATTCCATTACTCCAAAAATGGCGAGGAGGAATGGAAGCATAGTGAGCCCGACTTCGATCGCAGTGGCCCCAGAATGGTCGCGACATGGATTCAGAAATTTTTTAAAGTATGCGCTCCAGCGTTTCATAATGGATCCCTCCTCAATAATGGCTTGCCGGAGTGAAACTCCCCGCCCAAAGGGCGGGGCTTCTTGAAAACCCAAAAGAGTTATTGCTTTCATTTGCCCTGGGCTGCCATTCATCCCCATACAAAGCAAGGGGCTTTCCTGGCAGGCTTAGTAAATGAAGAATGTTCAAACTAAGAAGTATAATCGTGTTCGCCGATTTCTTATTTCACCAAAACTAATTTTAGTTTATTGGCAATGTCTTGAAAAATACTATCTAGTTCTCCAGAGTCAGTCGTGAAATACGCGTGCTCCGCATCAGTGGCCAGTGTCGTCAAGAAGCCTTGATCGATATCGCCCAGTCCTATGGAAAAAATTTCAATGCCCTTGTCTTTGAGTTCTGTCGCATGGTCAATTGCCATTTGGCGGACTAGCCATTGAGCATACTCATTCCAATCTGGGTTTTTATTGACATTGCAATCCTCGTCTGAGTAACCATCCATTGGACTTCCATATGTTTGTAGACCATAGGTGGGATCTTGAAAAATGTACCATTTGGTAGTTGGGGTCCCGCTGGAGCCACAAACAGAGCTACTTAAGGGATTTCCATCACCATGTCTGACTTTCCATTCTTCGACAAAGTAGCTAGCTTGAGCATCTGGCTTGCCTAAATACGTGCTAACGCTTGAAGGGGGTTTTCCCAGCAGAACACCAATTGCTTCCATATCGTTCCCGTTATATTTAAATTGCGCACGGAATGCCCCCGGGTTGCCATCAGAGAAGATAACAATGATTTGCCGCGTTCGTTCATTGGGTGGGAGAGACATTTGCCCTGGCTCCCAAGAAAGATTCACAGCCTGTCCTAAAGCATCTTCGGTATTCGTGCCACCTTCTGCATCCAACTTCCCAATTTCATCGGTCATATCAAAGACAAAATCATGCTCTAACGGAACGATTGTTTGAGCTCCAGTGGCAAAAGTTATCAATCCAAATTTATGATCGTCTTGGAATGATTGAAAATTATTTACGAAACCCTCAGCAGCGCTTTTCAGCTCACCAATATCATCTTCCATAGACCCGGAGACATCCAGAACTAGCCCGATTTCGGCTTTACGAATTTTTGCCGCGCCTACGGCGCTGAGGTTTGTTAGTGGTGTGCCTGAGTTGAACACGGTTGTTAAGTTGTTCACCGAATTTACATCACCATCGACTTGGACCCGTCCTGTACCATCCTGCATCACCACGAAGTTTGGGGTATCTGTTCCTAAAAGTCCTGGGGGAAAGTTTGCGGCGGCCACTTCCTCAACGAATGCGGCTAAAAGTGCTTCATCTGGATTTCCATTTGCATCAGAAAACTTTGGGTTTGAGACATTTTTTGCCCCAGCAAAAGCAGCGCCATCAATGGACTTACTGATTTCGCCTTGAATGGTATACCATCTGCCAATCTCAATTCCCAATGCTGCAAAACCAAACAGCACAAACAAGATCAGAGCTGAGACGACAAAATACGATCCCGATTGATTCTTCAGACGATTCTGCAGCTTTTTCGAAATGGGCATAGTGATAACCTTTTTGCGAAAGACATGTCAGGAAAAATCATGGCTTCAGTTGTGAACAACATAGCAATGCCGAAACTTTCACGAGTTAAAAAAATAAAAAACGGCGTCTGAAATTTCTGTCGGCAAGTTATACCTTGTATCATTGCTTCTTGTTGTTATCGGCAAATTTTTTTTTTGCTTGCGAGTGTCCATTCTTTTAAATCACTTGAGGGTATATTCCCCGCTGCTTGCGGCGGGGATCATTTATTGAAAAATCTTCTCTAAGATGCCGTTTCGGTGAAATGGAGGAGAAAGTCATCCTCGTTCATGGAGTAGGTCTGTATTACATTGTGCAAGATCTGCAAGAATGGATAGGGTCTAGAAGTGTCTTCCAGTAACTCGACGGAAATGAAACTGACGAAAGAGAAAGAAACCTTTGGGGGAAGCTTACATCCCAATCAAAAATTAACTAAAAAAACTTAAGAAAAATTATCTGTATGAATAAGCATACATAAAAAAATCAATAAGATTCTAAAAAATTCTATTAAAACAGGTATTTTATAGTTATTCCCATTGCATTTAGGTAGTTCAGCTGTGTTATTTTCGATTCACTTATCCTAAGGTTTTTTAAATCGTTTAATGATGTTTCTATTCTATATAGTGCTGTTTTATTTTTGTTTTTTAAACTTCATAATAATTTAAATAACTTGGCTCATATTTTGCTTAATGTAATAATTTCCTTTTAATTTTTATTAGGTTTCCCATGGCTTATTTTATGAGAATAAATAGATTTTCGATGATGGACCTCCTCTTCACTCTTTGTCCCAAGGGGCGCCTAATCTACAACAACAAATTAGGTAAGGCTGATTATTGACGTTTGTATTAGCCTCTTGTAGGGGGATTTTATGCCTTTTCGCAGGAAAATTTCGCTTAAATTAATGCAGGTCGGTGACATCCTACTTATTGGGATAGTCTTTTTGATTGTGACCTGGTTGTTCCATGCTGAAAATAACGACCTGTTGGCCTTTGAAGAATTCTTGGCCCTGCGAATAAAAATTGAAAACTTTTTTATCGGAATAGGTTTGCTCGTCATATGGCATTTGGCATGTTCATCTCTGGCACTGTATGAGTCAAAGCGTCTTTCGACGATTGCACAAGAGATCCCCGATATTATCAAAGCTACCTCTTTGGTGGCCCTTGCAACGGCAATCGTAGCCTTCCTCTTCAACGTGACAATGGTAACTCCTGGGTTTCTGTTTGCCTTTTGGAGTCTTTCGACTTTGTTCATGTGTGTAGGCCGGATAGGTGTTCGATTGGCGTTGGCTTGGATGAGGCGCAGAGGAAGAAATTCACGCAATGTCGTCATCATCGGCACCAATCCGCGTGCTGTGAAATTTGCTCATGAAATTCGAATGAAACCTGAATTGGGATACCGTCTCCTAGGCTTTGTGGATGAACCCTGGCATGGACTCAATCGGCAATCTCTGAATGATGCTTCCGTCGTTTCTACGCTGGAAGAATTTCCGGAATTTATTCGTACCGTGGCTGTTGACGAAATCGTTCTTGCCCTGCCCCTTCGCTCTTATTATCTCCAAACGTCTCAAATCGTGGCACAATGTGAAGAGCAAGGTATTATTGTTCGCATGACAGGAGATCTTTTTTCCTCGAAGTTAGCCAAATCAACTATCGATGAAGTTGGGACGCATCAGACTGTGACGCTGCATACTGGTGCTATAGGAGACCAGGCTCATTTGATTAAGCGAGTTCTTGATATATTGATTGCATTGCCAGCCCTCATCATACTCCTTCCTTTTTTTGCCATTGTTGCATTAAGTATAAAACTAACATCTCCCGGCCCAGTTTTTTTCATTCAAAAGCGCCTCGGTTTGAACAAGCGGGTCTTCAATCTTTACAAGTTTCGCTCCATGGTCACTGAAGCAGAAGCTCTGCTTCCCAGTCTTGAATCCCTCAATGAAGCCACTGGGGCTGCATTTAAGATTGAGGATGATCCACGGCTCACTCCCATTGGAATGTTTCTCCGCAAAACGAGTATCGATGAGCTTCCGCAGTTGTTCAATGTTCTCAAGGGAGATATGAGTCTCGTCGGTCCCCGGCCGATTCAGTTCCGTGATTTTGAAGCCTTTTATCAAGATTGGCATCGTCGTCGATTTAGTGTACGCCCGGGTATTACTTGTCTATGGCAAGTCAATGGCCGAAGCAAGCTCACTTTCGAGCAATGGATGGAGCTTGATATACAGTATATTGATAAATGGACGCTCTGGTTAGATCTAAAAATCTTGTTCAAAACGATACCGACAGTTATGAAGGGAACAGGAGCAGCTTAATACTCCTTGCAAAAACTGAGAAGGACGATTGCCGCAATCTCAGACTTATTATTTGAGAGAGGTCAGATACTTAACTAGTGCTACAAAGAGCTCAGACTTATAGAAATTGATAAAGTGGCATACGACGATGTCTAAAACAAACAGGCTTTCACAGGTTGTAGATTTTGGCGAACTGTTCCTTCATTGGCGTAGTTATCTCGCGATTATGCGAGTCGATCACTGGTTTAAAAATGTCTTTATGCTCGCCGGAGTATTTTTAGGAGGCTTTCATGCTCCAAATACATTGACATGGAGTCATTTTGCCCTCTTGGGTCTTGGTGTAGCGGCTACTTGCATACTTGCTTCAAGCAACTATGTTCTTAATGAAATTCAGGATGCTCAATTTGATCGTTTTCACCCAAAAAAGAAATTCCGTCCGATTCCATCCGGTCTCGTCAATACTCATGTTGCCTATATAGAATGGATTACTCTCGCCGTTCTCGGACTTACTCTCGCTGCTTTGGTTAATCGCTGGTTTTTGTATACCAGTATGGCTTTGGTTCTCATGGGGTTAATTTATAATGTTGCTCCTTTTCGATTCAAAGACTTACCGTACCTCGATGTATTATCCGAATCTGTGAATAATCCAATCCGTCTATTGTTAGGTTGGTTTGTCTTGATACCCTATCAGCTGCCGTCAGTTTCGCTTCTACTTGCTTTTTGGTTCCTTGGTGCATTCTTTATGGCAACAAAACGGTTTGCGGAATACCGCACAATTAATAATCCAAAGATTGCGCAAGAATACCGAAAATCATTTGGGTATTATACAGAACCACGGCTCCTTTCAAGCATGGTGTACTATCTGTCGCTCTTTGCATTGTGTTTTGGTATTTTTATTATAAAGTATCATTTCGAGTTGATACTATCCGCTCCATTCATATTGGGTTTTACAGCGTATTATTTTCATATTGGGTTCAAAAAAGATAGTACCGTCCAAGCGCCAGAACATCTTTATAAGGAGAAATGGCTTGTTCTTGGTGCCGCGACATGTATGCTAATTGTATTGATCCTTCTATTTACTGATATTCCTCAGTTGTATGATTGGTTTAATGTCTTACCGAATCAGGTGAGCCCACTATGGACATTTTGAATGATGGGGAGTACGGTTATCTTCGGACTGGATACATTTTCCAGATCTGGGTACGTGTGCGAAGCAAATTCTTAGATTTGTTTAACCACTCTAGTCGATCTTTAAATATGGGAATTCCCAATTTCCTTCCGTCAGGAAACACGTAAGAATCGTTCTGTCTGCCATCGGAGTTCAGACCTGTCATTCTTGTCAGAATCTTCCGCAATTCCTTTCACCAAAGAAGACATCCTTCCTGCAAATTAGTTCTTGAATATCTTGCGGTGTGCTGTTGAGGCACAGGAGGAGAGGAATTCTTGAATCGGAGTATTGAATAATCAAGGTATCAATGGCCATATTTCTTCAAGAAACCCTTGGCGATCAATAGCGTCAGGTCGGTTCCAAAAAGTCCGCTCGCCTGCGCGAAGCCGCTTTCATCTTTTGTAGTCACTGCGGCGAAGTAGGCCCGGCGAAGGCAGGGAACGTCAGAGGTGGTTTTTTTCAACAGCCCCGGTGTATAAAAACACAAGGAATGGTCCACGACAGTTTGGGTAAAATGGCTAGAGATGCGTCTCGATCATATTCCAAATGATCTAATGATGAAGGAGAAGATCCCATTGTGCGTGGATTTGGATGGAACTCTTATAAAAAGCGATATATTTTGGGAGTCCTTACGTATCCTGGTTATGGGGAATATGTTGTATCTATTTATCTTGCCATTTTGGTTGCTTCATGGGAAAGCCTTTGTGAAAGGCCAGGTTTCTAAGAGAGTCTCCTTTGATCTGACAGCTCTCCCCTATCATCCTACATTCCTTGATTTTATTTTGAGTGAGCGAAAAGCTGGAAGAAGTCTCATTCTTGCCACTGGAACCCATCGTCGAATGGCTATTAAGATAGCAAAACATCTGAAATGTTTCGACCAAGTTTTTGCTAGTAGTGATTCTGTCAACCTTACGGGGAGAAAAAAATCGCAGGCTCTAATAAAACAGTTTGGAAAAGGCGGTTTTGACTACGCGGGAAATAGCAAAGTTGATTTGCCTATTTGGGAAAATGCCAATAGTGCAATAATTGTGAATGGCTCTCAACAACTTATTGAGGCTGTCAAAAAAGTATCGACAGTCCAAGCTATTTTCCCTTAAACCCCACAGACATGCCTTTTCTAGGAACTAGAACCCGACCTCAATACCTCTTGACCAAGAAGGTCTTATCACTCCACGTCGTTATGATTGGATCTGTTGAAAAAAGCCGCCAGCGGCGTTCTCGCCCTTTTTCCGTGCTCACGTACTGCCAGTACGCTCCGCGCGAAAAAGGGCTGGGCCTTGCTGGACCTGGCTTCGCCGAAGCGGCTTCGCGCAGGCGAGCGGACTTTTTTGAATAGACCCAAGGCCTCTGACATGTGATGTCGCAGAGACGAAATTTGGTCGTTGATATCATCATTATTCAACAGTCCCATGATTCGAAGTGGTATTGCTGTGAGTTCTGGGGGAGTCTTTTTGACAGTTGAAGCATCTCCCCCATCTCATTCGTAATTCATCGATTGCGATCCCGCAGAAAATCGCGAGCAAAGGAATAAGGGGTACCGAGTATCTGGCTAAAGCAATGAGCGGAAGATGGACAAGATAGAAGTACGTTGCAAATGCAAGAATTGGAACCATGAGTTTAAAGTATCCATGCTGAACACAGAAGAACATTCCAAGGAAGGACAGAAGGAGAAAAGGAACTTGGATACATACATTGAGAATGGTTGAAGTCCAGGTCCGACCCGAAAACCAAAAATTGAAGGCGTTTTTTAGCGAACATTCAGCTAGTAGCAAAGGTGACCTTCGATACTCATCGTACACCGTCCTCAAAAGATATTGATTGAATCGTACTTCATCCTCCGTCTTATAGAAATACTGGAAAAATTTTGAGCGGTGATGTAGTTCGAGCTGTTTCGCTAGCCCCTGAAGCTGTTCGGCTGCCTCATTATATTGCTGGCCCATATTAATGTTGAAGGAAAAATTCTTGCAGGCATATAGGCCGTGTGTTGCTGAAGTGCCAGCCACAGCCATCGTGGGAACGAATCGATCGACAAGCGAATAATTTCGTGCAATCCAGGGTGCCAGGACAACAAACATGGTGACACTCATAACTATCAATCTTGGTGTCCACAGAGGAACGCTTTCTCGCCAGTTCTTTGTCAGCAATATACAAAGGAATAAGAATGCTGGGAACAATATTGTCGTACTCTTCACGGTCGTTGCGAGTCCTAGCAGTAGTCCCGCGAAAATGAAGTCAAGCGGCTTTTGGCTTTCAAAAGCCTTACATAATATGAGGACGAACCCAGTCGTAACGAGATAAAACAACGCCGCCACGCCGCCTCTACTCTGGGACGCTACAATAGCTGGGTGAAACAGGAATGATAGTGAGGCGAAAATAGCTGCAGGTTTGCTGCTCGTGAATCGTTGCGTAAGGAGAGCGACAAGCCAGGCCGCGGCGAGGGTCAAGACCAGATTGGCGATTTGTACTGCAACTAAATTGTCAGGAAAAAAATAGAAGACGAATGCGAGGAATAGGGGGTAGCCAGGAGTTCGCAAGAGCGTCTCTGCGGTATCGGGGAAAAACCGATAACCGTTACCAGCTACAAGATTTGAAGCCAGTTTATCATACCCATCTGGGAAATGGTTGATGTTATAAAGTTCAGGAAAAAGTTGTGTGAACCCTGGAACAACAAACAAGATAATAAGCGCTTCGACCACACCCATACAAATGATCCAAGAGACAAGGGAGAACTGCGTATTCAATTTCATTTGGGGTTATCAGCAGAGGTGAGTGCGCGATTTTTTAAGGTCAGTTGTGTCGACTTTTAAACAACGTGCCAATTCGTTCAACGGGTTCTTTGCCCCAGAAGCTGTACGGATGATGTGGGTGTAATTAGTAAGCCTTACATTATTAACAACAATTTTTCGTGGTGTACAGTAGACATGTCCTTTCTATCACGAACTGTCGTGACTCCGTGTGTTGAGGGCTGCTAAATCTTGCGTTTCCGTTGTATGTATATTCCTCTATGTCATAGATTTTTACTGAGACTTGTTGTTGGTGTGTAGTTGCGGTGTGAGCGCTCATGAAATTCAGGTCGTGATTTTGCGCTTGAATTTGTATGAATTGGTGTCTGAGTGCATGATATTGGAGATAAAAAAGTCGTCTGAAGGGTAAGATGACAGTTTTGACTATGGGAAGAAAATCTGGGAAAGGTTTTGATGGCAGGACTAAATTTTCAGTCTGACCTTTCTGGTTTTTGAGGGATTGCCTTTTCTTAACTTGTCTAATAACAAGGTGAAATACCTAAGTATTACACTAAGTCGGAATAGGCTTCCAGCGTTCTTTGTGCAATGAAGTTCCAGTCATAGTTCTTTTTGACAAACCTCCTTATATGGTCTCGGTTATGTATAGGGAATCCCGGTGTTTCTATGTCGCGTAAAAGATGGCATAGTGCTGATATATTACCGACTGGAAAGTAACAATCTTGAGCCAGTCCAATCTCCCGATTGGCAGGTATATCACTTGCCAGAGCGGGAAGTCCGTAGCTGAGGGCTTCGAGGAGGACAATTGGAAGTCCTTCATGAGATGAGGGTAAGACAAACATCCCTGCATGACTATAAAGCTCACTCAGCGGGATTCCACTTTGGAAACCTGCTAGAACGATTGCAGGGTCATCGTTGATCTCCGAGGTGACGTCTTGTCCGTACTGAGTTTTTTTGTCCACTTCACCTACGAAGACAAGCTTCCACCCTGACATCTTGGCGCGTCTAAACGCTTTGATCAAATCCAATTGTCTCTTTTCCGGTACGAAACGAGCGACTTGTAGAATGTATTGATGTTGGACTAAGTTAAGATTTTCTAGTGTAACGGTAGTGTCTCGTATCTTTGGAATGGAAACTCCGTTAGGGATAGCTAAGATGTCTTTTTCATATTTTTTTTGTACAAGTTTCCGTATCCATTCAGAAACAGCTATTGATTGATGCGAAAAACTCACTGCCCATCGTTCTCCGGTACGCAATGCCCAGCGACTTACTTTCCCCCACTTTTCGCGATTATAATCAGGGCCATGATGAGTGAAGACGACTTGAAGTCGTAATAGCCGAGCAAGTGGAATCATGAGTCCTGGGCCAACCGCATGGACGTGGAGGACATCAGGACGAATAACGCCAGCATAGAGTACTCCAAGAAAAGTATGTGCAAAGGCCTCAAGACCTGTAATATTTGGACACCACACTCCTCGCAACTTCACTCCGCGCCAATCTTTTGGGACTCCATTTGGATAGAAGGCTGGACGGACTAACACCTCAACCTGGCAGCCGAGGGTCACTAGGAGAGGATAGAGATGTTCGGCATGAGTCTCTATGCCACCCTGAATTCCTGGTATTCCTCGTAATCCAATTACTAGGACACGCACTGGAATTCCTGATTATATTGAAGGACACAGAGCATGCAAATGTTTACGGATGTAACCGATTGAGATGAAAGGGGCTGTTGAAAAAAGCTAGCAGCAATCGCGCCATTTTTCCGTGCTCAGGTCGAGCCAGTGCGCTCTGCACAAAAATGGCCGTGGCCTTGCTGGACCTGGCTTCGCCGGGCCTACTTCGCCGCAGTGTCTACGAAGGCTGAAAGCGGTTTCGCGCATGCGAGCGGACTTTTTGGATCCAGCCCGACGCTGTTGATCGCCAAAGATTTCCTGGCGAAATATGGCTGTTGATATCTTCATAATTCAACACTCTCTGAAACGAACTTACATTGTCGGACTTTACTGGCTCCATTCTACGGAAACCACAGCATAATCGCTGGGAAATAGATGAGGCAGCTCTCGAGGAACACTCTATTTCATCCCAAATATTAAACTTTGATTGGGTCGATTGGAAGATTACAAAATCTGGTCAATCGCCAAGGGCAACATCTATATAAAAGTGAGTTATTTGAGATTAAGCACCCTACAAAGCGCTTGAGCTTAAGATCTGTTGAATACTCAGAAATTATAGGTTTTCAAACACTCGTAATGGATATCGTTGGTCGACGGTAATTCGGTCACGTTCTAGTTTTACCTTAGGCCTTTGCGTGAGATAGGAAATACGTGGAACGTGTTCAGTTGGTTCAACCTGTGAATAATTAATATATCGCTCAAAAGGGATCTCTGCTCCTAATACAACTCTCAATTTATTGCCAAGAACCCAAAATAGTGGCTGCCTCTTGGGTAGTTGGGGGATAAGGGAGGATCGCATGGCTGTGCGTGCGGTTGTCACCATCCAGCAATTCTGCTCACAATTACTTACCTTCTCTATAGACTCTGAGGCGGTCTTGCTTGCCACAATCTCTTCCCATGATTGCTTTGCAAGGTTTCCAAGCGGCAAATCAGATCGGACGTTGCAAGCCCATACGTCAGACCAGGGATCGATAAAAGCAAAATCTGTTCCTGCCGTACATGGAATCAGCCTAGGATGTCCAAGAATTTTTTCGATTAATCCAAGATTAAGGTATGCTCGAAACCAGTTTTTTAAGTTGTACGTCTTCAACATAGAGGTTATGAGTTTTTCAACTTGTCTGGCAACGGCTAGGCGGTCATAGAAGTAATTGTCATTTTTATAAAACTGCCAAGCATTATGCAGTGTCGATGTAGCAAACTCAAAACCCATAGAACAAGCCATCTCGTACATGTCTACAAGTTGCGAAACGTTTTCGTCTTGAATCACTAAGGCGAAACCTAAGTCGGTGCCTCCAACTTCTCGTAATTTCTTTAGCCCAGCAAGCTTTGTTTCGTAGCCATTTTTTTCGCCTCGAATTGAGTTGCTTGTGGCTTCATCACCCTCAAGACTGAAGCGAACTTTGATGTCAGGATATTTCTTAATAATTGGTATAAACTTCTCCGGGTGCAAACCATTGGAGCTTAACTCTAAAATTCGTGCTTTTGGGTGTAAGATATCGACAATCTCAACAAGATCTTTGCGCAGCGTTGGTTCACCTCCAGAAACATTGAGATTATCAAATCCAGCCGGCAACTTTGATAGTGTTTCTAGTGTGACCTCTTCCCGTGGATCAGTCGGATTCTTCCAGATGTAGCACATCTGACAACGAGAATCGCATCGATATGTGGGAATAATCGTTAAATCCATTCTAGTCTCCCATCTCCATGTTCAATAAGTATGTAGCTAACTCATGATGAATAATTTATGGTCTTTCGAGTTCCGTATGAAATTCGAGCTTAATGATAAATTTCAAAATTCAGGATAAAAATAGATTACAGAGACTTCACTAGTCGTAGGTTGAGTTGACAGGAATATTGTCTGTTGAAGACAGTCGGCGGACTCCTTTGTCCACGGATACTATGTTACGCGTCTTTTCTAACAACTGGAGCCAGCTTGCTATCAATGCGCCCACTTCTTACTTCCATTCATAATGTGATTTAGGCGTGAGCTTTTCTCATTCAACATTTCGTTGCGAAACAGACTTCTTAACTTGGTATCTGGTATTGAGGGGGAGGGGGGAAGCAATTATGTCATAACAACTGATTTGTACAACTCTACCAGTTTATCGCAATGTTTCTCTAGTGAAAATTCCTGTTCAAGCTTACGTCTTGCGGCTCGTCCCATTTCTTGGCGTAGGGATGGCCTTCTCCAGAGGGAAGATATACCTTCATGTAAATTTTGGACATTACCCATATCAAATAGAATTCCCGTTTTCTGATCGTCGATTTGTTCGGGAATGCCTCCAACGCGTGAGGCAATGATGGGTTTTCCCAGTGCCATAGCTTCGAGTATGGCCATTGAACAGTTTTCATTCCATTCCGAGGGGACCACAACCAGAGAGGCGTGTTTTACGATTTCAATTAAAGATTGTCCCGTTTGGTAGCCAAGAAACTCTACTTCCGGGAAACGCATCCGCAATTCATCTTCCAGTGGTCCCGTACCTACAATCTTTAATGGTATTTCAAGGCTTGAATAGGCTTCTAGCAATGTTTCTACACCTTTTTCCTTAGATAACCGCCCGAAGTATAACACGTACCCGTGGTCTTCGTAGTCGGGTATATAAGCGCTCGTATCGATGCCGTTGGGCAAGACAACGACACGGTTGCCAAAATTTTTTCTTTTGGCAAGTAAATTTCTGAGAAATCCGCTTGGTGCGATAAACAGGTCTACATGGTCATAATTCCCCCACCATTTGTGCCAGTATGCTTCGGCGGCAAGAAGCACTCCTTTTTTAGAAGAGTCCTGACATTGACTCGTTACGGACTTGTAAAAGGTGTCCCCATTACAAATAGTGCAGATTTTACCATGATTTAACATCGTATAGGAGGGACAGATGAGTTTACCGTCATGTAAAGTCAAAATGACTTTAATGCCCTTTTTTTTCAAGATAGGAATAATTGAAGGTGTCAATTGATGATAAATGTTGTGTAGGTGAGCTATCTCGGGATGAGTACGATCAATGAGCTGAGATAATTTATGTACAGCTTCACCTGAGCGAATAAAAGAAAGGCTAGTCTTTAGGTTGCTAACGAGTGAATCCCTAGAGCTGTATTCCACGTTGTTGACGAAATAGTTTGAATAAGCTGAGGGGAAGTTCCTGTTATCCTGCATTGAAAAATCTACGACTTCAAATCCATTCTTCTTCAAGAAATCTCGTTCTTGGAAATAGACGGTCTCAGAACCTCCATTAAGAAAAAAGAATTTATTTGCTAAGAGTACTTTCATCACGACACGCGATTCTCATGGGAAATACCCGAGTGTTCAAGCTTTGCGCAGGCTTGATACGTATGTCATACTAGGGAGCCTTCAACATAAGTTTAGGAGCGACTTATGTACGAGCTTATGTCACAAAGTTTCTAGAAAGCAATGAGATTGGGGGAGATTTTTAAAAATTTCTGAAAAGAAATTCTGACTCAAAAGTTAACATGTTGTCTGCTTTCATCCCACGACCTTAATTAGAGAAGTTGCGGATTATCACTTCCCCGACATCCACCTGGGGTCTACTCGCTCTCTAACCTTTTTACCCGTCATCTATGAAATCATAGACTACGTAGTGGTAGGTAATAGGGTTATTGGCTGATTTCTCAGGACGCATCTCGAAAAAAGTTACCCGACGCCTTGATTGCTTGTTTTCTTCCTATCGCAAAGAGCCACCTGTAGATTAAGTAGCTTAGAATGACCCTTAAAGCACTGATAACTAGACGTCTCAAATATGGAGGGCTCTGGGCTAGTGGGGGGAAAATCCTGTTTACGCTTGGCACGCTTGCTTGGAATATCCTATTGACACGAATACTCAATGAAGCGGAAGTCGGTGCGTTTTATCTGATTGCAAGTGTAGTGGTATTCGGAGAACTCATCATCCTTGGAGGTATGAACCAGGCAGTAATGCGCCTCATCTCCACAAGCAGTGTTTCTCACGAAAATGTTCGTCCCGTCATTAAGGGTACGGCATTCTTGGTTGGACTCTTTGCCCTCACAGGTGGACTCCTATACTTCTGGGCTATTGGCCCATATATAGGGCAACAGGTGTTTCATTCACGTTTGGTGAGTGAGCTCGTGGGTTTAACGACTGCCTGGTTCATCTTGCGAGCTATACAGACTTACCTTGCCTTCATCCTGCGGGGGTTTCATCGAGTAGGCATAGCGGCTTTTGTTGATGGCGCATCCACTGCCATATTCATAACCCTGGCATTGGGATATCTTTGGTTTAATCCTGACCATACGGGTATCCGAGATGTGTTGTTTATTGTTATTGGGGCGCTAGTCTCTACAGCTGTTCTTGCTCTTCTTTTAGTGAAAAACAGCTACCGGAGGTCGGAGCAGACAATAGGATTATCACTCATGGAACCAATAAGGATCGGTCTACCTTTATCAATTCTGGCCTTATCTGGTATTGGGATAAACGAAGCCCATCTTTGGATTGCTGGGGCATTCGTTAGCCATGTTGATGTCGCTATTTACGGTGCAGCCTCAAGGTTGGCAAAGTTCATACAAATGCCTCTTCTTATCATCAATGGCGTCATTCCTTCCACCATTGCTCAACTTTCTTCGGTGAACGACAAGCCAAGAATAGAAAAAGTATTACAAGCGGCTGCATTAACCGCAGCTCTTCCATCCCTGATCATTGCTCTTATCGTATTTATAGCTTCTAAGGAGATACTGGGGTTCGTATTTGGATCGACATATGCAACTGGTTCCAGTGTTCTGATGATCCTAATTTTCGGACAGACGATAAGTGTGATGGTGGGATCTCCTGGAGTGTTCATGGCAATGACTGATCGCCAAACAGTCCTGATGTTTATGGGAATATGTGCGGGGCTGGTGGGCATAGGGTGCAGCTTGTTATTGGTAGATAGACACGGCATCTTGGGTATTGCGCTTGGTACTGCAATGGGTAAAGCCCTCTACAATATATCGATGTGGGCATATTGTCTGAAAGCTTTGGGCATAAAAACTCATGCTTCTCCGTTGGCCTTGGCGAATATAAGGGAGGCTTTGAAGCAATAACTCTAGTACTAGCTAGTTAAGGCGAAGTGAGATCATGTTGAATTTTTCGATAAAAATGTCTGAAGACTATGTCTAAAGCGGGGATAATGCGAGCAAAGCTTTCTTTTTCAGAGTAGCCGCCAAGCCGATGTTGTTCAACATGCTCAAGGCTGTAGGCCAACTTTTCGGCCAAATACAGGATAATCAGTAAGTCAGGCTTAAGCTGACAGGTTTGCAATGTTTCAACAAAATAGGCTTTGCATGACCTTTCGTCCTTCTTTCCGATTGCGCTAGCAAACTCGTCGATCACCGCTTCCGGTCCCCTTCTTCTAGCCTGAAGGGTCTCAGAAAATAGTAGATTGAACAGGTCATGGCCAGGAGGCCGAAAACCTGCTTCTTCCCAGTCTATGACAAAAAGTGATTGATGATTTTCGCGAACATTCCATCTAGTGAAGTCGCCATGGCCAAGCGACGCAAATATCACACTGTCAGGAAATTGAATGCCAAGATTTGTCAGGTTGTTAATAACATCATCTCGGATATTTCTATAGTGGTCTGTCAGGCTACTGGTATCAAGGGTTTTTAACCGAGAACAAAGTTTGGTTAAATATTCTTGGAGTGGCAAAGCCTCTTTCTGTCGCGTGGCGTGAAAAAGATCAATAAGTCCCTGGAGGCAGACTTTTGAGAGACCTTGAATCATTTTTCCACCTTCCAGAAGCTTTTGAATTAAAACCATGTCGTTCCATTTTCCCAATGTCATCATTCCAAGGACTTTAGGTACTCGCATGGTTTCTAAATTAAGGGAATACATCTGTTCTAAAGCTATACTCTCTCGATGAATCGCTTCTTTGCTGTATTTGTTATGTCCAATTTTTGCAAAGGCCACTGGCTTGCCATCTCTATTTAGCAATTCGAGGGTAAATTTTTGAAAAGGGCCAAAGGATCCTGAATAAACAATTCCTGGAAAAACTTGTTCCTCTACTTGCTTGCCAATCTTTCCAAGCAAGGTATTGTCAAGGTCATACGAAACATCAGAGATTCTACGGCTGATAAAAAGCCGATCAGGGAAAATCAATTGCTCCTGGCCGATCCCCTTGAGGAATCGAAAAGCTGAGATGGCCACTCGCGAAAGTGGTCGAGAGGGATTGATCATTTGCGACATACGACCCGGGGCAAGAGTTCTATGTTTTGGGACAAACCACCGGGGATTTTCCCAGGAAGGAAGGACGGCATATTCACTAATTATTTTTTTCCCACACGCTGAAAACTTTCTAGAAACTGTCGTAGATGATTCTCTGCTTTTCATGAGATGGAGAATCCCTTCAACTTTTTTCTTTTCGTTAGAGGTACGTGCTAGTGAAATCGAGGAGAGATTTTGTTGTTGGTCAATGATTTGAATGGAAGCCTCAGTCGCTGCATCATCCCGTAAGGTGGTAATAGTTGCTTCCGTGGCATTGGCTGGGAGGAAAATAACCAACCCACCTTCAGAAATAAAGTACTTTAACCACCTTAACCGTGGGTCGTGTGTCATGTTTTATCATATCTGTCTGACATCTTTGTTAGACAGGTCGTGACTACGTTCGATACCACATCCTCTTCCGAGAGATCTGCTTGTATCTGAACATAGTGCTGTCTATTCTGAGCCAATTCTTTGTATCCAGCAATTTGTTGTGTCATTTCCTCGATAGGAAGTTCCAATTTACGAGCTGTTAATACTTCTGCCTCAGCATGTAGATAAAAAACAATATCTGGTTTCGGGACAAAGATGCCCAAAGCTCGAACGAGTACACTTGATACACAAAGACCAAATCGTTCTGGAAAAATCAATAGATCATCCCAATAGCGATCAAAACACACTACCCCTCCTTTAGACCATACAGCCTGATATTTTAGTCTGCCTACAAGAAAATCAAAGCAATAGTAAAACAATTTCACAATGTGAGTGATTTGTTGAACAAGGCTTGCGTGGCGTAGCTTTAAACGTTCTGCCGGATCGGAGGCTACGAGCTTCTTGTTTTTTGTGCCAGGCAGTAATGACTTGATTAATGGTAATAAGAATGGACGCCAATAAAATTTCTTGATTTTTCCTTTTGTAAATCCTTTCTCAAAAAATGGCTGTAAATTTTCTTGTACAGTTGTTTTTCCACAGCCATCTGGCCCCACAAAAGCTACAAAAAGCCCGTTTGGCCGAAGGAGTCGTCGTAGATTGCTAACAATAAATCGAAAAAATGACTGCCATTGTGCCACGCGCATTTGTCGTATTGCGTGCATTAGCACATCGTTTTTTCTTCGAATGAAGGCTTTTTCTATGGCCTGCCAATTGTGTGCCTGAAGAAGTGGAGAGATCTCTTGATAGAACGTGGCCCCAAGCCCAGCTTCAATTATTCTTCTAAAACCAGGGTTGCTTGACTCTCTTATAAAATCGTGAAAATATTTTTCACGTATTTCACCAAAATGGGTTAGCGGATGCATAAAGTGCATAGCTGCATCGATTGTCTCGGTGGCAACCATAAAGCCGTTGTATTTCTTGCGTCGTTGTTCTATTTCTCTTGACTTGACGAGAGGCAAAAAGGAATGCCAACGGCACTCGCTAAGCACGTCGAGATGTACAGTGACAGGTCCCATTTCAGTTTGTATCCAAAAAAAAAGATTACTTCCGGTTGCATTTTTATTTTCTAAATAAAGAGTTAAGCCACACTCTGTACTGACTTCTTTGACAATAGCGATCACCGCCTTTGGGTTTTTTGCCCATAAATCCACATCATTTTCAGTGTGAAAGGGAAGATTCTTATAGTTTCCGCAGACACAATAGGGCTGTTTTTCTCGTGTTAAGCGAGAAAAAAGAGGGATAAGTAACCGAGAAAGAACAGTCTGCTCTTCTTGTATACTCATACATTGTCTTTATCAGATGGGGCAAACTGTTTTCGATGTGACGTTGTTAGCAGAGACACGACAAATTTATCAAATTTGTGCATAGCGCTCTTCCATTGTTCATCATTCTTAATTGCTACCACGCCAGTCTTGAATCTCATCGGATTGCCAGAAACCGAATGATTTGGACCGAGTAATACGGAGTGAGAATCCTGAAAAAGTTGGCTACCATTGTTTTTTCCCATGAACTTTGACAACTCTAATATTTTTCTATATGGTGCCTGCGTAAAGTCTTCATATGATACTCGATGATAGTGTGTTTTACCCAATACATTGCCAAGGCGTTTTATGAGTGAATTAAACAATACCCATATGATTGAAATTCTAAGTGGGCTGATTGTGGGCATATATTCATCTCTTTCAGTGACTTCAGGTCGAGTTTTTTTTCTCAACCATGAAAAGGCAACGGCTCTTGGATCTCTTACAACATGTATGACACTCAGATCAATAAAACCGCATTTACTTAAAATATAAACATAGCTCGGTATTTTGGATGAGTCGACAATGACATGGCCAGGAAACTCTTCATGTATTGCCCTATAAAGCGGGAAGAGGAATCTATTGATATAGCTGGCCAGCTGCGGGTTGAGTGGGCTTGAATTTAGTCGGTGAAGCATTCTCAGTCGATTTAAGGTTTTCTGAAGTTCTATGACTTTGTGTAAATCGTTATCGGTAAGGCCTTTAGGAAAGGCTCTTGCGGATATAGATTTCCAAGTTTCACATTCATGAAATCTATTTTGACAACCGCATAACTGGTTATCCTGATAACTTCGTGTCCATATATGCCGAAGTTCTCCCACCGAGACGAATCCATCAAGTTCACCTAGTAACCGGTCGATAAGCGTCGTTCCGCTTCTTCCCACCCCTGCAATATATAGCACCTTTATTTTAGGCATTTTGGGGCGCCAGTCGTAGCTCTTTGAGTGGGGTTTTAAAGGTAGTCAATGTGTATAAGGTCTCCCTTAATATCCTACGTTGGGTGTAGCGTCTTCTGCGTGTGGAGAGACATTATTGAAAAGCTGGCATCCGGTATTTTCCCTGATACATGTTGTGCTGAATAAGACAAAGGTACTCTCTGTTGACAGTTATAATTATTTAGGACGAAGCGAGTGACTTGCCGGTTGTTTGAAAAATCAATTCTGTTACAAGAACTCGTGAATAGCAGACATGTTATTTGAACCTTTTCACTAGATAGGAAATTGGGTTGCCTATTCTTTGAAAATTCAGCAGAAAAGATGCGAACAAATGAATCGGGAAATAAATCAATAAAGGGATAATCGTAATCGGAAACTGTGATGCAACACGTTGATAGCCATATTTCTCCATATTTTCCCTGGTAATGAGTTGTATTAATGCCACTTCGCCGTCGGACAATTTTTTTCTCCATTCATCTTTCACGCTTGATTGAATTCCATTTCGTTCGTTTCTTAATTGAAAGTCGGTGAGTGAAACATTTGATGACCCTTCTATATCAACATCTAACATTTTTCTCTGAAATTCTACGCCGATGAAATCACATAATTGCATCATTGCCATTGCAGGATTGCTCACTAACTCTTCAAAAATTATGGTATGAATCTTTACATTTCCATATTTTTCTTGTGAGGCATAACCAGCTGATATTGCGCGATTCCAGAGAAACGATAGCGTTATCGGATGATAGTTAAAGAACGACCTGATAACTTCCTTTACAGGTTGGCCGAGTTTTTTTGCAGCCTTCCATTTGCCGCGTTGGGAAAAAATTGCGGCCCTTGGATCACGAACCATGTTGATGATCTTTAAATTCGGATAGGCGTGAACTAGTTCGTCAATATAAAAAATAGTCTGTGGCGTCTGATCTCCTACTATGCTTTTCCCGAGAGAATTCCCTATCACATGTAATACATCATAGAACAAGTTGTACTTATCACTCGAGTCAATCTCTCCTTTACCATATGCATTACACAAGAATGAAGGCGATGTAAGTATTTTATCTTTTCTGTATATTCCGTATTTCTGAATAGCCTCTATCTGTCTAAGCAAATTCTGAATTTTTTCATCTGACATATCATCAAAATACGTATCAGGTACATTCTGAAAATAATGAGTTTCATTCAATATATATATATCAGTATGAGCCCTCAGCATTCTTGCCATAAGAGTGGTGCCACTGCGAGAATTGCCTACGACAAATAAAGGCCCTATGCTATCCGTGCACTTTATGGGTGTATTCATTTTTCAGAGTCAGGTAGATCAAGAGGTTTTGGTGAAGAATACTTCTTTAGATTGTTTTTAGTTTTGGCCAATGTCATGAAGGCGATTCCTACAAGATAGAAAATGTGTTTTGCAAAACATTTATGGATTACATTGTATTGTAGCTGGCCATTTTTATTTAAGTCGTAGTCCAAGAGTATACGACTGTATCTCTCGCGCAGAGTTAACCCCTAATAAAATCCCGACTATGACTAAAAGCAAACGGGTCACCAAAACAGTGCAATTCCTTCAGTTGCAAATAGAAGGAGGTTGCACCAGAATCTAATGAAGCATTGTTGTACCAGAGGGGGATGTACTAACAAGGAATGCCGTGTCTTTAAGAGGGATCTTTATTAAGCATATATTTGTCTGAACCACGTTCCAAAACATGCAAGCCGCGTGTTGCCCCGATATAAACCGTCCCTTTTTCTGGATCTAATTCTATGCTCCAGACTGTACAGCTTTGGCCGAGACCGCTATTGAATGGCGCCCAAGTATGCCCGAAATCATCCGACCTGAACACCCCCGAAGAAGTACCTTTTCCTGGAGCCCATCTTCCTGCATATACAACATGGGTATTGAGAGGGTTTACAGCAATTGATGTGATTGCAAGGGAGCCATGGGTATCACGGACAAATCCAGATTTCGGTCCCACTCTTGTGCATTTTCCTTCATCCACGAGATAGGGCCCACTATTCGTCCCCAGGTACAGCCGGCCTCGGACATGAGGATCGGCTGCAATTTCGTTGACGGCCATGGTCCTGATCTTCTTTCCACCGCAGACCGTGAGGGGTTGCCAAGTTAATCCCATGTCTGAGGATTCCATCACCCTTGACTGACTCTTATCGAATCCGTACACGATATCGCCGTTGCCACGAAACACTGCTTTCACCTGGTACTTCAATTCAGACCACGACTCACCGTTATCGTCGCTTCGATAACTTGATGCATAGACCACGTTTGTTTTCTGAGGGTGGAATCGGATGAATTTCAATCGGCTGGGAGTATTGTCGAAGTGTTGCCAAGTTTTTCCCTGATCATGAGAAACCGCTAATCGCTTTTTCCGCCAGCTTCCAATGGAGAGAATGATGGTTCTTCCTGAAACCGCGACCGCGCCGATAGAAATGGGATGTACCCCTGGGACATCTACATGAATGAAAGTCTTTCCACCGTCTGTTGTCCTCCACAGACCGTGATCAATCAGCGCAAGGTACCACTCTTCCGAAGATACGAATGCCATATCACGGACTCCTCCACCCGTGAACCCACTGCCACTGTAGTGCCACGTCCTGCCTCCATTTTCAGTACGCAATACTCGTGTCCTGCCATTCGAGGTGGCCAGGGCGATGAGGGGTTTCCGAGGGTGAGGGGCAAAGGGACTTGGGAACCAGAATCCTCTTCCGCTCGTCAGCCCGTGTGCATTCAAAGTTTCCACAATTTTCCAGTTCTTGCCTCCATCTCCCGAGTAGTAGGGACCCTTTATCCGGCTTTTCCAAGTGCCGGCATAGAGCCGTTGGGCATCTATTGGGCTAGCAAAGACATCGACCACCTTGGAGAGAAACGGTGGCGATAAGCCTCTTGAAGACTTACGAAAGGCTCGACCTCCATCGTTGGAGACGTAGACCCCACGGCTGCTGACAGCAGCGATGACCCGTTCGGGGGCCGCTGGTGATATCGCGATATTTGACGGAGCATCAGGAAGGCCTCGACCAATTTTCTCTATTTTGCCATCATCATAGCGGTAGAGCCCATTTGAGCTCGCTACAATCAGCACACCGGGTTCTGCAGGATAAGTCTCAATGTCCTGTATGATTCCTGCATCAAATGTAGTCTTCTCCCAGGTTTGACCCGTGTCTCGGCTTACTAGAAGGCCTTCACTGTATGATCCGGCGAACAAGGCCAGTTCTTTTTTGCTGATGGTGCGGGGGTCAACTGCAAAAAGAGATCCGGTGGAACGCTGTTTGTGAAACTCTGTCTTTCGGATGAATGCCCAGCTCTTCCCTCCGTCTACCGTCCGGAAAATTCCCTCTTTTCGCCGTCTGGCAGGTCGTGCACGTTGTTCCTCTGGACCAAGGAATCCGGCCGCCAGGACGATATCTGCATTTTTGGGATGAACCAAGAGTGAGCGGGCGCCATTCGAATCCATACCCTCACTCGCTGGACGCCAGTGATAGCCGGAATCGGTGGACTTCCAAACCTGTGTGGTATCTGATCCCATATAGACGATTCGGGGATCAGAAGGGGCATATTCGATGCTCATGACCTGTTGAAATCCCTCCCCGCCAAGAATACCTGCTTTTGCCTGAGCGACTGTGGTGATTGGGATAGAGCGCCAACGATACTTTTCTTGTGCTCCATAGGCTATGCCCATCTTGAATATCCAGGTGACAAGAAGTACCGATAAAATAAAATACTTGTTCGACAAAATAATGTTCGACGAATGTGTAACTTTAATCTTGACCATACGGCAATGAGTCCATGGAAGACTTAGTGCTTAGAAGAGTTGTTCCTTCCCTGTCCGGTATAGATTGGGTTGTTCTCAAGTTCAAAGTTCCGGTTAAGTTTGAGCACCACTGCAACAAGTATCATGAAGATGGGGAAGTTCAGCGTGGTCTGTACGATATTTTGTGTCATGGATATAATTATGAAATATGTTGATAGCATCAACAAAGAGAAGTTCCAGATCCATAGATCTTGGATAATTGGCCTGGTGAAAAAATAGACAAGAATTCTTATGAGAAATCCAATGTAGGCAAGCGCAGCAAAGATACCCATCTCCAAAGATATATGCACGTAGTCATTGTGAGGTTTGTTGGTCGTGCCAAGGTGTTTTTTTGTTACCAGGCTGCCCGTTCCTAACCCATAACCCAAAATCGGCCGTTCCACAATAAGTGGAGTAATAGCTTGCCAGTAGTTAAAACGTCCTTCCAACGTACTTGTCTTATCATAATGTACACTTGAGGGATCTGACAATTCATTAAATCTATCGGCAATAGTGCCAGAGAAAATAACTAGAAACACTGTCGCTCCAGCTAAGAAAGGCTTGAAATTAAAAAATCTATTATATTTTGCTGCGGCAAGAATAAAACCAATGGTTAGTGCTAGCCACGTACCTCTGTTGAGTGAGAGTACTTGAGAAACAAGAACCATCAATAGAATCACCAGCACGGCTCTTTGCACGTTACGACTATTAACTCGGCTTGAGCGTATTGCGCAAACTGCAGTCAGAAATGTCAGGAATATCCCATAGTCGTTGCCAGTCACGAACACGCTGGCGATTCGATCTACCTCGGAATCGAGTAGTATATCGTAGTTCCCAGTAATAGCCTCGTAGAACCCAAATGCAAGTGGAACTACAGAAGAAAGTATTAGTGAGTCTATAATACGAATTGCATCATCTTCCTTGTCGACGCTGTTGTAGGCGAAAGCAAACAGAAACCACACAGTGAGAAGCTTGATCAGTCCAGCCATTGACTCCTGAAAATAGTTAGAAACACCCATTGAAAGAATAGCGATCACCATAAACAGGTTAAAAAATTCACTTTTTCCCACTATTGGGTTCCAGCGTTTTCCGATCAAGGAGAAAAGAATCCCAAGGGCAATTACGATGAGTGAAAATGGAAGTGCAATAGGTAAACCAAATAGTTTGTACTGCAACCAGGCAAATGGTTGAATCAATGGCCTAAAAATTAGGTAGCTCATTACGACCATGGAAGGCATGTATATTCCGGAGAAAAGAAAACCTGAGCCAACAAAAACAATAAAATTGGGTAGGAGGGCTAACATTTAGGCTCGGGCGACTGAAGAGTTGTGTTGCAAAAAGTG
Source organism: Nitrospirales bacterium (assembly GCA_965223295.1). GTDB lineage: Bacteria > Nitrospirota > Nitrospiria > Nitrospirales > UBA8639 > Nitrospira_E. The sequence continues at coordinate 1,459,338 of CBDCWC010000002.1, read as the reverse complement.
AGTCTTCCCTGAATTTGCGGCTTGCAGAGTAGCTCTAAGAGCAAAGGTGCTATCTGAAATAGGATTTGTAAGTATCCTGGCGGCAAGATGTCTAAACTAGAGCTCTGATTACCGTTTTCAAACCTTGCGCCCTGCAAGACAGAGATTTCAGTCTATGCCGATATTGCAAGAAAATGTGCTTTCTTGGTAGAAGTTATATTTCATATCTGGAACTCAATTGAAATGCTATGAGGAAATTGACGTGCCCCCAGTGATTGTTCCAGTGTGCATGCAGCTTTAAGCGCATTTTGGAATTAATGCCTCAGGGGTTGGTGGTTTGTATCCTAAAGCGCTATGGGGACGCACCTGCTTATAGTGTTGCCGCCACCATTCGATGAGCACTTGCGCTTCCCGGAGCGTATAGAAGATTTCCCCGTTCAAGAGCTCATCCCGCAGTTTGCCATTCAAACTCTCATTATAGCCATTCTCCCAGGGGCTGCCTGGTTCGATAAACAAGGTGCCGACCCCTAGCTGGGCGAGCCATTGTCGAACAGCCTTCGCGGTAAATTCTGGGCCGTTATCCGAACGAATATATCCCGGACAACCGTGCTGCAGAAACAGCTCAGCCAGCCGATGTAGCACATCATCGGCTCGAAGATGCCGAGCGACCTCAATAGCCAAACATTCTCGGGTATATTCATCGACAATGGTCAGCAAGCGTACCGGGCGACCATCATGGGTCCGCGTGGCCACAAAATCGTAGGCCCAGACATGATTTGGATGTTGAGGCTGGAGCCGCACACAGGAGTCCTTGTTGATCCAGAGTCGCCCCCGTTTGGGTTGCTTCTTCGGCACTTTTAAGCCTTCCCGCCGCCAAATCCGTTCCACGCGTTTATGATTCACGTGCCAGCCCTCGACTCGAACCAACGCGGTGATGCGTCGGTAGCCATAGCGCCCATACTTTCGAGCCAGCCGCACAATCGTTTTAGTTAACGCTTCTTCGTCCCCTCGGACCTGAGCCTGATACCGCTGTGTCGATCGAGGTTGCCCCAGCACCTGGCACGTCCGCCGTTCCGCCACCCTCAGTCGTTGCCCAATGGTGTGAACGGCTCGGCGGCGTCGGGTGGGGCTTAGAAGTTTCCCTCAGCTGCTTCCTTCAGAATCAATTTATCCAGGGTGAGATCTGCCACGGCTCGCTTCAAGCGGGCATTCTCGCGCTCCAAGTCTTTGAGTCGTTTCGCCTGATCAAGTTTCAGTCCACCATATTCCTGCCGCCACCGATAGTAGGTGGGATCGGTGATATTCCACTTCCGACAAATGTCTTTGACGGTCTGCCCTTGCCCCAACAGGACCTCCGCTTCCCGCAGTTTGTGAATGATTTGTTCAACCGAGTACTTCACACGTGCCATGATACCCTCCTTTTTTATATGCCCTAGCCTGTAACATAGGCCTCGGAACCGTTTAAAGGGGGCACGCCACTCAGGCGTATCTTCATTCAAGCTGGATAGTTGCCTACCACTTATTGCTCAGCCGGTCACAAGCCAAAAAAGAAGTGATAAGCACGGTCACATTCTTCCATACGATCCGAATCAGAAATGTAGATAAGGTTTGAAGCCCTGGTCCGATTGTTGGGGCCACGGTCAATAATTAATTGAGCAGATTGGGGAGGACAACTTTCTTAGGTCAGGCTTGGATCATTTCCGCAAACCGTCAGTGCCAGTCTCTGCCAGTCAATCGACAAAGATGAGTAACTTGATGTCTGTCACAGTTATGCTCAACTGCTTGAACAAGTAACACATATTCTGGACCCTGAAAGCTTTGTGTGCTCACTCAATAGGACCTATGCGAGATAGTAAATTATGATTCTGTTGATCGTGAAAACTCTCTGATCCCAGAGGTAAGACTGTTTTCGCTGAGCATCTATAGCTCGGGGAAGTTTGGCAGTGCAGCAGTTCTTCCGATAGTTTCGAATATAGGGTCGTCATCTTCATAATAGATGAGAAATTACTTCCTTAGCCCTTATGACTAATAGATACGAGAACTGGTAAATCGAGGTCGTTAGAGACCTGTTCGGGTCTTGTATAACTTGATTGCAAGGCTTCCATCAAAAAAGCCAAACTTATACTAGCTAATGCCCCAAGAATCACTCCCAGACCGGCAATAAGACCTTTTTTAGGTTTAATCGGTTTTACAGGGACAGATGCGGCTTGAATCACGCTCACATTCGCAATTTGTTTCTTATCCATTTTCTGAGAAATCTTTGCGGCTTCCACTTTTTCCATATACCGAGTCAGGTTCTCTTGATCATTTGTGACCTTACGTTCTAGGGCATCGAATTCCTTCTGAAGTTGGCTAAGGTTCCCGATTTGATTATCTAACTCCTTGAGCTGCTTAGTGAGCACCTCGTCCTGAGTATGTAGTGCTGCATGTTGAGACTTTGCGCTTAGCATCTCCAATTCGAGTTGTTGATAGACTGGGTTTCTGCCTAAGGTGACTGTATCTCCGAGTTCCTCTTCCTGTTCGGAAATGAAAGATTGCATAAGAGCAATTTCTTTTCTCAGCTCAATCAATATTCTGCTTGTGTCCTGGTATCTTGCTGAGAGTTCCTGTTCTTTCCGTTTTAAACTCAGTAACTCACTCTTTGTGTCGTCAATTACGCGCCGCTCGTCATTTACTGTTGAAAGAGGAATTTCTTTTGGTATGGTCTTCAGTTGTTTTGTAATAGAATCAATTTTTGTGGTGAGCCCCTGAATTTCATTCTGAGTAGTCTTGTGACTAATATCTAACGCTTGTTGCTGTTCAAGAATGAGCCTTTTTTGCTCAGAAAAAGATGAAATTCCATGTTCTTGTTTAAATTGCTGCAAACGAGTTTCAGATTGCTCGAGTCTTGTTCGATACATCTCGGCTTGTTCGTGAAGGAAAGGGGCTTGGGGGGCGCTGAAGACCTTTAGATGTAGTTCTTTCCAAAAGTCTCCCAAAAAATTTACTGCTTTAGCGGAAATTTGTGGGACTTCATGTTGGAATTTGACTATTATGACATTTGAATCCCCCTGTTGCTCTACTTCCAGATCATCTTGAAACTGCAGGATGGAGGCTTCTAAGGGACTCATCGATTCTGGGGGATCGTTTGCCAGATCAGGATAGATGACATTGATTCCGAGGGCTTGGATCACTCTTTGCATAAGGTCTCGACTGGTGAGGATTGCAACCTCAGGGTCAACGAGAGTTTTAATGTCAACTTGTATTTGTGGTGTTACATCACCTACTTCAGACATCAGCATGTGCTCTCGTCCAATTTTCACAAGGAGACTTGAGTCTGCTTCATAGATAGGGGTCATGAAAAATGGGATAATCAGTGAAATAAATGTAATCAAAAGAAATACGACTATGATTGTTCGTTTATGTTTGAAAACTACAGTAAGAATTTCTCGAAGACTCAGGAAGTTCCCCTGGCTCTCTTTCTTCTGTATTGGCGTCAATTCATAAGGCATCTTCGATTAACCTCAACTTTAACTCTTATCCTTACGCTGAGTTCAATGGTTTCATCACATTGATTTAGGATGACGGTATCGTATGCTTCTTAAGTACCTTTGTAGCCAAAGCTCTCCAATTCGAGTCTTCTTCAGCTATTTATTTATGAGAATCTATCTATCGCCTTATGTTACGAAAACATATAACATCGGAGCCTTTACATGGTTGCTTCATCCCGAAATTAAACAACTAGAGTTTTGAATAAAACCATTTTGGGATGTAATGCTGTTGTTTATTAAACACGACCCCAAGCAACTTTCCGCCATTGTGCACAATCCGTTCCTTTAAGTTGGATACTACGTGAGAACGAGTTTTTTCTGCTTCGACAACCATCACTACGCCATCAACCATTGCGCACAACTCCAGACTTTCGTCAGATGTGTCAATCGGTGGAGTATCAATGATAATCAAGTCAAACTGTTTTCGTATATGGACCCACAAATCCCCTTTGCTGATAGTCGAATCATGCTGTGGAGTGTGGGTGCCGTTTTCAGATAATTGTGCGAGAAACAAACGGGAATGAACCACCGGCGTAATGACCTGGTCTAAATCACCCCCGTTTTTCATCACTTGCTGTAACGATGTTTTTGGAGTAATGCCGAGAGAATGATGTTGGGTCATGTTCTCAGAGTCCCCATCTACCAGCAAAATAGACTTCCCATGTTTTTCAACACAAACCCTCGCAAATTCTTGAGCGATAATGGAGACTCCTTCTTGGCCCTGGCAACTAAGAAATTGAATGATGGCGTGTTGGGGGTCAGGAAGAAGGCTTGTCAGGCGTTGATGAAGCTGAGACATCTCCCGATCGAATTTGACTGGAGGTAGCGTAGAAAGGACAATCGGCTGCGAGCGTGGACGTTCGACTGGAAGAGTCTTACTGACTTCATGCCGATCAGCATAGGCATGTTGTAGTGCCTCATACACTTTACTCATACAGTGATCCTTCGCAAGAAAAATGAATGAGGTGACAGATACTTTCTCAACATCGATGGCTAATTATTCAGGTGAACGTGCAGATGAGCTTTGATTGCTTGATGTGTCTACTTCTTCCACAATTCTAGGAAACGCAATATCCTGTCCTGGGAAAATTTTCTTAGGACTCAGAATTTTCGGGTTATAATCCAGTACACGTTGAATATAGGTTGGATCAGATGATCCGTAGACAACTCTGGTCAACTTTTCAAGAGTGTCACCTTTTTTGACGACGGCCACGGCGAAGGGAGAAAGATTTTTTGCTTTATTTTTTTTCTGATTCGGTTTGATTTTGACGGATGATCCAGAGAAGATTTTTTTTGAAACTTTCAACTTTTCACTCTTGCCTTGTACCAAGTCACGCGTACTATCAATAAGGCCTTTTGGAGAATTTGTCAGCCTTGCAGAGGGAAATAAAATCTCTTGCCCAGGATAAATTTGTTGGACATTCACAATATGACGATTATGGTCAAGCACCAATCGCAGAGTCGAAGGAGCTACTGATCCATATACGTCTTCTATTAACCCTGCGAGGGTGTCCCCCTTTTTCACAGTTCTTGTTATGGGAGGGGTTGAGAGGCCAATTTTGCTTTTGCCACGTGACGGTATCTGTACTGGCACTTGTTCTTTAGTTACAGTTTTTGTAGGAAGACTTTCTTGGTTGTGGTGTGGTTCCTGGCCTTCCACCAAATCTATTGAAGCTTGGTCTAAGGGTTTACTGAGTTTTTTTATGTTGCGTTCTGCCGTATTCGTATCAATGACCAGAACAGGAGATGATTGTGATTCAACCTGTGTTAGCTTCATGTTCTCTATAAGAAAATGTTCTTCGGAATTTTCGATTTTACCTTCCTTCTGTTCTGAAGCATGGGATTCTTGATTTTCAGGGGTTTGACTGGCAACAGTTTCATCAGAAACTGGCACATCACTTGGCTTGTTTGAAGCAGCGCGGGGTACAGGTTTCACGACAAGGGGCGATTGTTCGAGATCAACAGCTTGTTCTTGATTGTTAGGGTTACCGCCTGGTTGGACGGAAGTGGGAATTGTATTCGAATTCTGATCGGAAATAGCTACCTTCTGTAATGTCTCTAAGACTTTTGGCACTGACTCGACAAGCAAATTTCGTGTTTGCTCTATGAAGGTAAGATCTTGTTGCTCTGAAACATCTGCTTCGTGTTCTTCACTCAAAAAGTCTTGATCTGACTTTTCATCCTGGTTTATCAGTTGGCTAACGGACGATGAAAGAGGGGCGTCGGGAGATACATGATCTGTGAGAGGCATGAACCAGATCAGAGCAAGAATAAGTGCCAAAATGCCTGCAGCCAACGGTATCCATCTCAAAGGTGTGTGATAAGCTCGACCTGTCAGATCACTAATGACTTCTTTAACAATACTGGCCGTCACAGAGGGCTTCTTATACCCGAAAGCCGTCACCAAAGCATTGTCACAGAGAATATTCAGGCGACGAGGGATCCCCTTGGCTTCTTGGACAATTAACTTTAAAGCCGAGTTGGTGAAAAACTTATTTCCCATCCCTCCAGCTCTGTCCAAGCGATGCTGAATATACTGGAGACTTTCTTCTTTAGAAAGGGGGCGAATCATGGCTTGAACGGCAATGCGCTGGCGTACTTGGCGTAATTCATGCCGATCCAAAAGAGCATCCAATTCCGGTTGTCCCAACAATACAATCTGAATGAGTTTGTCTTTTGGTGTCTCTAAGTTAGACAACATGCGAAGTTGCTCTAACGTTGTCACAGGCATATTTTGAGCTTCGTCGATGAGGAGTACCACTGTCTTGCCTTTTCGATATTCTTCGATAAGCACCATGTGCAATTGCTCGACAACTTCTGCTTCGTCCCCCTGGATGGGTTCCTGTCCGAGTTCCTGCAGCAATGTCTTGAGTACTCTCGAGAAAGACAAGTTGGGATTGAGCAGATAAATTGTACGAAGATTGGTCTGATCGACTTGAGCAAGAAAGGATCGGAGAATCGTGGTTTTTCCAAGACCAACTTGACCGGTAATCGCAATGAACCCTTTTTTCGCTTTGACGCCATAGATGATTGAGCCCAAGGCCTGTTTATGCCCTGGACTAAGATACAGGAATTCAGGGTCTGGTGTAGGATTAAAGGGTTTGGCCTGTAAGCGGAAAAAATTAAGATACATTGATAACTCTTATATTCCTTTATTCACGATACTGACCATGATCTTATGGAGAAATCCAAATCACTTTCCGTTGTCCTGGTCTTGTCTCGTTCTCTCTCCAGATAACACTGCGACGAAAATACTTGTTACCAATACCACAATGCATACCATCATGATTTCAGATGATTGCTCAGTTCCAGCTTAGTGTAGAAGGAGCATCAAATCGTTACAACGTCAGGATACTGAAGTTTTTGTGGTTTTTGAAAGTTCTATGATGTATTTTTTTTGATTAGATCTGTCGTCTAAAAATCAAACAGAGAGTGCATTGTAAGAATTTTCACCTAGCCCAAAAGAAGGGTTCTCTTGTATCCATTTTCTGGGATTTTCGAATTCTGCAAAAGAACGATTGTTTGGTCCGTCCTCTCGTAAAATGTCAGGGCCTTCTATGCGTTAGGATATGGTATGGGATAGACAGTCTGTTGGACAACATTTCCTCCGAATACGTATTTAACCTTGACCTTTATATGATTCAAACTTTCGACATGCGCATTGTTACATGAGTTCTGAGAATTCATCACGTTTGGAACTTTGTGCGAACAAGACCGGATACACTATTTGCCATTCAATACATACTGACCTTGGCTATTACTGCTCATGCCTATCCCTTTGCAGGTATTTCGCAGATAGTCTCGTGTTCCAACTGTGTTTCACCTACGCTATGCTTAATCTAAAGAGAGAGTGGGAAACGTTTGGGGGAATTCCGATGACCGAAGAAAGATAAAAACATGACTCATGGAAGAGAAATCATAAAATGACAGTAAAAATATAGTAAAAGATACCTAGAGTATAGCTCAATACTATTGAATATTGCGAGTTCTGATATCCCGCACTATCTGAGCCCTGATAAAAAGTATGGCCATCTATCGTCACAGTATTTGTTCAATATATTGATAGTGAATTTATGTAGGTAAAAATAAATGCTATTGGGGAGTTCTTGTCTAGAAGTTTTCCTAGGAATTTCATTCAGAAATCTGAGAACTTCATGGCTTCTTTCCGAGAAGATTTTCTGTGAACTCACGTTCGTGGTGACATATCACCGATTATTCAGGAAATAGTAGTGGGTGCAATGATATGGGGGGCCGCATAACAAAAGAGGGGTGAAACTGGGTCTCACCCCCTCAGCGGGTCTGCCCGATCTAAACGGGTAGAGGTGAGCCTGTTAGCTTCTGAGGGGGCTACCTGCAGGAAAGGGCAGGCTATCTACGAGGCTTGTAAGGCTTTTTCAATATCTCCCACAATTTGAGGTGTGAGAGGTTTTTGCCCTGGTTCATATCGTGCAATGACTTGACCTGTTCGATTAACCAGAAACTTTTGGAAATTCCAGGTGATTTCTCCTTGAAAAGGAGTCTCTTCTGTGAGGTAGCGATACAGAGGATGTTTCTGATCACCGAGGACTGTAATTTTGCTGAATAACGGGAATTCCAAAGAATATTTGGTGTAACAGAATTCCGCAATTTCCTTGTTATTTCCTGGTTCTTGTTTGCCAAAGTCATTGGCAGGGAAGGCGAGGACAGTAAAGCCTTGATCGCGATACTGTTCGTATAGCGTTTGAAGGTCTTCGTACTGAGGGGTGTTCCCGCAAAAACTGGCCGTGTTAACGACCATGATGACTTTTCCTTTAAATTGGCTCAGGGGAAGAGGATTGCCATCAATGTCATTCATTGTAAAGTCATAGAGGTTTGAGGAAGTCGTTGCCGTTGGAGAATCAGAAGAATTGGTGGCAATTAGTTGTGGGGTTTCTGTTGCCGAGACTTCTTCGTGAAACCATGAAGGACTAGAGCTGATGCTCAAGCCAAAAAAGAATACCGACATTATCCCCAGAGTCTTTAGTGCTAGAGCATATTGTGTTCGAGTAATCATTTCTCAACCTCCAAGAGTGACAATTATGCAAAATGAGTCATGTATCTATTGCGTGAAATTGTAAAAGCTGTAGCTTGCCAAGGCAACGTTCTACATAAAAAAGATGAGAGGGGGCATTGAGTCAAAAATTCTTGAATGCGGTGAAAATGTTTCATCTCTGAAAGCTATTTGTATTGCATGAGGATGAATGAAAGTCCGGATTTCGTCAGAATAAGATAGATAAGTCCACGAAAAAATAGAAGAATTTTGACTCTTTTATGTAATGATGTCACAATTTGATTCTACAGTTCGCATTTTCCCTGAGTACAGATGACAATTTTCTAAAATTTCGAGAGGACCCAAGAACAAAAGACGCCATCGTCGTCTGGAGGAAGGGAGTCCACAATGTCGAAACAGATCATCTTTATCAATCCGCCGTATGAACGGATTGCGCCCGGATACGACTTTCTCCGGCATATTACCAATAAGTCCCCGTCCCTTGGTCTGCTGCATCTTGCAGCAGAAGTGCGTCTCAGTGGATATCAACCGTCAATTATAGAAAGCGATATCTTTAATCTGACTGAGGATCAGGTTGCTCAAAAAGTACTCGACGAAAAGCCAGACTATGTGGGGATAACCTTATTCACCGTGGGTGTCTGGGGTGCCGCGGGCATTGCCAGGAAAATCAAAAAGAAGATTCCGCAGACGACAATCATTATTGGAGGCCCCCATATTTCGTCCATGGGGCCGGAAACGATGCACCGATTTCCGGAGTTTGACGTTGCGGTTGTGGGGGAAGGGGAACAACCGTTAACTCAGCTGTTGAATGCTCTGGAAGACGGCGCCAACTTGGCCTCGGTGCCGAGCCTTCTTTACCGCGACAGCGAGCAAGTCGTTCGTACATCGGCTTTGCCTATTGCTAAAGATCTTGATGAATTGCCGTTCCCGGCTTGGGACCTCTTGCCGAATTTTCCTAATGCCTATTGGCCAGCCATTTTCGAATTCCCTCAAGGACCAGTTGCGACGATCGCGGCTTCGCGCGGGTGCCCATTTCACTGTAAATTCTGTGACACATCGACGTTTGGTGCCCAGGTGCGAGCCTACTCTCCTAGGGTCGTGTTTGACATGATGCATCATCTTCAGAATACGTATGGTGTTCGGCATGTCATGTTTGTGGACGATCTTTTCCTTGCCAGTCGTCTTCGTGTGACGGAACTGTGCAATCTCATCATCCAAAATGGTCTCAAGATGACCTGGACTTGCGCAGCCAGGGTGGATACCGTGAAGCCCGATCTTCTTAAACTCATGAAAGCTGCTGGCTGTTGGGAAATAAGTTTTGGTCTAGAGACGGGATCGGATGAATTGCTCAAAAAAATGGACAAACAGGCTCGGGTGGCCAAGTCGACTCAGGCTGTCACCTGGACGGCGGAAGCGAAGATCAGGACAAAGGGTCTCTTCATGCTGGGATACCCCGGAGAGACACTTGAAACGATTCAAATGACCAAGGATTTCATTCGTCGGATTCCGATGGAGATCATGAATTTGACAAAATTTACACCCTATCCTGGGTCACCAGTGTATCGCGATCTTTATGGAACGAACATTCGAGATGATCATTGGGAAAAAATGAACGGCATGAATTTCGTCTGGGCTCCGGAAGGGATGTCCATCGAGGAGCTAGACCGTTACTATCAAGAAGTGTTGAGGTCATTTTATCGGCGCCCCAAAATCCTTTGGTACTTCGCCAAAATGGTCTTGCGTTATCCAAACCATCTATTCCGCCTGTTATGCAGTGGGATGGGGTACGCGTCTGCCAAAGTAAAAAGTTTCCTGAGTGGAAGAAAAGGAATCCTGATAAAGCCGACCGAAACAGACTTAGGTTCCTGGTCAGTAGCCAGAAAAATTGGTGGTCCTCACTAAGATAGGGTTGAGGAAATTCATCAAGTTAATAGAAATTTGTGAGACTGTGGAGAAGTCGTGACTTTTTCACGTATTTTTGATACTTCGCAAGTTCCAAGCAGCAGGTTATGAAGGAGGGGTCGTAGGGGAAGAGGGAAGCCATTGTGTGAGTTGCTGAAGAAGGTTCTGCTTCTTTCCGATGCCGCCAATAAACGTTCTAAATTGGCCGCCGACATACAATGCCAAGGTTGGAAGTGACTGAATTTCTAGCTCCCTTGGGATTAGAAAATTTTCCTGCACATTCATCGTATAGATAGTCAGGCGATCTCCAACTTCAGCTTGCACCAGTTCTAGTTCTTGAAGTAGAGCTTGGCAATGGCCACAGCCTGGCTGCCAGAATTCCACCAACACTGGGCTGGCTGCCTGTTCCACAATCCGGTCAAACTCTCGATCCTCAATACTCTCAATCATGGAGCTGGTAGAGGTAGGGTTTTTCAGGCTTCTTCGATGATCTCAATCGAATTGCCGAAAGCATCCCTCAGATACACGGATTTCAGTCCGTCTCGGTGAGTAGTGAGATCGCCAAATTTGTTGGCATCCGGACGACTCAGGGCAAAATGTGCAGGGTGTTCATGAGGAAGAACAAGTGCTAACTTTGCGTTGGCAAATTCCAATAAGGCCCAGGTTTCGTCCAGGTAGAAAACCTGGCAGTTGAATCGAGAAGTATACCATTCCAAAGCTTTGGCAATATCTGGTACAGGAATGGCCACATGGTGCAGGTAATCCAGTTTCGGCTTGGTGATTGGATGTCGGGATCTGCTCGCTGGTTTTTTAGCTCGTTGTGCGGCCATGGAAAATGTACGTATGTCTGGATTAACTTTACTGATGTCCAGATCAAGATTTGCTGAAATATTTTTCTATGTAAATTGTGCAATATGTTCGACAAGCATTTTCGAGACTTGGCTCAGGTCATATGGCCAAGCATATTGCAACTGAACATTCGGATGTTCGTGGCGGAGTTCCTCCATTTCTTCGGGAATCTCATATTCCGAATGGGATCCTCCAGGTGTGAACATGGTCGATACGACGGTAATAGATTCTGCGCCTTGTTTAATGAGACTTTTTACCGCTTCCTGTAATGTTGGTCCGCAAAACTCATTGTAGGCCAACGAAAATAACGCGCCATTAATCAGAGGTTTCATCTGATTTCCCAGGGCTTCGAGTCCTGCCTGGTACGGGTCTGATTCCGGGGTGCGAGGCCAGGTTCTGATTTTGGTATCCAATGCCAATTCTTCTGCTGACATCGGTTGCTTGGCTGCCCGGCGCTGTGCTTCCAGTCGTTTGAGTTTACTCACCAGGTCGGCTGGATAATCTTTAGGAATGCCGCCATGGCCAACAAGAATAATACCTTTTTTACGTTCTGACATAAGACAGACTCCTTAGCCGCATGAAGATTGAAGGAACCGAACATCTGATGTTAGGACGGAATGATTGTTCCGAGAAAACATTGTGAGATCTTGGATGGTCCGCAGATAAGAAATGGAATACTGTTTCAAGAGTGTTTTATACGATAACAAGCCAGCTCCTCCGAGGGCTACAGTCGTGTGCGGGACGAGATGTTGAATAATCTCTTGTAACCAGGAATAAAAGGTCTCTGTATCCGGTTCGATTATACAAGATAGAATCATAAGTGGAGTCTGTTTACGACGCAAGGCCATCTGTAGGACTTCAAAGGATACATTTGGTCCAAGATAAGTGCCTTGCCATCCCAAGTTTTGTAGGAACATCGTCGCGGTCAATGGAGCAATTTCATGGTAGTCACCGGGGACGCAGGCCACGACCGCACGAGGGTTGTTTGATGGCAGGTTTTGGCGGATCGCTGAGAGTAAATGTTGCCTGACGAGCTGGCTGACTCTATGTTCACCGGATATAGAAATACCTCCTTGGTGCCATTGATCGCCAATAAGTTTGAGAATAGGAAAGATCAGTTTCATCATAGCCTCCTGCAATCCCATCGACAGGATCCAATGTTCGAGCTTCTTCTTGATGCCATCAAGATGTTGGTGCCGCGCTGCCTCAAGAAGAAGTTTGGCGTCTTTCCGATAAGGTGTAGGAATCGGCGAAAGATCCAGTGGTGTCTGTTGCATGGCTTGACGCAGTTTGGCCGGGCCGGTCCGAGCCAGCTGACCAATAGATGCTCCCGCTGCCAGTTTGGTTTTGATGAAGAGAAGGAGTTGGATGTCTTCTTCGGAAAACACGCGGTAGCCATTGTTGCTTCGATGAGGTTGTACAAGATGGTAGCGTTCTTCCCACTTGCGAATCACATGGGTGCTGAGACCTGTGGTTGAGGCTACCGCTTTAATGCGATAGCCCGTGTTCTCTATACTGGTGTTGGGCGTACTAGACATGGTTTCGCAGGATTAATTCTTTAGGATGTGGATTGAGATAGACTTGGTCAACTAAATAAGGAATGTCTAGTAGCCGCACATAATGTTTAATGAGCATCAATGGAACAGCTAGAGGAATACGCTGGCAATGATAATCGGTAATCGTTTCTTGTAACTCCGCCCGTTCGACTGCCGTGATTTGTTTCTTCAGATGCCCCGCTAAATGTTGAAGGACGTTGACATGTTTCTTGACGGTGGCTTTGACTTTTAGTCCTTCCATAAAGCGCACACCGTAGGCTTTGGCTAATTCCGTGGGAGTGAATTGACCGGCCTTGGCAACAAGCTGGCCGAGTTCGTGATAATGAGCACGGCTGTGAGTGAGCAATAAATATTTATGTCGCGTATGAAAATTGACAATGCTTCCCCGGCTCAGGCGTGTGTGTTGGACCTGTGTCTTCCATCGTCGATAGGAGAAGATCCGCTCGACAAAATTTTCTCGAAGAAGCGTATCATGAAGCCGCCCTTCCTCTTCGAGGGGGAGCAAGGGCATAGATTCTTGAATCGTTCCTGAGAATATGCCGACGCCCTGATGGGAGGGATGCCCGTTCTTGGTGAAAATTTTGACTCGATGAATGCCGCAACTTGGGGAATTCTTCTTGAAGATATATCCGTCTAAATCGTTGGCGCGTAGTTCGAGTGCTCGCTTTTGACTGAACGTTGTCAGTGTGGCTGTGAGATCAATCTTGGAATGGGATGTCAGAAGCTTAGGAGCGTCGGGGTTGCCAACTAAACGCATGGCCTCCCGGGGGATTCCTAGTCCTGCTTCGACTTCGGGGCAGACAGAAATCCACTCTACAAAAGGTGCTAAGACTTCAGTAATAAACACATCGCGTTTATGGCCGCCGTCGTAACGGACTTCTTTACCTAATAAACATTGAGAGATCCCGATTCGAGGCTTAGGGATGTCAGGTGGTCTAGCTGACGTTGTGGAATATCGTCCCGTCTTGTGAGGCTCAGGCCGTTGAGGAGAGGTCAGGGTGCGCGTGTTTTCAGAATGTTTCATTCGGCCTCATGTACGGAATGCTTAACAGTGCGCGGAGTATTCTTTAAGCTTTGAGAGCGTTGAATGATGAAGATATCAAAGGTCATAGTTCGCCAGGAAGCTATTGGCAATCAACAGCTTTGGGTCAGTTCAAAAAGGTCCGTCCAGCAAGGCCGCAGCAATTTTGCGCGCGGAGCGTACTGGTCCTACGTGAGCATGGAAAACTGGCGAGAACGCTGCTGGCGGCTTTTTTCAACTGACCATGTATGATAACTCTCGAGCGCCTGTTTGCGGGCTACTTGGTGGTCCACAATCGGCCAGGGATATGTCTCTCCAAGGGTTACCTCCGCTTCAGCCAAGAGAAGAGGTGGAGCTTCCCATGGTTTGTGGATCCAGGGTGCGTGTAGTCCTGAAAGTTCTGGGATCCATCGTTTGACATATTGGCCATCCGGGTCAAACTTGATGCCCTGCGTCACGGGATTAAATATTCGAAAAAATGGCGAGGCGTCGGCTCCGCAGCCAGCCACCCATTGCCAACCTAACGTGTTGTTCGCCAAATCAGCATCCACAAGCGTGTCCCAGAACCATATGGCGCCTTTTTGCCATGGGATCAGGAGATCTTTTGTTAAAAAAGATCCAGTGATCATACGGACTCGGTTATGCATCCAGCCTGTCTGCCATAGTTCTCGCATGCCGGCATCCACGATAGGGTAGCCGGTCAGGCCTTTTTGCCATTGACGAAGAAATTTAGATTGCTCTTGCCATGGGAAATGCCTGTATTCGCCATTCATGGGTTCGTCTATGGTATTGGGAAAATGGTAGAGCAGATGATTCGCAAATTCCCGCCAGACAATTTGCCGTAAGTACGCCTCATGACTTTTCCGCTCTTCGATGCTGTGGTTTTGGCGTTTTGCTCCTCGAACGGTATGCCAAATTTGCCTCGGACTGATTTCTCCGAATCGAAGATGCGGGGAGAGTTGTGAGGTATGAGGAAGGTCTGGTCGATCTCGATCAGTTGAATACGTGCTCACAGGGTCGCGAAGAAATTTCTTGAGGGCTGACCCCGCACCAGTTTCCCCAGGTTTCCAGGTTTCACGAATTCCTCTTGCCCAGTCAATTCTGGGGAGTAAGCGCAAGCTCTCCAGCGAGTCGAATGTGAACGCGGTCGTTGGAGGCGGGGGGAGCTTCTTACACGTCGGAAGTGTAGGAGGAAGTGTAAGGCTTGATTGGAGTTGTTTCCAAAATGGTGTGAAGACTCGATAGGGCTTCTGAGCCTGAGTGCGAATCTTAGAGGGGTCTGTCAGGTGGTTCCCATAAAAGGAGGAACTCTGAACCTGCTTTGACGTTAAAAGCTTTAGGAGTTGCGTCTCCGAATGCCGAATCGTTGGCTCACATGATCGATTCCAAAATATGTGTGCTTGAGTAAAGGTTGTCAGGAGTCTGGACAATACGCCAAGAGTGTTCCCTACGGAGATGAAGAGTTTACTGCCGGCGGCATCGAGGTTGCGAGACAAACTTTCAAGCGAGTAGTGAAGCCACCAGCGGCTTGCTGCACCAGGCATCGCATATCCTGTGGCCTCTGGGTCCCAAATATACAGACACAGGAGTGGTTCTCCACGCTTAACAGCGGCAGATAAGGCTGGGTTATCTGCGAGGCGTAAGTCAGCCTGAAAGAGCACAATGGATGGTGAGGAGGACGTCATAGTCAAGATAGTTTCAGATGGTCATTCAACGGTATTTACATGGTTTGGGGTGTTTGCTCCATGAGTGTTGCTTCGTTCATCCGCATGATGCTCAGCGTACGCTCGCCCTGCGGACCCTGCAGGTCAAGTGTGACGCTGCTTCCCACTTCACCACGAATCATACTGACGGCTTCTTGATACGTTTTCCCACTGACTGGTTCTCCTTCTACGGAAACCACTTCTTCTCCGTGAGTCACACCGGCTCCTCCGGCTGGCCCCGCTGGATGAACCGCTCGAATAATGAGACGGGCAGGGTCACCAACTTTCGTGGCGGTGATGTGTAGGGCAATGCCCACGATACCTGAGGCCGGTGGAGTGTTGGGACCGGGATGAGGCGCATGGGGATTATTCATGGGTGGAGTCATGCCTGTTGGTGATTCATAGGACGATCCAGTTGTGGTAACGAAGCTAAGAAGTCCACAGATTAGGATGAAAACTGTCAAAAATTTAACATGATGAAAACTTGATGACGTGAATATGTGCATAGGTATGCCTCCTTCGATGAGTTATAACGAGATGCCGGACAGACCAATCAAGCACAGGCCCATGACTAAAACCAGGGAATTCAATTGAACTGAGAGACGATGCAGGCCATCTCTTTTCTTTCGTAAGAGAGGAGTGTTGAGGCCTTTATCTTGTTTCACTTTTAATTCATTACTCAGAGCGTTGAGTTCAGTGATCAGTGGAGTCCGGCAATAATACTCAATAGCCAAGATGCCTAACCAGAGGGTGGCTGGAATGAGCATCAGCGATTCAAAATCGTCCAGGAGCCCTAACGCAATGCTACTTATCCACCCTACCGAAGCACTGAGCATTCCAAGTCCGTAGTAAGGAGGAAACAGGCTACGTACGACTCGGGAAAATGCATCGTCATCTAAGGTCCGGGCTAGGACCGGAGCGGTGACAAAAGAAAGGAAAATGATTTTTCCCACTAGGACGGCCATCGCTAAGAGGTTCAGAAAAATGAGGATGTGTTCGATCATGGGCTTGCTCCTTAAGAGGTTCGCGGGATCAACGAGCGAACCACTTGATAGGCTTGTTCGAAATTGGGTAGTTGGCTCATAGGCACAATTTCAACATATCGAATAATAGCTTGTTCGTCTAATACAATGACGGCCCGATGTAAGATGTCGATATCCTGTAGGAGTAAGCCTGTGGTTCGGCCAAATTCAAACTCAGGCGCGTCGGATAGGAATCGCATATTTTGGATGTGTGCTTTGTGCGCAAAATTCATCTGATCCTGATGCGAGTTTGTGCTCATTGTCACAAATGAGATGAGTTGATCCAGGCCATCATTTTGCTCGCTGAACCGATGCGTTTGCTCATCACAGACTGGCGTATTGAGCTGAGGGACCACGCTGATCAGTGTCACCTGCCCCTTCAAGCTTTCCAGAGAAATGGCCTGTCCATCTTGTCCAATCACTGTCGCTTGAGGAAGGCCATGCCCTTTTTGTAATTGAAGAGGCTGTTCCGAAGCATGAGTAGGAGTGAGAAAGTAGAGAAATAACATCCCAAACGCGAACAGAATAACTAAGACTTTTACATGGACCGAGTAGAGAGCATACGACTTTGATTGACACGGGGACACCTGTTGACGGGATCGCATAGCTAGTCTCCTTTTAGGTGAGAGTCAGCAGGAAAAAGTGAGTGGAGTGCTGCCCACAGGTCGGGATATGTGAACGTGAAGCCTTTCTCTAAGGCCCGTTGAGGAACCACACGTTGGCCTGTCGTCAACATGCTGGCTAGTTCTCCTAACAGAATCTGTAAGATGAAGCCGGGAACGGGAAACCAGGAGGGGCGGTTCATCGCCTTTCCCAACAATGCACAAAATTCCTTCATGGTGACGGGTTGAGGTGCCACCCCATTAATGGGGCCGTTGATGGATCGTTCTAAGAGAAGCCACAGTATCAGTTGGCTGAGATCTTCATGGTGGATCCATGACACATATTGGGTTCCAGGTAAAATTAGTCCACCAAGAAACATGCGGAAGGGGGCTGACATTTTTGACAGTGCTCCACCATCTGTTCCTAAGACCATGCCAATTCGAACAGGAACCACTCGAAGCCCCAAGGCTTCTCCTTCCCAGGCGGCATTTTCCCAAGCTTCACAAAAAGTGGAGAGAAAGCCTGTTCCAGGTCCTGAAGATTCATGAACGATTTCCTTTCCACGGTCGCCATAGAACCCTATGCCTGAGGCTGAAATATACGTGTGAGGTTTTTCTTTCCAGCTCGAGATGGCTTTCATCAGAGCACGAGTCGAATGCAAACGGCTCATCAGAAGCTGTTCTTTCCGTGCTTCAGTCCAGCGAGCATCAGCAATGGGAGAGCCTGATAAATTAATGATGGCCTCTGCACCTTCGCAAGCGGTAGCCCACCCTCCTTGGGTTTGGCCATCCCATTCTAGAATGCGGATATTCTGCAAATCACTAAAGCTATGCTCATCTGGATGCCTGGATAATAGTGTCACGGAGTGACCATGTTGCACCAAATGGCGCGAGAGGTGTCGACCAATAAATCCTGTTCCTCCTGCGATGATGATGTTCATGAGCTGGTTCCTATGCAGTCTTAACGGACCTGATTCCATGTTTGATGTTCTACAGTTGGAAGGATTGTCGCATCCCCCACTAAATCAATGCCGAATGGGCTCTCTTTTCTCTCATCTTCATAAGTGGAGGGTGATTTCGGCGTGAGAAGAACCTCCATGTGATGGTTCTGGTTATCCTCGATCTTCACTGTCGTTTTTTGCTCGCCCAGAGGGTGCCACACAGTCAGATTGTAGCTGCCAGGTGGAATGTCGGTGAGCTGAAAGTTCCCCTGTTCTCCGGTGATCGAAAAATAGGGATGGGTCAAGACAAGACTCCACCCTTCCATGTAGTCATGAAGTTGGCACCGGAACACCAGGATGCCTGACCTCTTGACTGTAAATCGAATGGGGGGGCCGGCTTGGAGAGAACCAGAGGGATCGGCTGAAAGATAATCGCTTTTTCTATTGTCGAGATGAGGCTGGAGGTCGTCTCTGTGAATGGCTTGTGCCCCGTCATCTGAAGTGACGAATACTTCAAGCTTATGCTGGATAGGGTCCCAGTTTTCAAATTGCAGAGTTTGTCCAATTTGAGTGGCGTTGGTGTAGGGCAAAAAGATGCAATTTTTGGTTTGGATGACAGAGCCTGAATGAGGACGTGCCTTTCCACGTTCAATATGTTCTAGGAAGACGACAGCTCCAGGCAGTTCTTGTTGTTGGCCAAGAGCTGGCATGGGAGTGATTCGCCAGCCGGTACCGTCTGAGACTCTTCCGCAATAATATGGATCGGGAAAAAGGACAAGGTTAAAACGCTTGGGATGAGGAATTGTTCCCTGCACTTTGACTGTTCCGCTTAAATCACCACCGGTGAATTCAGGGATGGCTTCATAGGGCCAGGCGAGTCTTATAGAGAATACCTCCAGTCCCAAAAAGATGCAGAACATTACGATAACCAAATTCTGGGGAATCATCTCGCTTCGTTGCTTAGTGATTTGTTCATTCATGAAGTAAGTCCTATAGGATCCTACTCAGGTCTTATTTTTCCAGTCTTGGGAGATTGTGCAACCGGGAACGAGATGATAATGGCGCCCATGACATCTCCGAGTGCATGATCTCGCTTCTGACTCAGAAGATGAGTGTTATGACAATTTACACAGGATTTTGAAACCGCTAAATCTGCATAAACCGCGATGTATGATGTTTGTCCGTTCTGTGTGAATACACCGGTATAAGGTTTATGCGGAGACGTCTGTACGGCTTCCAGAGCATTTCTTTCAAAATCATTCGCGGGTCCATTCTTCTTATAGATGGGCCAGAGGCTGGCCAGTCTGTAATGCAACCCACTCCCTGTTTTTTTGACTCGTTCACCTGAGAGGAGAAGCATTTGAGCTGGTAACGGTAAGGTATTCTGGTTCTGCCACCTTTCTGAAGCAAGAGCTGTGCCGGTTTCTTGCAAGCGGTCAACTACGTGGGTGGTGTATAGCGTGCGATCAGCTTCGATGATGGAATGAATGTAGTCGGCTACGATTTGGTAGGGGAGCCCAGTATCTGGGCCTTGCTCTGCTCGAAGGATAGAAGTATTGAGCATGAGAACAATCATCACAATGGGAGAATATTGCAAGACATTGCGCAAGGTATAGGTATAGCTGGACATGTCGATCTCTCTCTTTATTTTCCTGCTGGAGTTGATACCTCTTTGCCCATGTCCACATCACGAGCACATCGGAATCCGATGCCATGGGTTTTTAAGGCAAACCCACCTTTTCCGCGGGATGTGACTCGCAAGTCACTATCGAAACTTCGCCACGAACCTCCCCGTATGACTTTTAAAATCCCAGTCTCTGGACCTGCAGGGTTTTTATCTGGAGCGGTGGAGTAGTACTCCGCGTTGTACCAGTCTTGAGTCCATTCTCGGGCATTGCCGGCTAGTTGATAGACGCCCGATGATGATTGCCCTTCTGGCAAACGCTTGACTGGGAGTAATGTATTTTTATCCTGCCACTCTCCATCAAATCTGGCTCGTTTCGTGTTTGGGGGCTCATCCCCCCACGGATATCGACGTTGATCTGTCCCGCGTGCGGCCTTTTCCCATTCGGCTTCTGTAGGAAGACGTTTGCCTGCCCAAAAGCAATAGTCGACGGCATCATGCCAGGTGACTTGAACGATGGGAAGGTCATCGATGCCTTCCTCAGAAGACAAGGGTCCTTCTCCATACACATTGAAGGGCGGCTTGTGAAGAGTCTCCTGAACAAACGACAGGTAACGGGCATTACTGACTTCATATTTATCTATAGCAAAGGCGTCGACAAAAATTTTGCTTCGGGGCTGTTCGTCTAACCGGCCCTCACCTGGAGCACTTCCTCGAATGAATGTCCCTGCAAGAATGGTCACCATTTCCACGGGATCTTTTTCCATCAGCGACGGTTCTTCACCAAAAGCTGATGGAATGGAGAACCAAATACTGACTAGAACTATTAAAGTGATCAACTGTTTCATTGTTTTCTCTTTCTACTCGCCAGAATGATGTGTTGGGTCAGTTCTTGGACCTGCTTTGTGATGTGTTTCACCGATTGATAGTCTTGAGATCGCTTTGCTTTCCGAGCTTCCATGAGCAAACCTCGGGCTTCATGGAGCTGACGCTCTATTGTCACTTGCACCAGAGGAGAGGCCAGTGTGCCTTCGATGGCAGAAGTGTGAAACTCTTCCCAGGCTTGCTCAGTCGCGTCAGCTGCCTGCCGGATGAATTCAGTAGCTTCGTCAATCGCAATCTCACCTCCAGCGGTGACTGGGGAAGAGGCGATTCCGGCCGCCGGGTTCAGAAGAAGGCAGATTATGGAAAGTGTGGGGAACATTAAGTCATGGAACTTATTTTGTGGTTTTTGATGATTCATGCCCGCACTTCTCACAATTTTGATTTAATGATAGCCTGCATCTGATAAAGCTCCTCGTTATGAGGATCGAGGCTTAGGGCTTTGTCCAAGGACTGTTGAGCTTTTTCCCACTCTTCGATGCCCATCTGTTTCATGGCATCAATTGTCGCAACACGGAGTGCATCACTCATTGAATCGTCGGCGGTGAGGGCACATCGAAAGCCCAGACCAACACCATAGCTGTTGTTGGAAGGATGATTCCAAAAACGATGAGTGGTGGTGATGCTTGATTCGGCAGCAATCCACGATCCCCCACGAATGACACGTTTGGCGCCCACGGTGAGCCGGTCTACATAGGTGCCTGTGCCTCCGATCCAAATGGGCTTGAGAGGTCCTTTCGTGTTAGCAGGATGAGGGGTTTTCTGATAGAAATTGGGGTCATACCAATCCTGAACCCATTCAAAAACATTTCCTGCCATATGATGGAGTCCATAAGGACTGGCTCCTTCTGGTAGTGAATCGACTGGAAGTGGCGCTTCATGATTCTTGCCGTAGTTGGCCTTAGCTGGATCCAGTTCATTTCCCCAGGGATATCTGAAGGCTTGAGGGCCGCGGGCTGCACGCTCCCACTCCGCTTCAGTGGGTAAACGTTTATTTTTGTATTCACAATAGGCCTTAGCATCAAACCAATTCACGCCCACGACTGGTTGATTGGGTTTGTTCAGTCGTGGATCATCCCAATAAGCGGGGCCAGGATGTCTAGTGGCTTTCATGAACTTCGCATATTGTTGGTTTGATGTTTCATGTTTATCAATGAAGTAGCCATCTAGAAAAACCCAGTGAGCAGGACCTTCATCGTGAAAGGCTTGCTTAGACCAGGCCTTGCTCATTCGGCGTTGATAGGGATTCGCTGTCGTCTTTTTGTTGTTCGAGGAGATTGGTTTACGGTCGATCCCCATTTCGGCGGGGCCAGGCGGAATGTAAGCCATTCCTTCGGGGACCGCTGTCTGTGCCTGAGCCATTCCTATCGTGAGCCAAATCGAGGAGATGAGTAAGATGATAAATCTCAGAGAGGTCTGCCTCAGGCCTACTGTACGCAGGCCTGAGGTGGGGGAGGGGTAGGAGATCCTCGGTGGATAATAAGAGAACTTCATGATCAGCACTCCTTTAAGGTAAGAGTTTGTCACAAATATCGTGAAGTGCAATTTGGCTATTTCTTCATTTGATCCATAATCAATTTCTTGGTCTGTTGGTACTCCGAGTTTTTGGGATCGGACTTGAGGGCCCGGTCGATCGATTCCAGAGCTTCGGCCCATTTCTCGTCACCCATGCTGATCAAGGCATGCATGAGGTCATAGTGTGTGATTTGAGCATTCCCTGTTGACGCCGACTTCGCGCAGCGGAATCCTAATCCAACTCCATAGGAATTGTTCTCGGGCTGGTTCCAGAAGCGATGACTGCTATGAAGGGAGCTGGCAGGCGCGAGCCAGGAGCCGCCTTTCAAGACTTTGACCGGACCCTGATTTGCAAAGTTGACTCCTGTGGCAGGTCCTTGAGGATTCAAAGCGGGGCTTGACTCGAAATAGGCCGGGTTATACCAGTCTGACACCCACTCAAACACATTGCCCGACATGTTATAAGTTCCGTAGCCGCTTACTCCTGCAGGGTAGGAGTCAACCGGAGTGGTCTTGCCGACATTTTGGCCATAGTTCGCTTTGGTATCATCGAGTTCATGGCCCCAGGGATAGTGCCCGTGGCCTTCTGGTCCTTTGGCTGCACGTTCCCACTCCGCTTCCGTGGGTAAGCGTTTGCCTTTCCATTCACAATAACTGTTGGCGTCGTACCAGTTGACTCCGACCACTGGTTGTGTGGCGCCATTTAATCGAGGATCGTCCCAGTAAGCCGGGGCTGCATGAGCGGTGGCTTTCATGAAGCCTTTGTAGTCAGCATTGGATACTTCATATTTGTCGATGTAGTACCCTTCCAGCACGACGTTGTGGGGTTTCTCGTCCTTATGTTCCTTACTTCCCATGGTGAATTCGCCTTTGGGCACGAGCACCATGTTTTCTGGAGTCTGGCTGAAGGCCGGAAAAGCCGTGAGTGCGACAGATGTAAAAAGGACACTGTGCATGAGGGTGTGATACCGAAGTTTTTCCGAGGATGACGGTCGAAGCTGAAGGTTAGTGGAATTCATCATGATAAACGTTCTCCTTTTTAATGGTGAGTGAGTTGATAAGTTTTCGAACGACGGCGGTTTTCTAAGATCGTTTGATCAAGAAGATCGCCACATTGCAGACACCTCCAAATAGAACTCTGAAAATCTGCAATCCCTTCATCGGGTGAGACGCAGAAGGTGGCAACAAGGCAGCCTCGACATCGAGAGCAATTCATCGAAGAGCCATTCTGAAGATCACGAGAAAGGCTGGGGGAGAAGAGGGCAGTAGGTGAATCTTTTAGTTCCATAAAAGGCCTTTCTATCGACAAGTTCTTGAGCAGTTTATTTTTTGTATTATGTTTGTCTAATGTCTGTTTGTTGTTATATCTATATGTATAATGTTTGTCAATAGTTTATTGATAAATGTTTTGATAAATATTATACATATTGGTATATTCACCTAATGCAGACATACAGAATTCATCGATTCTCAAAGCTTACAGGCCTCAGTACGCATGTGATTCGAGCGTGGGAACGGAGATATGGACTCGTCAATCCGACTCGGAGTGCCAATCGGTACCGGTTGTATTCAGATGAAGATGTCCAATTGTTTCGATATTTGAAATCCCAAGTTGATCAAGGGGTAGCTATTGGAGAATTAGCAGATATTGGGCGTGAGGAATTACTTGTGCGGGCACACCGGGCTGTTTTGAATGTCCCACAAGAAACGCCCCCGTCCGAGGGCCTGGTGTTAGAACTGACGCAAGCTCTTCAGGCCAACGATATGGCTGGGTTTGAACGACAGCTGAATGGAGCGTTGGCGGTGATTCCTTTCGAGGAGGCTCTTCTAAGGTTTGTCTTGCCTCTACAGGAGAAGGTAGGTGAGTTATGGCACGATGGTGTGTTAAGCACGGGACAAGAGCATTTTGCCTCCAATCACGTGAAGCAAAAAATTTTTTCTGCGATGAATCAATTCCGAAATGGCAAGGCAAAGATCAAGTTAGTCGTAGCTTGTCCTGCGGATGAATGGCATGAAATTTCAGCGATGACCGTGGCGTATCTCTGTTCTGCGCGAGGCTGTTCGGTTGATTATCTGGGTGCAAATTTGTCGACGGTAGACCTTGAAAAATATTGCCAGCAAATCAAGCCGCGTTATGTTCTGCTTTCTCTGACCAATCAGCGCACAGTCCCTGAAGTAAGAACCTTCTCGCAGGAACTGGCCACCCGGATCGTTCCGGTGGCTCCGGTGGGTGTTGGAGGTCAATGTGCTCAACTGCATGCCACGATTTTTTCTGAACTAGGGATTACAGTGTTCCCTAATCTCAAGGCTCTGGATGCGCTGGTATTCTCCCTCTCTCCTTAATACTCGCCTCTGCAATCTACACCCAGTCATCAAGAAATTGAGTCAGGACCCGACAGTAAGGTATGGCTTCTTCGGTCCTTTCTTCTCCTGACGCTGATACCCAACAAACTATTGATCAAGCCCCTTCGTGGGGAGCCTGGTCCGCGTTTGTAGTTGTTGTGTGTTTTTATCTCACTCAGGCCGTGGGAATTTCCATGGTGCAAATCATTGTGGGGTTGAATGCGGGGCTGTCCACGGGGGTGAATGGGATATCGGATGTCGACCAAATCTGGATTCTTCCTCTGTCCTTGTTTCTCGGCACGATTGCCGCTGCCATGGTGTCCTGGCAGGTTGCAGCCAGTCGCGCTAAGCCATCTATGGACATGGACTGGTTTTGGCAGTTTCTTGGAAAGTCCTATCCCAGTTGGTCTTTACTCCTATTTGTGATGTGTGGAGTGGGTTTAGGCCTGGGATTTTTTGTGCTGACCGAGTATGGGTTTATCCCTCCAGATGATCTCCCCCAACCCATATTTGAAGCCATGAGGCGCGCTCCGCTTTTCTTACAAATTGGATGGGTCGTCATGTTTATAGGGTTGTTTCCGGTCGTGGAAGAAGTGTGTTTTCGTGGTTTCTTATTTACGGGCCTGTCGCAATCCTGGGGGCCACTACTAGGTGGAATGGTCACCACTGCTCTCTTCATTGTCGTGCACATGCCCAAAGTGTTGGAATACTGGCCGGCCTTAGCAGCGGTGGCGCTTATAGGTGGACTGACGGTCTTAATACGAATTCGTACAGGATGTCTGGCCCCCAGCATTGCCTTACATAGCGCATATAACGGTACCTTAGTTGTGGTGGCATTTTTGACGGCTTCCCCTCCCGCTGACTAGTTCGCCTCTTTCAGGCGTTCCTGCGTATTCGTACTGGTTCGTGTTGGTTCCTCTCCTCAAAACGTGTGAGGTGTTATGTACGTGTAAAGGAAGTCATGCAATCTCACGATACTATAAAACAGGACAGTTGTCGGAACCCCTCCAGGCTTGCTACAGCCTTAAGAGAAGGAGTCATGGCTATGACAATGATGATCGTGGGATTTGCAGTTCTAGTTGGATTGGGGCTAGCTGTGATCATGAAGGCTTGGGTCCATATTCGACTCGCATGGGCTAGTCGGTCCTGGGCGGCCACACAAGGAACAGTTTGTCACACGACGATTGATTGTCACGGTGCCGGAGGATCCATCAGCTTAGGAAAACAGCATTCATTTTTTGCCAATGTAATCTATCAGTATGTTGTGAATGAAAAAGAATACTCCAATGATCAGCGCTGCTTTGGCAATGATCTAGAGTCGGAGTCGCAAGCTCTCTTGACCGCTGCGCATTATCCAGAAGGGAGTACCGTGAGCGTGGCGTACAATCCTCAAAATCCCAAACAGTCTGTCTTAGAACCAGGACTAAGTATAGCGCAATGCCTGCCTGTAGGCGTTGGAGCTATGCTTATATCCAGCGGTTGGTTTGGCTTATCCATCTATGCCTATCCCTGGCTTGTTGGCTAGTAGACAAATCTGCTCTCATTCTCAGAACTTAAGACTTCTTAAACCACGCGGAAAAATTCAGCGTGACGAGTCATCTCGTTGTTTCATCTACAAGGTATGGAGCAGTGACGTGAGAACTTAGACCTCACATGATGAAAGGAAAAGGCGCCTGGCTATGATGGTAAAGAAGATGATGTAGGAGCGGGGCATTCTTGATGGAGTTTGAACGATGATTTTTTCTTTAAGGGGATATGAGTGGATATTGCTTCTGGCTCTAGGTCTGCGGGTGTTTTCTTAAGGATGTGGATGATGATTTCTGGGGGGCAAAAGAGGCGGATGGGGAAGAGGGAGGTGCCAACACCGCGTGAGGTATAGCCGCGCATGGTTTTGTGCTGCCAGGGGCCAGCCTTATAGGATCGGGCGCAACGGCAATGGGTGATGATGGGTTTGCCACCAGGAAGGCAGATCTGTCCACCGTGCGAATGGCCACAGAGATAGAGGTCCATGCCTGCCGCGAAGGCTTCGGGGATAATTTCTGGAGAATGGACCAGGAGAATGCGGACAACGTCTGTTGGTGCAGCACTGACTGCTTTGTCCAGATCACCGGTTTCGTAGTAATGCATATCATCAAGCCCTAGTAGCCAAATGGCATCTGAGCCTTTTTCGATGGCCTGCGTTTCATTCAGCAACATGCGAATGCCTGCAGCTTCAAGCCCTGGAGTCATTTCCAGCCAATCATGATTGCCTAGAATGCCTGTGACTCCGAAAGGAGCTTGAATCGTGCTGACCAATTCCTTCATGAGCGTTACGGTTTTGTCATAGGACCCATAGGTTTTGAATCGGAAGTCGCCGGTCAGTACGCATAGATCGTACTGTAAGGTTGCGAGTAACGCTTGGAGAGCCTGTCCTTTATCAATCATGCCTTCAATATGCAGGTCTGAGAGATGCAAGATACGAAACCCATCAAAGGCGTCAGGGAGGTGGGAAAGAGGAACATCATGTTCAACGATTCGATAGTTCGTGGAGTTTCTAACGGCGATGGGCCAGAGACCTGTGGCTTTTAATGTTGTTTTGAGCAGCCAGGCAACGGCCGGGAACTCTTCCATGTGTACATGGATATGATGGCCACCCAATAAGAGCGCGGAATAATGGGCTTGTGTTTCTAGTCGTTTGCCGGCATGGGCAGAGCCAATTCGTTCAACTAATTTTGCTAAAGCTTCTTGTTCCAGATCTGGCTGCATAAGACTTGTCAGAATTCTTGCTTCAGGGGTACGATAGGGTTATGCAACGGTTAGATCTTCAGCGATCCGAATTGCCGGATCTCCAGTTTGTGTTGACGGTGGCGGCATTGTGTACATCGGACCTGGATTCCATAAATGCTCCGCAGTCAGTGAGAGAGACGGTGTTTAATCGTTGCTGGGCGTTGTTGCATGAAGGACCGGCACCGGTTAAGAAAGAAGAACGGGTGTTGAATCTTATGTTAGGCGATGAGGTCTTGTTAGAAGCCTTAGTCAGCAGCATTCGACAAACATTTGAGGAACATGGGTTCTTGGAATTAACTTGGGAGCATGCGCCGAGCGAGCCTTCTCGAGAATCGACTCCTGAGGTGGTCCCATTAGTGGAACGTATTCATAAACTCTATCCACCTCCTGACGATGTAGAGTCTTCTTCCTCGTCCTCTCCTTCCTCTTAAGTTTCTGAATCTTTTCCTTGCAATGATGCACACGGTCTTGTTCTATCGAACATAGAACGTTGCTAGAGCACACCTACTTCTTTTTTTCGGTTGTCAGGGTTAAAAAAATAACCGGAGAATGAGCCAGGAAGTCATCGTCCTATCTTGGGGAAGGGTCCTTTAATCGTTGAAATGATTTTTTCTGTTGCCATTTTTTTGTGAAATGACATGTTGAAGTTGTGGTTGTTCAGGAATTAGCAGTTTTGACCTGCTTGGCGCCGCTTTCTAAGGAAATGAAGGCTCCTAAATGCCTAAATTTTTCTTCCCGCTGTTTTAATAACGTTGGAAGCTGGAGCTTTTGAAGTTCCAGAAAATGTGAGTCGAGTGTTGTCGAAATATGCTTTGCGGTCAGTGATATATTGCGATGAGCTCCGCCAAGAGGCTCAGGAATGATATCATCAATGATATTAAGTTTAAGCAACTCAGGCGCAGTCATTTGCAAGGCCGAGGCTGCCGTTGAGGCCTTGGCGCCATCACCCCATAAAATCGCGGCACAGCCTTCCGGCGAAATAACAGAATAGATTGAATGTTCTAACATCAGCACTCGGTCTGCTACGCCTAAGGCTAAGGCGCCACCGCTGCCACCTTCTCCCGTAACCACAGCAATAATCGGTACTTGCAGCTTGACCATTTCTAATAAATTGCGGGCAATGGCTTCGGCTTGTCCCCGTTGCTCAGCGTCGACTCCTGGATAAGCCCCCGGTGTATCGATGAAGGTCAGAATAGGACGCTGAAATTTTTCGGCAAGTTTCATGAGACGTAAGGCTTTTCGATAGCCTTCAGGTTTGGCCATCCCGAAATTTCGACGCATGCGCTCTTTAAGGGATTTTCCTTTTTCATGGCCAATTACCATGATAGACCGGTCTTTCCAGGTCGCAAATCCTCCCATAATCGCCCGATCTTCGCCATACAGACGATCCCCATGGAGTTCGATAAGGTTTTCTGTGAACTGTTCCAGATAATCAGAGATAGAGGGGCGTTGTGGGTGCCGGGCAATCTGGCTTAGCTGCCAGGGAGAGAGATTGGCAAACAGCTCTTCCTCCATTTTGGCTAACTGTTTGCTGCTTTTCTCAATGGCCTCCTGCACGGAATTTTTCTTGGATTTCGACTTCACCAATTTGGCAATGCGGCTTTCGAGATCTTTAAGCGGTTTTTCGAAATCTAAATATTCACGCACGGGCAGGCTCCTTGGCCAAGAGGATTAGTGGAAGGCGACGGTGGATGCTCCCAAAAGATGTTCCACTTCTTCTAAAAATTCCGGTGTTGGAGAAATGCCGACATTGGGTAATTGGGGGAGGTTCGCTGTGACGTTTGATTGCAAATGAAACGCTAAGGTAATGGGCGTTGGCCCTGGATATCGTTCAAAGATCTGTTTCAAGTCTACCAGATTATGGGGCAGGACGTCTTCTTCTTGAATTTTGAGCGTGACGTGCTGCACGGTTTCCGATTCTAATTGTGGTAACAGTTCAATCCGTGTGGCCTTTATTCTAGCACCGTTATCCATTATATCTACTGTTCCGGTCAGGCGAATAACGGAATCTGGTGCAAGCATAGATTCATGGTTTTTAAAGGTTTCGGGAAAAATAATGGCTTCCACCGT
Organism: Nitrospirales bacterium; assembly: GCA_965223295.1. Taxonomy (GTDB): domain Bacteria; phylum Nitrospirota; class Nitrospiria; order Nitrospirales; family UBA8639; genus Nitrospira_E. The sequence goes on along the minus strand of CBDCWC010000002.1, from coordinate 1,430,004 downwards.
ACCCTGAAGGTCTTCTAATTGCGCGTACGCCATCCGGTTCCCTTTCTTTGTGGTAGTCACTTTGATGCTGGAAATGACGCCGCAAAGTTTGATCTCCCGTTCTTCCTTGATGTCTCGAAGACCTTGTGTGGAGCAAGTCGAAAAATGGGCAATAGCCATGCGATGCCGATTGAGAGGATGGTCGGTAATGTAAAACCCGGTCAGTTCGCGTTCATACTGGAGTAATTGATTTTGGGACCATTCGGGTTTTTGTGGAATCGCAAAACCAAAACTTTCAGTTGATTCCTTCGAAGTCTCTTCTGCCGGAAGATCAAAAAGGCTGGTTTGGCCTTCACGTTTATTGCGCTGAACCGTTGAGGCATGTTCCAGGGTTTGGTCTAAGACGTCAAATAAACCAGCGCGAGAAGTGCCCATGGAATCGAAGGCGCCAACTTTAATGAGTCCTTCCAGTACACGTTTGTTGACCTTTTGGGAATCAAGCCGGCAACAAAAGTCCACGAAGGAGGAAAAATTTCCTTCCTGCTCACGGGCTTCCAGGATTATATCAACGGCGCTTTCGCCAACATTTTTAATGGCCGCCATGCCAAAACGTATGCCTTCTGGCACAACACTAAAGTTTTTTAAGCTCTGATTGGCGTCTGGGGGTAAGATTTTTAAGCCGAGTTCGCGGCATTCCGTGAAATAGCCGACCATTTTGTCAGTGTTGCCCATTTCTGACGTGAGAAGGGCTGCCATGAATTCTGTGGGATAACGTGCTTTCAGATACGCGGTTTGATAGGTGACCAGCGCATACGCAGCGGAGTGAGACTTATTGAATCCGTATCCTGCAAAAAAGGCCATTTGATCAAATATTTTTTCGGCGAGTTTTTCGGATAGGTTTTTTTCTTTACAGCCTGAAATGAACAAGGCTTTTTGCTTGGCCATTTCGTCATGTTTCTTCTTGCCCATGGCCCGGCGCAGCAAGTCGGCTTGGCCTAAGGAAAATCCGGCCAGTTGGTTGGTGATGGCCATGACCTGTTCTTGATAGACAATGACGCCATAGGTTTCTTGGAGGATGGGTTCTACTTCAGGGGGCTCGTACACGATCTGGGAAGGATCTCGTTTGCGTTTGATGAAGTCGTCGACCATGCCGCTTTCCAGTGGGCCGGGCCGATAGAGGGCTAGAATCGCAATGAGGTCTTCAAATGTTTCGGGTTTAATCTTTACCAGCAAATTACGCATGCCCGAACTTTCCAACTGAAAAATGCCGGTGGTTTTTCCGGAACTGAGCAGAGCATAGGTGTCCGGGTCATTGAGTGGAACATTGTGAATGTCTAATTGGTTGTCCATAGATTGTGAGGCATGGACAAGCCGGACGGCATCGTGGATCATTGTCAGCGTTTTGAGGCCCAGGAAATCAAACTTTACTAAGCCGACTTTCTCCAGATCGGTCATGGTGTACTGTGTGACGACTTCATCATTGCTCGTCTTATATAAGGGAACATGCTCCATGAGGGGTTTTTGTGAAATGACCACTCCGGCGGCATGGGTTGAGGCATGCCGGGCTAAGCCTTCCAACGCCATCGCCGTGTCCATGAGCTCTTTCATCCCCGCTTCTTGATCGACCAATTCCTGAAGCCGAGGTTCCTGCTTGAGGGCGTCCTTCAGCGTGATATTGAGTTGTGTGGGAACCAGCTTGGCTACTTTGTCGACCTCGGCATAGGGGAAATCCATCACGCGGCCCACATCGCGAATAGCGGCTTTGGCTCCAAGAGTCCCGAACGTAATAATTTGGCAGACGTGCTCTTCGCCATATTTTTCAATAACGTAATTGATGACTTCTCCTCGACGGTCCATACAGAAATCCATATCAATATCCGGCATGGTGACTCGTTCGGGATTCAAGAACCGCTCGAAGAGCAAGTTATAGGTAAGCGGATCTAAGTCAGTGATGCGAAGAGCATAGGCTACCAGGCTTCCGGCGGCGGACCCGCGCCCTGGGCCGACAGGGATGTTTCGTGAACGTGCAAAATTGATAATGTCCCAGACTACGAGGAAGTATCCGGCATAGCCCATGGTGTTTAACACCGACAATTCGGTTTGTAGACGATGTTGGTAGGCTTCCCACGGGATGGAGGTCGGGCGTTCGCGTAAGCGCTCCCGCAGACCTTCTTCCGAGAGATGTTGAAGGTAAGAATTGTGCGTTTGGCCGTCGGGCACATGATAGTCGGGAAGATAGGTGGTGCCAAATTCAAGGGAAAGGTTGCATTGTTCGGCCACTTGTGTGGTGTGCAACACGGCGCGAGGAAACTCGGCAAACTCGGCAACCATTTCTTGCATCGACTTCACATATAATTGATCGGTATCAAATTTCATCCGATTGGGATCTTTGAGGGTTTTTCCCGTTTGCAAACACAACATGACTTCATGGGGACGGGCGTCGCGTTTGGTGAGATAATGGCAGTCATTGGTGCCGACCAATGGAATGCCGAGTTTTTTATGAATCTCCATCAGGCCGCGATTGGCAATCTGTTGTTGCTCGAGTCCATTGGCCTGCACTTCTAAATAATAATGATCCTTGCCGAAGATTGAGCGAAATTCATCGGCGGCCCGCATGGCCCCCTCCAGGTCATGTTGCTCGATGAGTTGAGGCACTTCTCCACTTAAACATCCGGAAAGGGCAATCAGGCCTTCATGATGTTCTTGTAACAATTCTTTATCCATACGCGGCTTATAGTAGAACCCTTCCAGATAGGCCCGGCTGGAAAGTTTCATGAGGTTGTGATAGCCAACTTGATTCGTCGCGAGCAGAATTAAATGATAGTACTCGTTATGGGCAAGGTGTCCAGATTTTTGTGCGCGGCTGCCGGGAGCCATGTATGCTTCGCAGCCAATAATAGGCTTGACTCCGTGATGTTGAGCTTTTTGGTAAAAATCTATGGCGCCAAATAGATTGCCGTGGTCAGTCATGGCCACGGCGGGCATTCCATACGCTTTTACTTGTTGAAAGAGCGGGTTAAGTTGGTTGGCCCCATCTAAGAGGCTATATTGGGTGTGAAGATGGAGATGAACGAATTCAGAAGGCACAGACAAAGTCCTTGGAAAAATTTTAGTGAGCAGATACGATGAAGTCAAATGGTCTTGGGAATCCGTCAGACACGATGTTTTTGAAATGAATATTCCCTCATCAACAAGATTAATCTACGATACAGATATCCTTGATCAGAGTCGAACGTTCTCCCGAGAAAATGGGTATAAAGATGTGGATAAATAGGCGATGTAACTCTCTCATTCAATCCAATCCGCTAGTTTAGCAATTTGCTCATTCCCTGAGCATGGTAGAGGAAAAAAAGAGGCATACTAAACTTGGGGGGTAAGAATGGTGCCCAAGAAAATATACGTACTATTGAACTTACTAATTATAAAACGTTTTGTTGAATGTAGCGCAGGAAAAATATTGGACTATGTTTTCAAAAATCCCCTTTCCTTGGTAAGGAGGGGCTAGGGGAGGTAGATTCTTCCTGACCGTCCACAGCTATATCCGTCATGACTTAATGATATACAAGAAGGAGGTGAATATGATTGTCACAACAACCCACAACATTGAAGGACATCGTATTCTAGAATATCTAGGCGTAGTCACCGGGGAAGCCGTTCTTGGCAGTAATTTTTTTCGTGACTTTTTTGCCAAGATTCGGGACGTCGTCGGTGGCCGATCAGGTGCCTATGAAAAAGAATTGGCTCGCGCACGAGAAGTGGCGTTTCGGGAAATCGAAGAAGAAGCCCTAGAAGTCGGAGCCAATGCGATTGTTGGGATCGACCTGGATTATGAAGTGATGGGAGAAACTGGAAGTATGTTGATGGTGAGTATCAGTGGGACGGCTGTGAAGATCACTTGATAGGTGTCGGTGGTAGGAGTGATTCTTGTTTTAAATCTTGAAAGTGTAGATAGACGATTTTGAGAAGGAGATTCAATTTTAGTAATTTTCACTTACATAAAACATTTGACCTGCTTTAGAAAAGACCGATAACATATCCGAAGAAAGTTGATGAAGTGAATGAAATGTCATATGGGTAAAGCTGATAAGAATATATAAACGGAATAGATTGATACATTAATCACGCAAGGAGGATTTCATGAAAGCCAAAAAGGGTGTCGTCGATTTTCTGAATAAGGTCTTGACGAACGAGTTAACTGCCATCAATCAATATTTTCTGCATGCAGAAATGTGCGGCAACTGGGGGTATACGTTGCTGCATGACGAAATTCGCAAGCATGCGATAGATGAAATGAAGCATGCAGAACAAATTATTGAACATATCCTTTTTTTAGATGGGTTCCCAAACTTGCAACGGCTGGGTACCCTCAAGATTGGCGAAACCGTGCCGGAACAGTTTAAGTCCGATCTGAAATTAGAACAGGATGCCGTGAAACTCTTAACCGACGCCATCGAGCATTGCGTAAAAGTCGGAGATTTCAATACTCGAGCAAAATTGGAAGGGATTGTTACGAGCGAAGAGGAACATATCGATTGGATTGAAACACAAATTGAAACGATTAAGCAGGTAGGCGTTGAAAACTTCCTAAGCCAACATATGCATCAAGCGTAACGGTCTTAGCTTCATATTTTTGAACAGAGCTTTTCGAGATTCTGTCCAGATCTTGAAAAGCTCTGTGTGTTTTCAGGACAGAGGTACTTAGCTTCTTGCCAAAAATTCTTCTTTCTTTTCTGGCATGACATCACTTGTGGTGTGTGCCCAGTTCATCCATACCATAACAGAATTACTCTCAGATCTGCTTCTGGGCTTAAGAGAGGTCAATGATAAAATGTGACTAGTTGATTGGCTTCCAGAGCAGGTGCTCAGCAGCATTTTTTTACGCATATTCAAGTAAAGACACGCACGTGAAAAAAGTAGGAAGACCGCATCCTTCTGATGTTTCTTCGTTGAAGGAAGAATTTCTTTGGCTGAATGCGAATCCGCTTTTGCACGAGCTTATGGAGCGTTATCCTACTGAATGGGAGCAGGTTGGGCAGAAGCTCGTTTCGTCGCTGGAAAGTGGCGGGGTGCAGATGTTAAAGGGGTTTGTCAACGAAGCGAAGTCATTGGAGAAAACCTGGGAGGATAGACTACGTAAAAACAGGAACAATCTCAAAACTTTGCAAGCTGCCCTTCCGTGTTTGATTCGAAGCCGGATGTCTCTTTTGGCAGTCGACAAATGTCTCTTTTCAGCTGCAACGGGGGTGTCGACAGGTTCTGCACGATTCAATTGGCTGAATGGCTCTGTGATGCAGAAATTGCTCTTCCACCAGGACCTCATTCGTAAACCCGTTTCATTACGCTGGTTTCGTTTTTGGTGGCGCTTAAACTCTCAAAAACGTCTTTTAATGCCCCTCGTCCAAAAAAAAGGGATCTATTGTTTTTATACTCGGGAACTCATAATGGCACTCGCTGGTGTGATTGGACAGCAATCCTGTCTCGAGATTGCGGCGGGAGATGGTACGCTTTCGCGTTTTCTCGCTGACGAAGGCGTCAATGTCACGGCCACGGATAATCAAAGTTGGCAACATGCCATTGAGTATCCAGATGATGTTCAGCACGTGGAGGCGAAACAGGCCCTACAACAGTATCAACCTCAGGTCGTTATCTGTTCCTGGCCGCCGCCGGCGAATCATTTCGAGCGGAGCGTCTTTTCTACGAAGAGCGTACAGCTCTATGTGGTGATTGGTAGCCGGTATCATTTTGCTAGTGGGAACTGGGGGGATTATGCCAAGCAGGGAAATTTTGACTATACCATTGATACGGAGTTAAGTAATTTAGTGGTCCCGCCAGAATTAGAAAGCGCCGTCTTAGTATTTCAAAAGAAAACTCCTGGTATCGTGTAGCAATACAAAGAGGGGCCATTATCTCAATTCAAATTCGCAATTCGAGTGTTCGATTTCTTTTAGTGTAGCAAGATAGGTGTTGGCTTAGAAGGACATGCGAGGTGAAGTTTTAGATGAACCAACTGGAATGTTGGGTGATGACGTATCCGCCGAGGATGATGGTGCTGACTCCGACGGCAGCTTGAAGGCTATGATGGATCCATGTGAGGGAGCGGGCGGAGTACCAGAGTGGAATGGCAATGACGACCGACAGAGCTCCCATACCAAGAATAGAGCCTAACCCGAAAATGAGAATGTAGCCGATGGCTGTCGATGTGGACATGGTGGTGTTGAGGGTAAGGAGGATGAGCGCGGCCGATCCGGCCATGCCATGCATGAGGCCCACAATGAAGGCCCGGTAGGGAAACCCCTGAGGGTGAGCATGCTGATGGGCAGCTTCTGTATGGGGCATGTTTGGCGCATGCGTATGGGCATGAAAGTGAGGCGTGGCACCTGCATGTTGGTGGAGATGAAAATGGATGCGTTCGTTTCTCATGCGTCGGAAGACATCGATCCCTAGTCCTACCAGCATAAATCCGACGGCACATTCCAAGGCCTCTGCGAATTGCTCAGGGATCACGATACCAAGAATGAGAACGATTGACCCAAACAGGAAGAGGGTGACCGTATGCCCACATCCCCAGACTATCCCTTGCTTCATCGACTGAAATACGGATCGGTTTTGAGTGGAGAGTGACGCGACCGCTGCGGCATGATCCGCCTCAAGTGCATGTCGTAGCCCTAAAACAAAAGCCAGTCCGAATAAAGTGAACATGGATCTGTGGTTCTGTGTTTAAGAATATTATGAACAATCTAATTCTTTTGAACGTTTAGAAAATAGATATTGGAATCCTACGGTTAGGTTATGAGAAAAAGCAAATCGGAATGAAAATCAGAAGACGTCGAGTTTCCCTAATAAATGCCTGAAATTTTTGTGTATGCGGTTTTTTCCTGGGGAATTTAAGGAACTGAGTCTTTGACGCATTCCCCTCTTTTATATGGAGGGGTTAGGGGAGGTAGAAGTCGCAGCCGCTAAATGGCTTTAGAAGCGGGTAGGGCAATGGTAGGGGGATAGAGCTGTTCCTCTACTCCACCTGCTTGAACCCTCTTCGGGTTCAAGCCCCTTACAAAGGGGAGGAATTATTTTCCAAGAGCGCGGTCGAGATTGAAGGCAGCGCTGATGAGCGCGAGATGTGTAAAGGCTTGAGGGAAATTTCCGAGAGCTTCGCCATGATGCCCGGTTTCTTCTGCATAGAGGCCGAGATGATTCGCATAGCCTAACATTTGTTCAAAGAGGAGCCGGGCGGCTTCTAACTTGCTGCGATCAGTTTGGCCGGCGCGAGTGAGGGCTTCCACTAACCAAAACGTACAGATATTAAAGGTGCCTTCCTCACCGCTGAGGCCATCGGCGGATTCGGCGATGTTGTAGCGATAGACGAGTCCGTTCGACACTAAGCCACCCTTTTCTGGCGCTTTGATGGTAGCATCTAGTGTCTTCAGCATACGCGGATCAGTTGGGGAGACAAAAAAGACTAATGACATCATCAGATTGGCGGCGTCTAGTGTGTCGCTTCCGTATCGTTGGATAAAGGCTTGCCGATCTGCATCCCACCCTTTTTCCATAATTTCTTCATAAATGGCATCTCGCACTTTGAGCCAGCGGTCTCGGTCTGCGGGAAAGGAACGCTTGTCGGCCAAGCGGATACCCCGGTCAACTGCAACCCAGCACATGAGCTTTGAGTAGACGAAATGTTGTTGACCTCCGCGCACTTCCCAGACGCCTTCGTCCGGGCGTTGCCAATTATCACATACCCAATTGATGAGACGCCGCAGGTGCTTCCAGAGGTCATAGGATATGGGTGTGCCATATTTATTGTAGAGATAAACCGAATCAAGCAACTCGCCGTAAATGTCCAGCTGCAATTGATCATAGGCTCCATTGCCAATACGGACAGGGGATGAGCCACGATAGCCTTCCAGGTGCTCAAGGGTCTCTTCTGTCAGCGTATGTCGACCATCAATGCCGTACATGATTTGGAGGGAACCATCTGGTGCGAGTTCATGGCAACGAGCTTCCAGCCAATTCATGAATTCCGAAGCTTCGTCGGTAAATCCAATACGAAGGAGGCCATAGAGCGTAAAAGCCGCATCCCGAATCCACGTATAGCGGTAATCCCAATTGCGTTCGCCGCCAATGTCCTCCGGAAGACTGCAGGTGGGTGCCGCCACGATGGCGCCTGTTGGTTTAAAGGTGAGGAGTTTCAGAACTAAGGCCGAGCGATGAACCATTTCACGCCAGCGGCCGGAGTAGGTACATTTGGCTAACCAGGATCGCCAATACACGACAGTTTGCGTGAAGAGTTCTTTGGCATAGTATTCGGGGCAAAAGGCAGGGGAAGATTCCTCAGGCTCTATCCCTTGAATGCAAACATCCGCACTTTCTCCCTCTTCCAGCGTGAATTCAGCGACAAGGGCGTCGCCTTCTTGTTGCAAGGCGATGGTTGCTCCCAATCGAAGTGACAGATTTGGGGATTCAAAGATGCCCCCTTGGGCATTGATAGCGATGGTATGTGTATCCCGGCCATAATTGAAAGCCGGGTGGCATTCCAATTTAAACGTCATCGTTCCACGAATGGTTTGAACGCGCCGCACAATGCCATGTTGCGTGCAATCGGCAGCATCTTTGCCAACTGGCATAAAATCGATCACGCGACCAACGCCGTCGGTCGTATGAAATCGGGTGACTAAGACATTCGTGTCTGGCCAATAATATTGTTTGGATTTGACGTGGTTGGGGGTTGGGGCAATGGAAAAGGTTCCGCCTTTCTTGTCGTCCAAAATGGAAGCAAACACACTTGGCGAATCGAAATGCGGAAAACACAGCCAATCGATTGACCCATTCATGCCAATCAATGCGGTCGTCCGCATATTCCCAATCAGGCCATAATTTTCAATGGGTTGGTAAGGCATGTGTTACTATTCGGTTGTTTAGTGAGTGATATTGATAAAGGTAGGTGAGGTATGTAGTGGGCACAATAAGAAAAATCAGTATCCTCTGCCGGTGCTGCCGCCACGGCCCATTCGGTCTAACGGGAGGGCTTCATATCGTTCCTTGAGATCTGGATGTTCACTCAGATATGTCTGCACGGCAGCTTCATCGGCAAAGACTTCTGGACTTCGTTCACGATACTCCTCGATCGTTAAATCATGCGTAGCTAATAAGTTGCTCAGCTTCGAGTTGATGTCCTTCCCCATTTCCTGCATGGCTTCTGGAGAAGGGCGCCCTCCTCCGCTGCCATACGATCGTCCGCCGGAAAAATAATTCATCATCATCTCTCCGATTTCAATACGTGCCTTCACAAACTTTCCGACTTCTACTTGTTCTGCACCTGAGCTTATCCCAGTTGATAATGCGAGACTCAAAGACATTCCCATAAAGATTCTTATCAATGTTGTCGTCATCATTGCTCCTTACAATGCGAAAGTGGTTGCAAAAATGTTTCTGGGCGTTTTTGTGAGGATGTAAAAGGATAGCCAAGCGACACATGAAAGTACAGGGAAAATAGGAATATTCCTGAATAACGAGAGAATTCTGATGGGTATGTTGATTTTAGAACAAGGGGAAATGTTCATAATCCAAGAAATCTCTAATTGAGAAGGCGAAGTATGCTTATCATCGAGTGTCTCGAAGGCATCTATACTTGGTTTGTAGATGTTTGGTAGATGTAATGTGTGGATTCAAGGAGGAATTGTTAAGTTCTCCTGTTTTATTCGTGTGGTTTGAGGAGGTGAAAGGATAAGAAATGGGACAGCCAATGGAACGGATTGGATTTGTAGGGGTGGGCCGCATGGGAGCCAATATGGCTCGCCGGTTGAAAGATGTTGGGGCTATTGTCGCGGCTGTCTATGACGTTGATACGAATTCAGCAGAATTGTTTGCCAAGGAGGTCGAAGCTGAGTGCGCTCAAACGCCGGCTCGCGTTGCGGAATTGGCGACGATGATTTTTACGGTGGTGACTGATGATGCGTCGATGCGGAACATATTTGCTGCTGATGGCTCCGAGAGTTTGTTGGCGCAGGCAAAAGGACGCCTATTTGTGAACTGTGCGACGGTATCGCCTGATGTGCATATTGATGTGGAAGCTTTAGTCGAACAGCAGGGTGGTCAATCCCTTGAAGCCTGTATGGCCAGCAGTATCCCGCAAGCACGGGAAGGCTCATTGTATTTGATGTGCGGCGGTAAACAGGAGAGTTTTGAACGAGCGAGGCCGATTTTAGAAACGTTGAGTGCCAAGCTTCGCTATGTCGGCGAAGCCGGGCAAGCTGCGCGAGTGAAGGCTCTGGTGAATATGGTGATGAATATCAATACGGCTGGACTCGCAGAAGGTTTGGGGCTGGGGGCTGCACTTGGATTAGATCTAGCAATGTTACAGGAGGTGTTTAGCCAAACAGGCGCGGCTTCTCGTGTGTTAGAAACGGATGGTGCTGATATGCAGAATCGCGATCATGAATGCTATTTCTCAGCGGCACATGCTGCGAAAGATTCTAGAATAGCCTATGCCCTGGCAGAATCTGTCGGGCTTACTCTCCCACTGGCGAAAATCACTTGGGAACAATATCAACGGCTTGTTGAATCCGGCAAAGGAGAACTGGATAAATCTGCCATTGCCGAATTGACCTTCAAAGACCGTCTGTCCACTAGCTGACAGTAGCAGGCTATCTACTTATGGCTGAACAGTCCTATCAACTCATTAAACCGAAGCAGGGTGTGCCGATTAAGGCCTGGGTAAAGGGGGTGCCCTTAGAGCCGGAGGCAGAACAACAGTTGCACAATGTTGCCTCTTTGCCGATTGTCTACAAATGGGTTGCGGCTATGCCTGATGTGCATTGGGGAATGGGCGCCACGATTGGGAGCGTGATTCCGACGAAACATGCCATTATTCCCGCAGCGGTGGGGGTTGATATTGGGTGTGGCATGATGGCTGTGCAAACCACGCTCAATGCGAAGCATCTGCCTGATTCGTTGCGTGGGATTCGAACCACGATCGAGCGGGCTGTTCCGCATGGCAGAACCAATAATGGGCAGAGGCATGATCGCGGGGCGTGGGGGCATATCCCTCAACACCATCTGAAGGAATGGGGACGATTGCAGCCTATCTATCAGTTAATTCTGTCAAAACATCCCAGGTTGAATCGTGGAAATGACGTGAATCATCTTGGAACTTTAGGCACTGGAAATCATTTTATCGAAGTCTGTCTGGATGCTCAGGATGCGGTGTGGTTCATGTTGCATAGTGGGTCGCGGGGCGTGGGGAATCGCATTGGGTCGTACTTTATTGAGTTGGCGAAACGTGATATGCGGAAATGGATGCGGAATTTGCCAGATGTAAATTTATCCTATTTGAAAGAAGGCACGGAGTCGTTTGACGATTATGTGGAGGCGGTGCAATGGGCACAGGACTTTGCCATGACGAATCGTCGGCTTATGATGGAGAATTTGGTGCAAGCTCTTCGTGAATCTGGCGAGGTTCCGCCGTTTGATACAACTCACGAGGTGGTGAATTGCCATCATAATTATGTGGCGGTTGAGTCACATTATGGACAAGAGGTGTGGGTGACGCGTAAGGGAGCGGTGCGGGCACAAATCGGTGATATGGGAATTATTCCGGGGAGCATGGGTGCCCGTTCGTATATTGTCCGAGGCAAGGGTCATCCTGAGAGTTTTCATAGTTGTAGCCATGGGGCAGGTCGGGCGATGTCCAGGGGAGCCGCGAAACGCCGATTTTCGATTGCCGACCATGAACAGGCCACGCAGGGAGTGGAATGCCGAAAAGATAAAGATGTCCTCGATGAAACTCCTGGAGCCTATAAGTTGATCGATGCGGTCATGCAAGCCCAACAGGATCTAGTGGAGATTGTTCACATGTTACGGCAAGTGGTGTGTGTTAAGGGGTAGTGTGGGTCTGTTGAAAAAAAACCGCCAGCGGCGTTCTCGCCATTTTTCCGTGCTCGCGTAGTACCAGTACGCTCCGCGCGAAAAAATGGCTGTGGCCTTGCTGGACGGACTTTTTTGAACAGCCCCGACGTTGTTGAACGCCAACAGCTCAATGGCGAGGTATGGCTTTTGATATCTTCATTATTCAACACTCCCAGTGTAAGAATCTTCAGTTGTATTTGTTTGACCGTATCGAGTTAAACAATCCGGAGTATGCTTTCCTCCTTTTAATAGAAAGCCTTCATGCCGAGTTCTTTGCGAAGTTGAAGGATTTTATTCCCGGCGAAACAAGGTTTCAAGAATTTGTCGGGCTGATTGAATCAGTCGTTCCGCATCATCATCGGCGGCGGCGTGAACTCGTTCAAGTCGATCATGAGCTTCTGCAAAATCCGGTTGTTTGCTAATGGCCTCCTCTAAAGCCATTTGCGCCTTTTGGCTGTATCCTTCCGCCATAAATGCCAGGGCAAGATCTGAATAGGCTTCTGTTTGCGTTGGGTCTAGTTGAACAGCATTTTTGAGCGCTTGTCGAGCCTGCTCAAAGTCGTCTTGTGCGATCAGTGAGCGTCCTAGCCAATACAAGGCCTGGTGATCTTGGTGATTGAGTTCTACACTTCTTCGTAAGGCTTGCTCGGCCTTCCTCCAGTCATGCTTGTCGATGTAGACAGCTCCGAGTTCGCGATAGGCTTCTGCGAATGCGGGGTCTAGTGTGATGACAGTTTTATATTCTTCAATGGCTCCATTAGGGTCTCCTTGTTGGCTCAGTATTTCTCCCAGTCTAAGGTGAGTGTGTGCATCGTTTGTCTGGAATTCTGGTAGTGCCCGTAGTGTTTCACGATTCTTGCGAAGTCCCTTTTCCACCGACTCGTTGGTAACCGGGGAGCTTGTTGCGCCCGATTCTTGACTCCACGCAGTAACTGTGGGGTTGGGGTGCTGTGAAATATTTTGAGTAAGGAAGACTATGCTAAAGGTGATCCCGCCAATGCTCATCAACGCATTCATGTTTTCGTCAATCGTGGCTTGCTGATATGACTTTGAGAAACCATTTGGGTTTCATTCGGCCAAAATCTGTGCGTGTATTCGTGCGGAGTTCTCGCTTTGGATCCAAGACGACTGGGCCGTTTGAACTTCGATGGAATACTGTCCAATGCCAGCATGGTTTCCCTTGTTCTTGATGCCATTTGATAGCCAGTAGGGCCAGTGGAGGCAGTTTCTCCCATGAGATAAAGGGTGATTGATTCCGAGAAGTTTTGATGCCGTAGTGTGTCAGGAGTCGACGAACGTATGTTATCTCTGACCAGAGTTGTGAGTCATATACCTCGATTCCTTCTTGGCGGGCGATCTTTTTGATCTGTGTATAGGTGACGCCTGCTATGGTCGCGACGCTGGCTAATCCGCATCCGGTTTTGTCTTCCTGAATCACTGGTTTCATTGATTCATGTGGTGGTTCGTTGCAAGTACGTTCGTAAGGCTACCGCATTGTTCATCTCTTGGTTCTTGGAGCCGTAAAGAAGCGTCAGACGATGTGTTCGGCCAAGGCTTCTGAGTTTTTTGATAGCCTCTGGGTGTTGTTCAAGTTCTGTAGCATAACGTTGCTGAAATTCTTTCCATCGACTAGCATCATGATTAAACCATTGACGTAATTTTGTTGATGGTGCTACTTCCCGCAACCAAAGATCGATGCGAGCCGTTTCCTTTGAAATGCCTCGTGGCCAAAGCCGATCAACAAGAATCCGATAACCATCTTTTCTGGATGGGGGATCATAGACCCGCTGAAGATGGATGCTCCGGATTTTTGTTGTTTTTCTCCTGGCGGTTCGTGGTGATGTGGAATTGTTGGGATGTCGAAAGCAATCAGTGGTGTGATCATTGACGAGCCCGGCAGCTTGCATATGGGCATAGATAACCGTGCTGCCCACAAAACGAAAGCCACGTTTTTTGAGGTCTCGAGAGAGGGCATCACTTTCTCCCGTCGTCGTCGGGACTTGAGACAGGTTTTTCCAATAGTTGATTTTTGGTGTTCCACCTACAAACTGCCAAATATAAGCGTCAAAAGATCCAAATTCTTCTTGCACCTTGAGAAAAGCCTGTGCGTTGGTAATGGCTGATTGAATTTTGAGACGATTGCGAATAATGCTGCTGTCTTGAAGAAGAGCAGCTTGTTTGCGAGCATCAAAGCGAGCGACCTTGACGGGATCAAATTTCGCAAAGGCTTTGCGATAGCCTTCTCTGCGAAGCAAGATGGTGGACCAGGAGAGGCCAGCCTGTGCGCCTTCCAAAATGAGCATTTCAAAATGGCGGTGGTCATCATGAACAGGTATCCCCCATTCTTTATCGTGGTACGGGATAAAATGTGGCTTATTCCCAACCCATCCGCAGCGGATTTTCTTGTCGTCTGTGGTTGCTATCGAATTATTTGGCATATAGCGGTCATGACGTATCTGAGGAAAAGTAAGAAAAGGCTATGAATTCAAGGGCGAAGTGTCAATATTTTTAACGTACTATGTGGCTATCAGAAGGCCTGAACCATGGAGCCAGCAATTGATCCTCATTTCTTGGTATAATTGAAATATTGAATGAAGAGAGGAGGAGCTTATGCGAATCATATCTTTGCCATTTTATAATTCTCTGAGAGCCTGGAGTTTAGGCAGCATATGTGCCATGGGCACGATGTTTTGTGCGCTGTCCGTGAGCGCGAAGGAGCCAGCTGTACCATGGGAATGTACCGGTTTTGAAGGTGACGCTCAGTATCGGTGCATTGAAACATTTGCTCAACTTCAACAAGAAAAAATTGCGAAGTTAGAAAAAGAGTTAGAAATTCAACAGCAGACGGTTCAGCAACTACAACAACAGGTTGCGCAACAAGCGTCCGCTACGGCCAAACTTGAGCGAAAACTCACTCGAAAGCGTTCTCGTTGGTATAACTCTGCTTTTGTCGTGTATCCACCCGTAGGCTTGAGTCTTCGTTTTGGTCGGGATCGATTGTTTGGCGGATCGTTATTCTATGGCGCTCCCCAGTTTTATGGTCCTCGATGGTACGGCTATGGGCATCGTCACTGGTATCGGTACTAGAGGTGAAATGTGAAAAGGGAGAAGTGAAACGTCAAGAGAAGATATGGATTGTGACAAGTCCAGAATTGCCCCTTAGATTTTCAGCTTGGATTTCTCAAACTGGCGACTATGATTCATCTCGATGGACCGTGTTTGGCGAGAATGCTGGGAGACAGACGGCAATGTATTCAGCGCCTTCGGGTCCTGGAGTACTGTAGCGGATCCATTCCCCTTTATTCGTTAATACGCCTTGCCCAGCCTTGACTTCCAGGCTGTCTTCTTTGGTTTCAACCTTCAGCATTCCACGTAAAACGACCGTATACTCATCGAATTCTGGGGTTTGTCCAGGTTCAACCCAGCCCGATGGGCTCTGCATCCGGGCTATGCTGACCCCAGCTGTCCCGGAATTGACGTGTCCAAAGAATTCATCAATCAGTTTGGGTTTATTTCCTGCCGCTTCAATTCTAGTGGGTTGTGTAATAAGCTTCGCCATTTTCATCTCCTATTATGTAAAAGTGATTCCTTGTGAAATTGTAGTGTTTGATTCATTTTGAGTATGGGGACAAGACTTTATGGCGCACCGGTATAGGGGACATCCAGGTAGTCTTTGGTGTCTTTGAAGGTTTTGAGATGAACTTCCCACGGACCACTCGCGACAATTTTGAAGTAAAAGGTTCCTCCCAAAGGATGGACCGCTGAACCACGTGTTTTTGTGGTATTGGCTAAGACAATAGGTTCGAGTCGTTCAAACCATCGTAAGGCTTCCTCTCGTTCCGTAGTTTCACCCACATAGGGCCTTCGAGACGAGCCGTGGGCAGACAATTTGAAAGTGGGAGATTTTGTTTCCCATTCTATTTTCCAGCCATCTTCAACAGTAAATGTTCTGGTTTCCACTGATCCGGTTCCCTTGAACATGAGTTCAACTGAGGAATTTTTTTCGGGATCATCTGATTTATCTGTTGCCCAGAGAAATTCTCCTGCAGGCAAAACAAGTAGTATTATCAGGATACTGATTGTTCTTTTTACCTGGCGTGGAATAGGTGCATACATATTTTTACTAGCTCCTGACCCCCTATCCTATTTATGAACTCTCAGGAGGTCAATTCGTTGCATTTGGGTTGAATTGTCCTAGAATAGAATCGAAGGGGGATTGTCGCCTATGAAGAAGGTTGTCGTTCTCGGGGGAGGGAAAATTGGATCGCTGATTGCCACTTTGTTGGTGGAGAGTGGGGATTATGAGGTTTCATTAGGAGATGTCGATCCTGATGTCGTGGATCGGCTGAAAAAAGAGATACACTCAAGCCATTTTAACGCATGTTCTGTTGATGTTCAGAACAAAGCCGCTCTTCAGGCTTTTCTTGAGCAGACGCAACCTGAGGCCATTCTGTCTAGTCTTCCTTACTATTGTAATCCGCTAGTTGGGGAATTAGCGCGAGCGCATGGTGCTCATTATTTCGATCTGACAGAAGATGTCGAAGTGACTAGGAAGATTCGTGAAGTGAGCCAGGGATCTTCTTCTGCCTTTGTTCCTCAATGTGGGCTGGCTCCGGGATTTATTAGTATTGCGGCGCATGATCTCATGACTCATTTTGATTCCGTCGACATTGTCAAAATGCGGGTAGGAGCGTTGCCTGTGAATCCAAGCAATGTCCTGAAGTATTCACTAACATGGTCGACCGATGGGCTGATTAATGAGTATGGAAACATTTGTTATGGCATTGAAGATGGCCGGGAAGTGGCCTTACGTCCGCTGGAAGGGTACGAAACCATCGAAGTGGACGGGCTACTCTATGAAGCGTTTAATACGTCTGGTGGGTTGGGGACGCTTGCTGATACCTATGCAGGAAAAGTCAAAACGATGAACTATAAAACGCTTCGATACCCTGGGCATTGCGAAAAAATTCATCTGCTTATGAATGATTTGAAACTCAATCAAGATCGGGAAACATTGAAACGCATCTTGGAACATGCGGTGCCGAAGACCTTGCAGGATGTAGTGATTATTTATACTTCTGTGACGGGGATGCGGGAGGGCGAGTTGTTTGAAGAGAATCATGTGAAGAAAATTTATCCTCGGTCGATCGCTGGGAAACTTTGGTCGGCCATTCAAGTGACCACGGCCGCTGGTATATGCAGCGTAGTCGATCTGGTGTTTGAGCAGCCTGAGGAGTGTCGAGGTTTTGTGACGCAAGAAACTTTCGATCTTTCTTCTATTCTTGTCAATCGATTTGGAAAATATTATGCAGGAGATCCAGGCGGTTCCACGTGAATGCAATCTAAAGGGAGACAAGGATGATGAATGTAGCGGAAGTACTCAATGAGCTTGGAATAGAGCCTCTGAATGCTGGCGCATGCTCAGGTCAAGGCCAATGGACTTCGACAACCAATTCAGGGCTGTTGGATTCGGTCAATCCATCTACAGGAGAAGTGCTGGCTCAAATTCATTCCTGTTCTGCTGCTGATTACGATGCGTTGGTTGAGAAATCTCTGACGGCCTTCCGGGAATGGCGGAAAGTCCCAGCTCCTAAACGGGGAGAAGTTGTTCGAATGATAGGCGAGGCACTGAGAGCCAAAAAAGATGCCTTGGGTTCACTAGTGTCTCTGGAAGTCGGAAAGATCAAGGCAGAAGGGGACGGAGAAGTCCAAGAAATGATTGACATGGCAGACTTTGCGGTGGGGCAATCACGAATGTTGTATGGGCTCACCATGCATTCCGAGCGCGCGCAGCATCGGATGTATGAGCAATGGCATCCTCTTGGCGTGGTTGGGGTGATTTCGGCGTTTAACTTTCCTGTTGCCGTGTGGGCCTGGAATGCCTTTTTGGCTGTCATTGCCGGCGATACCGTTATTTGGAAACCGTCTCCTAAAGCTCCTCTCTGTGCATTGGCCGTTCAGAATATTTGCAATCATGTGATGGAGCAACAGGGCGTTCCGGGTATTTTTTCTGTCTTTATGAGTGATCAGGTCAAAGTTGCCAAAGCGATGGTGAGCGATGAACGGCTGCCGCTTGTTTCCTTTACCGGTTCGGTCCCTGTGGGGCGTGATGTTGCCCAGGTGGTAGCAGGCCGGTTAGGACGCACCTTGTTAGAATTGAGCGGAAACAATGCTGTGATCGTGGATGACACGGCGGACTTGGATTTGGCTATTCCCGCGATTGTCTTTGGCGCGGTTGGGACAGCGGGGCAGCGTTGCACCACAACTCGTCGTTTGTTTATCCATGAATCACGGTATGAAGATGTCGTGAAGCGTCTTGTGCAAGCCTATCAACAGGTGAAGGTGGGTGATCCCTTAGCCTCTGATGTTCTTATGGGACCTCTCATTGATAATCGATCCTTAGAAGAATTTCGTATTACCTTGGAAGAAGTTAAGCAGGATGGCGGAGAAATTCTTTTTGGTGGAAATGTCTTAGAGCAAGTCGGGTTTTTTGTTCAACCCACGTTGGTGCGCGCCCAGAACCATTGGAAAGTTGTCCAGCGTGAAACTTTTGCGCCTATCTTGTATGTCATGTCATATCAGACGATAGATGAAGCCATAGAGAAGCAAAATAACGTGCCGCAAGGGCTCTCATCTTCGTTGTTTACATTGAATGTGCGGCATGCTGAACAGTTCTTGTCAGGTGAGGGAAGTGATTGTGGCATTGCCAATGTCAATATTGGGACCTCCGGGGCTGAGATTGGTGGGGCGTTTGGAGGAGAAAAAGAAACGGGTGGTGGCCGAGAAGCAGGGTCGGATGCATGGAAGGCCTATATGCGGCGGCAAACCAATACCATCAATTGGGGAAGGGAATTGCCTCTGGCGCAGGGGATCACGTTTGCTGTCAATCAAGGAGAGTAATTATGAATCAGCCGGATGCTCTAGAGTCGTTAATTATGAAATATGTGCATGAATATGTCTCACGAAATCGTGCTGCCCAGCTTGTGTGTGATGCGCTTGAGCAGATCGGTATTGGAGTCTTTCCAGTGCTGGACCATATTACGGTTCGCACCTTGTCGATTGATGATCGAGTGGCTGAGTTTTTGGAGCAGGGGTATCGCTACGCTGAAACATTAGAGTATGACGATTGGTGGGCAAAAGTGTATCGGGCACCAGGGTGTCCGGCCTTATTTGTGGATCAGGTCTTTGCTGGCGAACGAGGCCGTAGCAGTATTATCCCAAGCTGGGTTCAGCAATTTGGAGATCAGACTTTGCATCATGTAGCGGTACAAGTAGCGGATATTGAAATTGCCATACAGCGATTGAAAGGAAAAGGGATTGAGTTTGCTGGAGCGATTGTCGGGACACGGGGCGACGATTTGCGCCAGATTTTTTCAGTCCCGGAGCAGGTCAATGGTCAAGCCTTTTCCGTGTTGGAACTAGCAGAACGCCATCGAGGTTTCCAAGGGTTCTCACCACCTCAGGCTAACAGTTTAATGCAATCGACTGTTAAACCTAAAGACGGCGGTTGAGCGCGAAAAAGCTGTGCAAGCAATTGATGTGCCTAGGAAATTTTAAATTGGCGTGGTCACCTTGTGGGTGATGAGCGAATTTTAAATTTTCTAGGTGCGTCAAGAGGTTGTGCAGACTTTCGTGATCCAACTGCCGTTTTTAGGTTAAATAGAATGCTTCTTCTGATACATCTCCATGTGTTTACCTTCGTAGAGGTTCATGTAAAGAGTGGACAGCGAGCAAGTAAAATGAGGGGCTGTTGAAAAAAGCTGCCAGCAGCGTTCTCGCCATTTTTCCGTGCTCACGTACTCCAGTACGCTCCGCGCGCAAAAATGGCTGCGGCCTTGCTGGACAGCCTTTTTTGAACCGCCACGAACCGTTTGATCGCCCTCGGCTTCTTGGCGAAATATGACTCTTGATCTCGTCATGAATCAACACTCCCAATGAGGTTACTCGGCTGTTGATGCCGTAGGGGTGTTTTGAGCAACGATAGCATCAGCGCGAGCTTTCTGTGTGGCGGCTTCGTCGGTACGATTCATCTCTCGTAACAAAACGGAGTGATTCCGCAGAGCCCGTTCTACTTGGAAATGGGTTTTCCCCATGGTGGATTCGGTTAACGCGATGGCTCGCTGGAACAAGGAATCAGCTTGTGTGTGCTGGCCAGTCTTGAGGAAGAGAACGGCCAGGTTGTTGAGAGGGCCAGTCAAGCTTGAATGTTCTGGGCCTTCCGCTTGTTCAATAATGTGGATGGCTCGTTGAACTAACGGAATGGCTTGCTCTGGTTGATTTTGGAGGCGATGAATCTCTGCTAACTGATTGAGGGTGATGGCGACGCGGGGATGGTCTTTCCCAAATCCTTCTTCAGTGATTGCGAGCATGCGCTCTAACAATGGCGTGGCTTTTGTGAATTGCCGGGCTGAGCTATAGAGAAGGGCTAAATTGTTCAAGCTTCCGAGCAGGTGAGGGTTAGAGAGGCCGAGCTGTTGTTCTTTGATCTTTAGAGCACGTAATAACAAGGTTTCGGCTTGGTCATACTGCTCCTGAGCACGATAGAGAAGGGCCAGATTGTTGAGGGGCTCGACAAGCTTGGGAGAGTCTGTCCCATTGGCGCTCTCTGAACTTTCTAGGACCTGTTTAAGATAAGGTGCTGCGTCGGAGTAGCGAGACTGCCGGATAAACAGTCCTGCCAGGTTTTCAATCTCCCGAATCGTTTCCGGGTCATCTGGTCCTTGAACTTTTTCGCGAATGGCTATGGCACGTTCGAAATACTGTTGTGCTTCGTCGAATTGTTTTTGGGTCACATATAAGGCACCCAAATTGCTGAGACTGACAGCCAAGTCGGTAGTTTCTGGATTGGGAGCCGCTTCATGAATGGTGACGGTTTTCTTGATTAACAGTTCGGCTTGCTCGGGTTCACCTTTCGCGTTGTGCAAAATGGCGAGATTTGTGAGAGATTGAATAAGCCGAGGGTCTTGATTATCAAATTGTTCCGCCAAGGTGAGAGCATTGTTTAGTTCCTTTTCAGCTTCTGGGAATTTGCCTTGCTCCATAAGGGTGGTACCTTGTTCCGTATGGAGGTCCCAGGGTTCTTGTGGTTCAGAGCAACCCCAGAAAGCCGTGCACAGGAGTGCGACGAAGAAGTGACGAAACCGATTGATGCCTGTGGGTATTCTATAGGTCATGATGTGCTGCTATTTTCGTTAGTGGGTCTGTTGAAAAAAGCCGCCAGCGGCGTTCTCGCCCTTTTTCCGTGCTCACGTAGGACCAGTACGCTCCGCGCGAAAAATGGCTGCGGTCTTGCTGGACGGACTTTTTTGAACAGACCGAGGCCTCTGACATGTGACGCCGCAGAGGCTAAATGTGGCTGTTGCTATCTTCATTATTCAACGGTTCCCTAGTTGTGATGATGCAAAGAAAACAGGGGTGATTGTACTGGAGGGAGGAGGAGCTTGCCAAACGCTGGATAGTTTTTCTGTCCAGGTTGAGGATTTATTCAAACAAGGAGAGTTGGATGGCTCTCGGTCGCGTGAAGGTTGCGGGAATGGGAGCCTCTGGAACAGCCGGAAACTCATGTTTGCGATATGCTTGTTCAAAAAGTTGTGAAATGACATCCCAAGTTTTTCCTCGCCCTTGATGCCGTTTGAAAAAAGCCTGTGTTCCGACTGTTCCTTCTCGCATTTCTCTTAATCGCGAAAAGATTTTCTGAATACGATCAGGAAAATGATGCGTCATGCGCTCCAGAAAGACGGTTTCGACATGATCGTTGAGTCGGAGAAGGATAAAGGTGACATCTTGTGCTCCTGCCTCTCGAGCACGAGAAACAAGGTGTGGAATATCATGTTCATTCAGCCCTGGGATGACAGGGGCAATCGATACGGCTGTGGGTATGCCAGCTTTGGATAATGTTTCTAGAGTGGTAAAGCGTTTTGAGATGGATGGGGCTTGCGGTTCGACTTTCCGGGCCATCTCATCTGATAAAAACGGTATGCTCAAAAAGACTCGTATCCAAGCTGATTTGTGGAGTTCTTGGAAGATATCGATGTCTCGCAGGAGGAGCGCTGATTTCGAAATTATTCCCACTGGATTTTTAAATGCGACGCAAGTTTTGAGACACGCACGAGTCAGTGTGTACTCGGCTTCAAGGGGTTGATAGGGGTCCGTATTTCCAGAAAATACAATGAGCTCACCTTTCCATGAGGGTTTATGGAACGTTTCGCGGAGTCTGGTGGCGGCGTTAGTTTTGACGATAAGCTTTGACTCAAAATCGGTCCCAGCGCCAAATCCCCAATATTCATGCGAGGGACGGGCATAGCAATAGGCACAGGCATGAAAGCACCCCCTGTAGGGATTGAGGCTCCAACGGAAAGGAAGATCTGGACTGTGATTTTCACTGAGGATCGCTGAGGCTTTTTCCTCGTACACTTCTGGAGAAACCAGGGGTGCGGGGCCAAAGTACTCTCGGTTTTCCGAAAGAAAAGGATTGGGTGGGTTGGTCACTCGTTTCATGGTCATCTCTCAACACTAACAAATTCACTTGTTCTGTCTCATAAAAAAGGGTACATTGAAAGCTAATCTACTGCTTTTCCTTTAGGATTATTACCCTCTGATTTATGGAAACGTTATTTCTGCGTTTTTTTCATAGGGTTGTTGAACGCCCCCGTAGCTCAGTTGGATAGAGCAGCGGTTTCCTAAACCGCGGGCCGCACGTTCGATCCGTGTCGGGGGCACCAAAATTGACCATTGTTGCCATCGTTTTCGATAGTGGATCCACATTGTTGTTCGTCACATGAAGGATGTTTCAATTGGAACCAAATTTTCTTCTTCCTGCTTATGGGCGTTCTTGCAATTGCTTGTTTCAGGACATCATTCCCGTGCTGGGCCTGCTTGGAACATTGATCCCGAAAGAGGCTTCGGGCTGAGAAATTCTTCAGTCGGAGGCATAGCAGATGGGCTCAGTTGACCTTCGGCTTTCAGGCAGGAGTGAGAATCTTCGGGGATCTGGTTAACCTATTCAGTTGAACAAATTTTCGCTTTTTATATAGCCAGAACAGCCAGGGGTCTGAGGTGTGGACGCACCAATTAAGTCTAGCACTGTGGTAGTCTTAAAATAGTTGGGTGGCGAAGTCTTCTGTCATGGTAAAAATCCAATTTCTTGCAGATATTTTTTAAGAAGGATATGATGAATATTTCTTTTTAATTATGGGACCTTATGCATGTTAAATCTTGATGTTGTCCGATAATGTTTCATTGCGAGAAGAGAAGTTTTATGAAATCGGCTCATGAAGCCGGATCTTACTTGAGGAACTGATTCATTCATCCGATAGAGGCTATATCTTGTCGGGATTTCATTCAATACTTGAGGAAGTGTTACAAACATCCCGCTTAAAGGGAAGAGGTGTATTTATGCAGGGGATTCAAGTTAATGGAAAGTTGTGCGCATGGATGGTCTTCGTTGTTTGGGGAATGCTGGGGAGTTTCACAGGTGCGAGTCTTGCAGATTCAGGTCTAGCTGAATCAGGTATCACGGTTCCGCAAACGACCGAGGCCAAGCGAGCAGAAAGCCGTGCGGAAAAAAAGGCCCTGATTGTGACGGATGATTATATTATCGGGCCTGAGGATGTCCTAGAAATCAGTGTGTGGCGCAACCCCGATTTATCTCGCGAGGTGATGGTTCGTCCAGATGGAAGAATTTCCCTTCCACTCATTGGCGATGTCATCGCTGTTGGTTTAACCACCTCCGAGTTGCGTGATGATATCAAAGAAAAATTGCAAGCATATAAGGAAAATCCTACGATTGCCATCGTGGTAAGAGCCGTGAATAGTTATTATTTCTTTACTCAAGGTGCAGTGGGGAATACAGCGAAAATTCCTTTGCTAAGCCGGACCACACTGATTCAGGCTATTACGATGGCTGGGGGGTTAGCACCAGATGCTGTTCGGAGTCGTATTACTATCTTTCGGTTGGGGCGCGGAGGTGAGGAACCTAAGAAATTTGTGGTGAGTTATGACGAAATTATTTTACGGGGTGCAGAAAACATTGTGTTAAAACCTGGGGATACATTGGTTGTGCCATCCGAAACGATGGTCCTCCTTCCCTAAATATTTGGGGTAGAATTTATCAAAGGGAGATGTTGAGTGACTTGTAAATTACTGTTAAAGCATATGTCTCTTTTGTTGAGTGTTTCCCTCTTCTTGATGTGTAGTGGGTGTTTTAAGCCAGATGTCATCATTGCTCCTGGGCCACCCGAAGAAGGCTTTGTCTTAGGGCCTGAAGATGTCGTTGATGTCGTGGTATGGAAAAACCCAGACCTCTCAAGGCAGGTTGTGATTCGTCCAGATGGAAAAATCTCCCTCCCTCTCATTGGCGATGTGCCGGCCAGTGGCTTGATTGCAGATCAATTGGCCAGTGATATTGCTGAACGGTTCAAAGCCTATAAAGAAAACCCGTCGGTGTCTGTGAATGTGGTGTCCGTGAATAGTTATTACGTGTTTATCGTTGGGGAAGTGAATAATCCGGGGAAATTGCAGATGAAATCGTATACTACCCTTCTTCAAGCCATTTCCTTGGCGGGAGGGTTTACCCAGTTCGCCTCACGCAATGATATTCGGATTGTCCGTAATGTGATTAATGCTGACGGCAAGATACACGAACTCCGAATACCTGTTCGCTATGATGATTTAATCTCAGATGAAGGCGGAGTCTACAATATTACGCTGAAATCTGGAGATACTATTGTCGTTCCGTAACGTTGGCTATATTCAAAATTTTTCGAATTAAAGATTAAGTCGCAAAAAAATGGCGGAATCAACTTTTCTCTCAAATGGCGGACAAGCGGAACAGGATCAGTCAGTTCTGATCCAACGATATATTAAAGATTTTCTCGACCTCATTATTCGCCGAAAATGGCTGATTATCATTCTCACCATTCTTGGCATTGCTGTTGGCGGCGTTCTGGCTTGGATGAAAAAGGATGTGTACCGGTCAAGTACCGTCATTTTAGTTGAACAACAAAAAATTCATGAAAATTACGTTCCGTCTGTGATTAAAGGGAGTGCTGCAGAACGGGTATCGACAATTACGCAACAAGTGTTAAGCCGGACCAATCTCCAAAAAGTCATTGATGAATTTCAGTTGTTTCCAGAAACGATTAAGACTCAAGGGTATGAATCCGTTATTGAAGGGTTGCGGAAAAATGTGAAGATCACGACAAAAGGTGCGCGGCAACTTGAGGCCTTTACAATTTCCTTTAGTCATGAAGATCCCATGTTGGCGATGAAAGTCACGTCAAAATTAGCCTCTCAATATATTGAAGGTAATATCAAAATACGTGAACAATTTATTGAAGGGGCGACTAATTTTTTAGAACAAGAATTAGCGGCAGCCAAAGAGGCATTGGATGAAAAAGAAAAATTGTTGAGTGAATATAAGTTGAAGTATGCCGGTGAGTTGCCTGGGCAATTAGAAACCAATCTTCGGACTCTAGACCGATTGCAGGAAGAAAAAATCCAGATACAAGAGTCGATTAATGGATTGAATGTGCGAATGGAGCTTCTTCAGAAATCTATTCATGACTATGAGTCCATTGCGGGAACGCTTAGAGAGTTTGGTGATGAATCGTTCCCCAGTCCTGTCTCTAGTGTGGCATCTGATCCCGTGAGTTTGCGGATTGAAGAGCTGAAGCGGGAACTCACGAAAATGTCTGGTGAATACACAGATGCCTATCCTGACGTTGTTTCACTAAAAACGCAAATTAAAAATCTAGAAGCCGAACTTGCCCAACGTTCTGAGGCTGTTGGGGATGACGAGGAGGTTATTGACATAGATATCCCATCTGGTCTTGAAGCTTCAGAGGGCCCTGTTTTTGATCCATATTTATCTGATCTAAAAAATTCAAAAAATGAATTAAAGGCTCAAGTCATTAAGCTCCGGTCGCAATCAAAAAGAATTACTCAAGAGATGCAAAATTTATCACAACGCATCGAACGTACACCGACACGTGAACAAGAACTTCTTGTTCTAGAGCGTGATTATGGAAACATGCAGGGAAATTACCAACTTCTTCATAAAAAGCGGATTAATGCCAGGATGTCAGAAAACTTGGATAACCGCCAAAAGGGCGAGAGGTTCCGTATTTTGGATCCAGCGAATTTGCCAAGAAAACCGGAGGGATTGGGTCGAAAATTAATCCTGTTAGGAGGATTGGCGGGCGGTGCAGGTTTAGGGTTTGGTTTAGCGTTTCTCCTGGAGCTGTTATCGCCAACATTTCGGCGCTCGGAAGATGTTGAAGTGTCTCTTGGGTTGCCGATGCTCGCCACAATTCCTAGTTTTCAAATGGCGTATGGCAAGACGATGCAAATGTTGCCAGGAACCTCAGATTTTCCAGTGGCGGATACATTGAAGCAAAATGGGAATGGATCGAATCATTATTTTGATGATGAAGGATTAACGAAAAGTAAGTCTCTGTTCTACAGTGGAGCTTCCAAGCCTCAAGCCTTTCCCACGCAACTGAATTTGGTCTCAAAGTGGCGACCTCAGTCTGTCGTTGCAGAGCAATTTCGTGTTGCGGCCACGCGGTTGGATTTGTTGGGGGATCGGCCCACGGGGAATGTTGTGCTTTTGTCCAGTGCGTTGAAGGGAGAAGGCAAGACCTCGACGGCATCAAATTTGGCCTATACGCTCGCTCGTGACCTTGATGAGCCAACTCTTGTGATTGATTGTGATTACAAGCGCCCTAATTTGCATAATGTGTTTGTGCTACGTCATTACCCAGGGGTCGCAGATTACCTTGCTGGACAGGCTCCCTTAGAATCCTGTTTTCAAAAGATTGAGGATTTGCCACTATGGTGTATGTCCGTAGGAGATATGGATGCCTATCCCGTTTCATTGTCAAAGTTACAGCACCTCTCCTCTCTCATTGAAGCGGTCCGGTCTCGCTATCGTTTTATTATCTTAGATGGTCCGCCTATTCTCCCCCTTGCGGATATTAATGTGTTAAGTGGTCTGGCAGACATTGTGTTAATGATTGTCCGGTCTGGCATTACTCCCAAAGATGTTGTACAAAAGGCTACAGAAATGATACATGGCTCGAGCCCGATCAGGCTGATTCTTACTGATGCTTGGTCCGAGGGCGTACCCTATTATGTCCGCCATGGGTATTCTGTGCCGTACGCTCTTACACATTCAGAATGAACGAGACCTACCTCGATTCTTCGGCCACGGTCATGCCGAAATCAGACCTTCTCTTATATTCACCCTACAAATGGTTCGGGCTGAAAAAACGCGTCTTAATCTTGGGTGATGGTAATTTGGCTCATGATTTAGCCAGAGTACTGGTCTATGACCGCTCTCATCGTTACGAAGTGGTTGGTTTTCTGTCCAGCGATCAATCTCGAATCGGTACCAGTATCGTCAATCCCAAGGTATTAGGCACAGTTGATCAGCTCTTTGAACTTTCTGAATTTCATCAAGTTCAGACCATTGCAGTTTGCGTAGAGGATCGGCGTGGGGGGCTGCCTCTGGATGCGTTGTTGGATAGTAAATCTATGGGCATCGATGTCTTAGATGGGCATCGAATGTATGAAGAGGAATGTGGTCGTTTATCTATTGATGAGCTAAAACCCAGTTTTTTAATCTTCTCCTCGGGCTTCAAGCGAAAACCAGTTGTGATGGCCTTAAAAAGGACTGGAGATATGATTGGGGCTTGTTGTGGTTTGGCTTTTTTAGGGCCGTTGATGAGCGTAATTGCCCTTTGTATAAAATTGGATTCCCCTGGCCCTATTCTGTATCGTCAAACACGGGTGGGTCTTCATGGGTACCCTTATGTTCTTCTGAAATTTCGGTCCATGCGGCATGATGCTGAAGCTGATGGGGTTAAATGGGCTGCGCTAGGTGACCCACGAGTCACGAGGGTAGGATTTTGGTTACGCAAACTTCGGTTAGATGAACTGCCACAATTCATTAATGTGGTCAAGGGTGAAATGAGTCTCGTGGGTCCCAGGCCTGAGCGTCCTCATTTTGTGCAAGATCTTCGAACGCAGATTCCCTATTATGATTTACGTCATACTGTCCGTCCAGGGATTACAGGATGGGCGCAAACATGTTTTCAATATGCCTCGTCATTAGAAGACTCACATGTCAAACTTCAGTATGACCTCTATTATGTGAAAAATTTGTCCTTATGGTTAGATCTCAAAATCTTATTTCGCACCATTCGAGTCGTCTTGCAAGGTAGCGGAGCAAGATAGTCATGACAGCAGGGAAAAAGGATCAAATGAGCGTATGTTGCATGGGATAAGTTTTGACATTGAAGAGCATTTCCAAGTGGCGGCGTTTGACAGCGCAGCACGTCGCCGCAATTGGGAAAGCCAAGATAGCCGAGTTGTACAAAACACTGAAGTGATTCTCGAAGTATTGGACCAACGAGGAATCAAGGCCACTATGTTTGTGCTTGGCTGGGTGGCGGAACGCAACAAAGCGTTGGTGAAACGTATCGTGGAAGCGGGCCATGAACTCGCCTCTCACGGTTATGGCCATGAATTAATCACGGGACAAAGTCCACAAGCTTTTCGAGAGGATGTGAAGCGCGCCAAAAAACTTTTAGAAGACATTGGCGGAACACCAGTTCTGGGGTATCGCGCGCCGACATTTTCTGTGACCAAGGAAACCGAATGGGCTTTGCCTATTTTAGTTGAAGAAGGTTATCGGTATGACTCAAGTATTGTCCCCATTGTGCATGATTACTATGGTATCCCCGGAGCGAACCCCGCTATTCATACGTTGAAAACAGATTCCGGCCCTTTGGTGGAAGTTCCGCCATCAACATGTCATGTGGCTGGATTCACTTTGCCCATTGCGGGCGGCGGGTATTTTCGATTATTTCCTTATCCTCTTCTCAAGAAACTGTTGCGTCGAGTTGAACAGCAAGGCCAACCCCTTATCATGTATTTGCATCCCTGGGAGCTGGACCCTGGACAACCACGTATGCGTGGGTCTTTTCTTTCTCAGTTTCGGCACTACCTCAACTTAGACAAAGTGCGGGGCCGTCTGACTCGACTCCTCCAAGATTTTTCCTTCGGGCCTATCCATTCCTTGCTTCCGGAATGACCCTCCGTATAGTGTTCAGAAGGAGTTGCCTTTTGCTATGAAGGGGTTCTCATTTTTTCTGAAAGGGTTTGTTGAAAAAAGCCGTCAGCGGCGTTCTCGCTATTTTCCCGTGCTCACATACTGCCAGTCTGCTCCGCGCGCAAAAATAGCTGTGGCCTTGCTGAACGGACTTTTTTGAACAAACCTGAGGTCTCTGACATGTTACCCCTCAGACATGAAATGTGGCCGTTGATATCATCATTATTCAACAGTCTCTGAAAGATAGTTCTGGGATATCATGGGCGTAATCTTTCATTGATGAGCGAACTCTTAGTATCAGTTCCGTAAGAGAGCAGAGGGTGGGACACTCTTAGGCAATGTTGACTTGATATCAGGGCGAATTTGTTTCAGGAGTAGGGTTACATTTTTAATGGGAATCTTTAAAATAAAAAGATTACGTCTTTTTCGGCTGGGAAAGCCTTTTTCCTAGGGACTGATGATTTGGATTGAGTAAAGTGACGAAAAATTGCTGTTTTCTCTTAATCAGTCCAGAGTCAGGGCCGATACTATTATGGGGATGTATCTTTCATACAGGGTGATTGGCAGATTGAAAAGGCCAACAACTAGTTCATGAAGAAATTTTAAAAATCTGGAGATACTAGGAGAAAGAGCGAGCGTGATTTCGACCAAGTCTGGACAGACAATCTCGAAGCAGCCCTTTGCGAAAAGTTTGGCCGAAACTGATACGTCCGCATTGAAAAAATATCAGAATTTTTTTGTGGGTTCTTCGAGTGTTGGAGCGTTGGCTAAGTTTGAATTCTTGACGATGTGTCTTGGCTCTTTCCCAGGAGCCCTGGGACTACTCCTGCGAAAACAATTCTTTCCTTTGCTGTGCAAAAAAGTTGGATCTGGAGTGGTATGGGGAAAAAATATTTCCCTTCGTCATCCCGGAAAAATCCAGCTTGGGGATCGTGTGGCGATTGATGATCATTGTTTAGTCGATGCAAAGGGCGCCGAATCCCAAGGCATAACAATCGGCAATGATGTGTTGATTGCTCGCAGTACAATCATACAGGCTAAAGCTGGTCCCATCTCTATCGGAGATTATTGTTCAATTGGCAGCCAATGCCAGTTGAGTTCGGTTGGGGGCATTTCATTGGGGAAATCAGTGATGATGGCAGGTCAATGTTATATTGGTGGCGGACGATATCATACGGCTGATAGAGAGATTCCGATGATGGAGCAAGGGTTGTATTCTAATGGCCCTGTGGTTATTGGAAATGATGTGTGGATCGGTTCGGGAGTGATTGTGCAAGATGGTGTGAACATTGGAAATGGTTGTGTGATTGGTTCAGGAACAGTGGTGACTGAGGACATTCCTGATTTTGCGATTGCCATTCCTAATCGGAAACTTCTCCTTCTGCCGCGCGGCGAGTCATTACTGTAGATGGTGTCAACAGCATCTGTCTCGTTCAACAGAGTCGATACATTATGATTACAGAAAAATCCTCGACATTAGACATCCAGCTGTATACAAAGGCCATGCTGATTCGAAGTGTTGAGCAGAGGCTCCTTGAATTGTTTAAAGAAGGACGGTTGTTTGGAACTGTTCATACTTGTATCGGGCAAGAATGGACAGGGGTGGCCGTTGCCGAATCGTTAAGAGATGGTGATCTTGTGTTTAGTAATCATCGCTGCCATGGGCATTATTTAGCGAAAACAGGCGATGTTGAAGGTCTCATCGGAGAGATTATGGGCAAGCAAAATGGCATGTGCGGCGGAAGGGGAGGCAGTCAGCACATCTGTTCTCAGGGGTTTTATAGCAATGGAATTCAAGGCGGCATTGTTCCAGTTGCTGCAGGTCTTGCGATGGCTCAAAAGGTTTTAAAGACGGGATTCATTGCGGTGGTCTTTATTGGCGATGGCACATTGGGAGAAGGCGCACTCTACGAATCTCTCAATCTTGTTTCACGTTGGGAATTGCCCTTACTAGTGGTACTTGAAAACAACTACTATGCTCAGAGTACCTCACAGAGACAGACTTTAGCTGGAAGTATTCTGGCGCGTGGTGATGCTTTTGGCATAAAGACTGCTCATTCAAACACTTGGGAACCTGAAGAACTCCTGGTGACGACGGCAGACTGTATTGAGTATGTACGAAGCGAATGCCGCCCCTTGTTCTTGCAAATTGACACATATCGGCTCATGGCACATTCCAAGGGAGACGATGACCGTGACCCCGAAGAAGTGAATGAGTACTGGGCCAAAGATCCGATTGAAATTTTTCGCAGACAGGCTGATAGACAGCAAGTTGAGGCCATTGATCGGAAAATTCAAGCAAACATTGATGCTGCGGTCTCTCGTTCAGATGAAGCTCCCTATTCTGAAATGAGTGTGGTTGCGGTGGAGAAAAGAGAGGCGACCACGACGGAATGGATGACCACGAAGATTTCGTCATCCGAACGAATGGTGAATATGATTCATCTTTCGTTTCAGCGTAACATGAAGCGGAACGATAAAATCATCTTGATTGGAGAAGATATTGAGGGGCCCTATGGTGGTGCCTTTAAAGTAACCAAGAATTTGAGCCAAGAGTTTCCAGGCCGTGTGCGGAATACACCTATTAGCGAATCGGCACTGGTTGGGTTGGGCAATGGGCTGGCGCTGAACGGTTTGTTGCCGGTGTGCGAAATAATGTTTGGTGATTTTTTGGGGCTTGCGTTTGATCAACTGCTCAATCACGCCTCCAAGTTTCGTTACATGTATAACGAGCAAGTCCGCGTACCGTTGGTGGTGCGCACGCCGATGGGAGGCAAGCGTGGTTATGGCCCGACGCACAGCCAAAGTATTGAAAAGCATTTTATGGGCCTTCCAGGTACAACTATGTTGGCCCTCCATTCTCGCTGTGATGCTGGGCTTGTGTATGATGAAGTGTTTTCTTCCATTGATCGTCCGACGATCCTTATTGAAAATAAATTGCTCTATGGACTTCGTGTGTCTGATCAAGTTCCTGACGGATTTGTGCTGGAGCATACCAACGAGCAATTCCCGGCAACACGTATACGTCCATTAGGTCATCCTGATCTCACGATATTATGTTATGGCGGTATGCTGGTGGACGTCGAACGTGCCGTACAAGAGTTATGTGACGAGTATGAAATTTTTTGCGAAGTGATCTGTCCCATTCAGGTGTATCCCTTTCATCCATGGGCTGTACTGGAATCGCTTCAAAAGACTCAAAAGCTTTTGATCGTTGAGGAAGGGATAAATTTTGCAGCACTTGGCTCTGAGGTGTTGGCGCAAATCTCAGAGCTGATGCCCGGCGTGCTTCGGCAGGTTCGTCGAGTCGCTTCCCCGAACCATCCGATTCCCTCATGTGGCCCGCTTGAAAAACAATGTCTGCCTGGTGAAAAGCATGTCGTCAAAATGGCCTTAGAAATGATGGATGTATGAAAAATAGTATTCCTGTCATCATTCCACAAGATAACGTGAACGACGAGTCCGTGACGGTGTTGTCTTGGTCTGTTCCCACTGGAGAGAAGGTGATACAAGGACAGATGATTGCTGAGATTGAAACGAGTAAAGCCGTCATGGAAATTGAGGCTCCGGCCACAGGAGTTTTGGAATATTCTATTGAGCCGGGTACTGATATTAATGTCGGAGCAATGCTGTGCAGCATCCGAAGTGACGACTCTGCAGCTTTACCAGATGACGGTGGACTAGCAAAGACTCCTTTGTCGAATACGATGAAAAATGGACAAGAGCCCAGGGTTTCTCAGCCCAGGGAACAGTCTTCGTCACACTTTACGAAGAAAGCTCAGGCCTTGTTAGAGGAGCGTGGTCTTTCACCAGACCGATTCGCAGATCGAGGTCTCGTGAGAACTGAAGATATTCTTGTGGAATTAGGTGAAAAGAGTCCTGCACAGCCTTCTTCTCCTCGTCCTGTCAAGGTAGAGCAGTTGAAATCAAACGTTTCGCCGGTTCCTGCGACAGGGGTTCCATTTCAAACAGAAAAGTTGCCAAAAAGTAAACGAACGGAAATCGGATATCTATCTTCTGGATATCAGAATGCTTTGCCGAGCGTGATTACGGTCGCCATCCCAACGAAGGGTCTCCGTGCGGCGGTTGATCAGAATATGAATGTTGAAGCTACGACTACTGCCGTGATTATCTTTGAAATGGCTCGTTTGTTACGACACTATCCATGGTTCAATGCGTTCTATCAAGATGAACATGTCAATTTCTATGAAGAAATCAATGTCGGGTTTGCCATTGATGGGGATTTTGGACTGAAGGTTCCGGTGATCCATGCTGCTGACAGCAAGAGCATTGCTCAGATCACACGTGAAATGCAGGAACTAATGGTGTCATATCTGGGGAATGGCCTTTCCAGTGAAGATCTCCAAGGCGGCACCTGTACCGTAACTGATCTGTCGGGTGAGGGGGTCTTTGCGTTTCATCCGCTTCTCAATCAAGGGCAGTCTGCGATTCTTGGTGTCGGCGGAGAATTTTTCCCGCCTGGTAGCCGTGAAGGGGTCTTTAATCTGATTCTAGCGTTTGATCATCAGGTTTCAGAGGGACGTCAAGCTGCTAAGTTTTTGGGTGAATTAGGTGAGCATCTGCAGGCTTATGAAGCCGCACTTGTTGATGGTCCAAAGAAGGATGAAGGTGTGGAAGAAGTCGACAAACTTAGTTGTTCACGTTGTCTGACCCCGCTTTCAAAAATTCAGGAGTGGGATCACTTCGAGCACTGGGATCACTTTATGGTGCAGACGGTGAAGCCAGACGGAAAGCGCGGATACCTATGTAGTGTCTGCATGCGGGGGTGGTAGACGTAAAGATGGAAGCCAAGCTTAAGCAAATCGTTGCTGAACTGTTTGAAGCCGACGTGACCAAAGTTCACGAAGATTTTCTCTTGTCAACGAGGCGTATGCAAGGGTCTTTGGCTCGGGCCAAGCTTGATGCGGCAATTCGGCATCGTCTTGGAGTCACATGCCGTGGGGTGTATTCAGCCAAAACATATGGGGAGTTGCATAAGGCAGTGTTAGGAGTGGCTTCTCACGACGAGTCAGGCGCGTCCGTTGCAGCTGTCTCTCAAAAATCAAACTCTGAAACAGCTGTTCCCGTTATGTTCAATGGCATGGGAGCGGGAACCGGAATGAGTTGCGGAATAGATGTTGAGATGGTTGAAGGCTTTCCTGAGGTTGATGACTATTGGAAAGATTCTTTTTATACCAATTCATTTTCATCAGTTGAGATTGCCTATTGCTTGCTCCAAGACCATCCACGCATGCATTTTGCTGCTCGCTGGTGTGCCAAAGAAGCTCTGAAGAAATGCCAGCCATCCTATCTTCATGAAGAAATGAAAAACATTGAGTTAGTTTCCAAGGCTGAGGCGTCGCCGATCCTCCGGCATTATCAAGATGGCATTCCTACCCCTATTCCTTTCGCAGTAAGTATCTCTCATACGACTAATATTGCCGTGGCTATGGTGGTTCAACAGGCCACATCGTCCTAAATACTTCCCTCATGGCAGCTCTGGGGCTGCGTGGGATGTTTTGCTCTAAAGTTTGCAAGTGGGCTCGGTGCCTATGTCTAAAAAGGTGGCTACAGAGCCAAGTGATTTGCTGAGCAAAAAATGAATCGAGTACCCGAAGACATCACAAGGCAAGAGTATGATGTGTTGGTTATTGGAGGAGGGATTTATGGAGCCTGTGTTGCGCGTGATGCGGCCTTACGCGGATTGAAAGTTGTTCTTTTGGAAAAAGGTGATTTTGGACATGCAACTTCTGGTAATAGCCATAAGATCATTCATGGAGGATTGCGGTATTTACAGCATGGCGATTTGATTCGAATGAGGCAGTCAATTTATGAGAGACGTGCACTCGTTCGTATGGCTCCTCACCTTGTGAAGCCTATGCCGTTTTTGATCCCAACCTACCAGAATATTGGGGCGAAGAAGTCTTTGCTGCGCATTGCACTGATGGCAAATGATTTCATTGCGTTTGATCGGAACCGCGACTTGCCGGAATCGCTACAGTTTCCTGCAAGCCGTGTGCTATCGAATGAGAAATGCCTTGAGCATTGTGGAATGATTAATCAACATGAATTGACCGGTGGAGCCTATTATTTTGATGCCCAAGTGCATAACTCTGAACGTCTTTTACTGTCGATGTTGCTGTCTGCTCACGATCACGGCGCAGATGTACTGAACTATGTCAGGGTGTCTACGCTTCTCGTGACCCATGGCTCGGCGGTCGGAGTGGAAGCTGAGGATGTATTAGCCCATAACTCACTGGAAATTCGAGCAAAATTTGTCGTCAATTGTAGTGGGCCATGGCTTGATCAGATGTGGCCTATGAAGACTCGTCAGGGCTTCCCGCGAACTCAACTCCCCTTGCTCAAAGCTATCGTCCTCGTCACAAACCCCATTGTGGATACTATAGCTCTTGGTGTTCCTAGCCGATATACCTACGTAGATGTTGATGCTGTTGTGAATAAAGGATGCCGGTATTTTTTCATGACTCCCTGGAAAAATCGATGTTTAGTTGGAACTTTTCAAACACGATATGAGGGAAGCCCGGATGACGCTTGTGTGACAGAAGAAGAAATTGAGTCCCAGCTAAAAGAAATTAATGCTAGTTTACCCGAAGCTGTGATTGCTCGAAACGATGTACATTTAGTCAACTGGGGTCTTCTTCCACGAGCGGTTACTTCTGGGGTGAACAATGATGTTCAATTGGCCAAGCATCCCGTGATTCACGATCATGAAAAAATTGATGGTGTTCGAGGAATACTTTCAGTGAGCGGGGTAAAGTTTACAACTGCCCGAGGAGTAGCGGAAAAGACCATTGATTTAGTGTTTCGCAAGCTTGGGAAAAAATCAGTGCCATGTACAACTGCGACCGTCCCGGTTTACGGAGGGAACTTTCTTTCCCACGAAGAACTCTTACGGGACGCAATAAGCCAAAAGCCCAAGAGAATGTCTCAAGAGGTGGTCCAACATGTTGTGGATACTTACGGTTCGAATTTTCGTGACATATTTCAATATAGCGAAGAAGATCTTGCTCTAGGAGATCAGGTTGAGCCCCATATGATCGTGACCAAAGCCGAAATTATTCATGGTGTAAGGAGAGAAATGGCTCAGACTTTGAGTGATATTGTGTTTCGGCGAACGGAACTTGGCGCCATGGGGCATCCCGGAGATGAATGTCTACGGAGGTGTGCCATGCTTATGGCTAGAGAAATGAATTGGAATGAAGCGAGAATTCAACATGAACTGCATGAGACGAATGCTGAGTACCGACGCAAAGGAGTGAGTGAATGCACAAGCCAGCGCTCAAGCGTATCCTTGTAGTCGCACCGACTCCATTTTTTGCAGATCGGGGATGCCATGTTCGAATTCTTGGTGAAATCAAGGCCTTGAAAAGCCAAGGATGGACCGTTCAAGTCTGTACTTATCATTTGGGAAGAGACATCGAAGGGATCGATACCGTTCGAACGATGAATATTCCTTGGTATCAGAAGTTGTCTGCCGGTCCTTCGATTCACAAGTTCTATATTGATGTGTTGTTGCTCTGGATTGTGTTGCGTAGTTGTGGGGCGTTTCGCCCGCATATCATTCATGCTCATCTACACGAAGGGATTGTCATTGGGAAGCTTGCGAGCATGTTGTTCGGGATTCCAATGGTGGCTGATTTGCAGGGAAGTCTGACAGAGGAAATTTTGGATCATGAGTTTATTCCTCGTTGGCCGTGGCTTGTTGGACTTGTTCAGTGGATAGAAAAGAATGTCAACAAGATGCCGCGTCATCTCATTACAAGTGCTTCACGTCTGACACAACTGGTCACTGAAAAATTTGGAATGACTGATGTGTCGACCATTGGTGACGGTGTGGATCTGGACGTATTTTACCGCCGGTCGGAAGACTTAGAGCTTAAAACTGA
Source organism: Nitrospirales bacterium (assembly GCA_965223295.1). Taxonomy (GTDB): domain Bacteria; phylum Nitrospirota; class Nitrospiria; order Nitrospirales; family UBA8639; genus Nitrospira_E. The sequence goes on along the minus strand of CBDCWC010000002.1, from coordinate 1,393,104 downwards.
GCTTGGCATCGGCGTTAAAGACAAAGTCGCTGTGTTCATTGGCGTACTCGCATCCTATCAAGGGATTGATTTGCTCTTGGAGGCCGCGGCGATCGTTTTAAAAAAAGTCCACACGGCCAAATTTTTAATTCTTGGTTTTCCTGAGCAGGCATATCGAGAAAAGGCTATTTCCATGGGACTTGGAGAGCACGTGATTTTTACGGGAAAAATTGCCTACGCAGATGCGCCTCGATATCTTTCTTTGGGAGATGTTGCGGTATCGCCCAAGACTTCTTCTTCGGAAGCAAATTTGAAGTTGTTTGCCTATATGGCCATGGGGCTTCCAAGCATTGTCTTTGATAATTCGGTGAATCGGGAGATATTAGGCGATTTGGGAGTGTATGCCGAGAATGGAGAGGTACATGCCTTTGCGCAGAGGCTTGTAGAACTCTTGACCGATACGGCGCGTGCCCGGAAGCTTGGAGAGGATAGTTACCAGAAAGCGTCTTCTGAGTATTCATGGGACGCGGTAGGGCATCGGTTGCAAGAGGTCTATGAACGGTATGTTGGTGATCAGGACTTGGTTGTCAAGGGAGGGTAACTACGATGAACGAGAAAGTACTCATAACTGGCGGTGCAGGATTTATTGGCTCCCATGTGGCTGATGAAGTCATTGCTCGAGGGCTAGATGTTGTGGTGTTAGACGATTTGAGTGGAGGATTTCCCGAGAATGTTCCTGAAAAAGCGGAGTTCGTTGAAGGGAGCGTGGTCGATACTCAACTCATACACAAGCTTTTCACGGAACATAAGTTTTCCTATGTGTATCATCTTGCTGCCTATGCAGCAGAGGGTCTAAGTCATTTCATTAAGAGATTCAATTACGAGAATAACGTGATTGGAAGTATCAACCTGATTAACGCATCTGTGAATCATTCAGTGAAGTGTTTTGTCTTTACCTCCTCAATTGCGGTGTATGGAAAGAATCAATTGCCCATGACTGAAGAGATGGTCCCGGTTCCTGAAGATCCCTATGGCATTGCCAAGTTAGCTGTTGAGCAAGATTTGCGGGCCAGTCATGAAATGTTTGGTCTCAATTACGTGGTGTTTCGCCCGCATAATGTCTATGGAGAACGACAAAATATCGGAGATCGGTACCGAAATGTTGTGGGAATTTTTATGAATCAACTGATGCAAGGACAACCTATGACCATATTTGGAGATGGGCAGCAAAGTCGTGCATTTTCGTATATACAGGATGTTGCGCCGATTATTGCCAGCTCTCCTTTTAATTCGGGTGCACTGAATACGGTGTTTAATATTGGAGCTGAAACTCCCCACACCGTCAACGAACTGGCAACGATTGTAGCTAAGGCTATGGGTAGCAAGGAAGAGATCACCTACTTGGATGCACGGAACGAAGTCTTGCATGCCTTTTCAAGTCATAAGAAGTTACACGATATTTTTGGCGGTGCACCTGTCGTTTCTTTAGAGGACGGTATTGGCCGAATGGCTTTATGGGCGAAAAAAGTTGGGGCCAAGCGAGGTAAGACCTTTGAAGGAGTTGAGATACTGAAAAATATGCCAAAGAGTTGGAGGGCGGAGTTACCTGAGGGCTCCAATCAGACTTGAAGATGAATATCATTGATTTGAAGTATCAGAAGGTAAAGTGCGAGTGAAGGCTCTGGTAACCGGAGGAACCGGTTTTACGGGCGGTCATTTATGCGCGGAGCTCGTCAAGCAGGGTTATGATGTTCGGACTCTCGTACGAAAAGGGAGTCAAGTTGAAGAATTGAGGAGACTCAACGTCGACCTTGTCTGGGGTGATCTCAGTGATCCTCACAGTATTCAAGAAGCGGTAGGCAAGGTTGATGTTGTCTTTCATATTGCAGCGTTATTTCGGCAGCAAGGCGTTGGGCCAGAGGTCTTTAGAAAGGTGAATGCCGAGTGCGTTGAGCATTTGCTGAAGGCATCCATAGAAAGCGGTGTTTCCAGATTTGTTCACTGCAGTACAGTAGGAGTTCATGGGCATGTTGCCAAGTCACCAGCCAATGAAGAAGCTCCGTTTGGTCCTGGTGATATTTACCAAGAGACCAAGTTGCAGGGAGAGGAAATTGCTCGGCGTTATATGAATGAAGCAAAGCTAGCCGTTACGATTGTTCGGCCAGCTGGAATTTATGGCCCTGGGGATCTGCGGTTCTTGAAGCTTTTTCGAGCTATTCATAAACGCCGATTTATTATGGTCGGCCCAGGTACGGTGAACTACCATTTTACGTATATCGATGATCTCGTGAATGGAATCATTCTGAGCAGCAGGTCAGAGCAAGCGATTGGTCAAACATATATTTTAGCTGGAGAAGAATATGTGCCTCTCAATCAGTTAGTGACCATGATTGCTGATGAATTAGGGGTTCCCCGACCAGGGTGGCGGATTCCCATGTGGCCTGTGTATGCAGCAGGTTTTGCTTGTGAAGCTCTCTGTAAACCGTTTGGAATCGAGCCACCGTTGTATCGGCGACGCATAGATTTCTTCAAAAAGAATAGAGCGTTCGATATTTCAAAGGCCAAGAGAGAACTGAACTTTCAGCCAAAAATTTCTCTAAAAGAAGGCATTCATCGCACCGCAATTTGGTACAAAGAAAATGGCCACCTCCGATAGAAGAATTTTTATAGATTCTTTACTTTGTGGTACAGGAGTGGGTTGAAGGGAATAATGCTCTCATTGTCTTATCAGGTAAGCTATTAGTATTTCTAATCTCTGTCAAAGGACTTTGACTGTGCCAGCCAAGCTAGATGTGTTTGGGAATAATTGAAAATTTCGAGCCCGAACTACTTTGGTTGTCATTGTATCGTTGGGAAATCCTGTCCTTACCATAAAAATTGATGCCCGATAAGGGAGTTGATACATGAATAGTCCCAACCCCATACGTGTTCTACACCTTATTGATAAGTTGGATATTTCTGGTGCAAGTATACACGGAATCACCCAAGCTCTGAAATGGTGGATTCCACGTTTTGACAAATCGGAGTTTGATTTTGTGGTGTGTAGCCTTCGATCTCGTCAAGCTGGAGGGAAGTTTTTGGAAAGAGAAGGTATTTCTGTGTTGTACTTAGACAAAGGGAAATTTTCTCCTATGACTCTTCCTCATCTCTTGAGAGTAATCCGGGAAGTTAAACCTCAAATCCTGCATCTTCATGGGTATGGAGCCGCAAATTTTGGACGTATTGCAAGTTTGATAACTGGGATACCCAATATTGTACATGAGCATGCGGTTCTTATAAATCAACCGTTCTACCAAACTATAGCGGATACCATTTTGTCTCCTTTGGCTACTAAAGCCATTGCAATATCGAAGCCGGTGGAAGATTTCATGTCCCGGTGTAGAAAAGTCAATCCAGCAATAATGGAGACATTCTTTTATGGCCTTCCTCTTTCAGAATTTGCTCCTCCTGATGAAAAGCTGGTTGTGGCTAAACGTAGGGAACTAGATATTTCAAGCAAAGAAACCATTGTGTCCACTGTTGGTCGTCTTGCGGAGATGAAGGGACAAATCTATTTTCTTCGGGCCGCAGCCGAACTTGTGAAGCAATACCCTCTAGCACGCTTTCTCATTGTTGGTGATGGGCCTGACTCTTCTAAACTACAGACTGAAGCGCAAAAGTTAAAGCTTGGAGACCGTGTTATTTTTACTGGTTTCTCTGAAGACGTGCCTGTATTGCTGGCGTTCTCTGATATTGTTGTGCTTCCATCGATCCATGGTGAGGGGGGGCCTTTGACTTTATTTGAAGCAATGAATATGCGTAAGCCAGTGATCGGAACTCCTACAGGGATGATGCCGGAAGTTATAGTTGAAGGAGAAACAGGTTTCGTGGTTCCTCCTAAGAACGTGGCTACATTGGTTGAGAAAGTTTCTTTCTTACTTCAGAATCCATTGTTAGTTAACCGTATGGGTGAAAAGGGTTGGGAAGTCTGTCAACGCTATGATATTTCATACTCTGTAAAACGTCTTGCCAAGATTTATCGAGAATTACTCGCCTCACCACAATAGAATTTTCCTCACGTTAGAGATCGTTGAGCAAAAGTAAGTAATTGAGAAACAGAAAGAGACTGAGTATAAAGGGAACGCTTTGGTTAGCTCGGTTGTTTGCGTCGGGAATCGTTTGTGAAAAACAAATGAATAGAGAGCAGGGAATAGAAAGAAGCGATTTTTCACGCATGATTGAAGCGACAGAAAATTCAATGCAGGAATAAGTTTTATGTTCTATCTTAGGCTCTTGGTGAGCGTTCTTGTGTCGGCGATTGTATGCACATTAATTCCTTGGGATGACTTCCTTGAGTCCAGCCGTTGGGATCAGTTGATTGGCAGGTATCTATTCCTTGCTGGAGCTTTGGTTATGATTGATCGTGTGCTCAATGCCTGCAGATGGCATATTCTCATAGACGATCGAAATTCTGACATTAGCTTCACTCAAGTTTTAAGTATTTATTTTAAGAGTTCATTTTTGGGACTGATAGCCCCCTCTAGTGTGGGAGGAGAGTTTCTCAAGGGGTTTGGCCTTATGAGATCTGGATTTCATGTGACCACGTCATTTTCCTCTGTTCTTGTAGAAAGATTACTAGGGCTGCTGGCTCTTGTTTTGACGTGTGTCGTAGGGTTTGTGGTTTTTTATGAGCAATTGCAAGTTATTCCTGTGGTCATTATTGAGAGGGTTTTCTTGGGGCTATTTGTCATTGGTGTGTGTTGCGGCATAGTCGGGTATTTCTTCTTTCCATGGTTCGAACGGTTGATAAATCCTGAGAGCAATCTTGCGTTAAGATTGAAAGAAATTCGTGATTCTTTGCAGTATTATCAGAACATAAAAATTCGTTTGGCCATTGCTCTGGTGCTCTCCTTTCTGGTGCAAATTGTTCGTATCTGCTTTACATGGCTTGTAGGATTGGGGGTGGGCATTAGCTTGGACTTACCCTATTACGTTCTTTTTGTTCCGGTGATCTCATTAGTCAGTATGATTCCTATTTCGATCGCCGGGCTTGGGGTTCAGGAAGGAGCCTTTGTTTATTTCTTTTCGCTCACTGAAGCAGATGTTGTTGTGATTCTGGTGATGGCATTACTCGTAAGAATGCTTGTGGTTCTATCTGTTTTACCTGGTGCAATTTTATACATGAAGGAGGGTATTGGGTCGATATCCACAAGTAATGAGATAAAAATCTCTCGAAAGAATGAAAACGACGAGACCAGGTAATGAGTTTATTCGCAGGTGTTGAGTACAGATCCTGAAATTAACTGAATGGAGAGTTTTGAAGCGATGCGGAAATAAGGTTCGATCATCGATTCGAATTGGTAAATGGTCATTAATTATTGACTAAGGTCAATCTTAGGTCAGTATTTTTAAGTATTACAGCTGAATCAAAGATCTTCTATTAGTGAATTGTAGTTTCAAGAAAGGCTATATCTTTCATCTCACACGGCATAGTTTTGTGTGAAACAGAAGCTCTGTTTTCAGTGCCCAGTTTTTGCTGTTAAAATTGGCCTGGGATTTTCAGTGCTCTCGGGTAAAAAGGCATGCCTCCAGAACAGAAAGATCTAAAGCACCCCAATAAATTAAAATTTTCAGACCAGTTGTGTATTAGCGAGAAATTTTAAAATATGCCCATTTTTATCAAATGAAAACCCATAATGCTTCTTCACTTGCTGGGTATTATTTCTTCTTTGATTTATGAGAGATGAAATGTGCCCTCGGATTTAAAAAAATCGTAGTGTTTTATCTCCTCCTCTCCTTTTTTCCCCTTCATCTTGCTGGTTAATCCGGTTTGGCTAAAGGATTTGTCCAGTTTGCCGAAAAGAAAAGACTAAGAGAAAAACTGTTTATTGAGTTAATTTGCGAGATCAGCAAGTTTCTATTGTTAGCCTTTTCCCGAAAAACAATCCTAACTATGGAGAACTCCAGTGAAAATTTCTAATATTCTGCACAAATCTTATCGGCAATGTGGATTAAGCTTGATTTTGTTTCTTACTGTCACCGTAGTAATGAGTAACTCCGCCTTTGGGATGACTCAAGTAGGGCTCTATGATGTCTGGGAAAGAACAGTGACCAACTCCAAAACGTATTCTAATCCGTTCGACTACAATGTTATTGAATTAAGAGCAACGTTCACTTCTCCGAGTGGGGCAAAGATCAACTTTTTCGGATTTTATGATGGGAATGGGAGTGGTGGGCAGAATGGAAACGTGTGGAAGCTACGATTCATGCCGGACAAAGTGGGTACTTGGAAGTACACGTATAGTTGGACCGATGGGACAGGTGGAGGGTCTGGGAGCTTCAATGTTGTAGATACAGGGCTGGCTGGTCCGTTAAGAGTCGCAACTGATAACCCGTGGTATTTTAAAGATTCTCGCGGAGCCCCTTTTCATTTTCGAGGGTATGATCTTCACCATGTTGATACCCATTCGCCGAATAACAACCCGTATACGCAGGATATAAATTGGTTTAAATATATCATTCAAAATGAAATGGTCAACAAGAAATACAATTTTACGATGCTGGATTTACCCACTGACCGAGTCCACACCTACCGACCGATTCACGAAGAGACACTTTGGATCAATGAAACAGATGTCAAAAGATTTAATATCCGTGCTTGGAAAGGCGTCGAGAATGTTTTGAACTTTCTTGAAAGCAAGAAGATTTACGCCATTACCTTTGCAGGTATGATCTTTCATGGCAATGGCCATCCAGGTGGAGTCTATGGCTTTACGGATTTTAAGGTTTTTATTCGATATTTTATTGCCCGTTTTGGGGCGTACTATAATTTTTTCGGCTTCAGCCCGGTATGGGAATGGACCGATGTTTGGTCTGAATCTCAAGTTAATCAAATTATGAGTCAGGTGCAGAGTTGGGATCCTTTCCCGCGTCTCCTGACGATTCATGATGCGATGCGGACAAGTTTTAAATCTTGGGGACACTTTTCGATGAGACAGAAACAAAGTCGGACAGTATTCGAGGGCAATGGTCGAAAGTATGGCGGAGCGGCAGGGAGTCTTTCTTCGTCGTTTCATAATCTTCCCATCATCGGCTCCGAGGATATTTGGGAAACGACAGGTGGGCAATGGGAAAACCCCCGGAACCGAACAGAAGTTCGTCGTGGAGCTTGGGGAATTCAAATGGCTGGTGTGATGCCATTATATTCTGAGTGGAGTCCTTGGACCGGAGGGACTGGAACAGGTGGACCAGATGTCGCGAGAATGTTCGACTTTTTCTATTCTAAAACAAAGTATCGTCAATACAAACAGTTGAATCATCTGGTCTCGAGCTCGGCCCGGCAGATTGCTTCGGGACAAGAGGGGCTTGAATATTTGGTCTATGACGAAAATGGTGGATCTATCTCCATTAATTTATCCAGTGCGGGTGGGACGACTTTTGACGTGTTATGGTTTAACCCATCTTCCGGAGCTAGCAAGAATGGTGGGCAGGTAAATGGTGGGGCATCTCGTACATTGCATTCACCATTTTCAGGGGACACCGTTCTGCTGCTTACTAAAGGCGCCTTTGATGCACCTCCGAAAAAAGTGACGGGTGTCAAGGCCGAATAAGTTTGGTTATTTAGATAATAGCAACATTTGATAAATCTAAGTCCTACAAGTTTCTGAGTAGTGAGGTTCCGATATCGACAGGAAGGAGCAATAAGTAGGTTACAACAATCATAATACCTTGCCTTCGTATTTTCTTCGGGTACTTGCCTCAGTCCTCTCTTGGCCTTAGAGGCCGTCTTCGAAAATAACGCACGAAAATTGGTAAAAGCGTATTCAAGCGTTGAACACAATTCCCAGAAAATCCGACTTTTCTCTTGTTCAGTTTTAGTGCAACCACGATTTCTATGTCAAATGGTCTCAGATGAGAAAGGTATTTATTGATAGTTCTGTATTTTCAATAAAAGGATGAAAGATTTGATGAAGAAGAAAGGGTTATCAAGTAAGGGAAGCCTTATGATCGGAGCCCTGTGTCTGAGTGGCTTTTTTTCATTTGCCTTCGCTGAAGTCAGCTTAAGAGTCTTGGGAGTTTCATATCCTGTTTTTCATAGATACGATCCGATTCGAGGGAAAGCCCTTGTTCCTGGAAAAGAAGGGTGGTTTCGCTCTGAGGGTGAGGCCTATGTACGAATTAATTCGGCAGGATTCCGAGATGTTGAGCATGCTTTAGAAAAGCCAGAAGGAACATATCGTATTGCTATCTTGGGTGATTCATATATGGAAGCGCGGCAGGTTTCTTTGGAGCACATGTTTGGCCAGCGATTAGAAGAGTATTTGCGCAGCTGTGATACGAAGACCTATCAAAAAATTGAAACGCTGAGTTTCGGACAAGGGGGGTATTCTACTACTGATGAACTTTTGACATTGAAACATCATGTTTGGCCTTACAATCCTGATATGGTCCTTACTGCTATTTTTCATGGAAATGATTTAGTTGATAATTTCCCCAAAATTAATAACTGTGTAAGCGGAGGGTGTCCAGATATTCGAAGGCCATATTTTTATCTTGATGAAGAGAAACAATGGAAATTAGATAACTCATTTAGAAATTTGACGTTCGCGTCATTTACAAAACGAACGTTGCTGCTTGGTGTACAGTATTCTCGTACTCTTGAATTGATCAATCAAACCATGCGAGTCATAAACAGCTGGCGCATACAAAGAAATGACGAGGTTGCTTTTTTAGAAACAGGTTTGTCTGAATGGGTGTATGCTCCCCCCCGTCTACCACTTCATCATGAAGCGTGGGCTATCACGGAGGGGATCTTAGATTTGCTGAATCAGGAGGTAAAGCATCATCAAGCTCAGTCCTTTTGGATGTTGGTGACAAATCCTAGCCAGGTTGATCCAGTTCAGCGGCGTGAGTTGAAGGTTAAGCTTGGTGTTGATGCCCTTGACTATCCCGAACAAAGATTCATGAAGTTAGGTAAAAAATTAGGAGTGCCTGTCGTGCCTCTTGTATATGCCTTTCAGGACTATGTTGATGAACGTCAAGTCTATCTTCATGGATTTCCTAATACGCGAATGGGAGCAGGACATTGGAATGAGAAAGGCCATGACCTGGCTGCCAGTGTGCTTGCGGATAACATATGTGTCTATTTGAAGTCGAAAGGTACACGGTAGTGTTCATGTTCTGGCAGTTACTCTGACTGTTGTTACAGTCTTGTTCCTTAATTTGAGGGCCCCACTCATCGGTGAGATTGTAGTTGGTCTTGCTTCGAACTGAGAGCACATTCTTAGCTGGCACGGGCTTCATGGTTAATGGGTCACTGCCAGTCTACAATCCTTGTAATTTTTAAGCTACAACTCATCATATAAAAGCTAGATGGCGTCAGTCTTGAGGGTTTGCAGAAAGAGCGTGTGGGCTTCGTTACGAACCTGATTGTCCGAGAAGTATTCATTCCTCGATATTCTGGATCTGTTTCTGTTACCCTTCGTCACGTGAGGTCTCTTCATTCGTGATTTAATTTGTTCATATGTTGTGGTGTTCACTTCAGCTTGCCATACTAGGCGCATGTAGGAGGTTGTTGAATCATTCAATTTCAAGTGACGAAAAGGCCTTCAGAGTCATGGTCATGGTGACGTTACTGCGATGGGAATGGTCAAAAACGTCCAGTTTGGCCGTGGCCCCTGTTGCGCGCAGAGCGTCTTGGCATCACGTGAGCGCTCATGGCCCGAAGAGGGTCAAGCTTGTGAGCTTGAAGGTCCGGAGCAATGGTGAGCACGCCGCTAGCGGATTTTTTCGACATTCTCTTTCGGAGACATAAACACCACTCTTGGATATCGCGCGCTATTGGGTGAGGACCCATAAAGGAGGTGGAATGATGAAAGTCATAACTATTTTGCAATTGACAGGGGTGTTTTGTTTATTGGCAACTGACGTGTATGCCTACATTGATCCCGCTACGGGTAGCATGGTGATTCAAATGTTAATCGGGGCGGCGGCTGGTGCCTATCTTTTTTTTAGGAGCTTTTGGTCTCGTATTTTGAACTTCTTAGGTTTTACGAAAGCTGAGGAACCATCACATGAAGAAGACGACGATGCTGTGCAATCCCAAACTTCCCCTCGTAGTACGGTAAAAAGCCAAGTTCTTGAAAAGACTCCTTCCACCACACAAGAAGCCCACGATCTAGCGCCCCAAAACAAGCCTCATCGCACCTTACGAGCCGAGGTCCTTGAAGAGACCCATTCTTCAAAAGGCTCAGCTTCTTCTTGAATTACGTTCTCTTAAAAAATGTCGATTGCGATAGGGGAATTGAGAGCCTATGCAAGAGTATCAACTAGATTCCTCATATAGGGATCCCAGCGGATATATGTTCCGTAAAGATGGGATAGTCTATCGGCGCATAAATCTCACGTATTTTGAGTCTTTCCAGAAACTTTTAAGCTCAGGTTTATATCAGAAGCTTGTGGAAAACCACTATTTAGTCTCACATGAAGAAATTGATCGAAACGCCGAATATCTTGTCATCAAACCTCAACAGTTGCCGCTGATAACCTATCCCTATGAGTGGAGTTTTTCGCAATTAAAGGCTGCAGCGGTCTTGACGCTCAAGATTCAATGTCTAGCGTTGGAGTATGGGATGAGTTTGAAAGACGCCCAAGGCACGAATATTCAGTTTATCGGGCATCGCCCTATTTTCATTGATACCTTGTCGTTTGAACCATATCCAGACAACCTGCCGTGGAAAGCGTATGGCCAGTTTTGTCGTCATTTTGTCGCACCTTTACTATTAATGAAGTATGTTGACTTGCGATGTAGCCATCTGTTGAACAATTTCTTGGATGGGATACCGTTAGACTTGGCAAGTCGGATGTTGCCTAGAAAAACTCATTGGAGTCTCTTCGTTAAACTGCACCTTCATTTGCATGCACGGTATGTAGTCCAGAATGATCAGAAGTCAGGATCAAAAGGGCAACAAGCACGAATGGCTCTGTCGCGGTTGCAAGCAATGTTGCAGAGCTTGCAACGAAATTTGGAAAAATTAGAATATGCGCATGCCACAGAATGGGGTGACTATTATGAGAAGACGCTAAACTATTCTCCAGAATCACTGAAAGGGAAACAGCAGATTATTCGAGAGTACTTGAATGCCATTCGCCCTGATGTGGTATGGGACGTGGGGAGTAATGATGGGAAGTTTTCACGGTTGGCTGCAGATACTTGTGGCTGTGTATTATCAACTGATATTGATCTTCAAGCGGTTGATCAAAACTATCGTTTTGGGGCCAAGAATAAAGAAAAAAATGTCTTCCCTCTGTTTTTTGATGTGACCAATCCTACTCCTGACTTAGGGTTGCATGGCGGACAACACAGTCTAGAGAGACGTCTAATGAGCATGGGAGTGGATTGTATCTTCGCACTCGCTCTCATTCACCATCTCTCCATAACTAATAACTATCCCTTTGAATTTATTGCAAGATTTTTTGCAAGAATTGCTCCTTATCTTGTGATTGAATTCGTAAAGCCATCAGATTCGTGGGCTTCAGCGTTGTTGGCTCGCAAACAAGATGCACAGGATTTATTTAGTTACTATAACCAGGAAGATTTTGAGGCTGTATTTGGAAGATGGTATTCGATTAAGGAGCAGCAAGATATAACAGGAGCTGATCGTGTAATTTACTTGATGAAGCGAAAGTCCTGAGGGAGATAACAGGTAGTGTTAAGCCCTCGTGAGTTCTTTTTTACAAATCCATGCCCAAAAATGTTGTGAGTGAGAGAGTGAGCAGAGCTGGTTGTGACATGAAAACGTTCTATTGAGTCTCGTTCAAAAGAGAATGTTGCTTGAGTTTCTAGCGGGCTCCCCTACCTTGTCTGAAGGTACGACGTATGTTGTGTTTCTTGTAATCCTTCTAGCCTTGCAGATCAAGGAACTATAAAAATGTGGAAGAACCTGTTAGCGAATCCTTACACGCTTGGTGTTTTAGTTGGGCTCTATCCGATCCTATTTTATCTCAGCAATAACTGGTTTATGTTTAAGCCCTACCAGAGCTTGGTGCTTGTTGGGGTATTTGCTCTCATCACAGGTGTCGGTTTGAGCATTTATTATATGGGGCTATCTTGGATAGCCAGAATGCTGGTCCCTAGAAACTCAGAGAGAATCATAGACAGGCTTTTTGCCTTTCTTGCGATTCTGGTGCTGGCATACCTCTTAAGGCAAACTTTTTTGGATATGCTTGATTACCACTTGTTTGTTTTCCTGGTTCTTGCCGTTATGATTGCGGGTCTTCTGGCATGGTTTATTCCAAGTATCACCATATATCGGGTCAATAGTATTTTAATGACACTCTGTGTGGTCAGCATCGGGCATGCCTTTTTCTCTATTGTCACGACAGAGACGAACACATTAGTCGGTGGACGTGAGGATCTATCGCAACAGAATATTTATGATCACGTCTCGTTTTCTCAGAAGCCTAATGTGTACCTGATTGTGCCGGATGCGTATCCCAATCAAGAAGCCCTAGAGACTATCTATGATATAGATAACACTGAATTTTATAAGAAATTGGAAGCCTTCGGTTTTACTCTCTACCATTCAGCATTTAGTAACTACATGAATACGTTGTCTTCGATGTCGGCTCTGTTTAGCATGAAGCATCATTTATACCTCGGGAGCGTAGGGAATTTTGAGTTATTAAATTCAAGAGAACTGATTACGGGAAAACACAATCCCGTCGTGAAGATTTTTAAAAAAAATGGCTATCAAGTGCATTATGTACATCAAAGAGAATATGTATTTATGAGAGGGTGTTTCGTTGATCTGTGTGAGCCCAGTGTTTTTTGGGGAGAGTTTCTAGACATCCTTATTCCTGAAAAAGTCAAATCGTTGTTCCAGTTTGGTTTAGATCGATCTTTGGCCAAGTTCGAAGAAAATATTTTGCGACATATAGAAACCATTTCGTCTAGGGAATCTCCACATTTTCTGTATGTACATATTGCATCCCCTAATCATAGCTTTCAAGATCAACAAACAATAGAAAAATTAGAAAATTTCAGGGAACACTTTGATGAGAAATTAGAGGCGACAAATGAGACGCTTTCTCAAATCGTACAACGAATCTTAACTCAGGACCCCAATGCGTTGATCATCCTTAATGCCGATCATGGGGCCTGGGGTTTGGGAGCATATGTGTGGGGTGACAATAAAGTGTTAGAGGGGATTCCGGATAATCTCGTTGCATTAGATCAGTTGGGAGTTCATCTGGCTATTCGGTGGCCAGATGGTGTTGCTCGCTATGAGCAAGACATACAAACGAATGTCAACTTGTTTCGATATATTTTTGTGTACTTAAGCGAAATAGATGATATTTTGGCGACTAAGGCTCCAGATAATGGCTATATCATGAAAAGTCAGGAAAAGCAGTGGAGAGTTGCAGAAGTGGTGCGAAATGGAAATGTCAGAGAACAAATGGTGGACAGAGGGATAGTACAATGATGTTTATGTTCCAAGTGCAATCACCTGACCTCTTAATTGTCATGCATAGGTTCTAGAGGCCGACGATCAGAAAAAATAGAGCTAGGTCGCCGTTTGGGAAAATTCAGTGTTGGAGTGAAGCAAGCCACGGGCTGATGAACGTGACGAGATGCGGCTCATGATATGTAACCCGGTATGCAACGTGGTGGAGAGGCAGCAATCGTGCAACGACGACATTTTGCAAGAGCTCCTTTCCACGTCTTGGCCGGTCTGAGGTACTTCCTTTTGGGTGAGAGTCCGACTAGGGTTTTAAGAAATGGTTTTGGAAGGTCGATAAGACAATGCAGTGAAGTGTGTTTTCCCGTCGCCAGGTTAGTTTTCTTGGGTGGTTCTTTCCTAGGTGAATGTTGATGGGGAATAAGAGGTTGAGCGCCAGCAAATTTACATAATGCTGGTCAATATAAGTAACTTATGCAAAGGATTTTGGTGGGAACGTTTCTCAAGGCATCGCCCCTTAGCCGCAAGAGATGTATTCGAAATGATCATGATGAAGTGTGTGTTGTTGCTAACGAGTTCTGACAAACTGTGATGTTTCCGTTGCAAAGACTTGACCAATTTTTTTACTTAGCAGTCTGCTCAAGATAGCATTTCGTACTCGCAATCTTTCAAGGACAATCCAGGATGTTGCCGATTTCGATAGGACTATTTCTGATTGCAGCCGCGACATTGATGTTAGAAGTCGTGTTGATCAGGGTATTTGATGTCATCCTTTCTTCGAATTTAGGGTATATGGTCATTACCTGTGCGATGTTTGCCTTTGGTCTTGCAGGTGTTTATGGGGCAGTTAAGCCCTTTTCAGACCGTGAAAACGTTTCGAGATTTTTATTTATTGTCGCCGTGGGTTGTGGTATCGCTATTCTCTTCATTGTACCGGGTATGAATTTATTGCCTTTCAACTATGAAGAAATCGCTGCTTCTCCATTTATTCAAAGTGGTTCGTTTCTCGGGATGTATGCCGTACTCATTATCCCATTCTTTCTAACGGGGTTAATTTTTTCAACTGTGTTTTCAGTGTATGCAAGCTCTATTCAGCGTTTGTATTTTTGGGACCTTACTGGGGCTGGGGTGGGTAGCTTAGCCATGATTCCTTTCTTTCCATATATTGGAGCGGGAGGATTAGTGCTCCTAGCAGCCGCATTGATGTTCTTTGCGGCAGGGTTATTTAGCCAGAAAATAGGGCTTCGAATGATCACTTGGTTCTTAGGCGTGTTATTCATAGGTCTTCCACTCTTTATCTCACCTGACTTATTGGAGTTTAAAGAACATGTGGATAAGAGAGGTGTGAAAACAGCCAAATTACTGGGGCATCATGAATTTTCTCGATGGGACCCAGTATCTAAGATTGATGTAGTTCCCGCCCTATATAAAGTTCAAACAGGACAACATAGAGTTGCTCCCCATATGAAACATGTTGCCTATGATGGCGGGTCCCAGAGTAGTCATTTCTACGCCTTTGATGGCAATTTCAAAAAGTTGAGAGCTCGTCTTCTAAGTGGAGAGGAAAAAGTTACTACACACATGTGGAAATGGGGGATCATGGCTTCTCATTATTTGAAACGAGACTCTCAGCAGCGTGTGTTAATCATTGGAAGTGCGGCTGGTCAGGAAACCAAGTCTGCTTTACTGTTCAATCCGAGTGCTGTGGATACCGTTGAAATGGTGGGCACAGTGGTTGAGTTGGGAAAGAATAACTATGCAGATTTTATTGGAAATATTTTCAATGATCCACGAGTGACGGCGCATGTCGGAGAGGGCAGAAGCTTTTTGAGATCGAGTGCTAAGAAGTACGATATTATTGAAATTTTTAGTAATCATACGACTGCAAGTCTTGCCGCAGGGTCTGGAGCTATGAATCCAACCTACTTGCAAACGGCGGATGCATATCAAGAATATTTTGGGCATTTGACGGAAAATGGTGTGTTGCATATCAACCACCATATCTACCCGAGAATGGTAGCCACTGCAGCGTTAGCTTGGCAACAGATAGGGAGAGAGGACTTTCGGCGGCATGTATTAGTTTTTGAGGATATGAAGCCTGACCATCTGCCGACGGTGTTGTTTAAGATGCAGCCTTGGACACGTGAAGAAGTGAAACAAGTTCAGGATCTGAGAAATGCCGTGCGATCTGATGATCGAATAGTAGAGAATCCACTTGATTTTTCAAAGAGTTTTCTCAGCTCTGATTTTTATTCGGGGGACTTTCCTCTGAAGTTACAACAAGGAATGCCTTATCAAATCCGACCGACAACTGATGACCACCCCTATTTTAATCTTATTCGAAAAACCCTGAAGCCACTGCAGCCTAACCCCCAACTTTTTGTCAATGTGTCCGTTGCAGACTACCTCAATGGAGCCATGAAGAAGCATGTTCCAATGGATATTGTCCATCTTTTAGTCACTGGGGCAGCATCCACCTTTTTTATCGTATTATTTATTGCTGTCCCCTTGTATTTTTCTAAATTAGGAACTGTTGGCCTTGCACAAAAAGTTAGCTTTCTGACGTATTTTTCCTGTCTCGGTGCAGGGTTTATCATCTTAGAACTTGTGGCTATCCAGGTGTTTATGAAGCTGATAGGGTTCCCTCTGTATACGTATTCGACGGTGATCTTCACGCTGCTTGTGGGGGCGGGGGTTGGGAGTTACTGTACAGATAAGTTTGGTATGGCGACAGCGGGAAGATGGAGGTGGCCTTTTATTGGAATTGGAGTTGCCGGAACCGTATTGGTCCTGTGTTCCCCAATTCTTTTTGAAATTTTTCTTTCCTATTCGATAGTAGCTCGTGTGTTCATTAGTGTAGTGCTAATTTTTCCTCTTGGATTTTTCCTTGGGATGCCCTTTCCTCTTGGCATATTGACCATCGAAAAGTTACCTCGTGGCTTTATTGCGTGGGCCTGGGGAATGAATGGTCTCTTTACATTAATTGGTGGTTTGGCCAGTGTCGTCCTTTCGGTTTTTTGGGGTTTTACTATTACACTTTTTATCGGATTAAGTCTCTATCTCCCTGCCTACATTGCGCTTTCATGGTTGAAGCGTAAAATTGAAATGAGCGAAGATCAATACTTAGATCAGCTGCCATCTAGGAATGCCCCCGCCTAGAAGTCCGTCCCCAATTCATATAGGAATGCCCAGTAAACGGAGAGTGACTTTAGGGCACCTCTAGAAACTGTCCTTTTCCCCGATGGCGGCGTCAGCCGCGTACTCAAATCCTCATGTATCGGCCCATACACTCCGGTTTTCCGCGCGCCGCTTCCTTGCCTGCAGAAAAAATCTTCAGTTTTTAGAGGTGCCCTTTAGAGATTATCATGGACCTTTGTCAATGTTGCAGTGCCCCCCTCAATGCGAGAGTTACAAGATACTTTTAAAGTATTGAATGGTCTTTGATAATCCCTCTTCGAGTGAAATTTGTGGCTCCCAGTTCAAGAGGCTCTTTGCTCGCTGAATATCAGGTCGACGTACTTTAGGGTCGTCTGTCGGTAAGGGGTGATGTTCAATCGTGCTGGTTGAACCAGTTTGACTTAACACCATCTTCGCAATTTCAAGGACTGTCAGTTCTCGAGGATTACCAATATTTACAGGGTAATGAATGGTTCGCCCATTTTCTGTGCTGTCCTTTGAAGCTAATAGCAAGGCAACAATCCCTCGAACAAGATCATCTGCATAACAAAAGCTTCTGGTTTGGGATCCATCGCCGTACACACTTAAGGCTTTTTTCTGTAAGGCCTGGACGATAAAGTTCGAAACAACCCGACCATCTTTTGGCCGCATCCGAGGTCCAAAGGTATTAAAAATTCGCACAATTCGAGTGTCCAGTCCATGAAATGTATGGTACGCAGTCGTGAGTGCTTCCCCAAACCGTTTCGCCTCATCATAGACGCCTCTTGGGCTAATAGGATTCACGTTTCCCCAATAGGTTTCTGGTTGTGGGTTAACGAGTGGATCGCCATAGACCTCAGAGGTACTTGCTAAGAGAAATCTGGCTCCTTTGGCTTTGGCGAGGCCAAGAGCCTTATGGGTCCCCAATGCACCAACTTTCATCGTGGCAATTGGAAGTTCAAGGTAATCCTGTGGGCTAGCTGGAGAAGCAAAGTGCATGACGGCATCTAATGTGCCGTCGACATGTAGGTAATCGCAGACGTTGTATTTGATAAATGTATAGTGATCTCGTCCAATCAGATGGGCGATATTTTCTGGTCGGCCTGTAATAAAGTTATCCATGCCAATAACTTCGTGGCCCTGCTGAATAAGAAGGTCCGATATATGGCTTCCGAGAAAACCGGCTCCGCCAGTAATCAGTATTCGCATGAACATCCCCTTTCTTTTCTTGTCTGCATGATACTCAACAAGTGAGCGTTCTCATAAATCCTGCCTTAGCAATATTTCTGGATAATCTAAGGAACACCCAAACATTATCATACCTAACATAGATGTTGGTACAACCGACTATAGACCTTAAGAGAGTTTCAGGAATATATCGATAAGGCTCATAATTGGCGACAGATTGTAAGATAAATTTCGGTCTTTAACGTCCTCAAGTTGAGCCGGAGTCGTCATTGTACGCGACAGCCCGTTTAGCCGTTTCCCAATTTAGCGTTTGATCATTGATAATACAGCAGAAAAAGTGCCAGGAATAAATGCCATCAGTGCTGGGGGGTCCATTTTTATGAAATTGATGAGTTCCTGTTTTTTGATAGGCATCCGATGTGAAAGGCGGTGGAGGACTTCTCTGACAAAGGATTTTCTCAGCCCGCTAATTCGCTGCTCAAGTTCTTTGTGCTGTACGGCATTGAGCTCGTAGCGTTCCATAATTTTCTTGCGATAACGCATATCATCATAGATCTTCTCAATAGCTCGTTCATGCCCCCATAGGGTGGCCGAATAGACATTGAGTCCTTCGCCATAACGGCATTCACACTTCGTGGAAAACGCTATTTTGTCAGTCCCTCGCGCCAGGTCAAGCCAAAATAAATATTCCTCTCCGGTAATCGTAAATTCTATAGGATAACGCAGGTCAGGAAACTTTTTGACTCGATAGACGATTGTTGACTGCCCTAAGATGTTTCCCACGATAATTTGGGTAAACATATCTTTTTTAAATTCTCTGAGCCACGTGGTTTCTCCAATGAGCGGATGGTCGTTTACATTAATCCGTTTTGAGCGTTCGAAGGCTGATATGTCCTGATGCAATTGATAGTGGTCAGAAAAATAAAAGTCATAACCTTTGTCTAACGCGAAGATAGCGTGGCTCAAATGATCGTCAGTCCATTCATCGTCAGAATCGAGAAAAGCCACATATTCTGTCTCGGCTCGCAACTCGTCTAGTGCTCTGTTTCTTGCTTGCCCCTGCTTCATGTTTTTCGCTTGCTTAATGATACGAATTTTTCCGGGATGTTCCGTAAGAAGGTCTTGTAGCTCAGACTCCGGTGCCACAGGGGAAACGTCATCAACGACAATAATTTCATAGTCATCAATATTTTTTTGATTGATCGCTGCAGTAATGCATTTTCTTAGTACTCCCTTCTTCTTCTGGAAATATGGAACGACCACGGCGGTGCGAACATTCATCTCAGTTCCTTTCGCAGTAAAAATTTTCTTTCGGCATTCACTGTTCTTTTTTTCATCTTCATTTGCAAGCAGCTGTCATGAGCATATGGCGTCAACGCTCAGACATTCTAGCGATGCCAATGCGGAAGTTCAGCAAACTTTAGCCTTGTGTCGACTGCCAATTTCCAGCAGAGCTATAGTTATTTGTGAGATTAGCAAAATGAGGAATAAAGATCGAGAACATGATGCTTGGCCACTGAACTTCATTGTTCAGAATCTTCAAAGAAGATGGGCAGAATCCTGAAAGGAAATTTGTCTGCCGCGTCTGTTGGGAGAGAGCAAGAAATGATGAGGGTGCAGCATCCTACCGTGTGATCTGGAACGACGAGGGGAATAAGTTTCGCCAGAGCTTTTTCTCAATGAAATCTCTTAACGGGTGGTTGGACTCGCAGCCGGTCGGCACCTCTGTCAGATTATATGTTACCCTGCTTTTGAAAGCTCCCAACATTTCAAAGCAAAGAAGCGAAGCCAAGAGCTGGATGCTATCAATAGTATAAGAAGAAGCATAAAAAAGAAACACGGATTGCTATTCTTGAAAGTATGTCTGTCTAGAATTATTGCGTCATAAGGTTTAGCTAGCCCGAGAAAAGTGGTAAAGTGTTTTCCAGCTTAAAGATTGTGCCGAAAAAGATGATTCTTCAACAATAGTAATATGAATCTTTCCTTGCTTCTGAATCGTGCGCGTCAGGCCAAACGCAAAAGTGGAAAAGGGATCATTGCTCAAGCCTTGGAATTTGCTCGTCTTCGCCGTGCCGGAGGCCAGCTTGGGCCATCGGAATACTTTGACTATCAATTGTTTGATGACAGCCTCTACGATGAACGAACGAAGCGAGAATTTATTGGATGGAATGGTGAATGTTTCATTAATAATACATTTAACAAAGTTGAATGGGGAGGTCTTTCTCTCGATAAAATCGTATTTTATACTTTTCTAGAAGGAGCTGGGATTCCCTATCCTCGGATACAGGCTATTTATGATATCAATGGACGGTTCATGAAAGGGGTTCCAACAATCCTCACACCTGATTCACTTGCTCGATACTTGAAGGACGATGCGGTGTATCCCATCTTCGTGAAACCCAGTCATGGTAATTTTGGGCGGGGTGCCCACTTCTTGTCTCAATATCAGAGGCAGGATCATTCCGTCGTATTTTCAGATGGGTCGTGCGTACCCGTTTCCAAATTTATTGATAATTTAGAGACTAAGCTATCTGGAGGGCAAATTCTGCAGAATGTCTTTCAACCTCATTCTGATTTGGCTCTTCGGTGTGGATCGCGCTCTTCGACAATGCGCATGGTCGTGATTGCCACCAAAGAGGGTCCTCATCTCTGTCGGGCCGTATGGAAGATTCCAACCGGGAACAATATAATCGATAACTTTCAACATGGTCGAACCGGAAATTTCCTTGCAGCCGTAAATATTGAGAACGGCCAAGTGGAGCGAATTATTGGTCAGGGCGCCGATGGGGAATTTACAACTGTCACCATCCATCCAGACACAAAAGAACAGCTCTGTCCGTTTACGATTCCCGAGTGGCCTAAGGTTCAAGACCTTTGTCTGACAGCTGCCCGTCTTTTGCCAGGATTACGTCTTTTACATTTTGATATCGCATTATCTGATGAAGGGCCTCTTCTTCTAGAGGTGAACTTTCGAGGAAATTTAGACCTTCTACAACATGCATCAGGCAAAGGGTTTCTCTCACCAGAAGTCAATAGGGCCCTTCAAGACCATGAAGCTTTTCGTCAAGAAATTTCAAAAATTGTTCAAGAAACTAGGAAGGCACAACAATCAGGGGCATAATCGTCGGTTCGTTTTAGGTTCAAGGGAGAAAAATGGAGACTTCATCAGAGCTCCTGAAAAATTGTCGAATTTCCGTCTCTTGAAATCGACTCATGCGGATTCCTGTTTTTCTCAAGAAAATCGTTCGTGTTCGTTATCTCATTATTCGGATTTGGTGGAAACTAAAGGCGCATCTGCGAAATCCTGCCGCCACACTATGGCGATTCGCCCTTTTTCGTACCACGATTATTGCCATATCCGGCAGTACGGGTAAGACCACCACGAAAGAATTACTTGCCAAAATTCTTTCCTCAAAATATCAAACGGCAAAAACTTCTGGAACGTGGGGTGGTTATAAATTAGGTGGGGTGGCAGGTACGCTTCTTAGCATACGTCCGTGGCATCGGTTTGCTGTGATCGAAACGGCGATTGAGACGCCAGGGCAAATGGAATGTATGGCAAAGATGCTGCGACCGCATATAGTCGTGATGTTGGGCGTAAAACCTTTGCACCTCAACACATTCAAGACAGTCGAGAAAATCGCCATTGAAAAGGCCAAATTGGTTCAGGCCTTAGGCCCCGGTCATATTGCGGTGCTCAACCAGGATGATCCTCACGTTAGAAGTATGGCTGGTCTTGGAAATTTTACAACCTATACATTTGGAATGTCACCTCATGCTGATATTTGGGCTTCGAATAGTTTCTCTCTTTGGCCAGGCCGTCTTGGATTTCAAGTCCACAAGCAGGACACCACATTGAGTGTACAAACCTCACTCCTTGGAACTCATTGGGTGTCATCCATCCTTGCGGCGTTGCTAGTGGGTGAGTGTTGTGGGGTTCCACTAGAACAAGGCATCAAAGTTATTGAATCAATTCAACCATTTTGGGCACGCATGCAACCAATCGCTCTTTCCAATGGTGCGACCATTATTCGTGATGAATGGAACGGTTCCCACACGACATTTGAAATGGCGTTTTCAGTCATGGAACAAGCAACAGCAGAACGGAAAATTGTTGTGGTGAGTGACTATTCTGATACAAAGACAAAGGATCGGTACCGAGGACGATGGTTGGGTCGAGAAACGGCCCGTGTTGCTGATACGGCCGTGTTCGTTGGAGATCGTCGCTTGCAGGCACAGCGCGCTGCGATCGAATCCGGAATGAATCCGGAACAGGTTCATGTATTTGCCACGGTGGCCGATGCCGCAACTTTCTTAAAGCATGAACTGCAACAGGGTGACATAGTTCTGCTCAAGGGACGGACAAGTCATCACCTTTCTAGAATTTATCTTGCCCAATTAGGTGAAGTCAGTTGTACGCTTGATACCTGTCCACGTCAGATTCTGTGTGATCGATGTGGACAACTTGGGTTTCGATGGCGACCAGAATTTGATGGTCGTATGGTGCCGCCTGATATTTATGCGTAATTGAAGCCGATGCGGATTGATGGTTTAACTTACAAGGAAGACCATGGCTACCACACGCTTTCTGCCTCAGTGAGCTGGGAAGATGTTGACCGTCCTGCTCAGCAAGTTTACTTTCGTTATCACACAGACAAGTCATATATCCTAGCCGAGAATTACCATCCCTTTGTGCTGGCTACGGTGATTCCTGCATTGCGCTATGGCGAGCGTCGGATCCGAATAGAAGGTTCCATTTGCCCCTGGTTGAAGGACAATCTCAACACGTTCATGGCATATATGACGAATTGGTATTGGTATAAGTATGCTCGAAAGCCAAACGATGCCCGGCTTGTGACTATTGAGGCCAGCGGCTGTCGGAAGGAAACTTCTAAACCACCGCGGACGGGTGCTTTCTTTTCTGCAGGGGTTGATTCCTTTTACACCCTTCGACGAAATCAATTACACGTGCCTTCGGATCATGCTGGTTCGATTAAGGATCTTATTTTTGTGCATGGATTTGATATTGGAGTCTTTCCTGCACGCGGTGGGGAAGAAGACTTTTTTCGTTATGTGGTTGATGGACTTCAGGACTTCCTGAAAGAGACAGGGCTGAATTTGATTCCTGCCTTTACCAATCTTCGAACGTTAGCTCCTAACCTGGATATTTGGTTGGATGAATACATGGGGTCAGCCATGGCCGCTGTAGCACAAGGCCTTTCTGGCCGGTTGTCAGATGTCCTCATTTCTTCAAGTTATGAAATCCCTAAACTGCATCCTTTTTCGAGTCATCCAATTATAGAGCCCCGTTTGTCAGCCTACGATCTTCGTATCCATCATGATGGCGAGCGCCTGAGTCGTGTGGAGCGAGTCAAGCTCATTGCGCAGTGGCCTACAGCATTGGCCGCCCTTCGGGTGTGCTTTGATGGCAAATCAGGACATCTCAATTGCGGTATTTGTCCAAAATGTATTCGAACTAAACTAGAGCTGTTGTGCGCCGGAAAGCTCCAAGATGCACAGACGTTTCCGAAAGGAGAACTCACAGCACAGACCATCCGCCAGGGGCTTGATCTTGAAAGCCATACCATCTCTTTCATCAGTACCTTAAAGAAGGCCCTACAAGAAATTGGCCGAGCGGATCTTGCTCAAGCCCTTACGTACAAAGAATGGCAATACTACTTTTCTCGGATCTTGAATTGGAAAGAGGTCCTGACAAGTTTTGATAGGATTGTGCTAAATGGCGCCCTCAAACGAAAAGTGAAATCAGCATAGGAGTATTCAAAAGGATGTTCAACAATTGAGATACGTGCTTTTTCTATTTCTGAATAGTAAATTAACCTTGAGCACTTACGGGCATGTTTTTCTGGATGACCAGGGGCACTTGATTCTAGGACGGAAGTCAGTAGTCCCTATTCGGATGGGCCATCGATACATTACGACAAAATGGGCATACACATCTCGCCAGAGCTGTTATTGTGAAACGTTGGCAGTACTAGGTTACGAAGATGCTGTCTGTATGGAAATTGGTCACATGCCTTGACAGAAAAATATTAGGCGGTAGCTTAAAAAAACGGTTCCTTTTTTTTCGACAAGTTTAATGAGTGCCGGGAAAGAGTCTGTTTTTTTAGGGGTGACAGTAATTTCAATTACGTAACATATTGATTTCGTAGTATTTTTGCTGGTCTGAGTCTTGGTTTTTCTTTCTGAGTATTCTTTTTATATTGAAGTACCCATGAAAATTTCCACATTTGTGATGAGGTTCAAAATCACTGTGTAGGTGTTTCCTGGGTCTTCCTTTCAACCTTGACTAATGTTTTGAATGGATTTCCCGTAAATGATCTTTTCCGTAGTAAGGTGGCCGGTCTTAGTTTAGCTTTGATTTTTTTGAGAATTTCTTTTTTCTTCTTCTGTAAAACGTTATGATAGCGAGATATTTTCGTCCAGAGCTTCCCCATTGTTGATGTCGTAGGATTGGCTCTCGATTCGGTCAGAGAGTTTCCCTTTAGTCATTTTTACAATATTTATTCATATTTTTTGGGAATTATTGCGCTATGAGTTATTCCAATGTTTCGCGAGTTGTGATGTGTGTCGTCTTAAGTATAGGGGTATTTTGTGAGCGGGCCACAGCTGATTTGAGTCTGCAATCCTCTTTCTCATTACAACAATCGTATACAACCAATTTGTTTTTTGAAGAAGAATCGCAGAGAGAAGATTTTGGAACCTTTCTTGGCCCGAACCTTACGCTGCTTTTTGAGAATCCAGACATCGTGATTGGTGCAACCTATCTGGGTCGAATGTCATTTTTTGCCAATAACCCCGATGCCAATCGGTACATTCAAAATGCCAATATTATTCTTGATCTTCCTTTTTTAACCAAACAGTATAAAAACTTAACAGTTAGTATTGATGAGTCGATGAGGTTTACTCCGCAGTTGGATGCGTTTTCGTTATCAGGAGCTGAAGATGCTTCATTAGCAGGAGGAGGCAATCAAGGTTTTGGGGGAGCTGGCGGTGCAGGAAATATTAGTGGCGCAAATAGTGGAGCAGGGGCTGCGGGGGTCGCTGGAGTGGGAGGTGGTGTTGGAGCCTTTGGTGCCGGAGGAGGGACAGGGGTTTTTGGGCAACGCGGTAGTTCCTTTAATAATAATGCGGGGATTAATTTTGGGTATACTTGGACTCGTCGTTTACAAACTTCCTTAGGGTACTCTAACCGCTATCTCCATTTTTTTTCTAAGGGTTTTCAAGATTCCATAAGCCATATTGGTCGGACCTCTCTCACGTACCGACTTACGGAACGGACCAGTGTGATTCCTTCCTATTCCTACAACTATACGAAGTTTATTGGAAAATCTACGATTCAAGGAACTCGGGGTGATAAAGTTATTTCCCATAACCCTCAACTGGGGATTTCCCATGCGGTTACTCCGTCTTTAACTTTTTCCGTCAGTGGAGGGGTTTCATACACCAAACAAATTGGCGCATCGGAAGAAGTCCAAGGGCCAGGCAATACCCGTGTCAGGAGAAAAATTCCTGAGAAGTTTCGTAGAAGATTTATTGGGTCTGCCAATCTTACCAAACGGTATACCCAAGGAGACATCGGATTAAATTTTACACAATCGGTGGGCAATGGAGGAGGATTGGCTGCCCAAGCTACCCGAACACGTGCGGTGACTGGAAGAATAAATCATGATTTAAGTCGTCGCATGAATGCTTTTGGGTCTGTGGGATGGGCAGAAAATGAGTCATTGGATGGGAACGCTTTTGATTCCACCTCGTATCGGATTCAAGCTGGGCTTGGATATTCCTTTACCTCTTGGTTACTCGGGAATTTTTACTATTCTCATCTGATACAAGAATCTAATGGTTCGGCTGCGACAGATTTAAACGTAGATCAATTCTTTCTTGGCTTAACGGCTATTGCTGACCCGATCTATCTTGATCGATAGCATCAAGTGTTTTCAATAATTTCCTTTCAGGAGAATGATGTCTATTCCCGGCTGGGCGGAGTTCTCATTAATTTTTTCATGTTCCTCCTGGAGACTTCTAAGATGATTGTTGCTGAAAGGCAGCGGAGGGTCTTGGCGTGGTAGTTTTAGGGGAATACTTGACCCTAGAGGGGTATGTATTTGCCTAGTGAATACCCATCCGCAGGTATTCCTCGTGCGCATTCATCTAACGTTCAATTCCAGACATAGCGGGTTGTCTCAACACGTATTGCCTAGGTCTATGACTGGTTGAGCGCCTTTTCTCATCAAGTATCTTCCCTGAGTGACCGAATCAGGTAGAATAAGACTAACAGAATTCGATGATGCTATATCGTGGTAGGGCGTGTCTTTAGGATGTCCCCAACGCTACTGCTCGAAGTGTGCAATTCCACAGCATATGAATATTTTGTACCTATGCCACAGGATTCCCTATCCTCCGGATAAAGGCGACAAGATACGATCCTATCATCAGATTCAATATTTGTCGCAGCACCATTCCATTTATTTGGCCTGCTTAATTGACGATGGCGATGATTGGCAATATCTTGCTCCTCTTCGTACTATGTGTCGTCATGTTGAGGTGGTTGACCGGAAGGGAATACAAGAATGGTGGAGAATGGGAAGGGCTTTTCTGGCCAGGCAGCCTCTTTCCCTTGGAGCATTTTTCGTTCCAGCTCTTCTTGAGAAAGTGAAGGCTATCTTAACGCAGGAATCCATTGATCGAATCATCATTTTTTCTTCACCAATGGCTGAGTATGTGAAGCATGAGTCGTCCATACCCAAGATTATAGATTTTGTGGATATGGATTCAGAGAAATGGAGAGCCTATGCTCAAATTAAACCATTTCCATTGTCTCTCCTGTATGGGACGGAAGCCGATCGACTAGGACAGTATGAATTGGATATGGCGACGATCTGTCAAGAATCGCTAGTCATTTCTCAAGAGGAAACGCATGTGCTCCGAGAACGGTCTAAGCACAAGATCGTGCCTAAGGTTCTTCCTAATGGGGTGAACTATGAGTATTTTTCTCCTCCCTCTGAGACGCAAAAAGCGAAACCGGTCATTGTCTTTACAGCGGCCATGGATTACTTTCCGAATGTTGATGGGGCCTTATTTTTTTGCCAGGAAATTCTTCCGCGAATTCAACAGGTTATCCCAGATGCGCAGTTTCTGATTGTTGGTCGTAATCCCGAGGTTTCTCTGAGGAAAACGGCTGAACGGATGCCACAGGTTCAAGTGACGGGGACGGTTCCGGATGTTCGTCCGTATTTGTCAAAGGCAATGGTTGCGGTGGCTCCGTTGCGAATTGCGAGGGGGGTCCAGAATAAAATTCTTGAAGCAATGGCAATGGAATTGCCCGTCGTCGGGACAACCTGCGCGTTTCAGGGTTTGGCTGTGGATACCGCGTATGGGATGCATGTGGTTGACGACCCCCGTGAATTTGCTGACACCGTTGTGAAACTTTTGGATAATCCTGGACAGGCTCGAGCGGAGGGTGTTGCCGCAAGGCAGTTTGTGACTTCGCAGTACGATTGGCCAGGTATCCTTAAAGAATTTGATCAAATTCTTGAGAGAGTAACGGTGTGAAGGCTTTGTCCTATTGTGAACTGATGGCTGATTTCCGAAAATGTCGCCCAGGTTCTGAGCGGTAACTTGAGAAACGTGTGATGGCCTCGGTTTCTCCTCCACTCGTGATGCATGTTATTTATCGCTTGGCAATGGGGGGCCTGGAAAATGGGTTGGTCAATCTTATCAATCACATGCCTCCTGAGCGGTACCGGCATGCCATTGTATGTTTAACGGATTTTACGGATTTTCGAGAACGGATTCGGTCTCCGTCGGTTTCGGTGTTGGCGCTCCAAAAAAAGCCTGGCGTAGATCTGTCAGCCTACAGAAAGTTGTGGGGCATTATTCATGATCTGCAGCCAATGATTGTCCATACACGAAATTTGCCAACTTTTGAAATGGCGGCTCTTGCGGCGGTGGCGCGTGTGCCTGTTCGTATACATGGGGAGCACGGACGAGATGTACATGATGCTTATGGGACCAGCAAAAAATTTCTAGTGTTTCGGAAGGTTCTCGATCCTGCAGTTCATCATTATGTAACAGTGAGCCAGGACCTTAAACAGTGGCTCATACAGAAAGTGGCAGTCTCTTCAGAGAAGGTGAGTCAGATTTATAATGGAGTGGATAAGAAAAAATTTTGCTCTCCAGTAAGAAAGAGCCGGGATATTTTCCCAAGAGGTTTTGCGAGTGGGGACCAAATTGTGATTGGAACGGTTGGGCGTTTCCAAAAGGTAAAAGATCAAGCCACATTAGTCAATGGACTAGCCGTGCTTCTAAAGAAGCATCCTAAAATGGCCAATGCTGTTCGGCTCGTGATGGTTGGCGATGGCCCTTTGAGGGGAGAACTTGAACAATTAGCTTATGACTGTCAGTTGACGAATGTAGTATGGATGTCTGGTCCCCGTACGGACATATCTTCTCTCTTGCAAAGTATGGATATTTTTGTATTGCCGTCGGAGGCTGAAGGAATTTCCAACACGATCTTGGAAGCCATGGCTTCAGGAATTCCCGTTATTGCCACTCGAGTCGGTGGGAATGTAGAGCTAGTGCGGGACGGGGAAACGGGGTTGCTTATTCCCCCGAAAGATCCTCAAGCCCTGAGTAAGGCTTTGTTGACCTATCTTCAAGATGCGAGTTTGATGCGGAGGCATGGTGAGAGAGGCAGAAAACGTGTCGAAATGGAATTTTCTATGGAAGCCATGGTGGAGCATTATCTTCAAGTCTATGACCATGCGTTGGGAATTTCTCCTTCTCCGGCAAATCAGTTGAAGAAAGAGAGTCAGCAAGAGACGGTTGTGCATTAAATGAGAATGGAATAGTAAGATGTGTGGGATTTGTGGGTTATTTAATGTGGGTTCTGGAGAGCCTGTCTCAGGTTCTCTCTTAAAAAATATGGCGGATACCCTGGTGCACAGGGGGCCAGATGATGAAGGATTCTTTTTTGATGGACCTGTGGGCTTAGCTCATCGCCGGCTTTCTATTATTGATGTGGAGGGCGGACATCAACCGCTTTGTAATGAAGATCAATCGATATGGGTTGCATTCAATGGTGAAATCTATAACTTTCAAGAATTGCGACATTTTTTAGTAAAGAAGGGGCATATTTTTAAAACTCGTTCAGATACTGAAGTGATTGTTCACCTCTATGAAGAACAAGGGGAGGCATGTTTTCAGTCATTGCATGGCATGTTTGCGTTGGCTATTTGGGATCGTCCCAAGCGGTCAGTTATTTTGGCAAGAGATCGTGTAGGGAAAAAACCTCTTTTTTATAACTTTGACGGGAACCAATTAGCGTTCGGTTCAGAGATGAAATCTCTGCTCCTTGTCCCTGGTCTCAAGAGAGAAATCGATCTGGAAGGCCTATCGGATTATTTTTCCTTGCTGTATGTTCCTGCCCCTAAATCCATATTCAAAAGTATTCGGAAGGTGCGGCCTGGACATTATGTGGTGGTCTCTCCTCAGGGTCTTCATGAAAGGGAATACTGGGATATTGATTTCTCGCAGCCGGAGCAGCAGTCAGAAGAGCAGTGGTGTGATCAGATTGTTCAGGTTCTTCGGAATGCGGTTCAATCTCGATTAATCAGCGAAGTCCCATTAGGAGCTTTTTTATCAGGCGGGATCGATTCATCGTCCGTGGTGGCGTTGATGAGTCAAATTACCGGTAAGCCAGTGGTCACGACGTCCATTGGGTTTCAGGAAAAGGAATTTGATGAGGTTGAATATGCCAGAGAAGTCGCACAGCAATATGACACTCGACATTTTGAAGAAATCGTCAAGCCTGATGCGGTGGGGATTACTGAAAAATTAGCGTGGTTTTATGATGAGCCGTTTGCCGACTCCTCGGCAGTTCCGACCTATTATGTTTCCAAGCTAGCGCGTGAACATGTGACGGTAGCGTTGTCGGGTGACGGGGGCGACGAGTTTTTTTGCGGGTATCGGCGGTATATGTTCGATCATCGCGAGGAGCAAATTCGTGGACTTCTGCCTCCTGGGTTGCGTGCCTTGCTTTTCGGGACATTGGCATCATTGTATCCAAAAGCCGATTGGGCTCCACGAATATTTCGGGGTAAAGCGACATTTCAAAACTTAGCGCGGTCGCATATCGAAGGATATTTTCGTTCAGTGTCGGCTGTCTCACCTGAAATCAAACAGACGTTGTTACATCCGGATATCTGGAAAGAGTTAGGCGGTTACGATACTGCAGATGTGTTTCGAACATACTACGACAAAGCTATTGATGCGAATCCGATGGCACGTATTCAATATGTAGATGTGAAAACGTATATGACGGATGACATTTTGGTGAAGGTGGATCGAGCCAGTATGGCCAATTCTCTAGAGGTGCGTGCGCCGATGCTGGATAGCCAATTTATGGAGTTGGCCGCCAAAATTCCTACTTCATTGAAATTAAAGGGAACGAGCGGGAAAGATATTTTAAAGAAAGCGTTTTCTCCATTTCTTTCTCACAACATTCTCTATCGAAAAAAGATGGGGTTTGCTGTTCCTTTGGAACGATGGTTTCGGGTGGAACTAAAGGACATGGCCCATAGCGTATTGTTTGATAATTCTGGCGACTCTATCTTGAATATGTCTACGATTTCAAAGCTTTGGGGTGACCATCAGTCCGGTTTGCATAATCGAGCAACTGAGCTATGGACAGTCTTGATGTTTCGCATGTGGCAAAAGGAATTTGGTGCGACTATGGATGGCGGTCAGTGATTTGTGATGAATGTCCTTGTGTTTACCAGTTTGTTTCCCAATGACCAGTCTCCCAATCATGGAATTTTTATTCAACAACGTGTTCAACAGTATATGACTCGCCACAGATGGAACGTGAAGGTGATGGCACCAGTTCCCTATTACCCGCCTGGGTTGGGAGGCTGGCGTGCAAAGTATCGGAAAGTCCTTCCTCATGAGATCCGAGAAGGTATGGAGGTGTGGCACCCGCGCTATGTCATGATTCCAAAAGTTGGGATGTGGCTGCAGGGATTGTGTTTATTTTTGTCTGTGTGTTGGCAAATTCGTGTACTTCAACGGACTTTCCCGTTTGTTCTTATCGATGCTCATTATGTGTACCCTGATGGATTTGCGGCTGTGTTGTTAAGCTGGGTCACTCGTGTTCCTGTCGTTGTGTCGGCTCGGGGTAGTGATGTGAATCTTTTTAAAGATCTCCCGGTGATTCGACAATTGATAGCCTGGGTGCTTGGACGGGCTGATTCAGTCATTGTGGTGTCCGATGCTCTTAAACAAGTCTCCAAGGAACTAGGAGTTGATGAAAACAAGATTCATGTCATTCCGAATGGGGTGGATCCGAAAAAATTTTTCCCAATTCCTCAAGAAGAGGCCAGGAAAAAAATTGGGTTTATAGAAGAAAGCCGGTTGCTGGTGTTGTCCGTGTGTCATTTAACAAAGAATAAAGGTCTTGATGTGTTGTTAGAGGCATTGGCCCTTCTAACAAAAACCAATGCATCCGTGATGTGGTCATTATATATTGTTGGCGATGGTATCGAACGTGAGCGGCTGGAAGGTCTCGCGCAATCTTTAGGCTTGGGCTCACGTGTCAAGTTTTGTGGGGCTGTGCCTCATGAACAGTTGGCCTGGTATTTTAATGCGGCGAATGTGTGTTGTTTGTTGAGTGAGAGAGAAGGGTGGCCCAATGTCATTGTGGAATCCTTAGCCTGTGGTACGCCTGTGATCGCCACTTCTGTAGGAGGCATCCCAGAAATTGTCACGTCTTCACAGGTCGGAACTTTGGTGCCACGAAGACCTGACCAGGTTGCCCAGGCTTTGAAGGCCAGCTTGGAACATCCATGGTCGAAATCTGACATCTTAACGCATGCGCAGCAATTTCGATGGAGTCAAACCGCTGATGCGGTGAAAGAAGTGTTTCAATCGGTCGTACCTATTCAAAAAATGGGAAATGAAGTGCCATTTCCCTCTGGATCATGATGAAGGGGATCAAGAACCTATGAGAGCGTCGAAGCGTTTTTCAATATTGTTAGTGGCGGGGGCACGCCCAAATTTTATGAAAATATCGGCTATTATTGATGCATTGAAGCAGTATAATAAAAGTCATTCCCGCCCCATTGGGTATAAGTTGGTCCATACGGGACAACATTATGATCAGCAAATGTCACAGTCATTTTTTCGAGATCTTGGTATGCCCAAACCGAACGTGGATTTGGAAGTGGGGTCGGGGTCGCATGCTCAGCAAACCGCAGAAATTATGCGGCGTATAGAACCCGTGCTATTAAAAACACAGCCTAATATTGTCTTGGTGGTGGGCGATGTGAACTCCACGATTGCTTGTGCGCTTGTAGCGTCAAAAATTGTCTATCCTCAGTCTTCGAGCCAAAAAGGAGCTGTGCGGCCTTTGATTGCGCATGTAGAAGCTGGACTGCGAAGTTTTGATTGGGGGATGCCCGAAGAAGTGAATCGGGTGCTGACTGATGCGCTGTCCGATATGCTGTTCACAACAGAAGAGACGGCAAAACAACATCTGCGTAACGAGGGGATAGCCTCAAAAAAAATATTCTTTGTTGGAAACACAATGGTCGATACCTTGTTAAAACACCGTGAAAAGGCCATGCAGTCTACCGTTCTTCAGACCTTAGGTTTGCAGGTCGAGTTGGGAAGGGTTTTAAGCAATGGGTCTCCTTCAAAAAGGAAGGTTCGCCTGCCGTCGATTCGGCCGTATGCCGTCTTAACGTTGCATCGCCCCAGTAACGTGGATGACCCGAAGGTCTTAAAACCCATACTTAATGCGTTGAAGGTTATTAGCAAAGAACTTCCTGTTGTCTTCCCCACTCACCCACGTACCCGGACGCGATTGATTGATTTTGGATTCCAACGGTATTTTGCGAATGCCTTAGGTAAGAC
Source organism: Nitrospirales bacterium (assembly GCA_965223295.1). Lineage (GTDB taxonomy): Bacteria > Nitrospirota > Nitrospiria > Nitrospirales > UBA8639 > Nitrospira_E. The sequence goes on along the minus strand of CBDCWC010000002.1, from coordinate 1,360,411 downwards.
CCAATCCGGTGTTAAGGTAGGAGGGGCCGGGCTGTATTGTGTTGATCCGCTGAGTTATCTTGATTTTCTTTGTCTGACTGCACATGCACGGCTGGTCTTGACGGATTCAGGGGGAATACAGGAGGAGACAACTATTCTTGGTGTGCCCTGTGTGACCATTCGAGAGAATACTGAACGGCCAATTACTGTGACACAAGGCACGAATGTGTTAGCTGGAGTGAAGACTCAGTCAATTATTCGTCATGCTCAGGAGCAATTGCAAGCCAAGCCCAAACGAGTCAAGCCTCGGTATTGGGATGGCAAAGCCGGAGCGCGCATCGTCAAAATTTTAAGTGAGCGAGTTCGTGGGTAATGATGTATTTGCCCCTCGGGTGATTCATGTCTTAGATCATAGTTTGCCCTTACATAGTGGGTATGCGTTTAGATCCCAGAATATTCTGAAATCGCAACAGTATCTTGGATGGTATCCCTGTGCGCTTACTTCTACGAAACATCAGATGGGTCTGAAGGACGATTGGATGTCCTGTTCTGATCAGACGATCGAAGGCATTCAATTTTATCGGTCTGAATTTAATCCTCAAGAGATAGGGGGATATACCAGTCAAGTGCAAGTAGTGACAAAATTATTTCGCAGCTTAAAACGGGTGATTGCTCAGGAACAGCCTGACATCTTGCACGTACATTCTCCAGCTTTGAATGTATTGCCGGCGTTAGTGTTAGGAAAAAAATTCCGAATTCCTGTTGTTTATGAAATTCGAGCGTTTTGGGAGGATGCGGCTGTTGATCATGGGACCTATGGGGAACAATCCTGGAAATATCGTCTGGTGCGTGCGCTGGAAACCTGGGTATGTCGAAGAGTGAATCATTTGGCTGTTCTGTGTCATGGGATTAAGCAGGATTTGCAAAAGCGAAACATTCCAGAAGATCATATTGCGATCATACCGAATGGTATTCATGCGGCGGACTTTCAGGCATGCCCTGGTGATGAAAAATTTCGCCATGCCTGGGGTTTGGAGGGCAAATCTGTCATCGGGTTTGTCGGGTCTTTTTACCGCTACGAAGGCTTAGATCTTTTAGTTGAAGCCTTTGCCACACTTATCAAAAAGAACAAAAATTTGGTGCTTCTCTTGGTTGGGGGAGGTGAAGTCGAGGAAGAGTTAAAGGCGCAGGTTCGTCGCTTATCGTTGGTTCCACATGTTGTCTTCCCTGGGCGAATTCCTCATGAACAGATTCCTGGTGTGTATGGCCTATTCAATTTTCTCGTGTATCCCAGAAATTCGATTCGTCTGACTGAACTGGTCACTCCGCTAAAACCTTTAGAGGCCATGGCTATGGAAAAACCAGTTATCGCGAGTGATATTGGAGGGCATCGTGAGCTTATTCAATCCGAAAAGACAGGAGTGTTATTTCAAGCTGGAAACGCTCAATCTTTAGCTTCCAAGCTAGAAGAATTGTTACAAGATCCTGGTCGCGTTCAAAAATTAGTGACACAAGGAAAGTCATGGGTCACCAAAGAACATTCTTGGGAACATATCGTGAAACGGTATGTTCCTATCTACCAAAAAATGTTAGGTCGTGTTGCTTGAGTAATAGGTGCTCAACTGCTGGGCCCTTAGTCTGTGACCTTTAGAATACGGGTGTGTATTTTTTTTGAGCCCATGCTATATTTCACTCCTCTATGAAGCGTGCAGGAAGTAATGTATCCGTGAAAGTCCCACCAATTCTTTCTATTGTTGTTCCCATATTTAACGAAGAAGAGAGCCTGCCTGTGCTTTTTGAAGCGATTGCTTCAGCTTGTCACGCATATGGACAACCCTTTGAAATCATCTTTATTGATGATGGAAGCTCTGATACCACTCCTCAAGTCTTAGCTCAACTTCACGAAGAACATGCCTATGTCCGAGTTGTTGAGTTTCGAAAGAATTATGGCCAGACTGCAGCAATGGCTGCAGGATTTCGCGCTGCTCGAGGTCAGTATGTGGTAAGTATGGATGGAGATTTGCAAAATGATCCTAAGGATATTCCATTGTTGCTGAAGAAGTTGGGGGAGGGATATGAAGTTGTGTGTGGCTGGCGGCAAGATCGGAAAGATCGGTTAATTTCCCGAAAAATTCCTTCGATGATTGCGAATTGGCTCATTGGTAAAATTACCGGTGTGCCCATTCATGATAATGGATGTTCACTGAAAGCCTATCGTCGATCTGTCGTCAAGCATCTTCCTTTATATGCTGATTTTCACCGATTTATTCCTGCCATGTCCACGTTGGGTGGAGCGAAGGTTGCCGAAGTTGTCGTGACTCATCATTCTAGAAAATTTGGAGAAAGCAAGTATGGTATTTCCCGTGCTTGGCGTGTGTGTTTAGATCTTTTTGTCATCCATTTGATTGTTCGGTGTTCTTCTCGGCCAAGTCTTTGGTTTGGGCAATTTGGGATGTTGGCAGGTTTAATCGGAATGGGTTGTTTTGTGGTCTATTTGGCTAATGATATTTCGGGGATTATTCTTCCGTCTGTGGCATTTATGTTCTTAGCGCTCACTGGGCATATGGTTGCGTTAGGGGTGCTAGGAGAAATGCTCTTGGCAACCGGTGATTACTATCCGGCAATGGCTGTGAGTAAATTGGTGTCCATCCAAAAGAGAGCTTGATTGTCTATCTGTTTCTTTTCAATGTAAGAATGTGAGCGATACGATCAACGTGAAGATGTCATGGAAGTTGATTGAGCACTATGTCAATGATTTCAATGAAGCCATCTAGCCCTGATTCTGCTCATGCCCCTTCAGAGTCTTTATTGTCGCCTAGGCCATCCCTTTCCCTTGTTGTGCCTGTCGTCGAACGTTCACAAAATGTCGAAGCCGTGTACCATGCCTACTCAACCATACTTGCTAAAACAGCCATAGTCTTTGAATGTATTTTTGTCGTTGATGGAGGAGATGGGGCAATTGTGGAATCTTTGGAAAAACTCCAACACAACAATAATCTTGTTAAAATTATTTCCTTACCCTATTCATTTGGGGAGTCGACGGCTTTGGTTGTGGGGTTTGAGCGGGCGGATGGCGAACTTATTGTGACTTTACCGGCATATTTTCAAACGGTTCCTGAAGGTATTGAACGTGTGCTGGGTCGATTGAATGAGGGATATGATGTGGTCGTCACCCGGCGGTTTCCCAGAGTCGATTCCTGGGTGGGCCAATTGCAAACGCGATTATTTAATTTTCTCTCCACATGGTTGACGGGCATAGAATGTCATGATCTTGGGTCTGGTCTTCGTGGCATGCGACAGATTGTCACGAAAGAAGTACATCTGTATGGAGATCTTCACCGATTTCTTCCACTACTGGCGCGTCAAAAAGGGTTTCGTATTGCAGAGGTTGACATTCCTCAACACCCAGCAGATGGTGACTATCGCGTCTATCGCCCGGGTGTCTATCTGAGGCGTGTGCTCGATTTACTGACGGTTGTGTTTCTTTTTAAATTTACCAAAAAGCCTTTACGTTTTTTTGGATTGATCGGAAGCGGACTATTTGCTTCTGGGTTTTTTGTTTCTTTTCTACTCGCCGTGGAAAAGATTTTTGGTATGACCGCGCTAGCTGATCGGCCGTTATTGATCTTAGGTGTCTTGTTAATGGTGTTAGGGGTGCAAGTCGGCTCGATTGGATTGCTGGGGGAGATTATTATTTTTACTCATGCCCGTAAAGTGAAGGACTACACTATCCGAAAGTTTCTTCGGTAACTCGTTTCTCCAGGCATTGAGTTGTGAAGGCTCAACGATATCATGAAAGTGGCCTGAATAGATGGAAGTAAAGCCGTACAGTCCTGCCAGCCAACAATCCTGGGATGATTTTGTCTGCTTGTCACGATCAGGTTCCTTTTTTCACACGATAGCTTGGAAGACAGTCATTGAAAAATGTTTTGGATATGCACCATGGTATTTCCTTGCTGAAAGTGAAGGAGATGTTAAGGGAGTCCTTCCGTTATTTTTAGTGAATAAACCTTTTCGAGGAAAGGTGCTTATTTCAGTCCCATTTGGTGTCTATGGTGGAATTTGTGCGGATTCTTCTGAAGCAGCGCAACTGCTCAAAAGGAAAGGAGAAAGTCTTTCCCAAGAATTAGGCGTTGATTTTCTCGAACTCCGGCATGTGGACATGCTGGAGTTGGATCTTCCTGTCAAAGATCTCTACTACACGTTTTCCCGAGAAATCTATGATGGAGAAGAAAAAAATATGAAAGCAATTCCCAGAAAGCAGCGTCGTATGGTTCGACAAGGAATCAATCATCAATTGGAAGCGAAAATAGGAGGCAAGGAATTTCTTAAAGAATTTTACGACATCTATTCCACAAGTTTGAGGAATCTTGGTACGCCAGCTTTCCCCTATCGTTATTTTGAAATATTGCTTGATGAGCTCGGAGACAAGTGCAAAATTTTAACCGTCTGGCACCAAAATCAAATGGCTGCTGGGGTTATGACGTTTTGTTATCAGGATCAACTGTTGCCGTATTATGGTGGTGGCCTTCCCGAATTCCTTCGGTATGCCGTATACGACTTTATGTATTGGGAACTTATGCGGTTTGGTTGGGAGCATGGCTATAAGGTGTTTGATTTTGGCCGAAGTAAGGAAGGCACGGGAGCCTATGACTTTAAACGCCATTGGGGGTTTGAGCCAAAACCTCTTCATTACCAATATTATCTTCCTGGTGGAGGGGCGATTCCAAATATCAGTCCGACGAATCCAAAATTTCAGCCATTCATTTCAGCCTGGAAGAAATTGCCCCTTCCTGTTGCCAATGTTATTGGTCCTCAGATTATCAAGTATCTCCCCTAAAGGTCCGAAACATAAGAATAATGCTATGGCTAAGATGAGGGCCAAAGTCGCGGTTCTTTGAGTTTGTCTATTTCCGAAGTGGCAGGTTCTCACAGTTTCTTGTAACAACATCTTATGTTTTTTGCCTAATTTATCTCTTCTTCTCCTTACAAACCGGATAAAGCCCGTCTTTCCGTTGTTGTAAGCAACAATGAGTGCAGAATTGTAAAGGAGCATGAGGGATATACGTTGGCGAATACGTTATTGCATATTTTTAACACAGAAGAACTAGCCGGAGGCAGTTGTTTTGAAGGTTTCGATTAAAGATCGAATCGCGAAATCCGTATTTTGGATCGTGTGGTCGCGCGGTGGCGTGCAATTGCTTTCCGGTATTTCCACGATTCTTGTGGCTCGCTTATGGTTGGAGCCAAGTGATTATGGTCTGATGGCATTGGTGAGTGTCTGGACCACAACGATGGGAATGATCGCGGAAATGGGGTTGGGGGCTGCGATTATTCAATTTCGAGACTTGGCCAAAGAAGAGTTAAACGCCTGTTTTTGGCTCATGGCGCTTATCGGTGGAAGTGGATATCTTGTATTGTTTCTGTTCGCGCCCTTTATTGCGGAATGGTTTGATAATCCCCTGCTTTCTGATCTGTTACGTGTTGCAGGGCTAGGCTTGCCGCTTATTTCTCTGGTTATCGTTCCTGATAGTTTGCTGAGGCAGCGACTTGAGTTTGATAAGCTTGCGAAGATTCAATTGTTGGCAGCGTTAACGTCTGTGATCATCGTTATATCATTTGCTGCGAATGGGGCTGGTGTGTGGGCGCTGATTAGTGCAACCCTCATTCATCACGTGGTGGTCAATATTGGCTTATATAAAATTGAGCCCTGGCGTCCGGGCTTTTGTATTGGAACGGCACGATTAGCAAAGATTATTCAGTATAGTCTTTCGACCCTCGGGATGCGGTTTTGTTGGACTGTGTATAATCAAGTTGATGTCATCGTGTTGGGAAAGCTGACAAGTGAAGCGACGTTAGGCTTCTATTCCTATGCAAAAGAACTCGCATTGTTGCCTGTCGTGCGCGGCTCGGTCGTCGTCAATTCCCTCGCGTTCCCAGTTATGGCGGAGTTGCAGGATGACCGAGAGGCGATGCGGGAATCATTTATGAGAGCCCTCAGGATCGTGTCATGTTGCTTTTTCCCTGTGTGTGTGGGAGTTGCATTGGTTGCGCATGATGCTGTGGTGGCTTTTTTGACAGAGAAATGGCTCCCGATCGTTCCCATGCTACAAATATTTTGTGTGTATGGTTCCCTGAAGTCTATTGATGTGTTATTGCCGCCAGTCCTGTTGGCCTCCTATCGCCATCGTTTTTTACTTTGCTACACGGCCTTTCTGTTAATTATTATGTCAGCAGCATTTTGGGTAGGTGCCCTATGGTATGAGGGCATGGGCGTTGTTCTTGCCTGGGTTGTGGTTTATCCTATTGTATTGCTGTGGCTGGTGAGAGAGGTGTTGAAAGAAATGTCAATGACGTTTCTGGAATTTTGGCTGCAAATTCGTAGCGCTGTGACTGCGACTTTTTTAATGGTGCTTGTGGTTCTGGCTGCACAAACCTATCTGCTTCCAGCTGAAGGCTCTCATTCAATCGTTCGATTGTTGTTGGCTTCAGGAATTGGAGGACTAACCTATTGTGGATTTTTGCTCATTCAGGGAGGCAAGCAAGTTGAAGAATTTGGTGAAGTCCTGCGATGGATTTTCTTGCCCAAGCGCACAAGTTAGATTGAGAGAATCGATTTGTGTTTGAACTGATTTGGCAGATTGTTTGGTAGTGAAGATGGAGCAGAAAACTTTCTCATTTGTAGGTGTCACGATGAAATTAACATGCTGGAACCCTTGCCGGGCGAATGGTGGAACACTATTGTTTCTTACGACTGTATTGTTGGCGTTAGGTGTGGCTGCGGTATCTCCAGAAAGTGCTGTCGCTTTTTTTAGTCACAACAATGATTGGGTAGAAAGGCATCTATGGAGTCAGGGCGATGTTCGCCATCAACAGTCGAGTCAGGTGTATCGAGTCACTCATGATCCCAGAGGGCCGACATTCAGCCATGATTATTTTAACCCGAACACGAGGCAGTTACTTCAACTTGTGAATAGCGCGCACACGAGTCAAATTTTACCCAAAATAAAAAATGCGTTGGTCGCTCCGGAAAATCTAAAAAAGGGATGGTTGAATGGGTCATTATCAGAGGTCGATTATACTCTTGCCCGAATTGTGAATCATCCTAAAGCTTTAGCATTGGCTGCACCTTTAGGGAAGTTGTTAGGTCGGCCTAATTTGCCAGTCAAATATTACCAGAGAGCTCTGAAGTTATATCCCCAGCATGCCATTACCCATGCACAATTTGGAGATTTTCTTATAGGTATTGGGGAGATTGATGCTGGAATTAAACGGTTAGAAATTGCTCAAAAAGTCAATCCCAAGCTTGCTGTGGTTTATGGGTGGCTTGCGTGGGCCTACCATAAAAAAGGAGATGCTGAAATCGCTAAAAAATATATTCAAATTGCTAAGGAAAAAAAGTTTAAAGGTAAGCTTCCGCCGGTCAAATGAGATGAAGTGTAAAAGTGTTCTAATTCAAGACGAAGATATATCGTAGAGATTATGAGTGGAATTTGTGGAATAGCGTTCAGGGAAGCGGCACCTCATACGAAATTTGCTAGTCTCAACCCTATGGTACGCGCACTTGATCCGTTACAAAAGTATCAAGGCCATGTACGGACAGGAGAGGTGGCGGGGTTTGGCGCACAGGAATTTCCTGGTCGATTCTCTGGAGTTGCTCAGCTAGAGGAACATGGGAAAACTCACCTTTTGGGTTTTCATGGCAGCATCTACAATTTTGATGATGTCCTGGCACAGGCTGGAGATTGCGAGGATCCGCTTGTGGCCATGCTTCACATCATATTGCGCGGAGCAGAGCCGTTCTTGTCCAGTCTTCGAGGCGAGTTTGCTCTTTCCTTTTGGGATGCTGGGCAGGAAACGTTGTATCTTGCTTCAGATCGGTTTCGAGTCCATCCAATTTTCTATCGGCAAGATCAGCACCAGTTTGTTTTTTCTTCGAGGATGAAAGGCCTGTTGGTTGGTCCTTCCTCTCAGCACTTGACCGTTAACCCTTTTGCCATTGTTGATGTGGTGACGTCTTCGTTTATTCCGACCCCGCGGACAATTTTTCAAGAAATTCAAAAGTTACCTCCTGGGCAATTACTCACATGGAGGCATGGAGCCGTTCAAGTCAAACCATATTGGGAGCTTTCTTTTACCAATGGCCAGCCATCCGATAAGGCAGAACTTTTTCGAGGAGTGAAGGAGTCTTTTTCCGACTCCGTTTTTGTTCGTCTGCAATACGATAAGACTCCAAATGAAATGGGGACATTTTTAAGCGGCGGTATTGATAGTAGCACCGTATTAGGGGTGTTAACTCAGCTGACTGGTACATCGATGAAGAGCTTTTCTATTGGGTTTGGAGAAGAAGCATTTAATGAGTTGAAGTTTGCACGGTGTGCAGCTCAAGCATTTGGGGCTGAACAGCATGAATATATTGTGACGGCTGAAGATACCTTTCAAGTTATTGATCTCCTGGTTGATTCTTTTGATGAGCCGTATGCCAATGCTTCAGCCATTCCTACGTATTTCTGCGCAAAGCTAGCGAAAGAATATGGCATCAAGTTTATGTATGGAGGGGATGGGGGAGATGAACTCTTTGCCGGCAATGAGAGATATGCGACGCAGAAAATATTTGATTATTATGGAATAGTTCCAAAATGGTTACGTGATTGGGGAATTCAGCCTACGGTGTATGTCCTGGCGGAACTGTTAAAGCTGAAAGTGTTTCTGAAAGGGAAAAAATATATTGAGCGTGCAAATACGCCGTACCCTGATCGATTGTTATCATGGGGTTTGCTTGAAATTCTTCCCATGGAGGAATTGTTTTCTCAAAATTTTCTAGAAAGTGCTGGGAAGCAATATGACCCTCATGGCCATATTCGAGAGCTCTATTCTCGTTCGAAAGAGTTAGCGCATACAGAGCTAGAACGGCAACTCTACCTTGATCTCAATTTGGTGATTTCTGATAACGATCTGTTTAAAGTGACACGTATGACTGAAGCCAATGGTGTCGCAGTACGGTATCCATTTCTAGATTATCGTTTGGCTGAGTTTGCTGCTCGAGTTCCAGCCCATATCAAAATGGAGGGAAGGCAATTGCGGTCATTTTTCAAGGGTGCCTATGCCGATCTGTTGCCCCTTGAAATCCGAACAAAACAAAAGCAGGGTTTTGGGTTGCCTATTCCAATTTGGTTGAGGACAGATAAAAAACTTCGTGAATTGATGATGGACCTCTTGCTGAGTGAGACATTCCAGCAACGAGGTTATTTCCCTCCAGAAGCTATCGCGGATCTGATCAAACGGCATCAACAAGACTCCACCTCGTTTTTTGGAACAATTCTTTGGAACTTTATGATGTTGGAGCTATGGCTTCGTCGGTATTGTGACAACAAGTGATAGCCCTTATGCACCTGGTGTTATGTGTTGTCATGGTGATGATGTAATGCTATGTGATTGTTGTGGGTGTTGTCTTGGGTAGTCTCAAATCTCATTTATTCAAGTTCGTTGCAAGTTGTGTCTATCATAGTGGGCTTATGGGGTTATTCAGTCGATTCGTTGATCATGTACAAACACAAAGCCGTTCAGAGGGATTTTCACGGTTTATATTTTTGCAAAAACGTACGTTACGCTCTCTTCAGATTGTGATGTATCATGGCGTAAGCGATTTGCCTACTCCTTTCTTGCCGACCACCTCCGTGCACACGTTTCGTAGCCATATGCAGTATCTTGCGAGACACTGTCATGTGCTGGACTTGTGCGAAGCTGTTGAACAGTTGAAAGGCGGTAGCCTGCCAGAACGAGCTGTCGTCGTGACCTTAGATGATGGTTACCGTGACAACTATCAGTATGCGTTTCCTATTCTCAAAGACTTAGGAATTCCTGCGACAATATTTCTTGCTACTGGCGCGATCGGAAATGGGAACGTCTTATGGCATGATCAAGTCTGTTGGATGATTAACGTAACGAAGGCTAAGCATGTTAAAGGTTTTGCCGGAATGGAAGAGTATGATCTTCGTGCCGCCTCAGGGAGACGGCTGGCTTGTGAGAGACTGTTATGGCAGTTGCGAGCCATGGATGATCGTGTTCGGAAAGAAGAAATGAAGCGTTTATCTGATTCGTTAGGGGTTTCCCCAGAAAGCCTTCACTCGGAACATATGCTCAATTGGGATGAAATCAAGGAGATGTACCAATATGGGATACGATTCGGTGCTCATACCGTCACACATCCGATTCTCTCCCGGTTGCCAGTGACGGCTGTGGCAGAAGAGGTTCGTGAATCTAAACGAACGATTGAGGAACAGATCCAAGATTCAGTGTTGTCGTTTGCCTATCCAAGTGGACGCACAGAAGATGTTACAGAAGAGATTCGGAAAATGGTGGCACAAGAAGGTTTTAGGTGTGCGGTCAGCACGACCGCTGGTGTGAATAGTATTGGGGCCAACCGGTTTGATTTGAAGCGAGTTGGCTATTGGGATCAGGAGATCGCAACCTTTGGCTTTCGGTTTGAATGCCGACGTTTTTCGGAAGCGTAGCATGTTAGTCAGAGAGCTTTTTCCCGACTTGCACCTTCCATGCTTGCGGGTCATGAGCAAAAAGATAGAGTGAGTAAAACGCGGGGCACACGATGAAGTGGAAATTTCTGGATGCACAGAAACATTTTGAGCGCCACCAAGATGTCTGGGATGAACTTAACCGGGCGATTGACGGCCATATCTTGCTGAGTTCAGCATTCTGGAAGCCCCTTGTGAGGTACTTCCCAAGTAAAAGTCTCCTTTTAGGTATTGCTGAAAATAAACAATATCCGGCAATGATTCTTGTGGAGCAGACAGGCTTGGGAATGTGGCGGACGTTTCAACCCGCACAAGCTCCAATTGGTCCGATTCTTTTAGGGAATCCAGAAAAGGTTGAATGGCAAATTCATGAGATTCTTAAAAGTCTCCCTGGGCTTGCCTTGGCATTTGGTGTGACTCAACAAGATCAACATTTTGGGCCATTTCGCTTTTTTAGCCAGAATCCCTGTGCGGAAAAGGTGGACTATATTACAACGGCACGGATTTCTGTTGATGGAGATTTTAAACAATATTGGGATGCCCGCGGAAAAGATTTGAAAGTGAATATGCGCAAACGGTTGCGGCGGCTGGACCGTGATGGTCTTGAGGTACACCTGGATGTGTATGAAGCCTCGCAAGACATGAAGTCATGTATTGAACAATATGGCATGTTAGAAGGGAGTGGTTGGAAAGGGCGGGAGGGCACTGCGGTGACCTCCGACAACACTCAGGGGAAATTTTATATCCAGATGCTTCAAGACCTGTGCCAGAATCGTGAAGGAGTCGTGTTCAGTTTACGATTCAACGACAATATTGTTGCACAGAAGTTGTGTGTCCGGCGAAATGGAATGATTGTGTTTTTGAAGATGGCCTACGATGAGCATTTTCGTACTTTTGCTCCCGGTTATGTTTTGCAATATGAGGTTCTTAAAAGATTGTTTGCTGACCCATCTATCCATTTCGCGGAAACCTATGGACGTGTGAATGAAGGATGGACAGATAAGTGGACGAATGATTTTCGTATGATGTATCACTTGAATTTTTTTCGGAACTCCAGTGTCAAGTCTATCAAGCAATATTTGCGAGATCGACAAATCCCTAGCCCTAATACCGATTGCGAAAATCCTGTCACAGCGAGCGCAGCCTCCAGGTCTGTTCGAAATGGTTCTGAAGCGGGTGTTACAGAAAAAAACATAGCCAAAAAGGTTTTTCAAAATGTTTCTCGTACGCGCCAGTGGGATATTTACGATGCACGTGAGAGTTTTGGGCAATACCGTACGTTGTGGGATGAACTCAATCAGAATGTTCATCAACATCCATTACTTGACTCGATGTTTGTAGAGCCACTGGTTAAACATTTTGCCTCCTCCTCGATATATTTGGCGATCTCGAAGAAGGATGAGTATCCCGGAATCTTATTGCTGGAAGACCGCGGAAAAGGCTTTTGGCAGACGTTTCAGCCATCTCAGGCGCCAATTGGACTGATCTTGCTTGGGACCAGGCGAAATCTCTCCGCGCAGATTCAAGATCTCATTGCGAGTCTGCCTGGATTTGGACTGGGGCTATCTGTTACGCAACAAGATCCAGACTATTCCGTATTTAGCCCGTTTGATGAATTAGGGGACGCAGAATTAGTTCCGTATATCACTACCCCTCGAATTTCCTTAACGGGCACGTTTGAGGAGTATTGGAAATCGCGGGGGAAAGACCTGACCCGAAACCTTGCCAGACGTAAGAAGAAAATTCTTGAAGAACTCGGCGAGATCTCAATTGTTGTCAATCGAGATCCTAAAAATATTCCGGAGAATGTACGAGTATATGGAGACTTAGAAGAATCTGGTTGGAAGGGATCAGAGGGAACAGCTGTTGCTGCTCATAATGCACAAGGGCGATTTTATCGCGATATGTTGCAAGAATTCTGTTCTCGAGGAGAGGGGGTCGTCTATCAATTGTTAGTTGATGGGAAGCCGATCGCGAGCGACTTGTGTGTTGAACGAAATGGCATGTTGATTGTGTTAAAGATCGCCTATGATGAACAGTTCAAGAATGTGTCACCAAGCTTTGTGCTGCGGGAACAAGTTATTCAGAAGCTGTATACAAAGAAAAATATTCAGGTGGTGGAATTTTACGGTCGAGCACGTGAATGGCATGAAAAGTGGACCAGTGAAATAAGAAATATGTGTCACCTCAACTATTACCGACATCGTTGGATACAAAAAGGAAGAGAAATGTTAAAAGCTAGCGGAGTTGGATTAACGGCGGAGAGACGCTGAATGGGTTTCTTTGTCCGTGCTGCAGATCTTCGTCAAGACCGTCAGGACATCATCACTCTTCACCGAAAATTTTTAACACCCCTTTCTGATGATGTACGTTTTGACTGGTTGTATCACGGTAATCCATTTGGTCCCCCGTTAGTATGGGTTGTTCAAGATTCTTCGAGCGGGGACCTCATTGGTACGGCAGGCGCCTTTTATCGGTCCCTGTGGGCCGGAGAAAAGAAGCACGATGGATGGGTGCTTGGGGATTTTTGTGTGAGTGATGCTTATCGATCTCTTGGTCCGGCTCTTCAACTTCAGCGGGCATGCCTTGAAGGGATTTGTGAGAATCCAAGTCAGGTTTGGTATGACTTTCCCAGTCAGAATATGTTGGCCATATACAAGCGGTTGAAAATTCTTCCCGCGATGGAGATGATTCGGTTTGTGAAACCACTAAAGGTTGATCGAAAAGTGCAGTCGTTAGTGGGTTCAACAATCTTGCAACGGGGCTTGAGTGCATGTGGCAATATGGCCTTAGATTGGTCTCGTCGCAATGTCACTGTGGGAGAGGGCATTACCTTTCATAGACACGAAGAGGAGTTTGGAGAAGAATTTACAGTGTTGTGCCAGTTTGTCAAAGGGAGTCATGGACGCTGCCTTGATCGGAATGCATCATATTTGAATTGGAAGTATTTTCAGAATCCAATGTACCACTGTGAAGTGATCACGGTGAGGTTGAATGGTACACTCAAGGGATATGCGGTCTTGTCCGACAATAAGACTGACGTGAAGTTAGTCGATGTTTTTGGGGTAGGCGACGACGGTATTCTCATGGGATTGATCGACCACGTGATTGGTCTGGCTCGAACCCGTGGTCGTGAATCATTAAGTGTGGCTCTCGGAGAAGGACATTTCTTAGAAGAGGCATTTCAGGCCGTTGGGTTTAAGCCTCGTGATTCGACGCCTGTCATCATTAACTGGTCGTCGAAAGGTTCCCAAGAAAGACATGGCGACAATATTTCTGTGCCCTTTTTGCTTATGCAAGGAGATCGCGACATTTGAGTAGAAGGGAGAAGTCAGCAATGGAAGGTATCTCAGATATTGATCGAATTCGGAATTTCCTTTTTGAACATATTCCGAAAGCTCGTCAACTTGATGTGAAAAATGATGACCAATTGATTGAAAGCGGCCTGCTAGACTCGTTAGGGATATTGGATGTAGTGACATATCTGGAAGAAGAATTTAGTATTTCCATATCGGATGATGAACTTACGCCTGATAATTTTCAGTCGATCAGTGCTATGTCAGGCTATGTCCAACGGAAAAAAGGTGTGGTGCCAGTTTCTGAATAAGAACTGTTCCTCATTCCTGTTTTTGGGTTCTCTCGCGTATTCCTCAAATCTTGGATGCTATTTCGACGGGTTCTGCACTCTCCCTATTCCTCAAAATTGTATCCCCTCATCACCAATCTAGTATGTTGGTGGTCAGAGACTGAGGATGGTCTCGACCTTTTTTAGTTGTTTTGGTACGCTTTTCTGGCTCAAGACAAAAGTGACACGGAGATCTTGTATTTGAGGCAGACGAAATTGCCTGCCAATTTTCTTCCTCCTTTCATTCATGTTTATATGAGTCCCCAGGTTCGACATTCCGATATTTTTCCTGAGTATGGCAAAGCCTTTGCTAATCCGTGGAGTGTCAAGACCCGAGTACTCTATAAAATCCTTCCCGTCCATACCTTGTTTCCATTAAAAGAAGAGTTACGAATGGCCTGGATCAGGTGGAAGAGCCGCTCGGTTGCGAAACACTATAGTGGTGCCAAGGCATTATTAGTAAACCTTGGGGCTGGTGATAAGGGGAAGGTTGGCTGGGTCAATGTTGACAGTCGCCCATTTCCAGGGATCAATTGTGTGTATGATTGTCGAAAACAATTACCCTTTCCTGATGGATCAGTAAAAGGGATTTTCTGTGAACATTTTTTTGAACATCTCGACTACACGGAAGAAGTTCCGTATTTTTTAGCTGAATGTCATCGTGTTCTGCAGTCGGGTGGAGTCCTGAGAATTGTGGTTCCTGATATTGAACGCTATCTGCGTGCCTATTGTGAGGCTGGATGGGAGGCACTCAGTAAGGTTCGTCCGTTAGACTCTGATCAACGAGACACCTATTATCATTGTCGGTTTGACGCGAAAATGGAATTGATTAACTTAGTGTTTCGCCAAGGTGGAGAACATAAGTATGCTTATGATTATGAAAATCTCAGGCTCCAGCTTATCAAATCTGATTTTACCCGCGTGACTAAGCAATCCTTTGGACAATCCTTTTTGCCAGAGGTCTGCATTGATCAAGCTGATCGTGTTTCAGAAAGTCTCTATGTTGAGTCTATGAGATAAACGAATGTTTTAGCTGTAGAATATTTTTTTACATAGATACATCTTGCCCGTATCGTGCTATGGGTGTCATTCATAGTCGTACCACTGAGGTGAAATCACGCACCTCAAAATATGCGATCTCGAGTGATATTCTAATTGGGCTCTCTCAAACTCATTAATGTGGCCCTCTGTGATGATAAACACTGCCTATAGCAGTAATGGCTTGAGCTGAGATGCTCTTGCGCTGCCTTAACGGGTTCCAGCAGAACTTCACCTGCTTTGAGAAGCGAGATCTGGTCTTTATCAATATTGCACGTATGACATGTGCGTCCAATACTGGTCACAGGCTTTAGGATTGGATGAATGGTTCGTGGTATCGTTAAGTTTGTAACCACACGTGGTTTGCGACGTTCTTTTGAAGTGATCATACAAGAGTTGCAACTGAATGCTCGGCATCTATGTGGAACGTTTCGTGCGAGGGCATTGAGAAATGAACGTGGACTCAAATTGAATATTGGGTGTGGTTCCAATACAAAAGACGGTTGGGTGAATATTGATCTTGGTTCCCATGCAGATCTCACATTGGATCTGCGTGAAAAATTTCCGTTCCTAGAGAATTCATGCCATATGATTTATTCAGAACATTTTTTAGAGCATTTGGATTATCCGGAGCCAACGGTCTCATTTATCAATGAATGCTTTAGAGTGCTTGAGCCCGGTGGAGAGTTTAGCCTTGGAGTGCCAGATACAGAATGGCCGGTACTTGAGTATGCCGGGCAACGCAAAGAAGGATACTTCCAGTTTGTGAAAAAACGATGGCATCCCGCCTGGTGTGAGACAGAAATGGAGCATCTCAATTATCATTTTAGAATGGGTAATGACCATCGTTTCGCTTATGATTTCAAGACAATAGAGAGGTTGCTTGTTAAGGTTGGGTTTGAGCATGTCCGCCGCCGGGAATTTAATCGAGATCTTGATACTCAAGATCGTGCAGTTGGAACACTCTATGTCACGGCCATGAAACCTACTGGTTGAGGTGTGCTGCGGTAATAGTCTGTTGGTTCTAAAAAATCTTACTTTTTCATTTTTCTATTATTGTACTTCTCGCACTCCTTTTCTTGAATACTGTTATCCCGTCGATAACATCTGGCCTTTTTGAGAAAAATAAGTATTGGGACTGTTGAATAACGATGATATCAATAGCCACATTTCGTCTCTGCGACGTCACATGTCGGAGGCCTCGGGCTGTTCAAAAAAGTCCGTTCAGCAAGGCCGCAGCCAGTTTTGCGCGTGGAGCGTACTGGTAGTACGTGAGCACGGAACAATGGCGAGAACGCCACTGGCGGATTTTTTCAACAGACCCGTATTGTAAATTGTTTCTTTTGTGAGAAGCTGAGACCGAGGGGCGAGTGGGCGAATAGCCATTGTAGGCAACCTGAAGGACTGTAGGCATGAAGATAGAACCGGATTGTTACCGTTCTCATCGCATTCAGATCTATGCCATGGTGTTTTTTATCCTGTGCATTGCGGCCCTCTTGAGGTTCGCGCATCTTGGTGATGCGGACTTTGGGCTTGATGAAATTCTTCATGTGCATGTCGCTAAAGAGTTGGCTGAAGGAAAGCCGCCTGTATTGCCATCTGGGCAACATTATGACAGAAGTCTCTTGTTCTCTTCTCTTGTTAGCGTAGCAGGGATCCTAGGTGGATTTAACGAATTTGCACTGCGTGTTCCCAGTGTGATGTTAGGTATTCTTCTGGTCTTCCTGGTGTATTGGTTGACTGCAAGGTGGTTTTCTGTGCCGGCAGGGTTGGTCGCAGCTTTCATGGTGACCTTTTCTCCGATTGAGATAGCCCATTCACGCGAAGTCAGAATGTACGCGTTATTTCAATGTCTCTTTTTACTCGTGTTGTTCTTTTTTTACGAGGGAATGAACACATCTCCTCATAAAAGTTCTTCTGGTAACAAGGTGGTAAAGAGAATCCAAGAAGTAGGTACGATTTTTCAAATACGCCCTTTCTTCCTTTTGACTGCTATGGGATTATTTTTTCTTGCTTTCGAAACGCAACATCTCATCCTTCCTGGTCTCTCAGGTGTTCTTGTGTACATTTTTGTGATGGGTGGCCTGGGGTGGTTGATGAAGGATGTCAGTATATTCAACCGCTTGAAATACAGTACTGTCTGTTTAGTGATTGTTGTCGGCTTTGCGTCCCTAACTCTTCTGATACCAGAGATACAGGGCAAGATCGTTCAGTCCGTTACGAAAGTTCCTCCATGGAACAAAGAAGTTGCTCAGAATTGGCAGTACTATCGGCACATCCTGTTTGACGAATATCCTATTGTGTTTGGAAGTTTGGCGGTCTCCATGGGTTATTGTCTTGCTAAGAAACCTGGAGTCAGTCTGTTTGTATGTTTGGCGTTTGCTGTGCCTTTCCTTATTCATAGTATTGTTTTTCAACAGAAAACCTATCGGTATATTTTGTACATTCTTCCATTGATGTACATGGTTGCTGGATTTAGTATTGCCGAGATTTTTAAAAAATTATGGATTTCTAGCCTCAAACTTAATGAAGAACAATGCATTTCGCCTGAAATTTATCGCATAGTGTTGGTTGGGTGTATGTGTCTGGTTATTGGAGGATTGCTGGTCAATATGCCTTGGTTTATGCGGACGTTGAAGGACTATAGAAATGATTTCGCCATTCCTCATGTGACGGATGTTCAGCATCATAAATGGAAGAGCGCGATGAAATATGTTTCGGAGCGGGCTACATTAGAAGATGTGATGATTTGTGCCTATCCCCTTCTTTGTCGTTACTATGGGGCGACTCAGCCTTTGTACTTTATGAATGACGCGTATATTTCTACGAATATAGCAATCAATAGGCGGAATGCCCAAGGACAGCTTGTTGACTATACGATGGGGGTTATTGTTCTCGAAACCGTTGAGGATGTCATGCGGGTCATCGAAAGCCATGAGAGTGGTTGGGTGGTGACCTATCGCTGGCGGAATGACTATTTCTGGACACGTCCAGATCGTCCAGCTTCATTAGGCGGCACGTTTCCTGGTGAGGTTCTTGACTATTTACAGCAACACTATCAATTGGAGTCTGTTCCTGACGCACCCAATATGGCTATTTGGCGTTGGAAGCGCAAAACTCTTCCGTATCGAGAATGATTTGATTGTCCATTGGATAAAAATTTTGACAATGTCAGATGGGGTGGCGTTTTTCCGGATCTTTTTGAGATAATAATCTCCGTTGTTTTGTTTTCATATTAATATGTTTAAATACATAAGGTTTTATAACTATGGATGTCTCAATTATTCTTGCAACCCATAAGCGGCCGGAGTCTCTTAAAGCGACGTTAGAAAGTTTTTGCCATTTGGAAGATGAGGGTATGACCTGGGAAGTTATTGTCGCGGACAATGCCGGTGGAGATGACGCGCGACAGGTGGTTGAGCATTACGCCCGTCAATTGCCAATAAAATTTATCGTAGAAACGCATTTGGGCAAATGCAACGCATTGAATTCGGCAATGGCTCATGCCGCTGGTGACCTGTTCCTGTTTACCGATGATGATATTGTTGCTGATTCAAAGTGGGTATTGAGGATGTGGCAGGGTGTTCAAGCACGGCCATCTCATTCTGTCTTTGGCGGGCGGATACTTCCCAAGTTTCCAGATGCAATCAGTCCCGAGAAGTTGCCTATTGATTTTGAGCACACTTGGGTAAAAGGTTGTTACGCAATAGCAGATGCGGAAACGGATGAAGGGGAATTTCACCCTTGGATGGTCCTAGGTCCTAACTGGGCAATTCGTTCCCATCTCTTTCACCAGGGCTTTGCTTTCCGAACGGATCTTGGGCCGGGGACTGATCTCATTGTTGGGGACGAAACTGAGTTAGCTTACCGGTTACACAAGTCTGGATGTGCATTTGCTTACTTACCTCAGGGTTTGGTCTATCACACTATTCGTCCCGAACAATTGACGGTTCAGTGGTTATACAGAAGGGTGCTCAAGTCTGGGCGTTCTTGGGCGTTGAATGGGGGGTATCCTGATGTTCCGTTACTTTTTGGTGTCCCTAGGTATCTGTTTAAAGGAGTGGTCATAAAATACCTGAAATATTTAGGGTCGTGCTGCCAAAATAACCAGCAGACTCGTTTTCATCGTGGATTACAATATTGGTTTGAAAAGGGATACCTGTATCAGTTCTGGAAAGGTCTCCTTAAAGAAAATGAGTTGAGTCATGGTTTGAGAGACAGTTAGAGCGCCATATGAAATTAAGAGTACGGCTGGCCCGATCTACCGTGGCTAGGTGTTGCGAGAGCTGTGTCGATATCGTTCAACGAATTTCCCCTCATAATCATAAATTCCAAGTCTAGAGAATATAGTAATATATTATTAGGCAATATAATCTATCAAAATCTACTTAAATTTCAGCTGTAGTTAACGCAAAAATTTCTTTTTTTCGCTTCCGAAATGATCAGATCAGATTGTTTCTTTGGTCTTCAGGTACAAGATATTTCATTTCAGGGTCTGTTGAAAAAAGCCGCCAGCGGCGTTCTCGCCATTTTCCCGTGCTCCCGTACTGCCAGTACGCTCCGTGTGCAAAAATGGCTGTGGCCTTGCTGAACGGACAGCCCCGAGGCTGTTGTGGCAAGCCGCTTCCTGGCGAAATATGGCCCTTGATATCTTCATTATTCAACACTCCATTTCAATAATGAAGATGTCTGTCCTGGGGATCACCATTGTCAGTTGAAAATCACACTGAAAGATCATATTGCTTTGAAGCGGTAGCCCGTATGGCAAATTTTACTCAAAATTTGTCTGTTGTTGTCCGATAGAAAGGTGAAGGTTCTGCTAACCTATTGACGCACAGTAGATCTTTTGCACATTCGATTGGGCTATTTCTGGATTGGTCTTTGAGAGTGCTGTGAATGTCCGCAGCGAAAACGTCTAACGCAGGTTTCATGGATCTTTCTCTTGTCTTAGCCACATGTAAGCGTGTTCCTATTCTGACGCGAACCCTCTCAAGTTTCACGAAGTTGGAGGTCAAAGGGTTAGATTGGGAAATTATTGTTGTCGATAATGCCGATGACGCTGAGACAAAGCGTCTTATTCAAGAGTTTGATGGGCAACTGCCTTTAACATACGTTGTTGAAAATCGCCAAGGAAAAAATTATGCACTCAATACTGCCATTGGGAAAGTCAGGGGTGAATTGGTTGTCTTTACCGATGATGATGTGCTCGCTGATTCACAGTGGCTAGTTAAAATTTTAGAAGGTGCGAAACGTTGGCCCAATCATACCGTGTTTGGAGGAAGAATATTACCGAGTTTCCCCACAGATGCCGTTGACATTGATCTTGATAATCGATTGGTACGCTCTGCGTATGTCATTGCGGATTGGAAACGGTCTGAAGGAGAGTATAAACCGAGCATGGTGTGGGGGCCGAATTTTGCTGTTCGTTTAAGCGTCTTACGCGAAGGGTTTCAATTTAATACAGACTTTGGCCCCAATAGCGGACAATATGTCATGGGAGATGAAACCGAATTTTTGTATCGATTGGAACAGGCTGGATATGTCCCAATTTATTTGCCTGAGGCATTAGTGCATCATCAAATTCGCGAAGAGCAACTGACGGTGGATTGGCTTCGGGGTCGGGTGGCTTCATATGGGGGAACCTTTGCGTTTATGTCTGGATTACCCTCGACGCCACTGCTGTTGGGCGTGCCGAGATATATATATATCCAAACGTTGCAAGCCTTTGTGCAATCTGTATGGGCCAGTGTCTGTGGAAATCGTCAACGTCGTTTCGAAGCTGCACTTCAGTACTCGTATCGAAAAGGGATGTTGGCTCAGTATTGGAAAGGGGTGCCAGAAAAAAGACTCATTGAATATTAGTTTAGGCTAGGAAATGCGTTGAAGTTGTCATCGTTTATTATGGAGTGATATCGAATGGATTTTCTGATTCATCACATGTTGCAGAGCAGTGCTCGCCGTTTTGCCGATAAAACGGCGTTGGTCTATGGAGACCAACGCTTAACGTATCAAGACGTTTTATGGCAAGTCACAGCGCTTGCTGAAGGATTGAAGCGGCTCGGAATGGAGCGGGGAGACCGAGTTGGAATCTATCTTGACCCGTCTATGGAGCTCGTGGTTTCAATTTTTGGTGTGTCTCAAGGCGGTGGAGTGTTTGTGCCGGTCAATGGCCTCTTGCTCTCCGAGCAAGTTCAGCACATTGCACGCGATTGTGAGATGAGTGTCTTGATTACAACGAAAAAGCGATTAGCTGCATTGCATGCAGCCCAGGAAGGGGTTCCAAGTGTCAAGGTATGGGTTGTGATTGATGATGCGAGCGATATTCAGCTGTCCCAGCCAGTCCATCAATTTATTGATTTAATCGACAGCAGCGGTTCAGCTGATATCGTTGATTGTTGTATCGAAAAAGACTTAGCGGCCATTCTGTATACGTCTGGTTCGACGGGAAAGCCTAAGGGCGTCATGCTCAGTCATGCCAATGTGGTGAGCGGTAGTTCGATTGTGTCAACCTATTTAGAGATTAGCGACCGTGATAAAATTTTAGCTGTGCTGCCCTTTAGCTTTGATGCTGGTCTCAATCAACTCATGACGGCTTTCCAGCAAGGCTGTACTTTGGTTCTGATGACCTTTGTGTTTGCAAAGGAAATCGTGCAGATGTTGTTGCGTGAACGGATCACAGGATTAGCTGGTGTTCCTACCATGTGGAACCTTCTGGCCCAACCGAACTCCTCCCTTCAGAAAAACAGTTTTCCAGACCTTCGCTATATTACGAATACCGGGGGAGCTATGCCGGAACATGTCTTGGGCGTCCTTCGAAAAGCCTTGCCTGAAACGAATGTGTATCTGATGTATGGACTGACCGAAGCATTCCGCTCGACGTATTTGCCTCCTCACGAGCTGGATCGCCGTCCGACTTCAATGGGAAAAGCCATTCCCAATACAGAAATTCTCGTTGTCACAAGCGATGGGTCGCCTGCGAAGCCAGAAGAAATTGGAGAGCTTGTTCATCGCGGTCCCACGGTGTCATTAGGATACTGGGGTAATTCAGAGTTAACGGACAAAGTCTTGCGCCCTCACCCATTTTCATCATGTCATGGTTTGGATGATGAGAAGGTCTGCTATTCTGGAGACTTGGTTCGGATGGATGAGGAAGGATTTCTGTACTTTGTTGGTCGGCGTGATTCCATGATTAAGTCAGCCGGCTTTCGAATTAGCCGTACCGAAGTGGAAGAAGCTTTTTATCAAAGCGGAAAGGTGAAAGAGGTGGCCGTCATTGGTATTCCGGATGAGGTTCTCGGCCAAGCGGTAATGGCGTGTGTTGTGAAAAATGATCCCGAGGGATGTGATGTCGCAGAATTGAATGCATTTTGCTCGATGAAACTCCCGCGGTACATGATGCCAAAGGCGATCGAGATTGTCGACAACTTACCTAAGACACCCAATGGAAAAATTGATTACACGGAGTTGCAAAGAATGAAGGAAGAGTCAAATGCCTGATGCCACAGATTTGATTGCACAGCATTTTAGTATCGTGTCGGGAAAAGTGGCTTTTGGCAAACAAATTTTGATTGACGCAATTGTGAAAGATGTTGGCACGCCGATGTTTGTGTATGATTCGTGCGTGATTGATAAAAAGTTTGAGTTGTTGCGAGCAACCCTCCCTCAAGAATTTTCCATTAGTTATTCGGTGAAAGCGAATCCGTGTCAGGCCATTCTTCGGCATTTGTTGAGCAAAGGATGTGGATTGGAAATTGCTTCGGGAGGCGAATTTTTTCAAGCCCGACAGGCGGGTTGTGCCCCTGAAGATATTGTTTTTGCCGGTCCGGGAAAGACTGAAGATGAATTAGAGAAGGTCTTAAAAGAAGGAATCGGGGAAATCCATGCTGAGTCATTGTTGGAGATTGAACGTATCGCAACAATCGGTGAGCGGCTAGGTCTTCGTGCAAGGGTTGCCATTCGTGTGAATCCAACAGGAGACGCTTTGGGAGGGGCAATGCGAATGGGAGGCCAAGCAACGCCATTTGGGATTGATGAAGAAGAGTTGGATTCTGTGATGAATCATGTGCGACAAAATCCATGGCTTGAGTTTGGCGGACTTCATCTGTTTTCGGGCACCCAAATCTTAGATTTTGGCGTTCTGTTATCACAGTATCGAAAAGGAATTGAAATTGCCAGATGTATTGTTAAACAAACAAACGTTCCCCTGCAGACCATCGATTTTGGGGGAGGATTGGGCATTCCCTACTTTGGTAAGGAGTCTGAATTAGAAATGGAGCCTCTTGCCCGTGGGCTACAAGAACTTCTCTCTGGCATACGAGATGATCCGGCTTTTTCTGGAACGCGGTTGATGGTCGAACCTGGACGATACCTTGTTGGAGAATCCGGTGTGTATGTGACTCAAGTGACCGATATTAAGGTTTCACGAGAGAAGAAGTTTGTCATCGTTGATGGCGGAATGCATCAACATCTTGCCGCATCGGGGAATTTTGGACAAGTGATCAAAAAGAACTTTCCTGTTTGTGTGTTAAATAAAATCGATAAACCACTTGAGGAGCGTGTGGACGTGGTTGGGCCACTTTGTACTCCCTTAGATGTGTTGGCGCGCGGGGTTGAATTGCCGAAGATCGCAGTGGGAGATTGGGTAGGTGTTCTTCAATCTGGTGCATACGCGAGGACGGCCAGTCCGGTCCAGTTTTTGAGTCATTGCGCTCCACCAGAGGTTTTGGTCAATGGTGAACAAGCCGAAGTCGTTCGACGTAGAGGAACTTATGATGACATGGTACGTGAATTTTGTTAGATGAAATATCCGTGTAGGAAAATTGGTGTCTTTGTGATGATAGCGGGCACTTGTTCTCAACATATGTAGTAGTGGTTTATGGCGTTCGTTGTCTCACGAGATCCACGTTTGAGCTTTCGTTTGCTCTGGCCTTCCTTTGCAGCATGCAAGCTTCCCGTTCCCGTTAAAACCCAGAGGTCGACAATAACCTATCATTTTTGGGCTCGGAATGCGTTATATCATGGGCTTAGGATCTTAGGCTTGAATCCTGGTGATAAAGTCCTTGTTCCGGCATTCCATTGCCATACCATGATTGAGCCGGTTCTTCATTTTGGCTGTCAAGTAATATTTTATAATGTTACGCGTGAGGGGGTTGTTGATTTTGAAGATATTGTAGAAAAGATTGATGATCAAACCAAAGCAATAATCGCTATTCATTACTTTGGTATTCTTCAGCCTGCACAAACACTACGAGCGTTCTGTGACGAGCATCGTTTATTGCTCGTCGAAGATTGTGCGCATGTACTGTTGGGAGACATTGGTGGGCAAGCCGTTGGAAGCTTCGGTGATGTGAGTATCTTTAGTTGGAGAAAATTTTTCCCGATTTATGATGGAGGGCTGTTGGTCTGTAACAAGGGATTGAGTCCGGAGTCAATTCCTTTTCAATCATTAGATACATGGTTCCAATTGAAGATCGCCAAAAATCTTTTGGAGAAATGTTTGAGTGATAGGCGAAGAACAATGAAATCTTCTTTGTGTAGCCCGTCTCTTTCACTCCAACGTCAGAATGAGTCGACCTCTGTTACTGATTTGGGTGCTAAACAGGATTTGCGTCGCTCACCGTCTGGAGGGTTTGATTTTATGCAAGTGAATTGGCCCATGAGTCGGTGGTCGAAACGTATTCTCACGAAAATCGATATATCTGCCGTCGTTCAACAACGAAAAGCTTATTCGACAAACCTTTTTAATGCTTTATCATCTCTTTCCGGTGTTGAACCGTGGGCAAGCGTGGGGAAACACGATGTCTGTGCATGGGTATTTCCGATCGTGGTTCGTGAACAACGGGATGTTCATGTCAGACTGAGAGATAAAGGTATTCAAGCGTTTTCCTGGGATGGTGTGATTCATCCCTCGTTACCTCTTGATCAATTTCCTGATGCAAAATTTCTCTATGATCATGTTGTATTGTTGCCCAATCACCAAAGTTTAACTCAAGAGGAACAGTATGCGTTAGTGAGTGAAGTGGAGGATGTCATTCGTTCGGGGAAACAGAAACGACCTGAAGGTGAGGCAGCACCCGCTTCTCGTAAGCAGGTAGGGCATCACACTTGAACAGCATACTCATGATTGCCTTTCATTATCCTCCTTACTCTGGAGGAAGTGGAGTTCATCGAACGCTGAAGTTTTCACGGTATCTTCCACAGTATGGATGGCAGCCGATTGTTCTTACGGCTAACCCACGTGCCTATATACAAACAAGTACACATCAACTTGAAGATATCCCTGCAGAGGTCATTGTGAAGCGTGCATTTGCTCTAGATACGGCTCGCCACCTATCGTTTCGGCGATCTTACATCAAAACGCTTGCGTTACCCGATCGTTGGGTCAGTTGGTGTGTTGGGGGTATTCCCAGTGGTTTGTCGTTGATTCGAAAATACAAGCCGCAAGTTATTTGGTCAACGTACCCTATCGCGACGGCCCATCTTCTTGGCTTTTTTCTAAAAAAATTAACCGGTCTTCCATGGATTGCGGACTTTCGGGATTCCATGACCGAAGAGAACTATCCACGTGATCCCCTGACCCGACGATATTACCAATGGATTGAACAGAAAGCTCTTCGTTCCAGTTCACTGAATATTTTTACGGCCCCTTCAACAATACAATTATACTTAAAACGGTATTCATGGTTAAAGGCTGAGTCATGCTTTGTGATTTCAAATGGGTATGATGAACAGGATTTTCAGAATATTACGGTTCTGGGTCTTGAGCCTCTCAAGCCTAACTCTCGCCTGCGGTTACTGCATGCTGGTGTTGTCTACCCACACGAACGAAATCCAGAAGCTTTGTTTCGAGCGCTTTCTGAATTAAAGAAAAATGGTGCTATTGATTCAGCGATTTTGCGAGTCGAATTTCGTGGTGCAGGGTCTGAACAACGCTATTCTTCTATGCTGCAAGCATTGCAAATACACGATATTGTACATCTTCTTCCATCTCTTCCATATCGGGAATCTTTGCACGATTGTGCACAAGCAGATGGATTGCTTTTGCTACAGGGAGCATCGTGTAACCATCAAATTCCAGCAAAAGTCTATGAGTATCTTCGATTGCAAAGGCCTATCCTGGCTTTAACCGATCAAATGGGAGATACAGCAAAGATGTTGAGTGAATGTGGCGGAGCGACGATCCTTGATATGCAGGATACTCGATCTCTTTGTGAGGGGTTGCCTGTCTTTCTTGATCAAGTGAGAAAGGGAAATCATCCTGTCCCATTTATCAATAGTATTGAAAAATTTTCACGAGAGGCACAAGCAAAAGTTCTGGCACAGGCATTGACCAGGGTCAGTGATGTGAGACAGGCGAGGCAGACCAAATGAGAGATATCCTTGTCGTATCCATCGTATTGGTAAGTATGGTTGTGGCCTTCCGACGGCCTCATCATGGGATGCTCATTTTTATTGCCTTTGGGATTCTCAATCCTCATAGTTTTACGTGGGGTTTTGCCCGTGACTTTCCTCTCGCACAGCTTGTTGCGATCGCGACAATCGCGGGGTATGCCCTTTCTCGAGAGCCGAAAAAACTTCCTTTCCAGCGAGAAGTCTGGTTGTTGCTAGGACTGTGGGTGTTGTTTTGTGTGTCGACTGCTTTTGCCTATATTCCTTACCGAGATTGGGTGTCTGATTCTGCCTTAACTCGTTTTACCTATGTAACAAAAATCTTGCTGATGGTGTTTCTGTCTATGGCCATTCTCAACACAAAAGAACGAGTTCAGATGATCATGAAGGTCCTAGCCTTATCAATTGGATTTTTTGCTGTTAAGTCAGGATTTTGGTCCATAGCGACGGGTTTTACAGACATTGTCTGGGGGCCTGACCGAACCTTTCTTTCCGCGAATAATTCCATTGGTTTAGCCCTTGCGATGAATGTCCCTTTTCTCTTTTATTTGATTAAAGTCGAATCAAATCCATGGATGCGTCGATTGATGTGGGTGATGTTAGGATTTTCGTTCCCAGCGGTGATCGGAACGTTTTCTCGAGGCGCATGGCTCGGGATAGCAGCCGCAGTTGGCTTAATTCTTTTCAGGAGTCGTTATAAGGTGCTCATTGCACTTGGAGCGCTCATATTTACCTTGGTCTTTCTTCCGTTATTGACGATAGATGTTTTGCCTGAACGTGTGCAACAGCGATTTGATGCACTTGTCAATTATGAAGAAGATGCCTCTGCAGTGAGCCGATTTTGGAATTGGGAATTGTGCTGGCGGGTTGGGTTAGCCAATCCTTTGACTGGCGAGGGTTTTAATTACTATAGATTGGAGATTTATCCTCAGTATTTCCCCGAGTTTATTGAAAAATATGGAAATAGAAAAGCTTGGTCATGTCATAGTATGTGGTTCACAATATGGGGCGAACATGGAATTGTCGCATTTCTGGTATGGATTGGACTCTTGGTTTCAAGTTTTGTGAGCCTCAATACCATTGCACGGTTTAGTCGAAGGAACAAGGATTTGGAATGGATGATGTACTATGCATGGATGCTTCAGATCAGTTTCGTCGTGTATATGATCGTAGGAACATTTTTAGATACCGCGTATTTCGATGTATTTTATCAACTTGTTGCCGTTGTCGTTCTTCTTAAAGAGCACATGCACAGGGTGGTAAGGTCCTGGCATATGGAAGGAGCGAGTCAAATTTCTTCACGGCCATATAGTCGAAGACGTGCGTTTGTTCCGGTAGGATAAAATTCGTATCTTCTATTATCTTAGCCAAGGTTTTCTTCAATCAATACTTGGCAATCTGAGCTTCACTACCTATTCTGTCCTTCCAAGATGAATGAGATTTTCGCCCCCTTGCCGCCTCGGTTTTTCAGTATGGCGTTAGTTCATGCTTAGTATTTGGTTGATCTTTCATAATTGATGTAGTTGGTTGAGAAGGATTGCCAGACACCATTCTAAAGAAGAGCTTTGTTTATGGAAGTGTTGAATCATGAAGATATCAAATGCCATATTTTGCTATGAAGCTCTTAGCGACCAACGACGTCGGGTCTATTCAAAAAAGTCCCTTCGCCTGCGCGAAGCTGATTTCAGCCTTCGTAGCCACTGCGGCAGAGGCAGAGACCGCCGCTGGCGGATTTTTTTAAGACCCTTTATGAAATCACTGGCTTCTGTGGCTCTGTCGGTGGCCGTGCTCTTGCGAGGCAATAAAGGTAAAGTTGCAGTTTGGAGATCCTAAACGATAAAACTCTAACCTTCTGCGCCTGTGTTCCAGAGATTTCGTGAATATGAATTCAGTCTTTTAATTTTTTCGTTGGACATTTTTCCGTAGGGACGGCAATTGTTTTCACCTAACCTAAGTCATAAGACATCTGGCTCCTCAAAGGGGCTGCTTGGATTTGTCGCGATCCTGGTTAGCTTTGTTTTTTCGATAACTGCACTGGAGTTGGCCGTACGGGCGAGACAATGGATAAAGTATGGGTCTCCCACTTCATTGCAAAGTTTCACCGTCGACTCGCAAACTGGACTTCGAATTCCTGTGGCCAACTCTTCAACTGGAAGGATAACGGTGAATTCTCTTGGGTTTCGCAGTCCGGAACTCGTCAATCCAAAACCTGATCAGACTATTCGCCTAGCATTTCTTGGTGGGTCGACCACCTGGTGTGCTGAAGTGAGCTCAAACGAGCTGACGTGGCCACACCTCGTGTGGAAGCAACTACAGGAATCCTATCCCAATATCACCTTTGATTATCTAAATGCTGCCGTTCCTGGATATGCTGTTCAAGATTCGCTTGTGACCTTGGAAAATCGAGTCAAGCAACTTCGCCCGGATGTGATTGTGGTCTATCACGCCACTAACGATATCAGTTACGATACGCGGATGTTAGCAAGCAGGCAGGGCGTGATTTCTGGCTTATCGGAAGAGGAAAGTTGGTTGGGCCAATGGTTGCTTTCCTGGTTTTTAATTGAAAAAAATTGGCAGCTATACAAGAAAAAAACCCGCGTCTTGACATCACGTCAAATATTAGCATTTCAGGCTGATGAGTTGGCTGTTGGGTTTCAACAGAGGCTTGAAGAACTTGTTAGGGTTAGTCGCTCAATTGCTCCTGTTGTGGCCCTTGGAACCTTTTCGTATAAGTTCCGCCGCGAGCAAAGTCTAGAAGAGCAAATTCAAGCGATGAATACGTCGCTGTATTATATGCCCTTTATGACTCCAGAGGGGTTTTTTGAAATATTTGAGGAATATAACCGTGTTATTCGAGAAACCACGCATGCAGAGAACGTTATTTTAATCGAAGCGGAGATGAGTATACCTGGTGATAATCAGCATTTTAATGATTCCGTGCATTTTAAAGATGCTGGGAGTCGTGTGATGGCTGGAAAGGTTGTCGAAGCATTAGTGCAATCTCCTGCCTTCAAGGATCTTCTTGGGCAACATCAGAGTATGGAGTAATTATTAAGAGCTCGACTGAGTTGT
Source organism: Nitrospirales bacterium (assembly GCA_965223295.1). Classification (GTDB taxonomy): domain Bacteria; phylum Nitrospirota; class Nitrospiria; order Nitrospirales; family UBA8639; genus Nitrospira_E. The sequence goes on along the minus strand of CBDCWC010000002.1, from coordinate 1,330,777 downwards.
ACTGAAGATTTGGGAATCCTTTCAATTTTTTCAACAATATGAGCCATCTTAGTAGACTGATTCCTAGAGGCCTTGAAATATACGAAAGGTCACATTATTGACTCTTGTTTATGGGAATCCTATGTGGTTGAGGTCAGTCGAGGGCTTATTTTGTGAAATTAGGTATTTTTAGGTATTGTTTTTATGAAATGTTTCACAGCAATCTATTTTGCTATCCGTGTGATGATAATCAGAAAGGTTGCTCATGCTTAACAAAAAGCCATTTCGAATAGGTATTGTTGGTGTTGGTCTTATTAGCCAACAGTCGCATATACCAGCCGCTCTCAGTTTCACAGATGTTCGTGTAGACGCGCTTATTGATCCTGAGTATGATCGTGCTCGGCAAATACACAATCTTTTTGGGATGGATGCAGAGATTGCCAAAAGTATCGAGGAAGTTTCTTGTGATTTGGATGCTGTGATTATCGCTTCACCAAACCATACTCATGCGATGATTACGAAGTACTGTCTGCAGAAAAACATCCATGTTCTTATTGAAAAACCAATTTCGGCTTCCTGGGAGGATGCCTGTCAGATTTCGGAAATGACTAAGAGTACAGGGCTCACTGTGGCCATTGGCTACTGTACTCGGTTTCGTGACAATGTGAAGCTGGCGAAAGTTTGCATTGATGATCAGTACTTTGGCGAGTTAACGAGTTTTGCCTATCAATTTGGTACGCCAGGAGGATGGCCATCGCTGTCTGGCTATCACTTAGATGCAGGAGCTGCTGGGGGTGGGGTGTTAATCGTCTCGGGCTCACATTTTATTGATCGAATGCTGCATTTTTTTGGATATCCTGACGACTTCAAATATTGGGATGATTCCATGGGAGGACCTGAAGCCAATGCGAAATTAGAAATGACTTTTCGCCGGGCTGGAAAAGAAATCAGCGGTGTGGCTCGGTTTTCGAAAACGGTTTGGTTGCCGGGCGGGTTGGTTTTAGAAACGACCCAAGGTAAATTGATTCTGAAGGAAACCGATCATGAGCCATTGGTGTTTATTCCGAAGGATAAACCGGAATTGAAAATGCAAGTGATGTCAAATACTTCACCTGATGAGTTCGCGACCATGAATGTCTTTCAGCGCCAATTACGCAATTTTGTTAATGCCTGTCGAAACAAGTCTCAGCCATTAATTTCAGCCGACGAAGGGAAAAGATCATTGGAGTTTATTCAAGCGGCGTATCAAAGGAAAGAATCGCTGCTCAATAATATGAACCCAGTTACCCAGGGAATATGACGATATGAAAGTTGCAGTATTTGGCGCATCTGGTTTTGTTGGTTCAGCATTTGTCGAGAAAAGCATGGCGCAAGCTTCTAAATTTGATGTGGTTCCCATTATCCACTCCAGTGGAAGTGCATGGCGGTTGGCTCGAAGGAATTTTAGTCTGCAAGTTGCAGACTTACTTTCTACAGATTCCATTCGCCAGGCAGTAAAGGGATGCTCTCATATTGTCAATTGTACCCGGGGTTCTGAAGAGTTGATGATCAAGGGACTTCAGAATTTGTTAATGATAGCGAAAGAAGAAGAAGTCAAAAGGTTTGTGCATCTGAGTAGTGTTGCAGTGTATGGAGATCCTCCTCCTGCTGCAAGTGAGAGAGAAACGGCCGAAACCCATCCAGAAAAAGGGAGCTATGGTTGGATCAAGTTAAAACAAGACCAACTGGTCCAAAAGGCTCATGGTTCTGGGCTGCCAAGCATTATCTTATGTCCTCCGAATATTACTGGCCCTTATTCATATTTTTGTTTAGAGGTCTTACGAACGATCCAAGCCGGAAGATTTGCCTTTTTGTCTGATGGTCAAACTCCAGTCAATCTTGTCGATGTCGACAATTTAGTTCATGCCATTCAATTATCTTTGGAAGCAACCGTCGGAACCGGAGAACGGTATTTTATTACGGATGATGAAGAGGTATCATGGAAAGAACTCGCGAATGCGCTCGTTGGCAGTGTGAAGAATGAGGTAGAAATCCCGGTATTAGATGACATGACAATGAATGGAGTCGCGACCAAGACCTCTGAATCCTCCTCTTTATGGAAGAGTCTTAAGCATATGGCCTCGGATGACGTCCGAACCGCTTTAGCCAAGGACCCGATTCTTAAGAAAATGCTGTCTGTTCCTCGTAAGGCGATTGCCAAATTTCCTGATCTGGAAGAACATTTACGATTAACCTTAGGTGGAGGTGTGACCGTTGAGAGGATACATGGTTCACCTTCCTATCATATGCGGTTGATTTCTCAACAGCGGAGAAACGTGCGGCATCTTTGTGATTCGGCAAAGCAAGCACTTGGCTATGTTCCTATTGTGAATTTTTCGGAGAGCATGCGACGTTTCTGTTCATGGTATCAGATTATGCATGGAACGGAGACCGGAACATGGCAACTGTTGAAAGAATTAGAACGATGTTGACAGATTAGCTCCCGATAGTGGTTGAAAGATTACTGCCCCCTCCCCAGTTCTTGAGTCAGCCAAATAGATGAGGTATTCTTGCACATCCCCCAGTTAGCAAGTCGGGTATGGTCTGCTCTGAAGTGGCTGAAAAACAAATGTATTCAGTAAGTATGTGATTCCGCCGCACCCATAGTCCCCCTCCATTGTGTTTGGCCTGGCTTGCCAAAGAAATTCATAGAAAATCAGCCCTGAAAAAAAGACTTTTTTGCTCTGAAGAGAAAATTGTACTTGGTCGTGAGAAGGATCTCATCGTTAGATTGGTGGGGCTGATTACAGTTGTCATGGAGGATTGCGCAAATGATGGATAGTCGTAAATTAGATATTTCCCAACATTCAAATCTGTCGTATGTTGCCGTCCCAAGAAAAACAGGTGATTTTTTTTGGTCTGACAAAGAAAATGGTTCTTCTTATATTTCTGATAGAGAACAGGGGCGGATAGAGACAGTAGAACGCTTAATCCCATCTGATATCCATACTCTTCTTGATGTTGGCTGTGGCGACGGACGGATGATGAAGTCTATGCAGCAAAAAGTAAAGGTTTTTGGATTGGACTATTCAAATTTATCTGCACGAAATTTTTGCGGAACTGGGGTTTGTGGGAGCTCCCTTTCCCTGCCATTTTCTGATAGTTCGTTTGATCTTGTGATGTGCTGTGAGGTGTTGGAGCATTTTTCTGATGCTATGTTTACGGCAACGGTTGCAGAAATCCAACGCGTTGCAAAGAAATTCATCTTAATTTCTGTTCCTTATAAGGAAGACCTTAGGCGAGGCAATACGAAATGTGGTGAATGCGGACATATCTTCAATATTTGGGGACATCTTAGAAGGTTTTCTAATCCATTTCTCAACTCACTGTTTCCAACATTTAGGGTGAAGCAGACTCAATATTATGGTAAGCGACATCCCTATATGAACAGCGTTGCTCTTTGGATAAATCAGCAATTTGGAGATAGATGGAATTGGGTTGACGGTGCGGCCTGTCCACAATGCGGAAATGACCGATTTGTTCCGTCCCCTAGAACGCCCGTCACGATGGCATGTGGAGTGATTAACGCAATGACAGGAAAATTAGTCCCCGTCAAGAATAAGCATTGGATTTTTAAGCTTTACGAGTCTAAGGCATAATGCTAGATGCAAACCTCAAAATTTCTTGTTGAAGACTTGGAAGTTTTATTGGGAAGACTCCCCTGCCTTAAATGCCAGGATTAAAGAGTTTGGCGTGAGAAATTGAAGTGCGAGTCGCATGAAGGGTATCGTCTGAATCAATTTTGCGACATGGGCTTTTGAGCTTCCTGTAACACGAAGTTCGATCATATCTGACCTGTCGAGAAATCGATCGAACCCTCGTTTCCGCAATGCCGTTTGTAAACTATAGAAAGTAAACCAATTGACCGCAGGGTATTTAGCATAATTGGCGATTTCTGGTCTGGTCGTGAATGCCAAATTTTCATAGTAACGTTTCAGAAATCCTGGATACCAACTATACAAAGGAAGATTAAATTCTTCTTGTCGAGGGCAAAGAGTATTTGTGGTACTTAGGTAAAGCACACCACCAGGGCGAAGGATACGCCCCGCCTCGTCGAGACATCCCTCCCAATCTTTAACATGTTCTAAGAGTTCAGGAAGAACGCAAATATCCACGCTCCTCGGGGACAAGGCTATGTTTGTTGCGCTACAATTTATAAATGTGATGTCGAGACTTTCATCTTGTGCCCGTTGGCGGGCAATTTCACTTAAATCTTTGCTAATTTCTATGCTCGCCACTTTGTGGCCAGCATGAGCAAATATTCTCGATAAGGTACCCGCACCGGCCCCAATGTCAGCTACTTCGAAGGGGCCTGATCGCCCTTCACGTTGGAGTGCCTTGACAACAAGCTCGACAAGACGTTCGAAGCGGCCAAGGGTTTCAGCTGTTAGGCTTGCTTCGCTGTAATAGTCAAGAAATTCGTCATTTGTTGAAGTATCCCACTGCTCTTTAGTCTCTTCTGATGACTTGCTTACGATGTTAGGACTCATGTAGGTCAATACTCCCGGTCAACGGAGTTCCTAGTAGTTGTTTAAATGTGAAGCGGAATAGTGCTTTCCTCGAAAACAGACAATACCAGCACATGCCTTCCGTCTTTTGTTTCGGAATGATTGGCGATAATCTTAAGCCTCTGCTCTGGTTTAAATCCTTATGTATATGTCCATCTCATAGCCTGAGCTCAATGCAGATATTCTGAAAGTTGACAACTTCCCAAAGGGGGCTGTTGAAAAAATCCGCCAGCGGCGTTTCCTGCCTTCGCCGGGCCTTCTTCGTCGTAGTGGCGACGAAGGCTGAAAGCGGCTTCGCGCAGGCGAGCGGACTTTTTTGAACAGACCCGCCGCTGTTGATCGCTAAGGGCCTCTTGGCGAAATTTGACCTTTGATATCTTCATGATTCGACACTTCCAGAAGCTAATCGGATGAGTTTTCTGGAAAGAGATTGCGGTGTGTTTTGCACACTCCGGACAAAGGGGTATTGTTTGAGAAGGTTGATGCAGTTATCTCTAAATGTTTTTAGTTCGCGGAGGAGATTTCTTTGACGGATGTATCCAACAGAAGGGGCTTTAGGAACTCAAAACAATTTCATCGTGAGGGAAATTGAGACGGCGGGTGCTTATCTAGCAGAGCGGATGCTCTGCTTTTGAAGTGGAATTATTCTATATTGCTCTTACACGCAGAACCAGTAAACACTTCAGTTGTTATGGAATGAAGCGAATTTGACCTGATCTGAGACAGGGTAAAGCTTGTAGGGCACCTCTAAAAACTATCCTTTTCCCCGATGGCGGCGTCAGCGTCGTGCTCAAATCCTCATGTATTGCCCCATACACTCCGGTTTTCCTCGCGCCGCTTCCTTGCCCTCAGAAAAAATCATCAGTTTTTAGAGGTACCCCGTACTGTTTTCTGAAAAGGATGGGGCAAATATCTGCCCCATCCTCACATATTCGTAGTTAAGCTTTTCAAAAACTTCTGTAAGTTGATAAAAATATTATTCTCATACTGAAGTCCGGAGTTCTTATGGAGAAGTTGCGGCTGTAAAAGTGTAGTCCGCGGACTGCCATGTGCCGTTGATCTTCCACCATAGACGGACCCACACTTGTTGCCCGTTCGTGGGTAACGTGGCGACAGTCTGGGATAGAGTACTGCTGCCAATAGATCCGCTGTTAAAGAAATTCTTCCCCTCTTGTGAGCTCCCAACATACAGCCACCATTCACTTACTGCTGCATTATTAGGCTCCCAGGTAAAGGTTGCAGATGGGCCAGGTAGAGTTGATTGGGGGGAGGGGGTACTGAGTGCTGGCGTATTCCCACCGCTAGCGGCAGTATAGGTGTAATCCTCTGACTGCCAGGTGCCGCCAGTTTTCCACCATAGGCGGACCCACACTTGTTGTCCGTTCGTGGGTAATGTGGCAACAGCCTGGGATAGGGTGCCGCTGCCAATAGACCCGCTGTTGAAGAAATTCTTCCCCTCTCGCGAACTTCCGACATACAGCCACCACTCGCTGACGGCGGTATTGTTGGGCTCCCAGGTAAAGGTTGCTGCAGACCCTGGAAGAGTTGAACCAGGAGCGGGACTAGCAAGGCTAGGAGGCAGTGTCGGTGTTGGCGGCGGCGGAGGTGGCGGAGGTGGTGTGCCACTCCCTGGGCTATGCTTATAGATCCAAATTTCTGCTTCTTCTCCAACAGCCTTCCCATACATGTTTACTCCGTATGTGCTGATGGGAATTGCCACCGAATTGACAACATTATTAAACGAATTACTAAAAACGCTCGGTCTTCCGACATCATTGGCTAGTCCCCAGACCTCTGTTAGAAAATCATAGGCATAAAGCTTCCCGTCTTGAGTGAGGACAAGAAGGTCTCCAGACACTGGGTCCACAGAAATGATAACCCCGACACCAATATTAGCTGGAATCGTTAAGAAAGTCGGGGCGTCCGGTTGCTGTACAACTGTTCCTGCATTATCTATCGTGCACCATCTGCGGTGGGGGGTGGTTGAGGAATTGCCTCCACCAAAGGCGATTTCTCCTCGTAACGGGAGATACATGGCAAATGTATGATAGGTTCCCGTTGTGCCGAAACAAGTGGGTTTTGTGGTAATGACACTCCAATTGTCAGTGTCGGGATTATATTCACGGATATGGCCAAAGGTGCCATCAGCCACTATCCAAGTTCCGCGTTCTGGAAAAAAGGCAAGCGATTCGACAATGCTGCCATCATTTTGTCCAGTACTGACAAGTTCCCAGGTATTCGTGATGCTGATAGTTTGTCGGATTGGAATGTTATACAGTTGGAGAGTGGAGGGACCTGGACGCATATAGCCGAGAATCCCGCTGCCGGTATCGAGGGCATTGTGATTATACCCATGCCCCCAAGATCCCGGAAATCCAGGTACACGGCCCCCTTCTCGCCATAAACCAGAGGTGTCGTCGTACACGTGAAGTTTGGAAGGGGCAAAGCGAGCTGCCCCCAGAAAATAGGCTCGTCGGGTGATAGGGTCCCAAGTGCCTTTGCCTAAATGTGAGAGGGTTGAAGCGACGCTGCCTTGCTGGCGGAAGAAGGTAGTGGGTGGGTTAGATAGTTGTGCCCATGACCCCGGAGTTAGGTTGGCAGCAGCGGTGCTTAACTCCGTGGCCGAGGAGGGCCTTGGAATTATGAGGCCAAGCACAATGCCAATTGATACTAGGATAACAGATAATAACTTCATGGTCTCCCTCCTTCTTCCATGACGGTGGATTGAATGATCCAAGAGGATTGTTATCTGATATGGCTGTTCAAATAAAAAATTTCCTCAAAAAATAATATTAAGATTTTGCGATATCAATATCATCATTCAGAAAATTCTAAAATTGAGAAAAAATTTCTAGGTGGGGGATGTCCAGAACTGAGCAAGCAGAGAACGATCTAGCAATTTAAGTAAGAGTTGTTGATCATGTTGGGGTAACTCACTTTTCCATTTGTATGCACTTTCTAGTGGTAATTTGGTGACGCTATAGTATTGTGGATCAGTTTTTGAGGTACTGCTATTGAGGAATTCACTTGTTTGTTCCCCGAAAGGAATTTTACAAAAATCAAACAATTCTTTCATGATTTTTGCAGGATTCTCACATAAATCTTCATAAACAACAACCTTACAGTCTTTCCGGCCTTCCAAGTCCTTCACGGCCTTCTCCATTGTGACCAGAAATTTCCAACCCATACGTTCTATAGGACGCATGTCTTGAATATCATCAAGTGAAAATCCCCATCTTTTGCCTGCTTTTGATTCTAATAAGGCCTGAAAAATATCCCAATCTTCTGCGACATCATAGTCCTTGAACTGCTTTCGTCCTCCTCGAATAATAGAGTTGGTAATCGCACATGGATGTCTGAGTAAAAAAATAAGCCGTTTGTTTTGTAGCACTTCGGCAAAATACCCGAGTCGTCCAGCGGATTCGATGCTTTTCCATACTAATTGATAGGAAGAATGGTCTTTGGGGACGCAGTAACGGGGGACGTGGTTGATGCCAAATAACGAGAGGACTTTGACGAGCCGAAATGTCTGATGTATCAGCGTTTGCTTGACAGGTCCCATATAGGACTTACTGAATACGGGCATTGAGGCAGAAACTTTTGGTGAGCAAATATTGGGAAGGTATTGAATATATTCTTGAATTTGGTCTGACCGTCCATCAAATTCGGGTTCGATATACAGAGGAAGCCACGCGAGACGCTCTATGCTATCGGGTTCATGTCGGTAGAGAGTGTTAGGATCACTATCAAAAAGTTTTCCAAGCCACGTTGTTCCTGAGCGAGGCATTCCACAGAGTAGAATAAGCGGTTTGTTATCGGTACAAGTCACCATTGATTTTTTTTAGGTAGGAAATATTCGTACATAGGACGGTATCGTAAGGAGCGTTATGTGAGAATGTGACTTTTCATCTTCAGGCGGATGTCAAAGTGTGGTCAGCTAGTGTGCTTAAGGAGTTGATGATTTGAAATAAAAATAGGATCTGCCCCTTGCTATCCCTTTTATATACGCCTCACAAAATAGGGTATCAGACAAAAATAATATCTCTGCCAGACATTCAATCAGGGTTAATGTGATTTAGGTATCGGCAAAAAGCCGAGGGCTCAACGGCTAAGAAGAACCCTCTGGCTCAATATTTACTGGAAAATTGTGTGGAGTCAATAGTTCATCAGTGGGAAGCAGGTTTTTCTGAAACCGAAATGGTCAGGGCAGCTCCGCTTTGATGACTGTGTTTTACTGAGAACTATTGAACAACTAAATTCCTCGGTGGGCTGGGGGGGGTTGTGTCAGGGGTGCCAGAACTACCGCCGCTATTTCCACTCACATTCATTGGGGTAATTGCCCATTTTGGACTACGTGTTTCTAAGTCATTGGTATCGTCGGGGGCAACCGACAAGAAATAGTTCCATGCTTGCTGCCCAGTATAGCCATCAACGGTATAAGGGTATAAGGCTGCAAGTGAGGCTCTGGCGATCAAGCGATAGCTATGATCAGGCGATAAGCCCGCTCGTCCGTTTTCGCCACGCCAGCCAAAAACGGGTGAATGTGTTCTCGCTTGCCCTCCATTGGCATCCGGATTAGTCTGGAACAGTGAGGCCAACTGGTTCCAGGAAGATGGCCATGCATTCGAGGCTTTCACAATGGTGGGAAATTTATACACCTCCATGGCATAAGGCCCAAGTGGAATCCCCTCTGATGGGGACCCTACATAAGCTTCAGGGTTTAACGTGAGGTTGAATCGCATGATTGCAAAATACTTTAAAAGCGTATCAGGCTTCACGATCCCCATATTCCGTCCCATTGCCAAGCCTGCAATGAGAAAATTTAGTTCAAATGGCGAGATGCCCGAGTTCACCAAATTTCCGTCCATATACGCATTATCAATAAAAGGTGTTCCGCCCACGGTGAATTCCCCAAATGGGGATGGTCCAAAATTCCCTTGTATGCAATTACCTATGAGGTTGCAGTTAGAGGAGCGGGTTTGTCGACCATAGTTCCACACCTCGGGCCGGTTGGTATAGGTGGCAGGTAAATTGAGCAGCCCTTCCCATTCACTAATATTGTCTTTCAAAGATTGGAGGAAATAGGCTTGCTCAGGTTGCCCGTCTGGTGAGATAAATGCGGCGTACATCACGTTCTTCCAGGACCACGCATCATGTCGGACGTTGGATCCATTAAACAGCCCCACTTCTCCCGGACGGCCGAATGGGCTATTAAATCCGGGAGTTTTCCATCCTACTCGAAAGGCGGCTTCCATTTGTAAGCAGTCCAAATAGTAATAACGGCCCGAAAACAGGTAGGCTGTGTAGCAGATGTCTGTATGATGACTGCTGTCTGTTTGATTCCATCCGTCAGTTGAAATGGTTCCGGTCTTAATTTTATCAGCAGCGGATTGGCTGGAAGAGTGGGGTGATCCTAAGTCAACAAAGCGGCGGGCGTTCACAGAAATTGGACGTCCAAAGGTATTCACTGTTCCAGTGCCCTGCTTCTGTCCAGCAGATGCTAACTTCGCATTTTGTGTATAACGTTGATCAAAATAATCACCCGATCCTGCTAGCTCGTCAGCTTCCCGATAAAATATAGGCATTCGGCTCCCGAGGTCTGCGTTCCCAAGTACCATTTCCCAGCCTCTCGTACTCATGGAATACAACCAGGTTGTCTCCCATGTTGCTTGTAACCCGATCCAATAGCTGGCTCCCGTAGAATTCAAGGATTTCTTGTATAGGCCAAGTTTGTTGGTGTTGCCTCCATCTGATCCATCGAATGTTCCATCATACTTTCCGTACTCGTTGTACAAATTCCCTTCCAATGATGGTGACACGTTTATTGATGTATCGTAGTGAGGTATGGCTGCTGTTGTCACCAGATAAGCAAGATTGTGATCGATACGAACTCCTCCAGGATCAGTCCCAAGCCAATACAACCTGTGCCAACGGCTTCGCGCAATATGCTTAAAGGAGGCATGGGTAAATTCAGTTTTTTGGGAAGAATGTCCCGATGTCAGCGTGAGCGAGTAACGGAGATCCCTCATACTTTTGGAGGCGGTCGAGCTGGACCACACATTTTCGACCGTATAGCCCAGCTGTACCTTTTTCCCTTGCGGGTAGAACCAGGCCTCAAATATGGGGTGCAGAGCTTTGCTGCCATCTCCAAAATCCTGGTCATAGGTTCTTGTCGGCGTACGGTCTTCAAGAATAACAGCCGTCACGATAGGCCCTTTTAGCCAATATCGGAAGTGGCCGTTTTCAAGTATCTGCCGGGCGCTGATGGATTTAGTTGCTGCACCAGCCATACGAATGGTCCCGTCGAAGTTATAGTTTGAGTTCAGCATATCTGACTTACTCAAAAACCCGGTGTTGTGACCTGAGTTTTGATTGACCAGTTTCACTTCAACGGATCCGTTTGACGAAAGATTTGGAATCACAAAACTGACGATCGCGAATTTCAATGACCCATCTGGCCAACGGTTCTTGACGTCATTCTGTGTGAGTACCGGTGTGCCATTGATCACTGCCTGTGCAAAATTGGAAATATCACCTTTCCGAAATGGCCTCGCAAGGGAGATAGGTCTGTTGCTTTGACTGTCTCCCGATGTGTCGTGAATGACAAGAACGTTTGATGCCGTATTGGAACTTTGCCCCCCAGAGCCTCCGGATCCACTAGAGCCCCCGGATCCCCCCGATCCTCCTCCCGTTGATTCGCTTGGTGTGGTGATACTGATTGATGACGACGCAGCGGAAAAGTTTCCAGCGGAATCAAATGCCTTCACACTGTAGGAATAGGTTGTATCCGGCACAAGGCCGGTATCATTGAATGAGGTCCCTGATGGCGTGGCAACGCTATTGTTGTTCCTCAGTACCTGATACCCTGCAACCCCTACATTATCGTTTGATGCATTCCAATTCATACTTGCTGTCGATGAGGAGGTCGCGGATCCTGACAGACCTGTAGGTACTGATGGCGGAGTCGTGTCAGCAGCCGGTGGTGTGACGACTGTGCCTCCCTGTGCATGTTTATAGAGCCAAAGGGTAGGATTATTATTATGATCCGCATACATCGTGACGCCATACGTGCTAATGGGAACGACAAAGCCATTGGTGACATTATTACTTGTCTGCTTAAAGACGTTTGGTCTGGTTGCTTGATCTTGAATGGCTGTCCATTCATTTGTTGAAAAGTTAAACGCAAAAAAAGTTCCAATCTGGGTCAGTACCAACAGATCTCCGCTGGCTGGATCAATTGAAACTAATGCTCCCTTCGTGCTGGTTGTGCCCTCGGGGATTCGGAGTGTATGGGGAGCCTCAGGCATAAGGGTAATATCGCCGTCCTTATCCATTTTGCACCAGGATTTGGAGAATTTATTGTTCCCAGAATAAACATTACCACCTCCAAAGACCATCTCCTTTCGGACGGCATTGTATGAACCAAATTGGTGATAATATCCTCCTGACTCTGTTCCAAAACAGTCTGGTTCGGTCTCAACGGTACCCCAAGAATTGGAGATATGGTCATACTCCAATATTCGCCCAAACGTCCCATCAGCCACATACCATTTTGAGCGATCCGGAAAATAGGTCATTGCATGAGCGATGCCTCCGTCATTTGATGTGGAGGAGCGTTGTGTCCATGTGTTAGCACCGATATTGTACTGGTAGAAAGTCAGTTTATTAGGATTAGAATGAAGAAACCCCAATACTCGGTCACCTACGGATAGAGCGTTGTGGCTATAGCCATGGCCCAGTTGAATTGGCGCACCTGGCGGCTCTGGGCCGCGTGTCCATGTATTTGTAGATTCGGAATACACATGCAACTGGGAATAATTAAAATGTCCTGCACCTAAAAAGAAAACTTTTTTGGTCACGGGATCCCAGGAGACTTCGCCTAAAAAATTGGTCGTTGGGTGAGTGTTTGGTCCATTGGGATAGAGAAGATAGTTTTTCGTGAATCCGTTTGTATTGAGTTTTGTCCATGTTCCGACTGCCATAGAGGTGGCAAGATCTCCGAGTTCTGTTCCTAAGCTTAGATTGGGATTCAGGCCAAAAAGAAAAGTTACCACCATCAATAATTTATATTTCATGACTCGTCATCCTCCATACTGCCCCAAGTTGAATTTTATAAAAGTTGAAATGATAGGCTATTTATTAAAAAAAAACGAAGAAATTCTCAGTAACGATTTTATTTACTCATGTATCTAAAAATAAAACAAGACGCAAATAACATCTTCCTAAAGCCTTGGTTTGTTGATGTTCATTGTCGCGTTGGTTGAAGCCCGGATTGAACCTTAATGATTTGAACAGTTTAAAGAAAAGAACGTGCAATGGATATGTTTTAGGAACAATTTCACTGTGGAGGCAAAGGGAAAAGACCCAAAACGCACCCCTAAGGAGGCATGCAAATGGATCATGCCATATATACCTCTTTTTAACTATCTTCAGTCTCGTTAAACGTTTTTTACTTCGAAATGGTAGCGATTGAGGAGGGGTAGTACGGAACAAGTTTTTTTTCAGCATTTACCGGGGATTACTTCTTTGGGTAGCCCTAAAAGATCTTCTGTTCATCTCCTCATCCGTGAAGAAAGACAAATGGTTAAAGGCAACTCTTTTTTCCGTGACTGTGCCGATGGTCTGCTAGGTCGAAAAGAGTAATAGGTTTTCAGTTAAGGTTAGTAGTTATGCCCTCATCTTCTGGTGGAATATTGGAAATCGGTGTTTTGCCAGTCCGTCGAAGCCGTACGCCACCAGAGCTTAACCCAGACCGAGCTCCCATTGGTGGGGAGACCTGATACGGTACGCGAGAGGGTGCCACTGGGAATTGAGCCACTGGTTAAGATGTCTTTAGCGCCTAGACTGGTTCCCACATACAGCCACCATTCAGTCACAGCAGTTCCGTTGGGTTGCCAGGTAAAGGTCGTGCTCCCGCCCGAAATCGAGGTCCCCGGTGTGGGCGTGACTATACTAGGGGTTCCCGACGTTTGTGAGGACTGAAAGCTAGCTCGAACCGTTTTGCCGAAGTTGAGATAAACGGTACAAGAAGTATTCGTCCCGCTGCAGCCTCCTCCACTCCAGCCGGCAAAGACCGAACCGGTACCCGCTGCCGCGGAAAGGGTAATCGAACTATTTGTTGGAAAACGAACTGAGCAGTTACTCGTACAGCTGAGGCCGCTAGGACTGCTGCTGACCCTTCCGGAACCAGTCCCCTCAAACTTTACCGTTAAGGGGGAAGTGGAGGTAGATGTTTGTGACTGCTCGAATGTGGCCGTGACTGTTTTGCCCAAGGGGAGGGTGATGGTGCAAGAAGTGTTGGAGCCACTGCAGCCTCCTCCACTCCAGCCGGTAAAGGCCGAACCAGACCCAGCTACCGCGGTAAGGGTAATAGAGCTATTTTCTGGAAAACGAGTCGAACAAGTACTTCCGCAGCTAATGCCTACAGGATTACTTGTAATGGTTCCACTGCCATTCCCTTCTTTTTTGATCGTTAAGGGAAAGGTGGTCGAAGAAGAGGAAGTTGTAAATTGCCCTTCATTTGAAGGTCCGCTTTCGTTTCCTGCATTATCGTAAGCTGTGACAATTGCTCCATATGAACGACCTTCAGCAAGATTTGTGATGGTTTTTTGAGGAGAAGAGGGATTTGAAGGTAACCCAGAAAAAACCGCTGAACCATAATCGGTGGAAGGAAGTGTACGTAAGTAAATTTTATATCCGGCCAGGTCTGACTCTGTGTTAGCATTCCATGTCAGTGAGACACTGGCTGCATGAAGAGTCGAAATCATTATACAACAGCTCAAAAGAAACAATAGGGGGACGATGATGGTACTCGGTAATACCTGGAGAAACTTACGGAAAAGAGGGAAACAATTCATGTCGTGCTCCACATTACGGTTGAGGGGGGTTGGCTTCAGAAGCTTGCAAAAGAAAATTTTGTAGACGCATGGATAGACGAGGTCGTTCTTTATGGAAGTGCTGAGGATTTTACTGCTCCGACTAAGAAATTTAATTACACTCAGTTAGGTTTGCAGGGGATTTTGCAATTGTTTGTTTGGCGATATAGTGAATGATGTGATGGATATCGAAGATGACGCGTTTAAACATGCTCGGGCCCTTAACGCGAAGCCTTGCAGATTACCGATGTAGTAATGCAGGTCGAAGTTACAGGCAAAAAATAAATGTGGCCAATTCATTACGCGGGGGAGATAAAGAAGCTAGATCCGAAATAGGTACTATTTAAAATTATCAAGTTAATGAAGAACTTTTATTCCTTAAGCAATGCATGTGCCAAAAAAAATGTCTGAATACCTTAACCGTCAAGGGGTTTTCTATATGTGAAGTCCATGATAGGGTATGCCACTCTTACTTATTACTTCACTGATTTGAAAGAGCTTTTCGCTGAAACGTGATGAATTTGATCAGTAAGATCCCATAGTTGAGCCCGAAGGAATTTTCCTCCACATGCATGTTATTAATTTCATTGTTTTTGCCTAGGTATGTTTTCTAGGCTTTCAATTTTTTGGCGGTTGGCGTTGGGGTATGTGACAATTCTTGCCCTGGTGATAGGGCTGAATTTGTATATTCTGAATCAGTTTCGTGCGTTAACCAATTTGAATGCTGAACTTGCCACTCACCATTTTCCAGCCGTGGAAACTGCCAAGCAGTTGATCACGAGCCTGTATGCCCAATTAAAGAGTGATAAGCAATATCTCGTCTTACGAGACACCACTCTTCTGAAGGATTTTTTGCAAGAGGCTGAAAATTTTAGAAAGACGTTAAAGGCGCTCGAAGATCAAGAAAATGAGGGCACGACTCGCGAGGCCCTTCAAATTGTCAAGGCCCATCATGAAGAATTTCATACCCTGTTTCTCAGTGTTGGGGTTGAACAGGCGGATAGGACTCCATTTGACATTGTCAGCTATGAGCAAAAACGCGATACGCTTCTTGAAGCGATGACTCAGACCATCAATGCCTATATTACGTCTCAGGAGGCGAGTGTCGGAGCGATTCTTCGGGATTCCCATCTGCGCTCGGTTGAAGCCCAAGCCATTACCCAACAATTGCTGATGATGGCTCTGGTCTTGGGCCTT
This sequence comes from Nitrospirales bacterium, assembly GCA_965223295.1. Lineage (GTDB taxonomy): Bacteria > Nitrospirota > Nitrospiria > Nitrospirales > UBA8639 > Nitrospira_E. The sequence continues at coordinate 1,315,179 of CBDCWC010000002.1, read as the reverse complement.
GGCTTGGCCGGCATTGCCAGCTATAGTATCCTTCGTCCATTGCGGCGGGTTAAAGCACAGATTCGTCGAATAGGACAAGGGCAATTTGGAGGAACGATATCGCTCGCGGTGCCTCAGGAACTGCGGGATTTGGTTGAACAGGTCAATTCGATGGGCAGAAAACTGCAAAAGTTGGATGAAATGAAATCCGAATTTCTGGCGAATATTTCACATGAATTACGAACGCCACTTACTTCAATTCGAGAAGGTTCACAGTTGTTGCTTGATGGGGTTCCAGGAGAATTGACCAAAGATCAACGAGAAACCCTCTCAATCATTTCGGATAGTAGTCAACGATTGAATCAGTTGATTGGCAATTTGTTGGATCTCTCGAGGATGGAAGCGGATATGGTTTCCTATAATTTTCATCCCACTGATTTAAATCGTTTGGCGGTGCGATCGACCGAAAAAGTCAAACTGTTAGCTGATCGAAAAAATATTCACATGACCATCGATTTAGTCCCAGGCAAGGTAAAAATCCAAGAAGTGGATAGTCAAAGGATGGAACAAGTCTTTGAAAATCTGTTGTCTAATGCCATTAAATTTAGCCCTCATGGTGCGACGATTGCCATACGTTCGAAAGCGGATTCTGTCAGTACGGGAATACACTTTATGGTTGAAGATTCAGGGCCGGGTATTCCAGAAGAAGATTTGCCACATATTTTCGAACGATTTTATCAAGGAAAAGCCCAGGAAGGGCGTGTCCATGTTGGAAGTGGAATTGGCTTAGCCCTAGCTAAGCGCGTGATCGAAGATCATAGCGGCACTATTTGGGCAGAAAGTGTAAATGGCAAAGGCACCGCGGTACATTTTATTGTTTCCCCGCGCGCCTCGGTGAAAACCGTGCACTGACCTGGCAGTTTATGACGGACTCTCCCAATGAAGCATGGCAAGCGCTTTCAGTTATTTTCGGAATCGTATTGCTGATTTCATGTACCGGGCCTGATGTGCATGTTGAGCAACCAGTCGAACCGTATACGGTTTCTGAAAGTAATCTTGCCGACGTCCTGGAGCCGGAGTTAGAAGACGTGCCCTACTTTAAAGCCATTGCGGAAGATCAGGAAAAACAATTGGGACTCTGCAACGATGAACAGGCTTGTCAGCGTACTCATTTTCTTCGTGGGGTGGCAGCATTATATGAAAATCGTGAATTAGCCGCTTTACATTTTCGAAAAGTTGTCACCTCGGCTCCCAATAGTTTGTTCGCAACGGAAAGTCGTTTTTGGTTATGGTTTTTAGAGGTGTTGAATTCCCCTAACAATGCTGGTCTTACATCTTATGAACTGATGCGGCGAATGACGCGCGAAATGGTCAGTAAAGAATTGTCGATCCATGAGCTGATGAGGCAGTTGGAGGATATCCCTGAGGATGAGGGGCTGAGGAATGAGTTGGCTGCCCAGGACGAAGTCGTTATAAGACAAAAGCAAGCCATCACGACCCTCACGAACCAGCTTGAGCAAGCCAAAAAAGACCAAGCTTTTGTTCAGGACGTTCAACAAGAACTGAAGCTCAGTGAGGCAAAGGTAAAAGAATTAATGCAGCAACTGGAAGCCTTGCGTCGGATTGATCAAGAGATTCGAGAAAAGGTTCCTCCGACGCGTCCTTCAGAAAATATGACACCAAGTCCGGAAGTTGAAAATCCATTAGAAAATCAGGAGGCTGTTCCTCAAGCCAGCCAACCCTAAAGGAGCTAACATGTCAGATGAACGAATTCTTGTCGTTGATGACGACCCAAGTTTATTAACCCTACTGAAAATGCGCCTGCGGTCCATGGGTTTTGCCGTGACAACGTGTGGGAATGGTGAAGAGGCACTGAATTGTGCGCAGGAAGATCCGTATGATTTTGCGATCCTTGATCTTCGTTTACCCGATGCTGATGGGCTAGATTTAATGGAAGAATTGCATCAACATCAGACCAATCTGCCTGTCTTGATTTTGACCGCACATGGATGTATCCCTAATGCGGTGCAAGCCATGAAAAAAGGGGCCTATGGTTATTTAACGAAGCCGTTCGATGACAAAGAATTGCGGGAGAGTATTGATAAGGCCTTAATTACAAAGCGAATGGGTGAGGAAATCCATCGCCTTCAGTTATTGGTGAATGAACTATATGGGCTGGATAATGTAGTGGCCCGTAGCCCGCAGATGCATGCTGTTCTTCAACAAGTTGCACGTGTTGCGAAGACCGATACAACAATTTGTATTTCGGGTGAAACTGGAACGGGAAAAGAAGTCATCGCCCGAGTGATTCATTGTAATAGCCCTCGAGCGTCGAAACCGTTTATGGCGGTTAATTGTGCGGCGATTCCAGAAACCCTATTTGAAAGTGAGTTATTTGGACATCTGAAAGGTTCATTTACCGGGGCACATCAAAACAAACGAGGCTTAATTCATAGTGCAGATAAAGGGACGCTTTTTTTAGATGAAATTGGCGAAATGCCTTTGGCTCTTCAAGGTAAATTGCTGCGTGCCATTCAAAATCGCGAAATTCTTCCAGTTGGAGGGCAGGTCCCGGTCAAGATCGATGTGAGGATTTTAGCTGCAACTAACAAAGATCTTGAAATTGCGGTTCGAGAGGGACGCTTCCGTGAAGATCTCTACTATCGTATTCATGTGGTACCTCTTCATCTTCCGCCTTTGCGAGAGCGCAGGGATGACATTCCTTCTCTGGCGCAATTTTTTCTGAAACGTCATGCGGAACATCATGACAAGATGGTGAAAAGGGTTTCTCCTGAAGCCATGCAACGTTTGCTGACCTATGCGTGGCCGGGAAATGTCCGGGAACTAGAAAATATGATTGAGCGAGCAGTTGTGATGTCATCTCATGAAACCATTACGGAAGAATTTTTACCACTTTCACAACAGGAGACAACACAGCCTGGGAGTTTGCAGCCACTAACGGAAGCTAAAGAGGCGTTTGAGCGAGAATATCTCAGAGGTCTTTTGCGAGCCACGCAAGGGAATATCTCTCGTGCTTCACAAATTGCTGGACGCTACCGTGCAGATTTTTATAAACTCCTCAAAAAATATGGTCTTCATCCGTCAGATAAACCAGCCGATATTGCTCCCCGTTTTTCTCAGCCTGACTCGCATGAATTGTCTTAGCTTGTAATGGCGTTACAATCGATGTATAGAGAGGATAGAGTAATTCCCCCCTTTATATGCGCGCTTGCTCAAGATTGGTAAAATCTCGTTTTCCTTTAGTTTTCTCAGGATTTTCCGAAATATACAGAGGTTAGTATAATTATATTTTGGAAGGGGTAAACATGCAGGGCCCTTCTTATTTTTGATGATTTCGGGTATTTTTTGACTATGAAAAGCCATAGTTTTGATAAAAGCTTATTCAATGAAACGTGGCTGGTCGGTGCCAGTCTTGTTATTGTTGGCTTAGTCATCTTTCTGTACCAAGATGTGTTGTGGGGATTGGGGAGTGACTGGAATAACAATCCGGATTATTCTCATGGGTTTCTCGTCCCGTTTCTTTCCGCTTTTTTTATTTGGGAACGCTGGACGGCTTTGACTCATGAAACGCCTTCTCCTAGTATCTGGGGAGTTGGACTTCTTGCATTGGGCTTGCTTTCTCTGGTGATTGGGCTTGTCGGAGCTGAGCTATACGTACAGCGCGCATCGTTGATTGTGGTGTTATCTGGACTCGTCCTATTAATATTAGGATGGAAGTACTTATGGCTGTTGAGTCTTCCGATTGGATTTTTGGTGTTCATGATACCCCTGCCGGCTATTGTGGTGAACACCATTGCGTTTCCCCTCCAGCTCTTCGCGGCCCAAACGGCTTCGTTTTGTTTGTTCTCGTTAGGGATCCCAGTTCTTCGAGAAGGCAATCTGATCATGCTAGCCTCCACAACATTAGAAGTGGCTGAGGCCTGTAGCGGCTTGCGTTCATTACTGTCATTACTGGCATTGGGAACTGTCTATGGTTACTTTTCTCAAAATGTCATGTGGAAACGGTGGATGCTGGTATTTCTGTCTGTGCCTATTGCCATTATTGCGAATGCCGCTCGGGTGAGCGGGACAGGGATTCTGGCACATTATTTTGGCGAAGAAGCGGCTGAGGGGTTCTATCATACGTTTGAGGGATGGCTGGTCTTTGTTGTGGCTTTTGTGTTGCTCTTTATTTGTGGGCTGGTATTAGGGAAAATTGGAACGGACGTTCCTCAATCTCAGGCCAGTACTTCTTAATTGAACGTGTATTTGATATTTGTATCATGAAAAAATGGCCTTTTCTCATTGCTATTCTCCTATTGATTGGGACGTTTGGTCTCATGCAATCGGTCTCCAAAACGGAAGAGCTCATGAGTAATAAAGCCTTTGAAGAGTTTCCATTAAATTTAGCAGAAGAATGGAAGGGGAAAGAATTAGGCTTGGATGAGAAAGTTCTTAATGTTCTTAAACTGAGTGATTATATGATGCGAGTGTATGTGCCAGTTGTTGGGCAAGGGGGAACGGAATCTGAAGTGGTTGTGATTGATGATCAAAATGCTCAGCACACCCATATGAGCCGTGTGAAGGCAAACCTCCCGGTGTGGTTGTATGTTGGTTTTTATCAGAGCCAACGGACTGGGGCCACGTATCACTCACCTAAAAATTGTCTACCTGGCGCAGGCTGGCAATTTATGGCATCAGATTTTGTGACGTTGACAATGCCAGGTCAAGCAACAATTACCGTGAATAACGTGCTGATTCAAAAGGGTCTGGAGAAACAAGTCATCTTGTATTGGTATCATGATCGGGGTCGAGTGATAGCTAGCGAATATTGGGCAAAAGGTTACCTTATTTGGGATGCGATGACCAAGAATCGGTCGGATGGCTCGCTAGTCCGTATTTCGGTGCCTGTGAAAGATGGAACCGTTCAGGAGGCCTATGATCATGCGGTGGATTTTTTACACGATCTTTGGCCGACTCTTCTTGATCATATGCCTGATCATTCCGTGATTTAAATTTCCGACCTCGCGAGTCATTTCCAAAGGTTGATATGAGCATGTGGGCGATTCCCTGTTTTTTAAGTGCGGGGGGGGCTCTGATTCTCGGAGGAACCCTTTTTTGGAAAAAAGCCGATAGCCCAGTATTTTTCCCCTTAACCTTGCTCATGGTTGTCGTGGCCTGGGTACAGGGGCTCAATGGACTGAGTCTCGTATTTCCTCAACATCTCCTTCTCGGAAAGCAACTTATTCTCTTCGGTGAACTGGCTTTTCCAGTTGCCCTTGGTTATGTCACGTCAACGTTTCTTTTCCATCTCTCTCCTGCTTCCATTCAACAAAACCGCACAAAATTCTTTGTGATGGCAGGAGTCGCCGTGCTCTTATGTGTATGGCTGTTTGCTTGGCCTGACTCAGTGATGCAACTTGCGGCGAGTGGGGGAATTGTTTTTCCTCAAGTTGTCGGGTGGACCATTTGGGGCTTTATTCTTATTGTTGTCGTCATTGGACTCTCTGAATTGGAACAGATTCTTCGCAGCACACGTGATCCACTTCGCTTTCAAATGAAGTTTGTGTTAATTGGGTTGGGAGGGCTGGCTGGGATTTCAATCGCCCAAGCCAGTCAACTACTCTTATTGCCCCTCTGGACACAAACATATGTCTGGGTCGGGAGTATTGCCACGTGTCTTTCCTTGCTTGTGATTGTATTTGGATTGGCCAGATGGCGTATTCACGATTTTGGCCAAAATTTTCAGGTCAGTCATCAGGCGCTGTATACCTCTTTAACCTTTTTACTGGTGGGAGGTTATTTGGTTCTTGTAGGAATCGTCGCGCAGGTGATTCAAAATACTGGTTGGGAGTTGGGAGAAGCACTTGGTGTCCTGGTGATGTTTGTGTCTGGCATGGGTCTCGTTGTGGTCCTGGCGTCCCGCCAGGCGCGACTGGAGCTCCAGCAGTTTGTCGGAAGACATTTTTTTCGAACAAAATATGATTATCGAAAAATCTGGCTAGAAATTACTGAAGCGTTTTCGGCTTGTCAGGACAGCCACCAAATTTGGGATCGATATCTTGAATGGCTAAGCCAAACCTTTGGTGCTCCACGAGTGACGATTTGGAAGAAATTTGAGGTTGATGGCCGGTTTCATCAAATTCGAACTGTGAACTCAGAAGACCCGCCTCCGCCGATTGATGGGAATCATTTCATCGTTCAAAAAATGCTACTAACGAGGGAACCATATTTAATTGATGAGGACGAGGAGGACGACAAGGGCTTGATAGAATTTCTTCAGAGTACTAAGGCACATATTTGTGTGCCACTTTCTATGTCTGAGAGAGACCTTCTGGGGTTTTGTACGTTAAGCAAAGAACTGCATGATCGAAGCTACGATCAGGATGATTGTGACCTTCTCCGTGCTATTGCCTATCATGTCACCATGTTGCTACATCAATTTCAACTAGTTGAAGAGCAGAATGCGATGTCTAAGTGGGAGGCGGTCCATAGATTTTCAGGGTTTTATCTCCATGATCTAAAAAATTTGGCCTCGAGTTTATCAATGGTGGTCCAGAATGCCGAACAATATGGTCAGGATCCTGACTTTCAGGCCTCAGCTATGAGGACGGTTCGAAAGACTTCTCAACGTATGATGGATCTGATGGCCAAGTTGGCCAAACAATCGAAAGGTTTTGAGTCTGAGGCCAAAAATAGTCAGGAAGCCGTTGATATGAACGAGTTGATTCAAGAAACCCTTGAATCCTTAAATGGCTCAGGATGTTCACCAACCTTTACGCCAGGGACGGAAATTCCCAAACGTCAATTGCAAGTGGAACCAGTCAAGCAAGTCTTACTGAATCTGATCTTAAATGCACGTCAGGCTGTGAATGAAAAAGGTTCTATTCATATTGCCACGTACTCCGAAGGTAAGGATCTGAAGGTAGAAATTGTGGATTCAGGTCCTGGAATTCCACTGGAGCGCTTAGAGCACTTGTTCCAACCCTTTAGAAGTTCAAAGAAAACTGGACTGGGGGTTGGTCTATTTCAATGCAAGCAAATGGTGGAGGATAATAGGGGGCAAATTCGCATTGAGAGCCAAGAAAGGATAGGGACCAAAGTAATCCTCACATTTCCGGTGGAAACAGCCGATATATAGGAGAATCCGGTCAGTCAAGTTTTTCCTGGTTGGGATTTTACGCGTTCAAGGTACGAGATATGTCAACTATAGACAACGGACAAGATGTTGATTCACTCCCTTCCCTGTTATTGGTTGATGATAGTCAGGAAATCCGGGAACAAATGAAGTGGGGCTTAAAGGGAAACTATAGGGTTTTTGAGGCTGAAAATCGTGAAGAGGCTATGGAAAGCCTGCAACGTGAGACCATAGGATTGGTCACCCTAGATCTAGGTCTCCCTCCTGATGCCGATGGCGCGACGGAAGGGTTGCATGCCTTAGAGCAATTCGTTGAAAGGGATCCTTTTCTCAAGGTAGTCGTCATAACTGGAAACCAAGACCGAGCCAATGCTTTAAAAGCTGTAGAGCTAGGTGCCTACGACTTCTTAGATAAACCTGTCGATATAGAAGTACTAAAAACTGTCCTTCAACGTGCAGGGTATCTCTCAGGGATCGAAAAGGAAAATAAAAAGTTAGTAGAGCGTCAGGAAAAACGGGGAGTTTCGGACATTATTGGTGCAAGTCCCGTGATGGCGAAAGTTTTTGATACCATTCGCCGGGTCGCTGGATCGGACATTTCTATATTAATTGTTGGAGAGAGTGGAACGGGAAAAGAGCTGGTGGCTCGGGCCATTCATCAGCAAAGTCATCGAAAAGAGGGACCGTTTGTCGCCATCAATTGCGGAGCGATTCCGGAGACACTCCTAGAAAGTGAGTTGTTTGGCCATGAGAAGGGAGCATTTACCGGTGCTCATATGCAGCGCGCCGGGCGAATTGAATCTGCTGAGGGAGGGACCCTTTTTCTGGATGAAATCGGGGAAATTTCTCCTGCGTTGCAGGTTAAACTTCTTCGTGTTTTACAAGAGCGAAGCATTGAACGTGTTGGTGGACGAGTCGAAATCCCTGTAGATACTAGAGTGTTAGCCGCTACCAACAGTAATTTACAGCTCGCGATGAAAGAGGGACGTTTTCGTGAAGATCTCTATTATCGATTGAATACCGTGACCATTCCTGTCCCCCCATTGCGGGATCGTGGAGCCGATATCGCCATGTTGGCTAAAGTGCTGCTTCAGCGTTTTGGAGATGAGGCGAAAAAGAAAATTGCGGGATTTTCACGAGAGGCTCTCTTATCTCTGGAACAGTATCATTGGCCAGGTAATGTTCGGGAATTAGAAAACCGGGTTCGCCGGGCAGTGACGCTGTCGGACAACCCGAGAATCGCCCCTGCGGATTTAGATTTAGAAGAGCCGAAAGACGTGCAGGCTGGACCAACGTTGAAGGAGGCCAGAGATAGGGTTGAAAAGCAGGTTATTGAACAAACGCTTGGGAAAACTGGAGGAAATATTACAAAAGCCGCCACCCTTCTTGGGGTGAGCCGTCCCACCCTTCATGATCTCATCTCCCGCCATAATATAAAAAAATAGGTCGATCGGCTACTAAGGGGTTGGTCAAAAACAGCCAGACTGTTAAGACCGGTAGGATGCGTTAATTTTGACGTAGTCATAAGTCAAGTCCGTTGTCCATTGTGTAGCTGTTCCCTTCCCCATACCTAAAGAAACCGTAATCGTAAATGTGGGACGTTGCATGATTTTTTTAATCTGTTCTTCAATGCGAGTTCCCAATCCTTTACCATTTTTGACGATCGTGAGGTGATTGAAGGCGATGACGATACGGTTGGGGCGAAGAGGATAGCCTGATCGTCCGAGGGCGGCAATGAGGCGGCCCCAATTGGGGTCAGCTCCGAAAATTGCGGTTTTGACAAGTAGCGATGTGGCTAGGGTTTGGGCGATAGTCTTAGCAGCTCGATGACTCGGGGCTTCATTGATGTGGAGTGTAACAACTTTCGTGACCCCTTCCCCGTCCCGGCAAATATCCATAGCGAGGGAATGGCAGGCTTCAATCAGGAGTTCTTGCAACTGGTTGTGAGCTGACCCTTTTGCTCTGATGATTTGATTGCCAGCCTTGCCATTAGCCAAAGCCAGTACTGTGTCATTCGTGCTGGAATCTCCATCAACTGAAATGCAATTAAAGGTTTGATCCACTGCAAGGCGCAGCATTTTTTGGAATATAGTTGGCTCGACGGCTGCATCAGTAGTGAGATAGGCCAACATGGTCGCCATGTTGGGGTGAATCATCCCAGAGCCCTTAGCCATGCCACCCATCGTGACGACGGTTCCCCCAATGCGTTGCTGTAAGGCAATGGTCTTTGGTTTGGTATCGGTTGTCAGAATAGCTTGAGCTGCATCTCGATGACCGGTTTTTCGACGCTTGGACACAAGAATGGGAATACCTTTCCGCACCACCGGCATCGGAAGTGGAACTCCAATGACTCCTGTGGACCCCACAAAAACATAGTGGTGCGGAATGCCAAGCTGAGCTGCAACGAGGCGGGCCGTTTCAACAGCATTTTGAGTCCCTTCAGACCCTGTAAAGGCATTGGCGTTGCCGCTATTGATGATAAGGGCTTGTCCAAGCTTCTTTTTGAGGTGCCGTCGATCAAGCTTAACTGCGGCCGCAGGGATGGTATTTCTTGTAAATACGCCAGCGATAGGTCCAGGGTTCTCAGAAGTCACAAGAGCAAGATCTCGTTGCCCCTTCTGTTTTATGCCGCAGCAAATTCCTGCCGCAAGGAATCCCTTAGGGGCTGTAATTCCTCCTTGTATACGTTTAGACATTATACTTGTCCATGTAGTTGGTTTGAGCGGATAAGTAGGTCTTAGGGAAAAAGTCCCGGACTCGTTAACCCCAAGGTTTCTGGAAATCCAGCCATGAGATTCATGCATTGAATGGCTTGGCCGGCTGCTCCTTTCACGAGATTATCGATGGCACCGCTGCTAATGATATGACCTGTTCGAGCATCATAGGAACAGCTTACATCAAAGAAATTTGCTCCTCGAAGGTTTCGAGGGTTAACCAACTCAGCTTTAGGGAACACTCGAATAAACGGTTCGTCTTTGTAGAAATGGTGATAGACATTTTCAATGTCCTCTTGTTTTATGTCTCCACGAATTTTGGCATAGGCAGTACTCAGTATGCCGCGATTGATGGGAACTAGGTGCGGGGTAAACATCAGTGAGAGGGGAGGAGAGAGGCCCTTAACGGATAGAGGGATACAAGTATTCAGTCCTTGCTCAATCTCCGGGAGGTGTCTGTGAGTAGCTATTTTATAAGCATGGATGGCTTCATGTGCTTCTGGAAAATGAAGGCCGAGAGCAGGTGAGCGCCCCGCACCAGACACGCCAGATTTTGCATCTATAATGATGGAGGTTGGATCGATGAGTTGATGGGCAATAAACGGCGCTAACTGCAAAATGGCCACGGTTGGGTAGCAGCCTGGAACGGCTACCAACTTGGTCTTCTGAATGACTGAACGGTGCAATTCCGGTAATCCATATACCGCCTCTTGCAGTAACTCGGGATACAGATGAGGTGTTTGATACCATTGTTCATAGACTTGAGGGTCTTGGAGTCGATAATCCGCACTCAGATCAATGACCATTTTCTTGTGCGCAATAAAGTCGGCGACTGGTTGTAGAGACTGAGTATGAGGCAGGGCTAAAAAAACCAAGTCAACTTGCTTGGCAATGCTGGGAATATCAAGTTCAGAAAGCTGACTATCTATACTTTTGGCAAGATTTGGCAAGAGGGAAGAGATAGCAAGGCCTTCTGATCTACGAGAAGCCACGATTTTTTCGATTTTGATCTGGGGGTGGAGGCTCAGGAGACGGAGCAATTCTCCACCGGTATATCCGCTTGCGCCAATGACGGAGACGCGAAGTTGATTTGTCATGACTTTCTCGCTGAAGACATTGTGAAATTAAGCATGACGAGGTCTGTGGCGACAGGGTTTTGATTACCAGACCAAAGATTATCTTCGGCCTACTTATTCAGGGTCTGTTGAAAAAAGCCGCCAGCGGCGTTCTCGCCATTTTTTCGTGTTCACGTAGGACCAGTACGCTCCGCGCGCAAAAATGGCTGCGGCCTTGCTGGACGGACTTTTTTGAACAGCCCCGACCCTTCTGACATGTTCTGCCTCAGAGGCTAAATGTGGTCGTTGATATCATCATTACTCAACAGTCCTATTCATGTTGAATGACATGTCGGTCTAGTTGCGCCAGCCATCAAAAAAGGGGAGGTTGTGGCAACCTCCCCTTACACATTCTGAAAAATATTCTTGTTGAAGTCGAGGAATTAACGTTTAGAATATTGGAACTTTGCCCGTGCTCCTTTTTGTCCATACTTTTTCCGTTCTTTGACGCGAGAGTCACGTGTCAGTAAGCCCTGTTTTTTGAGTGGGTCACGTAAGGAAGCGTCATGTAAAGATAAGGCTTTGGCAATGGCATGGCGAAGAGCACCAGCCTGGCCTGAAATCCCGCCACCGGAAAGAGAGGCTTTCACATTAAACTGCCCTTCCGTTTTAGTGACTTCAAAAGGCGTCTGGACTTGAATTTGATGGGATAATCGAGGGAAATAGTCTTCTAACGACCGGGAATTGATGTGAATGTTTCCCTGCCCAGGTTCAATCCAGGCACGGGCAATAGCATATTTCTTTTTTCCAGTTGCATACTGAACAGTGTCTACCATAATAGAACTCTCTCTCCTTTTTACGCTAAGAGCATCACGTTACTTAGAGGTTCAACGGAGTGGGATTTTGAGCTTGGTGTCGGTGTTCGGCTCCACTATAAATTCGAAGTTTCTTGGCCATTTGTTTACCCAACGTACATTTTGGCAGCATGCCTCGTATGGCTTTGGATAAAACTTCTGTTGGTTTTTTTGCATGGAGGTGTTCTGCAGATATAGCCTTTATCCCACCTGGATACCCTGTATGATGGTAATAAATTTTGTCGCGAAATTTATTACGGGTAAACTGTACTTGGCTTGAATTGATGATGACGACGTGATCGCCTGTGTCTACATTCGGAGTGAAAATAGGTTTATGCTTGCCGCGGAGAATAGACGCGACCTGCGTCGCCAAACGGCCAACGGTTTTTCCCGCCGCATCAACGACAAACCATTTTCGTTCAACCTCTAAGGGCTTTGCTTGAAATGATCGCATGAGCCTGACATGTCCTTTCCAACTGTCGAAAATTCAGTATGGTAGAAATTTAGGTTTCCGGTTGTTCCGTTCCCTTTTGGTCAAGTTTCGAGAGCCATGTATCCAGATCTTCGCCACCGCGTTGCTCCAATACCTCCGGGGTGACATAAATTGGGCATTGGCAACGAACGGCTAGAGCAATGGCATCGCTGGGACGGGAGTCTATGGATTTTTCCAGATCATCTTTTGATAAGCACAAGGTGGAAAAATAGGTATTATTCTTGACTTCAGTAATTACGACTTTATTAAGCGTAAATCCAAGATATGAAGTAAAGCTACAGATTAAATCATGGCTCATGGGACGTGGCGGGATGACATTTTCAAGAGCGAGCCGTATGGATGTTCCCTCTGCCGTGCCCACCCAGATGGGCAAGACTTCAGAGTTTTGCTCGTCCCGTAAGACAACAATTTGCGTGTCGGTGTTAGGATCCACTAACACCCCATGAACTTTTAATGAAATAAGCGTATCTGTTTCAGCCATCACAGGTAAACTCGTTGATAGATCAGATGAAAAAATCTCTTCTACGCATCAGGTTTTCCAAAGTCTTCAGGCTTAAGATTTTCAAGCCACCGTTCCAATTCTTCGGAGTTCTGTTTGTGTAAGACTTCACCAGAGGCGAAGATAGGCGCTTCCGTGCGAAGGGCGACGGCGATGGCATCACTGGGGCGTGAATCAATGGTGAATTCAGAGTCACCAAACAGCAAATGAATTTTGGCAAAATAGGTATTCTCTTTGAGGTCGGTGATGACTGTACTGATAACTTTGGCATCCATATTATCCAACAAGGTTTTCATGAGATCATGGGTCATGGGCCGAGGAGGTGCAATTTTTTCAAGAGCGAAGCTAATCGCACTGGCCTCGGACTTTCCCACCCAGATGGGCAGCATGTCCGAATGTTGCTCATCGCGGAGGATGACGATATACGCATTGTTGTAGGGGTCAAAAAGAAGTCCCCGAACATTCATTTGATTTAACATGGATAACTTGTTCTCAACATGCTGATATTCTTTAGGAAATTCAACCTTGAAGGGTACCATCTACTTCAAGGATTCGTCAATGAACAGCTGAGGTTCTGCGAGAAAAATTGCTCCTGGTTCAGAAGTCCCTGAATACATAAGATAGTATACACGAAAGGCACATTAAATGGGGTCGTAATCGTGAACGAATTCTCATGAAAATTCTAGAAAGATAGAGGTAAATAGACGAGTTGACCTTTTGGCTGAGCCTTTTTCATGAGTTTTGATATCTAAGCTGTTCTGTCACTCTATTTTTGATCCAGTCGGTCACTTGCTCTGGTGAGAGAAGGACTTTTTCTCCAGTTTTTCGATCTTTGATTTCGATAGTGTTAGTCGCCAATCCTTTATCACCAATAATGATGTGATAGGGTATACCAATCATGTCGGCATCCTTAAATTTCACCCCACCTCGCTCGTTTCGGTCATCTAGCAAAACTTCAAGATTGTGTTTCCCTAACTCCTTATATAATTTTTCGGATGCCACACGGACCGCGTCAGAATTTGTCACTGGAAGAATTTGCGCTTGAAAAGGAGCGATGGGCATGGGCCAGCAAATACCGTGTTCATCATGGTTCTGCTCGATGGCTGCTGCTGCGGTTCGTCCGATGCCAATTCCGTAACAACCCATGATGGCGGGATGACTTTGGCTCTCGGCATCAAGATACGTCGCACCCATCTTTTCGCTATACTTGGTGCCTAGCATGAAGACATGACCAACTTCAATGCCTCGGGCCGTTTGAAGCGGTCCACCGCCATTGGGGGACGGATCCCCGGCCTGAGCTTGTCGGAAATCTCCAATATCTTGAATGGTAAAATCTCTTTCCGGGTTCACGTTCGTGAAATGAAAATCTTGTTCGTTGGCTCCTACGACTAAGTTGGCAAGGGCACTGACTGCATGGTCAGCCAAAATCTTCACGTTTGACAGTCCCACTGGTCCAACGAAGCCAACCGGTGCGGCCGTCACTTTTGCCACCAGTTCGGGTGACGCTAAAGAGATATCATGCAGGCCTAAATGCCGCTGAATTTTTATTTCGTTTGCCTGGTGGTCGCCGCGGATTAACACGGCGGTAATCTCCTTGTCTCCGGTTTCGTATAACAGAGTTTTAACGACACGATGTGAGGGAATGTTGAGAGCTGTGCACAGGTCTTCAACTGATTTGGCTCGAGGGGTTGCGACTTTTTCTAATGGCTTGAGTTCTTCGATTTCATTGGTTTTCGAAGGGATGACTTCTGCGCGTTCGACATTTGCGGCATAGGAGCTTTCAGGATCGAAGACAATAAGTTCTTCGCCGGTATTGGCTAACACCATAAACTCATGTGAGGAAATACCTCCAATAAGCCCGGTGTCAGCCTCAACGGGACGAAATTGTAGTCCTGTACGTGTAAAAATTCGACAATAAGCGTCGTACATCTTTTGATAATTGTGCTTTGCATCCCTCTCATGCTGGTCAAAACTGTAGGCATCTTTCATGATGAATTCTCTTCCCCGCATTAGTCCAAATCGCGGGCGAATTTCATCACGAAACTTCGTTTGAATTTGATAGAGAATGAGTGGTAGTTGCCGATAGGAACGTACTTCTCGCCGGAACAAGTCGGTGATGACTTCTTCATGTGTGGGCCCTAAGCAAAAGTCTCGTTCATGGCGATCCTGTAACCGCACAAGTTCTTTGCCATAGAAGTCCCAACGTCCGGTTTCTTCCCATAGTTCGGCGGGTGAAAGGATCGGCAGTAAGAGCTCTTGGGCTCCGGCTCGATTCATTTCTTCTCGAACGATTGTTTCGATCTTTCGAATGACTCGCAGGCCTAATGGCAGATACGAATAGATGCCCGCGGCGACTTTTCGAATCATGCCGGCACGCAGCATCAAGCGGTGGCTGATGACTTCGGCTTCGCCGGGATCTTGTCGTAAGGTGGGAATAAACGATTCTGAAAGTCTCATAAATAGTCCACTTTACCAAATGGAACGCACACAGTTTTGAGAAGTCATCAACAGATAATGTTTGACCGGTTTTAGAGGAGAGATCTATTGAAGCAGGCGATTAATGTCGTTCCAGAAGGCAAAACCCATCAGACAGAATAACAGGATGATCCCGGCTTGTTGGGCCATTTCCCGTGAACGTTCTTGTAATGGGCGGCCTAGGATGGCTTCGCAGGCAAAAAAGAAGAGATGGCCGCCATCCAAGACAGGAATGGGTAATAAATTTAAAATGCCTAAATTAATGCTGAGAATGGCAATAAGCCACAAGATCGCACCAAAGCCCTGTTCGCCATGCTCTCCTGAAACGCTGGCGATCATTAAAGGCCCGCCTATATTTTTTGAAGAAATTTCTCCTGTCACCAATTTGGCTATCCCGAGCACCGTGAGTTTGCACCAATCCCAGGTGGCTTGTAAGCCTTGCCATGGAGCCAGATACCATTCGGAGCTTTGTAAGATGGTTCCCCGTCCAGAAATTTGAATGCCAATGCGGCCAATGGCTCGGCTCTCTCCGTCAGGTTGCGTAAGGGTGTGGGCTTTCGGGGTCACCGAAAGGGTCAGAGGGGCTCCTTTTCGCTCTATGTGTACTTCAAGTGGCACCCCTGCGCTTTTCTGAATAATATCCGTCATCTGAGACCATGTGACAATCGGCGTGTCATTGATTTGAGTAATTCGATCATCTGCTTGAAGCCCTGAAGCCTTAGCCGGCGTGCCGGGCATGACTTTCCCGATCTTTGGCACATGATCTTCGATGCCAAGTAGATAAATGGGTTCGTCTTCAGAGTTACTCTTATTCTCCTGAGTGGTTGGCGTGATAATAAAGGTCTTAATCTTGTCCCTGCGCATGACATCCAATGTGACTGGGCGGCCATGGGTTTTATCAATAATCTGATACAATTCTCCTAACGTTGAGATCTCTTCTTCGTTGACTCGGGTAATACGATCTCCGAGCTCTAATCCAGAAAGTGCAGCAGGGGAGTCGGGTGTGATGGCTTCGACCACAGGAAGCATTTTGTCAATATTCGGGACGAAGAGTGGCGAGCCAAATGCTAACATGCCGGTAAAAATGAGATAGCTAAGAATAAAGTTGAACCCAGGTCCAGCTGCCACGATGAGTGTTTTATGCGGCAGGGACTGATGGAGGAAAGAGCCCTTTTGGTCCTCAGCGGAAATGGTTTCTCCACCTTCCTCTCCAAACATCTTGACATAGCCTCCGAGAGGTATCGCAGATACCACATATTCGGTATCGCCAACTTGGCGGCCTACCAAGCGTGGACCAAATCCTATTGAAAATTTGAGGACTTTCACGCCGACCCAACGAGCAGCTAAGTAATGGCCGTATTCATGGAATGTAACCAGCACGCCTAATACAATCAAAAACCACCAGAGTTTTTGTCCAAAAATGTATATTGCGTCTGGAGAGAACAAAGAGAGGCTATTCATAAATATTTTGCCGTCAAACAATCATTTAGGGTTATGCAGGTGCGACGCAGGTCTTCATGATATCTTCAGCCGTTCGACGAGCCCATTGGTCGATGTCCAACACGTCTTCAATCGTTGATAATGGTGTTGGTGAATATGCCGTCATAGTTTCTTGAATAATTTTTGGAATATCCAAAAATGCAATCTGGTTCTTGAGGAAGGCTTGGACTGCCACTTCATTAGCGGCATTGAGTGTTGCTGGGAGTCCAGCTCCTCCAGCTAGGGCGTCATAGGCCAACTGTAGACAAGGAAACTTTTCGGTATCCGGCGGCGAAAACGTAAGTTTCCCAATCTGACCTAAATCCAACAGTGGCGGATAAAGGGGAACCCGCTCCGGATAGTGCATAGCATAGGAAATTGGTGTACGCATATCTGGATGTCCCAATTGCGAGATGACCGATCCATCACAATATTCTACCAAAGAATGAATGATGCTTTCCCGGTGAACCACCACATCGATTTGGTTCGGTGGAAGGTCAAAGAGCCATCGGGCTTCAATTACTTCAAGCCCCTTATTCATAAGTGTTGCGGAATCAATGGTAATTTTCGCTCCCATTTTCCAGTTAGGATGTTTAAGGGCTTGTTCTGTGCTGACATGTTCAAGGTCGGCTGCAGGCCAGTCCCAAAACGGCCCACCCGAGGCAGTAAGGACCACCCGACGAATATCTATTTTTCGGTGTCCTTCCATAGATTGAAAAATTGCACTATGCTCGCTATCGATGGGGAAAATGGTGACGCCATGCTTGTTGGCTTCGTGCTGCATGAGTTGCCCGGCCATGACCATGGGTTCTTTATTCGCCAGGGCCACTTGTCTGCCAGCTTGAATAGCCGAAAGCGTGGGCTTGAGGCCTGCACCACCGACGATGGCCGAGATCACTAAATCACAGTCTGGGAAGCTTGCCACATCACAGAGGCCGGGTTCGCCCTCTAAGATTTCAGCTTGGGTGGAATGAATGCGTGTGCGTAATCGGTTGGCGGCATCGGGACAAGACAACGCGACAATTTTTGGTTGGAACGTCCGAATCTGGTCTTCTAAGATTTGATCATTTGATCCCGCCGCTAATCCGACAATTTGAAAATGATCCGGAAATTGTGACACCACGTCTAATGTACTAGCCCCTATTGAGCCAGTTGACCCCAAAATGATGATACGTTTCACGAAGCCGATGTCCTTTTTCTTGGAATTACAAAGGCATTAAGAAGGAAGAGAAAACATGACATAGTAATACATGGCAGGTCCAGTGAATAAAAGACTGTCTATGCGATCAAGAACACCACCATGCCCGGGAATAATCGTGCCCGAATCTTTGACATGGACGCTACGTTTAATGGCTGACTCGGTTAAATCTCCGATAGCACCCAGCAGAGCTAAACTCACTCCGAGGATAACGCATTCGGTCAAGGAGAAAAAGGGGGTAAACGTGAAGTGGCTGACAATCCCCCCTACCACAGAAAACAGCATACCTCCGAGTAAGCCTTCGATCGTTTTTTGGGGACTCAATGTTGGAGCCAGAGGATGCTTTCCGAAGGTTTTTCCAATAAAAAATCCTCCAGTATCGGATAGCCACGTGACAATAATAACAAAAAAGACTAAAGAGACACCGTATTCAAGATTTCGTAACAGAATATAATACCCCAATAAAAGTGTCACGTAGAAGATGCCGAAGAGATAAGACGTCCAGCCGGAGAGTCGTGCCTTGGTACTAGCTGGAGAGAGAAAAAATCCCACCAGGATCATGGTCACGAATCCAAGAAGGCTCCCAAGAACTAAATGTGAAATGCCTTGATACATGCCGACAAGGAGAAGGCTTGCCATGATGCAGGAAAGGACTTTTTGAGCTGTTGAGAGGGTATTTAAGAAATAGAAAGAAAAAAATTCCCAAAGTGCAAATAATGCAACTGTGCCGATTAACAGGGCAAAAAGCCATGGAGGACTGTAACCAATCCCTACGTACAACAGTGGCACAAATACAAGGGCAGAATAGAGACGGCGTGGATCCATAGAGGGGACCGATGGAGAAACGCGGGAGTTAGAAGAAATGAGGGAAGATAGGGTTTGATCGTGAAATCTCAGAACCTCTAAGGAGAAACTACTTGGCTGACGCGTCCAAACCGCCGCTCACGTCTTTGATAGTCCAGGAGAGCAAGCAGTATGTCACAGCGACGAAAATCAGGCCAAAGAGTGGGCGTGAAATACAATTCGGTATAGGCAATTTGCCAGAGCAGAAAATTGCTAATGCGTGTTTCTCCGGAGGTTCGGATAAGAAGGTCAGGGTGAGGAATATTCCAGGTGGTGAGGTGCTGCTCGAAAAGGGACTCACTGATTTCCTCAGGGGTCAGGGTGCCCATCTTGACCGCAAAGGCAATTTGCTGAACGGCATCCAGAATCTCGGCCCGTCCGCCATAACTCAAGGCCACGGCCAAGGTCCGCTCCGAATAATGTTGGGTTTCTTCGGCGACTTCCATGACAAGGGAGCGTGCGGGGGCAGGAAGTTGTTCTAATCGTCCAATTGGGAAAAATCGAATTTTCTGCTCGTGAAATCGTTCTCGTTCTTTGGTCAGATATTGCTCTAACAAATTCATGAGCAACCGAACTTCCATTTCCGGACGATTCCAATTTTCCTGTGAAAAGGCATAAATCGTCAAAAAAGGAATGTTCAGCTCTTGTCCGATTTCAAGCACATCGTGGAGGGCACGTAGTCCTTCCTGGTGCCCGGCGATCCGAGGCAAGCCACGTTGAGCGGCCCAACGACCATTCCCATCCATAATAATCGCGATGTGTCGAGGAAGGGACTCACGGTCGAGTTGAGTCCAAAGCTCGTCTTCAGCGAGGTGTTTAGCTTCTACTGTCGGGAAATCATCCATGAAAGACGCAGAACGTTACGTGTCGAGGTAAAAGCCGGAATCCGTATAGGGGGAATCGATTCATTCACAAACATAAGAGATTTGTGAACAAATTCAGTCTAATAATGAATAAGATTCTTGTCAAATTCTTCTGATGAGGTTTGTTGCTGTGAACAAAATTGCGCACATCAAGGAGATGGGCTATACTATTTTCCCTCTATCTGGCGCTCTCGTCTTTCAATCCGAAAACATTCCATTAGTATGAAAACTCCCAACCCCTCAGATTTTGCTCTTCGAGAACAAGATATTCTTCAGGCCTTGAATAAAGCAAAGGCTCGGGATGTGGATTACGCGGATATGTATTTGGAGTCTTCGGTGACAGATTCAGTTTCCATGGAAGAAAGCTTGGTAAAGCGTGCTGTGAAAAATGTCGCTCAAGGTGTAGGGATTCGAGCGGTGGCAGGGGAGCGCACGGGCTTTGCCTACTCAGATGACCTCTCGGTTCGAGATTTAGAACAGGCGGCTGAAACGGCACGATACATTGCAGAGTCTCCACAAGGAGAAACCCCCGTTGCCGTGACTCATCGGACGGGCCCTTCGCAGAATCTGTATCCGCTCACACAATCGTTGACCGATATTACGACAGAAGTCCGTGTTGATTTACTAAATGATATTGATGTGGAAGCTAGAAAATATGATCCTCGCATCGCCAAAGTGATGGCATCATTTAATACTGAACAAAAAATATTTTTGGTGATGAATTCAGAAGGTCGACTTGTGGGAGATGTGCAGCCGCTCGCACGTCTTCAAGTCACCTGTATTGCCGAAGATGGTGAGAATAGACAAGTGGGAAGTTACGGGGGAGGAGGACGAGTTGGTTTTTCTTTCTTTGTTGAAAACGAGAGAGCTTTGGAATTTGCCAGAGAAGCTGCGCGCCAAGCCATCGTGAATTTAGATGCCGTGGACGCTCCAGCCGGATTGATGCCGGTGGTGCTAGGTGGCGGGTGGCCGGGAATCTTGTTGCATGAAGCGATTGGCCACGGGCTAGAGGCTGATTTTAATCGTCGTAAGACCTCGGCTTTTAGCGATTTGATTGGGCAGCCTGTGGCTTCCGAACTCTGTACCATTGTGGATGATGGAACTCTGCCATTTCGTCGTGGCTCCATGAATATTGATGATGAGGGGACGCCCACTTCCCGAACCATGCTTATTGAAAAAGGTATTTTACGCGGCTATATCACGGATCGGATGAATGCTCGCTTGATGGGTATTCCCTTGACTGGTAATGGGCGGAGAGAAGATTTTCGTAGCGTTGTGCTCCCTCGGATGACGAATACGTTCATGTTGGCTGGAGAGTCGGAACCTGATGACATTATCCGGTCAGTGAAAAAAGGATTGTATGCGGCCTCATTTGGGGGCGGACAAGTAGATATCACCAGCGGCAAGTTTGTGTTTTCAGCCAGTGAAGCCTACCTCATTGAAGATGGGAAAGTGACCAAACCTGTCAAAGGGGCAACGTTGATTGGCAATGGTCCCGATGTTCTCAAAAAGGTCTCGGCAGTGGGACATGATATGAAGCTAGATGAAGGCATTGGGACTTGTGGAAAAGAAGGCCAATCCGTTCCAGTCGGCGTAGGGCTTCCCACTATCAAAGTTGACGAGATGACCGTTGGTGGAACTGCCCTTGGCTAATGGAACACCTCCCGTTTAACTTTTTTCCTTTTAAACGATGACCAATGTCCCAACCATGCAGGTTGACCGTTTTCCTGATTTAGCGGCAGCTGTGCTCACTCGAGCCAAGTCGTTAGGCGCCACAGAAGCGGACCTTCTTGTCGCTGAAGGGGATTCCGTATCAGTGCAAGTGCGCATGTCAGAAGTGGAGAGGCTTTCGAAGGCGCGTGAGAAAGTCTTAGGTATTCGTGTGTTCTTTGGTAAGCGGTCTGCCAGCTCGTCGACATCGGATTTTTCCGAGGCCTCGTTAGATCGTTTGGTGAATGATACCTGTAGCTTAGCCAAAGCGGTCGTGGAAGATGAAACATCAGGATTGCCTGCTTCTGATCAAATGACTTCTGATATTCCTGATATGGATATGCGAGATAGCCGGCAACTGACGGTTGATGAAGAAATCAACCTGGCTCAACGCGCAGAAAAATCGGCTTTCGACGCCGACTCGCGGGTGACAAATTCTGAGGGCGCCGATTGCTCGGCTGGGTATGGCTCGATTTTACTGGCGAACTCTCATGGGTTTGTTGGTTCCTATTCCAGTTCTTCATATTCTGTCTCGGTTTCGCCCATTGCGATGGATAGCCAAAATGGCGGTATGCAGCGGGATTATTGGTATTCGATGAAACGAAAATTCCAAGAATTAGAAAGTCCTGAGGAAATTGGACAGGAGGCGGCCCGCCGCACGGTGAGACGGCTGGGAAGCCGATCTATTGCCACGCAGGAGGTGCCGGTTATTTTCGATCCGGAAATGGCCAAAGGCTTGTTGGGCCATATTGCTTCAGCCGTATCGGGATATTCGCTTTATAAAGGTGCCTCCTTTCTGATGGGACAACTAGGGAAAAAGATTGCGGCTGAATCAGTCACCGTGGTGGACGATGGTCGGTTAGCCAACGGCTTAGGTTCTCGTCCCTTTGATGGGGAAGGGTTACCCACTCGAAGAAATGTTGTCGTCGATAAGGGCGTCTTGACCAGTTATTTATTGGATACCTACTCCGGGCGAAAATTGGGTATGCCGTCTACGGGCAATGCCTCGCGCTCCGTTGGTGAAAATCCAACGGTGGGGACGACAAACTTATTCATGTCGCCTGGTACCGTATCGCCAGAAGAGATTGTACAATCAACAAAGCGTGGGCTGCTGGTGACGGAACTCATTGGATTTGGGGTCAATATGGTGACGGGAGACTATTCCCGAGGAGCCGTGGGATTTTGGATAGAAAATGGAGAAATTGTCCATCCGGTTGAAGAAGTGACCATCGCTGGAAACTTAAAGGACATGTTTCATGATATTGAGATAATTGGGAACGACTTGATCTTTCGAGGCCGAACGGCCAGTCCAACCGTCAAACTGCGAAAAATGATGGTTGCGGGGCAGTAAGAAAATAGACCACAATCAATTGTTGTGACGACGAATCGTGTGATGGAGAAGTCATATGCCACTTGAGCCAGAAGATGGGGTCAAAGCCCTTCAACTCATCACCTCCCGATATGATCAACGGGAATGGCGAAAGAAAATAGAAAAAACATTAGGTTTGCCCCCTTCGGGGTTCAATGATGATGTACAGCGAAAGATATTCTTATATCTCAAGGTTGCGCTCCAAGCGTATAAGTCCAGACGAGCCGACCCCCCTTCCTGGATTGTTGGAGGCTTTGCCACCAAAGAGGTTATTGATCGAGCGTTGTTCAAGCCTACGGTAATCGATCCTGACTTTACCAAGGAGCATGTTGCATTTCTCGGGGAAGATCCTGGTGCAGACGTTGATCTGGTGTGGTGGGAAGATATGCTCGTCAATTGGTTTGAGGAGCCAGAAGAAGAAGGTGATGATGAGACCGATGAAGAAAGGTCCGGGGATTCGGAGGCTGATTCTGAAGGAGACGCATCATCTGATTCTGCTGGTACGGCTGAAGCACAAAGTACTCGTCCTTAACCTGTTTCCTGTCAGTTGGCCCTTAGACCTACGGGACATGTTTCCGACAGCCATGGGATTGGGAAACGTGATTTAGCCGCTACACATATCTCTTTCTTGCCTCCACGTTGTCTGCTCCATCCAAAAAACGAGGTTTCCTCTATACTTTTCTTCATCAACTCAATACCTGGGTGTGTCAGGTCATGTATGGAGTGAAGGCGCCTGAACAATCGCCCATTCCCCTTCATGGACCGGCGCTGATTGTATGCGACCATACTTCTCTGGGTGACCCGTTAGTGCTCGCAGCCACGGCGGGCCGGCCCATTCGGTTTCTCATGGCGCAAGAGATTTACGCCCTGCCGCATATTCGGTGGGCATTTGAAGCATATGGCTGCATTCCTGTTCAGCGCGGGAAACGAGATGTGAAGGCCATTCGAACTATGCTGGAGGAATTAGCCGCTAGTGAGGTGATTGGCCTTTTCCCTGAGGGTGGATTGGATCGGCATCGGATGGATGAAGGGCATCCAGGAATTGGCTATTTGGCTATCAAGTCGGGAGCGTCAGTGATCCCAGCCTCCATTATCTGGGAAGGCCCCCATTCTGTGACATCAATGGTCAAAACGCTAGTCGTTCCCAGTAAAGCGAAAATTTGCTATGGCAAGCCGTTGTACTTTCCTCAAGAAACCAAACCCAGTAAAAAATCCATCCAATCATGCACAAAAGAAATTATGAAGCAAATCAACACTTTACGAAAGAGTCTCTTGTGATCCAGTTTCCTGTTTTAAGGGGTCAGACTCGATTAAATTTTACCTTTTGCTCTGTAGCGAAGTGATGTTTGTTGAATTTAATCGAGTCTGACCCCTTAATTAATGAGGTACTGAGCTTAGGTAAAATTTTTTTCGGGTTTGCCTCATTCAGCTGTTTCTTTTTTCATGTAGTTCTGGCATAGTGTTGGTCTCTTCATTCGCTATCATTATCTTTTATTCTGCTTTATTTTTTTCTTTCCGTACTCATCTGTTTTTTCTCGTAGCTCCTAAGCTCGAATTTTTGTTTTGAGTGTGACGCAGATGCGGGAGCTCCAGTTCTGTCTTTGTGGATCTAGATGAACGAGGAGCAGTTGTAAATCGTTCATGTTGTTCCGTTCTGTAGGCTGCGTTGATATTTTAGTGAGAATCGATGTGATCATGATGTATATATCTCCAGGAGGTCTCTTATGAGTGCGCAAAGTCGAATGTCCTCTCGGTGGTCCATCGTATTGGCTGGGGGTGATGGTGAACGAATTCAGCCTTGTATTCGAAGATGGTTGGGATACTCGTTGCCAAAACAATATTGTACCTTTGTTGGCACCAGGTCCATGTTGCAACATACATGGGGGCGGGCGAACCAGATTGTTCAGCCGTGCAGAAAGGTGACGGTTGTTGGCCGAACGCATCAGCAACGATCGGGTGGACATTTCCAAGATCAACGTGAAGGAACAGTGATTCTGCAGCCGCGGAATTGTGGGACGTCGCCAGGAGTGTTTCTCCCATTGACCTATGTAAAAACCTGGGATCCTCAATCTGTCGTCGTGATTTTTCCGTCTGATCATTTTGTGTTTCCCGAAGGTCAATTTGTGGAAATAGTGCGGCGGGCTGTACGGGCGGTTGATGTTTGGCGGGATCAGATGATTCTGTTGGGTGTGCGCCCTTCTCATCTCGAGCTTGACTATGGGTGGATCACCCAAGGAAAAGTTTTGGGATGGAGTGAGGGGTCATGTATTCGCCGTGTTCGAGAGTTTGTTGAAAAGCCTCGATCAGCGGATGCCGTGAGTTTGATGAGTCAAGGAGCCGTATGGAATACCTTGGTTCTTGTGGCGAACGCCGAAACGTTGTGGACGGCTGGGTGGGACTGTGTTCCTGAGGTGATGGAGCGATTTGAGCGTTTACGGCAAAGCATTGGAACTCCGGAAGAGGAATCTGTTCTTCAAGCCATCTACCGCGATATGCCCACCTCCAATTTCTCACATGAAGTTTTGCAGCCCCTTTCTGGGCAATTAGGGGTCATGGAATTGGAAAAGGTCTTGTGGAGTGACTGGGGTCGTCCAGGAAGAATTGTCGAAACGTTAGAGACCGTTGGGATACAACCCACTTTCCCCACGGAAATTTTTAAGGATGCCCAAATCCCAGCGAAGCTGAAGGCCGAGGTGGTGTGATTTTCAGTCAAGGGGCTCTGTCTATATATTCCTGCAATAAGGGGTCAGACTCGATAAATTCAACAAACATCACTTCGCTACAGAGCAAAAGGTGAAATTTAATCGAGTCTGACCCCTTATAAGCAAGTGCTTGCTGAATTTTTTGGATTCAACAAGTCTTTTGACTATGCCACATGTGACCTAAAAGGATTATAAGCATTAGGTTTTGGTTTGAGGATGTTGTAGCTTCCAAAATTCTCTGATGCGTGAAAGAAATTTTTGTTTTTCTGTGTCTGTAGAAAAAACTCGATTGGGGATAGGAATGCCTAAAATTGAATCGACTTTCAATAAAATAAGAGTATCATTTTCGTAGATATCTTCAATTAATGACCAAGATATACAACCTTCGGCCTCTTTCCATTCTTGTGTTACGCCACTCTCGGTGACAAGCAACTTTCGTTCACTCAATATGATACCGTGAGGCATAGGAGTGCATGTTTTTTTAAATGAAGCCTGCGTATATTTGGCGAACAATACAAATGTGCATAGACCTGTAGCTAGCCCTACTAATAGGGGGGTGCTAAACACTATATCCTTTACTCCTCCCGCTATAATAATCAAGAAGAAACATAGAAAAATCCAAAACAGAAGATTTTTTATTCTTGGGCCTAATGGCGGAGTATTTAAACGTTTTTGCAGTAGCTGCTGGAAATCCCAAAAATCTTGCGTTGTTAGGGAAAACTGGAATTCGAAAGATGGTGTAGGAGTTTTCATGGCTGTAGAAAAAAGTGATGTAACCTTTGTCGGAAAGAATTTCCTAGGAATTGAATGTTTGCTGGGTTTCGGCCCAGCAGCCGAAGCCCTTTTGTTTCGGCAAAAGGGCCCAAAACTATTGTCGCCCGGCGTAGATTTGTGAAATAGAAAGAGCCTTGCTGCATCCAATAGCGGCGCAACTTGCTGTGCTTAAATAGGTGCTTGCCGAATCTTTGGATGTAGCAATGGTTGTGATTGTGTTGCAGGCGATGCAAATGAAAAACAGGTGAATTTATAAAAAATAAGGTGTCAGGACCCTTATTTTAAGCTTTACGAGATTTGTCTCTATAACCCTGGATGGATGTCTTTCTGTGTTTATGAAGTTGAGGTATCTTCTCAGTGAATATAGATAAGGGCACTATGGCTTTAAGTAGCCTCTTTACTTATGTCGTTAGCAACATAAATCTGAGATTAGGTATGGTTAAGGCTTCTGTATCCAGGTGCCGTTGGGTTGCATGATGGCTTGGCCGGATTGGGTTTTTTTGATGGCTTTTTCCCCCGCCAGAGCTTCGACTGCTGAAAGTTCGGTGCCGTTTTTCTCGGCAATCCCTTTGTAGACTTCTCGTCGTTTTCGATTGATGTCTTTCATGAGTGCGACGGCTTCAGCAGATGCAGATGGATTAGCAACACCTAAGTATCCGTCAGGGCGTTCTCCGAGTAAGCCTTGTTGTTTAGCTTCGTCAAGGGAGAGCCCAAAAGCAATGAGGGGTGTGAGAGCGAGCAGTAGGCTGCACAAGACAATGCCAAAGAATCTTGGGTTGTAAGTTGATGGAGTCATAATGATACCTCGTGTTTTTTAGAAGAGTCCGCTTTGATCGGTAAAGACATTGTCTAAATCTTTTTCGACTTTGACACGGACTTCATGGTCGATTTTGACATTTAAGTTGACAGTAATGGGTTCTTCAGGCACAGCCACTTCTACGCGAGGCGTGCAATTTAGCAGTACCCCCGCTGAAAGAACCACAAGGAAGATTCCAAGGCTTCGAAATATCTGGTTGGGTTGAAATTGTCGAATCATAAAGTCCCCTTGTCTGCAGTATATAACGATGGCTTTGAACGGCATTCTGTCACGGGTGATCGCTGAAGCAGAGATACTACTGTTCCTCTGATGATTGTTCTTCTCCTGTCATCATTGTGCCAATTTTTTCTTCCAGGTTTTTGATGAGTGACAGGCTTTCCAAGAGTGCGGGAATGTCTTCTTCGATATTGAGGTTGAAATGAATGGGCACTCCATTGCGGTATTCTGGATTTTTCCCTTTAAGTTTCGTTGCCAATTTCAGGATACCATGTTTGTTGTAATCGATACCAACGTCCAATTGGGAATAGTGAAAATTTTCTAAGCTTTGGACGATGAGATCTAAATGGGGTTGGCTTTTGGACCAACTATCCGCTGTGTCTTCCGATAGGTTCATCTGGATGATACCACCTGGTGGGCGGACGGTTAATGTGCCTTCATGAATTTCTACATCTGTCCCAGAGACAAACAAGGGTAGATGGCCGTCAAGGGTGCCTGTGCCTTTTACTGTTTCTTGCTGTTCCAGGAGGAGTATCTCGTTCAGATCCATCCCTTGGACTTCTAAGGCTAAGTTTTGACCAGGCTGTGCTGGATCGTATGTGGCTTGCGAGAGGGCAACGGTTCCTCCTAGCAGATGCGTGGAAACATTGCTGACAGAAAGCGAAGGTGGAGAATCTAACTGAAAAGTTCCGGATGACAGCAGAAAAGAGGTGTCGGTCAAATCAACGGCCGATAGAATGCGTTGTATGCGTAGGGGGGTGGGGGGAATATGGAATGTATCATTGTTGCCGAGAACTTCAATGCGCGTCGT
Organism: Nitrospirales bacterium; assembly: GCA_965223295.1. Classification (GTDB taxonomy): domain Bacteria; phylum Nitrospirota; class Nitrospiria; order Nitrospirales; family UBA8639; genus Nitrospira_E. The sequence goes on along the minus strand of CBDCWC010000002.1, from coordinate 1,287,190 downwards.
AAACCCTTCCAAGATAGTGGGTTTCAAAAATCCACCGATGTCTTTCAAGTTGAGAATCCCATGCAGGTGTGTGATGTGAAAGGGGATGGCAGCGGTAGTTGGATTTTGGGCAAGGGACACTTTTGCAGACGCCGAGATGGTACCGTGAGTGACATCCATATCGCGTAATGGCCAGGGCTGGATGATTTGGCTGAGAATTCGGGTCTTTGGGGCCAACAGAAGAGGCTTCATCGATACTGCAATCACGGCCTGTTCTTTCTCAAGATTCAGTTTGGCTTGTCCACCTATGCGTATGGGATGCTGAAGTGTTCGTCCATTGAAGGAAGCCGTCAAAGTTTGGGGATTGACTGAATACCGTGCTTGCCAATTTGAATCTGGGATTTTGATGGCGTCAAATGGTACATGTACTTTTTTTATCTCTGACTTTCCATTGATGGTCCAACTCTCTGGTGTGTTTTGGATGGTAAGGTCCTTGGTGAAAACTTTATGAATGGTCCATTCTTGATCTTTCATAAAAACAGACGGGAGAGAAAGAATTGACCTGGCAGTTCTCACCGTCAATATTCGCTTGTCTAGCAGGTACGTCGCAGATGCCCCTTCTGGAAAGCGGCTAACAAGTGTCGGGACGTACAGGCTCTCCTGTTTCATGTCTGAAAAGTGAAAATAAGAAGAGGAGTTGAAAGCTAGAGTGATGTCTTGTGGCGATACTATGATGCTAGCATCAGCCTCGATTAACAGTGTTTCGGGGTGCCAGGTTGGTGTGGGACCAGGTGTGAGTTGGGTACTGAGCTTTAGATGAGCCTTGCCGGCAACCCCGCTGGTTGCGGTCCAGAGAAGGTCTTTGGGAGAAAGGAACATGGTCAATTGTTCGGAGGCGTTGTTGACGGCCATGTGAATGTTTCCTGAGGAGATTCGGATCGTCTCAACCTTTTGCTGTATCGGGACCTCTACATGAATGGGTTTCCGAATGTTCCAGTCCACGGACCGGCGGTTGTCATGTCTGATGAAGGCGTCGATCACTGGCGGAATGAAAGAGCCCATTGCGACGGTAACCGAGCCGGAGGATGAAGGTTGAACCGCCAGGATGGCACGTTCATTGGTGACAGTCACTGTTCCTTTTGTTTGAAGCTGTATGTTGTGGGCAAAGGGGGGCCAAGTAGGTACCTGAGCATCAAGGGAAAACTTGCCCTGAATCGGTCCGATGACTGAACCCGTGGGTGATGGTTGTTCATTGATTACCCCTGTCCACTTCCCAGATAAGGTTCCCGAGATGTCTTGGTAATGTGGGGGAAGTGGGTGCAGTGCGGAGAGCGTGTGAATAATAGGATGAAGCTTGAGAAGCGTTTTGCCTTGAAGGCTTAGCCCCGAGTTGGATTGATGTAACGAAGTTTTTAATTCTAGAAGGCGGTGTTCTGGAGCGCTTGTATGGGTTCCCTGAAAAGCTACCGTACCTTGTTTGGTCAGTGAAAAAGAAAGGGAGTTAAGCAGAAGCTCTTCTCCGTTCAGTCGCATGTTTCCCTCATATCCTTCCTTTATCGCATCGATCGTAGCATTGAGTGAGAGTTTTTTGAGCGCCGGCGGTGCCAAAGGGTTAGAAATGTCTGCTTGTTGAATGTGGAGATGCTGAAAGGGAAGGATTGGGAGCGGAATTCCAGAGTCAAAGCTACTCAAGTCGAGTGGAATATCAGATTCGATTGTCGAGGGTGATTGGGAGGAATCTCCCTCCAGTAGCGAAGAATCCCAAGTAATTGCCATGTGTTCAATCTCCACCCGTTCCACCATGCGGTTCAACAGAGAGTCCAGAGAATAGGTAATATCGGTATTTTCAATGCGGATTGAATTTGAGCCGAATTTCGTTGGCGAATCGAATGCGAGAGAACGAATTTTCAGAGTCGTTGTGCTGGGATAGTCCAGAGTCGCCGAGACATTCTCAAATCCTTGGCTCGTCAATCCCTGAGTAATGGCCATACTGGCCAAGATTGGGAGATACCAAAAGGCTAATCCTAGGAGAAGTAAAAGCCCAACCGCTGACCAGCCCAGAAACTTCAGAAATTTCATGATCGGGAAAATGGGTCGAAGAATGCAAGATTGAACAAATGAGAGATTGGAGGGGAGCGTTGAATAATGAAGATATCAAAGATCATTTTTCTTCAGAAAGCCCTTGGCGATCAACAGTATCGGGTCGGTTCTAAAAAGTCCGTCCAGCAAGGCCGCAGCCATTTTTGCGCGCGGAACCTACTGGTCCTACGTGAGCACGGAAAAATGGAGAGAACGTCGCTGGCGGCTTTTTTCAACAGACCCTGGAGGGAATCATGATGCGTGTGAGGCATAGGTGCAATAGTCTGTCTAAAACAATAGAGAGGTGTTTGCATGTTATCGGTGAGAGCATCTGCACCACAAGGGTCATGAATGGGGCAATGTGTGGCAATGCACAGTGGTTAATCGATTCTGACCCCTTTTAGGGGGTTCTGAAGTTGAGCAATGAAACGAAAGGATTTTAGGAAAGGGTGTTGGTTGTCGGAGGGGAGCTGGTTTCTTCAGGGATATTTTTTGTGGCTGGGAGATTTTTGGACTCTGGATTCTGAGAGCCGGCGGGGATCTTTAAGTTATTTTTTTTGTCGGGGAGTTCAGCGATGAGCGCGGGGTAACCTGTGTCCATGTGACCTCCATTGTTGAGATGTGTGGTTCCGTAGGTGCATATTTTTTATTCTTAACGGAAAGTAGTCTTATGTAAAGAGAAACCACTAAAAACTTATTATTAATTGTGAGGCGCAGAAGGTGGGTCTACTTGAACTACGCAGATAGTCGCAAAGAAAAATTTGTGGCTCCGATGCTTTGCGAGTTCTCTTGTTATTGGAAAGTATTCTTCTAAAACAAACTCATTTGGGTTGGGGGATTGGCTGGGGTTTCTTTGGAGGATTCTTTTGAGGTGGTAAGTGTTGGAGGTGAGGAGGTGTTGGGGAGAGTTGGGGTTTTGCTCATGTCTACCAGGACGTTTTTGAGTTTTTGGAAATCTTCTTTGAGGGGCACGCGCAGGTTGCCTTGGTGGAGGGCGGCAGCAGGATGGAATAATGGAAAGACGACGAATTTTTCGAGTTTAATGACCTGTCCACGGACTTTGGTGATGCCGACTTTTCTTTCCAACAATGTTTGAGTGGCGAAATTGCCTAAGGTGCAGACGAGCTTCGGCTGAATGAGTTCAATTTGCTGAAGGAGAAAAGGTTTGCAGGTCTCGATTTCTTCGGGTAAGGGATCGCGATTGTTGGGTGGACGGCATTTGATGACGTTGGCAATAAAGATGTCGGTCCGTTCGAGCCCGATTGATTGTAAGAGCTCTGTGAGTAATTTCCCTGCAGCGCCTACAAAGGGTTCGCCTTGGCGGTCTTCGTAAAATCCAGGAGCTTCTCCCACGAACATGATAGAGGCCTCCGGGTTCCCAGTCCCAAAGACGACTTGGGTTCGGCCTTTGGAGAGCTGACAGCGCTGGCAATTGTGTAGAGAAGTTTTGAGTTGAGCTAAATCCATAGCTAGGGATCTTAAGTTTGAGGAGGAAGGATGTCAATCTCAAGATCCGTAGAAGGCTGAACTCACAGCCTGTGCACATGCGCTGGCGCTTTGTATCGTACTTTCTATAGAAGCGGGAAGGCTGGTAGCTGTCCAAGGACCAGCCAGAAAAAAATTGGAAAGGGGTGTTTCGGGGAGGGGCCGATGGGTTCGAGATCCTTGCTGGCATGGGTACAATGGACCTGCATGCTGAATAATTTGAGGTTGAGAGGATTCGAGGGTTTGACCTGGAGACAGTTTGAATAGATGTTCTATAGAAGCCGAGGCATAGTGGATGAGTTCTTCGGTATCACGTTGAACAGTAGGTTCTTCAAGTGTGGCGCAGGTCATTATGGTTTCAGCTTCACCTGATTGTGAATTTGGTTGACTGGTAATCCAATCAAATGAAGCGGCGTGAAGAATGAGCCGAGGAGGGAGAAGGGTATTCTTGACAGTGAATCGAACGGCTAAGCCATAAACTTCTGGTATGTGTGCTAAGGAGGAAAAATACCCGTAATGAGCCAACGCGCGTTCAGGGAGTAGAGAACAGAGATGCTTTGGGGTCAGGGCTGAAACATAGGCGTAGGCCGTAAGATTGTCGTCAGCTGTCCCAATTGCTCGAACCTCGTCGTTGTTTGTGTGGAGATTGAGTGCTCCAGTTGATATGTGAAATCGAGTTCCTTTGTGGATGAGCCATTGCCGTAGGTGGGTTTCCAGTTTTTCCAAAGTCTCGTATAGCGTCAGGTAGGTTGCAGCATCGATGGGTTGCCCAAACCAGTAGCGCGAGAAGACTTCAATGAAGGAACTGAGGGAGGCTTCTGAGAGATTGCAATGTAGAAAAAACCGGCACAAAGGATTCCAGAAGTATGTACGACTATGGTCCGACTGTTTTGCGGCGATGAGCCAGCTTTCAGCGCTTTGGATATCAGGGTGGTAATCGGTCAGGCGATTCTCTTCCCATTGTTTTTCTAGGAGGTTGATGATATTCCAGCGGTCTGACCAGGAAAGCCCTTTGAAGAAGAGTAATGGCCTCATTGGATGCATCCAGGCTATCCGGGATGGTTTGGGGAGCCGGATTCGTGGTTCTGCGAGGTTCTGGTTCCCAAATTCTAAACAAACAGCGTGGGCAGTCTGTGATGGCCATTCAAAGCATAGTTCCTGTAGCAGTGACCATGTGGCCTGATAAAAACCGTGCAAAATTAGAGGATAACCGTCGTTGTAAGGGCTAGAAAGAGGTGCTGCTGCTCTTGGTTTCTTTGCTTCTTGACGGAGTCTAGAGGGAATGCGGGAAGGAGTATCAGATTGCGTATCAATAATACTGACACGAAAACCATAGTGGACGAGCCGGTAGGCTGTAACCAGCCCGGTGAGATTGTTCCCGAGTAGAAGAACGTGGCGTGTCACATGGATGTGGCGACAGGTCGCGTGAGCAACGAGCGCAGCCAAATGTTTGAGGCAATGCCCAGACGTTGAAATGACGAGACTCGCGTCCGGGGCCCAAAAATGGGATAGTTTTGGGACTCAATTTTGTGAAGAATCGTACTGTAAACGCCTCGCATAATTTCCGCGACAACGAGCGCTTTTTGATCTGGGGCGGGGAGGGAGCTGAGGACATCTTGGGCTTTCTGATAATACGAGTGTGCTCGAGCACATTGGAATTTCATGAATTCAACGAGTTCAGGAGATGATTCTTTGTTGAGCAATGATTCGACCGAATAACCAAATCGCTGAAAGTCTTCTTGTGGCAGATAGACGCGATTTTCTTGGGCATCGCTATACAGGTCGCGAAGCATATTCGTAAGTTGAAAAGCAATGCCCAAATTTTCAGCATAGTCTTCCGCTTTGGGAGATTCTGTTTTGAAAATTTTGAGACAGACTAATCCCACCACAGATGCCACTCGGTAACAGTAGGGGTATAAATCCGAAAATGTTTCGTAGCGATTGATCGTTAAATCCATTTCGACGCCTGTGATAAGTTCTTGAATTAAATCTTCGGGAATATCAAACTCTTGCAGGTGTGTAGCCAAACTGATCGTTGCGGGGAGGGTCGGTTGACCTTTGTAGGCTGCGGACACTTCTTCTCGCCAAGTTGCCAGGACCTCTAGCGGCTTGCTCCCTGGTGGTGGGTCATCCACAGCACTGTCCACCATTCGGCATAATGCATAAATGGTATACATGGCTTCCCGCCGTTGACGAGGGAGAAACAGAAACGAATAGTAAAAATTACTCCCACTTGATTTTGTATAAGCGGTACAGAGTTGTTGGGCGTCGTCCGGAGACATTGGCGTTTGTGGATCCTGGTTGGAAATCGAAGAGATATTTGAAACGGTCATGATGCGATGAACCCTCAACTTCACCCTAGCAAGGATGCTCCTAGTGGTTCAATGTCGAACGACGATGCTGGGAGTGTTGAATAATACAAAACACCAAAAGCAAATTTGCTTATGTTCCCATCAGATATCAAAAGCTTCGGGTCGGTCCCAAAAAATTCATCCAGCAAGGCCATAGCATTTTTGCGCGCGGAGCTACTGGTACTGCGTGAGCACAGAAAAATGACGACCTGCCTGCGCGAAGCCGCCACGGCGAAGGCCGGGAACATCGCTGGTAGATTCTTTCAACAGCCCCACGCTGTTATAGAGTGGGTTGTCAGTTGGATAGAAGTCGTGTGTGGTAGGCTGAATTGTCGAATGAAAAGATGGTTGAGGTCAGAGCAACTAGGTGCTTGAATGGGACTCGAGTGTTGAGTCTTTATCGTTTCCTTACGACTGACTCTTAAGTTTCTCGCCGGGAATCCATCCTGTTTTTCCCGTGGTTGTTTTTACCAAATACACCCACCCTTGGGATTCATAACTTCCATCAAGAATCGTCAATTGATCGCCAGCTTGTACGAGAGGGCCAGGGAGAGTATTGGCGGGATCTCCCATGAGTACGGCTTTTTCGACAAGTATCACCAATTGATCTTCGCTGAAAAGAGGAGATTGTATGGTCTCGGCAGTTGATGCTGAATAGCTGTCTGTTCCTGCATTCATGGAACCAGAATTTCCCATTTGTCCTGTTGGATTATTGAGCACCCAATAGGCAACGCCTGCCAGCAAGAGAAGGATGAGAATCCACATAAGAGGTCGCCGTGAAGGTGGTTTGGATTGGTGGAGTTCATCCTCTTCAAATCCTTCGTCAAAATCTAAATCCTTATCGGAATCTTCGGCAAACAGCACGTGACCCCCTGTCGGGTGTGTTGCTGAAAACAGGTTTCCAAGCGTGGCTGTCATGAGCCCTGCCTCCTTTTTCTAATGAAAGACACGATGTGCATGGCGACCCATGCATATGTCAGTGTATTGGCAATGGTGTAAAAATTACTGTCGTAGGGAAATAACCTAATGGTTAACTTTATTACCACCACTTGGCGGTTCTGTCAAACCTCCAACCATCTGATATTCTCTATATGTGAATGATAAAACGAGATGAAAGCTTCCTACTTGCAATGATGTTTCCAGTGAGCGAGAATCCAGTACGGCTGCTCCGGCTGAAAGACTCGAAGAAAAGGATACCCATGAAATCGTATCGAGAAGAACTCTGGTTTCATACACAATCACGGCGGGAGTTTGTGAATATCACCCCACAAGTGGAACGCGTGGTTGAGCAGAGTGGCATCCAAGAGGGGCTGGTGCTGGTTAATGCCATGCATATTACAGCCAGTGTGTATATCAATGATGATGAATCAGGCCTGTTGCAGGATTATGAACGGTTCCTTGAACGGCTTGCTCCCCATGCGGATGAGTATCAACATAATCTGACTGGTGAGGATAACGGCGACGCGCATATCAAACGGCAGATTATGGGGCGGGAAGTGGTTGTGGCGATTACGAACGGAGCCTTGGATTTTGGTACATGGGAGCAAATTTTTTATGGAGAATTTGATGGGCGTCGCCGCAAGCGGGTGTTAGTCAAAGTTATAGGAGAATGAAAAGTTGGCAAAGAGGTTCTGGTAATGGGAAAATGCTGCTAGCCTCAACAGCATATGTCCACACGTTTCGTTCCGTATCCTCGTCAATAAAGGACATCTCTTTTCATGTCTAGTTGGTATCGTCCTGATCCTCTCACACGTGATCTTATTCATCTTATCAATGCGCGTCGTCATGAACATGGTGATCCCAGTTTGGCGATCGAAGTGCTGCAAGCCTTGTTAGATCAGGACCGTGAACATGAGGTGCTGACGGTTCTTGCGGCCTTAGATGAGAACATGGCGGAATGGTTGTTTGATCTGTTGGCTGAAGCTGCCAGTTGCGGTGTGATGGACACGGAACACGAAGAAGCGGAAACGTTTGCCATCCTCGCCTCCTTGGAACTCCCTCTTCAAGCAAATTTGGACTTTCCCTTGAAATTGAAAATTGATCCTATTGAGACCGCAGATCTCTTGCGAAGACATCTTCATATGCCAAAAGGGGTTGCGATTACAGTTGAGCCGCGTCTCCTGACCGATACCACGTTGGATTTTCTGAATTTAGAGAAAGTCCATGATCACATCACGAACTTGGCTGAAGGACAACGTCGGCAAGCCATCGCTGCTCGTCTTCATCCTCCGGTCGAGGCGACGGCCTTCTTGTTTTTTGAAATTTTGGGCGTACCGGATACCACGTTGGCTGATACGTTGCAGGAAAGTGATTGTCAGGCCATTATGGATGGATTGGTGACGCAATGTTCTGAAATCGCGATGGCGCCGCAAATGTTGGAAGCGCCCAACTATGCCGCCTATGCTTTATTCGATGCGCAAAATGCTGTGCGTCTCCATCGCTTGGCTGATGAAACCGCGGCAGTTTGGCATGATTTGGAAGGCCCTATCCGTAGCCGCACAGTGGTACACCTTCATACGCAATGCGGCAATGGAGTCTATATGCCCGTGTGGACAGATTTATTCGATCCGGACCTTCCCGAAGAACATGGCCCCATATGGACATCGCCGGATGTATGGGTCTTTACCGCTGATTTGCCTATTGAATGGCCGGGAGAAATGCTGACGAATCGCTTACTGGCCGAGGGCTGTACCAGATTTGAAAATCATATCGTCGAAGCTTCCGACAATTAGTGTGGGAGTGTTGAATCATGAAGATAGCAAAAGACGTATTTCGCCAAGAAGCTCTTAGAAAGCAAGAGCGTCGGGTCGGTTCAAAAAAGTCCGGCCAGCAAGGCCACAGCCATTTTTGCGCGCGGAGCGTACTGGCAGTACGTGAGCACGGAACAATGGCAAGAATGCCGCTGGCAGATTTTTTTAACAGACCCAAAGTGTGTTTGACAGGATTGATATAATTGCGCCGATTCAGGCTTCCCGTTTATTGTCCTGCTGCTATTCGTAACCGATCAACAACTTTCGTCGGGACATGTAATGAGCCTCGTCCTTTCCCCAGTTTAACCTCTGGTTTCATGTCTCCGTGGAAATCACTCCCTCCAGTGACCAGCAAATCAAACTGTTTTGCTAACCCCAAATTGAATGAAATATGACGAGCCGAAAACGTGCCGTAAAATACTTCAATGCCGCGTAACCCTTGTTCGACTAACCTTTGACATGCGGCGATGCTCTGTTCTTTATTCAGTCCTTCCCAGTAAGGATGAGCCAGAACAGGCAGCCCTCCTGCGTTGATAATCCAGCTGATGACTTCATGGGCTTCAGGGACTGCCCGTTGAACATAGGCCTTTCCTCGGGTCCCTAAGAATTGCTCAAAGGCGTCTTTCATATGTGCCACGTATCCTTTGGCGATGAGGACTTGTGCGATATGTGGACGGCCGATGGTGCCGGTTTCAGAGATCTCCTCAACTTCCTCCAGAGTGATATCGATTCCTAGAATATTCAATCGATCAACTATTTGACGGATTCGGTCTATGCGAGTGGAGCGAAGCGCCTGTAGGTGGGTTTGAAATTGGAGATCATTTGGATCAATGAAATACCCTAAAATATGAGTCTCTCGATTCTTGAATTGTGTGCTCAATTCAACGCCGGGAATCAATTCCAGTGGACGTCCGTTGATGGTTGTTAGGGCTTCAGATAAGCCATGGGTTGTATCATGATCGGTGATGGCAAGGGTCTGCAGGCCTTGTTGGATTGCATGTTCGACTAAATCGGTAGGGGAGAGACTTCCATCTGAAAATGTGGTGTGGGTATGAAGATCGATATGGCTCATAGTTGTGAATGGCAGTTACAGTTTTCGCGCCGCGAGACGTGCGGTAAATGTCCGTTTGGTGGTGCCTGTTTCTTTATGATCACCTTCGTCATAGTGGAGTATGTGACAACCCTGAATGAGAGTGAGCAATTCATTTGTCTGCAGGCAAAACTCTTTTCGACGTGGGTGTTGCCGCTGAAGATGATTTTCCAGAAGAAAGGTTTCGTACAGAATGATACCACCAGGCTTTAAGGCTTTGAGCAATTTCGGAAACAGAGGTCGATAGAGGTAAAAAAATACTAAGACGACGTCGTATGTCGATGTCCCAAGGTCTGGAGGATGTTGGTTATCGGTCTCCAAGTCTAAGCATTCGGTCGTAATACCGAAGGATTCTGTTTGTGGAGCCTGAGCTTCGATGAAATTGAGGGCTTCACGGTCACGATCGACCCCGTGTACGGAGAAACCACGGGTGGCCAGAAAATGAGCATGGCGCCCCCGTCCTGTAGCCACGTCTAGGACCTTGCCTCGAGGCAATCGTGAAAGTTGTGCCGTGAGAAAGGGCGCTGGGGCTCCGTATGGAAGTTGTGCATGATCGTGTCGTGTCCGTAGTAGCCGGATCCCGACAGAGCCTGAAAAATTTTTTATGGGCGGACGAATTTTTCTGACCCAAATTTTGATGTGTGTGACAGGAAAGTCTCGAAAGAGTTGTTGGCAAATCCGTTCAGTCAATGCTTCCAAGAGAGTGAACGTACGACCTTCGTTGACTGCCTTCACGGATTTCGTGACGGCTGCATAATCAACTGTGTCTTCTAGTTTGTCACTTTGGAACGCATGTTGATTGGGGCATCGTAATGTCAGGTCTACCATGATCGGCTGGGCATGCCGTTGTTCACGATCGGTGACTCCACAATGTGCATTGAGTTGAATACCTGTAATGAGGATAGATGAAGTCATCTTCTTGCTGATCAAGAATGTCTCCTGAAATAAGGATGATACAAAATGTGAAAGGATAGTAACACACGGCACCCAACAAGCAGGAATGTGGGTTGCCGATAAGAGAGGTATACGGTTCGCTGGCTAGGCAGAGGCCAGCGAACCTAAAAAAATCAAATGCTGACTATTGGCCAGGAACCGCCAGGATGGAGGCGCGGTTTTCATTATCCCGTTGACATGTTCGTTCGGCGATCATGCGTTGGCCGGCCGATGCGTCACCTGGGATACGAGCCATACATGCGTCTAAGGTGTCACCTTGTGCGCCCTGGGATACTCGGTTCGGCCCTGTCGTGACGACGCTGGTTCCGGCACTCGAAGCACCCGGCGCGGTAGATCCTGTCCCGGCCATTGAACCTCCATTCATTTCTGCACACCCCATCGTCAGGGTGGCAAGACCGATACTGGACCATAAGAACAATTGAGCAAATGGTTTCATTGGTTACGCCCCTCCTCAGTGGATAAACTCGGGCACAAATATACTTGAGTGGGCCTATGAAAAACAAGTTAGAACCCATTTCGTCCCAATATTTTTTCCCGAGAAGATGGCATGACGATTCACGGAACATTTCTTGACTGGTCAAAATGTTGTTGCTACGGTAAAAAGCTTTGCCTACTTGGGTTTTTTCTCGTGAGATGCTGTCAGGATTGAGATGAACGCTTGCCGATATCTGAGGCGGTTTCTGACCAAAAGCTCAGCGTTGTGACCTTTCAAGAGATTATTCTCTCCCTCCATCAGTTTTGGAAATCCCATAACTGTATCCTGACGCAGCCCTATGACACCGAGAAAGGTGCAGGAACGTTTAACCCATCCACGTTTCTGCGTGCCATTGGGCCGGAGCCCTGGCGCGCAGCCTATATTGAGCCTTGCCGGCGTCCTACTGATGGTCGGTATGGAGATAATCCTAACCGACTGCAGCATTATTTCCAGTATCAAGTAGTCTTGAAGCCGGCTCCGGCTGATTCTCAGAATTTGTATTTACAGAGTCTTGCCTATTTAGGGTTAGATCCGTACCGGCATGATATTCAATTTTTACAAGATGATTGGGAATCCCCCACCTTGGGAGCCTGGGGCCTAGGTTGGGAAGTTCGCCTAGATGGCATGGAAATTACTCAATTCACCTATTTTCAAGAAGTTGGTAGCTTGGAAATGAATCCCGTGACCGTGGAACTGACGTATGGCCTGGAACGGATCGCCATGTACTTGCAGGAAGTGGACAATGTCTATGATTTGTTATGGACTGAAGGTGTGCGATATGGCGAGTTGTATCATGAGTCGGAAGTGCAATGGTCAACTTATAATTTTGAAACCGCTGATGTGGATTTGCTGACAACTTCGTTCGATCGTTTTGAACAGGAATGTCGACAATTATTGGAACATCCACGCGGTCTTGTGCTCCCGGCCTATGATTACTGTATGAAATGCTCTCATTTTTTTAATGTCCTTGATGCAAGGGGAGCCATCAGCGTGGCCCAACGTACGGGGTATATTGGCCGTGTCCGGAATTTAGCCAGAGCATGTGCGCAGGCCTATTATGAACAACGAGAACGTATGGGATTTCCTTTGCTCCATCAGAAGGTAGCCACAAAAGGAACCACAAAAGGAACGCGAATTCGAAAAAAACGATAGACGGGACGATTGTCGTTTTGCATGGCCTTAGGTTTTTACGACATGCCGATTCAAAAAAAATCACAGACTAAATGTCAAGCAACTGCTCGCCGCAAGACAAAAGATCCCTCGTTGTCGTTGTTAATAGAAATTGGCACTGAAGAAATTCCGACTACGTTTTTTCCTCAAGCTCTTGAAGATTTAGCTGAGGTCGGACGCCAGCTTTTAGCGGAATGCCGGTTAGACTATGACAAGGTCCGCACGGTTGGAACCTGTAGGCGGCTGGCGTTACTCGTGGATGGTTTGCATACCCGGCAACGATCTGTCACGCAACAAGTGGTTGGGCCGCCAAAATCTGCGGCATTTGATGCTTCGGGGTCTCCAACGAACGCTGCACTGGGATTTGCCAAATCTCAAAGCGTGTCAGTTGAGCAACTTGCCGTCACAGAGACACCCAGGGGACTCTATCTCGCAGTTGAGAGACATGAAAAGGGCCAATCTGCTAAGCAGATACTTACCGCAAGACTTCCTGAATATTTAGCCAAATTACACTTCCCGAAGGCTATGCGTTGGAATGTTTTGCAAACAAAATTTGCCCGTCCGGTTCGATGGGTGGTGGCGTTATTAGATCAGCAAGTTCTGAAGATCGAATTCGCGGGTGTTCAATCTAGTGGCGTGACGTGGGGGCATCGCTATTTGCGGACGAGAGGAAAAAAAGTTGTGCAGGGAAGCACATTGCCAAATGCGACCACCTATGTTGCAGCGATGAAGAAGCTTGGTGTGCTCGTGGATCCGGCAGAGCGGCGTGCCCTCATTATTCAACAGACTTCGGCTTTATCCAAATCAGCCAAGGGGAAAATTGCTCCTAGTCATCGTGAAGAGTTAGTGGACGAAGCGGTTTGGAGCGTTGAACACCCCCTCACCCTGCTGGGATCATTTAACAAAGAATTTCTCAGGCTTCCCAAGCCTGTGTTGATTTCATCCATGAAAGAGCATCAAGGCTTCTTTTCTCTCGTCGGACAAGACGGGGAATTGTTGCCGAAGTTTATGACGGTAACCAATATGCCTTGGGGTGATAGGGCGCTTATGCGAAAAGGCAATGAGCGAGTGCTTGCTGCTCGCCTCAATGACGCACAATATTTTTTTAATGAGGATGTCAAGCACCCACTTCATCAACGTGTCTCAGCGTTAGATGGAATCATGTTTCATCACCAATTGGGTACTATGCGTCAAAAAGTTGAGCGTGTGCGGGATTTGGCCGGGTGGCTTGCGGTGACGCTTGGCCGAGAAGATTTAAAGGGAATTTGTGAGTGCGCTGGGCTTTTGTCCAAAGCTGATTTGACAACCGGGATGGTTGGGGAATTTCCTACATTGCAGGGTGTCATGGGAGAAGTATATGCGGAGCATAATGGAGAGGCTGAAGAAGTCTGCCAGGCTATCGGTGAGCATTATCTTCCTCGATTTCCTGATGATCTGTTGCCCGCGAGTTTTGTCGGCAGGCTTCTGGCCTGCGCGGACCGATGTGATTCGATCGTCTCGTTTTTTGCGGTGGGGATGTCTCCTTCCGGGTCAGAAGATCCATTGGGATTGCGGAGGGCGGCGTATGGGCTGGTTCGAATCGCTAGTGAGACTTCCCTTGAGCTAAATTTCGTTGATGTGTTTGAGCAGACACTTCAGATCCTCTCCAAGCAAGGGGTGGGACAAGGTAACCCCAAGACATTAAAGGAAATCATTGGATTTCTCATGGATCGGCTTAAATTTTATGGACGGAGTTCAATGGGATTACGGGATGATGTCATGGAAGCCGTCACTCGTGTTCGACCTAGTCATACAGCTGATTTAAAGGATCTGTTATCCCGAATTCAGGCATTGCAGGCTATTGTGAGCCAGTCAGATTTTGAAACGCTTATGATTGGATTTAAGCGAGCACACCGAATTGTCGAAAAAGAAGGATGGACGCAGATGGCGGTGAATCCTGAATTGTTCCAGCATCGATGTGAACAAGACCTTTTCCAAACATTGAAGATAGCTCAGCAAGAAGTGTCGGAGTCTATAAGAGATCAACATTATGGTGAGGCCTTGTGTGGGTTACTGGCATTGAAGTCGCCAATTGATGAGTTTTTTGAAGCAGTCTTGGTCAACGACCCTGAGCCACAGATTCGAGAAAATCGACTTTCCTTGTTAACAGTAATTGATCATCTGTTTCTCACGCTTGCTGATTTTTCCTGTATCCAATATGCTGGAACTGAGACTACATAAGTTTTTAGAGTTCAAGTAAATTGGGTCGAAGCTAGAGGGCGGAGGACTCATGATGTGATGAGTACGGAACGGCCATCTTTAGAGAATCCGGACCAATCTTGGCGGATTCGACGGTTTACGCTCATGGTTACTGTTGTGCTCATTTTGGTCTGTAACGCTCTGTTGTTCTTAGGGCTATGGGTCAGTGGAATAGATCTAGAGGCCACGTTAGCCAAACCGGAGCTGTTTGATCCGGCCAATGGGCATTGTGTCGGGGTGCAATGGGAAAAAGTGACAGGAGCCGATGGTCTGGTCAAAGTCTGTTCCGAATGGTTAGACTTTTCTGATCTCTCGGGGCAAACGCATTCCTTGGCGCCCGGGAAAGCCTTGGCTATGGATGCGGATGGAAATTTGTACTTCCCTGGGCAAGTTAAAGAAAATTATCGGTTGATTGCGCTGATGATTTTTGCCATAGTGGTGATCGCATTAGGGATGTGGATAAAACGTCAGTTAATCGCTAAGTATCAGGTCCATCTCCAAACTATCTCTCATCAGTCGACATGAGTGTCGGGGCTACACGTCAGCTGTGATACCACCTCACTTCGTACTCATTCCTCTTCAATACATACAAGTTTCTATCAAGCAGTGGATCATCCAGTGGGTGTTGGGGCCACGTCTCGTGGTGCGTCCAGGGCAGCCGTTGCATCTGTCAGAGTCATGTCGTAGCCATTTCTGGAGGTCGATGCTGTATTCTTTTCATTTTATCTATCGACGAGTTCTGTGCGGGTAAAGGAGAGTCACGCTATGCGGCAGAAAAAATACGTCTATTTCTTCGGTAAGGGAAAGGCCGAAGGGTCGGGGACGATGAGAGAGTTGTTAGGTGGGAAGGGATCCGGTTTGGCGGAAATGACCAGTCTGAAAATTTCGGTGCCACCGGGATTCACCATCACAACAGATGCCTGTGTCGAATATTTTCATTCCAAGAAGCGATACCCAGGTGGGATGTGGGATCAAGCGTTAGAAGGTCTTCGTAAAGTGGAGCAAGCAATGAAAGCCCGCTTAGGTGACCCTGAGCACCCGTTGCTGGTTTCCGTCCGTTCTGGTGCCAGGGCATCCATGCCCGGCATGATGGATACTGTCTTAAATCTGGGGCTCAATCAGCAAACGGTTGAAGGTCTAGCGAAAAAAACCAACAATCCTCGATTTGCGGTGGATGCGTACCGGCGGTTTATAACTATGTTTGCCAGCGTGGTAATGGGCATGTCTCGTGAAGGGTTTGAGCAAGCCCTCGATGCTTTAAAAGAAGCAGAAGGGGCCAAGCATGATACGGATCTTAATGAACAATCTTTGCGTCAGTTAGTCGATCAGTATCTGGCATTGGTGAAAATCGAAGTGGGGAGTGACTTTCCACAGGATCCTTTTGAACAATTACGCATGTCCATCAATGCGGTGTTTGATTCCTGGTATGGTGATCGGGCGGTGACCTATCGGCGTCTCTATGATATTCCTGATGAATGGGGCACGGCAGTGAATGTGCAATCGATGGTGTTTGGAAATATGGGGGATACCAGTGGAACGGGGGTGGCGTTTACCCGAAATCCCGCCAATGGCACGGACACATTTTTTGGTGAATGTCTCTTGAATGCTCAGGGGGAAGACGTGGTGGCTGGGATTCGGACACCCTTGCCGGTCGGGTCGTTACAGGAGACGCTGCCTGGTGCTTATAAAGATCTCATCAAGACGCAACGGACCTTGGAAAAGCATTACCGTGACATGCTGGATTTGGAATTTACGATCCAGGAAGGCACGTTGTATATGCTGCAAACCCGTGTTGGGAAACGAACAGGGATTGCGGCTGTCAGAATTGCTGTGGATATGGTTCGGCAGGGGCTGATTGATCGGCGCGAAGCCGTCAAGCGTGTCGCACCTGAACAACTCTCCCAGTATCTCTATCCTATTTTTGAAAGTCGAGATGAAGCGAAATTTCAAGCTGTTGGGAAGGGGCTTCCTGCGGGACCAGGGGCGGCAGCTGGCCGAATCGCACTGACTCCTGATCGAGCCGTGGAACTGAAAGCCAAAGGGGAACGTGCGGTGTTAGTGCGTCATGAGACAAGTCCGGACGACATTCATGGCATGCATGCGGCGGAAGGATTTTTGACGGCCAAAGGCGGAATGACGTCACATGCAGCGGTGGTGGCCCGGCAGATGGGGAAAGTTTGTATTGCTGGGTGTGATGAAGTTGAAGTGTTGCCTGATGGGAAAGTGCAGTTTGGCAGTTTAGTCTTGGCGGAGGGTGAATATATCTCGTTGAATGGTTTTACGGGACAAGTCTATGCAGGCGATATTCCTGTCGTAGATTCAGAAGTGATTCAAGTCATTCAAGGTCGGATGGATCCGAAAGAATCCGAAAAGTATGGTTACTTCTCAACGATTTTGAAATGGGCTGATGCGTTTCGTGTGCTGCGCGTTCGGTCTAATGCGGATGTGCCGGATCAAGCGCAAATTGCACGTGGTTTTGGCGCCGAAGGGATTGGGCTCTGCCGAACCGAGCATATGTTTTTTGCAGAAGACCGGGTCGCAATCATGCAGCAAATGATTTTAGCCTCTTCCCGTGAAGAGCGTGAAATTTATCTAGAAAAATTACTCCCACTTCAGCGGCGAGATTTCATTGGACTCTATCGAGAGATGAAGGGATTCCCCGTCACGATCCGTTTGTTGGATCCGCCTCTGCACGAATTTTTACCCAAGCGGGAGCAATTGCTGGTGGATTTAGCCAAACTCGAGCTGTCGAATGGTGATTCGGCTGTCATCAAAGAGAAACAAAAAATTCTTGCTCGGGTGGAAGAACTGCATGAATTTAATCCGATGCTGGGACTGCGGGGATGCCGCCTGGGAATTACGATGCCGGAAATTACCAGAATGCAGGTGCAAGCGATTTTTGAAGCCGCCTGTGAAGTGGCACAGGAAGGCAAAAAGATTGTGCCGGAAATTATGATCCCTTTAGTGGGCATGGCCTCGGAGATGAAAGCTCAAAAGGAGTTGATTCGCGATGTGGCTCAGCGGACGATGGCCCAATACAGCGTAAAATTAAATTATTTGGTCGGTACGATGATTGAACTCCCGCGTGCGGCGGTGACAGCCGAACAGATTGCCCAAGATGCAGAGTTCTTTTCTTTTGGAACAAATGACTTAACACAGACCACGTTTGGGTTTTCTCGTGATGATGCCGGCCCTTATATTGGCTTTTATTTGGACCGGCAGGATCGATGCCCGTTCTGTCAGCGCAGTAATGTGGATTGGAAAAAGATGGTCTGTCGTATGTGCAAGGCTACGATAGAGAATAAAGCCGACAATATCTTAGAGGCCGATCCTTTTGCCGTATTGGATCAAGTCGGAGTGGGCAGGTTGATGAAGTTGGCTATTCAGGAAGGTCGCAAGACGCGCCCCAGCATTAAATTAGGTATTTGCGGGGAGCATGGAGGAGAACCCAGTTCGGTCGCGTTCTGCCATGAATTGGGGCTCAATTATGTGAGCTGTTCACCCTATCGTGTTCCGATTGCACGGCTTGCTGCAGCACAGGCGGCGGTTGCTGTGCTTGAACGTGAAGAAAGCCGGTCGTTGTCAAGCAAGGGCGGCAGAAAGAAGCGAATGACTGCTGCCAAATCCACTAAGAAGATGTTGAAAAAGAAGGCAGTGGCGAAGAAAGTCATAGCGAAAAAGACTCCGGCGAAAAAAACGTCAAACAGAAAGAAAGCCCTATCTAAGAAAGTTATGTCCCGTAAGAAATCATCTAGCTCCTCGAAACGACGGTGACCTCCGTCCAAACTGATCAACGATACATGAAACGGGCCCTTTCCCTGGCAGTTCGGGGAAAGGGCAAAACAAATCCTAATCCCATGGTTGGCGCTGTGATTGTCAATAAAGGGAAGATTGTTGGTGAGGCTTACCATCGCCAAGCCGGACAGCCCCATGCCGAAGTTTTAGCGTTGCACCAAGCAGGTCCCCGGGCGAGAGGAGGGACGCTCTATGTCACGCTCGAGCCTTGTTGCCATTTGACCAAACGCACACCTCCTTGTGCGCCCCTGTTGATTCAGTCTGGCTTGCGACGGGTGTGTGTAGCTATGGCTGATCCTAATCCTCAAGTCCAAGGCCAAGGGCTTCAGTTGCTGGAACAGGCAGGCCTGTCTGTGACGGTGGGCATATTAGAAGAAGAAGCACAGCAACTCAACGAAATCTATCAGCATTGGATTACGACGGGACGTCCCTTTGTGATTCTCAAAGGCGCGATGACTCTTGATGGCAAAATTGCGACAGGATCAGGCCGGTCGAAATGGATCACCGGCCAACGTGCCCGACAAGATGTTCATCAGATTCGCAGTCATGTTGATGCAGTGATGGTGGGGATTGAAACTGTGGTAGCTGACGATCCAGAGTTATCAGCTAGAGAAATAGCCAATGATACGAAGCGGCGCAAAGGTCGTCAGCCAGTGCGAGTGGTGTTAGATAGCCATTTGCGTATTTCAGAAAAATCAAGGGTGTTGCGGTGGGTTTGGGAACAACCTACGATTGTTTGTACTACGGCACAGGCCTCCAAAAGGAAAATTCTGGCGCTTCGTGCCCGAGATGTCCTTGTTTGGGTCCTTCCCCAAAAGAAGAGAAGAGTGTCCTTGAGAGCTGTCTTGGCTCGATTAGGTAAGGAGGGGATTTCTTCTTTGCTGATCGAAGGTGGTGGTACGTTGAATGGCACAGCCCTTCAAGAGGGGTGGGTGAATCAGGTAAGATTGTATGTGGCGCCTCAATTACTTGGGGGACAAGATGCGAAAGGGTTGATCGGTGGGTTGTCGCCAAGTAGGCTCGAAAAAGCCTGGCCTTTGGAAAATCCTCAGATTAAGAAAATGGGGAACGATTGGCTGGTATTGGCCACTGTTGCTGTAAGAAGATAGGGAAAGGGTATTCCCGAAAAAAACTAATTCGACTATTTTTGAAAAAATGAAAATTAATCTTTGCGACAGGCATGAAGTAAGAACAGCAATGGGAGATGTAAGGTTATGAATGATCTTAATTCTACAGATTACCAACAACTAGCACGAGCGGTTGATTTTCTGGAAAATCCTTCATTTGCTGCGAAAGTAACCAATCTCATTGGGGCCCCAGTAGAGAGAGCAATTGGGATGTTGCCTGAAGGCGTGTCTGACAAAGTTGTGCAGTCGACGGAAAAAGCCCTCTCGAAGGCCATAGACTTAGCTGTTTCCACATTGGATGAGCGGTATCATGGTCAATCTGCAGATGGTGCACATCGGTTTTTGACTTCCGTGAGCGGAGCGGTCGGAGGGGCATTTGGGCTGGTGGCACTGACAGTGGAGTTACCTATCTCAACGACAATCATGCTTCGGTCGATTGCGGACATTGCCCGAAGTGAAGGTGAGCCGCTCTCCGAAGCTGATACAAAATTAGCCTGTTTGGAAGTATTTGCGCTGGGAGGTGCCAAGCAAGACGATGATGGGGTGGACACGGGTTATTTTGCTGTGCGAGCTGCGCTAGCTGGAGCCATGACCGAAGCGGCCAAGTATTTAGCTGAACATGGAATGGCTACCACTGGAGCTCCAGCTTTAGTGAGGTTCCTTGCCAAAATTGCTTCTCGATATAGCATCCAAGTATCTGAAAAAGCCGCAGCTCAAGCCATTCCCGTGTTAGGTGCGGCTGGTGGAGCGACAGTGAATCTGCTTTTTATGGATCATTTTCAAAATATGGCACGCGGGCATTTTATTGTCCGGCGGTTAGAGCGGATCTATGGCAAAGCTTTAGTTCGTGAGACCTATCAACAGTTAGCCTCACGAAATTAAATAATCAAGAAATGTTATATCGATGCATTCTTATTCTCCACTTGCTTTTGGCAGCCTGCACTCAGGAATCTCAAAACAAACTGAGCCGTGCCGTACAAAACTGGACAGGGACGGATGGCGTCCTAGAAATTTACGCCGGGGAGAAACTGGTGAAGCGGTTTATGGGCATTGATAAGTTGTCGACCGCGATGGGAACAAGTGACAGCGAACCAAGACCCTACCGGTTTGGCTATGGTGTCTTGGATGCCAATCTCAATGGCGTTAAGGATGTCGGCGAGCAAAAAGTCTATTTCGAGTTTAGCGACTACTCCACTTCCTACATCTTCTATGAAGATCCCGCATAGTCTACTGTTCTTCGGGTTTTCCAATATTCTTGTCTAAGGATAGAGTTTTGAGGATTCATCATCCGAAGCCTGTGGGCCGAATTGTCATGTTAGTGAGTCTTTGGTGCTTAAGTGTTTGGCTGGTTTGGCCCGTGTCGGGAGCAGAAAATTCTGATCATTCAAACAGTTCCGAAGGTAAAAGGGCGCTTGATGCTTTAGTTGAAAGGTATATAGAAACCCAATCCGATCAATCTAGGGAGCAAGTGCTATCTGAGATTTTGAAACATCCTGATGGCAATTTTCAAGCAGTTGAAGCAGCGATTCGCAGCGTTCCGCGCTATGAAATAGCGCCCGTGGGGGCGCAGCCGCGGCGTTCGATCACGGTCAGAGACAAGAAGGCTTCCTATGCCTTGTATGTCCCTCCTTCCTATGATCCTGCACAATTGTATCCATTGATTGTGTGTTTGCATGGAGCAGGCTTTACGGGAGAATCTTATCTTGAACGCTGGGTGCCTCGTCTGGAAGATCGATATATCCTGGCGTGTCCTACTATGGGCAGGGGAGCGTGGTGGACGCGTTTTGGTGAAGATCTGGTGCTGGCTATTTTGGAAAATCTTTCCAAAGAGTATCATATTGATCAAGATCGGATTTTTTTAACCGGTATGTCGAATGGAGGGATCGGTGCGTGGATGATCGGGATGCATCATGCTGATCGATTTGCTGGCATTGCCCCGATGGCTAGTGGACTTGATGACGTGCTGTTCCCCTTTGTTGAAAATTTAGTGAATACGCCTGTATATGTGCTTCATGGAGAGACAGATCAAGTCATGCCGGTGCAATTGAGTCGGGCTTTGGTCAAGGAAATGAACCGTCTTGGTATTGTGCATACTTATCGTGAGCATTCCTGGACACATCCTCATGCCGGCGGGCATTTCTTCCCCAGACAGGAATTACCGTCCCTCATTACATGGTTTGATCAGCAAGGACGTGTGCCGTTGCCCAAAAGTATTTCGCTTGTCCGAGATGCGACGCATCTTGAGCGAATGAACTGGGTGCAAATTAATGAGACCGATCAAGTTGCGGCCTTTTCAGAAAACTTGGTTGATCGTCGAGATGAATTGATTACGGGAAAAGTATATGCCTTGTTACAGGCCGAAAACATAGGGCCCAACAGATTTTCCGTGAGTACAAGTCGAGTGCGGCACTATACGCTCTACTTCAATCAAGACCTCGTGGATTTTTCGCAGCCAGTTGTTGTAGAGACGAATGGACAGCAATCGTTTGAGGGAATGCTTCACCCCGATATTGAAACGCTTCTACAAGAAGCTAAGTCGCGATCCCATACCCAGATTCTTTATTCTGCTAAACTTTTCGTCGATGTGCTTCCGTCTAAAACTTTGAAAACGAAATAAGCTAGAGGTTGTTTTTGCAGGGCCTTGAAATGCACGAGGATCGTGGGTTTTCCCAAAATTGACAGATTGGAAATATCGAGGCTGTCTATTAGGGTCTAGTCGAAGGTCGAGAGTTGCAATGTTGATCGCGGAGGGCGAGAGCTTCAGGCATCCATTCCTCAAATTGTTTGATGCGCGTTTCATGACTGGGATGAGTGGACATAAATTCAGAGGGTTGCTTCCCTTGGCTCATTTGTCCCATGCGTTCCCAGAGTTTTGGGGCTTCTGTCGGATCGAAACAGGCGCGGGCGACAAACAGAAGGCCCATATAGTCAGCTTCCGATTCATGGTCGCGAGAGAAGGGTAGGAGAACACCATATTGAGTGCCGACCCCTAAAGCACCCATGACTGCCCGCTGAGTTTGGTAATCCATATCTCCCAACGCGACGCTGGCGGCCATCGACCCAATTTGAACGAGTTTCTGATACGCCATTCGCTCGGCGCCATGGCGGGCGATGGCATGGGCAATTTCATGACCCATGACCACCGCCAGCCCGTTGGCATTTTCAGCGACTGGAAGTAACCCTGTGTAGACTGCTGTTTTTCCCCCAGGTAAGGCAAAGGCATTGGCCTGTTCGGATTTGATCACATTAAATTCCCAGTTAAACCCAGGGTCAACGTTTACAGCCGCGTTGGCTAATTTTCGGCCGATAGATTTGACTAGATCGACGACTTCGCCTTGTTGCAATACCTGGGACTTGCCAAGAATTTCTTGATAGGACTGCAGCCCAAGAGACATTTCTTGTTCCCTGGTCATATCCACTAACTGTGAACGGCCAGTTATAGGAACGGTTTCTTGGTTAGATACGTAATAGTATAGGCCATAGATGGCAAAAAGAACGATAGGAATGAGTCGGACTTTCCAACTCATGCGTCGGCGTGGTTGGCCGCCCGTTCCTCTGCGTTGTCCAAATGAACCTAATCGCATGTACTCATGCCTCTATTCTCTATTGCAAGGTGATGCGTGTGAATCTATTTCGGGCAGTCTCATCAACTGAAAAATTTCTTGGCAGCAATCCCCAGTAAATCATCAGCAATGGAACCATCTCCATCAAAATCCAAAAATGAAGATAACCCACCTAAGCCTGATGGTCGTGCTTGGGCTTGCTGTGCGCCCAGCATGCCTGACCTGGCAGCCTTTTGGCTGAGGGCTCCCATAGCCACTGAGGCCACCATGGGTAACATTTTTTTTAAAATGTCTGCGCCAACCCCTGTTTTTTCTGCGGCGCGAGTAGCAATGCCGCGACTCACGTCTTTACTGCCAAAAAGATGTCCCAAGATGCCATTGCCTTCTCTTGCACAATCTTCGTGGCTTAACGCACTTGGGTCGTTCAAGTACCGTTGATGGTTACCTTTACCTAATGCTCCCATCAATGCGCTTAACCCGTCTCCGGAAGAACCGTTTTTCCCAATGGCTCTGGCTACTGCGGGGAGAAGTTGGCCTAAAGCACTTTGTGTTTGTGATTCCCCAAGACC
Organism: Nitrospirales bacterium; assembly: GCA_965223295.1. Taxonomy (GTDB): domain Bacteria; phylum Nitrospirota; class Nitrospiria; order Nitrospirales; family UBA8639; genus Nitrospira_E. The sequence continues at coordinate 1,263,565 of CBDCWC010000002.1, read as the reverse complement.
TAATGATTTTGACATGTTTTGTACAACCGCACCGCCGCCTGCATTGAGAATCGTATCTAACAGATTCATGAGAAGCACTCCTTTCATCTGGGTAAAAGTATAAAAACGAAATTTCTGCGTTGAGCAGAAGAATAAGAGGGGTTTAAAGCTTAATTCAATGAAGATTGGAGTTTCATACGTAAATATACGTATTTGCTGCCATTATGTTTTCTGATGCTGCAGCCCAGTCTGAACTAATCTGCGATGGCTAAAACGTATGTATTGGTTTGGAATAGGAAAAAGCTCAATGACACGAAGGCTTTTCGGAAAAGGTTTCCGAAAAGCCTTCGCTGTCTGAAAGACTGTATCAGACTGTTGAAGAGGTTAGCCCAGGGGAATACGAATTTTTTGCCCTGGGTAAATTTTGTTGGGATCTTGAATGACTTCACGGTTGGCTTCAAAAATTTTTGGATAGGCCATCGCATCACCCAAATATTGTTTCGCAATTTTTGATAGGGTATCCCCTGATTGGATTGTATAGTATTCGACTTTGGCCTTTTGCTCGGGAGCCGTCAGTTTTTCGGCAAAAACTTCGGCGACGCCTTTCACGTTGCCTGCTAATAACACGGCTTTTTCTTTGGCCTCGGGACTCGGGGCCTGGCCATATAAAAAGACCTTTCCGTCGTCTTTCTGATAATCAACTTTTAGGTCCGTGATACCCAAGGCTCGAGATTCAAGGTGTTCGCGAATCTTTGTCGCAGGGTCATCGCTTCCGCCAAAAATCTTTTCGCCAATGGTTCGAACAAAATCAAATAATCCCATAGAAAACCTCCTAGAATGTGCTTTGGTGACGAGGGGGGGGTAAATAATTTTCTCAACCATATCTGGTCTGTTGCGATTAGTAAAGTCTGCTCACGCGTTTTATCTCTTGAAAATGAGTCATAGAAAAGGAACAGGCATCAACTTGATGAAACGATGGAAAACATGGTTGGATAAAGAGAGAAAAAAATGCCTAGAAGTGAGTTGTCCTTTTCAACAAACTTCTTATCCCCTCATTGACGTTCTTCCCTCACAGGGTTATTGGGATTTTTTACACGAAAGGGGAGTATATAGACATGGAACCAAAGCAAGTTACAAAAAACCAGAGACGATTTACTGGCACTCAAGTGATACTCCTGATAGGGATGACGGTCTTAGGGACGGCTTTGATCACTTCCTGGTGGGTGAATCAGTATCTCTATGCCGCGACGTTTGAACCGACACGATTAACTCAGATAGAGCAACAATCGTTAGAGTCAAAAATGGCTCAATTGCATCATAGTGATCAGCCACGTTCTTCTCTACCGAAAACCTCTGTTTCGTCTTCAGGTGATCCACTTGAACCTGAGCTTTATTCTGAAGAGGGGGCTTCACGAGAAATTCAGTTAACCGAACGAGAGCTAAATTCGCTTATTGCCAAGGATGCAGAGATGGCAAAACATGTGGCCGTTGATCTGGCTGATGATCTTGTCAGTGTCAAACTTGTTGTACCCGTGAATGACGAAGTACCGTTGGTTGGGGGCAAAACATTGAAATTGAATTTTGGTGTAGAGCTCAGTTATGCCAATGGCAAGCCAGTCGTGGCTATGCAAGGAATTAGTTTAGGTGGGGTTCCATTACCCAGTGCCTGGTGGGGTGATATTAAGCATATCAATTTAGTGGAAGAGTTCGGTGGTCCTGGAGGGTTTTGGGATCAGTTTGCAAAAGGTGTTGAGGATCTAAGGATTCAGGATGGACAGCTCCAAATCACCTTAAAAGAATAAGCCCTTTCTTTCCTTTTCGACATAGTCTGCACACCCTATCTGCAGCCTGCCTGCTTGATTTCTACGCCTGCTTTTTGGACTATCTGTTCTCTGCGAGGTCTGTTTCGAAACTTGATCTGACTCATTTTGATGAGTAATGAACGTGATTGAGCCCTATGCTGAACCCACCAAGGTGTGTGTGTCTTGGTGGGTGCAGATGGCTCGAACGAAAACAATTCAGTTATGCCACAAGCTGAGCAGCTGGCTTATGCAACGCCCGACGGACATATTTTCTCGACTGTATCCATCGGTTCTTTGAAGAAGGAAGAGGATCTAATGTTGGCTGATGGGTGCGCAATGGTTTGGATGGAGTTGGTGCGTTGAGTGAATTTTCGACTTGCTGTAGTTCCTTCAGACGTGCCTGATGTTGTGTTAATTCCCAAGTCACGGCTTTGGTGAGTTGTGTAATTTTAGCCTGTAGCTGTTCCATTGTGTATTCATGATGCTGCATTTCGCTGGCACGAGCCACATTAATGTACTGAGCATTTGCGTACGTCATTTCTTCCTCCTCCTGTGTGATGAACGCCTGCTGAACCGGCTCAATCTTTCGATCAACTAGATCATGTTGAGCGTTTGAAGTGAAGCAAAACTATTGCCATCGACAATGAACCTCATACCCAGAATCCTAAAGCCTTGATTCTCCATGCAAATTTTGTTAACCGGCCTATTGGGGGTAAGAAGATCGACATCTATCGTGTTCTAATCGTCGGTACGAGTAACGACCTTGGGAAAGGTTGTCTGCCAACGGAACATATCCAACAATGTTCGAGTAGAATAGCCATAGTATAGAAACAGAGAGCTGAAAAGTTTTTCGACAGGGCGGGGCGAGTCGGATCTGATGGGTCAATCCTGTCTGCTTCTGGTCGCGTAGTTTTGTTCCATTGACTATCAATTCATAGTTTTTCTGAGGCTAACGAATAATTGCGCTATGTTGTTCTATTTCTGTTGGCTCAAACTAGCAGCCAGTTTTAAGCACTTGTTTAAGAAATGTGTCTTGGCATGGAAGTACTCAATAGACAATTAATAAGAGTAATTCCCACGCCTATCTGGCTAGCTTGAATGAAGTTTGATATGGTAGGTGTTGTCTGCTATGTCTGACCCCTCGGTTCTGCTTATTATCCCGCCTTTGACGCAACTCAACACACCCTATCCCTCGACTGCATATTTGACTGGTTTTTTGCGGTCACGTGGGTATCGTGTTCAGCAGGCTGACGTGGGCATTGAAATGGTGTTGGCTCTGTATTCAGAAGCAGGGTTGAGCCAGGTTTTTGATGCCCTTCGAGAGAAGCCTGTCAATGATTTGCCGGGAGAAGCTCGCCAAATGTTGAGTTTAGAGTACGCGTATGTGGAAACAATTGAGCCGGTGATTCGATTTTTACAGGGGCAGGATCCGACGTTGGCTTCGCGCATTTGTCAGCCTAACTTTCTTCCTCAGGGTCCACGATTTTCCATGAACGGTTCAAGTCACCAGGAATCGATGAGTTTTCAGCATAGTCAAACCGATCAGGCGAAACACTTGGCTACGTTGTATCTAGAGGATTTGGCTGATCTTGTACAAGCGACAATCACTCCACATTTTGCCCTTAGTCGTTATGCTGAATCCATCGCTATTCAAGCGACATCGTATGATGGCCTCGCGGAGGCTTTGGTTCAGCCACCTAGTCTGACTGATGAGTGGATGCTCGCAGCCATGTGGCGTCATATTAATCAGTATCAACCATCTGTTGTCGGTCTCACCGTGCCCTTTCCAGGCAATCTCTACGGTGCACTTCGAATGGGACAGCAGTTACGGCTTCGAAAACCAGGCATCAAAGTTGTGCTAGGGGGAGGGTATGTCAATACGGAATTGCGACGAGTGGAAGACCCACGTCTCTTTGAAGCGGTAGATTTTGTCACGTTAGATGATGGCGAGCGGCCTTTTCTGTGTGTGTTGGAATATTTGCAAGGAATAAGAAAGGAGACCGATCTCTGCCGGACCTTCCTTAGATCAGGTCAAGTGGTGGTGTGGCGCAACAAGGCGAAAGAAGCGGATGTGTCTCAAGCGGAAATCGGAACGCCGACCTACGATGGTCTGAACCTTCAGCAATATATCTCGGTGTTGGATACATTAAATCCCATGCACCGTCTCTGGTCCGATGGACATTGGAATAAGCTAACTGTGGCTCATGGCTGTTATTGGAAACAATGCACTTTCTGTGATGTGGGGCTAGATTACATCAGTCGGTATGAAGGTTCACCTGCGAATATGTTGGTTGATCGTATCGAGTCGTTAATCTCAGAAACAGGGAAACGAGGGTTTCATTTCGTGGATGAGGCTGCGCCCCCGGTAGGTTTGAAACAATTGGCTCTCTCTTTGTTAGAACGACGTGTGACGATTTCTTGGTGGGGGAATGTTCGGTTCGAGCCTGCCTTTACGCCGGATTTATGCCGTTTGTTGGCGGCCTCAGGATGCATTGCGCTGAGCGCAGGGTTAGAAACAGCTTGTGATCGCCTCTTAGCGATGGTCAAGAAAGGTATTACGGTCAATCAAACGGTCCAAGTTGTGAAGGCTTGCCGCGAGGCGGGGATTCTTGTGCATGCCTATCTGATGTATGGGTTGCCCAGTGAAACGATTCGTGAAACGGTTGAGAGTCTTGAGCGGATTCGACAGTTATTTTCACTTGATCTCATTCAGTCGGCCTTTTGGCATCGGTTTACGACAACGGCGCACAGCCCTGTTGGGTTGAATCCTGAGGCTTCAGGTCTTCAGATCCTTGGGCCTGTCTTCGAAGGGTTCGCGGAAAATAACCTTGTGCATGAGGACAGCCAGGCTTCTATGCCCTTGTGGGTTGGCGAGGGTTTGCGGAGGGCCCTCTGGCATTATCAGGAAGGCTTGGAACTTAATCGGGACCTGCGGGAATGGTTTTCCGAACGAACGCCAAAGCCCAAAGTGCCGCGAACATGGGCCAGGAAAGTATTGGAGACTCGATCAGAAGAGGACCGTTCTCGTATGGAGCGTAAGCTGGTATGGATTGGTGGACGACCAGATATCGAGCGAGGGACTGGGACCTACTATCATATTGTCTTGCCAAATCGAACGATGGATGAAGAAGTAAAGCTCAAGCGTGGACAAGCCGCGTGGTTCCTGAACCTGATCGAACGAGCCACGCCGCACGATCAGCCTGGCGGCCATCGCTATCCCATGTTCAAGGAAATTCGCGCCGGTTTTCCGTTCGACGGGCCGAAAGGTTTTGATAAATGGTGGCGTTCTTCATCAGCTCAAAAAGCCAGGGCCGTTGGGCTCTTGTTGGTGTAGTCAAGAAAGTCTGGAGATTCCTATTTGGGTTCGGGCTAGCGATAAGATAGAACAGATGTACTTTCGATTGAACGTGGAGTTTGTCTTTAGCAATTGTATAGCAAAGAGATTCAGGAGGGAGTATGCTGACTACTCAGTATCCACGCAATCCCAAATATGAAATGAATGGGCTTTGTTATTTGGTTAGGCTCATCGATAAATTTGCATGTACAATGCCGGGGCAGATCCAAAATTATCATTACCCGATGACTGGTTTTGATCGATATTTACTCGACAAGCTAGAACTGCAAAGGGCCGATTAGGATAAGCGGGTTTTAGACGGAGAAAGTGATGAGGTCATTGCTTAATGGGTGATGGACAATGGCAAGAATCTGATAGATGAAGACAAAGCTGAATGGAACAATATGGTGCTCACCTTTGACCCCAAAGCTTCCTGACTCAGCAAACTTTTGATCAAAACAAGTCAGCATTGGTAGAGAAATGTGGCCTGTTGGTAGATGATCGTCTACCTATCATCACTTGGCTCGATCTTATCAAACACAACGATAACGAAGACCGACTGTAAAAGTCGGGAGTCTTTCCTTTGCTAGGCCGTATGCTGAAAAGAGATAAATACTTGTCTGAGTCTCTCGTGAGGGATGAAAAAATATGAGCAGGGCGATCGCGATATTAGGGACGGGTTCTGATGTGGGGAAGAGCTTGGTGACTACGGGGCTATGTCGATTGCTGCATCGGTATGGAGTAAAGGTGGCCCCGTTCAAAGCTCAAAATATGTCGTTGAATTCTTTTGTGACGCCCGAAGGAGGGGAAATGGGTCGAGCACAAGTATTACAAGCGCAGGCCTGTGGACTTACTCCTTCGGTGTTGATGAATCCCATCTTGTTAAAGCCGGAGGCAGATAATCAGTCGCAGGTCATTGTGCAGGGTAAAGTCTGGGAGCGGAAAGAGGCTCGGGCATACTTCAATCAGAAAGCTGTTCTTTGGGAGGTGGTGCGATCCAGCTATGGCCAATTGGCTGAGATGTATGATGTGCTTGTGATCGAGGGAGCGGGGAGTGCAGCAGAGATGAATCTTCGCGATCGTGACATCGTCAATTGGCCAGTCGTCGAAATGGCAGATGCCTCAGTCACCCTGGTGGCAGATATTGATCAGGGTGGCGTGTTTGCCCAAGTGATCGGAACGATGGATCTGTTGTCTCCAGAAGAACGGAGACGAGTGATCGGGGTGGTGATTAATAAGTTTCGGGGTGATTTGACGTTATTTGATGATGGCATCAAGATCATAGAAGAACGTACAGGTGTGCCTGTGTTAGGAGTTCTCCCGTATGTGCAAAACCTAGAATTGGATCAAGAAGATAGTGTGGGGGTTGAACAATTACGTCGAACATCTTTTGGAACAGAGATGGTGAATGTGGCAGTGGTATTGCTTCCACATATGAGTAATTTCACAGATTTCAATCAACTTATCGCGGAGCCAGATGTAGCGTTTCGTTATGTCGCGTCACCGCACGAACTTCAGGGAGCGGATATCATCATTCTCCCAGGAAGTAAAACGACGATAGCGGATTTACAGTATATCCGGGAGCTGGGATTTGAAGAGGTGTTCTTAGCACATGTAGGTGGTGGTGGTGAGATGGTCGGGGTCTGTGGAGGATTTCAAATGTTGGGAAAGTCCATCACAGATCCACATCATGTAGAAACTGGAAGTTCGTCAAAGGGACTTGGTTTCCTTGATGTGGAGACGGAACTTCTTCCACTCAAGAAGACCCGACAAGTTTGTGCTCGCCCGCATTCTGAATCTTGGGCTGATGAAAGTTTGGTTGAAGGTTATGAAATTCATATGGGTGAAACCAAAAGAGGGGCGGGAGTGTCGCCGTCCTTTGAAGTCCTTTCACATGGAAAAGGTTCTCTTGCGACGCAACCTTCTCGTTCAGACGTCAAAAAGCCAAAAAAATTTGATGGAGCCATAGATGCCAATAGCTTGGTGTGGGGAACCTATATTCATGGGGTGTTTGATCAGCCAAGATTTCGTCGTCAATGGCTGAATCGTGTTCGTGTTAGAAAAAGCCTGCAACCACTTCACATGGGAATATCTCAAGCTGTGTCAGACAGATGGGCAAATGCCATTGATTGTTGGGCTGATCATGTTCAGCAGCATCTCAATTTAACCCCAATTCTTGTCTCTCTTGGAACAGGAGAAACGCAGACCCGAGGCCTCTGACATGTCACGTCGCAGACACGAAATTTGGCCGTTGATATCAGCATTATTCAACAGCCCCTGAATGGAAAGTCTTTCGGTAAAAGGTCGCTAAAGACGGTTTTTATTTCACGAGAAGATCGTGGATTTTGACTGGCCACCAACAGTGTACCTGGGTTTTTCCAGGTGCACTGTTGGTTTTCTCTATGAGGGAAGGGATTATTTCGTGTTATGGATTCAATTGAAAAGCTGGTCTTTAAGCCAGCGATTGATGTTTCGCCAACCAGTTTTTCTATCGATATGTAAGTTTAAGGAATGTCCCATGTTTTCCAATAGCTGGACGGTGACATCTGGCGAACTCGAATAGAACTCTTCCTCTGCTGTCAGCGAGCTGGGTTTGGCTATGATATCCATATCTCCGAGCTGCACTAAAACTGGAACCTTGACTTGGTCCACCAGTGAAAATGCTTTGATGAGTTCAATATCTCCATTTTCCAGAGCATCGAGTATAGGAACGCCCTGTGCTAAGGCTCCATGAGGAAGTTGATCAGCTAGTTGGCTATTGTCAAAGGCAATCTGTCGTGGTTTTGCGTTGGGTGTGTAGTAGAACAACGCGGTACGAATGTCACTAGGAAAACGAATATAGGGAGTTTGTTGCAGGAAAAGTTTGATGAAGGATTGAGGAAAGACCTGATGGGGTACATATGACCACCCGGTGGCAATTAAAAAGTCAACGATATTGGGAACGGTTCCTGCGGTAAGGACAGAGAGAATTGTTCCACCCGAATGCCCGACGAGTGCAATACGTTGAAAAGGATTCTTTTGAAGATGCTGTTGCGATCGAATCTGAGTAAGAACTTGTATGAGGCTCCCCACGTTTTCAGTGAAATTGAGTGTTTCTCCATTCGGTACACTCGATTCCCCAGATCCCAACAAATCCAGAGCGAGGACGAGATACCCTTTCTTTGCCATGAAGCGAGCATATGAACGGCCTGGCTTGTCTGCGCCGTAAGGGTCCCAGTACTTATGGTTATAGGTCCATCCATGAACGAGAACTTGGAGTGTTGTGAGTTTTAAAAAACATTTTTCGACCTTGCGTGGGGTATTTTTATGGCTGCAGATCGCCCACTGTGTAGGATTCACATAGAAGACTCCCGCCATAGTGTGGGTTGATCCATCTGACAATTGTACTGGGAATTTTACATGTTTGGCCTGAATATCATGTATGGAAACTTTGTCTTCTGCCTCTTTATCCTCAGCGTGAGCAATAGGTGGTGCAAGAAAGGAGGACATTTGCTGGGGAAGTGTTGAAATAGTGAGCCATAGCCCAAGTATCATAGCAACTCGAACAAACAATCCATGTGACATAGAGAACCCCTCCTGGTAATAGTGGATGTGTTAACTCAGTCTGATGCTTTTGAATGATGAGAGAATGGGCGTGTCAACGGATAAAAGGCTTGTTGCCTTCCGTATTCAGGTCGTATGTTCGTGATGATACTGTGAAAAGAAAACTACTTCGGTGGGGGAAGCAAACACGACTACAATATTAAAAATAGGCTACAAGGTCAATCGAGAAAGATGGAAAACTGAAAAGCGATACTCGGAATATCACCGTCGTACATCTCCCAGCGTATTGGGACGTTTTTCAATTCTTATGGAGGAGAACAATGAAGACCATTTTGACAGCCTTATGTTTTCTATTGGTTCTATCTGCCTGTGGAGGGTCCAAGATTCGGCTTGGAACTCCTGTTAGCCTACCACCCGGTCCCATCACAGTTCCCAATTCCGTACGCTATAGTCCCGGAAATACCATTGCTAACAATATCAAGCAAGAGTGTCGTTTGAATCAACAACTTGCAGCTTATATTCAAGAATTTGCGGCAGAGAAAGGATTGAAAGTGCGAGGAGTGGATGTTATCGATACAGGTACAACCGGAAATGTCCTAGATGTTGAGATTACTCATGCCCTTAGTGCAGGGAATGCGTTCATTGGGCACCGTAAGTCGACATCTGTCCGAGGTGAACTGTACCAGAATGGAAAACTCTTGGCTTCATTTACTGGTTCTAGAGTTTCAGGTGGAGGAGTATTTGGGGGTTATAAAGGCTCATGCTCTGTCTTGGGACGGACAGTGAAAGTGCTTGGGCAAGATATTGCGACCTGGTTGAAACAGCCAACTAATAATGCACATTTAGGCAATTAGTCTTTTTTGTTGAGATGGCTTCGCGGTGATTTTGGGGGAGAGTTGACAACAAGAGGCACCTCTTTCTATTGTCACCGTCAACAAATGCGGAGCGCATGATGGGAAGCGGGTGTGAGTCCCGCGCGGTCCCGCCGCTGTGACTGGGAACGATCCCCGCAATGCCACTGTTCGAAAGAGGTAAGGTGTCAAGAGTGAGGGGAAAGAGAATCCTCTCCTTACTTTTCACTCCTTACTGAGGTTTGGGTGGGAAGGCGCGGGCAGTAGGTTATTACCCAGAAGCCAGAATACCTCATGTGATCATTAACCAAGTATTCCCTCGAGGGCCGGGGAATAGGTGAGGATGAAGAAACGGGTGCAATCCTCAAGGTTCATGGAGCCTTGGGGATTTTTTATTTTGAGGCACCTATCAAATTATTGGGGAAGTAAAGTTGGTCGAGATTTTCGATGTGCGTACCCTCTCCCTCAGAGGGCGAGGGGATATGATTGGCGGCGCGTTATTTGGTTGCTGGTCTTTGCTATAGTACATTGCTTTCTTGCGACTTCCTATCCAACTACCCAGGTTTATGCTGAAGAGAACGATACCATGAGACGGCGGCAACAAGGTATTTTAACGGGCATGCCGTTCATGGCCAATATTGCGCCCCGCACGTTTGTGGATGATTTAGATCGGAAGCTGTATCTCGCCAAGCCACCCAAACGGATTGTTTCGTTAGCACCCAGCATTACGGAAATCCTCTTCGCCATTGGAGCAGAAGATGAAATTGTTGGCGTGACGGATTTTTGTAACTATCCGCCAGGAGCATTAGAGAAGCCAAAAGTTGGCTATTCTCAACCCAACCTGGAAGTTTTGGTGGGGCTTGAACCGCAGCTTGTATTGGCTCCGCCTTCGTTTCTTCGTGCAGACTTACTCGCCAAGTTAGACCAGCTCAAGATTCCAACCTTTGTACTCGAATCGAAAACGGTTGAAGGTATTTACGGACATATTCAGTTGATAGGGCGCATGGTTGGACGTGCGTCAGAAGCCAATGCCTTTACGGCGACTATGCGGAAGCAGGTGGCCGACCTAACCAAACGCGTTGATGGTCGTCCGCGTCCGACGTTGCTCTATGTGCTCAATTCAGAACCGTTGATTACCGTGGGACCTGGAAGTTTCATTCACCATTTGATTGAACTGGCGGGTGGGCGAAATGCCGCAGAGCGAGCGACAGCTCCCTATCCACGGCTGACCATGGAAGAAGTGTTGATTCAAAATCCAGAAATTTTGCTGTTTCCCGTCGGAGAATATGAGGGAATTCCACAGACCGAACAAGATCAATGGCGACGCTGGAATTCTTTACGAGCCGTACAAGATGGAAAATTGTTTCAAGTGGAAAGTGATCTTTTGAACCGTCCTGGTCCACGGGTGATTGAAGGGTTGCGACAGTTAATGAAATTACTGCATCCGGAGGTGTCTCTGTAAGAGAAGCTGTCATAACTGATGGGCATGTAGCCATTCCCGAACACTTTACTATAGCTTGTCCAGATTTGTTTGACGGTTGTTCTGCTATGAAGCCTACTCTTGAAATTCCATTGGTACGTAAGAAGTCTGTCGATTCGGTTTCAGATGGGTTGAGTTCGGTGTCACGTACACAATCGAAAGCTGTCCAGGCTTTCCCCTCTTTGACTCGATCGCGCTGGATCCTTTGGGTGGGGGGCGTGGGGTGTTCCACCATAGGTGTCTTCTTGGTGTGTTTGGGATTTGGAACGGAATCAATTGCCTATTCGAAAATTTTGACTGTAGTGATGAGCGCCGTAGCAGGTGCATCGACAGATCAGTCGATGGGTGACCCGACATCCATTATCCTGATGCAAGTCAGAATGCCTCGTGTGTTTTTAGCCTGTGCTGTAGGAAGCTCTTTAGCGATGGTTGGTGTCGCCTTGCAGGCCTTGCTGCGCAATCCTCTGGCAGACCCATTTGTGATAGGTATTTCCAGCGGCGCGGCTTTGGGGGCTGCCATTGCCATCCTTTTTGGTGTTGGAATATCGGTTCTGAGTATCTCGGCCCTGCCTCTATGTGCATTTGCTGGGGCTCTGTTCGCGCTCACAATCATGTACTGGATTTCTTCTGCGCAATATGGGTTTTCTGTCTATACCTTGTTGTTAGCTGGAGTCGTCCTGAATGCCATTTTTTCGGCCTTCATCATGTTCCTGACGAGTATTGCTGAACCCAACCGTGCCTTTGGCATGTATGCTTGGTTGATGGGAACCTTAACGGGTCAAGATTGGCCGACATTAGGCATGCTCGTGTTGTATTTGGGAGTGGGACTTTTCATCCTTGGTCTCCATGCGCAATCGCTGAACTTGCTGACGCTTGGCGAAGAAACTGCTCAATCGTTAGGTGTAGACGTGGAGCAAGTGAAAAAACGGATATTTCTTGCAGCAGCACTCTTGACGGGAGCAGTAGTCAGCTTTAGTGGCATCATTGGCTTTGTCGGACTGATCATTCCCCATGCAGTGCGACTAGTCGTTTCGGCAGACCATCGCTTATTGCTTCCCGTCGCAGGGTTAGTAGGAGGGATGTTTTTAATGATGGCCGATACGGTCGCTCGTACCGCATTAAGTCCCAGTGAATTTCCGGTTGGCGTGATTACGGCCTTGGTGGGTGGTCCGATCTTTTTATGGCTGCTAATGAATCGCCAATCACGATTAGGGATGAATTGACAACGATGTTGAACGACACAGATTCTTCTTGCGTAGCGTATGCTCTGCAGAACGTCAGTTTTTCGTATACACGGAGAGCAAGCGCTGAATCGAATACCGTTTTACATGAACTCTCCTGTCTCATTCTTTCCGGTCGAGTGTTAGGAATCCTTGGTCCGAATGGGTCGGGAAAAAGTACCTTGCTGAAATTATTGGCGCGAGTCTATGAACCCAAGCAAGGTACGATTGACATTTTGGGTAAATCACTATCGGGTTTGTCGCAGCTAGATATTGCCAAACGTGTGGCGCTTGTGCCGCAAGAAACCCTACAGGTCTTTCCGTTTACGATTGCAGAAATGGTCCTGATGGGACGGTCTCCGCATCATCAGGGATGGGGAGGGTGGCATTGGGAAGATGCGCAGGATTGGGCCGTGGCCCAGCAAGCCATGGAAGAACTGGATGTGGCACATCTGGGACATCGTTTGATGAACGACGTGTCTGGGGGCGAACGGCAGCGGGCGGTGATTGCCCGCGCGCTTGTGCAGGAACCGCAGATTCTATTGCTGGATGAACCAACCGCTTTTTTAGATCTTCACCATCAGTTAGATATTGCGCGTATCATTAAACGACTTAATCGAGAACGAGGGTTGACAGTCGTGCTAGTCTCTCATGATCTCAATTTGGCCAGTCAATATTGCGATCAGGTCTTGTTGCTGAACCACGGTCGTCTGGCTGCGATGGGGTCGCCTCAAAAAGTGATAAAGCCAGAAGTTATCGAAGCAGCGTATGGATGTTCGGTCCTCGTTGACCGCCATCCACAGTCGGGGCTGCCGCGCGTATCCTTACCTGTGTAAGTACATTGTTAGAGTTTATTGCTGTGTGTTCATTATTAATTTTGACAAAGGAGGAGGGTTATTTGACGGAATTGAGACGGTTGTAAAGGGGAAGCTGGTGGAAATCCAGCACGGTGCCGCCACTGTAAGCGGGGAGTGATTCTGCAGCAGGCCATTGTGGGCTGAAAGCTCATGAGAAGGCGCAGAGAAACGAGAATCCGCAAGTCAGGAAACCCAACAGTCGTTGCTTCCATAAAACCCCTTCGAGCTAAAGGGAGGTGGATCATGTCCACGAACGTATTTTTACGATTTATTCTTCAGAATTTTTCTTGGCTTCTTGTTTCTTTTTTCTTGTCAGTTGGATTTTCCAATAGTGTTCTAGCCCTCGATGATCTAGACTCCAAGTCTGTTCACACTTTAGATCCTGTCGTAGTAACTGCCACAAAAACGCCTGTGCCATTAAGTCAGGTGACGAGTGCGGTTGAGGTCATTACGGAAGAAGACTTCCAGCGACGAGGTCTGAAAACGGTGAGCGACGCGTTGCGCTTGAGTCAAAATTTAGCCGTGTTTTCCAGTGGAGGACCGGGGAGCAACACGACCGTTCGCATGCGTGGAGGAACAGCAGATCAAACCTTAGTAATTCTAGATGGCGCGGTCATGAATACCGGAACAATTGGGCAATTTAATTTCGCCGGTTTGATGACGGAGAATATCGAAAAAATTGAAATTCTTCGTGGTGCTCAAAGTATGATGTGGGGTTCGGACGCCATGGGGGGAGTGATTAATATTACGACAAAGCAAGGAAAGGGGGTTCCTCGAGTCTCGAGTTTTTTTGAATACGGGTCATTTAATTCCATTCGTGAAGGTGCCAGTCTTGCAGGAGAACATGGTCCTGTAGATTTTTCTGTTTCTTTGTCTCGTTGGGATTTTCAAGGATTTTCTGCTATTAACTACCGGCGAGGTGCTGTAGAGCGTGATGCACATCGTAATTGGACCGCCTCCAGTCAGATTGGTGTGGCGCTGCCGAATGATGGACGAGTGAGCGTGAATTTTCGATGGATCAATTCTGACATTGATTTTGATAGTCTATCGACATTTGGTGGAGGTCCATTTGATGTCTTTAAGCTCAAGTCGACTGATCGACAGTTTATTTACGGGGCCGCTTATGATCAGCCCATCACAAATTGGTGGGACCAGCAGCTAACCGTAGCTCGGAGCGAAGGGAAATTAGAAACTCAAGCTGGCACCATTCAGCAAAGTGTGCTCACTGGAGCGCAAAGCCCAGCCTCTCCGTTTAATAATAGTCAAATTGATACGGAAAATACCCGGTTGGAATGGCAACATAATTTTCAGATAGCTGACCCTCTGTTGCTAACGCTCGGGTATCAATACCGTAAACAATTAGGGGAGAATCCCGGACAGTTTTCAGAAAAGAAATTGTCTAGCCATGCAGGGTTTGCAGAATTGCAACTAAATCTCTGGGATCGTGTCTTTGCCACAGGAGGGATTCGGCAAGATTCCCACAACACATTTGGAGATGCCACCACTTATCGGGTGACTGGAGGGTATCTTCACAAAGAAACGGGAACCAAGCTTCGAGCAAGCTATGCCACAGGATTTCGGGCCCCTGACATTAATGAACTCTTTTTCCCAAATTTCGGCAACCCTGATCTCAAGGCTGAAAAAAGCCAAAGTTTGGATGTAGCGGTGGATCAAACATTTTGGGGGCATCGTGGCAAAGTTAGTCTGGGCTATTTTTGGAATCGTTATCGTCAGTTGATTACGACGACATTTGATCCGGCTGGATGCGCGCCATTATCTCCTTTTGGCTTTTGTGCACAGAACGTTGGTTCGGCAAAAGCCCATGGCTGGGAGTTGAGTGGAAATCTTGTTGTTGCAGAGAATTTGCCTTACATGAGACGTTTGGATCTTGGAGCGCAATATACCTATACCATGACACGTGACTTGCAAACGGCTGCTCGACTCGCACGTTGGCCTGTGCAACAGGCCAGTGTGGTATTGACCTATCAACCGATTGATCCTCTTAGTTTGACGGCAACATTTCGCTATGTAGGATCGCGTTTTAATACCACAGGCAATCAACAGCCTCTTCCAGATTTTCATGTGATTCATCTAGCGGCATCGTATGACGTAACGAAAAATTTGCAAGGCTATGTGCGAGTGGAAAATATTTTGAATCGTAACTATGAAGAAGTAAGGTTTTTTGGAACGGCGGTTCGTTCTATTTATGGAGGAGTTCGCGTGAACTTTGATCTTCCTGTGGGTGCTACGAGTTCATGAAGTTTTCTCGACTGTTAATTGCCGGTATTCATAATGGTGTCGGAAAGACGATGGTAACGTTGGTGCTCCTGTTTCAACCTGAATGAGGTCATCGAGCTATAGTGAGAGAAATATGTCATGACTGAGGCTAATCATCAAGCTCGCATGCAACGGTTAAAGTCATCAGTGGATCAACGAATTGCGGCGGCGCAAGAAGAAAAGGGATTGTTGATTATTCATACTGGTTCGGGAAAAGGTAAAACTACCGCGGCTTTAGGTATGGTGATCCGATGCCTTGGTCATGGGATGAAGGTTGCAATTGTGCAATTTATCAAAGGTGCGATTGATACCGCAGAAGAACGTATCCTCAAGAGTTTTGGTGAGCAAGTTGTCTTTCTTCGGATGGGAGAAGGCTATACCTGGGAAACGCAAGATCGCGAGCGTGACAAAGCTGTGGCACAAGAAGCTTGGGCTCAGGTAGAAATGTTTCTTCAGGATCCAACATTTGGCATGGTGGTTCTGGATGAACTGAATATTGCTATCCATCATGAGTATGTCTCACTTGAGCAGGTTTTGAATGCTCTGGAAAAACGTCCCTCTGGACTGCATGTAGTCATAACCGGTAGAGGCGCGAAGACCAAACTTATCGACGTGGCTGATTTAGTTTCAGAGATGAAGATGGTCAAACATCCGTTTCGAAAGGGTATTAAGGCTCAAAAAGGAGTGGAGTTTTGACACGAAACGGTGAAGCAGCAAGTTTTAAAACTTTTTCTGGAGAGGCACACGATGCGAATTTCGAAAGTCTATACGCGGACGGGTGATGCCGGAAAAACCCGGTTGGCCGGTGGACAAGAAGTCTGGAAGGATTCTGTGCGGGTAGATGCTTATGGGACTGTTGACGAATTAAATTCCATGCTTGGTCTGGTCCGGGCCTTCAATGAAACCAGTAATCCTAATGCAAAGGCCTCTGAACGACTCGAAACCATCCTGAAATGGACGCAGAATAAATTATTCGATTTAGGTGGGATTTTGGCCACAGCTCCTGGGGAATCGTTTTTGAATATGCCTACGGTGACAGTTTCGGATATTGCCCATGTAGAACATTTAATTGATGAATGCCAAAAAGATCTTGCGCCTTTGAAAGAATTTATTTTACCTGGAGGAGGGCAGCTTCCGGCCTTGCTTCATGTGGCTCGTACTATTTGTCGGCGAGCCGAACGGCTCTGTGTCGCTTTGGCGAGGGAGGAATCAGTCGAGAAGGAATTAGTTACTTTTCTCAATCGGCTAAGTGATGCGTTATTTGTCTTTGCCCGTTGGGTGGCTAAACAGCAGGGAGAGCCAGAGTTGTTATGGGAACGGGAGCCAGAACACCCTAGTAAGAAATAGGACTTTCTGAGCATAAGGTTTTGTTATGCCATCTGTGCGTCAATCGGTTTCTCAGTCAAGAATCATTTCGAGCTCCCGTCAGTCGAAGGTGTCTCCACCTCTTCCACAACAGAAAAAGAACATTCTAGAGTCTAGACTCATTTTTGTCCTTGGTGGAGCGCGGTCGGGAAAAAGTTCGTTTGCGTTACAACAAGGAAAAGCCAAATCTCCTCGGGCTTTTCTGGCAACTGCGGAACCATTAGATGCAGAAATGGCAGGTCGCATTCGAATGCATCAGCAATCGCGAGGGAAGAGGTGGGCAACCCATGAAATTCCTACTCAGTTAACTGAATGGTTTGAGGCGAATGGGGAAAATTATGCCTGTGTGGTGGTGGATTGCTTAACGCTATGGCTGAATAATCTTCTTCGGGAGAAGGTTCGCCCCAAACAGGTCTCTTTTTATGTAAAAAAACTGTTGCAAGTCGTCAGGAATTGTCCGTGCCAGGTTGTCATGGTCAGCAATGAACTGGGATTGGGTCTTGTTCCAGGAGATGCGGTTAGTCGAGAGTTTCGAGATGCAGCGGGTCGAATGAATCAAATGATTGCGGCAGAGGCGGATGACGTCCATTTTCTCGTGAGTGGACTACCGCTTCGATTGAAATGAGATCATGCCACTATTTTCTCCATTGCTTAAAGAAACGATAGCTGCAATCCAACCCGTGAGTCAGGAGTGGAATGTTCGTGCCCATCAGGCATTGGATCAGCTCACAAAGCCGGTTGGCAGCTTGGGCCGCTTGGAAGAGCTCGCCATGCAGTTTGTGGCTATTTCTCAGGAGTGTCCACCGTGTGTGCCGAAGCCAGTGGTGTTGACCCTGGCGGCTGATCATGGGGTAGCCCGTGAAGGTGTGAGTGCGTATCCCTCTTCTGTGACGGCGCAAATGGTGTTGAATTTTCTGAATGGTGGAGCCGCTATTAATGTCTTGGCTCGACAGGTTGGTGCCGATGTACGAGTTGTGGATATGGGGGTCCAATCTGATCTGGAGAATGTTCCCGCATTGCTTATCCATAAGATTGACTATGGAACCAAGAATTTTGCCAAGAGGCCGGCTATGTCCTACGAACAGGCCCTGCAAAGTATTGATGTCGGTATTCGGCTCGCTCAAGATGCTGTTACTGATGGTTTTGGTGTCATTGGTATTGGAGAAATGGGGATTGGGAATACCACTTCTAGCAGTGCGATTGCGGCGGTGACGACGGGAAAACCTGTTGCGGATCTCACGGGGAAAGGCACGGGCGTTGATCCAGAGCGACTTGCTCAAAAAGTTCACATTATTGAGCAAGGGATTCACCGGAATCAGCCCGATGCCAATAATCCGGTGGATGTCCTTGCCAAAGTCGGTGGATTTGAAATTGGAGGATTAGTGGGAGTGATTCTAGGTGGGGCTGCTTGCCGCGTTCCCGTTGTATTGGATGGGTTTATTTCCGGGGCTGCGATGCTTTTGGCACAAAGCTTAGTTCCTGTCTGCCATGACTATGTCATTCCGTCCCATTGTTCTGCAGAGTCCGGCCATCGCTGTGTTCTGGAATCTTTGAACTTACGCCCGTTGCTGGATTTAGATCTTCGTCTTGGAGAAGGAACAGGAGCTTGCTTAGCTATCGGACTCTTGCAAGGGAGCTTGGCATGTCTCAGGGACATGGCGACGTTTGATAGTGCTGGTGTGGATGGTGCCGAGGCGTCCCTGCCGGAGTCAGTATGAAACATGCCTGGGCTGGGTTGGCTTTAGCTTGGCAATTTCTGACAATTATTCCTCTTCCTTCAAGGCTGATGCCTGAAATCATGCCTTCTACCTTTGCTGTTGCGCTTCGGTGGTTTCCTGTTGTGGGGTTTCTTCTTGGTTTAGGCTTGGTGATTTTGGATCATGCGTTGGAACCTGTTTTCACTCCCATGGTCTTAAATCTTCTCATTCTTTTATTCTATGTTCTTGTGACAGGCGGGCTTCATCAAGATGGATTGGCTGATACGATAGACGCCCTTGCTGGTGGAACTACGCCTGCTCACCGCTTAGAAATTTTTCGTGATTCACATGTTGGTGCAATAGGGGTCACCGGATTGGTGCTGAGTCTTGGATTACGATATGCTGGGCTCATGGCGTTACCTGGCGGGGTTCGAGACTTGGCGTTGTTTTGCATGCCTGCAATGGGGCGCTGGTCTATGGTCGTAGGGATATGGAAGTCTGTTTACCCTCGCGTGGAAGGGCTGGCCGCAGCATTTATTAGGAACTGCTCGGCCGTTGATATTGTCATCGCGACAAGTATTGTAGGTGTTGGTATTGGTGCTGCTTTTAGGCCGGTACTCGCCGTGGCTATGTTGAGTCTTGGATTCCTCCTTGTTCGATTGTACGCATGGTGGATGACCACTAAAGTAGGCGGTATCACGGGCGATATCCTTGGGTCGATCAACGAAGGTGTGGAAATTTTGTTTTTGCTGTGTGTTCCGCTGTTCGTCTTTCTTGTATAAAACCTCGAGGGAAGTAGAATGGGTCGCATGTATCCCAAAACGTGTGAGCGATGTGGTGAGGGGTTTAAATGTGGTCTGTCCCAATGCTGGTGTGGAGAGTTTGCTGTGAACGATAGTCAATATGAGAAGATCGTCAAACAATATCATGATTGTTTGTGTCCGGCCTGTTTGTCTTCCATCACACAGTCTCCACCGTTTTCGTCTTCAAGCGATCCTGCAATGTAACGCCCATGGAGTTTGTCCTGGGTTCAAAAATTTTGGCTGTGTGTCTAATGGATATGGTTCTGGGAGATCCCTGCTGGGTGCCGCATCCTGTTCGTCTAATAGGGGCGACGATTAATCGGTATGAAGAGCT
Source organism: Nitrospirales bacterium (assembly GCA_965223295.1). Classification (GTDB taxonomy): domain Bacteria; phylum Nitrospirota; class Nitrospiria; order Nitrospirales; family UBA8639; genus Nitrospira_E. Next base: position 1,244,023 of record CBDCWC010000002.1, on the reverse strand, counting down.
AATTTCTACCATATGCAAAAGCCATCTTGGGAAGAGGGTGGCAGGGGTGGTGTTGGCACTCGGATTGCCATCTGGATGTTATGTTCTAGTTCAAGAATTAATTGGATGGATCAATTCGTTGAATCAAGGATTAGGAATTTTGGCATGGGTTGTCTTGGGCTACACCACCTTAGCCGCTCGGGATTTATGGGATCATGCTATGTGTGTGTATCAGGCGATAACCAAACAGGAGTTGTCGGATGCAAGGTTCGCTGTCAGTCGGTTAGTGGGCCGTGACACAGCTCAACTCTCAGAAAGTGACGTTGTTCGAGCAACGGTTGAATCTGTGGCTGAAAGTTCGTCAGATGGAATCGTCGCGCCCTTGTTTTATCTGGTGCTCGGCGGTCCAGCTCTGGCGATGGCTTATAAGGCTGTGAATACGTTGGACTCGATGGTTGGCTATCGCAATGTGCGATATCGTGATATTGGATGGGCGGCAGCACGTTTGGATGATGTGATGAACTGGATTCCAGCGCGTCTCACCGCGGTAAGTCTTTGTCTTGCTGCCGCTTTGTATGAGGGAAGAGGGAAAAAAGCCTGGCGCATGTGTTGGCGTGATGCGTCCAAACATCCCAGCCCTAATAGCGGGTGGCCTGAGGCTGCGATGGCTGGTGCGCTTGGTGTTCAGTTAGGCGGAGTCAATCACTATGAAGGTATTGTTGAGGAACGGGCAAAGCTTGGAGACTCAGAACGTCTCTTGGTCCCCGCGTTCATTCCCCTTGCTCTTCGGTTAATCACGGTGGCCGCCATCTTTGTTCTCATCGTCTGTATGATGATGGTCACACTGTGGTGAAAGATGCTGGTGCTCATGGCGGGCAGATTTATCAAGTTGCCGAACGACTAGGGCGACCTGTCGAGACCCTTCTGGACTTTAGTGCGAGTTTAAATCCACTAGGTCCACCGCCATCGGTGTTGCAAACTATGCACGAGGCAGTGAATGGTTGTCAGCACTACCCTGACTCGTCTTCAGAAGATCTTCGCGCGCGATTGGCTCATGAACATCAGATTTCTCAGCAATCCATTCTTGTAGCCAATGGCTCGGTAGAACTCATTCGATTCCTTCCAAGAGCGCTTGGGCTGCGATATGCCTGTATCGTCGGTCCCACTTTTTCAGAATTCGAACATTCGCTTCAATTAGCAGGAGTAAGATGGACCGCGGTTAATGCAGATTCGGCCCAACGGTATTCCCTTCCGCGCGAAAAACTGCAGGAAGTTCTTGAAGAATGGGAGTTGGCGTATCGCAAGAAGTGTGGCAAACCGAGCAGGCTCAATCGTGCAGTGTTTGTGTGTAATCCAAATAGTCCAACGGGGCAACGTATTTCACTCCGACACATGCGAAAACTTGTTCGACAAGTCCATCAAATAGGATCCTGGATTATTGTGGATGAAGCCTTTATGGATTGGTGCCCATCTCATTCACTTATTAAGGACATTTCCGTCTATTCTCGACTACTGATTCTCCGCAGCTTCACCAAGTTTTTTTCCATTCCAGGTATCCGTCTTGGTTATCTTGTTGGCCAACAAGCTGTCGTGGAATCAATACAGAAGCATCTACCTCCTTGGTCAGTCAATCATGTGGCTCAGGCTGCGGGAATGACGGCCCTTAGTCAAGTGAGTTTTCGAAAGAAAAGTCTAAGTTTTATGGAGCAAGAACGTCCTCGTTTTTTAGGAGAGTTGCGGGCTATCCCTGGTTTGCGGGTTCTGCCTACCGATACCAATTTTGTCATGGTAGAAATTGTTGATTGTCGCCGCTCGGAAGAAATTGTGGCTCGGCTACTGGATCAAGGCATCTTGGTCAGAGATTGTCAAAACTTCTCTGGGATGAGTGTCCCCGCACTTCGGTTTGCGATTCGACGAAAGCGAGAAAATCAACGACTTGTTCATGCGCTCAAAAAGATATTACGAAGGTGATGTCAATGAAATTTGAATGAAGCTACGAGCTTTGGAGATGTTTCTGCGCAATTGCTTTAGGCTGATTGAGGTTCTGGGAGAGAGGCAGCGGTCGTAGAGACTTTTGTGGTATAAAAGACGTAGTAGATCTGGAGTGCCAATTAAAGACTTTTAGAAAGAATACCAGCGTGGCAGCTCATATGAAAAAGATCGTTGGTGCTGCGGTTATCGTTGTACTTTTAACGGTAATGTGGGTAGCGTCTCACGTGCTTCAGCCGACGGCGGCGCGGTTGCAAGATACCGATCCTGTGGCGAGAGAAGCATTGGAACTCGTGCAACATCATTTATCCCGTGAGGGCTATACCCTGGAAGAATCACTCCAACTGTTTGTTGATGGACTACAGAAGAAAGGGGTGCCCTATCGCGAAGAAGACTGGCAGGTTGCACCTCAAAAAGATCAGAAATTTATGATCAGAAAGATTGTTCGAGAGAAGGGAGAAACGGGGTGGATTGAGCGGGAGTTTGCTTGGCGGGTGGATATGAAGGAGAAGTCAATTCGCGTGATTTCGTTAGCGGCTCAGCAGTTAATGCCCTTTGAAAACTTGCCGCCCCTCCCGCATCAGGAAGAAATTTCCTTTTTGCTTATGCCGGTGGAGATGGCTTGGCAATTTGGATAGTTCCGTCAATGATGCGAACGTCGAAGCACGGGACATTTAAGCTTGGAGTAGGATTCTTCTGGCATGTGCCGGTGGGGATATGAAATTTCCACCCATGCCAGGGACAGGCGACATACTCTCCTTCAATGCTGCCTTCCCCTAACGGACCGCCGGCATGCGGACAGGTATTATCAAGGGCATAAATTTCCCCCTCAATGTTAAAAAGTGCAATGCCCAAATCTTCGAGTTCAATGCTTGTACAAGTGCCAGGTGGAAGATCTGTGATCTTGGCAATAGAGATGAAATTTAAGGGCATAGGGATCGTACCGACGAAAATCCTTCATTTTAGCAATTTCTTCTTGACGTCACAACTCAAGGAATCATGCCCTTGATTCTCTTCATAACCGGATGATATACGAAAAGAGTTTTGCCAAATTCTGTATGTTTGTGAGTCGCTCATTATGGAAATGACGTTACTGCTCAATGCTTCCTATGAACCGCTACGAGTGGTTCATTGGCAAAAAGCCATCAGCTTGTTGTGGCAAGGCAAGGTTGAGGTCCTCGAGTTTTATGATAGGGACATCCGTGGTGTGTCTATCTCCTTCAAACTGCCTTCAGTCATGCGGCTGCTCAACTTTGTGAAGCTACGTTCTCATCATCATGCTGTCAAATTTTCACGGATTAATATCTTTACGCGTGATCGGTATACTTGCCAATATTGTTATAAGAAGTTTCGAACCGAGGAATTGACCTTCGATCATGTCGTGCCGATTGCCAAAGAGGGACGGAAAACTTGGGAAAATATTGTGACGGCCTGTTGGCGTTGTAATAATCGAAAAAGTGGCAGGACTCCCAAGGAAGCTGGCATGAAGTTGTTGAAGGAGCCTATCAAGCCAAAATGGACGCCGCGACTTACGCTTATGATCGGCATTCGAAATGCTCCAGAAAGTTGGCGGGATTATCTGTATTGGAATATGGAATTAGACGCTGATCCCTAGATCATCCTCAAGGCTTTTATGCCCCGTTTCTCCAGTCTTCTACGTCTTCTGAGTTCGATTCCTTTCTAAAAAAATCTCACTGCCCTGAGAGTTGATAAGACGAGCAGGCACTGTCCTTTCTTGGGGTGTGTTAGAGAGGATCGTGCGGATCACTGTATGGGAGTGTTGAATAATGAAGATATCAAGGGCCATATTTCGCCCGGAAGCGGTTTCGCCATCACCAGCATCGGGGCTGTTCAAAAATGTCGTCCAGCAAGGCCACAGTCATTTTTGCGCGCGGAGCGTACTGGCAGTACGTGAGCACGGAACAATGGCGAGAACGCTGCTGGCGGCTTTTTTCAACAGGCCCTGTATCTAACGCCGACTGCTAGAAATTCGTTCAAGCTCAAGATGCCCTGTTTTGTGAGACAACGCAAAGTTCTGGAATAAGGTGCGTTACGACACCTTAATTAAAGGAATGGGTGCGCGTTCAGCTTGTTTCCGTCGTCCGCAATTGATGCAGACGAACACCAGTAGTGACATGCCTGATTCCATGTCTACCTCCCGATCCAATAACATGCTTCCCTGACATTTTTCGCAAGTATGCATAGAGGGACTCCATAGGGCATCTAGTCTCACTTCAGGAGGAGTGGCGATCGAGTTAGTTGCTGAATGCAGCATGAAAGAACGACACGAGACATCGTTGTGATATGTGGTAAATCACGAGAGATGAATCATTCCTCAAAAAGTTTCGACGTGGAAAATAAATTAATAATGAAAACGGAATTGCCTAGAATAAATGGTGAGCAATGATTGAAAAAATCTTCGAGAAAAAGGACGCGAAATCTACCATAGCTGACGGCCGAAAAGCTATGAATATTGTCCAACAATTTTAAAAAATGTTAAAGGCCGCACTATCAGAATTTTTGATCTCTTTAAAGAATCCAATGCTTCGAAAAATTGACGGGGATGTATTGATGACTAGTCATAAAGCTTTGGATATTTTATGGTACACATATGAAGAGCCTTCTTATGGGCAAGCGAATTGACAACAGGCAATGTCATCGGCATTTGCCTGATGACATTGTAAGGGACTCTTGAACTCATGTCGGGTAGTGCTAAGGATAGACAATCAGATCAACCTGATTGGGTCTCTTTGTCTGATGAACAGCTTCTAGATCTCCGAATTTGCGATTTGAAATTGCGAATTCCGGGGACGGAACTTAATAAGTGTGTGAGACAATTGGGCAGGGAGCTCCAGGCTCAGGGACTCACTTTTCGTCCGCATGTGTGGTTATCGGATGACTGGTATTCTCCTGACGGGGTGCCAGGATTGGCGGCCCCATTTTATATGGCTCACCCGCGGCTGGCGAAGTTAGAGCTCAACCAAATGTTGGAAATTGAAGGTGGAACCGTTGATGGGTGCATGCGTATCCTTCGTCATGAAACCGGTCATGCCATTGAAAATGCCTATCATTTGCGCCGCCGCCGCACCCGCCAGAAGATGTTTGGGAAAAGTTCAGTGCCGTACCCCGACTGTTATCTTCCCAAGCCCTACAGTAAAAGTTTCGTTCTGCATCTTGATATGTGGTATGCCCAAAGTCATCCCGATGAAGATTTTGCCGAAACCTTTGCCGTCTGGTTGACTCCAGGGTCTCACTGGCGGGAGCGGTATGCTGGGTGGCCAGCGCTCAAAAAATTGGAATACGTGGATGGGCTGATGAAGGAATTGGTCGGTGTCCCGCCGATTGTGACCAAAAAAGAACGTGTCGATCCCATTGGACGTCTCCAAAAAACGTTACGTGAACACTATGAAAGTAAGCGGGAACGTTATGGGCTCAATTATCCCAATTTTTATGACCGCGATTTACGGCGATTGTTTTCAGGCGATCCTGAGAAAACGGAGCATCCGACAGCCGCATCCTTTATTCGCAAATTTCGGAAGGAGGTGCGGCGCAAAGTTGCGGAATGGACCGGAGAGTATCAATACACCATCGATCAAGTGTTACGAGATATGATTGCCCATTGCCGGAAAAAAAACTTGCGGTTGGCGATACCTGAGGAGCGAGCCAAAGTTGATTTCACGATTTTGTTAACTGTGCAGACCATGAATTATCTGCATGGAGGCAGGCATCGATTGGTCCTATGAGAAAACTTCGAGTCATGGTCCTCATGCATCAAGATTTGGTGCCACCGGATAATCCGGAAGGTGTCGATCTGGCTTTGGTGGAATGGAAAACGGAGTTTGATGTGCTCACGACGCTCACGGATTTAGGTCATGATGTGACAGCATTGGGAGTTCGAGATGATTTGCGAGTCATCGATCAAATCGTGAACGATTGGAAGCCACACATTGCTTTTAATTTATTAGAAGAATTCAATGGAAATCCTGAATTTGATCAAAATGTTGTGTCGTATTTGGAACTCTTAGGCGTACCCTATACCGGCTGTAACCCTAAAGGTTTGGTGCTGACGCGTGACAAAGGGTGGTCGAAAAAAATTATGGCCTATCATGGTATTCGCTGTCCGGATTTTGCTGTATTCCCTATTGGAAGAGCAATCAAATGGACAGGAGAATTTCCATTCCCTGTCATTGTGAAGTCCATCAGTGAAGAGGCCTCTTTGGGCATCTCGCAAGCCTCCATCGTGCATGATGAAGAAAAACTCAAAGAGCGTGTGGAATTTGTTCATCAAAATGTTGGAACCAGTGCCATAGCAGAACGGTATATTGAAGGGCGGGAACTCTATGTGGGCGTCTTGGGAAATCGACGGCTGCAAGTATTGCCTGTATGGGAGTTGGATCTGAAAAATCTTCCGCCTGATGCGTCGCCGATTGCCACGGCGCGGGTCAAATGGAGTGTGAAATATCAAAAAAAATATGATATCCAATCCGGAGAGGTTGAGGGATTAAGTCCTAAACGGGTACGTGCTATTCAGCGCACGGCCAAGCGTGCCTATCATATTTTAGGGCTCAATGGGTATGCACGGATGGATTTTCGCTTGGATGCGAAGAATCGTCTCTACTTTCTTGAGGCCAATCCCAATGCGCAACTTGCCTATGGGGAAGATCTGGCCGAATCTGCGGAACGCGCTGGCATGTCCTATGAGGCTCTGATTCAACGAATCCTCAATATTGGCTTAAGCTGGAAACCCGACGCCCAGCGATAAACTGTCTTTTTCTAACAGGGGTCAGACTCAAATTAATTAATTCGAGTCTGACCCCTATTGTTATTAATGGTTTGTTTGTGGTTAGTTGAAGGCGAGGAAGCGGTCGCAGCCGTCGATGATGTTGGAGAGAATGACGAGGCCGCAAAAATTGACTTCTTTGCCATAGCCATCTGTTGAAAGGTTATGTTGCTGACAGCCATAGGCGCAGACGAAGAGTTTTAATCCTTCCTTGGCTAATTCAATAAATCTGGCGTCCTTCAGGTTCAGAACCCCTTCATCAATAAAATATAGGTAGGTGTCTACCTTATTATCTAAAGCTGTCTTAGAAAGCTGGTAGACGGTCTCGGCATTTGGATGATCTGGCGCGGTGGAAAGGAGAAGGCCCAGTTTTTTCCCAGCTAATGAGGGGGTGGACGAGGTGGCTGGATCAGGCATGAGAAAAAGTTCCCTACATTCAAAGAGATGACAGGTGACTTATAGGAGCATTGCCTCACCTTGTCAAGTGAAATGCCCGATTCTGGTTGCTTGACGATGTTTTTCTTAGCTCTCTATACTTGATTGATTTTTTAGATAATTTTTTCTTCTTCATGATCTACGACTCGTTATGGGAAACCTTACCCATTTTAATGAAGCCGGGCGAGCTCGAATGGTGGATGTCACTCACAAAGTGCCCACTGAGCGGGTGGCCGTGGCTGAGGGGAAAGTGTTTCTTCTTCCAGAAACTCTCGAAAAAATTCAAGCAGGACGAATTGCAAAGGGTGATGTTTTGGCGGTGGCTCAGGTTGCTGGAGTCATGGGGGCGAAGCGTACACCTGACTTAATTCCAATGTGTCATCCGCTGTTGTTGACAAATGTGGATGTGGATTTTGAGGAGGAGGTTCATCCGAATGACGCGGGACGTTGTACGATTACCATTCGAGCTACGGTAAAAACTGCGGGTAATACCGGGGTGGAGATGGAAGCCCTGACAGCCGTGTCCGTTGCTGCGCTGACGATCTATGACATGTGTAAAGCCATCGATAAGGGTATGGAGTTTGGTGAGATTGCTTTGGTTTCCAAGTCGGGAGGGAAGTCTGGCACTTATACACGAGAGCAACATGTTGAATAAGAGCGTTCGTATTCAAGTACGACAATTGGGTGGTGGCTTATGAAAATACGATTGTTTGGCATGTTGAAAACGATGGTTCCGGGCCATCAAGAATTGGATGTGACGTTTCCTGCTGGCAAGCCCGTCAAGGATTTGGTTGACTGTTTGCAGGCCGAGTATCCACAAATTGGGGAATTGTTACGTAAAAAGAAAGTTGTCGTGTCAGTGAATCAAGATATTGCCCATTGGGATACAGTATTGGCTGAGGCTGATGAGGTGGCCTTACTGCCACCGTTTGCAGGGGGTGCCTGAGGCGCATGTTAGTTGACATGAAACGTGCGGCATGAGAGAGGAGTAACCTATTATGACGGTGCAAGTTGAAGAGAGCATGTTGGTTCGTGTGCAGCAGGAAAATTTTTCGATTGATGCTGAGCTTGATCGTGTTCGGTCCCGATCTCGACGTATTGGAGGCATTGCGACGTTTTTGGGGACAGCCCGCGATCGGTCCAAAGGGCGCGACGTCAGTTCGATGAGTTTTGAGCATTATGAGGGAATGGCGCAGAAGAAACTCAAGGAGATTCGTGAGCAGGCCTTACGGGATTTCGATATTATCGAAGCGTTAATGCTGCATCGGTACGGGCCTATCGAGATTGGTGAAAATATCGTGTTAATTATTGTTGGGGCTGAGCACCGGGCCGACGCCTTTAAGGCCTGTCAGTGGTGTATCGACGAATTGAAGAAAATTACGCCTATCTGGAAAATGGAAACCACTCCTGAAGGCGAAGTGTGGGTTGAGGAACATCCTTAATGTCCATGAGTGAGGCACTCGTGTTACCTGATCCCGTCAAGGATTTGTGGGGGCGCCCCTTACGATCGCTTCGTGTGTCGGTCACAGACCGCTGTAATTTGCGCTGTCAGTATTGTATGCCAGAAGAAGACTATATGTGGTTGCCTCGTGAAACCTTACTGACTTTTAAAGAGATTGTCTTCTTGACGGAGCTGTTTTCAGAGCAGGGAGTGGATCGCGTTCGTATTACGGGAGGCGAACCGCTTCTCCGGAAAGATTTAGCGTCATTGATTGGGATGCTTCAGAAAAATACTCGAATTCAAGATATTGCGATGACGACGAATGGTGTGTTGCTTTATGAGTATGCGCAGAATCTTTTTGATGCAGGCTTGCACCGTATTACAGTGAGTTTAGATACCTTAAAGCCAGAACGGTTTAAGGCTTTGACCCGACGAGATTCCTTAGCGCAGGTTTTTGAAGGCATTGAATCTGTTGGACACGTTGGGTTTCGAGGTCTAAAATTAGACACGGTGGCGATGAAAGGCTATAACGACGACGAATTGATTCCATTGATTGAGTATGGCAAGCGGGTGAACGGCGAAGTGCGTTTCATTGAATATATGGATGTAGGTGGAGCGAATGATTGGTCGCCGGATAAAGTTCTTTCGCGCAAAGAGATTCTTGATATCCTCTGTCGATACTATGGGCCAATTGAACCTGTTCATGAATCAAGTTCCGCTCCGGCGCAACGCTTCCGACTTCCAGATAGTACGATCTTTGGAATTATTCCCTCCACAACCATGCCTTTTTGTTCAACCTGTGACCGTAGCCGTTTGACTGCGGATGGGATGTGGTATCTCTGTCTTTATGCAAAGACTGGTTTGGATTTACGTAAACCCATTCGAGATCGCCGTTCACGCAAGGATTTGGTGTCGATGATTCACTCGGTGTGGGAGACTCGCCGAGATCGCGGTGCCGAGGAACGCAAAGAGTTGGAGTCTAGCACGGGCCGGGGGCGGTATATTGAGATTGAGCGGTTACGCGAAGATCCTCGTTTAGAAATGCATTCCAGGGGTGGGTAATTTTTCTGTTCTGTGTGTGTCAGTTGTCTAGCGACTGACAGTTCTCGATTCTCATCTGTCTTTCCAAGAATTTCTTGCCGGGTCTCTAACCCTATGGTACAGTTTTCTGACAGGTTCGTTGAAGAGGCTGTTTCAGCTTCTTAAAGGACCTTGTTTCTGTCCACGTGTTGTTCAGATTTGGCGATTGTCTTCATGACACGAAAAGGCTTCTAATTGCATGGGATGGTTTAAACGAAGTAAGTCAGAAGATTTGGAAGGCAATACGGTTAATATTATGGAAGGGATGTGGATCAAATGTACCGTCTGCCGAGCTATCATCTTTAAACGTGAAGTTGACCGAAACCTTAAAGTTTGTCCCAAATGCCAATATCACTTTCCCATGACCATTGAGGAACGGGTTGAACTCATTGCTGACTCTGAAACATTTCAAGAATGGGATGCTGATCTGGTGCCCAATGATCCCCTGCAATTTGAAGATACGCTTCCCTATCGTACCCGAGTAGAGAATGCCCAAAAGAAGACTGGCAAGCAAGAAGCGATTCTGACAGGATCCTGCCGGATTGAGAACATTCCTGTGGCTATTGGAATTTTTGATTTTTCTTTTATGGGCGGAAGTATGGGATCGGTTGTGGGAGAAAAAATTTGTCGAGCGATTGAGCATGCGCTTGATGCCCGGATGCCCTTTTTGTTGATTACGACGTCTGGTGGAGCACGGATGCAGGAAGGAACTCTGTCGCTCATGCAAATGGCAAAGACGGCCTCGGCTATTGCGAATCTTCAAGAAGTCCGGCTACCCTATGTTGTTCTCCTAACGGATCCAACTTTTGGCGGAGTGACAGCCAGTGTGGCGATGTTAGGGGACATAATTCTTGCGGAACCCAAAGCGCTCATTGGTTTTGCTGGCCCCCGTGTGATTGAACAAACTATCAAGCAACGTTTGCCCGAAGGATTTCAACGTGCCGAATTTTTATTGGACCATGGCATGGTTGATCAAATTGTGAAACGAAAAGTTCTGAAAACGACGCTTGCTACCCTGCTCACTCATTGTGGAGCATCCGCGATGGCCTCGTAAGTAACGTCCTTCCTCCTCGTTCTCTGCCGATCATTTGGCGATTCCGTGTTAACGTATTCTGCCACCCTCGACTATCTGTTTGCCCTTCGCCGTTTTGGTGTCAAGCTGGGCCTTGAAGCTATTACCGATATTCTTCAACAGTTGAAAAATCCTCAACATCAATATGCAACTCTTCATATTGCAGGGACCAATGGCAAAGGGTCATCTGCCGCGATGCTGGCGGCCATGTTGCAAGCTGGGGGCTATCGAGTGGGCTTATATACCTCGCCGCACTTGATAGATTTTCGTGAGCGCATTCGGGTACAAGGCGCTGAAATTTCTGAAAAGGCTGTCTGTGAGTTGACGGAATCAATTCGCAGGCTAGTTGACCGAGATGGCTCCTTAACTTTTTTTGAATTTACCACAGCCCTGGCGTTTCATTATTTTTATCAACAACAGGTTGACATTGCGGTTGTTGAGGTTGGGTTAGGAGGACGATGTGATGCCACCAATGTGTTGAATCCCTTAGGTGTGCTGATTACAGGAATCGGCATGGATCATGAAATGCATCTTGGATCTACGCTCCATGCGATTGCACGGGAAAAAGCAGGCATTATTCATAGCCAGGTGCCGGTTGTGTTAGGGCAGATGTCCAAAAGCGTGAGACAGACCTTCGAGCATGTCGCTCAGACGAACGGTGCACCTCTGTATCGGCATGGCCAGGAGTTTTCTGTTTTCCAGACAACGAAAAACACATTTTCCTACTATGGGTTTACAAGCGAATTCCTCAATTTGCAGACGAATTTGTTGGGGCGCCATCAGATGCACAATGCTGGAAACGCTCTAGCCTTGTTGGAAGCGGCAACTGCCCAGCAATTTCCTCTTTCTTTTGACGCCATCAAATCAGGATTACAGCATGTTCGTTGGAAAGGGCGTTTGGAAGTCGTGCAGTACAATCCGATGGTGATTCTGGATGGAGCACATAACCCGTTGGGTGCGCAGGTCTTGTTTGACTTTCTGCAGGCACAACTTCATGATGCCTGTGGTGGAAAACTCATTGTTGTCCTTGGAATGATGCACGACAAACAACATGCTGAGTTTTTGCGGATCTTATGCCCTCTGATAGACACCGTTATTGTGACGCAACTTCAGATGAGCCGTTCAATGACCGTTGATGAACTTCAACATGTTGTGCCGCAGGATCAGATGACGCTTTGTATGATGTCTGATCCTTGGAAAGCCTATTGCAAAGCTTTAGAGATGGCGACACCTGCTGATGTCATTTGTGTGACTGGCTCGTTATTTTTGGTGGGAGAAATGTTGCAGCATTTGACTCCGCCTCATTCGTCAATAGGCAGCGTCTGAATATGGCGATACGATACGTGAGCGTGCGCTCATGGTTATTGGTGTTGGTTCTTGTCTTAGTTATCCCCTATCATGTTGTTGCAGAGTCTTCTTTTTTTCAGTCAAATGCAACGACGGCCAATTCCCGTGGAGTTCCTGTAGAAATTGCGGCTGATCGTATTGATTATGATCAAGAACGAGAGGAATATCATGCAATGGGTTCCGTCAATGTGACACAAGGTCCGATCCGATTGACTGCAGACGACGCCACTCTTCAAAAGCTCACTGGGCGTTTGAAGGCTATTGGTCACGTGCATTTTCGTGATGGGCAGGCTGATGTGTGGGCTGAACACATGGAACTCAATATCAATACCGAAGCCGGAGTCCTAACGACCGGAAAGATTTTTCGAAAGAAACAGAATTCTTTTGTGACGGGGCAGCGTCTGCAGCGATTTTCTGAAACGCATTATCGGATTAAAGAAGGATCGTTTACCAATTGCGATGCCAAGGATGGGGAAATTCCCGCATGGCGTTTTACTTTTGATGACCTTGATTTGGATTATGAGGATAGTTTGTCCGGTCGAGGAGTCTGGTTTCATGTTAATGATGTGCCGGTCATTCCACTGCCGACGTTTGAGTATCCTTTGGGCGCAGATCGAAAGTCTGGTTTTCTCTTACCGACACCTGGGATTAGCAACGCGTTTGGATTTAAATACCGGCAAGCGTTTTTCTGGGCCATTGATCCTACGCAGGATTTGACGATTGCCCCGCAAATTATGACAAAACGTGGCTATGGCGGTGATTTGAGTTATCGGTATGTTTGGAGCCGTCAGGCCAAAGGGCAATGGTTTATGAAGGGGTTGCGTGATACGCAAGAAAATAAGAAACGGTTTCGGTTTCGAGGGGCACATGTCCAACAGTTTACTCCAGATCTCTCGTTTCGGATGAATCTCAATTATTCTACTGATCGTGAATTGTTGCAGGATTTGAGTAACTCTGGCGTTCAACGAGCCTTGCCCAGCCAGGAATCCAATCTTACTTTGCTGCAGCGGTTGGATCATGGAGCCTTGTACCTCTGGGGGCAATATCTTCAACCACTGATTATCGGAGCCGAGAGGACGTTCCAACGGTTGCCTGAAGTGGGTCATCGATTTTTCCATCCGGGATTGTTCAGCAGCCCGGTATCACTGACAGCAGATTCGACGTTTGTGCATTTTTGGCGGGAAGAAGGTTTTAAGGTGAGTCGGTTCGATTTCTTACCCGGTCTGTCGCTTGAAGGATTACATCTGGGACATATGTTGGGAATTCGCCCGCAAGCGAAGTTTCGGGAAGTGGTCTATTCCCGTGGCCTCACTGACAAATCGGGTCAAGAACGAAAGACGTATTGGCTTGGGGCCGAAGCATTTAGCAATCTGACCAGGCGCTTCAGATTGGGTGAGAATGACTGGTTGCGGCATTCTATCGAACCACGTGTGATCTATGAATATGTTCCACAGACCAAGCAAAGCAAATTGGTCAAGGTCGATGCGGTTGATGATCTACTTAATAAAAGTCTGATTACCTATTCCTTAAAAAACCGCTTGGGGCACCAGGGCTTGGATACCGGATCAACCACATGGTTCAATGTGTTGTTGGCGCAAAGCTACCATATTAACGATCCTCCTCCCTTAGCATCAAAATTTTCAGATATTTGGGGGCGTGGTGAGTTTCATCAACCTTTAAAGTTCCCCTCGTTTCTCTCGTCATTTGATCTGCTCGTTGATACCTTTGTTGATCACAAGAAGAAAAAAATGAGGCAATTGAACATTGATGGGCTTATTCAAGGACATCAAGCCTGGTACCTCTTGGTTGGACAACGCTATGCCAAAACAGGGCGTCAAACTAGACGTGGAGATGTGTGGAATCCCATCTCCTTCAACGAGGTGCTGCTCCCGGCAGAAAAAATTCTCTATTTGACGGCAGGGGGCGGTATGCGGCTGCCAGGAGGGGTGACAGTCGGCTCTCGTTGGTATCATGATTTTCGTACAGGTAAAACAGCGGAGTTGGATGTGGTGGCTCTCTATCAGAACCCTTGCCGTTGTTTCTCCGTTGGCCTGTATTATCTTCGGTTCCCAGATCGTGAAGAATATGACTTTTTGATCAGTTTGACCGGCCTATGGGCATCACAGGGGAATGGGACGGAGCTGATGCAATCCATTTTAGGGCCCATTATGCATGGAGAACGGGGCGTTCCCTGGGATTATCGGTAATGATGAGAAGTTGTATTGTTGGGTTAACGAAGAAATTTTTCTGGACTCTTCTCTGGGTTATCTTAAGCAGTACAGGATGGTTTGGGGAGGGGCTAGCGCTAGAGGTTGTCACTGACGAGGTCAGTATCACAACTGATCGGCGTCAGATTTTTGCAATGACGCCGGGGGAAGGTATCGCCAGGAAACCACTGGCTGCTGGGGAAAAAATCTTTCAGACTCAAGCTAAAGGTGTCACGGGATTTGTGCAGACGTCGACTCGGTTATTGGGATTTTCAGGTGGGCGGCAACTCTGGGTGGAACTGCGAGTGGCCGCTAGTGAACAGATCCTTGCATCGACGGTGATGCCTCGAATGGTGGTTGTTCAAGGGCAAGATTCCGTTTATGGATTCGTGAGTGAGCAGGCGCGATGGAGGCGTGAATTTTGGGGTGCTGGAGAGATGGTACTGGATTTTGCTATAGAGGATCATGTGGCACTCTTTGTGACGAATCGACGTGCCGTGGCATTTTCAGCAATCACAGGCGGATTTTTTTCGACAGATTTACCTGTAGCGACACGGGACTACGAGATTCAGATCAATGACAATGTGGTCATCTTACACCTCCCAGACCGCAAATTGGTGTTTCGGTCAGGATTGGCGATTTGGGCGGAATTGCCTTAGTTAGAAGACGAACTTGTTGTTGGTTGAGGTTCTTTTGTGAGGCCAGGATAATCAACGCCGATGGGAGTATTAGAGCAGTATTGACTCCACCATTGTATGACTTCCTGGAGAAATGGATCTTCTGGTCCAGTGGCAAAGAGATGACCGTAGAGATAGCCTGTTTGTGTATCAAACAGGATAAAAATTGGCATTGAAGAGGGCTCTGGGAGTTGCGGCGCGTCCATGGTATGTTCGTCGTTTCTCATGTGTTCTCGATGTGTTGAGGCTCATCGAATGTTTCGGTCATTTCTCGGAATTTCTTAAGCCCCCTCTAAAAGCTGACGATTTTTTCTGATGGCGGCAAGGAGCCGGCGCGCGGAAAACCTCAGTGTATGGGCCAATACATGAGGATTTGAGCACGTCGCTGACGCCGCCTTCGGGAAAAAGGATAGTTTTTAGAGGGGCCCTTAAGTCGAGTTGCTTTTGTTCTATGGACAAGGGCTCCGTTCTTGAGGAGAAAGTGATTCAAATCAATTGTATGTACCAGTTTTCAAGTTGGAACCTGAGGAAAGAATAAAAGAAATACCTGTTTTCGACTTGACCTCTTGAAGGAAATGGGGTAGCAATGGCCTTGGGTGTCGTGCATTCGAGGTCTATTTACATGCAATAGGCGACTGTCAGAATGATAAGGGAGGCTACCTTATGAAAGCGTTAGAGTCAGCTGAATCCCCAACTAGTAGACCAAGTGCCAAAATTCTATTGGTTGAAGATGAGCAGGATGTGCGAGAAACCATCAAGCTTCAATTGGAAGATGAGGGGCATGAGGTGACTGAAGCGGAGTCTGGCAGCCAAGCCTTGCCTTTGGTTGAGTCATTACCGTTTGATGTGGTGTTGACCGATGTCATGCTGCCAGACATCAATGGCATAGAGCTCGTGGAACGAATTAATCAATTACCAACCCGTCCGGTCACGATCGTGATGACCGGTTACGGATCCGTGGAAATGGCGGTGAATGCCATTAAAGCTGGAGCCTTTGATTTTCTCTCCAAACCATTTTCTGTCGATGTGTTGAGTGCCACGATGGCCAGCGCGCTGCGGGTAAAATCGCTTCAAGATGAAAATACTGAACTGAAGAAAACGGTGAAAGGGCAATTCAGCCTAGGTAAATTAGTCAGCTCCAGTCAGGTCATGAAAGAAGTCTTTCAGCTCATTAGTTGTGTGGCAGATACGGACAGTACGGTCCTTATTTTAGGGGAGAGTGGAACTGGTAAGGAACTCATTGCGCAAACCATTCATAGTAATAGCACGAGGCGACAGGGGAATTTAATTCCTGTGAATTGCGGTGCCATTCCTGAAGCGCTTTTGGAGAGTGAATTATTCGGCCATGAAAAAGGAGCATTTACCGGAGCCGTGGCTTCTCGAGTTGGACGATTTGAGTTAGCCACAGGAGGAACCATTTTTCTAGATGAAATCGGGGATTTGAGTCCTCCTCTTCAAGTCAAACTGCTTCGAGTGTTACAGGAACGGACATTCGAACGAGTCGGAGGAACCCGAACCTATAAATCTGATGCCAGAGTGATTGCCGCGACGAATCAAGATCTTGAAAGTTTGGTGGCGGCTAAACAATTTAGGGAAGATCTTTTTTACCGGTTGAATGTGGTGCCTGTTCTGGTTCCGCCGTTGCGTCAACGCGTTGAGGATATTCCACTCTTGCTGCAACATTTTATTGCGATGTTCAATGAACGTCGGCAAGCCGAGATCACGGGTGTGTCTGATGAGGCCATGGCGTTGCTCTGTGAGTATCCTTGGCCGGGTAATGTTCGGGAAATTGGAAATATCGTGGAGCGAATTGCCATTCTGAAGCGTCGAGGCCTGCTTGAGCCTGCAGATTTGCCAGAAAAAATTCGTCGCCTTCCATCTGACCAACTCCCTACTGTGCCTGCTGCTATTCCGATTGGTGGCCTCGATCTTTCCCGTGCAGTCGAAGAATTTGAAAATCGATTAATTCTCGAAGCCCTGGAGCGAACGAATTGGGTCAAGAGTAAAGCTGCCCGTCTTCTTCAAATCAATCGCACGACACTCATTGAAAAATTGAAAAAGAAATCGCTTGCTGAAGTTGTGGCTCAGCGTGCCACACCCCCTGAAAATCTTGTGGATGCCTGATAACTCACGCTCCGCCCCTCTCCTGTTCGTCCTCATCGACATCTCGTTGACTAGCCAAAAATTTTGACCCTGCCGTCAAGCCCTTGACGTCGGCAGTTTCTTCCCAGCTATCCACATCGGCCAAAATCTGCCTATTTTTCAAGTACTTTCTTTTCCAATTTGTTGAAGGTCGGTAAGAAATTCTCGGGTCTGTTTTTTGCTGAATACCTCTTTGAGGTTGGAGAACGTGCGAAACGTGAGAGGTATTTTCTGGATTGTCTGTGTGGCGGTTCTCTGCCCAAGCGTGGCTGCTGGTAAGGCTTGTTCGGATTTCCCTTGGCAATATCCGCGAGACATGGTTATGCCAACTTTGGTGCATCAAGGCCAGAAGGCGATTCAAAGAGGCGCTCTTTTGGAAGCCAGGGAGTTGTTTGCTACTTATCTTTCGGAACACCAGGAAGGCGTGTTTGCGGAAGGGACGCAGTGGATACTCGCATCACTTCCCGATCAATCAGATGAAAAAGGAAAAGAATTTTTGACTCAAATTGATCGTCTCCAAGCGATAAAAATCCAGCAGCCGGACAGTGCGTATGTTCCTTGGGCTCTCTGTTCGATGGGGCAACTCTATTGGGATGCGGGATGGCATTCTGAAGCCAGCGGGTTGTTTGCAGAATTTCTCGCCAATTATCCGGAGCATCCTCTAGCGGGAGGAGTCATGGTCGAAGCGGGCTTGGGATATTTGAAAAATCAACAATATCTGGAAGCGGCCCTCATTCTACGACGGGTGGTGGAGGAGCCAAAATGGGAAGCTCACCGACTGCGGGGGGCATTGGGTTTGGCTGATGCCACGGCCATGTCCAAAGCTTGGAAGCAAGCCTATTACTGGTATCGAGTGGTTGAAGCTGAACAACCAGAACTCATTCGAAAATCTGAGCATTCATCGTATTATTTTGGATTGACGGAGTTAGCGATCGGCGATCCTCAGAAGGCTATTTCTCGGTTTTTGAGCACAGCGAATCTTCATCCAGATCAGGAAATAGCCGGGCATGCTCTAAATCGTATTGCGGAAAAATTGTTAGAAGATGGTCATGAATTTCTTTCTCTCTGGTTTGCTGAACAAGCTCATTTACGTTTTCCGAAACAAGAAGCCGGGCGTCGCGGGCAAGCAGCTCTCACAAGATGGGTTGTAAAATTCCTATCCGAAGAGCATTCAAAAGAGGAATGGGGAGATGTATATGAGCGATTGGATGATTTAGAAATTTATGTGTCCCTATCCTGGGATAGTGTCGTCGAAACAGCCCGAATCTTGAGTCAATCGCCAGAACCCGATTTAGTCGAAGAAAGTTTGGTGTGGTTGGGGCGTGGCTATGATCAGTTGGGAGATACGCCAGCCGCTATCCAATCTTTTACGCATCTTGCGGTGGTGGCCAATTCCGATTCATGGCGTGAAGAAGCGCAACAACGGTTGAGTGAGATCTTAGATAAACAGCTTCAAGTCTTCTCTGATCAAAAAGACTGGGTCGCATTACTCAAATTTTATGAAGACCAAGAAGAGGCCTTTCATTTAGTTCCTTTACAGCGTGAACGGGTGAAAGTCGTCGCGCAGGCCTACCAAGAAGTCAATCTGCCATCCAAAGCGATGCGTTGGTATGACCAATTGTTGAAAGAATATCCGGACAGTCCTCTTCGCGAGGAAATCTTCGCTCAAAAAGTGTTTATCGCGAATACTCAGGGAAAGACCCGGCTGGTTCGTGAAGCTGGTGAAGCGTATCTCCATAGGTATCCTCAAGGCCAGTGGCGGGCAGATGTATCCACGCTGTTAGGAATGGAATCTTTGGCAAGCGAAAACTATATCCAAGCGATTCAGGAGTTATCGGATGTGCTGGACTACACTGAGGACAAAGACCGACGACGATTTGTTCTCAGAAAGCGGGCCCATGCCTATCAAAAATCTGGCAAGAGAGATCTTGCTCTTCAAGATCTCAAGAAGGTCGTGGCGCTTGACCCTATGGATATGGCGGAGGTGGTTCGGCTGGGAGATTTTCTCTTTGATGAGGGAGACTATGCAGATGCCGAACCCCTTTACGATCAAGTGCTTTCCTCTCACGCACCTGTGGCATTAAAAGCTTGGGCAAAATATAGGTGGGGACTTTCATTGGAGTATCAAGGACAGGCAGGTGAAGCTCAAAAGCTATTGGCGGAAGTGAAACAATTGGAGACACGAGCTCCCGACTTTGAAAATACGATTCGCGCTGCTGCCAGTGCCATTCTCGATGAATTTTCTCTTAAAGGAGCACCACAAGTAAGGGGAGGGCAATGAAGGGAACTAGAGTACCTGCCATTCCTGCGATGGATGGAATAGCAGAACAAGAAAGGCAGGCTCCGAGCCAGGAAAGGGCCGCTTCAGCCCTTCGCAGTCCTTCATTAAATCTATCTGTGCACAGGGCTAATGGTCATACGAATAGCCCTCAGAAGATTGGGTCTCGAGACGAGGAACATCACCAACGATTAGTCAGTTTGGGCGAAAAGGTGGGACAGCTCGCTCATGATATTCGAAATCCATTGTCTAGTATTGAATGGTTCGCCACATTGTTAGGTCGTAATTACTGTACGGACGATGAGCGTCAAGAAATGGCGGCGCATTGTATTCAGGCTGTGCGATCGTTGGATCAGTTGGTCTCCAATATGTTGGTGTTCAGCGCTCCCATTTATGCACAGCGGGATTGTGTGGATCTTTTGGCGTTGCTCGACGATGTGGAGTTATTGGCTATGTATCCGCTCCAAAAGAAAAATCTTACGATTCAACGTCATCAAACAACCCATCAAGCGATCATGTATGGCCAGGAATCCTTATTGAAACAAGCGTTCCTGAACCTGCTGATGAATGCGATTCAGGCATCAGAGTCAGGTCGTACGATCGAAATTGATTGCCGAAATGAATCGCGACTTTGCATGAGGGAGGGACAGCAACAATCTCAGGAGGGCATGCTCCTTCGAATTCGAGATTATGGTTGTGGAATGTCCGAGGAAGAAATCTCGCACATGTTTCATCCATTTTATTCCAGGCGAAAAGGAGGGACGGGCCTGGGTCTTTCAATTGTGAAGCACGTGGTTCATATTCATCAAGGTTTGATCGATATCACGAGTCAACAAGGAAAAGGGACGACTGTCGATCTCTTTTTTCCTCTCTAAAGGAGAATGGCATGTTAGATACCGAGAGTGGGCTGAGCAGGGGCATCTTGGTTGTGGAAGATGATGAGCAGTTGCAAACGGCTTTGAGGAAAGTTCTGAGTCAGCATGGTTATGAGGTCACCATTGCAAGAGATGGTCATGAGGGCTTAGAGCATGTTGAGCGAGATGCTCCGTGGCTCGTGCTCACTGATTTGAGCTTGCCTGGGAAAGGAGGCATGGAGTTTTTACGGGAAGTCCGTACCCAGGGATATCATATGCCGGTTGTGGTTATGACAGCTTATGGGGGCGTGGATGTGGCTGTTGAAGCTCTGAAACATGGGGCGACAGATTATCTTCAAAAACCATTTCCTTTTGATCGTTTGGAAAAACTCATTCAACAACTGGATGATGATCGTAGTGACCAAGGTCTGGCTCCCGATGGCACTATTCCGACTTCAAGTCCAAGTGATGGGCGTGAGGGATTCCTTACGCGAGATCCGAAGGTGCTGCAAACATTAAAAATGTTGGATATGGTGTCGAGCAGTACAGCCACCATTTTGATTCAAGGAGAAAGTGGAACCGGCAAGGAAGTGTTAGCTCGCCATATTCATCAAAAGAGTCAACGTGCGCATCAGCCATTTGTGGCGATTAACTGTGCCGCATTGCCTGAAGGTCTATTGGAGAGTGAGTTGTTTGGTTATGAAAAAGGCGCATTTACGGGGGCATTGGCCAGGCGGGCAGGGAAGTTTGAATTAGCTCACCAGGGTACGTTGTTGCTGGATGAAATTGGCGAGATGAGTTTAGGGCTGCAAGCGAAACTCCTTCGTGTTCTTCAAGAACGGGAGGTTGACCGTCTGGGGTCGAGACAGCCTATTCAAGTCGATGTACGAGTGATTGTGACCACCAATCGGAACCTTGCGCAAGAAGTGCAAGCCGGTCGGTTTCGGGAAGACGTGTATTACCGGCTGAGCGTCATGCCGTTCACCCTCCCTCCGCTCCGGGATCGGCCGGAAGATATTCAATTGTTGGCTGAACAATTCGCTATTCGATCGTTTCGCCGGAACAATCGTACCTGGCATGGAATTTCTGATGAAGCCATGATGTATCTAAAAAGTCGTCCGTGGCGAGGCAATGTTCGTGAATTGGAGAATGTCATTGAGCGAGGTGTCCTCCTTGCAGACAATGGGCCATTGCAAGTCCATCATTTCAAGTTTGATGAACCGACATTAACTTCGGGAGCGGCCCAGGCACCCACCGGTACGATTTGGGAAATGGAGCGCGATCTGATCTTGAGGACGTTAGAACATCATAATAGTAATCGAACGCATGCAGCGAAGACGTTGGGGATTAGTATCCGGACGTTGCGCAATAAATTGCGGGAATATCGGGAGTTAAATGGTGGACTGCCACTGGGTGTTTGAGAAGGATTTTAGGTCGGGGTGTGGATGCTTGCTGTTTAATGGGAAGACGCCGGAATCACAAGTTTTATCGTATGAAACCATGTGAAGGATGAACCCAATGATGATTTCTCCTTGGGATGCAGGAACGCATTTATTTGAACGAGCTCTAGATGTGCGGAGCGCTGTTCATGAAACTATTGCTTCCAATATGGCCAACGAAGAAACGCCAGGCTACAAAGCCAGGCAGTTACCATTTTCTGAAACGTTTTCGGCTGTCCTTCGAGGACAGGGTCCCCTTGGGTCTGTCACGACACATCCTCGTCATATGGGGCTTGGCCAAGATAGCAGCGGAATTTTTCACCATACGATCAAGGAAGATGCTGGAGCTGGCATTGATGAAAACACCGTGAATTTGGAAAAAGAAATGACGTTAATGGCGGAAAATACCATTCTATACATGGCAGTCAACCAATTTTTGGATGGCCGATTTGAAGGTTGGAAGCGGGCCATTGATGAAGGGCGATGATACCGGTGATGTGTGAGGAGTCGGCGTGAAGCGACCGAAGAACAGAGGCTCTGAAACGAGGGCACGCGAGGGATGATACGTTTTCCTATTTCTGAAAGGGGAAAAATATGAATCTTGATCGAGTTTTTGCTGTCGTAGGATCGGCATTAGATTCCCAGCGGCAACGGTTAAATATCATCGCCACCAATTTGGCCAACGCCGAGTCCACACGGTCACCTAATGGAGGGCCATATATTCGAAGAGATGTGGTCTTTCAAACAACCTCGACCCAAACTCCGTTTCATTCGGTTTTTTCAAGCGCCTTTGGTGATCCGTTGGAACCTGCTGGGGTTCGAGTCACAGATATTATTCAGGACTCCCGGCCATTGCGGACGATTTACGATCCAGATCATCCGGATGCAGATGCCAAAGGATTTCTGCATTTGCCTAATGTGAACCCCATTGAAGAAATGGTGAATCTTATTTCAGCAACAAGGGCCTATGAAGCCAATCTCGCAGTGATGGAGACGGGGAAAACCATGACGTTGCGCGCATTGGAGATGGGTCGATAGATACTTGTGTCAACGAACGAAAGGAATGTTGAGATGGACTATTCCACCCTTCGGAGCATTGAACCTATTGCCGAGCCATTTGGAAGTACGCCCGTCAAACCAACTTCTGGTGCGGGCCCAGGGTTTGGGGACATCTTGAAAAATGCGGTGGAATCCGTGAATGCCATGCAACATGAAGCCGGGCACTTAGAGGAAGCCGTGGCAAGAGGAGAAAACGTCAATATTCACCAAGCGGTCATCGCTGGAGAAAAAGCTGGTCTGTCCTTTCGGTTGCTGATGCAAGTCAGAAACAAGATGGTTGAAGCCTATCAAGAAGTGATGCGAATGCAAGTCTAGTTAATGTTGAAGGATGAACCGTATTGTGGACTGCGTGCAAATAGCAAGATAAACCCTTCTCAAATGTTCAGGGTATATGGCGACATTTCCAGATAGTCTCATCAACAATTTTCAGGCCTTAACTCTTGGACAACGCTTTGGTGTTGTTGTGGTGTTGGCGTTGGCGCTTGCAACAATTCCCATGTTGATGCTCCTTGGAAAAGAGCCGGAGCTTGTGGTGCTATTTTCTCAGTTAGAGGCGGATGACGCTCGGGCCATCATTCAAGAGTTAGGCAAGCAAAGTGTCACCTATGAGCTGGGAGAAGGAGGAAACACTATCAAGGTTCCCGCAGAACGGGTACATGAATTACGACTGCAGTTAGCCTCGGTGGGGCTGCCTGAATCTGCAGGAGTGGGCTTTGAAATTTTTGATCGAACTGGTCTGGGTGTTACACCGTTTACCCAACAAATGAATTACCGTCGTGCGCTTCAAGGGGAACTAGCTCGTACGATTAGTCAGATCTCGCAAGTCGAGCGAGTGCGGGTGCATCTGGTTATTCCAGAAAAACGTCTATTTGCTTCTGAGCAAAAGCCTGCGCAAGCCGCGGTGGTGCTGACATTGAATCGAGGGAATACCTTAGGCGGAGCACAGGTGCAGGGAATTGTTCATTTAGTGGCGAGTAGCGTGGAAGGATTGGAGCCTGGCCAGGTCACGGTTGTTGATAATCATGGAAAGGTACTGAGTCAAAATTCGGCAGATGAAGATGCTCAATTGACGGCCACACAGATTGCCACACAGCGTCGTGTTGAACGTGATTTAGAGCAACGGGTACAGACGATGTTGGATCAAGTCTTAGGGCGTGATAAATCGGTCGTACGGGTAACAGCTCCTTTGGAATTCCGGCAAATCGAAATAACCGAAGAGAGCTTTGATCCGAATAGCCAAGTGGTGCGAAGTGAAAACCGGAGCCAGGAAAAAGTGACAGAGCAGGGTGCAAGGGCAGGTGTGCCGGGTGTTCGAAGTAATGTGCCAAACGATCTTAAGGCGACAGGAGGCTCGGGCCCTAAGGAAGCAAAGAGAAAGAATGAGACTCTCAATTATGAAGTGAATCGAAAGGTGAGCAAAATTATTGAGCCCACTGGTGCGATTCAACGGTTAAGTGTAGCGGTCCTCGTAGATGGGACATATGAGATTGCAGACGGCGCGGAAACCCAGGAAGACAATTCGACTGAAGATACAACCTATGTCCCTCGTTCCGAACAAGAAATTCAAAATCTTATACAAATTGTGAAAAAAGCGGTGGGATTTTCTGAAGAGCGTGGAGATCAAATTGAAATGGTTAATGTGCCCTTTGAGGTCCCAGCGGTTCAGGAAGGCGAAGAGGGAATGACTGCGAGTGTCCAGTCTTTTCTAGCGACCTGGGGAGGATTCTTGAAGCCAGTCTTATTTTTCTTTTTGGGTGTGATGGTTTTATGGTTTGTCGTTCGTCCGATGGCTCTCAATTTAACCAAACCATCAGCTGAGCCGGTGGCGCTGCCGCAGGCTGGGTTGCCAGCCACAGTTACAGAGTATGAGGCAGAGGTCACTGAAACTCCGCAAGAACAAGCCCTTAGACTGGCGGCTGAAAACCCTGCCACAGCAGCTCAAGTGATTCGAACGTGGATCAAAGAAGAGCAAGAGCAAAAGGCTTAATTCGTGAGTGAACATTTATCCGGGTATGAAAAGGCCGCAATTTTATTGCTGGCCATTGGGGAAGACTCCGCAGTAGAAGTCTTAAAGGTCTTAGATCAAAAAGACATTCGGCAAATCGGTGCCTATTTAGGAGCTCTCGTGAATGTAGGTCAAGATGAACATCGTTATGTTCTAAAAGAATATATGCAGTTGGCCGGAACCTCAGGTTTGAGCGTGGAAGGAAAAGCCTATCTAGCAAAGATTCTTAACGCGGCCTTGGGAAAAGATAAGGCACGCCGTATCTTAAGTTCTCTCAATAATTCAGATAACGCCGGCTTTGAGACGCTAAAGTCACTAGATGCCGTGTCAATTACTAATTTGCTGACCTATGAACATCCGCAAACGGGGGCGTTGATTTTGGCAAATTTAGAATCTGATCAGGCTGGCCAAATTTTATCGTTACTCCCTGCCCAGAAGAGGGATGCCATTATTTATCGTCTGGCGACTACTGAAGAAGTGTCACCCAATATGGTGGATGAATTGAATGGGGTGCTTCAAGAAGAATTGCGTCTGGGAGCTTCTAAAAATGCGATTCCGGTTGGTGGCACGGGATTGGTCGCGGAAATTTTGAATTCTGTAAAGCGTAACGTGGAAGGCGAGATTTTCACCGCCTTGGAAACAAAAGATCCAGATGTGGCTGAAGAAATACGCGGGAAAATGTTCGTCTTCGAAGATCTGGATAAAGTTGATGACAGAGGTATGCAGGAATTGTTGCGCGAAGTGAGCAAAGAGGAGTTACTGTTGGCCTTAAAGCCAGTTGATGGGCCATTGCGTGATCAATTTATGAAGAATATGTCGAGCCGTGCGGCAGAATCCTTGAAAGAAGATATGGAAACCAGAGGCCCAGTCAAGCTCAGTGATGTGGAGTCGGCACAGCAAAATATTATTAAGACTGTACAGCGCTTGGCCAGTGAAGGACGGGTGGCCATTGGAGGAAAAGGCGAGGAGCAGATGGTCTAAGGTTTGCTGGTTATGGAACGTAGTCATCGAGTACAGACATTTCAAATGGCGGAACTGGTTCCCAACGGAACGAAACTTCAAGACGAGGAAGATCAGCGACATGATTGTTCCGCTCTACAACATCAGGCCTTTGAACAGGGACGGCAGAAAGGTATTGAAGAGGGGCGGTCGCAATGTCAGGCCAAAGTTGAAGAAGAACTCAAACGCGCGATTTATCTGGCAAATGAGATTGGCCGAGCACGCGTCTCAGCTCTTGAAGAGCAGGACAGAGATATTGTGGAAGTTGCGCTTGCTATTTCTCAGAAGATTATTCTTCGAGAAGTGGAGACGGACAAGGAGTTTCTGGTGAGGCAGGTGCGCCAGATTCTTGAACTTCTTGTGAATAAGAGCCTTGTGACGTTGAAGGTCAATCCTCACGATATAGAATCGTTGGATTCACTTCATGAACAATTAAGAGCTGAATTTGTTGAAGGAGACCATTTGGTTATAGAAGCGGATGAATCTGTGGAGCGGGGAGGCTGTTTAGTTGAGCAACCGTCTCTGCAGTTGGATGCCCGTCTTCAGCAGCAGTTAGAGACAATTGCCTCCGAATTTGGTCTGGAGATTTCCTCCTTGTGAGCCTGGCCAGCATACAGCAACGTCTTGATGAGCTTTCCGTCGTCGCCGTGACCGGGCGTGTGGTCAAAGCCGTGGGCCTCACATTAGAGGCTACGGGGTTAGGGGCTTCTGTAGGGCAACGGTGTCATATTTTCAGTCAGAGACGGGAATCAGTTTTAGAAGGAGAGGTCATTGGGTTTCGAGAGCAACGAGTTGTCGTGATGCCGTTTGGACCGGTTCGGGGAATTGGTGCAGGAGATTTAATTCGTTATGACCCTAGTTCCCCACGATTGCTCGTTGGGCCACATCTTCTAGGTCGAGTTGTTGATGGTTTAGGACAACCCGTAGACGGCAAGGGATCACTTCCTCGTAGTCAACGTTACGCGTTATATGCCTCGGCTCCGGAGCCCTTACGGCGCAAACGAATTACCGAGCCCATGGATCTCGGAGTCCAGGCGATTAATGCCTTATTGACCTGTGGCGTGGGACAAAAAATGGGGATTTTTGCAGGAAGCGGCGTGGGGAAAAGTGTGTTAATGGGCATGTTGTGTCGTCACACGAAAGCAGATGTCAATGTCATTGCTTTAGTCGGTGAGCGCGGACGCGAGGTGAAAGAGTTCTTAGAACGGGATTTGGGAGCAGAGAGTCTGCGACGGTCTGTCGCGGTTGTAGCCACATCTGATCAATCGCCATTAGTTCGCGTACGTGCGGTGTTTGTGGCGACGGCAATTGCCGAATATTTTCGAGATCAAGGCAACCAGGTTCTCTTACTGGTCGATTCCCTCACGCGTTTGGCGCATGCCCAGCGAGAAGTAGGCTTGGCCGCAGGTGAACCGCCCACGACCAAAGGCTACCCCCCTTCCGTGTTTACACTGTTTCCACAGGTGTTAGAACGGGTAGGGACATTAGAAAAAGGATCTATCACTGGTTTGTATACCGTACTTGTGGATGGTGATGACCTCAATGATCCTGTTGTTGATGCTATGAGGTCTATCTTAGATGGTCATATTGTGCTGTCACGGCAATTAGCGATGCAGGGACATTTTCCAGCCATCGATGTACTGCAAAGTCTTAGCCGAGTGATGTCAGATATCGTCTCGGACTCTCATGCAGAGGCAGCCAAAACGATTATTCGATCGATGGCGGAATACCGTAATTCCGAAGATCTAATCAATTTGGGGGCGTATCAGCCAGGAGCCAATATGCGACTTGATTCGGCAATCAGGATGAAAGATCCGATTGATGACTATCTTAGACAACCTCGGGAAACAGCTGTGAGTTTAGCGGCAAGTATCCAAAACCTTGAAGTCTTAGCGGCACAGAGTCGGAATCTTGCCGGAAAGAACGGAGCAACTAAATGAACTGGACAACTCTGCTGAAATTTAGACAACAGGTTGAAGATCTGGCTCGGGAAAGAGTGGTCCTGGCTGAATGGGAAAAAAGCCAGGAGCTTGCCAAGCGTCAGGCGTTGAGTCGGGATATGGAAAAAATTGTCATAGAACTTGAAGAATGTATCCAGGCCGGAGTTGATTCCTTATCCGCGGAAGAGCGTTATCGGTGGTTGGATCAACTTGGAACCGGAATGGAAGAACGGACGAAACAGATCAATCAAATAGAAGAAACTCTTTCGGAACTGCGCGAAAAACTGAAACAGGCCTACCATGCCAGACGAGTTGTTGAGCTCGTAATTGCAAAAAAGGAGGCAGCGGTTTTACAGAAAATGGCGGCACAGGAACAACGTATTCAGGAAGACTTGTCTTCTCATGTGTTTGCGACATCTAACCTTGAAGAAATGACCTAGTAGTACAATGTTGCCTAGTCCACGCATCATTCCCTGGTGGTTTGTCGTCCTGGTTTTGTCGGCGACGGCGGTGTGGTCTGTTCAAGCCACGACGGAAAAAACTTCCAGTGATTCACATGAAAATCAACATGTTGAAGAGGATTTCTTAGATGAGCCACTCAGCGAAGAAGCCACGCTTCTTGAAGAGCTTCAGGCCAGGCTGAAGGCGGTCGAGGAACGGGAACGTAGATTGCAGCTTCGCGAAGAACAGGTTCAAGCCTTGCAGCGGGATATCGAGGCCCTGGCCGCACGGCAGGCGAAAGAAGCCAAACGGTTGGATAAAGAGGCTTCGGCCCTGGATGAAGAACAGCGGCGGTATTTGGAACAAGATCCGGCGTTGGTCCATTTACTCAAAATTTATGAGTCGATGGATCCTGAAGAAGGGGCTTTACGAATTGAACAAATGCGGGAAGATCTCGCCTTAGATATTCTTGCGGGGATTAAAAACAAGAAAGCGGCCGGAATATTGGCAGGTGTCAAACCGAAGAAAGCAGCCAGGCTCTCTGAAGGCCTTCGGAAATACCGTGAAATTAAACTCAATCGTCGCGTGAATACCAAACCTCAAAAATAAGAGATGAGTGTTTTTCTCCCCATACTTGGTGGTCATCCAACCGGCGCAAATGCTTTTGAAGGAATCCAGCCAACTCAGGACCCGCTAGCGAAAACGCCTCAGGAGCAATCGAAAATATCTGGCCACGAAATTCCATCAACTCTTGTCAACTCTCCGAGTTCACCCATTGAGGCCCCGGCCTTTTTAAAGCAATTACAGACGTTTGTATCGAAAGACATTCAACGAGACGGAAAACCTCAAGACCGTTTGACACAAGAAGATATTCTTCATCTCGGGCAATTAGTCCAATCCGGTGCGGGGGAACTGGTGGTGAGTGCACCTCAGGCAGCCGGGAAAGAGATTCTTTCTGAAGCACTGATTTCCCAAACGGCTCATTCGGAATCGCTGCCAGGTTTGACTATTCCTCATCAAACAACAGTACCCACTGTCGTGTTTTCAGATCTGCGGGAATCGCATCATGTTGGCGTTCAACGTCCTGTTTTTTTGCCGACATCTTTATCAGTCAACCCTCTCAAGTTACCACAAGGTGTGCATGCTCCAGAAAATCAATTGATTCATGAGTGGCAGGTTCCACTTCTAAAAGAGCAGCAACCCACGAGCTTTGTGAAACAGGATCTTGGACGTGGAGCCGTGGCTCTAGAAAAAGTGCAACTTCCTGTATCTAAAGAGTTTGATGCGGGAGTCACCACACAACAGGCATCTGTAGTCAAAGTCCCTCAACCTGGAGTGCTCTCTCGGCAGAGTCCACAAGGACAGAGCGGTGAGCAGCCAACTCTAGGGTTTCAGGAAAAAGGGGAGTCACTGTCACGGACTTTGGTTCAGCCTGTAAAGGAATTCCTGAAAAGTGTCGATCAGATTGAAAAGACTGCTTTTCAAAATGAGCCTTCGAATGGCGTATTGCAGAAACCGCCACTGCTGCAATCAGCGCGATCTCCAATTGGGTTTCCGAATCAGAATCTTCCCGTGACGGCCATTGAGTCTGAGGGACCTGCCGGGTTCACCGAACGAATTCTCGCAAACAAAATTTCTACAAGGCCGCTCTCCGGCAATTCATTAAGTGCGCATGAGGCGATTAGTCATGTTACTGATGCTCGTTCGACTCTTCCAGCTGATCTTGCGGCAGAACAAGGATGGCTTGGGAAAGGAGAGCGTGTTCAAAGCGCCGTAGAGCCATCAATCAAGAGTGTGGGAATAGATTCAAGCGGCGGTCAGGGTGCTGCCGGCATGAGCATGAACAATTTTTCTCAATCACAATCAGGCTTTCAGCAGTCAACGTCTTCACAGAGCCAAGGAGTTAGAATGCGAGCATTAGAAGAACGAACAGCGGCTTTCCCAATGCCTGTTCTGCAACGACTCCAAATGGATGTTCAATTATCTGAAAATCAGCGGGTGCAAATTGATGTAGGAGTTCAACACCGTCAAGTCTATGCGGGTTTGGTGATGGACCATTCCGTGCTACGAAATCTTGCCGCTCAATTCGTGCCTCAACTGGAAAACCAATTAGCGCAAGCCGATTTAGATCTGCAAGAATTTTCTGCTGAAGTGCGCGAAGAAGGTTCACAAGATGAAGAGAACCTGTTTCACCATTTTTCACAGCCGCATGATCCACGAGAAGGCAGGTTCCATTCTGAAAACAGTCAAGGGTCTTTACAGGCTGTTACCTACCAACAGGAAAAGCCGGGAGTACATTTTGTGGCATGAAAGACAGGCAGAGCGATGAGCTAAAAAAAGGAGTATAAGGATATGGACCCGATCACACCGATATCGACGACTACGGCATCAGCGACGACGTCTTCTACCCTCACAGGAGAAGATAATGTGCAAGCTGCGGTGTCGGAATTGGGATCTGAGGTATTTCTGCGATTACTAGTGACTCAATTGCAAAGTCAAGATCCGACGAATCCGGTGGAAAACGAGGATTTTGTGGCACAGTTGGCGCAATTCTCTACGTTGGAACAGACCACGAACACCAATGACTTACTTGAAGACTTGATTGTCCAGGATACGCAACGGACACAGTTGAGTTTAGTGAATCTAATCGGACGAAACGTGGTTTCTCCGGGAGATACGGTCAGTATCGGTAAAGATGATCAACCTGTTCTATCTTATGCATTGAGTGAAGATGCGAGCCTGGTGACAATTGAAATTTTGGGAGCCAATGATCAAGTCATCCAGCGACTTCAATCAACAGAGTTCCAGAATGCCGGGGCGAACCAAGTGCGGTGGGATGGGTTGGATGGTAACGGGAACCGAGTACCCGAAGGAATTTACCAGTTTAGAGTCAAAGCCGAAGATTTGAAAAAGAATGTTGTTCCGGTCATTACGTTTGGGCGTGAGCCTGTCGCCAACATTGTGTTTGAGGCAGAGAACCCAATTGTTCTTCAAAGTGGAAACGCACTGAAACAGCAGGACATTATCTCGATTCAATAACCCCAGCAGCATGCCGAACATGGATGTCCGAAATGCTCGTAACAAAGGAGTCATGATCAATGGGCATTACATCAGCATTTTTTGCAGCGACAAGCGGAATTAATGCAACGAGTCGGGCACTCAGTGAAATCGGGAATAATATCGCCAATGCACAGACCGTCGGGTACAAAAGCCGGTCAGTTTCTTTTGGTGATTTGTTTGGCGCGACGATCGGCGGTGGTGGGACTAGTACGGCTTTAGTTGAAGGCCGTGGGGTAAGGGTACTAGGTATCGATCCCAGTTTTACTCAGGGATCCCTTCAAACAACTTCGAATGCCCTAGATTTGGCCATTGATGGCGACGGGTTTTTTCAAATCAGAGATACTGCAGGAAACACGTTTTTTTCTCGAGCCGGACAATTCAATATTGATTCAAATGGAAATATTGTGAATCCTGCTGGTTTACGGCTTCAGGGTTTCCAGGCAGACGGCATCACTGGAACGATTTTAGGAACGCTAGGTGATATGGTACTTACCACAACCCAACAATCTGGGTCACCTACCACGGAAGTGGAAATGAGCGGAAATTTGTTATCTAACTCAGTTGCAGCTAGTCCTGCACCCACGACTGCGCAGCTTCTAGCAGATCCCTCAAATCCAGCGATCTCCCAATTTAGTACTGGTATTCGAGTCTTTGATAGTCAAGGGACGGGACATGACCTCACAGTGTATTTTACCAAAACAGCGGCAAATACATGGACCTACAGTGCGATTGCTCAAGATACCGAAGTGACCGTTTCAGCAGGGAATTCCGATCCTCTTACCGGTAACGCTCTTGTTGCCCAGGGAACGCTTGTGTTCAACGGGGAAGGTTTACTAGATACCGAGAGCGCTGTTTCGTATTTTAATGCTGGTGGAACTGGTATTGATTTTACCAGTCCTGCAGGATCGACTTTTCCAACGGCTCCCACGCCTGATCAACAAATTGCGTTTGATTTCGGTACCAGCATTACCACCGATGGGGGAACCGGGACAGATGGTATGTTACAGCAAGGATCGCCATCCGTCCTCTTAACCTTGTCTCAAGATGGTTTTGCCAATGGAACGCTTACCGGAACCTCTATTGGAGAAGATGGCGTAATTACCGGGCGGTTTTCCAACGGCACGACTCAGGCTCTTGGGCAAGTGGCATTGACCCGTTTTATCAATCCAGATGGGTTGCAGCCGATAGGACGGAACTTGTTTATTCAATCCGGCGATTCCGGAACCCCATTAGTTGGAGCACCGGGATCGGGTTCCTTCGGGAAAGTTTCCGCCAGTACGTTGGAAACGTCAAACGTGGATTTAGGTGATGAGCTCGTGGATATGATTACCATGCAGCGGGGATTTCAAGCCAATTCACGAATTATCACGACCACTAATGATTTGCTAGGGGAATTGGTGAATCTCGCTCGATAGTTTGTCAGTTTATTCTACAATGAAAAACCCTCAGTTGGCGTTTGCTGGCTGAGGGTTTTTTTATGGGGTGCACGGTCCCATGCATTTGAGTCAGGAACATAATCCTCTGGAAGCCTATGGTGAGGAAGAACAGTATGAATTTTCTGGCGGACATTATGAAGCGAAAAAGGGTAGGTGATATACCCATCTATGCCCATTTGAAGAGCTTCAAGGACATCGAGCGGGTCGTTGCTTGAGAGGAAGAGAAGAATTTTGGGTTTGTCTTCCGATGGTGTTTGATAAAGAGAATGGAGGAATGAGGATTTGATGTCATCCCACATCTGCCATCCGACAAAGATCAAAGAATATTGAAAGAGGAGATCGGTCGACGAGCAAGGGCCGATCTTATCAGAAGTGAAGATGTCACGGAGTCCCATGTGCGTGAGCAGTTGATGCAGTGCCGTTCTGGCAGGGGATATCTGTTCAATGATCGCAGCGGTGACTGCGTAAGAACCGTCCATGGTCTTAGAAAGACTTCTTTTTGTGTGAAATGTCCGTCTAACAATTTTCTGAATATAGAGGGCTTTTCGGACGTTTTGATCAAATTATGAGGGGGCGCTAGGAATATTTTTCCCATACAAGACAGTTGGACTCATCGAGCTCAGAGCGTCAAAGCTTCCAGCGAAACGCCAGGAAACTGACGAAATCGTACTTCGAATCCTTTGTAACGAAAGGAGAAATATACATGAAGGCGATAGTCGAACTCCCTATTTTTACTGGAAAATGTTGTTCAGAAACACATCAGTGAACAGACAACTTTCAGTGGCATAGAGGTTGCTGAGTTTGTAAGAGGAGTGTTGGGCTCAATAAAAATTTTCCATGTGAGGTTATTGTATGGCTGACGAATCTGCCGCAGAAGAAGCGCCAGTAAAAGCGGGCTCAGGAAAGAAAATGATGGTGTTAGGTCTTGTTGGAGTTCTGCTTCTTGGTGGTGGCGGGGGAGCCGCGTGGTATTTTATGGGCGGAGATAAGAAAGAAGAAGGGGAGAAGCATGCTTCAGCGGGACATGATGACGAGCACGCTGAAGAACCTGGTCCAGTAATGGAGCTTGATCCGTTTTTGTTGAACTTGGCCGATCGAGATGAACTTCGATTTCTCAAAGTCAGCATAAAATTGGAATTAGATCGACCGGAAGAAAAAACTGACTATCAAAATAAGGTTCCAGCTATCCGAGATGCCTTGCTGGTTTTGTTAAGCAGCAAGGAGTCGCAACTATTACGAACTGTGAATGGAAAGCGGAGAATTCGAGAAGAAATTATGAAGCGGGTTAATGGAGTGATGAGCAAGGGTAAGATCTCCAATGTGTTCTTTACGGACTTTATTATCCAGTGAAGTCATGAAATAGGAGTCGTGATGAGGCAGGAGTGTAAAGGGATAGAACCGTTTACTTGATTGCCATTCGATATATTTTATGGAAAAAATTCTTAGCCAAGATGAAGTCGATGCCCTCCTTCGTGGCGTGTCGGATGGGGATGTTGAAACTGAAGCGCCTGAGGCTGAAGAACCTCAAGACGGGCCCGTTCCCTACGATCTAGGAAACCAGGAATGGGTGATCCGAGGTCGCATGCCGACCTTGGATGTTATTCACCAGCAGTTTTCTCGGCTTTTTCGTTTAGCCCTGAGTGACATCTTGCGAAAAACGGTTGAAGTGACAATCACCAACCAAACCGTCCAAAAGTTCGGGGAATTCACGAAACGTCTTCCCGTTCCTGCCTATCTTCAAATTATTTCTATGGAGCCTTTGCGAGGGACTGCCATGGTCGCGACTGATGCCGCAACCGTCTATCTTCTTGTGGATCACTTTTTTGGTGGAGCGGGGCAAACTCATGTCAAACCTGAAGGACAAGACTTTACTCTGATTGAACAGCGGGTGATGCGCAAGGTGATGGCCATGGGGTTGAGGGATCTACAGAAAGCCTGGGAGCCGGTTCAGAAAGTGGCCATCAAAGCTGTGCGGGCAGAAATGAACCCTCAGTTGGCCTCGATCGTACTGCCAGCGGATGTCGTAATTGTCGTGACCTTAGGCATTGAACTCGGCAATTCGGTGGGAGATCTTCATCTCTGCCTTCCCTATGCCATGCTTGAACCGATTCGTGATCGGTTGCAAGTCAGCTTTCAAAGTGACTTTTATGAATTGGATCATGGGTGGATTAAGCGATTTTCTAGCAGACTCAAGGAAGCCCCAGTCAATATCTCGATCAAGTTGGGAGAAGCCGAATTGTCGGTCGAAGATTTTATGAATTTTTCAGAAGGTGATGTCATTACTTTAAATCAAACGACCTCACAGCCATTAACTGCGACAGTGGAGGGTGTACCAAAATTTCTCGGGTTTCCAGGAACATCAAAGGGGATGCAATCCTTCCAAATTCACCAAGTCATGGAGGTTCCGGAGTAAGACGGGGTCTCAATATGGTCAATGAGAACGGGAATATTCTGAAAATATGGAGATGACTCATGAGTGATGATGACAATGTAGATATGGATACATTTGATGCCGAGAAGGAAATGATGGAGGCTCTGGCTCAGGAAGCGGCTGGAAAAGGTGAGGAGGTATCGTCTCCGCCACCTCCCCCCCCGCCTCCAGCTGTCCCGGAATTGTCGGCTCCGCAAAATTCAAACCTTGATCGAATATTAGATATCCCGCTGGTGTTATCGGCGCAATTGGGTAATACCAGAATGTTGATTAAAGATTTATTGCAGCTTGGTCCAGGGTCTATTGTGGAACTCGATAAGTTAGCCGGTGAGCCGTTAGAGGTATTGGTGAATGAGCGTCTTGTGGCACGGGGAGAAGTCGTCATGGTCAACGAAAAATTTGGCATTCGTCTGACGGATGTGATTAGTGCAACGGAACGGGTGAATAAACTTGGATAAAGACTTAAGGACGTAAGCTGG
This sequence comes from Nitrospirales bacterium, assembly GCA_965223295.1. Taxonomy (GTDB): domain Bacteria; phylum Nitrospirota; class Nitrospiria; order Nitrospirales; family UBA8639; genus Nitrospira_E. Next base: position 1,208,453 of record CBDCWC010000002.1, on the reverse strand, counting down.
TCCACGCTCTATCTCTAAAGGAAAAAATGGATTTTACACATGAAGTACTGAAAATGGCTGGAGCTTTAGCTTTAGTTGTACTGATCCTGCTGGGCGGATTAGCTTGGGTACGGCGAATGTTTGGAGAACATGCCGGGAAGAGCGGCGAACCTCTTATGCGTGTGTTAGGCGGTCTTCGAATCGGAACGGGAAAACAAATCATGTTGGTTGATGTGGCTGGTGAGGTTTTAGTCTTAGGCACAACTGCTAGGGACATGATCTTGTTGACTAAGATCGCTGATAAGGAACGAGCTATGCAGGTGCGAGTGCAAGCTGATCCTGTGGTCGGTCGTATTGGAGAATGGATAGGTCAATGGTCACAGAAAAATTCAGGGAAGGGCGAGCCTGAGTCTTTATCTCACACTTCTGCCACTCGGCTCTCTAAATGCTCATGAAACATTTGAATGCGTTCAGGCAGGCTTGGTTATCCAAAAGAACAGGGGGCCTGACTTTCTGTTTTGTGTTCTTGATGAATGATTTGATGAGTCCAGTGACCGATGTATTTGCCCAAGGAACAAAGGATCCCACGATTAGTTTGCAAGTATCTGGTTTAGATGCGACCGAACCATGGACTTTTGGCATACGCATTCTGTTCATGCTGACAGTTTTAACGTTAGCACCGGCTTTGTTGATGCTGGTGACGTCTTTTACGCGAGTCGTGATTGTTTTGGGTCTTCTTCGGCAAGCCTTGGGGACCATTCATGCGCCTCCCAATCAAGTCATGATTGGATTGGCCTTATTCTTAACGCTCTTCATCATGATGCCGGTGTGGGAACAGGTCCGAACAGAAGCGCTGAATCCATTTTTAGAAAATCAGGTGACGCAAGAAGTTGCGATGCAGAAGGCCATGGAGCCGATTCGTGAGTTTATGTTGAAACAAGTGAGAGAAAAAGACTTGGGCATGTTTATGAGTATGGGAAAAATTCCCGACCCTCAGACCGTGAAAGATGTCCCGTTTCATGTGCTGGTGCCTGCATTTGTGACGAGCGAATTGCGAACTGCTTTTCAGATTGGGTTTTTAATTTATGTACCCTTTCTCGTTATCGATATGATTGTGGCAAGTACCTTGATGTCTATGGGGATGATGATGCTCCCCCCAATCATGATTTCGTTGCCCTTCAAGCTCGTGTTGTTTGTACTGGCTGATGGGTGGTTTCTCGTTGTGGGTTCACTCATGAACAGTTTTCAATAATAACGAGAGTGGAAGGGAAAAGGAAAAAGTGTAAAGAAAGAACAGCAAATACCTGTCACTTTTTTACTTCTCCCATTTCACTTTTTACAAGGATAAAGACATGACTCCCGAAGGTGTGATGGCTGTAGGACAGGAAGCGATTAAAACGATTTTATTCGTGGCGGGGCCGATGTTGGGGCTGAGTTTAGTCGTAGGCTTGATGGTCAGTATATTTCAAGCCATGACTCAAATTAATGAAATGACACTGACCTTTTTGCCAAAAATTATGACCATGTTCATTGTGTTGTTAGTCATGTTCCCATGGATGCTACAAATTCTTGTGGGATTTATGACCGGTGTTTGGGGTCAAATTCCTCAGATGGCGCAGTGAAGACAGTAAGAAGCGAGGAGTGAAAAGTGAAAAGTAAAAAGAATAGCAGATGGTACATCTCTTCTCGTCTCTTGTCCCTTGCTCCTGACGATTTTTCGTTGAACGAAATGATGTAACCGGTGTTGCAATGGGATATCGCAATGCAACAGGTGTGGCAATTTCTTGTGGTCTTGGTGCGAACCGGGGCTATTTTGGCCGCCTTGCCTTTGTTGGGAGGTCGAACAGTCCCGCAGCGCATCAAAGTTGGGTTAGCCGTAGCGGTCTCCGTGATTCTCACCCCGGTCGTCACATTTTCCCTTCATCCCAATTGGCTGGAGCCAGGATATTTGGTGATGGCCGTAGGGGCCGAATTACTCGTTGGATTGATACTGGGGTTGGCGATGCGGTTGGTCATGGCGGCGGTCGAGCTGGCAGGAAATGTTCTCGGATTTCAAGTGGGATTTGCGATGGCCAATGTTCTGGATCCGGTCACGCAGGTCCAAACACCGGTCTTTGGTCAACTGATGACGGTGCTGGCCACTCTTTTATATTTTCAAGTGGACGGACACTTATTGGTGCTCTTAGCGTTAGGGAGTAGCTTCCAGCTCATTCCTCCGTTTGGTGCTCATTTGAGTGCGCCACTTCTCCCTGATGTCACTGGATTAATGCAACGGACTTATGACATTGGGATGCGGCTGGCGTTACCGGTGATGGCGGCCACGTTCCTTGTGCATATTACCATGGGGCTTCTGGGACGCCTTGTACCACAAATGAATATTTTACTGACCAGTTTCCCCATCACTATTTCGGTGGGTCTTATCGTCTTGGGGCTTGGATTGCCGTTCATTGCGTTGGTGTTTCAACAATCCGTGCTGGAAATGGAAACTATTCTCTGGGAACTTTTGCAGGGATTAGGCGATGGCTGAGAACAAAGACGGGGGAGAAAAATCTGAACAACCTACTAGCAAAAAGTTAGCCGAGGCGCGCCGAAAAGGGCAAGTGCCCATGACGCGCGAGCTGCCACCCTTGTTTGTGTTGCTCGGCGGCGTTGGCGCCATTTCTCTCTGGGCTCCTCAATTTCTGCGAGAATTCTCCGGGCATTATCGTTACTGGTTTGAGCAGGCAGGGACGCTACAGATTGATCAGCGGACGATCCATATCCTCTTCACCAACATTACCAATCAAGCCTTTGTGCCTCTTATTCCTTTTGTCTTGATTGTCGCTGTCTTGGCATTAGGGGCGATTCTTATGCAAACAGGGTTTTTATGGGTTGAAGAAGGCATTAAGCCCAAACCATCGAAATTAAATCCCATGAATGGTGTGAAACGGCTGTTTTCTTGGAAAGGCATCGCTGAACTTCTCAAGTCCATTCTCAAGATCAGTATGGTGGCCGGGATTATCTACTTTGTGCTGTCCCAAGGTCTCCAATACCTTGTCCAGTTTCCCATTTTGGGAATATCCGGGTCGATTTCCCAGACCTGGGGTTTGGTACAAAATATTGTATGGTCTGTCGGCGGAGCGTTACTCATATTAGCCATTATCGATTTCATTTACCAAAAGTGGCAGCACACCGAAGATTTAAAAATGACGAAGCAGGAAGTGAAAGATGAATCGAAAGATGTCGAAGGGGATCCGCAAATTCGCTCTCGTCGATTGAGCTTGCAGCGGGAACGGTCGCGCCAGCGCATGTTGCAAGCTGTTCCACAAGCCGATGTTGTGATTACCAATCCGACGCACGTGGCAGTCGCTCTTCGCTATGACACGGCGAGTATGGATGCGCCTGTGGTTGTGGCCAAAGGTGCTGGATTTATGGCCGAGAAGATCAAGCAAATTGCCCGTCATTCGAGCGTGCCGATACTAGAAAATCGGAGTCTGGCTCGTGGTTTATTTAAAGCCACGAAGGTAGGACAAGAAATTCCTGCGGCGCTCTATCAAGCGGCGGCGGAGGTGTTGGCCTATGTTTATCGTCTACGAAATCCACAAGAACAGGCTAGCTAGAGATACTTATGGCGTTTGATAGCGAACGATTCAAAAATGAAATGATGCCAGCACACTATGGAGATGTGCTGCTGCCAGTCGGTGTCGTCGGTCTTCTGCTGCTGATGCTCCTGCCGCTCCCCTCCTTCATGCTGGATTTGTTTTTGTCGTTTAGCATCACCTTGGCAATGTTAATTTTGCTCGTCACGATGCATTCAGGGCGTCCTGCAGAGTTTTCGGTGTTCCCTTCAATAGTTCTACTCACGACCCTATACCGGTTAGCGTTGAATATTGCCTCGACCAGAGCCATTTTGTTGCATGGCAATGAAGGGCCGGCGGCAGCAGGAGAAGTGATTCGTGTCTTTGGTGAATTTGTTGTAGGCGGAAATTTTGCCGTTGGTATCGTGGTGTTTTCTATCTTGGTCATTATTAATTTTGTGGTGATTACCAAGGGTGCGACGCGTATCGCCGAAGTCGCCGCGCGATTTACGTTAGACGCGATGCCGGGCCGGCAAATGAGTATTGATGCGGATCTCAATGCAGGAATTATTGACGAAGCGGAAGCCCGGAAGCGACGGGAAATGATCTCGCAAGAAGCTGATTTTTATGGTTCGATGGATGGTGCGAGTAAATTCGTTCGAGGCGATGCTGTAGCTGCGCTGTTGATAATCTTTATCAATGTGCTAGGAGGCTTAACGATCGGAGTCATGGAGCATAACATGTCGGTTGTGGCGGCGGCTAAACGGTTTACGCTCTTAACGGTCGGGGATGCTATTGTAGCGCAAATTCCGGCGCTCATTATGTCCACTGCAGCCGGTATCATTATCACTAGGGTTTCCACGACGACGAGTCTCGGTCGGGACTTAACCGAGCAAATTTTTTTCAATCCCCATTTGGTTGCCGCTGTTGCAGCCATGTTAGTTTTTCTGGGGTTATTGCCGGGCTTGCCTCATCTGGCCTTTTTGCTGCTTGGAGCCATGACAGCTGGTGTCGCATACGTGCTTTGGAATCGTAAGCAGACTGTGCTGGAGGAAGCGGCGAGTCCTCAAAAAGGGGCAATTGCCCATCCTGAGAAATCCGAAGCCCCTGCCACGGAATCTGTGGATACGGTTGCGCCTCCTGATTTGTTAGAACTCCATGTAGGGTACGGTCTGGTGCCGTTTGTCGACCATGCGCAAGGCGGTGAGCTCTTAGAGCGTATTCGAGCCATTCGCAAGCAGACGGCTTTAGATATGGGCTTCGTGGTGCCTTCGGTGCATATTCGAGATAACCTCCAGCTGAAACCTCATGAATACAGTATTTTGCTCAAAGGTATTCAAATAGCCAAAGGCGAATTGGTTCCGAGGCATTTATTGGCTATCAATCCTGGACATGCCAGAAAGGGATTAGAAGGCAAGCCTGGACAGGATCCCTGTTTTGGGTTGCCGGCCGTGTGGATCGCACCCACTGAGAAAGAACGGGCGCAAATGGAGGGCTATACAGTCGTGGATGGTCCGGCCATTATCGCAACACATTTAACGGAACTCATTAAAACTAATGGGCATGAATTGCTGGGTCGCCAAGAGGCCCAGAATTTGCTGGATAACTTGGCTAAGACGTATCCCAAGGTGGTGGATGAGCTTATCCCCACCCAATTAACGTTAGGAGTTGTGGTGAGAATCTTAAGAAATCTTCTACGTGAACGAGTTTCCATACGGGATTTACGCACGATTTTGGAGACTGTCGCGGATTACACCACTGTGAGTAAAGATCCTGACACCCTGACGGAATATGCCCGGCAAAATTTATCTAGAACGATCTCCACCCAATATGCCAATGCCGATGGGTATGTGCACGTTGTGAGTTTAGACCCGATGTTAGACCGCCGGTTAACTGAAGCGATTAAGCCCAGTGGTGTGGAACAACCGGGATTATCACCTAATCTTTTCAATGAAGTCATTGTGGCTGTGCGGCAGGCCATTGAGCGAGTCGTCAGTCAGGGATATCAACCAATTGTTTTATGTTCCCAGTCGATCAGATCTCAGTTGTATCGACTCGTGTCGCCAGGGATTCATGCCTTGGCCGTGTTGTCGCCAAATGAGTTAGATCCAAAAACAAAAATTCAAGCCATTGAAGTTGTGAGGTTGCCACATGAAATTAAAACGGTTTGAAGCTCTTTCACTACAGGAAGCCCTTCAGGCAGTCAAAGCTGAACTGGGACCGGATGCCGTCATTGTGTCCTCGCGCCGAATACAAAAAGCTGGGGGCCTGTTTGGTCTTCTGAGTCAATCCGTGATTGAAGTCACGGCTGCAGTGGATCAGTCTGCACAGACTGAAGGTTCTCAACCTGCCGTGACATTGGATCGTTCCCTTAAGGCGCTCATGAAAAAGCCTTTGCTTCCAGCTAAACCGAATGGTGAGCAGCCAAAGATGAAAAATGAACCGACATTTTCGGAACAGTTGCAGGTGGCAACAGTGCTAGATCCTGTCACGCAACATTTACAGGATATGAAAGAAGAAATTCAACGAATGAGGGAATCCCAGAAAGATCCTGAACAGACATTAGGTCCTTTACGGCAAGAGATCGAAGACCTGAGAGTTGTTGTAGGTGACGTGTTAGGCAGCCAAATGCAGAAACGAGTCGAGGGATTGCCGGGTGATTTACTCGAGGACTATCAGAAGCTAGTGAGTCAGGGTGTGGATCCTCAGTTGGCACATGGTCTTTTACGTTCAGTGGTGGAAACCTTAGGAACAGCAGGGATGGCCAACCGTGAGGTGGTGAACAGTCTGTTGCAAGAACGAATGGAAAAAGCGTTGGTGGTTTCTACGGGGGTTGCTTCTCGACAGTATGGACAGAAAATGATGATGTTGGTGGGGCCCACTGGTGTTGGAAAAACCACAACGATTGCCAAATTAGCTGGGTTGGCTAGAGAACGGGACGAACAGCAAAAAACGGTATTGATTACACTTGATACCTATAGAGTGGCAGCAGTTGAACAACTTCGGGTCTTTGCAAAAATTCTTAAAATTCCACTAGAGGTTGCGGTGTCGCACCAAGATTTTCTGGAATGTGTTGGCCGGCATCAGGATGCGGACTTGATTCTCATTGATACAGCAGGCCGGAGCCCGAAAGACCATGCAGGGCATGAAGAACTCATAGCCATGACACGCAATTCTTTTCATATTGACACGCACTTGGTCTTGGCTGCCCCCATGGCTGAGACTGTTCAAGTGGATACCATTCGACGCTATCAAGGGTTGCCCATTCACAACATTATCATGACAAAACTTGATGAGACATCTAAGTATGGGGGCATGTATTCCGTGTTGTCGCAAGCTGGGATTCCAGTGTCGTACTTGTCAGCGGGGCAACGGGTGCCAGAGGATTTAGACGTCGCGACGCGGCAGTTGCTGGTCGAACTAGTGTGGAGTGCTCAACGAACGGTAAGTGCTGACCCACAACCTTTGACCGAGGTCGCTTCCTGATGCCGATGTCTGCCCCTTCAGTCATCAGTTCCAGAAACAAGAGATCTCGACCTTCGGATCAGGCCAGTGGACTGCGCGCAGCGATGAAGTTGCCGTCTTCGAATAGTAAAGAGGTGCAGGTGATTGCCGTCAGTTCTGGAAAAGGTGGCGTGGGTAAATCTAATGTCGTGACCAATTTAGCGGTGGCCTCCGCACGTCAAGGACGGAAAGTATTAGTGATGGATGCCGACCTGGCGCTTGGCAATGTGGATATTCTTCTGGGGATGACTCCGCAATATACCATTGAAGATGTCCTTTCACGACAACAACGATTGGAAGATGTCTTGGTTTCAGGTCCTGAAGGCATTCAACTGCTTCCTGCCACCTCCGGTGAACAGACTTTTACGCAACTTACCCATGAACAACAGCTGTTGCTCCAAACCGCTTTTCTGGAATTACCCAGTACTCCTGATCTGTTGCTTATTGATTGTGCCGCAGGCATTTCAGCGAATGTGTTGTATTTTAGTTTGGTGGCGCATGAAACGCTCATTCTGGTCACTCCCGATCCTACCTCGCTGACTGATGCCTATGCACTCGTCAAAATTCTTTCAAATCGGTATCACTTGCGAACGTTTCGCCTACTAGTCAACAAAGTCAGAAATGTTCAAGAAGGCAAAGATGTGTTTCGAAAATTTAGTTTAGTCACAGACCGATTTTTATCTATTTCACTGGATTATATGGGGTGTATTCCCACAGATGATTATGTCACGATGGCGGTGGCTCAACAGCGAGCCGTTTGTGATCTTTATCCACGTGCGCCGGCAAGCCGAGCCATAAAATCTTTGGTTCCCACGATTCGTGCCTGGGGTTCACATCATTCTTGGCAAGGTGGGTTTCAATTGTTTGGACCTTCGGCCTTGGCCGCAACTCAACATGTGACGGAAGGATAACGAATGAAACGTGGTGCGGTAACAGAAGTGCCTGAAAAACCTAAGACGGCCCTTCCGACAAAGCTTTCACTGACGACACCTGAACGTGAGAAACTCATTCAAGAGTTTTTGCCAGTCATCAAATACATGGCGATGCGGTTGGCCATACGAGTCTCGAGTGGGCTAAATGTGGAAGACCTCATGAGTGCAGGTATGGTGGGTCTGTTAGATGCTCTTACAAAATTTGATCCTTCCCGAGAAATTAAATTCCGCACCTATGCCGAGTTTCGCATTCGTGGAGCCATGTTGGACGAAATCCGAGCCATGGACTGGGTGCCGCGCTCATTGCGCGAACGTATTGGGAAAATTCAACATGCTGCCAACGAATGGACCAAACGAAAAGGTCGCCCACCAACGGAAGCTGAACTCGCGGAATCCTTAGGCATGGAAGCGCAAGAAGTGGACGAGACACTTTTGCAGGCTAAAGGGGCTGTCGTGTTGAGTTTAGATGATTTAGGGAGTAATGATGAAGATTCTCATCCAATCTTAGATGCGTTGGCTGACCGGGATCAGCCTAATCCTCTGGAATCTCTGGTGTCGGAAGATGCTCGCCGCGCGTTAGTAGAAGCCATTGAACGATTACCTGAACGCCAGCGGTTAGTCTTGACGCTCTATTACTTTGAAGAACTCACGATGAAAGAAATTGGCGTCATTTTACATGTGACCGAATCACGAATCTGCCAGCTGCATGCCCAATCGATGGTCCGGCTCAAAGCTCTCCTGCATAATAGACTAGCCCGATAACAAAATGGGAACAGTAGAGTAAGGAGAGTCAAGAAACAAACAAAGAGCTGAAGAAAGATTCAGCTTTTGTTCGGTCTTCTGAACTCCTCTTACGTGTTTCGCTTCATGACTTTCTAGAACTACCCTGGCTAGCGAACATCTCTCTTTTTTTAGACGAGCATCCCATCCACCTGGGCCTGAATCGTTGACTTTGTGTCTAGTAATGTCTCGATGACAGTATCTGGTATGTTGAGCGCCTGAACGACTGAGTGCGTGCGAATCGCATCTTCGGAAAGAGACTGCGGATCGAGAGCATATGAGGCAAAATGGTTTGCGAGACAGGTTATAGGAGCACTTTTGGTGGGTGAGATGGCCAAAGGATACGCATGGTCTTGATGAAGAATAATGGCTTCCTTGACGGAATCGGGAAATCCCCAGGCTTCGGCGAGTTGCCTGCCCACCTCGACATAGGATTCTCTCATCAGGGTCACAATGGCGCTCCAAGGGAGTAAGGACGTTGGATTTTCTTGATACTGATTCACAACATGAACGACCAGCAGCTTACCTATGGCAAAGAGCAATCCGCTAAGAAATGCCGTGTCGGGCTTGTATCCCAGAAGCGCAGCAATGGTCTTGGCGTAAAAGGCTGTTGTTAACATATGTCGCCATAAGTCCTTCACCTCGTGGACATAGCCGTGAACCTCGAACACCCCAATCTGTACCGACAGAGTAAACGCCGTGCCTGCAACGGTATTGAGCCCAAGCCAGGCAATGGCTTGGTGTAACGAGTCGATTTGGCGAGCGGAGCCTTGTACGACCGAATTCGAAGTTTGAAAGACTTTGGCAGTGAGTATGGGGTCTTGTTCAATCACCGCGGTCAGTTTGGAGGCATTCGCCTCTGGATCTGTGGTGAGCGCAAGCACTTGATTGGCAATTTGGGGGAGCGGGGGTAAATTAAATTCGCGTTTACCCAACTTCTCCATCAAAATCACCAACAGTACTTCAACTGTTTTTTCATGATTAGTGGGAAGAGAGGCCATGAGCAGTCCTTTTATGATAAAGAAGAAGAGAGCATGTGGGAGGATCGTTTGTTTAATAATTGTGTTTTTGACGAATCACAATATTATCTTTTCATAGAATCTCTTCGGAAGCTGATGAGAGAGGCTTGAGAGGACAGAAATCCTTCCTGAGACGAAGAAAGAGGAGTCCATTCGTGTCTTTAGCTGGGTCTATTTTTGGCGCTGTAAGAACTGTGCATGCAACTGGCTGCCAAGTTCGTGTGTTGCGTTGGGAAATCATATGTGATGACGGTGAGTCATCTCACAAGACTGAGGGGCTTTAAGGATATGAAGAATGACCAAAGTAAGTCCTTGCATAGTGGTTATGCTGTCTTTCGACAACTTGGTCATGGTGACACATGTAAGATAATTGCATTTGAGTTCTCAGGAAAGGTGACCGATGAATGATCAATACGGTTTAGTGTTTAGTGTATAAGTGAAAAGAGGTCTGCCCGATGGACAATCCCGACAATGTTGCGGTGATCGAGGGAGTGGAGGATGAACAATCTTCGTCTCTCTCTCCCTATACGATCTTGCTCGTTGATGATGAAAAAATAGTACGAATGGTCGCGAAACGCCGGCTATCGAAGCTGAATCATCGCTTATTGGAAGCGGAAGATGGGCAGCAAGCTCTTGAGATCCTCCGTCGCGAACCAGTCGATCTGGTTCTCTCGGATTGGATGATGCCCAACCTGGATGGCCCGGGTCTTTGCGAAGTCATAAAGAAAGATCATGAACTTCGTTCTATTCATTTTGTCTTAATGACGGCGTTGGATCAACCGGAGCAAATTGCGGAAGGCTTGAGTCGTGGTGCAGATGATTTCCTCCCTAAATCTGCGTCGGATCATGAGCTTCATGCGCGAATTGGTTCGGGTCTGCGAACTCGAAAACTACTCTTGGATTTGAATGAATCCTATCGGATTATTTCCCAGAAACAAGCTGAGACGGATGCCGAAATTCAATTGGCTTCCGATTTTGTGCGGTCCTTGCTTCCAGTTCCTGGAGAGGTGGCTCCTGGAATTCGCTTAGCATGGGAATTTTTGCCCTCTTCTCAGTTGGGAGGAGATTTATTTCAAGTCGCAAAGTGGGGAGATGACTATTTAGGCATTATGGTTTTGGATATGTCCGGACATGGAACAGGTCCAGCCTTGCGGGCTGTGTCCTTGTCCATGTGGTTTAAAGGTGATCATATTGCAAAAGCTTTCCCTGACTATGATCCAGGCCAAATCGTGACGCGTCTGAACGCGGAGAATCCCATGACTGAACAAGGAGAATACTTTACGATCTGGATGGGTGTTTTACAGCTTTCAACTGGAGTGCTGCGTTTTGCCAGCGGCGGCCATCCGGGTGCAATTTTACTACGAAAAGATGCTCCATCAGAAGTGTTAGGAGGTAGAACGTGGCCCGTGGGCTTTTCTGCAGATGAAGTCTATGAGACCAGTTCCACCACGGTGTCAAAAGGTGACCGGCTCTATTTATTTAGTGATGGAATCTATGAAGTAGAGAATGCTGAAGGCGAAATTTGGGGGACTCTCCGTTTGCAAGAAGCGCTGGAAGGCGTCTATTCGCGAACCATGAGGTTAGGACTTAAAAGTATTGTGAATAAGAGTCGTTCGTGGCAAGTCGATGGCTCATTTGTCGATGATGTGGCTCTGGTGGGAATGGAATTGTAAATAGTATGTTCGAGGAATATCCAGAAGCATGATGAATCAAGAAAAACTTGCACGGATCTTATTAGTAGATGATGATGTGGCGAGCCTTGATGTCCTCGTAGAATGTCTCAAGGATGAACCCTATGAAGTGGCGGTTGCACATGATGGCGGAGAAGCCTTGGAGCTTCTCGCTAAGGGTATTCAAGAGTTTCAGGTTATTGTGTTGGATCGAATGATGCCGGGTATGAATGGTCTGGAGGTTGTCACTCATCTTCAGAACGATGAAGCGTATAAATGGATACCGGTCGTTATGCAGACGGCAGCCGCAGCTCCTGCTGAAATTTGTGAAGGGGTGGAAGCAGGAGTCTTTTTCTATCTGACCAAACCCTACGAACCCGACGTCCTTTTACGCATTATCGGTGCCGCTGTGGAGCAGGCTCGCCGCTGGAAGGAGTTATCTCAGACTCTTCGCGTACAGGCGAAGACGATGGGTTGTTTCTATCAAGGGGTATTTCGCTTGCGAACGTTAGAAGAAACATACGATCTGGCGGTCTTGTTAGCGCAGGCCTGCCCCAATCCTGAAAAAGTGGCGTTTGGGTTTAATGAATTGTTGGTCAATAGCTTGGAACATGGCAATTTAGGAATTACCTATGAAGAGAAAACCCAATTGCAAGAAGCTGATAGTTGGGAAGATGAAATTCTACGTCGGCAAGATCTGCCTGAACATGCTGAAAAATTTGTGGAAGTGGTGTTTGAACGGTATCCAGGGAAGATTCAAGTCACCATCACCGATCAGGGGGCAGGATTTAATTGGGGCGAGTACGAAGAAATTAAAGCGGATCGCATGCTTGAAAGCCATGGGCGTGGAATTGCTATAGCAAAAGCGCTAAGTTTCGATTTTCTGGAGTACGTAGGCTCAGGCAATAAAGTCATCTGTATGGTTAATTTGGTCGAAAAAGATCAATTAAACAAATCTGCGGTAACCGAAGTTTCTCAGGTTGTGTAAGCTGTAGGCTCCGGTCTTTCTTGAACAGTAAGTCTATCTTTTCTCTTCTCTTTTTCAGTTTGGCCTATCCTACTCGGAGAGGCAGTGTCAATCTCAAGTGTTTGAAGGAGGTTGAAACAGCAACTGTAGGTAGCCGTGATGCTTTTGAAGCTCATCTCTTGTTGCTCTGAGTTTACCTCGAAATCTGAATATCCCAATTTTTGAAAGATGTCTAAAGTTCAGATATTTCTCTCCCGAGAAGAATGTGTGGCCTATTCTAGGTCAGCATTGAATGGCTGCATCTGTGAAAGTGGAGATACAAACATATACATTCAAAAAGCGATGAGGAGTATATATGGACGGTGGAAGTGAGGTCGAAGCAGTTTCTTTCAATGCGGTCTTAAAACCAGTTGGCGATTTGACAATTTTTGAAGCAGCACAATTCCATGAAGATCTGGATCTTCTTCACAAACAAGAAGGGCCGATAGAATTAGATTTTTCTGAAGTCGATCGAATGGATTCCTCTTGCGTCCAGCTTATCGTGGCCGCCACTCGGTCGGGCCGTTTGACGTTGAAAGGATATTCTTCGCAGATACGAGATCGTTTTGAACAGATTGGCTTTGCACAGTTCCTTCCAAACATATAGGACGCATTCCAAATGGAATGGAGAATGAGGTTCATTTCAGAGTAATGCGGCATTAATGAAGAAGAGGTGACGTGTGGTGATTGATTGGTTGTTAGGGGCAATATTCTTCATAGTAGGGAGTGGAGCCGGATTTATCGTGGGGCAACGAGCACGACAACCTGACAGCGCGGCTGATGCAACCGTTCAACAGGAACTGGAACAGGAGGCTATCGTGTTCCAGAAAAACTGGAAAGAATTTTGTGCATGCTTGGCGCCGATGCTTCCCGTTTTTGTGGGTCAACTTAAAGCGGTCATACAAGAAACAGAACAGGCTTCGGCAGGGTTAATTCAGCGGTTTCAAAAAATTTCTCAACAAGCGAGAGAATCTGCGTTTGAAACGGAGACTATTTTAAGCATGGGTGAGGGGAGTGGGTCTGACGATGAGATGAGCGTGGAAGCTATTCTGAATAGAACGAAAGATACCATGCAAATGTTTGTGAATCAGGTGACTCAGACCTCCACGGTCACAGTCTCGACTGTAGGCGTGATGGAAGAAGCTGTTGATACGACGTCTCGGATATCAACTGTCGTTGAGGAGGTAGAATTTATCGCCGATCAAACACGATTGTTAGCTTTGAACGCCGCAATTGAAGCGGCAAGGGCAGGAGAACATGGCCGAGGATTTGCCGTTGTTGCAGATGAAGTCACCAAGTTAGCCAATCGGTCGGGGCAAGCGGCCGAACAGATTCGCGCTTTGGCGACAGCGGTGAAAGGTACAACGGAGTCAGCCATGTCTGAGCTCGAGGTGCTGGCCAGCATAGATCTGACGGAAACCTTGAAAGCACAAGAGAAAATTATGGAAATGACCGAAGTCATGGTAGCAAAAAATGAAGCGCTGAAAGAAAGTGTGGGGCAAAACTCTGGACGGGCAAAAGAACTTGGGGAACATATTGGGCAAATTGTGATGTCTATGCAGTTCCAAGATATTACGCGACAAAAGCTGGAGCATGTTTATCAGCCATTGGAACGTATCTATGCCCCTCTGCAAGCAGTGGTAGAAGCCTCCGAGACCACAGATACGCTGCCTGAAGTGCTTGGAGAACTTCGCTCCCTTGAGCATAGCTATACAATGGAATCCGAGCGGCTGACAATTGAAGCGGCGCATGCTGGAGAAGAAGCGATCATGGTGGGGACGACAGGTGATACCGAAGAAGGCGATAGTGTGACCTTGTTCTGATTGCGATGAGAAGGAAAAAGTAAGGAGTGAGCCGTAAGGAGTGAAGAATGGGAACTGAGAAGAGGGAAACCCTGCAAAGGGTTTTTCTCCTAGTCCCTTTTTCCCGACTCCTTACTGGAACGAAATGTCAAAGATGAATTGCGCAAGGCGATATCCAAGTAACCCGACAACAGAGAGGGATAATCATGGGCAAGACCGTACTAGTAGTTGATGATTCCGTTTCCATGCGGCAAATGGTGAATTTCACACTCACCGGAGCTGGGTATGAGGTCGTTGAGGCCGGCGACGGAAAAGAAGCCGTCGACAAGTTAAATGGTGGAGCCAAGCCCAATCTCGTAATTACTGATCTGAATATGCCCAATATGGATGGCATATCCCTCATAAAAGCCGTTCGTGGCATGGCGGCGCATAAGTTTACGCCGATCCTCATGCTGACAACTGAGTCATCAGATGCGAAAAAGAAAGAAGGACAAAGCGCGGGAGCGACGGGATGGGTGGTGAAACCATTTAATCCAGAACAAATGCTGGCCACCATCAAAAAAGTCTTGCCAGGATGAAAAAGTGAAAAGGAAGAAGTGAGAAGCGCACAAAGTGAGATTTGAGATGGAAGAAGTACAGGTTGTCAGATGGGAGATTAGAGGAAAAGAAGAGTCAGAGTATCTCCTCTTCTTGCGTCTCTCTTCTCACATCTAACTTCTTGCTATTTTTGTGGAGAAACTTCATAAAAAATTAAATGCATGGCAGGGGGCAATAGATTTGGTGTTAAACGTGTATGAAATCACAAAAAAGTTTCCGGCTTTTGAAAGCTATGGATTGACAAGCCAAATTCGAAGGGCAGTGGTGAGTATTCCCAGTAACATAGCAGAAGGAGCCAGTCGCCGGAGCAAAAACGAATTCACTCAGTTTTTGTATGTAGCGAAAGGTTCCTTGAGTGAATTGGACACACAACTGGAATTAGCTAAACGGCTGGGCTACATCCCTGAAATGAAATGGGAGTTCATTGATAAAAATATGGTTGAAGTTGACAAGATGATCAGTGGGCTTATTCGCCATCAGAAAGAGAGGCAAAAGTGATCGAGCTATTCGCCCTGGGTTTTCTCCCTCCTTTCTCCCTACTTCTCCCTTCTCCTTTCTCTCTTTTTACTTTCAATGAGGTACCTCATGGCTGTTGATTTATCTCAATTCCAAGAGTCGTTTTTTACTGAGTCTGCTGAGCATGTGGAAACCATAGAGTCAGGGCTCTTAGAGCTGGAGCAGCGTCCACAAGACTTAGATTTATTGAACCGAATCTTTCGGGCGGCGCACTCGATCAAAGGCAATGCGGGGATGTTCAATTTTGCGGCCATTGGAGGTCTTACGCATAAAATGGAGAATGTGTTGGATCTTCTCCGTAATGAGCAAATGCCTGTGACGCCTCATGTGATCGATGTGTTGTTGCGGGCCCTTGATGGGTTGAAAAGTCTCCTAGAGGCCGCACAGGGTGGTGCTGATGCAGACGAAGAGGTGATTCAGGTGGTTGAGCAAGAATTACAGGCTTGTCAGGATGGCTCACAAGTGCAACAGGAGACAGCTCCAGAAACGCTAGCGGTTCCTACATCCTCAGCAAATCCATGGCGCCTAATAAAAATTGATTGGGTGCCGTTGCCTGAACTCTTTCAGCGAGGCTTAGATCCCGCGCAAATTTTTAAAGAACTACATGATTTAGGATCGATCAAAGTTTTACAAGTCCACACTGATAAAATTCCCCCGTTAGAGGCTATGGATCCTGAGCAATGTTATCTGAGTTGGGCAATTGAACTGGAGACTGATGCTGCGGTAAGTGAGGTCGACACGGTATTTGATTTTGTACGAGACGGGAGTGAATTGACAATTACGGACTGTGCACCGAAACAAGCTGAACCCTATAAACGGGTAGGGGAAATACTGCTTGAAGAAGGCATCGTTACCTCGGGAGAAATATCCGATGGTTTGGCCAAGCAAAAACCGCTAGGAGAAATTTTAGTCGAAGAAAAAAAGGCGACGCCACAGCAAGTGGATAAAGCCTTGCAAAAGCAGAAACAATTGAAAAAAGGTGAGGCGGCGTCCATTCGTGTAGATACCGAAAAGATAGACAAACTCATCAATTTGGTTGGTGAGTTGGTGATTACGCAATCCATGATCACGGATCTTGGCGAAAAGTTTACGATGGATCAATTGCCGGTTCTTCAAGAACGTATTGTACAGCTCGAGCGCAATACCCGGGAATTACAAGAACGTGTCATGTCTATTCGGATGATGCCGATCGGATCCGCCTTTCATCGTTTCCCGCGTCTAGTGCGGGATCTCTCTGGAAAGAGCGGCAAACAGATTCAGTTGGTGATGTCTGGTGAGGAAACGGAATTGGATAAAACATTGATTGAAGCCATTGGTGATCCGCTGACTCACTTAGTTCGCAATTCGACGGATCATGGGTTGGAAGGACCGGAGGAGCGCATAAATGCGGGCAAACCCGAACGTGGAACCATTCGGCTACATGCCTACCATGACGGAGGCAATATCTGTATTGCGGTGGAGGATGATGGCCGGGGTATCAATCGAGATAAAATAATCAAAAAAGCTGTTGAGCGTGGATTGATTGCAGATGGGACCAATATGAGTGATGAAGATGTCTATCAATTGATCTTTCGGGCCGGGTTCTCCACCGCTGATACCATAACCGATGTCTCCGGTCGGGGGGTGGGGATGGACGTCGTGAAGCGAAATATCGAAGGTCTTGGAGGATCGGTTACCATTGAAAGCACCTTAGGAAAGGGTTCGAAACTGACACTCAAGTTGCCTCTGACCTTGGCTATTATCGATGGAATGACGGTTCGCGTTGGAGCGGAAAATTATATCATTCCTCTTATTACGGTGACGGAGTCCATTCGACCGAAATCTAGTGAATTACAACGTGTTGTTGGGAAAGGCGAAGTTGTTCACTTACGAGGAGAATGGGTTCCAGTGGTTCGGCTTTACGAAGTGTTCAATACCACACCAGATTTCAGTGATCCTTCGAAGGCCTTACTGGTCATCGTAGAAGCCGAAGGACGTCGTCTGGCCGTCTTAGTGGATGAGTTGACGGGACAACAACAGGTCGTGATTAAAAGTTTAGAAGAAAACTATCGAAAAATTGATGCGATTTCCGGGGCAACTATTTTGGGTGATGGGCAGGTAGCACTTATTTTAGATGTGTCTGGATTGGCAAAACTGGCTCGAGCGGGCCATACCGCCGCCGCATGACGAAGAAGTGAAAAGTAAGAAGTACAAAAGTAAGGAGTAAAAAGAGTAAGGGGTATAAGAAAAAGAGTATATAGGGTATGAGAGAAAGTAATTGGGTTTTTTCGCCTTACTCCTGACTCCTTACCAAGGAAACTGTAAAAGATGAGGATGCTATTGATGACGTACATAAAGAAGGAGAGCAATTATGACCACGGCAACCATTGAACCGAGCGAGCAAGCAGATATTCAAACGACCTATTCCAGTGATGGGCAACAGTACCTGACCTTTAATCTGGCAGGTGAATTCTATGGCGTAGACATATTAAAAGTTCAAGAAATTAAAGGCTATACCAATGTCACAAAAATCCCGAATACACCGGAGTATCTCAAAGGGGTCCTGAACTTGCGAGGCACCATTGTTCCAATTGTGGACCTCCGGTTGAAATTTGGCATGGGAGTCACCGAGCCGACCTCTTTTACAGTTGTGGTAGTTGTGAATGTCCGAAATCGAGTGATGGGATTTTTAGTCGATGCCGTATCCGATGTATTGGATTTGAACGCGAAAGACATTCAGCCTCCTCCGGAATTGGGAAGTTCGGTCGATACCACCTTTGTAGCAGGAATTGGGAACTCCAATGATCACCTTGTGACGCTCTTAGATATTGATCGAGTATTAACAGATGAGGAAGTCAAAACGGTCGGCGAGATTCCGATGGATCCAGAAAGCGTCGAAGGGACTGCATAGAGTAAAGAGACAATAAAAAACTTATGTGGAAACGAACAAGAGAGTGAGATGTCAATAAGTTAGGCAAGATGTGGATTAGATATGAGTCGAGTGCCACTGTCTCAAGACATGCTCAACAAACATTAAGCCAAGGATGAAGGAATCATGAACAGTGTAAAAAAAAGTTTCCTAAGTTTAGGCATCACAGGGAAGTTAGTCGCTTTGTTTGTCATTTTCGGAGCCATTCCCATGACTGCGGTGGGCCTCATTGCCTTCGGGGCTGCCGAAGACATGAAAGCCAAGGTCGGCGCCCGGTTCCAGTCAGAAGCCAAGGGGTTAGCCGAAAAAATTGATCGCAATCTCTTTGAGCGCTATGGCGATGTCCAAGCGTTTGGCTATAACGATGCGATCACGCGTACGTCACAGTGGTATGACCCCACGGAATATAACGTGGTCAGTCAGGTCATGAATAAATATGTGGTGGCGTATGGCATTTATGACTTGGCCATGCTTGTTGATCCGGCAGGTCAACTCATTGCGGTGAACTTTCAGAACGCGCAAGGAGAGCCGATCGACTCCAAATTTTTGTTTGAGAAAAACTTCAAGGAGACGGCCTGGTTTAAGGCCTTGGAAGTAGGCGAATTTACGACCAAGATGCCCTTTACGGCGCCGGGCAATGACATTTCCTCCGGCACGTTTATCGAAGATGTACATATTGATACGGATGTGAAGCAGGCGTTAGGCAATGATGGGTTGGTAATGGGCTTCTCGACGCCCGTCTATGACGAAAATGGCAGAGTAGTGGCCTATTGGACCAATCGTACGAACTTTAGTGTGATCGAGCAAATGTTTGCCGATGTGTATGTCAATTTGAAAGAACAGGGATTTCCGGGTACTGAGTTAACCGTCTTAGATAGTCAAGGCCGCGTGTTGGTGGACTATGACCCTGGCAAGACCGGCACACTAGAGGTGGTTCGAAATTTCGATGTGCTGATGAAGTTAAACTTGGCCGAAAAAGGCGTGGAAGTGGCCCAAGCGGCGGTGCGAGGGGAATCAGGATTTGCGTTTAGCCGCCATGTGCGGAAAGGGATCACCCAAGTAGGTGGTTATACCCATTTACAAGGCGCCATAGGTTTTCCGGGTATGAACTGGTCAGTTTTGGTGCGGGTACCTGAAGAAGAAGCGGTAGCCGAAGCTCTTGGAATCCAGAGCAAAGTCCTCATGACCGGTTTAATCTGCTTAGCGGTGCTACTTCCCCTAGGCTGGTGGGTTGGGCGTCGAGGGGCTGGAAACCTGGTGGCGATCAGTAATATCGCGCAACAAGCAGCCGACGGCGACTTAACTCAGCGGGCCACCATGACAAGCCAGGATGAGTTAGGCCAACTTGGCCAAGCTATGAACGCCATGTTGGATAATATTTCTGGGGTGGTTGGCAAAGTCCGGCAAGCGGCTGAACATGTGTCTACGGCTTCAGCCGAAATTACTCAAGGCAATGAAGATCTCTCCCAACGAACCTCGGCACAAGCAGGGGCATTAGAAGAAACCAGTGCCTCGATGGAAGAAATGACCTCCACCATTAAACAAAATGCTGATAATGCCAAACAAGCCAATCAGCTGGCGGTGATGGCACGGGAAGTCGCAGAGAAAGGTGGGGCAGTCACAGATAAAGCTGTTGGGGCCATGGATGAAATCAACAACAGCAGTAAGAAAATTGCGGACATTATTAACGTGATTGATGAAATTGCCTTTCAGACAAATCTCCTTGCTTTGAATGCAGCGGTAGAAGCCGCACGAGCAGGAGAACAGGGGCGTGGCTTTGCGGTTGTAGCGTCGGAAGTCCGCAATTTAGCTCAACGTTCTGCCACTGCGGCCAAAGAAATTAAGTCTTTGATCAACGAATCGGTGCAGAAAGTGGGAGACGGCAGTGAGTTAGTGAATCAATCGGGCCAAACGTTGGATGAAATTGTCAATTCTGTCAAGCGGGTAACAGACATCATTGCGGAGATCAGCGCGGCTTCGCAAGAGCAGGCCAGTGGGATCGATCAGGTGAATAAGGCCGTGATGCAAATGGATCAGGGGACGCAACAGAACGCGGCGTTGGTGGAAGAAGCCACGTCAGCTTCGCAGTCCATGAAACAGCAAGCTGCAGGCTTGTTGGAGCAAGTCGCGTTTTTCAAGGTGACGACAGGAGGCAATGGTAGCTGTCGACCGGGCCTAGGCCCATCGATCCCGGCGCCAAAACCTGCGAGTGAGGTGATCAAGCCTCCCATGCCAGTGAAGGCAGTGCCCCAACCAGCCCCGCAGTTAGCTGGGGTGGGGAGTAGCAATGGCCATAATCGGCGCCAAGCGGATGACGACTTTTTTGAAGAATTCTAATTACTACTAGGAGAAAATCCATAGTCGGGATGAATAAAGAAGTGGATTGAGACAGGAATAATCAAGGTCTCAAGACGCCTATTGCAGACCATTTAGAGTCGTGACAGGCATTCATATTTTCTTAACTGAGTTAAGTTGGGAATATTAAACGAGGAGGATATGCGATTATGAAGGGGAGTACGCTGGGAACGTGGAAGGAATTGGGCATTGGGCCGAAGGTCATCATTTCTACAGTAGTGGTCTTTGCAGTATTGATGGTTGGTGGGGCCTATTTCCTTGGCGAGCAATTGCGAGGAGATTTGAACCGAGTGATGTCCAATCAAGCAGGCATTATTGAACAACAAATTCAAGTGACGCGGGCCTATGTGGCTAAGCAGTTTGTGGTCAAGGCCAAGGGTGCTGGCATGAAAGTGAGTATGGAGCATGATGCGCCTGATACAATTCCTTTCCCTGCGACGTTTACTCGAGAAACTTCAGAAACTCTTGCCAAAGAAGGCGTCTATGACGCTCGAGTCATCAGTGCCACTCCCTTAAACCCAGCAAATCATCCTCAAGACTCTTTTGAAGAACAAGCTTTAGCCGCTTTAGCCGCGGGTCAACAAGAATATACGAGCATTGAACCAGTTGATGGGGAGATGATGTATCGACGTGCGACGGCGGATCTAGCCAGCGTGAAAGCCTGTGTGTCCTGTCATGCAGGCAAACAAGTTGGTGATATGTTGGGAGCGGTGTCGGTCCAGATTCCGATGGGGGCGCCGCTGGCACAACTCGATTCTAATTTGAATACTGTATATATGGGTATTGGGTTCGTCGGATTGGTTACCGTGAGTCTATTGGCCATGTTGCTCTCTCGAATGGTGACTAAGCCCATGAAAGAGTTAGAGGCGATGGCCGCGCTGGCTAAGGACGGAGATTTATCTGTACGGGCCACCATGGTGAGCCGAGATGAAATTGGACGGGCCAGCGAATCCTTTAATGTCATGTTTGACCGAGTCGGGGAAGTCGTGCAGTCCGTCAAATCAGCGGTGTCTGGCATTACGACGGGAACGAGGGAAATTTCCCAAGGGAATGAAGATTTGTCGCAACGGACATCTTCCCAGGCTGGTGCGTTAGAGGAAACCAGTGCTTCCATGGAAGAGATGACCTCTACCATTAAACAAAATGCCGATAATGCTAAGCAGGCCAATCAGTTGGCGGTGACGGCGCGGGAAGTGGCTGAAAAAGGCGGAGCGGTTACAGATAAAGCTGTGAATGCTATGGATGAAATCAATAAGAGCAGTAAAAAGATCGCAGATATTATTAATGTGATTGATGAAATTGCGTTCCAGACCAATTTGCTAGCGCTCAATGCGGCAGTGGAAGCGGCGCGGGCCGGGGAGCAAGGCCGCGGGTTTGCGGTCGTGGCATCCGAAGTGCGAAATCTAGCGCAACGGTCAGCTACGGCAGCGAAAGAAATTAAATCTCTGATCAATGAGTCTGTCCAGAAAGTGAGTGATGGTAGTGACCTGGTGAATCAATCCGGTAAGACGCTAGAAGAAATTGTAAATTCCGTGAAGCGCGTGACCGATATTATTGCCGAGATTAGTGCCGCCTCGCAGGAGCAGGCCAGTGGTATCGATCAAGTGAATAAGGCCGTGATGCAAATGGATCAGGGTACACAACAGAACGCGGCGTTGGTTGAGCAAGCTACATCTGCGTCGCAGTCCATGAAGCAACAAGCGGAAGCCCTTTTAGAGCAGGTAGAATTTTTCAAGACTGAGGGGCAAGATTTGGGAGTTAGCGGGCAGAGAATTGCAAATAATCAGAATAGCGTAAGTCATAGACATAGTTCGGACCCAGCTCATTCACCCAGCCACGCAAGTACAGCTTTAAAGCCAACGACGTTTGCGAGTTCCAAGCCAATATCAGTGGGCAGCAGTAATGGGCATCAGGCAGATAAAGTGGATGATGACTTTTTTGAAGAATTCTAAATAAGTGAGAAGGTAGAAGGGAGAAGTGAATAGTAAAGAAACGTTCGTAGCGTTCTTCCTGTTCTTGCTCCTGACTTCGACCTTCTCCCTTTCCGCCTCCCTTGAAGTTGACTGTTCCAGGTATTGTCGTGTACTCTTCACTTCCCCCAACTACTACGGATCGTATTGTTACATCATGTTTTCCAACATTTTTCGGAGGGAGGAGCTATGAGACGAGGAGCGACAATCTCAATGATGTTTGGAGTATGTGTTTTGGGGCTACTCATGATGTTGCCTGCTGGGCAAGCAGCGGACATTTCGAAGGGCAAAGCTGCCGAGTATGTGTTAGCGGCGGTCAAAGCTGCGAGAACAGTCTTTGTCAAAGGTGTACTTGCCGATGCAAAAAAAGGGGGCTTAAAAGGGAATGAAGATTGGGTGAAGGATGATCATGGCATCATGCTTCCTGCACAATTTGTCAAAGAAATTGGGAAAGAAGTTCGGGATTTTGAGATCGGTCTTCTTGGAACGGACCCATTGTATGCTTCAAATGCGGCAAAAAGTCCTAAAGAAAAAGAAATGCTAGCTGCATTAGCCAGTGGAAAAGCAAAGGTCATTACAGGTGAAGATGGTGGAAAAACGATTGGTATGTCCGCAGACTTTGCGATCGTTGATAGCTGCGCTTCTTGTCACAATGAGCATCCCAAGACGACGAAAAAAGATTGGAAAAAAGGGGATTTCATGGGCGCGATTGTGGTCCGAATGAAATAACCTTCACTTCTCAGGCAACCGCCTTATGTTATGGCGTGGATGGTGTCAGAGCCGTCCACGCCATTTTTTATTTCTCCTACATGTGATCAGTCAAATCCCTTAAAAATTGAAAAATTTGACTTATTTCTACACTCCCCTGTGCCGATAGATATCAGAGTATAAGAAATCCTGATTCCAGTGTTTCAGTTCACTTCTTCTATGTATGAAGTACGTATAGCGGATCAAGCGATTTATGGTTCAAATCCCCTTCCGTGGCGCACAAATGGGAATTGTTGATCTGTTATGGGGCGCAGTGTTGGTGGGTATGACCCTGGCCTATGGCATGGTTTTAGTGGGTGTCCGGGCAGCCAAAAGTCACGATGTGGCGTCTCACAAAAAGTGGATGACGGTTTCCTGTCTCTTGGTCGGTATTTGGCTCGTCGCCTATGTCACGAAACAATTGATGTTTGGGAGAGATCATTTTGGTGGGACATCAGAAGAATATTGGATGTTGTATATGCCCTTGCTTGTCGTGCATACGGGGCTGGCCCTTATTACGATTGGTCTTGGTGGTACCAATATGGTTATTGGGTTGCGTCGTCTTCGGCATGGTATTGGGGCAGGGGCTATGGTGGCGGGAGTGTCTCTGCATCGCAGGCTAGGACATGTGATGGAATGGACGTTTGGTGGGACAATTCTGACAGCGTATCTTGTGTATCTCATGTTGTTTTACTGGTATCCAGCCAGATGAGTGAAACGTGAATCGTAACGAGTGAGGAGCGGGAAGAAACCTCTGGGACGTACCCCTTCTTCCTTACTAATTACGCCGTACCTCTTCATTGCTTTTATAGGATCAATTTATGAGTGCGACTTTAACTGACCAAGAATTTCAGCAGTTTCAAACACTGATTTATGAGCACGTCGGTATCAAGTTGGATGCACCCAAAAAAAGTTTGTTGACGTCAC
This sequence comes from Nitrospirales bacterium, assembly GCA_965223295.1. Lineage (GTDB taxonomy): Bacteria > Nitrospirota > Nitrospiria > Nitrospirales > UBA8639 > Nitrospira_E. Next base: position 1,184,184 of record CBDCWC010000002.1, on the reverse strand, counting down.
GATTGGGGAAACGACTACGAGAATTGGAGTTGTCCACGTATCAAGCCTACTTTGATCGCGTCAGTAGCAAAGGCGGGGAAGAAGAGTTAATCCGTTTAGTGGATCTGGTCTCGACTAATAAGACTGACTTTTTTCGTGAGCCGGTACATTTTGATTTTCTTCGTGAACAGGTTCTTCCTCAACTACAAGCAACTCGTACGATTCGGATCTGGTCCTCCGCGTCATCATCGGGAGAAGAGCCCTATACCATAGCGATGACGTTAGCTGACTCACTTCCCGATCTTGCAAGCTGGGATGTAAAAGTGTTGGCCTCCGATATTTCTACGCGTGTGTTAGCCAAAGCGGCCTCAGGCATTTACGACGAAGAGCGAGTCTTACAACTTCCACAAGATATTGTTCGTCGCCATTTCCTGCGCGGCAAAGGCGAACAAGCTGGGAAGTTAAAGGTTCGTAAGCGTTTGTCTGAGATGATCGCGTTTCGCCGCATTAATCTTATGGCTCCGGCGTTTCCTATCCGTACGCCGTTGGATGTGATTTTTTGCCGTAATGTCATGATTTATTTTGATCGTCCGACGCAAGCCACGCTGATGAGCAAGTTTTATCGCTATTTACGTCCTGGAGGCTATCTCTTCATTGGGCATTCTGAAAGTCTGCAATGGATTGAACATCAGTTTTCGTATGTAAAACCGACGATTTACCAAAAATCTTTTGAATAACCCAAGAGTGGTAAGAGGTAAGTAGTCAGGAGTTAGGAGTGAGTAGTAAGGAGTAGATACTTGAACGATTCTTCTGTTTCCTTTTGCTCCTTACCCCTTACTCTTCACTCCTTACTATAAAAATTTATGTCGGCAACCAACATGGAATTTGGGCATATCCGCCGGATTCAAGATACCCGCTTTCCCTATGAAGTCGCGGTGATTTTGCCAGGCGAATATTTTGTAAGCGAAGAGCCTAAAGTGGTGTATACGGTATTGGGTTCCTGCATATCAGTTTGTTTGCGGGATCCATTGGTTAACGTCGGAGGTATGAATCATTTCATGTTAGCCGCGCCCTCCAAAACCGATGGCCATGATAACTGGGCCGAATCTGGCCGCTATGGAAGTTTTGCGATGGAAATGTTGATTAATGACATTCTCAAGCGTGGAGGAAAAAAGGACAGGTTGGAAGCCAAAGTGTTTGGGGGAGGGAAAATTTATGATGGAACCATCGATATTGGAGCGAAAAATGCGGCGTGGGCCTTAGCCTTTCTGGAGCAAGAGGGGCTTTCGCTCGTGAAAGCTAATGTGGGGGATGTGTGTCCACGGAAAGTGTATTTTTTTACCGATTCCGGAAAAGTGTTGTTAAAGAAGCTTGATCGGGTCGTTGCGAAAACTATTGCGGAGGAGGAGGGGCAATACCGAGCAAAGCTGCAACAGGCTCCTGCGCAGTCCGAGGTAACTCTTTTTTAAGATATAAGGTCAAAGTTAGAAGTGAGAGGTATGAGACAAGCAAAGAGTTCAGATCTTTTTTCTTCTGACTTCTCCTTTCTTACTTTTCACGATTTAGGGAGGGGATATGAGTGACGGGAAGATTCGAGTGTTGATTGTTGATGATTCCGCGTTGATTCGTGGCGTGATGACTGAAATTCTTTCACAGGATTCTGAGATTGAAGTCATCGGGGCAGCGCCGGATCCCTATGCTGCACGCGACAAGATCAAAACATTGGCGCCGGATGTTCTGACATTGGATGTAGAAATGCCCAAAATGGATGGGTTGACCTTTCTGCACAAACTTATGGCAGCTCGTCCGATGCCTGTGGTGATGGTAAGTTCGCTAACTGATAAAGGTGCGGCCACGACGATGCAAGCCTTAGAAGCGGGTGCCGTGGATTTCGTGACCAAGCCAACGGTGGATATTCAGCACGGACTAGAGGATCTCGCTCAACAAATTACGAGTAAGGTAAAAGCCGCCGCTCAAGCGACAGTGAAAAAACGAACCCCGCCAGCAGATTGCGCAGACCGCATTAAAGCCCTAGCGCAGCAGTCTGCCATGATCAAAACGACCGATACGATTATTGCTATTGGCTCTTCAACTGGCGGAACGGAAGCCCTTCGTGAGATGTTGGAGGTGTTGCCACCCAATACTCCTCCAATTCTCATGACGCAACATATGCCAGAACGATTTACGAAAACCTTTGCGGATCGGTTGAATGAACTTTGTCAAATAGGAGTCAAGGAAGCACAAGAAGGGGACAGTGTGTTGCCGGGCCAGGCTTTGTTGGCTCCCGGAAACTATCATATGGAGTTGAGGCGAAGCGGAGCACGCTATTACGTGACCTTGAATCAAGAACCACCCGTCAATCGTCATCGGCCGGCTGTGGACCCCATGTTTCAATCAGTGGCGAAATTTGCTGGGGCGAACAGTGTTGGAGTGATTTTAACGGGTATGGGAAATGACGGGGCAGCCGGCATGTTGGACATGAAAAAGGCGGGTGCCTTTAATCTAGCGCAGGACGAAGCCTCCTGTGTGGTATTTGGGATGCCTAAGGAAGCCATCAAAGCTGGTGGCGTTGATAAGATTCTGCCGTTGAATGATATTCCTTCGGCTATTCTTACCCATCTAAATATGCTCTCCCATCCTTAAAGATCTATATAAAGTGAACCGAAATATTCTTCTGAACTAGGTGTGATAGCACACACACGATTTGATTGCCTTCGGCATTTGCCAAAGGTCATGCACCAAAATTGGAATAGCAGGAAACTGATGCTTGTTGACATCATGTACCTCGGTCTCGGCATCGCTCTAGGAGCTGGTGGGGCCATGTATTGGCTGCGTCAGAATGTGTGGCCTCAGCATGTTCAAGAACTGATCCAGGAGATTGAGTCCAGAGTACAGGCTGAAACTCGTCGGCAGGATGCCGAGATATTGAATCCGGTCATTGACGATTCGGTGACGCAAATCCAAGAGGTAGTGAATATTGTGGAAGAAGCCGTGATCGAATTGATTTGCCGGTTCCAAGAGATTACCGATGGTGCCATTCAGGACGCTAATGTGACCGCCTCCCAATTTCAAAGCCCTCCTGAAGGCCATGGTCAAACTGATACATCGTTGTTAGATGAAACAAATCTCATTATTAGTACATTCGCGCAAAGTGTAGTGGAGTTCTCGCAATTGGGAATGGATGTGGCCATGGTTGTTGAGGATGTTGAGAGCAGTACTCAGCGTATCACTCCCTTGTTGGAAGAAATTGAATTCATTGCCGATCAAACCCGTTTGTTAGCTCTCAATGCGGCCATTGAAGCGGCTCGGGCAAAAGAAGCTGGTCGAGGGTTTGCCGTGGTGGCTGAAGAAGTTGCAAAGCTGGCCAATCGATCACGAGTCGCTGCAGCCAATATCCAAGGCGTTGTTCAAGCCGTAAATGCCAGTACAGAAAAGGCCATTACTGCACTGCAAGGTTTCTCTTCGATCGACTTGACTGGTGCTCTCACGACGCGTGAGCGAGTTGGGGAGATCACCAAAATTCTAGAAACTAAAAGTACGAAACTGGAAGAAGGTGTTCTCCATGCCACGGAATCGGCTCAAAAACATGCCAATCTAGTGACCGACATCGTGATGTCGATGCAATTTCAAGATATATCACGGCAACGGTTGGAGAAGGTGGTGCGACAATTGGGAGCCCTTCGTGAACAGGCACTAGAATGGCAGATGATATCGAGTGAGTCAGCCGAAACTATTTTGTGAGAGTCGCTTTCATAAGATCGGCCAAAAGGGATTGTGATATGAGTGAAATGGATGCCGCGATACAAGAGTTTTTAGTCGAGAGTGATGAAAATCTAAGTGCAGTAGAACAGGATCTTGTTGATATAGAAGGACATCCTGCCCAGGAAGAAACCTTAGCGAGTATTTTTCGAGCCATTCATACGATTAAGGGGACCTGTTCCTTCTTAGGTTATTCAAAATTAGAAAGGCTGGCTCACACAGGGGAAACGCTCCTGAGCTTGGTGCGTGATGGTGAGCGGGCCCTCACGAATGATGTTGTCAGCGCTCTGCTTAAAATGGTGGATGCCGTTCGGCAAATGTTGGGGGCTATAGAACAAACGGGAAATGATGGTACGGAAGACTATGAAGACCTCAAGAATGTGTTGATTGCGCTGCAAAAGGGCGAACCTTTTTCTGCGCCGACCGAAGTGTTTGAGGTCACGGCCTCATCCCCTTCTCCTCTTGACCCGCAAAAAGTTGGTGGCGTTCCTGCCCATGACCAGGATCTATCGATTTGTGGGGAAAAATTAGCATTCGAGAGCAAGATGGAAACTGCCTTCCAACCGCAACCTTTTGTGGAACACACGAATGCTGGGCCGGCTGCAGATATGGGTGAAATGGATGTGGCCGTACAAGAGTTTTTAGTCGAAAGCGACGAAAATCTTAGTGCCGTTGAACAAGATCTCGTTGATCTAGAAGGGCATCCTAACCAAGAGGGAGCACTCGCCAGGATTTTCCGCGCGATTCATACCATCAAAGGGACTTGTTCCTTTTTAGGATATTCCAAGCTTGAGGGTTTGGCCCATACAGGCGAAACGCTCTTGAGTTTAGCGCGTGATGGTGAGCGAGCCCTCACGAATGATGTTGTCAGCGCTCTGTTCAAGATGGTGGATGCCGTTCGGCAAATGTTGGGGGCTATAGAACAAACGGGAAATGATGGGACGAATGAATATCAAGATCTCAAGAATATATTAGTGGCTCTGCAAAAGGGGGAAATGCCTCCGTCGGCCACAGAAAAGCCTGGTCCATCAGTGAGTTCTCCAGAATCTGTTCCAAAAGCGGCTGAAGTTTCTGACAAGAGCCAGGAGCAATTGACAGGTGTGGAAACATCGGCAGCCGAGGTCAAAGAGGTACCTGTTTCTCCACCCCAATCTTCTGTGAAAAAAACGAACGCTGCGCCTACTGCAGCAGCAGATGTCAAGGGTCCTTCAGCTGCAGAATCCTCCATTCGGGTGGATGTTGGGTTACTCGACAAGCTAATGAATATGGTGGGTGAATTGGTCTTGACGCGGAATCAAATTGGGCAAGGGTTGTCAAAATTGGAAGATCCTTCTCTATTACATGCCTCACAGCGGCTGAGTTTGATTACCACGGAGCTCCAAGAAGGCATCATGAAAACACGAATGCAGCAAATTGGCAATATTTGGAGTAAGTTTCCTCGAGTCGTGAGAGATTTAGCTCCAACCCTTGGAAAAGAAATTCGGCTCGAAATGGAAGGAAAAGATACAGAGCTTGATAAGACTTTGATTGAGGCCATTAAAGATCCCCTAACCCATTTGGTCCGAAACTCTGTGGATCATGGAATCGAAATTCCGGCTATTCGAGAGGAACGTGGCAAACCTCGAGAAGGGCTCTTGTTGCTTCGAGCTTACCATGAAGGTGGGCAAGTGAATATTGAGATTACTGATGATGGTGGGGGGATAAATGTCGACCGCGTGGTGGAGATTGCCATCAAAAAAGGAGTAACGACTGCAGAGCAAGTCTCGAAGATGTCAGAGCGAGAACTCTTGGGCTTAATCTTTCAATCGGGATTCTCCACTGCAGAAAAAGTTACTAATGTTTCAGGACGGGGTGTAGGGATGGATGTGGTCAAAACCAATATCGAAAAAATTGGAGGTACCATTGATATTTCTTCTGCCCCAGGCCATGGGAGCACCTTCAAGCTGAAAGTGCCCCTGACCTTGGCGATTATTCCTGCATTGATTGTGACGTCAGCAGGAGAGCGTTTTGCGATTCCTCAGGCCAGTTTGTTGGAACTGGTACGGGTGGATGGAGAAAATGGCGTGCAGAATATTGAGTATATTCAGGGGGCCCCGGTCTATAGATTACGTGGACAGCTTCTACCGTTGGTGTACCTCAATAAAGTGATCAATCTCGGAACACAACCTTATTCCGAGGAGGAAGACGACATGAGCTCGATAGCATCAAACATTGTGGTTTTGCAAGATGATGGGCGGCGGTTTGGTCTGGTGGTTGATGAGGTCAATGATACGGAAGAAATTGTGGTGAAACCGTTAAGCAAACAACTCAAGGGTATTCCCATCTTTGCTGGAGCGACGATTATGGGGGATGGGAAAGTGGCCTTAATTTTGGATGTTCTGGGTCTTGTACAAAAGGCCAACCTGAGAGATGGTGATAAAGTTCAGTCTGACAGTGAAGCTATGAATGGCTCAACAAATGCGGAGCATACCCTTCAGACTCTTCTCCTGGTCCAAGTCGGTAGTCAGGGACGCGTGGGGATCCCCGTGTCGCATATTGCTCGGTTGGAGGAGATGCAGGAGAAGGTGAAAGAGGTCGCTGGAGGCCATGAAGTAGTGCAATATAGGGGAACCATTCTACCCGTATTTCGTCTCAGTTCAATGTTAGCAGCCTGTGGTTTCGAAACTGAAGAACAGTCGGGAACGTTTCAAATGGTTGTGGTGAGATCTAAGGAACGTCAAGTCGGCATTATGGTGGATCGAATCATGGACATTGTGGATGTTTCGCTGGGGCCTCTCACACGTTCTGATCAGCCAGGTATTTTAGGCTCGGCCGTGGTGCAAGATCGGGTAACAGATTTACTCGATATCGAATCGGTCTGGCAGAAAACACAGTTGAGCGAAGCTGAGCTTGAAGCGGCGGATTGCGTAGGAGTGTAACGTATGGCTACTCAACAATTTTGTACATTTTATGCTGACCAACTCTTTTTCGGGGTCAAAGTTCTTCAGGTACAAGAGGTCATTCGATCGCAAATCATGACGGTGGTGCCTCAGGCCTCGTCTATGGTGCGTGGGTTGATTAATTTACGCGGACAAATTGTGACGGCCATTGATTTGCGGCGACGACTTGATCTGTCTGATCGGGATAATTGGGAACCCATGAATGTGGTTATTCAAACAGATGAAGGGGCCGTAAGCCTTCTTGTTGATGAAATTGGAGATGTCTTGGAGGTGTCGGACGATGTGTTGGAATCACCTCCCTCAACGATTGAAGGCAAAGTGAAGGAAGTGATTACTGGAGTGTATAAATTAGATGGGCGTTTGTTGTTGGTGTTGGATACGGCCAAAGTGATTTGTGTGCCTGATTCCGGTGGAAAAGTCAACGATGAGGCTGCGGCGTAAATGAGTCCGGGTGTGACCGAGGCAAGACATGGGAAAGGGAAGGGTGATTGATGAGTCTGAAGGTTGAATCACTCGAAAAAAGTTTTCAAGTGGTTGTACCAAAAGGGGAACAATTGGTCGGTAGGTTTTATGAACGCTTCTTCCAAAAATATCCCTAGGTTTCGACCATTATTTGCCAAGGCTAATATCAAACAGCAACAAAAGAAATTGTTGGCCTCGTTAGTCTTAGTCATTAGTAATCTTCGGAAATCCGAAAAACTGAAGCTAGCCTTCTTGGAATTGGGAGCCAAACATGTGGAGTATGGCGCAATGTCTGCCTATTACGCGGCCGTTGGAGAAAATTTCTTAGCTGTTTTGAAAGAGTTTTCCGGACTGGCTTGGACGAAAGAAGTTTGTCAAGGTTAGGCCTAGGCGTTTGCAGGCATTAAAAATATTATACTGGAAGAAGCTGAATAGGCTTCTGCAGAAAGACATTCAACAACAATCTACAGATCGATATCACAAGGTGGTCGTGGAGGATTGACTTAACAAGGAGTGTAGATTATGGGTGGGAACTGGATGAACGTACGAAATTTGGGATTAGCCACAAAGCTATCAATTTTATTTTGTGTGTTTGGCTTAGTACCGATTATCGCCCTGGGTTACATGGCCTGGCAGACTGGGCAAGATATGGAAGCCAAAGTCGGAAAACAGTTCGAAAATACGGCAATGGCGATCGCAGACAAAATCGACCGCAATCTATTTGAACGATATGGGGATGTCCAAGCGTTTGCCTTGAATGATGCCGTTCAACGGGTGAGCCGATGGTACGACTCCTCTGAACATAGTGTTTTGGCGCCTTTAATGGATAAGTATATCACGACCTATGGCATTTACTATCTGACGTTATTTGTGGATACCAAGGGTGATTTGATTGCTGTCAATTATCATGATGCACAGGGAAAGCCGATAAATTACCAACCTCTTTTTGAAAAAAATTATAGTCAAACGCCCTGGTTCCAAGCGCTGTCCAAAAAACAATTTACGACCACGACTCCCTTTTCTGCTCAGGAAAACAAAGGTTCAACGGGAACATACATTGAAGATCTTCACTTCGATGAAGATGTAATGACGGCGTATCCTGGTGTTCCGGGGATGACCATAGGATTTTCCGCCCCTGTTTATGACGCTAATGGGGAAGTCCTGGGCTATTGGTCAAATCGGGCTAAGTTTAGCTTAGTGGAAGAAATTATCGGAGATTCGTATCAAGAATTGAAAACCAATGGCTTTCCAGGAGCTGAAATCACTCTTCTTGATTCCGTTGGAAGAGTGATTGTGGATTATGACCCAATGGTTCATGGGAAGGAAGCTCCCAATCATAATTTTGACAAAGTTGTTCTAAAACTCAATCTGGCAGAAAAAGGTGTTGTGGTTGCGCAAGAGGCTATTGCTGGCAGGACCGGGTATGCCAATGCCATTCATGCCAGAAAAAAAATTGTCCAGGCCTCGGGTTATACCCATCTAAAAGGGGCTTTGGGTTATCCAGGTATGAATTGGGCTGTGCTGGTGAGAATACCTGAGGAGGAAGCGACTGCTGACTCTCGAGTACTCATGCAAAAAGTTATGATCGTGGCTATGGGGTGTTTGGTGTTGATTCTACCCATGGGTCTTTGGATTGGTCGAAAAGGTGCTGGTCAAGTCAAGGTCATTCAAGAGGCAGCCGGGAAAATGGCGGCGGGGGACTATGATGCCCGAGTGACCATTTCTTCTGGTGATGAAATCGGGCAATTAGGAGAAGCGTTTAATCATATGGCCCAAGAGATCCAGAGTAGCAATGTAGAAATGGCACGGGTGAAAAATATGATGGAAAATGCACCAATTAATGTCATGTTTGTGGATCTCGATCTTGTGCTTCGGTATATGAATCCCGCTTCAAAGAAAACCTTGAAAACGATTGAAGACAAGTTGCCTGTGAAAGTGGATCAAATGGTGGGGACGTGTATTGATGCCTATCATAAGAATCCTCAACATCAGCGGCAGCTGTTGTCAGATCCAAAAAATCTTCCCTATAACGCTCAGATTGAATTGGGAGGAGAGGTCTTGGAGCTTAAGGTTAGTGCGATTTTTGATGAACAAAATACTTATTTAGGTGCTATGGCTACGTGGGAGGTGATAACCGCGAAGCTGAAACAAGAAAAGGAAATCAAAGAGGCTTCGGATCGGGAACGTGAACAGGCGAAGCGGTTGCAGGAAGGCGTCGAGGAAATTGCGCAAATTGGAACGAATCTAGCTAGTGCGTCTGAAGAGTTGACATCTGTAAGCAGCACGATGGGTTCCACTGCCGAAGAAACTTCGAGTCAGGCCAATGTGGTGGCTGCGGCTGCTGAGCAAGTCAGTAAGAATGTGCAGTCAGTCTCCACTGGTTCTGAAGAAATGACGGCCAGTATTCAGGAGATTGCTAAGAATACGACTGATGCAGCCAAAGTAGCCGCCCAAGCGGTAAACGTGGCTGAATCGACGAATGCAACAGTGGCCAAACTCGGTCAAAGTAGTGCTGAGATTGGCAGTATTATTAAGGTGATTACGACGATTGCGGAGCAAACGAATCTCTTAGCCTTGAATGCCACAATCGAAGCTGCCCGGGCAGGTGATGCTGGAAAAGGCTTTGCCGTGGTGGCCAATGAGGTCAAAGAATTGGCTAAAGAAACCACGAAGGCCACGGAAAATATCAGTTGCATGATCGAGACGATCCAAGAGGATACCAAAGGGTCTGTGGATGCGATTGAAGAAATTTCCACCATTATTAAGCAGGTTAATGATTACATGAATACTATTGCCAGTGCGGTGGAGGAGCAAACCGTGACGACGAATGAAATGGCGCGGAATGTGACCGAGGCCTCAAAAGGCAGTATGGAAATTGCCGGCAATATCGTGAGTGTGGCCGATGCGGCCAGAGGGACGAGCGATGGTGCTACACAAACCTATCAGGCGTCTTCTGAATTGGCCAGAATGGCATCCGACTTACAAAAAGTGGTAAGCACTCTCACCTAATACATTGCGGGAAACATAAAGCTTGAGACGGAGGATTTTCTGCGATTTATGTTTTACGCCTGACGAATGCAGTTGATGAATAAAAGGAGGAGCTATGCATGCGTTAGTGATCGATGATTCAAAAGCTATGAGAATTATTTTAAAACAGATTTTGCAGTCTGTGGGTGCGACGGTGGAAGAAGCGGGTAATGGGCAAGAAGGTTTGGAAAAACTTAAATCTATGCAGAAGCCAGATATCGTCTTGGTTGATTGGAATATGCCAGAAATGAATGGCCTAGAGTTCGTTCGAGCTGTTCGGGGCAATCCTACTTATCGAACGCTTCCGCTTATGATGGTGACCACAGAGACAGAATCATCTCAAATGGGTAAGGCTTTGGCAGCCGGGGCCAATGAATATGTTATGAAGCCTTTTACGAAAGACGTCATTCAGGAGAAGTTGAAAATTTTGGGGATTAAATAAGGAAAAAGTGGAAGTGAAGAAGTGAGATGTTAGGAAGCCTTCATTAGCATTTCTTCGCTTCGGATTTTTTACTTGTAGGAGAAAGACATGCCCAAAATCCGTGTACTTGTTGTCGATGATTCGGTCGTGATTAGACGCATTCTGACGGATGAACTCAATAAAGATCCTGATATTGAGGTGATTGGTTCTGCGGCAACGGGGGAAATTGCGCTGGCAAAGATTGAGCAAACTCCTCCTGACGTTGTGACTATGGATATTGAAATGCCAGAGATGGATGGCTTAACGGCTGTTTCGGAGATTCGGAAAACACACAAGAAACTCCCCATTATTATGTTTAGTACCTTAAGTCAACGAGCGGCGAAGGAAACCTTGGAGGCATTGGCTCGAGGAGCCAATGATTATGTGACCAAACCCGCCAATGTAGGGAGTGCGACGTTGGCGATGCAGCGTGTTCGAGAAGAATTGATCCCCAAAATCAAATCGTTAGCTCAACTACAAAGTGGATTTGTCGGTTCGGATGCACCGGCTGTGCCAAAGCCTTCAGCACCTTCTGCCCTTCAATTCAGTTCGAAAAAACCCTTTGCAGTGGATATTGTGGCGATCGGTGTTTCGACAGGAGGTCCCAATGCCCTGGCGGAAGTGATACCTTGTATCCCCAAAGATTGTCCGGTGCCTATTGTCATTGTCCAACATATGCCGCCCGTGTTTACGAAATGTCTGGCTGAACGATTGTCTGTCAAATCTCAAATTCCGATCCTTGAGGGGAACCCGGGCGATGTAATGACACCAGGGCAAGCTTGGATAGCTCCGGGAGACTACCATATGGTTGTGGAGCGAAAAGGAACCAAGATTGTGCTGGCAACAAACCAAGATCCGCCAGAAAACTCATGCCGCCCTGCGGTGGATGTAATGTTTCGGTCTGTGGCCAAGGTTTATGGCAAGGCCGTGTTGGCTGTGGTGCTCACTGGTATGGGGCAGGATGGGATGCGTGGGGCTGAAGTGATTCGGGAAGCCGGTGGCCATGTTATGGTGCAAGACGAAGCTTCTAGTGTGGTGTGGGGGATGCCAGGAGCGGTGGTACAGGCCGGGCTCGCTCATTCAGTTGTCCCTCTTGATCAAATTTCTTCAGAAATCATAAGAAAAGTGCGAGCCGGTCAGGCACAGCCTGTGACCGCCTAGCAGAAAGGTATACGATGGGGGAAGTGGCTTTAAGTCCAAAGGACTTGGACTATGTGCGCGAGTTGGTACGAACCCGTTCGGCCATTGTGTTGGAGCCAGAAAAAGCCTATTTGGTGCAATCCCGGTTAGAGCCTCTTTCCAAGAGCGAGGGTTTCGAGTCCTTAGCTGAACTGGTACAGCAATTACATTCGACTCCCTATGGAGTGTTGCATAAGAAGGTGGTCGAAGCTATGACCACTAATGAAACGAGTTTTTTCAGAGATTTGACGCCATTTGACGCCCTACGTGAGAAATTACTTCCAGAGATTATTGCACGAAAAGGTACCTCGAAACGTTTGAATATGTGGTGTGGAGCCAGTTCCAGCGGACAGGAGCCGTATTCAGTCATGTTCACGATTATGGAGCATTTCCCAGAATTAAAGAACTGGGTGGTTCAATTCATTGCGACGGATATTTCAGATGAAATGCTGACCAAATGCCGGAATGGTAAATACAGTCAACTCGAAGTGAATCGTGGTCTTCCTGCGATATTGCTGACCAAATATTTTTCAAAAAAGGGTATGGGTTGGCAGGTGCAAGAAGAGATTCGTCGACAGATTGATTTTAAACCTATGAATCTGGCTGGGCCGTGGTTGTCATTTCCAACGTTGGACATTGTGTTTCTTCGCAATGTCATGATTTATTTTGATGCGGATACCAAAAAACAAATTTTAGGAAACATTCGAAAAATAATAGATCCAAATGGCTACTTGCTTTTAGGGGGATCGGAAACAACGATTAATTTAGACGATCAATATGAACGAGTCGCGATTAGTGGCACCTCATGTTATCGAGTGAAAAAGGGATAGGAGGAACCCGAATGCAATTTCTTGAAGAGGAAATTTTGGAGATTACGGAAGCCACGTGGCAGTCGATTTTAGGGCTGGACATTCGTCCTCGTGCGTTGCCGGCGTCGATGGGGCCAGTTGCAGGATATTTGACGGGGAAGGTGGAAATTTCGGGGGCCTGGACGGGTGCCGTGTTGTTGCATGGGTCTCGGGAACTGGCAGCAGCTGCGGCGGCTGTGATCTTTTCAACTGAACCGGATGCTGGTACTGACCAGGATTCTGTCGATGCCATGTATGAATTGACAAACATTATTGGAGGTAATATCAAGTCCTTGCTTCCCGAGCCGTGTCAGCTTTCTATCCCTTGTGTAGAGTCCACGACGGACGACCATTTGAAAATTTCAGGGATGAAACGGATGAGCGAACTGGTGTTTGATTGTCAGGAACAGCCGCTCTTTGTTTCTGTCTGGCAACGACAATGAAGGAGGGTAAAGGGAGGCGGTAGAAGTAAAAATGGGAAATACAAGAAGAAGATTGGAACTGCAATTACGAATTGCTTTTCTCTTGCTTCTCACTTTTTGTTTTCACTCCTGACGACTTCTTACAGGAAAGGTGGCTTATGCCTGCTGTTGAAAATCATCGAGAGTTTACGCGAGTCAAAGTAGCAATTCATGCCGAGTTGCGCGTTGGCGGCAATGTCGTGATTCAAGGGGAATTGGAAAATGTGAGCTTGAACGGTTTGTTACTCAATAGTGAAACATCGCTACCTGAACAAACTCCGTGTCTAGTTTTTGTCCATTTAGACGGTGGACAGGGTGGTCCTACCATAGAGGCGAGGGGAGTGGTCGCACGTACGGAGACGCACAAATTGGCTGTGCAATTTGATGAAATTATTGGCAATGAGAGCATCCAGCATCTGAAAAACTTAGTATTGTATAACAGTGGAACGCAGGCGAATCAGGTTGAAGAAGAGTTTGAGTCCCATGTAGGGCTTCATGCCAAATCATAAGAAGAATTCGCAAGGTGTGAGAGATTAGGAGTAAGGAGTTGGAAGAATGTTACAGACGATTTTACCTCTTTTTCATATCTTATCCTTCCTCTTCTGTCCTTAATTCTTCTTGAATACTAACCGATAAGATTGATTAATGATGGCTTGGAGGGCTATAGCGACAGACTTAAAGCTTTCAGGAGCAAAGGGAAGGAGGCGCATATGAATATTTCAGAAGAAAAAACCGATGCGATGGCGGTCGTTCATTTGGATGGACGCTTTGATTTTGGGTCCAGAAAACAATTTAAGGAAACCGTCGATACCCTAGCTCTGGAGGGAAAAACAGTAGTGCTAGATTTGGAAAAAGTGACATTTGTTGATAGTTCGGCGTTGGGTCTCTTGGTCATTTGCCATCAAAACCTTAAGAATAAAAAGATTCCATTTTACCTGGTAAATCCCCAAACCTATGTCAAACAGGTGTTGGATTTGGCGAATATTGGGAAAATGATTCCTATTTTCCCCACCGTTGCAGACGTGCCCAAAAGTCCTGTTCCTGCTAGCGCGCCAGCCTAAATATTTTCCCTGGCAACTATGCCTGCATAGGTCTTCTCAATTGTCATGTTCTGCAGGTTGTCCAACCAAGTTCTCTTATTTCAAACTGTCCCTTCAGGTCTCAGGAGAGTCGAGATCGTTAGCCTCAATCCTATAGTGAGGGGGTGGCATGTCTAGTCTTTCCAGAGTAACCTCGACTTCTTCTTCCACGCTTCGACGCATTGCCACCTCTCAATTGCGATCGGGCATGTTTTTGGTCCGTGTTCTTGATTCGTGGTGGAAGTCGCCTTTCTTTACTCATCAGCGATTGTTGAATTCGCCTGTTGAGATCCAACAACTGCTGCGTTCAGGGATTAAGGAAGTAGAAATTGACATCTCTCTTGGTGTGGGGGTTTCTTCTGACTCTGAAGAACATGCTGATGGGGAATTCGCCAATCTGGCAGATGCTCCTTCGGTGGTCCCTGTTCTGAATGAGGGGAATGCTGAAGGAGTGTCGTCAGAGACTGTTGAAGTTCCCGGAAAATCGATTTTTGAAGAGGAGTCCAAGAATCGGGCTGCGCTTGCTCGGGCTCGTGAAGATGTGTTGGCTGCCGTCGAAGACATGTTTGATGGCGTGAAGAGCGGGCAGCAGATTTCTCGGCCTGATCTGCATGCCGCAGCGCAATCCTTGGTCCAGAAAGCTTTGCAACATCCAACACTCCTGGCAGAAATTTTATTAGTTAATGCGCTGAGCCACTTTGATAAGACTCTCTATGCGCATGTGGTTGATACGGCCGTGTGCTCGATTTTGGTTGGCCTGCAATTAGGATGGGATGATGAAACACTAGAAAAAATTGGTGTGGGGGCCTTATTGCATGATGTTGGCTATATGCGGTTGCCACACAATGTTATGAAAGATCACTGGAATAGCGGAAATGATTCTCGGTTGCTTCAGCAACATGTGGCCATTGGAGAGGCCCTTATTCAACGGCAACAGCAGTTTTCTCAGGATATCGTGCGAATGGTGGCGGAGCATCATGCCTATCAGGACGGGTCTGGGTATGCGAACAGACAGGGGAACAATAGCCTTTCTGAATGTGGACAGTTGTTAGGTGTGATGGACTATTTTGATGAGCTGTTAACAGTCGGAGGTGTCACGGGATCTTTCCCTGCCGCGTTAGCCATTCGTCGGATGTATCAGGAAGCGCAGAAGGGAAAATTCTCAACCCGGTGTATTGAAGCAATGATACGAACGTTTGGTGTGTTTCCCGTTGGTACGGCTGTGCAATTGTCTATTGGTGAACAAGCCGTCGTCGTGAAGCAAAATGAGAAAAGTGGTCTGAAACCGCAGGTCAAGATTTTTCAGGATTCTGATGGAAAGATTCTTAACCGGCCATGGGTCTGTGATTTAACGAACCATTCCAATTTAGGACATGATGTGAGCATTGTGAAAGTTCTAGAGCCCACGGAGTATGCCATTGATCCTAAGGAGTATCTCTGATGATCCTCGGAACACGTCCTTCTTTTGCCCAACATTTATGGGACGCACTAATTGTTGGAGCGTGTCTGCTTGATCACAAAGGTACGGTCGTTCAGATGAATATCGCAGGTTCCCGTTTGCTTGGGTGGGGGGGCGTTTGCCCTACCAATCTCTCGATTGATGACATGGTAGAGGATTCGGCGCCCGTTGCGAGAGACCAAACTTTTTGTCAGCATTTTTTATCAATGATTAAAGAAAAAAAAATTGGCTGGTTCCCACGAATTCGTATGCGATGTCGTCGAGGAACGTGGTGTTGGGTGGAAATGAAAGCCGTTGCCATAGAAGAGGAGGAAGACACTCAATTCCTCCTCATGTTTCGTGATTTGAGTACGGAAACTCGCTTGGCCGAGGAATTTAGTCGCTTAGCCTCTATCCCACAGGAAAGTCCCTTTCCCATTATTGAGGTCGATGCAGAGGGACATCTGCTATACGTCAATCCTTCGATGGAACGGTTAATGGAAGAAGCGCAGATCGGCCAAGATGGATTTTCGACAGCCTTACCTGACGACTTCCCAGGTTTGGCGGCTAGATGTTTGGCGCACGGTCATCTTGAAACCAATGTCGAAGTCCGAGTAGGAGAGAAATACTATGCCTGGATGTTTTCTTCTCATCCGGAATTGGGCCGGCTTCGTGGATACGGCATGGATATCACAGAGTCAAAACGAGCGGAGGCTGAATTGACAACTTTTGCCGATACATTGGAGACAAAAAATCAAGAGTTAGACCAAGCATTGGTCAAGGCCGAAGAAGCGACGCAAGCAAAAGCGGCATTTTTGGCGACGATGAGCCATGAGATTCGTACACCGTTGAACGGCGTGATTGGAATGGCTGAGCTGCTATTAAATTCGGTCTTAAACCCGGAGCAAGAAGAATGTACCAAAATTATCAGGAATTCCGGCGAGGGGTTGCTTGCGATTATTAATGATATTTTGGATTTTTCAAAAATTGAGTCAGGGTATATGGCTTTGGAACAAATTGGTTTCAATCCTTGGACGTTAGTTGAAGAAGTGTTGGATTTATTTTCGGAACGAGCCTACCAAAAGGGGCTGGATTTAGCCGCGTATGTTAGCCAAGAAATTCCGTGCCACTTGATTGGCGATCCTCATCGCTTACGTCAAATTCTCTGTAATTTTGTTTCGAATGCCCTCAAGTTTACAAACAAGGGATCCGTGTGGCTTGAAGTGACGCTCCTTCCAGCATGCGAAAAGAGAATAGTTGCTGGGTCTAGAGAAGACTCAGAGATTGTTGAACAAGTCTCTGAACGATCTCTGCAATTTGCAGTGAAGGATACTGGAATTGGAATTTCTCCCTCCACCCAAGAAAAAATTTTTCAGGTGTTTACTCAAGCCGATAGTTCTATGAGTCGGAAATTTGGTGGGTCAGGGTTGGGGTTGGCTATTTGTCAACAACTAGTGGAACTCATGAATGGGACAGTTGGAGTGAAGAGTCGGCAGGGCTATGGTTCGACGTTTTGGTGTAATCTCCCCTTTCAGCTTCCTGCTGTAGGCCAGGAAAAGGAGATGCCGTTGGGTGTTGATGCCGGAAAAGAACTGCTCCTATGTTCTTCATTAAATATGTCTAGTGAGGTGATATCTCGTTATTTGCAAGAAAGAGGATTGCGAGTGGTATGGGTTGAAGAGATGCAAGACGCTAAAGAATATTTCGAGACGAAACGCACCTCTCCCTCCGACGTGTTAGGCATTATCATAGGAGAAGAAGTTAGACAGGAAACATGGAGTTCATGGCTGTCGACGGTAAAAGCAGCTCCATTTTCGGACATACATCTCTGGGCGATGGGTCCCTTTTGGTTGCGAAAGAACAATGAAGATTTGCTTAAAACATTTGACGGCATGATTACATTGCCTATTCATCGAGATCAACTATATCGCTGTGTATTCAACGAACCTGATGTGTTTGATCAATGTAACGCATCCACTGATTTTCATCGTGATGATAATTCAAGACTATTAGTGCCGGGGGAATCCGATCAGCAGAGTATGAACGTCACCATTGAATGTGAAGACAAGAATCGTCACAGGAGGCCCTCAGTTCTGATTGTTGAAGATAATCTTGTCAATCAAAAGGTGGCTGCGGGGTTGTTCGGCAAGTTAGGTTGTCACGTGATGATCGCCAAATCAGGGGATCAAGCCCTGACGCTTGTTCAGGAACAGGCGTTTGATGTCATCATGATGGATTGGGAATTGCCAGGAATGGATGGTTTTGAGACCACGCAGGCAATTCGAGAACTGGAGAAATCGAAGCGTCTGAAACGGCTAGAGAACAGGGGTTTATGGTCTAAGACTATTCCAATTATCGGAATGACCGCACATGGACATTCAGAGAAAAATCAAGAGCGTTGGGTCCATGTGATGGATGATTGTTTGGCAAAGCCCGTTCACATCCGAGATTTGGTACGCGTACTGAAGGAGTGGCTTGGGTTGGATGTTTCAGGTAAGAGAAAGTGCGTCGGAGAGGCTGAAGCTGTAAGGACTCAAGTGTCGGATCAGTCATCCAGTGAAATCTATAGTTTTTCGGTAGCGTTGGAGTCAGTAGAAGGCGATGAGGCATTGCTACATTCTCTGTTCCATATATTTTTTGACACCGCCCCCCCAATCATGCGAGGGCTGGATGAAGCTCTCGTTGAGGAAAATCGCCACGAGTTTCAACGCCTCCTTCATCAATTAAAGGGGGCCTTGTCTGCTCTAAATGCATCTCATCAGGCAAAGCTAGCTGGATGTCTTGAAGAGAAAGCTTTGAGGGCAGAATTTATCGAACTGCGGCACCGTTTCCGAGATTTGGACTATGAGGTCAAGAGGTTAACCACTCTACTCAGGGAGGCAATGCCATCGCCTCAAGAAATGCCAGGTGAAAGAAGCCAGGAGCACCATCGCGGAAAGGTTTGAAGAAGTCCTAGGCAGAGTTTTCTAGGTCTCTAGGACAAAAAAACCCTCTATTGCGGAAAAACGCTCAAGTTTTCTAACTATCAGTCCGATACGAAAACCATTATTGGCCAAAATCTAACGAGGGTATGACAATGAAAGATTTACTGACATTAAGTGAAGTTTCCACATTCTTAAAAGTTCCGAAGTCAACGATTTACAAATTGGCTCGAGAACGACGCCTCCCAGGTCACAAGGTTGGCAAGCATTGGCGATTTGTCCGGGAAGAAATTGAAGCGTGGGTACAAAATGCAGGCAGCGATGAAGCAATGGTTGGAGCTGCTTCAGGAAACGGCAGCCGCGACCGGTTTAGTTTAAACTAATTCTGGTATCTCTGTTCCCTTCAGTGTATTGGGGAAGAGTATAGAGTTTAGGGTATGATGTGCACAGTATCGACGGACCAGTTTCGAAGGATGAAATATCTGATCATATGGTTTGTCAAGTTCAATGGGATACCCTACATGGTTGCCTCAGCATCTATGCTTGACTCTTTCTTTGAGTCTTGCCAGCTTCAGTTTCTGTTTCTGTTCTTTCTCTTGACGCTTCCGCGTTTCTCCTCTAACGAGTTTCTCTCCTAGTTTTCGACCTCTCATGGTCCCGTGGTTTGCATTCTAGACTAGAATTTGCATTGTCAGCATGGTTTGTTGACTACACTTGTGAAGTAAAAAATTCCCCTCCAGAGAACACTTCTTACCTCTCTTTTAGAACATAACTTTTTTAATGAATATCTAAAGAATAAGCATCAAGTAACCGAATTTCAATTTACTACATGTTAGCGGCATCTAGGAATTGTCATTTATTGTTCTTGCATCCGTTTATGATGAGTTTGTGATGTCTCACAGAGGGGCTTTCCTCAAGCTTCAAGGAGTTCAGCATGATTGATACCAGTCTTAAAGTTTTAGTGGTGGATGATATGTCCACGATGCGGCGAATTGTGAAAAATGTGTTGAAGCAAATCGGGTTTTCCAACTTAACTGAAGCGGAAAATGGCCAGGATGCCTTGACGAAATTGAAGGCTGGCGGATTCGGGTTGGTTGTGTCCGATTGGAACATGCCAGTTATGCAGGGTATTGAATTATTGCGTGCCGTGCGGGCAGATCCTGATCTCAAGCATCTTCCTTTCTTGATGGTGACGGCTGAAGCCCAAAAAGAAAATATTATCGAGGCCGTGCAAGCTGGCGTGAGTAACTATGTTGTGAAACCCTTTACGGCCGAGGCGCTTCAAGGAAAGCTCGAGAAAATCTTTGCCAAAACTCAACCGGCTAGAGGGTAAAGAAAGCCTCACAAGATCGTTCCACATTCTTTTGTCGGATAAGGAGAATTCTATGCTGGTGGATCGTAATATTGAGACAGATGATGAAGATGTTGATGCTCCAGAAGAAGATCGTTCGATCAATAATGAACTAGCTGAACTAACGAAATATGTAGAAGTAATTACAAGCACAATTCGTGATATGGAATCGCCTGTGGCCTCAACCTCAGATCAATTGCCTCAGGCGACTTCGCATCTGAATGATTTGGCCAAACTCACAGAAGAGGGCACACATCGAGTGATCGCTCTCACAGAAGCCATAGAAACCAATCGAGGAACGTTGCAACGTGGCTTGGAGGAATTGTGTCAAAAACTGGATGGGGCATCTGCCACCGACGCTGAAAGATTGTTGGAAATGGTAAAAACTGATGAAGGCCGGCTTACGGATATTCATGTAGCTCTTTCATTTCAAGACTTGGTGGCACAACGTGTCGCAAAACTAGTGACCATTCTTAATGAAGTACAGCACAAGTTACTCAAGTTGGTTGTGGTTTTTGGCATTAAGCAAAAGAAAGATGGTGCCAAGGACGACGGGCGTGGCACTGAAATGCTCCGGCAATTAGAGGCGTCTAAAACGACCGCGCTCAAGCAAGATTTGGTGGATGATATCATGTCCGAATTTGGGTTCTCGTGATAAGTGGCTCGACACGTGAGTGATGCTCGGATCTTTGAGAGTCCTATCGTGCTGACAAGGGTGATCTATGAACGATGAAATGCAAGAGATATTGAGTGACTTTCTTGTCGAAAGTTCAGAAATGTTGGAAGCGCTTGACCAGCATTTCGTCAAACTCGAATCCGAGCCAACCAATGCCGACTTATTGAATGAGATTTTTCGGTGCATGCATAGCATGAAAGGATCTGCTGGATTTCTTGGATTTACCCATTTGGTAGAAGTCGCGCATCAGGCAGAAAGCCTCCTCAATAAATTGCGCCAAGGCGAAATGAGTGTTTCGCCTTTTATAATTGACATAATTCTTGAAGCCGTGGATGCCGTCAAACTGTTGCATGAGGATATACGATCGACGGGGGAAGATTCACATGTTGAAACCTCATTGATCGTGAATAAATTGACGCTCACCATGGATAGTGCAGATGATCTAAAGGATATTATGCCGGCTCCTTCACCGTCGGTGAAAAGCGAACCCTCCACACCGGCCGTCCCAGCTGAAGAGGCGCCTGAACCTGCGGAAGTTGTGGCAGAGGATATCGTTCCCGCATCGGAATCCGTACAGGAAGAAACGCCTAACCCTACACTGCCTCCTGAGCCTGTTACGGAAAGTGCTCCCCCAGTTCTGACTGATGTCTTGGCCAAAATGCAAGAGGCGGCCTCTCGAACGGCGAAAGCCACGTCTCCTGCACCCTCCAAGCCGGCAGGAAAAGAAGAAGAAACAACTGTTCGAGTCGAAACCAAACGTCTCGATCATGTCATGAATCTGGTTGGGGAGTTAGTGCTGGGACGTAATCGGCTCATGAAGCTTGGTTTTGGACTTGAGGAACAAGATGAAACGAATCCGCTTGTCCGCGAACTAGGTGTGACCTTGGCGCAACTTAACGTTGTGACGTCGGATTTACAATTGGCTGTCATGAAAACACGGATGGTCCCCATCCGGAAAGTATTTTCTCGTTTTCCGCGTTTGGTTCGAGATTTATCTAATAAACTGGGCAAGCAAGTGCGATTGGATTTGGTTGGAGAAGATACGGAAGTTGATAAATCGGTGGCGGATGAACTGGGTGATCCGTTAGTCCATCTGGTTCGGAATTCTATGGATCATGGATTGGAGACCATTGAAGAACGCAAACAGAAAGGGAAAAACCCGGAAGGTTCTGTACGCTTGGCGGCCTACCAAGAAGGGAATAGTATCGTCATTCGCATAGAAGATGATGGTCGCGGTCTGCAAGTTGAAAAGATTGCAGAAAAAGCCTTATCCAAAGGGCTGGTCAGTGAATCTGAGCTTTCTTCCATGAGTCCACGAGACATTATGAAGCTGATCTTCCTTCCAGGGTTTAGTACCGTGGAACAGGTCAGCGATTTGTCTGGGCGCGGGGTGGGGATGGATGTGGTTCGAACGAATATTAGCCGCATGAACGGGAGTTTAGAATTAGATTCGGAACCGGGGCACGGTAGTCAGATGACCATTAGGCTTCCATTAACCGTGGCGATCATTCAGGCACTGATGGTCGAAGTTGAATCTGCCACGTTTGCTGTCCCTCTGGCGTCGGTTATTGAAGCGGTGAAAGTGACCAAGGAAGACATTAAAAGTGTGAATGGGGAAGCTGTTCTAAATCTTCGCGAACGGATTCTGCCCTTGTTGGATTTAGCCAGAACGTTTCAAATTCCTGGTGAACGGACCAGTGATGAATGTTATGTGGTCGTGGTGGCGATTGGAGCGCAACGGTTTGGAGTGGTTGTGGATCGTCTCAAGGCGCAGGAAGAGGTTGTGATTAAATCCCTCGGCGACTTCTTGGCGAACGTTCAGGGTGTTGCCGGGGCTACCATTACGGGTGATGGAAAAGTTGTACTGATTTTAGATATGGCCGATTTAGTGCAAAGTGTACTTGGGCCAGAATTCGCATCGCTGAGGTAGTCGCACACGAATAAACATTCTTTTGACAATAGCTGAACCGTATCAGAGTCATGATTCAGCCGGTGAGGAGCATGTAATGGCGAAATGGATGGCGGAAATTGATCAACGAACTCGGCTAGCTGGAGCCAATAAAATGGAACTGTTGATGTTCCACCTTGGCACAGAAGAAATTTATGGAATTAATGTCTTCAAGATTCGTGAAGTAATGCAAGTGCCTCAAGTGACCAAACTTCCTAATGCTGATCCCAGAGTCTTGGGGTTAGTGCACCTTCGAGGTGAGAATGTTGCTCTAGTTGATTTGAAACAGGCTATTGGGTTAGGGCCCATGGAAATTGAAGGAGCGAAGCTCATCATTGCAGAGTACAACGATAACAAGCAAGGGTTTATTGTAGCTGGAGTTGACCGGATTATTCGCATGTCCTGGGAACGTATTCAGGTGCCTCCTCCGATGGTGCAATCAAGCCGGCAAGGAGCGGTCACTGCGGTCACCAAACTTGAAGACGGTCGCATGGTCCTGATTCTGGATGTCGAAAAAGTTTTGGCTGAATTGCATCCTAAAGCTGACGAAGAAGTCCTTGTCGGGATTGAAATGGTCAGCGAACTAGCCGGCAAGCGAGTGCTAGTGGCAGATGATTCAGTGGTGGCCAGAAAACAAATCACGAAAACCTTGGAACGCTTAGGTATGAAATGGGAAGAAACTCAAACGGGAAAAGAGGCGTTAACGCGTTTGCAGCATTATGCTGAAACAGCGGAGGTGGCAGGCCAGTCCATCTATGATTTTTTTGTCGGTGTGATTACTGATATTGAAATGCCTGAAATGGACGGATTTTCTCTTACGAAACATGTTCGTGAAGATCCGCGCCTACAAGCGTTGCCTGTTTTGATGCATTCTTCCCTTTCGGGACACTGTAATGTTGAAAGAGGGAAATCAATGGGGGTGACTGACTATGTCACAAAATTTCAACCCGCTGAATTACGTGACAAGCTAGTAAAGCATTTTGGCCGTTCCCAGAGTGAAGCGGTTGTGCGGTAACGAAATGGCATTGATTAACCACGAATTCAACGCGTTTCTATTCCATGTGAAGCGACGTTGTCCAACGACAATTAGATGGAAAGATCAGATATGAACATGATGAATTGTTTTCGAAATATTGGCATTACGAGCAAGCTTGTCTCCATTCTTGTCTTTTTTTCGCTGATTCCTTTAAGCGTTCAAGTGTATTCGCTCTTTGAAACAGCAGCCGTTTTAAAAGAAGAAGTAGGCGCTCAATATCAAGCGGTGGCTGAGGGTTTAGCCAATACAATTCAACAGTATCTCGGTGAGCGGTATGTTGATGCGCAAACCATGAGTCGAAACCGAATCTTTCGTGATCGCACACTGTGGTATCAGCCTGAACATCAAACCAACGAAATTGTGGAGGTCTTGAATGAATATGTTCAAACCTCTGGAGCTTATCACTTGATACAGATAGTGGATCGAGAGGGACAACTTATTGCGGTGAATAATCAAGATAGTCAGGGTCAACCTCTTGCGACTGAACGGTTATATGGAAACAGTTACCGCTCAACGGTCTGGTTTCAGG
This sequence comes from Nitrospirales bacterium, assembly GCA_965223295.1. Lineage (GTDB taxonomy): Bacteria > Nitrospirota > Nitrospiria > Nitrospirales > UBA8639 > Nitrospira_E. The sequence goes on along the minus strand of CBDCWC010000002.1, from coordinate 1,160,092 downwards.
CTCTCAAGCAAAGCGGTGGTTCCTCTGCTTCTGATGCCCCGGTCTTTGTTGAGGATGTCGCGGTGGATCGGGATGTTGTTAATAGTTTTCCAAATGACAGTGGACTGACGGTTGGGTTGTCGATTCCTCTGTATGATCATGGAAAAATTGTGGGGTATTGGTCCCAACGTATGAAATATTCGATGGTGGAACAGATTATTCAGCAGGCGTATCAACGTCTGAAGAAAGCTGGGTTTCCTGGTGCAGAACTGACATTGCAGAATGGTCAAGGGTTCACGATCGTGGATTATGCCCCAGCCGTTCATCAAACTGAAGAAGTGGTTCATGATTTTGATAATGTGTTGTTTCGTACAAATTTAGCACAACTGGGTTTGGAAGCGGCACAGTCGGCGGTACAGGGGCAGTCAGGCTTTTCAAGGAATTTTCATCCGAGTAAACAAAGTCAACAGATCATTGGCTTTAGTCATCTTCGGGAAGGCAAAGGGTTTCAGGGACTGCATTGGTCTATTCTGGTGCAGATTCCTGAGGAAGAAGCCTTCAAGCAAGTGACCGCTATTACCAATAAGACACTTTTAGAAATGTTTGTGGGATTGCTTGTCGTTGTTCCAATTGGCATTGTGATGGGGCGGAAAGTGATTAGCCGGTTAAAGCCATTTTGGGAAGTTGCTGCGAAGGCTTCCGAAGGCGATTTAACCCATCGAGTTTCTGTGACCACGCAAGATGAGTTGGGACAAATGGGAGATGCTTTGAATCACTTATTGGACCAATTAAATGGCATGTTGCTTCAAACGCAGGAAGTCGCGCATTCTTTATCCTATGCGTCTGACGAATTGTCGGCGGTTGGACAACAAGTCGTTCAAGTGAGTCAATCGCAACTCAATCAAGCCACGCAAGTCGCCACGTCCGTAGAAAAGGTGGCTTCCACAGCTGGAGATATGGCTCGGAATACTCAAGGATTGGCTGTGACGGCAACTGAAGTGAATGAATCAGCTGTGCGTGGTGGAGAAATTGTTTCCTCGTCTATTCAAGGAATGGAATCGGTTTCCAGTCGTATGCAGGAGTCGGCAAGTCATATTCAATCATTAGGAAAGCGTTCCCAGGAAATTGGCGACATTATTGGAGTCATCGAAGATATTGCCGAACAGACGAATCTCTTAGCATTAAATGCCGCGATCGAAGCTGCCCGGGCTGGGGATCAAGGTCGAGGGTTTGCCGTGGTCGCCGATGAAGTGAGGAAGTTAGCGGAGCGGACCGGGAAATCCACAAAAGAAATTGCTACCGTTATTGAATCGGTGCAAAAAGGCACGAATGAGGCTGTGAGTTCCATGGAAGCCGGCACTCAGGAAGCTCATAATGGAATGGCGTTAGCCCGCGAGGCTGGTAGTCGACTGACAGAAATTGTCAATGGAGTTCAACAGGTTGTCGGGATGATTCAACAGTTTGCGGGATCCACTCAGAAACAATCGGATATCTCTGGCCAGCTATCTTCCAGTATTCAACAAGTAGCACAACTCAGCCAAGAAAATGAAGGTCATGTGCAGGGGGTAGCCACGGCAACACAACAATTTGCGGGATTGGCCGCAGATCTACAGATGTCACTGAGCCGGTTTACTTTGAAATCAAAATGCAGTGATTGAATGGTGAAACATTTAGCGAGGAGTACAGTATGGGGAATTTGAGACTCGGACAAAAATTTGTATTGTCCCTTGCTGTCATGGCAACGATCTTAATTATTTGTGTTCTCTGGGGGATTTATCAGCAAGAAGAAGGACGAATGCGAACGTTATTGGAAGAAGAAGGGAAAATTATCCAAGCACAAATTGAAGTCACGCGAGCCTATATTGCAAAAAATTATGTGGGAAAGTTAAAAAAATCTTCTCTGGGTTCAGATCTTCATATCTCACGGGAATATGAGCAAGATCCCGCAGCCGTTCCATTTCCAGCTACCGCGACTCAAGAAATTGGAGAAGAACTGGCTGGACAGGGAATCTACATGGCTCGCCTGGTGAGTGATCAACCCATGAATCCCGCGAATGCGCCGAAGGAAGGCTTTGAAGTCAAAGCGATGGAGTTAATTAAGAATGGAGCTGATAGTTTTAGTGATGTGCAAGTGGTCAACGGCGTGCCAACGTTTTTGCGAGCTAGTGCGGATAAGGCGTCTGTAGAGGCCTGTGTGGGATGCCATGCAGGGAAAAAAATTGGAGATGTGATCGGCATGTTATCCGTGGCGATTCCCATGTCTCAAGCCCAGGCTTCCATGCAAAGTTCTGTGATGTATTCGGGTTTGTGGATGATTGGGATCATTGCGGTATTTCTTGTTGCGGTGTACTGGCTTATTCATCTGTTTGTCTTGAAGCCTCTCCATGCCTTGGCAGCCATCTCTCATGATATTGCTGAAGGAAGAGGGGATTTGACGAGGCAAGTCCCTGTTGGAAGTGGTTCAGATGAAATTACTGATTTGGCGCATGACTTTAATTTATTTATCCAGAAAATGCATGGTGCCCTCTCGCTTGTTGGTCAGTCCACTAATCGGTTGGCTGCCTCCACTGTAGAATTGTCTTCAACTGCTGATCGGGTCGTTCGCGCAGCGGAAGGGCAAGATGCCAGAGCGGTTCAATCTGCATCAGCTGTGGAAGAGATGACCATGACGGCTGGCGAAGTAGCTCGTAACTCCACCGAAGCGGCACGGATTGCACAGGAAACGGCTGAGACCGCACGAAGTGGACAAGACGTGATGACGCAAACAGTCACGGGGATGCAACAAGTGTCTGAAGCCGTGGTCCAGGCGGCAAATATTATTACCACCTTGGGGCGGTCCTCAGATCAAATCGGAGAAATTGTGCGGGTAATTGAAGATATTGCGGATCAAACGAACCTGTTGGCCCTCAATGCCGCTATCGAAGCGGCACGTGCGGGCGACCAAGGCCGTGGATTTGCTGTTGTGGCCGATGAAGTTCGTAAATTAGCTGAACGGACGACAAAGGCGACAAAAGAGATTGGTGATATGATTCGACAGATTCAGCAAGACACCAAGAGTGCGGTGGCTTCTATGGAAGAAGGGACTAACCAAGTGGTTCAAGGGGTAGAATTAGCCAATAAAACCGGAGAAGCTCTTTCGAAGATTCATGAGATGATTAGTGCCACCTCTGGCATGATTCAACAAATTGCCAGTGCGGCTGAAGAACAATCAAATGCCACGCGACAGATTGCGAGAGATTTAGAGGCCATGACAGAAAACACACGTCAGACAACAAGTGGCATTGCTGAGTCTGCTCAAGCCTGTCATGACCTCAGTGCCTTAGCAGGCGATCTTCAGAGAACGGTGAATAGCTTTAAGGTTTAAGGTGGGGAGGCGATGCCTCCCCTTTACGTAGTCTAGGAATAAGAATTTTTTCTCCGCTCTAGTGAGAGAGTGGAGGTTCAGATGGAGATGTCGATGAAGGTGGGAGTGGTTTTTTTTCCGTCACGACCTTTTCTAGCAAGCCGACCGAGTCTTTCAGTAGATCTGCTGCACAGGTCAAGGTGACATGGAGTTGTTTCCAGGCATCATCCCAACGCTCTTCCCGTTGAAGATCTTGAAACCGTTGATGTTGTTCTTGAAGAATGGCTTTTTTGGCATCAAGCAATAAGCGTTCGGCTTGTGCACTGGCTGGTCGGTCCATAATGAATGTCCTTTATCATAAGAAAAATAAGAATAATATTCTGCACCCTATCAGAGTGGATATCGGTGTCTCAAGGAGCCAATCGATGAAGTTAAAGGAGGATGTTTGTTGTTGTTGCAGATTGAGCTTGGTTAGTAGCGGTCTTTGCTCGTTCTAAACTCGTCGCGATCCATTGTTATGGCCAACAACGATCAGCCTATTCGTGTCCTAATTGTTGATGATTCCGAGTTTATGCGCAATAGGCTTTCCATGATGTTGATGAAATGTCCAGATATGAAGATCGTGGGAACCGCAAAAAATGGATATGAGGCCATTGAGCAAATCCAACACACTCAGCCGGATGTCATGACTCTTGATATTGAAATGCCAGGTATGAATGGTTTGGAAGTGTTGGAGAAAATGATGCCTGATCATTCACTCCCAACAATTATGGTAAGCGGGGTTACAGAAGAAGGAGCGACAGCAACGCTTCAAGCCCTTGAACGAGGCGCCGTGGATTTTATCCCAAAGCCGATGAATGAGTCTCGATCTGAATTAGGGTCGATCGAAGAGGTCTTGCCGGCTAAAGTTCGTGAGGCTTATCGAATGCGGGATCGCCTGCCAATGTTTCGGTCGAACAAAATTCCACAAAAAGGGATGCAGGGTCAGGTGTCTTCGGACAGAAACCTTCAGCGGTTCTCTCGGAGGAGACATTCCACGCAACTTCCATTGATGGAAAACTCTAAGTCGTTGAAGTCAGGCACATTTCCTCTTGCCGTGATTGGTGCGTCGACTGGGGGGCCGAACCTGTTGAGTCGCCTCATCAAGGAATTGCCGCCATCCTTTTCCGCGGCATTGCTGATTGTTCAACACATGCCAAAGTTCTATACCAAATTCTTTGCAGAACATCTCAATGCGTTAGCCAATATACCCATTTGCGAAGCACAGGATGGAGATGAGTTGTTACCTGGAGTCGGTTGGGTGGCGCCTGGCGCTCATCATGTATCGATGACTCGCCAGCTTGATGGTCGAGTTTTCATTAAACTTGAATCTGAGTCACTAGGATATCCTTATCGGCCTTCGGTTGATTGTGCAATGACTTCAGCCGCCGAACAGTTTGGCGGAGCGACCGTGGGTCTGGTTCTCACAGGAATGGGTAATGATGGAGTGGTTGGATGTCAAAAAATTAAGGAGAACGGAGGTATTGTCTTGATTCAAGATGAATCCAGCTCCTTGATTTATGGAATGCCACGGGCTGTGTATGAGGCAGGATTGGCCGACGCCGTTCTGGCGGATGTGGAAATTGGTCCTGCATTAAGGCAGGCAGTTGATTCTTTTGCTCTTGTCAGTAGGTAGTAGACAAGATATGGAAGATGCACATATTCACTATATTGTGGCACTGATGTTTGCGAATTATAACCAGGTGGGGAGGCTTGATCCATTATGAATGCCGTAACGAATACTGTCCCTCATGATGAAGCCTATGAGGAAACTGGTGAGGTGCTGCAGTTGGTCAGTTTTCAATTAGGGCCAGAGGAATATGCCATCGATATTCTGAGTGTCCAGGAAATTATTCGGTTGGTAGAAATTACACATGTTCCCAATGCCCCACATTATGTCGAAGGAGTGGTGAACCTTCGCGGAAAAGTCATTCCAATTATTAATCTTCGCACCCGCTTAGGTTTGTCCACCGCGGAACCGACGAAAGACACGCGTATTGTTGTGGTGGAAGTGGGGCACTTGATACTCGGATTCATTGTTGATTCAGTGGAAGAAGTGCTTCGACTTCCTGAGGAATTTATTGAACCCTCTTCCTCGGCTAACCGAGGAACTACTAATGATTTTCATAAAGGCGTTGGGCGTGTGGAAGGACGGTTGCTAGTCTTGTTGAATTTAGACCAGCTCTTTGGCATCGAGTCTGTTGGGTAAGGAGAGTAAGCCGGAATGGATATTTTATCGGTGCTGGGAATTATTGTGGCCATTGGCGCCATTGTTGGTGGACAACATTTAGAAGGCGGCCACTTAAGTTCCATTCTTCAATTTACGGCATTTCTCATTGTATTTGGCGGGACAATAGGAGCCGTCATGCTCCAGTTTCCTCTCAATATTTTTTTGAAGTCGCTTGGAGCCGCCGGGATGGTTTTTGGCAATGTTAGTGTGGATATGAAAGGGGTCATCACCAAGATTGTGGAACTCTCCAATGTGAGTCGCAAGCAGGGACTGCTGGCATTGGAAGGACAGATGAAGAATATCAATGATCCATTTATGGCCAAAGGTGTGCAATTGGTCGTGGATGGAACAGAGCCGCCAAAGATCAGAGAAATTCTTGAAGTGGAACTTGGTGTACTTGAAGATGAATATACGTCTTATGCAAAAGTGTATGAAGCGTTTGGAGGATATGCACCGTGTGTGGGAATCATTGGGGCCGTGTTAGGGTTAATTCATGTGATGGAAAATCTGGCGGATCCTTCGGCGTTAGGCGGTGGAATTGCCGTAGCATTCGTGGCGACCGTGTATGGTGTGGGGCTCGCGAATCTCATTTTTCTGCCAATGGGAAATAAAATCAAGATTAAGGCAAAGGATCTCATCGCCGGGAAACTAATGGTGATAGAAGGACTGTTAAGTGTTGCGCAGGGCGAAAATCCTCGAATGATTGAAGAAAAGTTGAGCGGGTTTCTTCCGAGTTCGCAGAAAAAGAAATGAAATATATCACTTCGTCAGAGACGAGGTTAATTAATCCATGAAGAAAAAACATGAAGAGCATGAAAACCATGAGCGATGGCTCGTTTCGTATGCTGACTTCATTACACTCTTGTTTGCTTTTTTCGTGGTGATGTATGCCGTGTCCTCAGTCAATGAGGGTAAATACAAAGTTTTGAGTAATTCACTTTCTAATTCATTCTCTAACACGAAACCGGTTGGTAAGCTGACGATTATGGATCTGCCCGTTTCAAAAAGCCGACAGATTGTCGTACAGGAACAACAAAAATCTAAAGATAATTCCCGTGCCTACTTAAAAGTGGCCAATGCTATTACGGCGGCAAAAGTGCCAAAAGGCGTGAAAATCTCCTCTACCGATCGTGGGTTGAGTATTCGGATTTCGGATGATGCCTTATTTACGAGTGGCAGCGCAGACTTGAATCCTCAGATTGAAGAGTTTCTGGATTTAATTGCCGGATTGGTTAAGGATTTACCGAATCTTATTGCGGTGGAGGGGCACACTGATAACCAACCCATTCGAACGGCGGTCTTTCCTTCAAACTGGGATCTTTCTACTTCAAGAGCCAATAGGTTAGTTCGGTATTTTACAGAGTTTCATGAGTTGCAACCCAATCGATTTTCATCAACGGGATTTGCAGGTACTCGTCCCATCCATTCTAATGACACTGCAGAGGGGCAGGCCTCAAATCGCCGCGTGGAAATGATCGTGTTGCGTGACACGAACCCTCGTGCATTAGAGTCTCACCCGTTCCTCCCCTAAACAAGGGAACCCTAAAAGTCAGGGAAAGATCCACTCCTTACTTTTTCCTTCGCACGTTTCTCAGCTCAGCTAGGCAGGTTTCTACGTAGATGGAAAGTTCTGCCCATTGGTTTCTGGCCGATCATCAAAGACATGCTTTTTCGGTTTTCACGAAACCACAAATTTTTCTAGGCAAAAAATTCCAGTTCTTTCTTGTTAGATCGAGTTTATGTGGGAATTTCGAGAAAATTATTGACTAGAGTGATTAATCAATAGCTTTCTTTGAAAAATCTTCTTTCTGCCGTCAATGGCACATGCGTTGCACAAATTTGTTTAAAACTACGAAAAGGAGATCTTCATGAATCGTGGTATCTATCCTCCCCTTGCCGGGGCTATTACCTTGGAGCGTCGTCTCGAAATTCTTTCTCATAATATCGGGAATGTACAGACAACTGGTTATAAAAAGGATAAGCCAGTATTTGCCACCATTCTTGGTCAAACATCTGGGCCCTCGGTAGCTGGCATTGATCTATTTCCATTAATTGATGCCTTGCCGCCCGATCGTTCGCAAGGGGTGTTGTACCATACCGGGGAAAGTTTAGACGTCGCATTACAAGGGGAGGGGTTTTTGGTCGCTCAAACTCCAGAAGGACTTCGTTACTATCGTGGAGGAAAGCTACAGCGCAATTTGAACGGAAACTTGGTCACACATCATGGTGATCCTTTATTAGGGAAAAAAGGGCTGGTTAAAGTGCCGCCAGGAGAAATTGCCATTGATAATGGTGGAAACATTAGTGTGAATGGCGTGGTAGCAGATACCTTGCGTCTAGATCGACTTCCTAAGGGCGAGTCTGTGGCCAAGGTAGGAGATTTATATTGGACGGTTCCCGAGAAGCCAACCTCTGCACGAGAGACAACGGTGCATCAAGGTATGTTGGAAAAATCCAATGTCAATCCTTCGTTAGATATGGTGGAACTCATAAAAGTGACCCGAGAATTTGAACAAATGCAAAAAGCCATTCAGGCCATGGATGAAATGGCAAGTCAAGCGATTCAAGCTGGACGGGTACAGGCGTAAGTTATCACGGGTACATGATAAAAAGTGAAAAGTAAGAAAGTAGGATAAGAAGAACATCATGAATATAAGCATAAAGAGGAAGTTGAGTGTAAGAAAAAATGGAGAACGACATTTATGATCCGAGCAATGCACACGGCTTCTACGGGCATGTTTGCCCAACAACTTAATATCGATACGATTGCTCACAACTTGGCTAACGTGAATACCACTGGCTTTAAACGGAGTCGCGCAGAGTTCGCGGATTTGCTGTATCAAATTTCGCGGTTGCCGGGGGCGAGTGCTTCGAATGTTGGCGTATTTCCAGTTGGGATGCAGGTGGGGTTGGGTGTTCGGCCGGTGACCGTCGCGAAAGAATACCTTCAGGGAAGTTTGAAGCAAACATTTAATGAACTAGATATTGCGATTGAAGGGGCTGGATTTTTTCAAGTCACGCGGCCCGATGGTTCAACGATGTACACGCGGGCTGGCTCGTTTAAAAGCGACAGCACGGGTAATGTGGTCACAGGTGATGGAGATCCATTGATCCCGAGTATTACGATTCCTTCCGGTGCCTTAACCGTCAATATCGGGCAGGATGGTACGGTGTCTGCGCTTTTGCCGGGTGTCTCGCAGGCTACTCAAGTCGGTCAAATTCAGTTAGTGCGATTTGATAATCCTTCAGGGTTAATTGCCCAAGGGAATAATTTGTTTACGGAAAGTTCGGCGTCTGGTCCTGCCCAACAAGGGACCCCTGGATTCTCAACGGGGTTCGGACTCATCCAGCAAGGATTTCTGGAAATTTCGAATGTGAATATTGCAGATGAAATGGTGAATATGATCATTGCCCAGCGCGCCTATGAACTCAATGCCAAAGCGATTCAAGCATCAGATGACATGATGCAAGTCGTGAATACACTGAGACGGTAAACGATGAAAAATATTTTACTGGTGACAATGCTATGTGCTGGAGTTGGATGGTGGGCCCTCTCCGGATTCGGGTGGGCCGCCAATACGAAATCGGTGAAGAGCCGGGAGCAATCTGTAGCTGTTTCCGCTTTTGAACAAGCAATTTATTCTGCACTGACTCGCCAATATGGCCGCCCGAATCATCGGGTGAATGTGCGAATCTTGTTTCCTAAACAGCCCTTGCTTGTGCCAGTTGGGAAACTCCATCTTGAAGTTGAGAAATTTTCAGGTGGAGCTCGAACCGGACGGCGAGCGTTTCGGGTGGAACTCTTTGTGAATGGACAGTTTCTCAAGACTCTGAATGTTGTGGGAGAGGTCAAAGCTCAGGCCACGGTGAGTACGCCTGTACGTTGGATTAAACCGAAAGAAATTGTGGAGGCTGATGATGTCACGGCGATGACGGTTGATTTGCCATCACTCACCCATGATTTTATTCTTAACTTTGATGATGTGATTGGAAAACAAGTTCTTCGTCCGCTTCCGCCACGGCAACCTATTCGAAAAATCTTGTTGGACGATCCGCCTCTTGTTCATAAAGGGGATCGAGTGATGCTGGAGGTTCGACGAAGTGGGTTATTGGTACAGACGATCGGTTTGGCCAAAGCCTCAGGAAAATCAGGAGACACGATTCCTGTTCAAAATAAAAATTCTGGCCGGGAAGTGCTGGGAACGATCATGAGTGCGGGTTTGGTGGAGGTCGGGTTTTGAAGCAGGCACATCTTTATCGTGTGCTGGTGGTGGGGGGGATGCTTTTCGCTATTGGAGGAAGTGGACTCGTTGCTTGTTCAGAGTTGCGAAAGCCTCCTGATATGAAAATGGATGATGTTGTCATTCCCGAAAAACAGGCATCGTCGTTGGGTTCCTTATGGGAACCTGGCAACGGCCGGGCATTTATGTTTGAGGATCGGCGAGCCAGCCGGATTGGAGATATCGTGATCGTCAGAATTGAGGAGCAGCATAGCGGTTCAAAGACGGCGAATACCACAGCTGACCGAGCGGCGACTCTGAGTGCTGGAGCCAGTGGGGGCCTCTTTGGGATCCATTCTTTAGGGAAAAAGTTTGTCGATTTATTTGATGTCAACGCCACGACGGGTAATGAGTTTGAGGGTGAGGGGTCAACCAGTCGACAGGATAGTTTGACTGGAACCATTGCGGCTAAGGTAGTCGAAGTCCTTCCTAATGGAGATTTGCGTATTCAAGGGAAACGTGAGGTGACAGTAAATAGTGAAAAACAAAAAATGACGATTCAGGGAATTGTTCGCCGAATTGATTTAGATACGCAAAATACCGTTTTGTCTTCAGCGGTAGCTGATGCCCAAATTGCGTATGTTGGTTTGGGAGTGGTGGATGATGTGCAGCGGCCAGGATGGGCCACGCGCGTCTTTGATTGGGTGACTCCTTTCTAGAAATAAGAACGATGAATAGATTAGTAGACAAAAATGGATATGAGGCAGAGAAGGGCAAGGTGCGGAAAGAGCAGGGACAGTTTAGTCGATTGTTCTATTGGTTGGTGCTTGTTCCATGCCTAGCCTCCTGGCTATTTTTCATAGGCTTTGGTTTGCCCGATGTATTAGAAGCCGCACGGATCAAGGATATTGCTTCCATTGAAGGTGTCCGTGACAATCAACTCATTGGGTATGGCTTAATCGTTGGGTTGGACCGAACAGGTGATTCCGTCGTCGGTGGGCAATTTACGGCTCAGGCCATTATTTCTATGTTGAACACGATGGGAGTGAATCTCAAAGTTGATCCCATTCAATTACTGACTAAGAATACAGCCTCCGTCATGGTTACGGCAAAATTGCCGCCATTTGCGCGTCCGGGTATGAGGTTAGATGTGCAGGTTTCCTCGTTGGCCAATGCGAAAAGTTTGCGGGGTGGCACCTTATTGCTCACACCTTTGAAAGCAGCGAATCAACAAGTTTATGCGGTCGCACAGGGGCCGATTTCCACATCAGGGTTTGAAGCTGGTGGAGGAGGAACGTCGGTTGTGAAAAATCAACAGTCTGGTGGAATCATTCCAGGTGGTGCCATTGTGGAACAAGCTATCAGTCTTGATATGAATGAATGGAATTCTTTCTCTCTGACTATGCATCAAGCGGATTTTACGACGGCCTTGCGTGTCTCGGAAGTCATCAATACCCATCTTGGTCAAGGAACGGCAGATGCGGTCAGTTCCGGTCAAGTGCAAGTTGCAGTGCCAGCAAAGTTTCAGGGGAAAATCGTTCAAATGATTGCAGCAGTTGAAGGGTTAGATGTCAATGTGGACGTCAGTGCCAAGGTGGTGGTGAATGAACGCACTGGCACGATTGTGATGGGTGAGCATGTGCGGTTGGCCAGTATGGCGATATCCCATGGAAGTCTGACAATTAAAATTCAGACAGATTTTAATGTCTCACAACCGGAAGCGGCAGGTCTGATTGGATCGGCGGCAGGCGAAACGGTGGTCACTCCTGATGTGGAGGCTGAAGTCGAAGAAGATAAAAAACGTGTCATTCAAGTCGATGGATCTGTCACGCTTGGGGATTTAGTGAATGCCTTGAATTCGGTAGGGGTCACGCCTCGTGATTTAGTTGCGGTCCTGACGGCCGCAAAAGCTGCCGGTGCCTTACAAGCTGACTTGGAGTTAATTTAGCGCTGTTCTTTCCGGTCTTAGCTGAAGAGATACATTATGTTAAGCCCCATTGGATCATTGGAGACTTCTCAGGTTTCCACTACTCAAGCCGGCACGACTGTTAAGCAGGTCGAACAACTCGCCCAACGTGGAGATTTGTTACGCGCCAGTCAAGCGTTCGAGTCATATTTTGTGGCCTATATGTTAAAAGTCATGCGCCAAACCGTCCCACAGGGGGAACTCACAGCTAATAAAATGGGTGAAATGTACCATTCTTTTTATGATGAAGAAATTGGCAAACGAATTGCACAAACTGGCGGTTTTGGGCTTTCTGATTACGTCCTGGCATCAGTGGCTCAAAATCAAGATCTCATGCGGTAAGCCTCTCGTCTTTCAAATTTTGTGAAATCTTAGGGTGTTGGGTAAAGTTTTAGGGTGTTGTCTCCGATAAAGAGAGAGAAGGAGGCAAGATGCCATGACGATACCGGGCCTTGATCCCAGCGGAGAGCTGGGGAGATTGTTCTTTCAGATCCAATCCAAATCCGGCCATGAGAAAGATTCCCGCCCACCTCACTCCGCACCACCAAGAGCCACCGATGCTGTTGATCTTTCCCGTTTGGCTTTAGAAATTCGTACGCATTCTTCTCAAGCAGCTCAATTGCCGGAGCTTCGGACTGGCAGAATTCAGCAAATTCAGGAAGCATTGAGTCAAAGGAAAGAACTTGCGACGCCTGAGCAGGTGGCAGACACCCTGACACGCGAAACCATTCTTGATGCACTGAGTGTATAAATATTTCTCATTCAAGAGGAGGATTGTTCTTTGACGAATTGTACGCAGGACTCGTGGGAGTGTCTCTTCGAGCTATTAGGGGATATGCGTCTAAATTTTGAAAACTTTTTGAGCTTACTCCAAGAGGAAGAATTCTTGCTCCATAAGATGGAACGCCAAAGGATGGTCGAAGTGACGGAAAAGAAAGAGCAAGTTTTAGATGCGATATGCCGATATGAACAACAAGTGGTGGTGGTCTTGCAGCAGCTGGCAGGCCCTAAGAATCAGGAACGACTAGGGGCGTGGTTACAGAACACGCAACAACCCGAAGCATCAACTGCGAATACCCTACTACATGACTTAAGTGCGCTGACTCAAACAATCCATGAGCAGGGCAAAAAGAACGCAGTCCTGATTGGTCGAACGCAACATGTGGTGCGTGAAGCCATTAATCTCATTTATACGGGCTTAGGAAAGAGCCCGGTCTACCAAGGATCTGGAACGTTACAGTTTCCATCTGTTCTGAGCTCGGTCCATCTCCACGGATAGGAGCCTTATGGCGGGCATTAGTCACATCTTTAATATTGCACGATCGGGGATACAGGCCCATCAACAGGGGCTGGCCACGACCTCTCACAATATTTCCAATATCAACACTCCTGGCTACTCGCGTCAAGAAGTTGTCTTAGAGACTAATCGTCCTGCCGAAGGGGTTATTGGGAGCGGTGTGCAGGCGGCGCACATCCGTCGAACGGTGGATGTCTTTTTAGAGAATCAAATAACAGATGGGAATGAAGATCTTGGTTTTATTTCCACACGTTCCACATTTTTATCGCAGGCCGATGGCATTGTGACGGAAACGGAAAACTCGGGTTTATCTCACGGAGTGACGGAATTTTTCAATGCCCTTCGAGATATGGCCACGAATCCCGAAAGTCCCATACAGCGGACGGTGGTTTTGGCCAAAGCGCAATCGTTAAGCCAGGTGTTTGTAGAACAATCTCAGGCCTTTAATCAAATCAGGTTAGACTCCAATCAAGAAATCCGAAGGCATATTGAAACCATCAACGGATTGGCTACGCGAATCGCCGCATTGAACGACGAAATTTTTAAAGGGGAATCGAGTGGGCGAGAGGCCCCTGATTTGCGAGATCAACGCGCTGTCTTGATTAACGATTTGGCTGAATTGGTCGATGTGGAACAGGTGCAGTTACGGGATGGCATCGGCATTAATGTTGGCGGCCAATTGCTGGTGGGCGGAAATCATGCGAATGCTCTTTCCACGCTACCTGATGCGGATAATCCTCCATTTGAAGATGTGGCGTTTGTTCGTACTGACGGGAACGTTTTTTCCATAACGCACAAAATCCAAGGTGGAAAAATTGGCGGACTTCTGACGACTCGGGATACGGATGTCGTGGCTTTTCAAGATCGCCTGGATCGTTTAGCGGCCGCTCTTGTTAATGAATTTAACGAGCAGCATCAAGTGGGTTATGGGTTAGATGACTCGACGGGCCAACTATTTTTTTCTGCGTTAATTCCACAGGCTCCATTAGCAGATGATTTGAATCGAGGGACTGCGGTAGGAACTTCTGTCAGCATTACTCCGGTCACTGGTCCTCCATTACAAACGTTCCAGAATTATGAAGTGCGGTTCTCCAATCCCACGACCTTTGATGTTGTGAATGTGGATACAGGGGCCACAGTGGTGGCGGGAGGCGCCTATGCGTCTGGGAATGTTTTTAGTTTTGACGGATTAGATGTGGTCTTAACGGGAACACCGGCTGCGGATGATGTCTTCCATGTTAGTGCCCATAAGGGAGCCGCGGTACGTTTTGATGTGGTGTTATCGGATACCCAGCAAATTGCGGCTGCTTCGCAACCTTCGACAGCACTGACTGGGCCAAAAGTCCCTGGGGATAACAGTAATGGATTAGCTTTGGTTGGACTTCATACGTCTAGACTAAACGTCTTGGAAAATTTGACTTTCAACGACTATCAAACTATTTCGATCGGTAATGTAGGCAGTGCAGCTCGAGAAGCGGAGCTTGTGTTGAATACCGTAAAGCTGGAAATGGACCAGTTAAAAGGTCTCCGTGAAAGTGTTTCGGGTGTTTCTTTGGATGAAGAACTGACAAACTTGTTGAGTTTTCAACGGTCTTTCGAAGCCTCAGCGCGGATGATTACCGTGGCTGATGAATTATTTCAAACTGTTTTAGCGATGGGCCGATAAGAAGCAGGCAATTATTGTTGAGATAGATTCTTTCAGATGTGTTATCTCCTTGATTAGTCGGGGAAGGGGGCGAAGCCGATGAGAGTCACTGAACGCCAACAAGTCGATGCTCTTGTGACAGCGCTACAGAATTTGCGTACAAATATTTTTGATCGGACGGAACAAATTGCCTCTGGGAAAAGGGTCAATCGTCCTTCGGACGATCCTGTCGCGGCTGAACGAATCAATCAATTTCGCAATGTGCTACGGACAACCGAACATCGTTTGTCTACAGTGAATGAAGGTGTCGGGCGTTTAAACTTATCAGATAGCGTCTTAGATCGAGCTGGGATTGCTGTGCAACGGGCGAAAGAGTTAGCCATTCGAATGCGTAACGATACCAATAGCCAGGTTGAACGTCGGAATGCTGCGCAGGAAGTTCAACAATTGCTAGAAGGGTTGGCTGGTATTGGAAATACGGAATTAAATGGGCGATTTATTTTTGCTGGCAGTCAAACACAGACGCCTCCCTACATTCCAGGGACGGTTACTGGAGCCGAAAATAACGAAAATATAGGTGGAGCCACCATTGCCACAACGGTTGCAGATCCCACTGCATTAAAACCGGATGCGTATGAAATTCTATTCACCTCAGCAACAGATTTTAATGTGGTGAATCTTACAACTGGGCAAACCGTGTTAGCTGGTCAAGCCTATGCCAATGGCACCCCATTTTCGTTTGATGGCCTGGACGTCACTCTTTCAGATTCGGGGACAACTCCTGCCGCCGGTGACAGGTTTGCTGTCAGAGTCGGGTATGTCTATCAAGGGGATGGGGCACCGATTGATGTAGAAATTGGCGATGGGCAGACCGTGACATCGAATGTCGCTGGGAATCAAGTGTTTTCAGGCCCCAATGTGGATCTCTTTCAAAATCTTCAGGATTTCCATCAAGCCTTAGTCACAAATGATGTTGAGGGAATTGCTGCGGCCATTGGTCAGTTTGACCAGGCGTTGC
Source organism: Nitrospirales bacterium (assembly GCA_965223295.1). Lineage (GTDB taxonomy): Bacteria > Nitrospirota > Nitrospiria > Nitrospirales > UBA8639 > Nitrospira_E. Next base: position 1,144,355 of record CBDCWC010000002.1, on the reverse strand, counting down.
CCCAGGTGACGGATGCTCGGGCATCTATTGGTGCGCGTGTGAATCGATTGGACACCGTTAAGGATAGCTTAGAGTTGTTAAGCGTCAATACCCAGACGCTTCGTTCTTCGTTTGAAGATGCAGATTTTGCAAAAGTGGCGTCGGAACTCACATCTTTACAAGGCACGTTAGATGCTTCCCTTGCGACATTGAGCCGTCAGTTTGAGACAAGTTTGTTGAACTTTATTCGATAACGTTTGGCCCTTTGCCTTTTCTCACTCAGTGAGTACCCTAAGAAAAGATGATCATGAAATGGTTTGATGTACTATGAAAATATTGGTTGTTGACGATGATCCATTAACGCTTCATATGGTTGTGTACCGATTGCGCCAATGGGGACATGAGGTTATTTCTTGTACAGACGGCGATTCGGCTTGGAAGGAGCTCGAAGGCGGGACGGCTCCCAATGTGGCGATTTTGGATTGGATGATGCCCGGTATGGATGGGCCTGATCTTTGCCAGAAAATCCGCGCACGAACAGACTGCCCGTACGTGTATATTGTGTTGTTGACTGGAAGAAACAATCCAGAAGATCGAATCGCTGGCTTAGATGCAGGGGCAGATGATTATCTGACGAAGCCTTTTCACCTGGGTGAACTTGAAGCACGCTTACGGGCCGGAAAGCGTATTGTGGATTTGCAAAACGAGCTGATTTCGGCTCGGGAGACGCTTCGTATCCAAGCTATGCAAGATCCACTGACGCAAATTTTGAATCATGGAGCGATACTTGAAATGTTGTTGGGCGAAATCAATCGAGCCCATCGAGAAGTTCAACCAATTAGTCTTATTTTAGCTGATCTTGATGGGTTTAAAAATGTGAATGATACCTACGGACATGTGGTGGGGGATCAAGTGCTGATTGAAGTGGCCAGACGCATGCGGAACTGTCTGCGTTCGTATGATGCGATTGGACGTTATGGTGGAGAAGAATTTTTAGTCGTCTTGCCCAATAGCGATGATTCGCAGGCCATTCAGTTAGCCGAGCGCATTCAGGTGGCAATCTCGTCTGAACCATTCCGGTCGCATCATGTTGATTTGACTGTCACGGTCAGTCAAGGGGTGACGACATGGAGAGAGCCCGATTCTATTCCAATTGAACGACTCATTCATGCAGTTGATCAAGCCTTGTATCAAGTGAAAAATAGTGGAAGAAATGGTGTAGAGCATGTGCAGTTTGATCATCAATTAGAAGATCAATTCTCACCAAACTATACGTCGCCACTCATTTTTAAATCATAAGTATGGCAACCCTGCTTGTTATCAATGACGATCCTGTACAACTCCATCTGCTCGCCAGTTTATTAGAGTTAGAGCATGAGCACGTCATTCGCTTTTCGTGTTCTGAATCGGCGTGGCAGTGGCTGCAAGAAGGCCATGTGCCTGACGGGATTGTCTTGGACTTGCACATGCCTGGGATTAATGGCTGGCGATTTTGTGAGCTACTTCATGCGTATGGACTGCAAGGCCATCAGGTGCCGCCAGTTCTGATTGTTTCGGCGACTTATTCGGGAATGGATGCTGAAGAGTTGTTGACAGATATTGGGGCTTCCGCGTTTTTATCATTACCTGCTGAACCAGGACGAATTCGTCAACAAGTCAGGCTCCTTCTTGAAAAACCAGTAGTGCCAAAAGGCTTCCATGTCTGGATCATTTCTTCGAATGATGCAGAAATTGACCGTATCCGGCCAACATTGGTGGAGCGAGGGTGGCAGGTACATGGCTGGACGAGTGGAGAAAGTGTGCAATCGGCAGAAAGTCAGTTCAGCCCAGACATTATTGTGGTTGATGATCCTCTTGTGGATATCAAGACCCATGAATTATTGATTTGGTGTGAGCGATGGTATCCACATGCGATGTGTTTAGTCATAAGCTCAGATCGCGAGTTGTTGGAGAGTTCCTCGTGTCTTAATAGGGCTGAACGAATTCTCCCTCGAGGGTATGACCCTCATATGCTGATGACTCTGTGTGAAAAATTACGTTGGGAACGTGCCCTCTCTCGCGTTGAACATCTTCTTGAAAAGCGGACCAGTGACTTAAAAGAATCAGAAGCACAATTTCGGGAATTGTTTGAAATGTTGCCGGACGTGTTAGTCATTTATGACCGACAAGGAGTGATTCAACATATTAATAGCAGTGGAGCGCAACAACTTGGGCATGCATCCCATGATCTCATTGGTAGGTCACTGGATAGTATTCAGACTCCTCAGGCCGGTCCAAAAGCAGGGCTATCATTTATCATTGAAGAGCCGGTGAATCCAAAGTGGACAGATACTGTTCTCAGGAGAAAAGATTGCACAGACCTTCCGGTAGAGGTGATGACAAGGATGGTTCGGTTTCAAGGGCGACGGCAAACTTTGTTAGTCGCTCGTGACCTGACCGCTCGGCAAATGATGGCACAAGAGAATGCCACATTGGAACATCAGTTGCGGCAAGTTCAAAAAATGGAAGCGGTGGGGCGCTTAGCTTCTGGTGTCGCCCATGATATGAATAATATCTTAACAGCCATATTAGCGCATGCGGGGTTATTAAAAGCCCGTGTGGACTCTACTGATCCTTCATGGACTGCGGGAGATGTCATTGAAAAAGCGGTTCATCGTGGAAAGGAACTCACTTCACAATTATTAGGGTTTGCGCGACAAGGTAAACACCATCATGTCTCTGTGGATATTCATAAGGTGATTCAAGAAGTGACAGGGTTGCTGGGCCGGACGGTTGATAAAGCTATTTCGTTGCAAGCTGATTTTGGAGCCAGTGAACCTTGGGTGGTTGGTGACCCCAACCAGCTTTATCAAGTGCTCATGAATCTAGCGGTGAATGCCTCGGATGCCATGCCGAACAAGGGAGAGATTATTTTTCAAACCACAAATGAATCAGTGTCTGCTGAACAAGCCGCACGGGTGCCAGGCTTGACGGCTGGCGAGTATGTGGTTGTGCGGGTCACGGATACGGGTGAAGGTATTTCCCAAGAAGTGCAGGCACATATCTTCGAGCCATTTTTTACCACAAAAGAGCAAGGCCGTGGATCTGGAATGGGGCTGGCCATGGTCTATGGTATTGTCAAAAATCACCATGGTTATATTGGCGTGACAAGTACGCGGGGTGTCGGGACTACCATGCGCGTCTATCTGCCTTCTGTTCCATGTGAGGAACCGTTGCCCATATCTGCTCCCGTTGCCGTGCAGGCATCAGCAACAGGCACGGTATTGATCATTGATGACGAAAAGGAAGTCGCTGGAGCGGCTCAGGCCTTATTAGATTTTTTAGGGTATAACTCCATTGTCTGCTACAGCGGAAAAGAGGCGGTCATGTTTTTACAAGATTCGACTCATCGCGTTGATTTAGTCTTATTAGATATGGTGATGCCTGATATGAATGGCTCGGAATGTTTTGCCGCCATACGAGGCTTGCGGCCAGAAAGTAAAATTTTACTCTGTACTGGCTATGACCGTAATCATGCGGTACAAGAATTGCTCAATCAAGGGGTCGTGGGGTTTATTCAAAAACCTTATGATCTGGATGAGTTGTCTCAGGTCTGTGCAGAGGTTATACAAAAACCACTATCGGAAGAAGCTTGTTTATCCGGGAGTCAGGCCTAGTTCCATATTAGACGATGAGAAAAAGTAGTTATAATAGAGGGAAGAATCGAATCTTTTGAGGAGAATGTAACATGATGACTATTCAAACGAGTCGCTTTGGTGAAATTGATGTGCCGGAAGAGACGTTGTTGACGTTTCCTTCAGGGCTGGTGGGCTTCCCAACTATTCAGCAATTTGTTGTCTTAGATGTGGCTGAGGATTGCCACTATCAATGGTTACAAGCGATCAAAGAACCCGATTTAGCTTTAGTCATCATTGATGTTCATTTAATCGATCCAGAATTTCATGCCCAAGTCTCAGATGAAGGATTAGTGGAACTAGGCATCACTGAAAACGATCCCGTGTTGATTTTGGCTGTGGTGACGATTCCATCTGGAGAACCAGAGCAGGCTACGGCGAATCTCCGCGCACCCTTGGTGGTGAATTTAGGTACAAGAAAAGGCAAGCAAGTCATCTTACATGAATCAATTCCTTTACAGTTTCCTCTCATGCCTGAGGAAGAGACAGTTCAAACAGAAACGAATGTGAAGGTGATAGAGACAGCATCGGTTTAACAGTTTTTTGATTCAAGTCGCAGAGGCACGATGCAAATTATGCTGAAGTCATCATCCTTCAATCCAAGGTCGTTCAAGAGTTTTCGAGGTTTTAGCCAAGGAAGGCTCCATGCTTATACTGACCAGAAAAAAAGATGAAGCTATACGTTTAGGCGAAGATATTCGAATAGTTCTCGTACAAATCAAAGGTGGGCAAGTTCGTCTCGGCATTGAATGCCCACCAGACATGCGGGTCCTCCGGGAAGAACTCTACGAAGCCGTCCGCCAAGAAAACATCAAAGCTTCCGCTATAGATCCTGGGCAGGTCCAGGCTTTACCTAAACGAGAGGTTTCTCCCAAGAAGTTCCCGTCAGATTCAGTCTAAGAATCATACATTCTAGACTTCCATAGTTTGTTAAAGCTGAAAAATCAATTTCTGCGTATCTAAAGACTTTGTAGCTTTGTATCCAGACTTCTTCCTCCCCTGTTTTGGAGTCATTCCATCCACAGTTAGATAAAATGGGTCCGTGGTGACTTTAGCTTTGGTATCTCGTTAGGCATTAGGTCTGTGTAGGAGAAGGACTTGCTCTGATCCTTTAACCTAGGTTGAGGGAAGTTACTATGCTTAATGAAATTGAGGGGATACTGTTCATATCCTAGTCAATTTATTGACACGGAAAACACCGAACACTTTTGGCGGTTTGGGAATTTAAAAATTAAACAAGAACAGAATTGGATAAGAATTTGCAAGAGATATTGCTCGTATTCCACGGCAGAGAACGAAGTGTGAAGTTTGTGTGTCATAGGCATGACTACATCTGGGCCCCTCTAAAAACAGATGATTTTTTCTGAGGGCAAGGAAGCGGCGCGCGGAAAATCGCAGTGTATATGAAAATACATGAGGATTTGAGCACGCCGCTGACGCCGCCATCGGGAAAAAGGATAGTTGTTAGAGATGCCCATCCGTAGATCATCTATGATCAATAGATATACGAAGTTTGAAGCATTACCTCACATGAGAAAGAAAAAGGGATTCTGTGGGGCACCCAGAATGGGTAAAGAGTTACTAATTTTAGTCTAGACCAATACAAGTCAGGAAAGGATGGTTTCATGGACGCTCAGTTTACACTAGATGGAAAATCCATTCTTATAACCGGTGGAACGGGTTCATTTGGAAAAAAATGTGTAGAAATTATTCTCGAGCGATTTCGGCCTGAGAAACTGATTGTATTTAGCCGGGATGAAGAAAAACAGTACCATATGGCTAAAAGTCTCAAGGCTGAAAATCACATGTGTCTTCGTTTTTTTCTTGGGGATGTACGAGACCTCGGGAGATTACATCGAGCCTTTGATGGCGTGGACTATGTTATTCATGCCGCAGCGCTTAAGCAAGTTCCGACAGCAGAGTACAATCCCATTGAAGCCATAAAAACAAACGTTCTGGGGGCTGAAAATGTTCTGAACGCTGCGATCGATAATGGTGTCCAGAAAGTCGTTGCTTTGAGCACGGACAAAGCGGCTTGTCCGATAAATTTATATGGGGCTTCAAAGCTCTGCTCGGACAAACTCTTTGTCGCCGGAAATGCCTATTCTGGACGAAAAAAAACTAGGTTTAGTATCGTTCGATACGGAAATGTCATTGGGAGTCGAGGTAGTGTTGTTCCACTGTTCTTAAGTTTGAGGTCATCGGGTGTCATTCCTATTACTGATCGAAGAATGACAAGATTTTGGATGACCTTGGAACAAGGTGTAAATATTGTTCTCCAGAGTATGGGGATGATGAAAGGAGGAGAGATATTTATTCCAAAAATTCCCAGTATGAAGATTATCGATTTAGCGAAGACGATCGCACCAGACTGTCAGTATGAATATGTTGGCATTCGGCCTGGTGAAAAACTGCATGAATTGCTTATTTCTGAGGACGATGGCCCGCGTACACGGGAATATGATGAATATTTTGTCATTGAGCCTGAATATAGGTGGTGGACAGACCATGAGAACGGGAGAAATGGTGGAAAGCCAGTTCCAGATGGGTTCAGTTACGCCAGTAATACTAATAGCAGATGGATTTCGGCTGAGGAACTCAATCAATTAATCCCTGAGCTATATGCGTCAGAGCCTGTAGCGTGTTAAGCGATTTGCTCCACAACTCCTAAACTATGGACATCCCGTTGCAAAGCTAAGGAGTGTTCTCTACAAAAAATGATGCCCCAATCTTTACGAGCAGGTCTGACAGAAGTAAATAGTGCCTGTGGGAATAAAGCGTTTCTGCCTTATGGACGGCAGTGGATAGATGATGCTGATATTGATGCAGTGATATCGGCATTGCGTTCAGATTGGATTACCCAAGGACCGCTCATTCCACGATTTGAGCAAGCTGTTGCCCAGCAATGTGAGGCAGGTGAGGGAGTCGCCATGGCCAACGGTTCCTCCGGACTTCATGCTGCATGTGTTGCTGCAGGTATTGGAGAAGGGGATGAAGTGATTACGACCCCTTTATCATTTGTTGCAACGGCCAATTGCGTGTTGTACTGTGGCGGCGTGCCTGTGTTTGCAGATGTGACCCCCGATACTCTCACCATCAATATTGGTGAGATAGAAAAAAAACTCACAAAAAAGACTAGAGCCATAATCATCGTCGATTTTTCAGGGCACCCCTGTGAACTTGATGAAATTCGAACACTCGCAAAGAGGCATAACCTGATTGTGATTGAAGATGCCGCTCATTCACTCGGTGCTTTTTACAAAGGGAAGCCGATCGGAAGTCTTTCTGATATGACCGTATTGAGTTTTCATCCTGTAAAGCATATTACGACTGGGGAAGGAGGGATGGTTCTTACGAATAACGCTGAGTTTGCGGAACGACTGAGACGTTTTCGTACCCATGGTATTACGCGGCAACGGGAATGTTTTTGCGAAGCAGATCACGGCCCTTGGTATTATGAAATGTTAGATTTAGGACATAATTTTCGAATCACGGACTTTCAATGTGCACTTGGACTGAGTCAGCTCGACAAATTGAAGGGGTTTGTCGACAGTCGACGAGAAATCGCACGTTGCTATCAAGAAAGCCTAGGAGACGTTCACGAAATTCGGTTGCCTGTCGAATTGCCAACAGTCCGGTCGTCTTATCATTTGTTTCCTATCCGGTTGCAGCTGAAACAACTCACAAAAACACGGAGAAAAATTTTTCAGGATCTGCAAAATTGTGGTTTGGGAGTCAATGTTCATTATATCCCTATTCCCTGGCATCCTTTTTATCAAAAACTTGGCTATCAAAAGAATGATTGGCCAGTTGCAGAGGCAGCGTATGATGAACTGATTAGCTTGCCAATTTGGCCTGCTATGTCCACAAATGACGTTGATTGGGTTATTCGGTCCGTTAAGAAAGTCCTGGCAAACGCTAAAAAATGAGTGAGTGGCCTATTGTATTTTGTACCACCGCTGGCCCAACGATTGGACTGGGGCATCTGCGTCGGTGTCTCACGCTCGCCCAAGTATTAGAGGAAATGAATGCAAAGGTTCATTTCCTTTTAAGAGGAGAGCAAAGTGGCATTGAATTTTTAAAGAAATATGGATTTTCTGGAACACTCTTAAAAGAAAATCCTGACTGGGGTCTTCGAGAGAGCCTTGAATATTGTATCCAGAGTCGTGCCAATGTCTTGGTCATCGATTCGTATCCTGTCGAGCCGAAAGACAGCAAGGGGTTTCGGGGTAAGGTGGTGGTGATTGATGACTTATGTGACCGTTCTTTACCAGTGGACTTGATTATTAATGGATCGGTAAATGGTGGAGACTGTAGATACCAAGCATTACCTTCTACGAAATTATTGCTCGGTCCCCAGTACATCTTACTGAGAGAGGTATTTAGCCAGAAAGTTAACCGTCGTATACGGAATGAAATAGATCGTATTCTGATTACGATAGGTGGGATGAATTCAATGCCACTTATTTCCGATTTGCTCAAATGGACTCGAGGAGCCTATAAAAATGTGCATATTGATTTGATCCTTGGCCCTTTTGTCGAAGAAGAAAAAGCCCTTGAATGTCTTAATCAATGGCGTGATGATTCGTTCGTGTGTGTGCATAAAGATCCCATTAATCTCTATGATCTCATGCTGGGGTGTGATATTGCGATTGCTGGAGGAGGGCAGACAACTTATGAATTAGCCGCAACGGGAACCCCAGCTCTTGCCATACAGATGGCAGAAAACCAAATACATAATCTTCAAGGGTTTTCGAGGAATGGTGCTCTGAAATGGGTTGGAAATGTGAGCGACACAAATTTAATGAAGACGTTTCAAGAGAGTTTAGATCGCTTGGCGAGATCCTTAAAGGAAAGGCAGGCTATGAGTAAAGCTGGGCCGTTGATCGTAGATGGGTATGGTGCAAGACGTGTTGCTCAAGTCATAAAGGAGCTATCAGGTCCATGAATCAGAGGCAAATAAAGATTGGAGATCGGCTGGTCGGAGAAGGACAACCTTGTTACGTCGTTGCCGAGATTTCAGCCAATCATAATCAAAGTTTTGAGGCTGCGGAAGAGATAATACGCATGGCCAGCAAGGCAGGAGCCGATGCAGTAAAGTTGCAAACTTATACGCCGGAAACTATGACTCTGGACTGCGACCGAGAAGAATTTCAAATTCCAAGTGACAGTGTGTGGTCAGGCAAGAAACTTTTTGAATTATACTCTGAAGCCTATACGCCCTGGGAATGGCACGCCAAACTGCAAGCTATTGCTCATGAATGTGAGTTGGATTTCTTTTCAACGCCTTTTGATGAAACGGCTGTGGACTTTCTGGGTGGCTTAAAGATACCAGTCTTTAAAGTGGCTTCATTTGAGATTGTTGATTTACCGCTACTGAAAAAAATTGGGAGCACAAAAATGCCGGTTGTTTTATCGACAGGCATGTCTACGCTATCTGAAATTGATGAAGCCGTAGCGACATTGAAAAATGCCGGAACCCGTGAGATAGCTTTGCTGAAATGCACAAGCGCATATCCAGCTTCTCCAGATGGAATGAATTTAAAGGCGATCCCCTATCTTTCCAAGAAATACAACGTACCAATTGGGTTATCCGATCATTCACTTGGCAGTCATGTAGCTATCGCTGCTGTCACTTTGGGTGCAAATATTGTTGAGAAGCATTTTATTTTATCTCGCTCTGACGGTGGGCCCGATGCAAGCTTTTCAATGGAACCCGACGAGTTTACTAAGATGGTGTCTGCAATTCGAGATGTGGAACAGGCTCTAGGCAAAATTTCGTTTGAACCTAATTCAGATGAGCAGAGGAGTTTATGTTTTCGACGTTCGCTCTTTGTTGTTCAGGATATTCAAGGTGGTGAACAGATTACTTGCGAAAATATTCGTTCCATTCGGCCTGGCTATGGGTTAGCTCCTAAGTTTCTTGAGCAGGTTCTCGGCAAAAAAGCTAAAAATGATATTCAAAAAGGAACGCCTTTTTCTTGGGATTTGGTGAACGTCGAGGATCATCCGTGAGATACATCGTGTTAGGAAATGGGCTCGTAGCAAGTACTATTCTAAATTGGTTGGTAGAAAATGGAGAGCCGCCAGTTGGTTTGGTTGTTCATCCTCTTGCACGTAGCCGATATCGTTCGGAAATGATCAAGAGCTCGCAACTCAGTGATGATCGTATATTTGATGCGACGACCCTGCGAACACCCGAGACTCTAGCAGCTGTGAGAAACCTTCATCCAGATCTGGGGATCTCAATATTTTTTGATTATATTTTGAAAAAAGAATTTCTTTCGTGCTTTCCTTCGGGATGTATTAATGTGCATCCTTCATTTCTACCTTACAATCGAGGGCAATATCCCAATGTTTGGAGTATTGTTGAAGGAACCCCTTCTGGCGTCACCATACATTATATCAATGAGGGGATTGATACTGGTGATATTCTTTCTCAAGAACAAGTCCCTGTTAAACCATCTGATACCGGAGAATCTCTCTATCGAAAGCTGGAAAGTTTCTCGATTGACTTATTCAAAGAAACGTGGCCTCTCTTTAAAAATGGCGAAATACAGTGCATCCCTCAAGAAAAAGGTGGTGGAACATATCATAGAACTCGAGATGTTGACGCCATTGATGAAGTATTTTTAGATCAGGACTATTCTGCACAGTATCTCATTGATCTTCTCCGAGCCCGAACCTTTCCACCCTATAGAGGAGCATATTTTGTTCATGAAGGTAAAAAAGTGTTTATGAAAATCGCCTTAGAAGAGGAAGATTGAAAATGACTAATCAAGTTATTCCATACCTTGTTGTGGCAACCAAGTCATGGAATTATAGGATTTTTCGAGACATTATCAGCCGGTTTGCAGGCGATTGGGCTTTTATTGGTTCAAAGGAAGAATTGACTCTCGATAGAGTGAGGGAAGTTTCTCCGCGCTTTATTTTTTTTCTTCATTGGTCATGGAAGGTTCCACGAGAAATTGTCAATGAATTTGAATGTGTCTGTTTTCATATGACGGATGTTCCCTATGGTCGTGGTGGCAGTCCACTGCAAAATCTGATTATTCGAGGCCATAGCCAGACCAAGCTAACGGCCCTCCGGATGGTTGAGGATTTTGATGCTGGGCCAGTCTATCTTCAAAGAAATCTTTCGCTTGATGGGTGCGCAGAAGAAATTTATATTCGTGGGTCTGAAATGGCGGGAGACATGATCCAGGAACTAATTTCCAACAACATTGTCCCTTCCCCGCAAGAAGGAACTCCGACAATATTCAAAAGGAGAAAACCAAGCGAAAGTAGTATTCCTCATTGTGAAACGTTGAAAGAGGTCTATGACTTTATACGAATGCTTGATGCGGAAGAATATCCGACTGCTTATCTTTCCTACAAAGGGTTTCGATACGAGTTTTCGAGTGCAGTTCGATATGAGGGAAAAGTCGTCGCCAACGTGTCCATAACCAAGGAGGCTCATGCCGGCTAGGCCCACTATGAAAACTATTCTCGTGGTCGCTGCTCATCCGGATGATGAAGTTTTAGGTTGTGGAGGAACGATTGCGAAGTTTTGCGAATCAGCGGCCATCCATATAGTAATACTAGGCGAAGGATGTACTTCACGATACGAATCCCGCTCTGAAGTAGACAGAGTTGAGCTAGAGCGAATTGCGGAGGCAACAAGAACTGCAGCAAAAGTGTTAGGAGCTCAATCCATTACTCTAAAATCTTTCCCTGATAACAGATTTGATGAACTTCCTCTGTTAAATATTGTCAAGCAGGTAGAAAAAGTCTTAGACGAAATTCGACCGGATGTTGTGTATACTCATCATCCCAGTGATCTAAATATTGATCATAAAATCACATTTCAGGCCGTCTTAACTGCGACTCGCCCACTTCCTAATAGTTCAGTCAAAGAGCTGTATACGTTTGAAACTCCTTCAGCCACTGAATGGAGTTTTTATCAGAACAATCCAGTTTTTAAGCCAAATGTCTTTATTGATGTTTCTCAGAATATTGAGGCCAAACTCAAAGCTATGGAATGTTATAAAACTGAAATTCGTTCATTCCCCCATCCTCGATCATTAGAGGCCTTGAAAACAATTTGTCGCAAATGGGGAACGGTCGTTTCACGAGAATATGTGGAAGCTTTCGAATTAGTACGATTGGTTGGATAAATCCGTGGCGGTGTTTCCCATTCTTGACGGGGAACTGTTGTCAGGGGATTTGCTATTAAGGAAGACAAATCCCCATAACGTTTTCCCTTCCGTAGCCGATGTTCAATGTCTAGCAACGTCGAGGCCAACTACTGTTGGGGCTGACTAGAGTTGGCAACTGGTCGGTCTCGGCACATCATTTGTCCATCAGGGCATTGAGGGATTCCAAACAATTAGTGGTCTCGACAATGGGATCCTCTTTATTTTGAGACAGCCTTCCACATAAGTTCTGCGCACTGCCAGTCTTCAATAGAGTCTATATCCTGTACCAAATATCGAGGTAGCACGATGGGGATAGAAAGATTGGAAAAGGTCGCTTGGTCATTTAGAAACGCACTGGGACGACCCCAGTAGAACTGACCTGCATCATGATACGCCTCTTCCAAATCCTGTGATCGACTATTAATGTGCTCTGGCCAGAAGGCTTGGACGTCTCCTTTTGGCGTGATACGTATTGCGCGCTGAATGGGGAAAGGAAAGCTGGTAACGGAAAATGCGAAGGACTTATCCGAGCTGATTAATCTGTCATGCCCTTCCTTTAAATATCTTACTTGTAGAAAAGGAGCCGTTGCATAGATACAGCAAACCAGGGAGAACGTATGTGCTCGTTTTTGATACCATTCTATTGCATGCTTTACCACTGAGTTTGTACTGGTGTAGTCACCAGCAATTTCCGTTGGTCGTACGAACGGCGTCTCCGCCCCAAACTCTCTGGCAACTGAGGCGATTTCCTCGTCGTCTGTGGAGACGATGACCTGATCAAAGAACCTTGAGGTCAGTGCCGTTTCAATTGAATAGGCAATAATGGGTTTTCCACAGAAGTCTCGGATGTTTTTTTGGGGGATCCGTTTGCTGCCACCACGCGCAGGAATGACTGCAAGATTCATGTCAAAGACTTCTTCGGGTGGAGGTAATAACACGGTCGTCATGAACATTGCTGTTGAAAGGCGTGGCAATGCCACTCGATGGATTCGTGTTTAATTCACCAAGAGATATGTAGGGAAAGAAGTTCACCATTTCATAACCAAGACGATCTTCCCTTGAGACACAATCGTCTCTGATCGGTATAAAGGTACTCCTTAATTGAAAAAATTGCTATATGCACAGTTCACAGAAATGCTCATACGCTATGAAGGAGATAGACCGCGAGGCCGAACGATTGCTACCGCAAAGCCGCAGCGCGGTATCGCTATTGAAATGTTGATACTACGGCATTTACTAGGGAAGGGTTGATAAACAGACGTTACAACCGTAACTCGCTGAATTTATTTTTCGTTTTAATCGTTGAACATCCTAGACCAGAGGGCTTTTTCGCAGAATAGTTGAGTTTTTTACGCCACCCCTAACCTTGCTAGGTGGCGATATGGGTGACTTGATTTCTCGAAAGTGAAGAACCCCACCGCTCCTAAGCTGGGCTTCTCACTCAAAATCCTTATTGCTCTCGCTTCGTTCGAGATTTGTTATTCACCCCCAATTTTCCGGGTGAGGCTTTCTGCGAATTTGGTAGAGATATCTGTTAATAGAATGAGGGTAATATAACTGTGTAATTTAAGCAACTGCTATAGGATTACATGTAACCGAGTAGTGTATTCTTGTCTAATTGTCGAGATGCCGATCAATTTTCGTGCCAACCATGTAATATGGACTCAAGGACAGGGGGCAAGGCTCGCAGTCCCTTTCGGAAGTTAGAGAAGATTATGGAAAATGCTTTTTTCAGCAAGCACTAATTATCTTGATTAAATAAGTTTACAATTTCATTGTAGATGCGCTGATTCACTAGACCATCCAATTGATAAAAATGATATTTGATGAAATGTTCAACTGACGAAGGTCTAACCTCACTTTTGTTCTGGAATACAATCTCTTCAATCTTTGTTAATTCGCGAGGGTGGGAGATTTTGTCAGCTAATCCTTGGTCATAAAAGCTTCTGCCTATCTTGTGTTCGGTGCTGAAATTAATTTCTATAATAGGCACATCAAAAGCTAGGCAATCTCCTCTCACATTGCTTTCCTGTAACAGACATATATCGACAATTGGAAAAAGGTCGTAAATGACCGTTGTATTTTCCCACATGATATTATCGTAGCATTTCCACAAATAGGCTAATTGTTCCCCCCAGTACACTTCACACGGATGAAATCTGATTATCAGAAATAAATTTTTGTTGGGTCCTACATAATTAATAACTGCTTGAAGTAATTCCACACGGTCTCCGCAAAGTAGATCTTTGGAAGACACTGAAAGCAAAACGACTTTGCGATCTTGAATCTGGTATTTTTTCTTTAACCGGTTAATTTGGGTGTTCTTATCCCGATTGATAAATTTATCGTATTGATGAGGTCCTACGACTCTAAGATTGTCACTATCACAGCCGTAATCTTTATAGGCTTGTAAATCTCTTTCACCACATAAAAATACGAGAGAAGAATATTCAGCAAAAATTTGATATCCGTGAAATTTTAACGTGTCGATATACTCAAAGTATGGGGCCTCTTGCAAGGAGATGGCTTTAATTCCCATTTCATGCGATACGTAGGCAAGAATTTTCCCCCAAAAATTGGCTTCGTGGAGAATAAACGTAAAGTCAGGTCTTTTTTTTAATAAAACAGCTCGGAACAGTTCGGTAACTTCAACCAGGTCTCGAATGCTGAATCTGACATGAAATTCTTCAACATAATCTAGGACATTATGCTCACTGAAAAGCGTATTGTTAACATGTTGTTGAGCCAGTGAACTGTGCTTATTGATCGCTTGCATGACGCCGTCATCTAGGTATTCATAAATGGTTTTATAGGGTATTTGTTTGTCGATCAGTGGTTTTTCATAGTTGTCCCAGTTCAGTACATTATTTGAAACAATGAATTCAGAGGCGATTCCCTGCTGTTCGAAGAACTTGATAGTATCGTACATTTTATCGAGATGATGGGCTCTTCCGGTAAAGCACAAGGCTTTCAGATTCGTTGACATTTGTTTTTTAGGCTACAGCAAAGTAATCAGGAGAATGTTTGGAATTATCCAACGAGATAGACGGGGAGTCACTAATCAATAAATGATTTCGATTGAAATAATAGGGGTCATAGATCACTGTTTGACCCGCAAGCAGAGCAACTTCATCGAGGTACTCTAGAAATCGGAAGGCAAAGAAAGTATCCGCAGCTCTTGCATACTCAAAGAGATTTGCTGCAGGGGATAACGTTTCAAGTTCGAGAGATTGGATCTCTTTTTTAAACAGAGCTGGAAATTCATCGGTGTCTTTTTGTGTCTCAAGAAAAATGAGAATTTTGAATTGAGCACTGTCTTGCTGTGAAGAGTCTTTGAGTTTTTGAAGGTGTGCGAATAGTTTGCGGGATTCCCAGATGTGCCTAATTGAGAAGAGAATAAGGAGTATTTTTTTATCTATAGGCAATCCCAATTGTTCCTTGATAGTTTTTCTCTCGATATGACGCGAGGATTTCGCGTATTCCCTCGCAGGCTGGAAATAGTAATGGGGGAGGAGATGAATGTGCTCTTCGAGGATACCTTTGTGAATGGACAGAAAGACTTTGTCCTGTTGGGTAGATACCCAATATTCGTTAAAGGCTAAATAGGCATCGAGGTTTTCTTTTGTTCTCAATTGTGTTGTTTGATACCCAATGGTGGAGACACCTTTCTTGTTGGCTTGTCTCGTCATGTATTGACTTAGAGGGTCATGAATATCGATGGGAGTAATCAGTATTCGGGTATTTAATAAATCTACCAATTTGTGGATTGCATCAAATGTTTCAAAGTCCGTAAATTGCCAAAAACGGTCGTGCATAAGAGGTTTCCACGCCAGTAATTCTGAGCCTGGGACTTTGAAGTCTCGAAACATATCTCCACTTGCGATCAACCCCAATCTATTCATGGATTCAATCCTGTCTTGATGACGGTGCAATTGAATTACTTCGCAGGAGTAACCCTGTTGATTGAGGAATGTGGCAGTGCCTGGAAATGTCGTCAGGATTTTGAAACATTCGCCTGGATAGTTTCTTAGGACAACTTTCAGGTTGGCGAAGATAGTTTCAGAAATTCTGTTGACTATTACCGTCGTGAGTATGCTCATCTTCGTAGAAATGTAAAAGGTCGTGTCGTTTGCCAATTTCTTGGTGTTCTTAGAAAATTTCTCATGATAAGGAATGAGAGCGTGTATTTTTAGTTAGAGAAACCATCCTCTGCTTTCGGGTTTAGACCAGTGCTATCTGGCATAGGCTAGTCGCCAAGATGTTTGGGGGGGCAGTCATAGCTTTGACCTACTTTTTGGCTGGAGTATAAAGTTTTTTGTAGATAATCTTGTGTGCCTAAACGAAAGTGCAGTGCAAATGCAAATGAAAAGATTTCATATAGATTTTTCTTATGTGCATCTGAAAAACTGGACTGTTCTTGCTGCATGAGTTCTTTGATGTCTGTGGTGTTTAACTTAACGCCTAATTCTTCTATTTGTTGCGAAAGCTGGCGATGCTGTGTTTCGTTATAAGTTAAATCAATGTTTCCAACGATCACTTGCAATTCAGGGTGCAATTGACAGAGCACGACTGCCATTTGTCCGCATTTGTGTTGTCGTCGGCAAACAGAATCAAAGGTCATAGCGTGATCATGGTTCCCTAATGCACGTTTATTGTATTTTATTTTCATACCCTGGTTTTGCAACCGATAACCGAGTTCGATGTCTTCATAAGCGGCATGTACAAATTTCGGGTTGAATAATTCGTTCTGTTTTAAGAAGCTGGTTTTCAGAGAAATATTGGAAGTATAAAAAAACTCAAAGCCTGCGTTCTCCGGATCTTGGATTTGATTGAACCCAAACTGCATTCCTGTATATTTTGTTAGAAAATACATCAGAGGATTCATGGGCATCTCCGGTGGCCAGTCAATATGACCCAGGACGGCCAAATCTTCTCTTGGATCAGATATATGGCTTTTGCAATGTTCCCAAATCATATTCTGATCTGGAATGATGTCATCTCCCGTGAGAAAGATATACTCGGTCGTTGTGTTTTTAATACCCCAGTTTCTTGCCTTCCCTGGACCTTGGTTGGTTTGGTGGTGGTAATGCAGAGTGTAATGCAATTCATTTCTTAATCGACTTATAACCTCCTGCGTGCGATCTGTGGATCCATCATCAATAATTAGAACTTCAAAGACATCTGGGGAAACAGTCTGGTTGTTGTAGGCGCGCAGTGTTTTTTGAAGAGTTTCTATTCTATTGTAAGTAGGGATAATGACCGTAAAAATTTTTTGAGGTTTGTGCGCACTTGAGCTGAAGTCGCCATTCTGTCCTGCATATGTCAGGTGATGACTTTCAGTGACGTGTTGATTGCTGTATGCTGGGAATGTTGTTTTGCGAGGCCCTTCATGTATTGCTTTGCCTGATGAAAGTTTTTTGCAAATAAAGAATACCTCTTTTTCTGTAGGGTCTATTCCCAACTGAAGTAATGCTAATTTGTTCTTATCTTGACCCCATACAAATTCTTCGATATGAAGGCCTTCGTTTTGAAATCTTTCTACGACATCCATTCCATACTCTCTCACGTGACCAAACTCTTCCCAATTGGGCGCGCCGTATTCGCGGGTGACGCTTCCTGGAGTTTTTTTAAATGGTACGGAAATAATGAGTGTGCCGGTGTCTTTTGTTACGGCAATGAGGTTTCGCAGCGCCGTTTTATCATCCATGATATGTTCGAGTACCTGCATGGAAAGGACTAGGTCGAAAGAGTTTTCTTTGAAGGGAATCTTTGTCAGATCTCCTTGGATGGTTGGACTCCTGTCGATCTCGATATCGATGGATGTGTAATGCACATGACATTGTTGAATCTTTTGCGAAAGCATTTTCATGGGGGCTGTATCGAGTATCTTCATGTTCTCTTTTAAATACCCTCCATCATGTAACAATCCCCACGCGCGCCGGTGTCTTCCCCAACTATCACAGTTTACGCAGATAATATTTTCCACAAACCCATCTTTATAATATGCTGGATTGAAGCGCATTCCTTTCCATCCACAAATGCTGCATTCACAATACTTATTTTTGGTAACGGTATTATAAATTTTTGTAGCCTGTTGGGAAACAGATCCGACAAATTCGAAATAATTAAGATGCCCTTGATCGTAGAGTTTGCCGTAATACTCTGACAAGAAGGCCAACTGTCCAGAAGAGTTTCTCGAGGACAAATTCTGTTGCAAATACGTAATATGCATATTCTTACTGAGAAACAGGGAATGAAGGATGTGCTGAATATCTTGTTCAGTCGGTATCCTCATTCGAGAATAAGACAAAAAATCGTGAACCCGCCCTAAGGTGTTTTCATTGATCTCCCTGATTAACCGCTTTAATTGAGTGAGGTACTGATCATCGTGGTATATTTGAACGATTTCACCTCGATTCAGCTCGACATATTTCTGGCAAAATTCCAATTCATCAGGAGCATTCGCGGTGTCCGATTGGTAGATTATGTACTTATCCATTCTGTCCTTCCGAGCCATTCTTTCTTCAGATAGTCGAGAGGCCTTACCTCAAGGATGACCTAGGCAACGCCTCCTTCAAATCTCTTTCGTCTCTTCATCAAAAGCGGAAAAATAGTTCTAGATGTTTGTTGGCAAAGGGTAATTTTAACCCTCTGAATCTCCCAATTTGGAGGATTTCATTTGCAGAGGAATTGGGAATTCCATCTTACTAAGCAAACACCGTACCACCGACTGTTCAGCTCTCGTAACTCAAGTTTCAAAATTTTGATCAATGTTTGCAATACGTTATAGGTGTAGATTTTATGAAGATAGAGAGTTTGTGCCTTCTCGAATTCGTCATGCGTACATTGATGGGTAGGATATGAGTCTGAGGGAGGAGGAGAATTCGGTGAGGTTCCGATGTTTACTACTGGCATAAAGGTTGCTCAGGCATTGCATGAAGGAATCTATGACGAACGACTTTCGGCGGATAGTCGAAAGGGGATTTGAGAGACAATCTGCAGACCTTCTGACAAAAAAAGGCACAGCATTAGTTTGTGAGAAATACGAAGTTTTTCCATTATTAAGAGGGCTTCTCGAAAGGGCATTCTATGGGAGAAGACATCGTTCGCCGACTAAATAGTGATTGGCGTGAGGGGGCCAATGAGCATCAATTGGATGCTGCGAATCAGAGGGTGGTTCCTAGGGCAGAGATTACAGACCCAACCAAAAACAGTCATTCCCAGAAGGGTGTCAGTTTACCTAACTCATGTGAAGCTTCAGAACTGTCTCAAAACCCTCTGGTATTTTCGTATCTAAGTACTGCCGCTTATAAGGATGGTTTGGATCTTCTTATTGATGCATTAGACCATGTTGATATTCGGAATGCAGAGTTTAGAATCTATGGTTCCGTGGTAGAACCCAACTATTTCGGGAAGACGATGCAAAGGGTCAAAAAAGGAAGGAATGTTGTTTTTTATGGTGAATATTCGAAGAGTCGTTTTGCCGAAATTCTTTCAAGAACTCACATAGTTGTGATTCCATCGCGAGAAGAACATGACGCTCACCTCATTCAAGAAGTTATCCATGAGGGCGTGCCAGTTATTGCATCTTCAATTGAGGGAAATTCTGAATTGGTCAATGATGGGAAAAATGGATGGCTTTTTAAAGCAGGGAGTATCGAGGATTTAGCTCAAAAGATCCAGGAAGTTATTCACATGCCAAGCTTGATCGATAATGTTAGGAGAAACATTCAATCGGCCACGGCGCTTGAATCGAGGGTCAATGCATTGGAGAAGTGTCCTTCCTTTCTCGAGTCTTCTAATTCAGATGCTGCTTCATTACCTGCGACGAAATCACTGAAATCAAATGTAACAAGTAAAGGCATGAACCCTAAGCAGCGGGGAATGCAGGATGAGGTGAGTCACGAAGCGGCGCGCTGTAGATGGTCGTTTCTGGTCTCCATCATCATTCCTGTTTTTAATAAAGCTGACTTAACTAAGCAATGCCTTATCGAATTGGCACGGGTAACGGAACGTGTGAACTATGAGGTGATTGTCGTAGATAATGACTCCTCGGATGAGACGGCTGATTTTCTGTCTTCTTTAAGCGGAGATATCCAGGTCATCACTAACCCTGAAAACTTTGGTTTTGCGAAAGCTTGCAATCAAGGGGCTGCGGCCGCCAAAGGGAAGTATATTGTGTTTTTGAATAATGACACGATTCCAAGACCTGGGTGGTTGGCATCACTAGTAGACGAGGTGGACTCCCATAAAGAGGTCGCAGTGGTCGGAAGTAAGCTATTGTATCCTGATGATACTATCCAGCATGCTGGAGTGGCGTTTTCGAGATTTTCGCAGCTTCCGTATCACATCTTTAGGGGGGTTCCAGAGAATTGGTCTGTGGTGAATATTCGGAGAGAATTTCAATCCGTGACGGCTGCATGTATGTTGGTACGAAAGGACGTCTTTGAGAAAATTGGGGGCTTCGACGAAGGTTTTGTGAATGGTTTTGAAGACGTTGATTTATGTTTGAAAGTGCGTCAAATAGGAAAGAAAGTTGTGTATCAACCTGAGAGCTGTCTTTATCATCTAGAAAGCCAATCTCCTGGAAGAAAAAAACATGATGATTCTAATGCGCTGCGTTTGGAAACTCGCTGGAAGCATCAATGGTTGGTTGATGAGGATATTATCGCAGATCAGAATGGACTTATCATTCAATACTACTTTAAGGGTGAGCAACTCAAGATGAGGATGATTTCAAAAACTGATGTAGCTGATCTTGGCTCTTGGCAACAAGTTGTGGAATTACAGCAGTTGTTATTTCGGCAGCAACGCCTGCCACTGGCAGAAATGACTAATGACAAAAATATTCGAAAGTTATTGCGTGATATCGAGGCCTGGACATCTAACATTGGAATTCTTGTGTGGCTGGGAGAAGCCTGTGATGTGTTGCATTGTGAGGAGGAGGCCATCCAATGCTGGGAGAAATTGCTTACTGTTGGTGATCATCCGACTGCAAGATTAGGATTAGCACGTGCAGAAATGAAGAATGGGAATTTTGGCGAGGCTCAAAATCATCTTGGCAGATTGAAACAGTATTTTTCTCTAGGAACTGAAGGTTGGGTATTGCAGGGGATTCTTTCTATGCAAATGCAGAAAAATTCCGATGCAAAGGATGCTTTTGAGCAGGCTTTGGATTGTGATGCGGGGAATATGAAAGCGTGTATTGGTTTGGGAATGGCTTGTATGGGACTTGGTGAGACTGCTGAAGCATGGAACAGATTTGAACAAGTGGCCTCCGTGGATCCAGATGATGTTAAAGCCATGGATTGTTTGATTCAGGCAGGGACGGCGTTGCAGCGATGGACTGCCTTAGCACAACATTTGACTAGATTTATTGAGCGGAATCCGGCTGATTATGATATGCGATTTGCGTTGGCTGGAGTGGCGATTCGTGCTGGTCATCTCGATAAAGCTAGGGAACAGCTTTCATGGTTTCAACTTCTCAAACCGGACTACGAAGGATTGGAAGATCTAGCGAATTTTCTGAACAATGGCCAGCTCCAAGAGCAAACAATGTCTGCGCTTTAGGAGGCAAATATTGCCGAGTCATAATAGTCGATGTCTCGAACTCTTCTCATTCAACTCGCGCGACTGGGTGATCTCATCCAGTCCATACCGGTTATTTCGTCTCTTCATACTCATTACCCACATCAAGCAATAGATCTCTTGTGTGCGGAACCGTTGGTTCCGTTAGGGAAACTTTTTCTTGATATTCAGAGGGTTTACTCCTGGAAAGGGGAGTTGTGGCATAGGTTGAGTTCCATGCCCAGTTCAGCAGGGAAACTACCCATTCAGGCTGCTTTCGAGTACCTAGACGATTGCGCCTACCCTGATTATTCTGTGGCCTATAATTTGAATAATCATACTCGAAGTATTTTGGCGTCTCATCTGTTAGGCGGACAAGTGATTGGAGCAGGGGAGAAGGGGCCGTTACACCCGAGTCTTCCCCCATGGGTGGCGTATCTACGGCAAGTGGCTCATAAGCGTGGGGACAACCGCATTCATTTAGCCGATGCGTTTTGTGGGATATGTGGGGTAATGCCGCCAGATGGTATCCCGATACTTGATGCCAGAGGGGCAGTGTTGCCTCGGGATCTTGAATGTGTCGTGAAGGATGTCTCTGTTGTACAAGTAGGAATTGTGCTTGGAGCTGGAGATGCCGATCGCAGGGTTCCTCTTTCTGTATGGGAAGAGTTGATTCGATCTTCTACGGAACGTCTGCCGAATTGTCGGCTGCTCTTAATTGGGGGATCTGGAGAACGTGAGGCATCTTTGGTTCTAGAGCAGAACCTTCCTGATCACATGAGGAATCAGGTGCTTAATTGTTGTGGTCGGACAAATCTGCCACAACTTGTCTCTCTCTTGAATCACTGTCAATGGGTGGTGGGATCAGATACTGGCCCATTGCATCTTGGCGTGATGTGTGGGGCCCAGGCCATCGGTTGGTATTTTTCTCGTGCGCGCGTTCATGAAACCGGTCCTTATGGAAAAGGACATTGGGTATGGCAAGCCGAACGACATCAAAAAGCGTCAGGTGAGATCAAAGAAGATACTTCAGGAATTGAGCCAAAACATTGGCCAATAAAGGGAAGTGTGGAGTTGCTTGCAGAGGGAAATTGTCGAACGATTACTGAAGGGTGGAGTTTGTGGAACAGTCATCGGGATCATCTTGGTGTGTTTTATTCTGAAAGAGACAATCCGGTTCGTTCGAGTGAAGGCCGTGAACGTGTTTGGCGGCAGCTCGCAGATGAGACGGTGAGAGATTGGAATTCCCCCATGAAAGTGTTGGGGCTCTCCAGTTCAAATATGAGCACACAAGTTTAAGAAGAGGTGATTCTTGGATTTTCTATTAGGTGAAGTGAGAACCTCATGAATATTTTGTTGCTGGGTGCTTTGGTCTTAGACTCAGGGTTTAAGGAATTGGGTCATTCTGTCGTGACTTGTACCACCGATGGGACTGGGGATGTTGAGATTCAGGAGTTTCCTACTTCGATTCAGTCTGTCCTGCAGCAACTCCCTTTAGGTTGGAACCCAGATTGTCTGTTGTTAACGGATGATAGCACCTACGCCATGTTCTGTGGTCTAGAAGAAGTCGAGTTACCCCTTGGGTGGTATGCCATAGATTCTCACATTCACCACGGTTGGCATCGGGCCTATGCCGCAATCTTTGACTGCATCTTTGTGGCGCAGCGAGATTATGTACCCATGTACCAACGTGATTCAGAAAGGCAAAGCGTCAAGTGGCTTCCGCTCTGTACGTTCCCTTTTGTCCAGATAGAACACCGTTTTCCTAAACGTTATGATTTGAGCTTTGTGGGGAAACTGGATTCACCGTTCAATCCAGATCGTCGGGCGTTCATTTCAGACATCCAAGCGCGGTATCCCCTGCATGTGGCCAGCGGAGAATTTGTCTCCATTTTTACGAAATCGAAAATGGTCTTAAACCAATGTGCTGGAAATGATGTGAATTTTCGCACATTTGAGGCAATGGCTTGTGGCAGTCTTTTATTGATGGAGCATGTGGGTAACGGGTTACAAGAGTTATTTCAGGATAGGGTTCATTGCGTTCTCTATGAAAAGGGGAATGTAGATCAGGTGATTGAACTTGCGAACTATTACGCAAGCCATGATCAGGAAAGAGAGGCGATTGCTCTGGCTGGACAAAAAAGAGTGTTAGACAAGCACACGTATGTTCATCGTGCGCAAGCCATTCTTTCCGATCTTCTCGCAGGGGATGCTCACGAGAAGATTCAGAAACGGAAAGCAAAGTTAGAGGAAATACGCAATTTATTGATTCCGGTCTATGAATATATTTCTGCTTTATATGATTCCTATACGCAATGCGTCTCACAAGATTCCATTCAATTTCGAGATTTGTCGACTATTCGGGATAAGTTCAAAGTACTGCCGAAATACTTGCAACAGGCGTAACCCTTTTATTTGTTTATTGTGAAAGGACCGTGAGTTTCAATGCGAGCTGTCCAGGCTACATTTGAATGAGAGGCTAGCGAAAAGTAATGTCTCATGTTCTTCCTGTATTTCGCACTAGATAAGGGAATAGTCAGGTAGTCCGATCTGAGGTGATATGACGTTGTTAGAAAAAAATCTAGAAATTCTCAAAAAACATGATCCAGAGTTGGTTGCCAAGCTTCAAGAGGTCGGGGGCGGGGTGCTGTCTATCAATCCAGCAAAAAATGGGATGCCTACGGCCGTGGTTTCTGGACGACAGATTCACAGTGCTTATGATCCTTTGCGCGAAGCAGAACGATGGGCTGAGGCTCAGAGAAATGATTGTCAGTCAGGAGAAACATTGGTCATTTTGGGCGTGGGTTTGTTGTATCAGGTGGAAGCGTTGCGTGCGATGTTATCTCAAGATTCAGTCATCATCGTGGTGGTTCCCAATCTGTCAGAGCTGGTAGATGCCTTGACGGTTCGATCTTTAGAGGGGTGGGGAGAACGAGTCTCTTGGATATGTGGTAATCCTGAGCAGATGGCTCAACACGTAGTTCAGCAGGCCCAACGCATTCGGCTTCTGACCTACGAACCGGCTTTGATCATTCATCAAGGGAAGTACGATGCGTTTCGTTCTCAGCTTCGTGATCAATTAGCTAAGGGAGTAAGTGGCCGGTTGCATATTATGGTGGTCGGTCCAATATATGGAGGTTCCCTTCCCATAGGGGGATATGTGGTGCGGGCCTTGGAATCGTTAGGCCATCGAGTGAGCTGGGTTGATCATAGCCTCCATTACCCGGGTTACAAAAACTTAGAGACGATCCATGATGACCGCCTGCGGTTAACGGTACAGCAACGATTTAGTGATACGTTAGGAGTCATTAGCTTGGCGCATGTGGCTGAAGACCCGCCAGATCTGGTCTTAGCCATGGCACAAGCGCCCTTGTCGATGGCGGTGTTGGCACAGATGCGTAAAAAGAAAGTGCTGACCGCCATGTGGTTCATGGAAAATTTTCGTCATTTAACCTACTGGCAACAGATGATCGAGGGTTATGATTTTTGGTTTGTCATGCAGCAAGCTGCCTGCTTAGAAGCCTTTAAGAGGGCGGGGGCGCTGCAGGTGTCCTATTTGCCTCTCGCTGCCGATCCGATGATTCATCAGTCCGTCAATTTAACGGATCAGGAGCAACAGGAGTTTGGGGCGGATGTGTCTTTTCTTGGTGCAGGCTATCGGAATCGACGAGAAATCTTGCCGGGGCTTTTAAGCAAAGAATGGTCTTTTAAGCTGTGGGGCAATGAATGGGAAAATGCCGGAGTCCTAGACCAGGTTTTGCAGAGAAATGGTGCCAGGATTGATACGGCGACTAGCGTGAAAATTTTTAATGCCACAACGGTGAATATCAATCTTCATTCGTATACAGGCAGTGGATTTGATCCGGCTAGCGATAATCTGAATCCACGGACCTTTGAACTTGCTAGCTGTGGGGCGTTTCAGATCATTGATCAGCGAACTCCATTGCCGGAATTATTTGATGAATCAATGATGGCGGTGGTGAAGACTCCAGAGGAATTACCCCAAACTGTCAGAACCTATCTCCATGAACCTGAACAACGACGTGAAATGGCAGAACATTCCCAAAAACAGGTGGTCATGTCGCATACTTATGCTCATCGCATGCAGATGCTCCTTAGTACGATTGGCTTGGCGTCGCCTGATCGCCTTGGGCCTATCTTGCAGGGCGAACGGCAAGCTGAAGCGCTCTTGGCACGCAGCCAAGATAGTCCTGAATTGCGTCCTTTGTTGAAAGCTTTTCCGAACACTGATCGTGTGGAGCTCGTGGATATGGCAAACGCGATTCGTCAGAAAGGTCCTGATAGCACATTGAGCCGTGAAGAGTTGCTGATTCTCATGATGGATGAATACCGGAAAGAAACGCGTGATTTCCTATGAAGCAGGTCTTAATCATTAACATCACGAGAATGGGAGATCTGATTCAGATGATCCCCTTAGTGGCTCGTTTGGAAGAAGAATGGCCGGGTGTGGCAATCGACCTGATTGTTGACCAAGAGTTTGCATCAATGGCGACGTTGGTTCCAGGTATCCGGCATGTGTTGCCCTTTGATTTTCAGCAATTGATGGATGACAGTCGAGTGCAGGCTCGAGATGTGGTGTCCTTGTATCAGGATCTTTCTTGCTGGGCAAAGCCCTTACTGCAGGTTGGCTATGATCGTGTGGTGAATTTGACCTTTAATCGGCGTACTGCTTTTTTGGCGAAGTATTTCGGGTGTGTGGATGAACGAGGAATGACCACCACGCATGATGGCAGCTTTCTGGTGAAAAATTCCTGGATGAAATATTTCTTGGATTTACATGCTTATCGTCAGATCAATCGTTTTAATATTGTTGATTTGTACGCGCTAGGCGGAAGTGGCCCTGGTCATTTTCACCCGATTCAATTACTTGTGACTATGGAACAGCAGGAATGGGCTAGAACCTTTCTTCGGCATTCGGGTACTCCAAAAACATGGGTGGCAGTGCAAGTTGGGGCCAGTGATCCCATGAAAGCTTGGCAACCTGAATACTTTGGTCAACTTATAGCGCATCTGAGTCGCGGGCGAACGATTGGTTTTGTTCTGATTGGTACCAAGAAAGAAGAGTCCTCGGTAAAGGAGGCGATGCAGGTGTATCACCAAGCTGGCGGTGAAGGTCCACTTTGCGAAGCGGTTGCCCAAACCTCAATACAAGAGCTTGTCGCGCTTTTGCAGCAATGTGACTTGATGGTTACGAACGATACGGGCCCGATGCACATGGCTGTTGGCATACAGACGCCGGTAGTGAATGTATCCGTCGGACATGTGGATTTTTGGGAGACGGGACCGTTTGGACCAGGGAATTGGGTGGTTCAGCCTGATATTGCCTGTGGCCCTTGTGGCTTTGACAAGGTTTGCCCCCATCATGCCTGTAAGGACCATCTCATCCCGCAAGAACTCGCTGAGTTATGTGCACATGTATTAGGCCAAGGTGGTCTGCCAATATTTTCATCCAAAGTTCGAGTGTATGAAGGCGGGATCGATGAAGATCAGCTTGGAACATTTACCTTGCGATCTGGACAGGAACCGGCTCTTATGGCTTGGTATGGAGTCTATTGGCGACGGTATTGGTATGAAGCCTTTACGGGGCAATCGAGTCAAATCTCTCGTCCTATGCTCCCACCTCCAGACCAATGTGAGGCGTTGCACATGTGGCAGCAGGTTGTCCCTCATGTTGATGCGGTATGTCAGGGGGCTGAGGACGTACAGGCTCTCTGTCGCCAACAGCCTGTGCCGGTGATGAAATTGAAACAGGCGCAACAGCAGTTAACTCGGCGAACCTTAGGCCTACAAGAACTATGCAGGTCTTCATATGCCTTTGGCCCACTTGCTGGAGCCTTTATCCGAGAGACGTTTAACTTGGAAGGGCAGACATTGGTATCTATGGCGGAGGAATATGTGACGGCCTCTCAGACCTTTCGAACTCGAGCGCAGCTCATTATTGAGCAGCTCTCTCAGTATTCACCTGAACCTGTGAGGAGGGATCTATATGTTAGTGCAATTGGATGAAGAAACATGGGAAGTCAGCGATACGCTTCCCTTAGAAGAGGTGTTAGCTAATTTAAGTGATCGGGCTGAAGCTCAGGGTCGTTTGGTCACCGAACTGATTGTTGGAAATCAGCATATGACCGATCGTGAACTTGTACCGTTGACCTTAGCCAAGGTAGCAAGTTCCTTTGGAACGATTGCTGCCAAAAGTGAAAGAATGAACAATATCTTGCAACATTCTGAAGAAACAGGAAAAAAATTCGGACAACAAATACGAAGCGATGCACAACAGTTAGTCGAGGAATTGAGGCAAGGGAAGTCTGTGATGCAGAAATTAGATCAATGGTTTGGGAAAATGGCAGATTATTTGGAATGGGCTCAAATTCAACGGACTGTGAGTGGATCACAACAGCAGGAGGCCAAAGGGCTTTCATATTGGGTCAATGAGTTAATGAATGCCAGGCAAACGTTAGATGAGGTACGAATGACCGATATGTTGGAGTATGAAGTGATTCCACGGTTGCCTGAATAATTTCATGCGTTCCCTTACTGGTTGCCCGCACTTTTTTCGGTTTTGGCTCGTTCGTTTCACCACAAAAAAAGGAAATTTTGACTCGATGAGCTCCTCAAGTTTTTCTCTTGATGGTCGATAAGTAGGTCCAGACAACGGAATTGGTCATTTTTACCAAATTTCAATGGAGGCCAGTCGGCTTACTTAATTTACAATAATCCTTAAAGGATGGATCCTTTGAGGCACAGCCATCAAGGAGGAATTTTATGGCACTTATCGTTAACAACAACATTGCGTCCATCAGTGCCCAACGAAACTTGGGTATTTCCACCGCTCAATTACAAGGGTCGGTCGCCCGCCTTTCTTCAGGATTACGGATTACTCGAGCCGCTGACGATGCAGCTGGTTTGGGTATTTCCGAAACCTTGCGTGCTCAAATTCGTAGTATCAATCAGGCCGTTCGAAATTCTAACGATGGTATCAGCTTGCTTCAAATTGCTGACGGTGGCGCCGGCAACATCGGTGGCATCTTAGCTCGACTTCGGGAATTAGCTGAACAATCAGCCAGTGGAATTTTGGGCTCAAACGAACGATCCTTCTTGGATCAAGAATTCGTGGCCCTTCGGTCGGAAATTGACCGTATCTCTGCTGTGACAGAGTTCAATGGTGTGAAGCTCCTGAGTGGAACGGGTGGTGAAAACGCGAACGAGAGCTTGTCTATCCAAATCGGGTTTAGAAGCTCAGCGAATGACACACTTTCCCTGTCCTTAAAAGATTTGGATCGTACTGCCTTGGGTTTAACGGACGCGAATGTTTCAACCTCCGGTGCCGCGTTAACGGCTCTTGGCCAAATTGATAGTGCCATCAGTGCCGTGGCGTCTGCTCGAGCCAATATTGGTTCGTTGCAGAACAGAATTGATGCGGCGGTTACCAATCTGGAAGTCGCGAATGAAAACGTATCGGCTGCTGAATCACGCATTCGGGATGCTGATATTGCGTTTGAAACGGCATTATTCACCAGAAATCAAATTTTGGTGTCAGCCGGTACTTCAATTTTGGCACAAGCCAATACATTGCCACAGCAGGCTTTATCCTTGCTACAGTAAGAGGGAAGGGTTAAGAGGCCAGGTCATTGACCTGGCCTCCCCCCTGACCGAGGAAGTCATCCATCATGATTTCTACTATTTCACAAAATCTTCCATTTATTGCTGTCTCAGTTGGACAAGATATTCGTGTGCGAGACAGTCAAAAGGATGGAAACGTCGACGCCCCTCGCGCAATAAAGGAAAAAGAAGCCGAAGGAAAAGAACCCGTAATCGTTGGCGAGACGAAAAAAGTTGAACTTGAGCCTGAACAAATTGAAGAAGTGTTCAGCAGGTTGCAAGAATCGTTAAGACACGTTGAGCCTCGAATTGAATTGTCAGTTGATGATGAATTAGGCCAAGTCATTTTTCGTCTTTTTGATAAAGAATCTGGAGATCTTATCAAGCAGATACCTTCTGAAGAAGTCTTAGAGCTAGACCGTTTTTTTGCTAATAAGTCTGGGTTGTTTGTTGAAGAAGAAATTTAGACTGTTTTCTGTTTACGGGTATTCTACGAAAGGCGCTCTTTTCTCAACGGATATCGTTTCCGTTTGTTGCGAGTTCATCAATGCGGGTAGTTGGGAGCGCAAAAACTTTCAAGGAGTGAGATATGATTAGTATTGGTGGGCTAGGGAACAATATCGACTTTGGGCCTATCATTGATCTTCTTGTTCAATCTAAAGCTGCCCCTATTGATCGAATCAATGCGCGCAAACAAGATGCGCTAGCTAAACAAACTGACGTGGGTTTATTGGGAGGGAAATTGCTCGCGCTTCAGGGTGCGGCCAATAGTTTTCGTACTCGAGTCAGTTTTGACAAAAATCAAGTCAATGTGACATCAGCGAGTTCTCAGAATTTATTGACTGCCACGGCTTCTTCGACCGCAGCTTCTGGTACTCATACTGTGACGGTCAATCAATTAGCCTCGGCCCATCAGGTTGTCTCCAAAGCGGCTACGGCCGTTTCCGCGATCGACACCGATATTGTGAGTGGTGCCTCGGGCACGTTCTCTTTTTCCGTTGGAGGAGGAGCGACGCAAACTGTGACGTTAGGTGAGAGCGGGACCTTAGAAGAATTGCAGAATGGCATTAACGATCTTGGTGCGGGAGTGAGTGCCTCCATTCTGAATACCGGCACGGAGGACACGCCTGCGTACCGACTGGTGTTATCTGCAAATGATACAGGTTCCTCTAATGCCATTACCATCTCTGCTGACACGACAAATTTAGATACGGACGGTACGGGTGTTGATACGTTCCAGGCGGCACAAGATTCCCAGATCGTCTTGGGACAGGGAGCCGAGGCTGTAACGATTAATCGATCCAGCAATACTATGGCAGATGTGATATCCGGAGTGACGTTGAACCTTCAGGCTCAGGACGTGGATAATTCTGTAACGATTTCTATCACGCAAGATAATACCGCTGTCAAAGAAGGAATTTCAGAATTTGTGAAGGCCTATAATGACGTGGTGTCTTTTGTGAATGAACGAACGAATTTTGATGTCGAAACAAGAGAGCGAGGAATCTTCGTGGGGGATTCACTGGCTCGGACCGTGATTGACCGAATCCGTCAGGCAACGTTTTCTCAAGTCAGTGGGCTGACCACCTTTACGAGCGCGTCGCAAATCGGCTTTGAAACTCAGACTGGAGATGGCACGATTAAGCTCAACGACACGGCCCTCGATGAAGCCCTCAGTCAAAATTATTCAGCTGTTCGTGATTTGTTTATTCAGAACCCGACAACCGGAACCGACGGCATTGCTGAGCTCCTTGTCGATGCAGTGGATGCGCTCGATGACATAGAAACCGGCGCTCTGACCCTCCGTCAGAATTCCCTGACGAGACAAATAGATAGTTTCTCAAAACAGATTGCGACACAGGAAGCCGCGTTAAGCGTCTTTGAAGAACAACAACGTATCAAGTTTGCCAATTTAGACGGGTTGCTCGCCAGCTTGCAAGGGCAACTGGATTCTTTAGCAACCTTGTCATCGAATCAGTAACTCCTAAGAAAGGGAAACCCGCATGATGGTCGGTGCTCAAGCCTATGCGCAAACTCAGATTTCGACAGCATCTTCTGTACAAGTTGTTGTCTTATTGTATGATGGGGCGATTTCATCCATGAAGCTGGCTCAAGAAGGCATTGTGGCTCTGAATTTTCAGGATAAAGCCAGGTTTTTGGATCGGGCGCTTCGAGTTGTAGGAGAATTGTCCGCGTCGCTGAATATGGAAGAAGGTGGAGTGGTGGCTAAGGAGTTACGACGGTTATATGAATATATTCAATTTGAGTTAACTCAAGCCAATCTCAAAAACGAACCGGGACGCTTGGCTGGACCAATCAAGTGTATGAGTGAGATTCGGGAAGCATGGCAAGAGTTGGCTATTCAGGAGACCAAATCCAAAGCGGTGGGTATGTAACAGCATGGGTCCAGTCCTAGAACATGACCAATTGGTTGAAGAATTGACACTGAAAGCTATAGCTGCGGCTGAAACAGGTCACTGGGACCAAGTGGCTCAGCTTTATAAACAACGTGAAAACTCTGGTAAGCTTGAGACGGTTTCGCAGGATGTGGCGAAAAAGCTCGTTGAATGTGACCAATGGATGATGACTCGGATTCGAGAAGTTCAAGCTCTTACAAAGCAATATTTAGGAGAAGCTCAAGAACACCGTCGTCGCCTTGAGGGTGTCAAGCGGCAGTGGGTCAGTCATCACACTACGTCAGCTCATCATCGTCTGAGTATCTAAATTCTTCAACTCCCTCAGCACTTCTTCTGATTTCAGCGTTCCAGTTCCTGCGGCATAGTTTCATCTCAAATCTCCTCTGAGATACGCCAAATAGTAAGCCATGAGGTTGTCAAAAGTTTGACGAACCGCAGCCAAATTGTCAGCGCCAGGGTCACCCATCAACGACTTTTTCACTGACAAACTTGTTTTTCTTGGCATTTTGTTGTGCCTCTGTTTCGACTTATTTAGGTACAACAATTGCCAATAAGATAGACAAAGAGAATGGTATTCAGAATAGTTGAAAGAGATTTCCTCGAGAATGTTTTCAGCTATCTAAGAAATCTATGCCCTCATCACACAGCATTTCTTCAGAACCTGGAGAGTCTTCGGTCTCAGACGATATGTCGAGAATTGGCCCATTGTTACATTCGCTTTCAAATAAATTATTGCCCATTGTCGTATTTTCAGAGTTGGCGATACGGCGATGTCAAGACACACAACTCAAGCCACAATTAGAAAAAATTCATGGAGCCGCTGAACAGGCACGGGATCTTCTTGCCGAAATCCGAAGTATACAAAACCCCGATAAAGGCTAACAATGTTGCCGTTGCCAAATTTTCTTACCCTAGGCGAGGTGGTTGTCAATAGCGGAATGCGGTTCCTACGACACATTTTTGAGAACTAAAGGTGATGAACAATGGATAATGAGATGATCAAATCTGAAGATCGGCGGCAGGATTGTCGTGCGGATGTACCTGTGTGCCTTTGGATTGAACTGCCTCTCGCATTTTCGTATGAGCCACTTGAGTTGGATGCCGCTGAATTTAGTCAGTGGCAATGGGATGAATTGGCTGTTTCTCCCGATCTTGTCAAAGCAATGGTGGATGAAAATGATTTGACGATACGCGATCCATTACTCTTGCAAATGGTGACACGCATTGACTGGATGCTCACATCGATTCTTCGAACATTGGGAAAAGACAAAAATTTAAAACATGCTATTCCAGAATTAGCAAAAGTCAATCTGAGTGGGTCAGGAATTCGGTTTTTTTCAACACAAGAATTTCCTGTAAATTCCTATTTGGCGCTACGGCTTATCTTGCGGCCCTTTATTCCTATGCAGGCTGTGGGAAAGATTATAAGAATTGAGCCGGCACAGCAGGATGACGAATCAGGCTTTGATATTGCCGTGGAATTCTCTCAAATTGCCCCCGATGATCGGGAAGCCATTATTCGACATGTATTGCGATCTCAAGCTACCATTCAGCGTCATAGGCTTAATATGCCGGTCGATTCAACAGTTGGGTAACATCACAAAATGGTTCTGCTACCTTGGGTGTCTGTTTGTTGGGTTGGGGGGGTGTCAAGGAAACATAGAAGACCACACTCCACTACTTTCTGATTCCGTTCCTTCTTCCAATCTCGGGCCATCCTCCGTACCGCTTGCCCCTCCCTTTACGCTGGCTATTCTTCCATTAGAAAATTTGAGTCCTTATCCGAAACTGCAGTGGGTAGGGAAAAGTATGTCGGAAATGTTGGCCAATGACTTAGCGAAATGGCCTTCTTTCTCGGTGATTGCCCGTGAAGCATTAGGATCTGTTCTGCGTGAACAGTGGCTTCAACAGCGGGGGTTTTCTTCCTCTTCCACTCCAGTTGAACTTGGACATATTCATGGGGTGCATTATTTAGTGCGTGGTAGCTTCTCGCAATTTCAAGAGAGTCTAATCTTTGATCTGCAGATTGTGGATGTTGAAACAGGTGTCATTGTAGGCTCATTGAGAGCGCAAGGAGACGACACAGAGATTCCTCAAATCGAACATGATCTGGTTATGCAAATCATTCCGTTCTTCGAGTCTGATGATTTTGAAACAGAAACTTTCCTGAAAGATGAGGCGGATGAAATACTGCAGGACACTGGGCCGCCTAGCCGTACTTTAGAGGGAGAGTATCTTATTAATGAAGCACCTGTCTCATTTACGGAAAATTCGATTCATCAAATTGATATGCAATTGTCATTGGAGCGAATGACTCAACAGCGTATTCAAGCATATCAAACAGCAAAAGTCTTTTGGCGAAAAAGTTGGTCGATGGAAATAGGTCAGCCCCTCTATCGCGTTGAAAAAGCAACTGAACTGGTTCATGAGCCTACTGCGTTCGTCTCTCTCCCTTTTTCTATATTTATGCAGCCACATCAAATTAGGGATGTCCTGAGGAGTGCAGAAAGAGGAAGTCTTTCATCCTCCGTTCGTCTTGTATCTGAAGGCTTGGTGTTCGATCAGTCTGATGAAGGGGGAGTGAGTCAACTATTTGCCGAACAAGTACGCCGACCTCATAGATTGTTTGTTCGTGCCGTCAATGAGCGGGATGAGGTTGTAGCCGTATATTCGAAATGGTCATGGCAAACGGATGCGCTTCTTGAAGTATCGAGCACTGAAAAAATTGTATTCCCAGCCTGGCCTCAACCATTATTGAGTGGGCTAGCTGAATTTCCTGTCTCTTGGGTTGAGCAGGGTGGACAACATGCAACGTTTGATCTCGTGATGGTGTCAAATTTTGCTGAACAACGCACTATTTCGCTTGAACCAATTCATCTGCCTGGAGGGGAGGATGCCGATGCGCGTTCTGCATTGTCAAAAGACCTAAGTTGTCTCTTGCCTTTAAAAAATTGGATTCTAAAGAATTGGACGCCACCCATTGCGGAAACGTTACCCGTTGCGGGCTATTTGCCGACTAACAAACAGATGGTTATTGTGTTCGTATATGTTTCAGCAGGAACGATTGAGAGGGTTCAATTTCTTGAAGCCTCTCAGGATCCATTGTTATCTCGCAGTCTCGAAGAACTTAAGTCACAGCTCTTAGGTTATTGTCTAAGCTGCCAACTTCCAGAATCTCATTCCTTTTCGGTTATTCCACAAACTTTCCGCCTTCAATTGACGTTAGTGAAAGATCTTTCTGATCTTCGATTGGGTTCTCCAGCTCGATAGCTAGTCCTTGAATTTTTACTTTAATTGTTTGTCTGCTGAATGTTGGGCCGATTATGGGACTGTTGAATAATGATAATATCCACGGCCACATTTAGCCTCTGCGTTGTCACATGTCAGAGGCCTCGGGTCTGTTCAAAAAAGTCCGCTCGCCTGCGCGAAGCTGCTTCGGCGAAGATAGGTCCAGCAAGGCCACAGCCATTTTTGCGCGCGGAGCGTACTAGTCCTACGTGAGCACGGAACAATGCCGAGAACGCCGCTGGCGGCTTTTTTCAACAGACCCATTATGAAAAGGACAACAGTTCAGGCCAATGTCTCCGCAAAGTTTTCTCAGCCGCCTTGGCCAGAATATCGTCTGACGAATGGTCTTGACTGAAAATACGCAAGGTGATCATTCGGGCAGGAAGATGCTGCAGATATGTTTGTAAGCTTTCCTTTTCAACATGACCAGTAGAGGGATTCCAGACAAAAATTTGAAATCCTCCCATGTTCAACAAGTTAACGGGCCGAGGATCCTTGTGGGCAAAGTCCACACGAATATCCAATGTGCGTAATGTTTTGGGTAAGGCTTGGCGCATTCGTGATAAAAACTTCTCTGGTCGAAATGAAGAGGGCGTTTGAGGGATAGGTAGTAGGAGACTAAATGCGGTTTTCCATTTGACATGTCTGGTCAAGATCTTAGCCCATTCAATTCCAAGTTGTCGTTTGAGTGGTGAACGAGATTGTGCCCAAGAACGGACGGATTCTATGAGGTGCCAATCAGTCAACCGTAAATATTCAGAAAAAGCGTTTAAAGGGTTTTTGGGAAAAAGAATTTCTATAGTTGGCTGAAACAGTTCTTGCAGATGGATATCAAGAGCTCGCGTCGTGCGGTGATAATACACATTGGTATAGAGATAGAGTCGAGCATGCAGAAACATTTGGAGCGCAGAAAGCCCTGACTGATGAATGGTGAGCCCGTGAGTGGAAAAGAAGGTGTAATGCAGAAGGCGTTCAATATCGACCGGACCAATGGCCACTCCACACATATAGGAATCACGCAGAACATAATCACAGTTGTCTGGTGTATAGATGCCCCCTAAAAGTGGTCGCAACGCCACGACCCATGGTGGCAGACCTTTAGTTGGTTGGTGAGGGTTCTTCAGAATGAGAAAGGCAATGTGTTCTGGATCAAGATATTCTCCTGGTGAAAATGAACCGGATGGACTGCGTTGAATGTGTTTGATTATTGAGGCGAGATGTTTCCGGATAATCTGTTGCCCCAACAGCTCGTGTGTCAGTTGATATCGATGCAGAAAGTGGTGATCGAAAAAATGGCAAAAAGGTCCATGTCCAATGTCGTGAAGTAAGCCGGTGATTCGGGCAAATTCTTCCAAAAAATATAAGGAAGGGAGGTCAGGGACAATTTTCTGTAGCGAGGGGTATAGTTGAACCATGAATCGCCCCGCCAAGTGCATCGTGCCCAGGGAATGTTGAAATCGTGTATGTTCTGCCCCCGGATAGACCCAATGGGCGCTTTGAAGTTGAAGAATGTAGCGGAGACGTTGGACCCAGGGGGAGTCAATAAGATCTTTCTCAGTCTGTTCGGCTGTGGTGGTGTGCGCGTAAGGAACTGTCAGTGAGATATATCCATGAATAGGGTCCGCTAGAAGGGCAACCCCATCAAGTGGAGAAGATGATGGTTCGGTGGATAGCATGACTCTTGGTTCGATGGTCTTAAAAGCTCTGTGGTTGAAGGAATTTCATGGCTGTATGTGGGAAGGTTGATGATGTCGGAGTTTTCGATAACGGGTAATCATCCAAAGCATTAATGGATAGGCCACCAAGGCGCTGATGACTGCTAAGGCACATGCCCCGACCAAAAACGGAAGAAGATATGGCCGCAGCATCTCAAAGAGATTGTCCACAGTCAGTTGACTCCATTCAAGGGTCATTGTAGGTGACTCACCCATTAAGAATAACCCGGTGTAGAGACTCGCAGCTAAGATCGGAATGAGAGTCCAAGGGTTATTAATGAGCGATCCGAGCATGATGGCGACATAGTTTAGTCGAAAGGCCCAGGCGCAAAGTAGGGCGCTGGCCGTATGAAACATATAATGGGGGGCAAAGGCAATAAAGGCGCCAATAGCAAAAGCCAGTGCTGTTCGGTGTGGAGTTTCTTGGAGGTGAAGGACTTGTTTGAGACGCTGCCGTAAAGATTCCAACGTTAGCATGAAATCTTCTCTCGTAATGATTTAGCTGGAGAAGTGTTCATAGCTCTGTTGAGGAAGAGTCTCCTGTGTGTGGTCATGATATTCTATTCGGATGCCATAGCGTTTGGGTTGAATGACTCCTATTTGTGTAATGTCTATTCGAGCTGCTTTAACTTTCTTCTCTAGGGTTTGCTTCCATTGAGGAGGAACTGTAAAGAGTAATTCGTAGTCTTCTGCTCCATGAAGCGCCCATTGTAACGGCCTTGTACGAATCCGTTTGGCATAGCGCTGCATCTGTGAAGACATGGGAATCTGCTCCTCGTAAATGAGGGCTCCGACTCGGCTTTCCCGGCATAGATGTCGAAGGTCGCCAGATAAACCATCTGACAGATCCATCGCAGATGAAGCGTAAGGTTTAGATGCAAGCAATTGTCCAAGAAGAATTCGAGGTAGGGGATGTAGGTGACGCTGTACGAGATATTTCATTGACTTTGACAATGTAGACATTTGAGGTAGGCGCTTGTATTTTTTGAGAAACGTCAGCCCTGCCTTTGAATCTCCAAGTGTGCCACTGACATAGATAAGATCGCCCACTTTCGCGCCGCCTCGAGTCAGAATGTTTCGTGGTTTGATCTGACCCACAATGGTTAAAGCTATAAATAGTGATGTGGATGAAGAAGAGGTGTCGCCTCCAAGAAGTTCAACATGAAAAGGTCGGCACAGCACTGCTAAGCCTCGATAGAACTCTTGCCAATCTTTGTATGTCAGAGAGGGGGGTAAGGCGATGGCCACGAAGATGGCAGTTGGTGTTCCGCCCATTGCGGCAACATCGCTGAGATTGACGGCGGCGGCTTTATACCCAATGTCGTAAAAGGATGCGGTTTTCCGCGAAAAGTGGATGCCTTCCACGAGAAGGTCTGTCGAAATGACCACTTGCTGAGAGGGTGGCAAAGACAATATGGCGGCATCATCTCCCCTGCCGACTGTAGGATAAAATGAGGACTGCGAAAATTGAGAGGGGAGGGATTGAATGAGTGTCTGTTCCCCAAGATCCGAAAGACGCGCCTGGCGGCGTATAGGGGACATAGCGGTTGGCTCAAGAAGCCTTGGTAACCTTTTGCCGTCCAGGTAATCGTGTGGTAGAGGCCGCGATCTTTTTACGACGTTCTGAAGAGGTTGGCGAAGTAATGCTTGTGGTTTTGAGCTTATGGCTGGCTTTTGCACGTAGGGCTGTTTTGAGTACCTCAGCCATGGTGTCTACGAAGATAAATTCCAGTCCGCGTAAGAGATGTTTGGGAATATCGTCCATGTCCTTTTTGTTACGTTTGGGAATGATCAAGGTTTCGATATGTGCGCGTTTGGCAGCCAACACTTTTTCCTTTAATCCGCCGATAGGGAGAATGCGGCCGCGTAAGGTAATTTCTCCAGTCATTGCAATATGACGTTTTACTGGGATGTTACTTAGACAGGAAGCCAAAGCCGTGGCAATCGTAATGCCGGCAGAGGGGCCATCTTTAGGAATGGCGCCGGCCGGTACATGGATGTGGAGATCTTGTTTGGAAAAGAGGCTAGCGTCAATTCCCAAACGTGCTGCCTGTGACCGGATATAACTCAAAGCCGCGTGAGCGGATTCTTTCATGACTTCTCCAAGATGACCAGTCAAGGTCAACTGGCCTTTGCCTTTGCTTGTTGAGGCTTCCACATATAAGACATCCCCACCAGTTTCCGTCCAAGCAAGTCCTGTGGCAACACCGATTTCGTCTTTTTCTTGCTCCTGGTCCGGAACGAATTTGGGAACGCCTAGGTACTGATGAAGATTTCTTGGTGTCACGCGATACTGTTTAATATTTCCCTCAGCTATGCGTTTGGCAATTTTTCGCATGACATGAGCCAGCTCTCTCTCCAAATTACGAACACCGGCTTCTCTGGTATAAGAAGAAATAATTTGTGTTAGTCCACCGTCTGTGAGATGGAGATGTTCATTAGTGATACCATGTTCCTCTAATTGTCGAGGAACCAGATAGCGTTGAGCGATGCCAAACTTTTCTTCTTGAGAGTACCCTGGAATGTCTATGATCTCCATGCGGTCGCGTAGGGCAGACAGGATGGGGTCTGTTAAATTTGCGGTGGTAATAAATATCACTTCGCTCAAGTCGACAGGGACTCCGAGATAGTGGTCGACAAAGGCGTTGTTCTGTTCAGGATCCAAAACTTCTAGTAACGCTGCCGATGGATCTCCACGAAAGTCCATATTCATCTTATCGACTTCATCTAACATGAAGACCGGATTGATGGTGCCGGCTTGTTTGAGGCCTTGAATAATCCGTCCTGGGAGCGCACCGACGTAGGTGCGGCGGTGTCCGCGGATTTCGGCTTCATCTCTTGTGCCGCCGAGACTAATCCGTACGAATTCACGACCCAGAGCCCTGGCGATTGATTTTCCTAATGATGTTTTGCCGACGCCAGGTGGCCCCACAAAGCACAAAATTGGACCTTTCATTTTTTCTTTAAGTTTGCGGACGGCGAGATACTCCAAGATTCGTTCTTTGACACGTTCAAGGTCGTAATGATCTTCGTGAAGAACCGTTGAGGCTTGAGCAAGGTCAAGATTGTCGGTTGAACGCTTGCTCCATGGAACGTCCACGAGCCATTCCAGATAGGTCCGGATTGTGCCGGCCTCTGCTGAATCCTGGTGCATTTTTTCCAATCGCTTGAGTTGTTTTTCCGATTCTTTCAGCACTTTTTCAGGCATGTTGGCTTCTTGAATACGATTGCGAAAATCTGCCACTTCTTCGCCGCGGTCATCCAGTTCTCCCAATTCCTTTTGGATGGCTTTGAGTTGCTCTCGAAGGAAATATTCTCGTTGAGTTTTATCCATCTCGCCTTTGGCATCGGCCTGGATCTTCTGCTGCATCGATAAGACTTCCAGTTCTTTGCCAAGTATTTCATTGACTCGTTTCAATCGAGTCAGGGGGCATTCAATTTCTAAAATTTCTTGTGTATTGTCGATTTTAAGTCCAAGGTTGGAGGCGATAATATCAGCTAAGCGACCAGGATCATCCAGATTTTCAATGACGGTGAGGACGTCAGGCATAATGACCTTGCCCAACCCAAGCAATTTTTCTAAACCTTCCCGAGCGGAACGAACGGTGGCTTCGTGTTCTAACGGGGCTGCAGTCCCTGGTTTTTCGGTAATGGTTTGGAGTTTCACCGAGAAGAACGGATCTGATTGAATGACTTCCTGAATGCGGGCTTTTGCGACTCCTTGCACGAGTACTTTGATGCGCTCGTCTGGGAGCTTTAGCATGCGCATGATGACGCCAACAGTTCCGACATGATGGAGGTCATCAAAATTCGGTTGTTCAGTTTCTTGATTCTTTTGAGTGGTCAGAACAATCAATCGGTCAGAGGAAAGGGCGGCTTCGATAGCTTTGATCGAAAGGTCGCGTCCGACAAACAGTGGAAGTACCATATATGGAAAAATAACAATGTCACGAACAGGCAGGAGCGGTAATGCTTCGGGGATCTGCTCAACGGAAGGTGGGGCGAATTCAGACTCGTCTTCAGTCATGTCAAACTATCCATGGATTTTTTGATGACGGCAAAGGAGAAAGACACCTGAGCTCGGGATATCCAAATTCCTTGATAGCGCCGATTCCGATACTAGGAGAAGGTGAAAAAAGTTGTCAAGGTTTGTTGCTCATGCATCTCTTACGTGCAACAACCCAGCCTGCTGCAATTCATGTCGTTTACTTTACAAGGAATCACAGCATGAATATAATCCCTCAGCAGTTTTTTTGAGAATTCCCAACCCTAGCATTGGGCAGGCTCCCCTCATTTATGGCCAGCATCATGCATTCACGTTAGGGGATCAA
Source organism: Nitrospirales bacterium (assembly GCA_965223295.1). Classification (GTDB taxonomy): domain Bacteria; phylum Nitrospirota; class Nitrospiria; order Nitrospirales; family UBA8639; genus Nitrospira_E. Next base: position 1,103,587 of record CBDCWC010000002.1, on the reverse strand, counting down.
TCTAAGGCCGCCATCGCATCTTTTGCTGCTCCCGTATTCTCTTGTTGGTCTTTTCTTGCTCGCCGCGTAATATTTTTCAGAAAACAAACATGTTTCAATGCTTTTGGGGACGAGATGATTCCATTTTCAAACTGATAAGTTTGTCTCCTAGTTCCGTCCCCGTGAAGAGAAGGGCCTTTGCTTTGGCTCCGGCCCTGATTTTTCTGGTTTTTTTTCAGAGTTTTGCATGGGCCCAAGAGGTAGAAAATGTCATTCAGCAAATTCAAATAGAAGGTAATCATCATATTGAAAGCCAGGCTATTGTGAGTAAGTTGTCGATCAAGACAGGCGAGGCTTTTTCTCGGGAGCTTGTTCGCGAACAAATTCAAAAAATCTATAATATGGGGTTTTTTGAGGACGTCGATGTGGATACGACCACAACAGCAAACGGAGTCATGGTGGAATTTCGTGTAAAAGAAAAACCCTTTACGGTTGAAGTGGTGTATGACGGAAATGACGAATTATCGGATGATAAACTTGGCGAAAAAAATGCTATCCGCAACCAAACCTTTTTGGATCAGGAGCAAGTCAAAGTTTCGGTCGAAGAGTTCCGCCAATTGTATCAGGAAAAGGGTTATTATCATGTCCAAATTATTCCAATTGTAGATATGATTGAAGAGAACCAAGCCCGTTTGACCTACTATATTGAAGAAGGTGAGCCAGCTCATATTCAAACCATTACGTTTGAAGGACGAAAAGTGCTGGAACACGAAGATTTGACCGCCTTTATGGCTAACCAGGAATGGTCGTGGCCGTGGTCTATTTTTTCCGATGCCGGAATTTTGCGGCGCAAGGAAATTCCAAATGATGTTGAACGCATTAAAGAAGTGTATATGAATCGAGGTTACCTGGATGTTCAGGTAGGCAGTCCTAGTATTGATTTAGACGAAACCCAGGAATGGTTTACGCTGGTGTTTCCAATAGTCGAAGGCGAACCCTATATTGTGAGTCAGATTCAGTATGAGGGGAATGAGGTATTTTCTGAGGAAGAATTGCGGGAAGAGTTGGATATTCAACCGGGTGATGTGTTTCAGCGTGCCAAAATCAGAGACGAGATCACGCGGTTGACAGATTTGTACGGGAGCCGAGGATATGCCTTTGCCGACGCGACCCCTTCAATTGAACCTGATCCTGCGACCCGAAGTGCACGGATTGGTTTTTCGATTGAGGAGGGAGAAATGGTACGAATTAAAGATATTCGCATTACGGGCAACAATAAGACACGAGATAATGTGATCCGTCGAGAGTTGCGTGTGGATGAACGGGACATGATTGATTCACCGGCTATTAAACGTAGCTTTGAACGACTGAATAATTTAAACTTTTTCGAAACCGTCGAAATTCTTCCTAAACAAATTGCTCCAGGAGAAGTTGATCTTGATGTCAAAGTGAAAGAAAAGCCAACCGGTTCCTTCAGTATCGGCGGTGGCTTTAGTACGTTGGATCAATTTACGGCTATTGCTGACATTACCGAGGGGAACTTTTTGGGGCGTGGCTACTTGGCTCGGATACGAGGACAAGTTGGACAGCGTCGGACATTAGGGATTCTGACTTTTCGGAACCCAGCACTGTTTGATAGTTTGACCTCCCTTCAGGTTGATGGATTTCGTACCCGCACCAATTTTTTAACGTATCTTGAAACAAAAACAGGGGCAAATTTAACAGCAGGTCGCGGGTTTTCTGAGTATATTACGGGGACTTTTTCTCTCGTCGCGGAGCAAATCAAAATTACTGATGTGGATTCCGATGCGCCCGATATTATCGAAGATCAAGAGGGTACTCAAACGACGACAGGATTTCGAGCCAGTCTGTTTCGGGATTCACGTGATTTTTTCTTAGATCCCCGAACGGGGACACGGGTTGGTGTGAGGACCAGTCTTGGAACCGAGCATTTAGGCGGCTCCAATAACTTTTATACTGTGGCTTTTGATGCGTTAAAATACACGCCATTACCTTTCTGGGATTTTCGTCATGCGATCAGAGGCCGTATTGGTGTTGGACAGGGGTTTTCTGGTGAAAGGCTACCTGTTCCAGAGTTCTTTTTCGTGGGCGGTATTAACACGGTGCGAGGGTTCAAATTTGGCCGAGCTGGCCCGGTGACCAGCAAAAGGACGGCAGCAGGAGGAAATAAACAGCTAATTTTTAACAATGATTTGATTTTTCCTCTTTTGCCTGATGCAAAATTAAATGGCGTGGTCTTTTTCGACTATGGAAAGGGATTTGCCAAAGGGGAGAGCTTAGATCTTAATCTCAGAAAGGCTGCAGGAGTGGAAGTGCGATGGATTTCTCCATTTGGTCCGCTCCGTGCGGCATATGGGTTTAACCTCGATCGACGGCCGAAGGAAAAGCTGGGAGTCTTCGAATTTTCCGTTGGGTCAGTATTTTGAACAGAGGTTTCCTCACATATGAAATGAGGTGACATGAGAAGTCATAATGGTGGGAGAATCGCAGAGGGGCAGATATTCACAATCAGGAACGGCTCTATCATCAGTCTGCTATTTTTGGGTATGCTGTGTTGGAGTTGTGCCTCAGTGCAGGGTGAGCAAGCTCCAAACCTTGTGATTGGCGTAGTGGACCCTCAACGAATTTTGCAGGAAACGGAGAAGGGACAACAGCTTTCTGAAAAACTAGATGCCTTTATGAAAGATCGCCAGATACTTGTGGAATTGGAACAGAAAGAGTTGCGTGACCTTGAAGATGAATTGCGAGCTCAAAGCACTGTACTGAGTCAGACAGCCAGACAAGTTAAAGAAGAACAGTTTCGCCAAAAGATGGGGGCGTATCAGCAGAAAATTGCTGAATTGAATCGTGAGGTTCAGGAAAAACAAGTAGAGTTGCGCAATGAATTTCGCCGAGAGGTGAGTGATGTTGTCGCAGAGCTGGCCAAGGATCGAAATCTCGGATTGGTGTTGGAGCATGGCGTCAATTCTGGAACCTTGTTCCATCAAGAGAGTTGGGACATTTCCTCTGATGTGATTCAGCGATTGAATCAGAGTCCATAATGCCTTTCCTGGGCTCTTGTTCAATTGATGTAGAAACGTGAAGCTGTGGAAGACTAGGGACGTAAGGAGAACCATACATGGCACAAATGGAATTGGATATTCTTGCAATCCAAGCAGTATTACCTCACCGTTATCCGTTTCTCTTGGTGGATAGAATTCTTGAATTAGAGAAAGGGAAACAAATTGTTGGCCTAAAAAATGTCACTGCGAATGAAGAATTTTTCCAGGGCCATTTTCCTGGGCAGCCGATTATGCCGGGTGTCTTACTACTCGAAGTGATGGCCCAGGTCGGCGGAGTCTTAGCGAGAAAGACCGCCGAGGGTGAAGGCAGGCCAACAGTTTTTCTTACCGGCATCGAAAAGGCTAAGTTTCGTCGCCCTGTTGTTCCTGGCGATCAGTTGCAGGTGGAAGTGGAAGTGTTACGGAGAAAAGATCCATTCTGGAAAATGGCTGGTCGCATCACGGTTGATTCAGTATTAGTCTGTGAAAGTGAAATGACAGCGATGGTAAGAGATGAAGAGGAAAAGTCTACCTGACGGTATGCCCTTCGAAGCTCGCTCGTACTCCTCAATTATTCATTCTTAAAATGAGAGTGTTATGAACATTCATCCTACAGCCATTGTCCATCCCAAAGCGAATATTGGAGAAGACGTGAGTGTTGGCCCGTATTGTGTGATTGGTGAATATGTGACGATTGGCGATCAGACGGAGTTGGCTCCTCATGTGTGCATTGAAGGGTACACGGAGATTGGGCGATGTTGCCGGATTTCTCCCTTTGTGTCGATTGGCACCCCGCCACAACATCTGCAATATAAAGATGAGCCAACGAAGGTTTGTATTGGAGATCATAATATTATTCGTGAAAACGTCACCATTAACCGGGGCACCGTATTTGGAAATGGGACCACCCGGATTGGACACCATAACTTTTTAATGGCCTATACCCATGTAGCCCATGACTGCGAGCTCGGCAACCATATTGTGATGGCGAATGCGGCGAATCTAGCGGGGCACGTTTCTGTAGGAAATTCTGTCGTCATTGGAGGACTAGTGGGTGTCCATCAATATGTCCGGATTGGAGAATATGCGATGGTGGGTGGTTGCTCGGCGTTAGGTCGGGACGTTCCGCCTTTTGTTCGGGCGGCAGGTGGCTATCGGGCGCAAATGTTTGGCTTAAATACGATTGCACTGCGCAGGCATGGGTTTTCAGCCGTACGAATGACAACGCTGAAGTCTGCATTTGAGTTGTTATTTCGACAGGGCCATCGACTTCAGGAGGCTATAAAATTAGCCAGAAATGACTATGGTGAAAGTACCGATGTGTTGAGTTTGCTCACATTTTTAGAAAGCACAAGTCGTGGAATTTGTCAGGTTTCCTCCCGGGAATTGGACGAAGATGAAGAATAAAAGTTGTCTGGCAATCTCGAGCATCTGTCGTGAACCCGCCTGAGGATGGCAAGCGTATTGGATTGATTGCGGGAGATGGGCGCTTTCCCATTATTTTTGCTGAGAATGTTCGTCGTTTAGGTTTTTCTGTTTCTGCCATCGCTCATATCGGCTCTACCCTTCCGGAACTCGAATCTTACGTTGAACATATTCACTGGCTGAAAATTGGCCAGTTTAGTAAAGCGCTTGCTGCGTTAAAAAAAGACGGTGTTCGTCAGGCTGTGATGTTGGGTGGCATCAAAAAGGCGAATGTGTTTACTACGTTCCGTCCTGATCTTCGAGCCTTAGCGATTTTCAGTCGTTTGAAGTACTGGAAAGATGATGCCATTTTACGAGAGGTGGCTGGTGAATTAGAAAAAGAGGGCATTGAGATTTGTGAATCGACGTTTGGTTTAGAAGGAATATTAGCGGATGAAGGGGTGCTGACTAAAAAATCCCCTAACATAAAGGAAGAAGGCGACATCCAATTTGGCTGGGAAACACTTGAGACCTTAGGGGCCCTTGATATTGGGCAATGCGTGGTAGTCAAAGATCGCGTCATTGTTGCGGTTGAAGCGGTTGAGGGTACAGATGAGGCAGTTACGCGGGGCGGGGCGCTAGCTGGAAAGGGAGGCGTCGTCGTCAAGCGGACAAAACCGCACCAAGATTTGCGATTTGATTTGCCGGCTATCGGTCCTCAAACCATTCGTACGATGATTACAGCCCAAGCTTCTGTTTTGGCGATTGAAGCTGGAAAAACGGTTGTGCTTGATCGTGAAGAGGTGTTATCTCTCGCCAATAAAGCTGATATTGCCATTGTTGGGAAAGCTGCTCCAATTCATGTTTCGGAATCCGACTCACCATCAGTGTTCAGGTAGTCTTGTTCTCCATGTTCTGGTCTCCGGGAAATCTTCTTACCGACTAGACGCAAGCCTATGACGCAGTCATTACGAATTGGAGTCATTGGTGTCGGGCATTTAGGCCGGCATCATGCTCGTATTTATTGCACATTACCGGCCGTAGAATTGATTGGAGTGACTGACATTGATGTTGCACGAGGACAAGCTATTGCTGATGAATTCAAGGTCACGTTCTTTCCGACACTTGGTGAATTATTGTCTCGCGTTGATGCGGTGAGTGTTGCTGTTCCAACGTCAGCACATTTTTCTGTGGTGAAATCTTGTTTGGAGCAGAATTGTCATGTCTTGGTTGAAAAGCCTATTGCCAGCAACGAACAAGAAGGCGAAGACCTTGTTAACCTGGCTAAAGATCAAGAAAAAATTCTTCATGTCGGACATGTGGAGCGATTCAATCCTATTGTTGAGCAGGTGTGTCCTACTATCCAAAACCCTGGTTTTATTGAATGTCACCGGCTGAGTCCATTTCAGCCACGTGGAACGGATGTCGACGTTGTCCGAGATCTCATGATTCATGATTTAGACTTAATCTTGTCATTGGATCTTGGCCCGAGACAACACATTGAGGCTCGGGGGATGCCAGTATTTACAGAGCACCCTGATATTGCCACTGTGAGGATCATGTTTGAATCTGGGTGTTTGGTGAATTTAACCGCCAGCCGAATTTCCACAGGCCGTTTGCGAAAAGTGAGAATTTATCAGCCCAATTGCTATATTTCAGTGGATTTGAGCGCTAAGAGCGCGGTGGTGAATACCTGTCATGCATCAGATGGGATGGCTAGCGATGTCCAATCTCAGAAGTTCTCGGCTTCTACCGGAGATGCCTTAACCAGAGAACTGGATTGTTTTATCCAGTCCATTCTTGGAACTACAACTAAAGAAGGTGTTTCTGGTCAAGAAGGTGTCGAAGCCTTGCGGATGGCCAGTCATATTGTGTCCTTGATTCATTCTTCTATGGCGACATCCTAATCGTCAGAACCTTCATTGTGTGATTAAACACCATCCTGGTGTATTCTATTCGTACATGTCCAAGATTCTGCTCGTAACAGGGGAAACTTCTGGAGATCTTCATGGAGCTAAGTTGGCTGTCGCTCTGCAGGAGTTAGAGCCCTCAATTGATCTCATTGGGGTTGGAGGCGGCCATATGGCCCGAGCAGGCGTGCAGTTGCTGCCTGACATTGCCAGAGTTGATGCTATGGGGGTTCCTGGCATTCAGCAATTATGGGGGGGCTGGAAGACCTTGCGTCAGCTTTCGAAATTAGTGAAACAGACCCGTTTCGATGCCATTGTGTTGATTGATAGTCCTGGTTTGAATCTCCGTCTTGCCAAGGTTGCGGCCAAAGCGTCGCAGAAGATTATTTATTATATTGCCCCACAGGTTTGGGCTTGGGGGAAACGTCGAGTCCAGCTAATGCGTGCAGTCATTACACGCGTCTTGGCAATTTTGCCGTTTGAAGAAAGTTTTTTCCGAAAAGAAGGCATTGCCTGTGACTACGTGGGACATCCTCTTTTGGATGAGATTCAAGATGCCTATGATGTGAAGGCGGTGCGAACGACTCTTGGGATCAAAGCCAATGAGATGGTTATTGGCCTCTTGCCTGGGAGTCGTGCGAAAGAAGTCCAAGATCTTTTGCCAATGTTGTTACACGCCTGTGCTAGGCTTCAGGAGCAGCACCCAAAATTGCAGATTCTTGTTGCTCAGGCTGAATCTCTTTCAGATGCTCTTGTCCAAGAACTGCTTCGAGCCTCGTCTGCAGTGACCCTGATTAAAGGGAAGCCGAACGAAGTCATTGCGGCGTCAGATTTTGTATTTGTAGCCTCGGGTACGGCTACTCTTCAGACCGCTCTGATTGGGACCCCAATGCTTATTGTGTACCGGACATCACCGTTGACCTATCAAATAGGGAAACGTCTCGTTACAATTCCATATATAGGGCTTGTGAATATTTTGGCCGAACAGGAATTGGTGCCAGAATTCCTGCAAGAACGGGCGACTGCGGACAATGTTGCCCGCGAAGCCTCAGCGATCTTAGGAGATTCTGCTCGCCAGCAATTCATGAAAGAGGGGTTTCAATCGGTTCGAAATATGTTGGGGACATCTGGAGCATCTGAGCGGGCTGCAAAACTTATCCTCTCTGAAATCCACTCATGAATATCTTATGGCGTATCGTTCAATATCTTAAGCCCTATCGTCTCAGATTGTTTATCGCTGTTCTTTGTTCTGGTGGGGTTGCCGCTGGTCAAGGAGCCACCGCCATATTAGTGGCTCCCCTGTTACAAGATATTTTCATTGACTTTAAACCGGAGTCTCGAGTCACGTTGCCCCTTGCTCTTTTGGGGATCACAGTCATGAAAGCTGGATTTGCCTATGGACAGTCCTATTTGATGGGCTATGTCGGGCAATGGCTTATTGCAGATGTTCGGCAGCAATTATTCATGCATATCGTCCGCTTACCTATACGCTTTCATGATGCAAACAGTTCAGGGCGATTGATGGCCCGTGTCATCAGTGATGTCAATGAAATGGCGAATGCCGTACCGGGCGTGCTCAAAGATATGTTCCAGCAAGGTTTGACCTTTATCGTGCTGATTGGCGTGGCCTTTTACCGAAGCTGGGAATTGGCTTCAGTCGTGTTAGTTGTCCTGCCGTTATCCGCCTATGTCTTGATTCGCGTCGGGAAACGCATACGGGGATTTTCGACTCGAGGCCAGGAATCTATTGGGAGTATGGCCTCCGTCCTCAAAGAAGCATTTTCCGGAATCAAAATTGTCAAAGCGTACGGGCAGGAAGAAAAAGAAGAGGAACGTTTTTCGCTTATGAATAAGGCTTTTCGGAGAGTGCAAGTCAAATCTTCTCAAGCTTCTGCGCTTTCTTCTCCTATGCTCGAAATCATTGGTTCCTGTGGTGTGGCGTTTATTATCTGGTATGGTGGTGGTTTAGTGATTTCTGGTGAAATGAAGTTTGGGGAATTTTCTTCTTTTCTTACAGCGTTATTCATGGCCTATGCGCCTGTCAGGAAGATGTCAGGTGCCAATGCGTCAATTCAGCGGGCTCTTGCAGGTGGGAAACGAGTCTTTTCCGTGTTGGATCTTGATAGTGAATTGGCCAAGGATGAGGGGAAGGCCCTTCTTCCTGTTATTTCACGCCAACTAGAATTTTCTAATGTGAGTTTTTCCTATGAAGGTGCGAAGGAACGTTCGCTCGATAGGGTAAGTTTGACCGTGCGGGTCGGCGAAGTCGTGGCCTTCGTAGGAGCCAGTGGAAGCGGTAAGACCACCTTGGTAAGCCTTGTGCCACGATTTTATCGTCCGACAGAAGGCAAAGTTATGATTGATGATATGGATATTCGGCTGGTAGACCGTTCCTCGTTGAGACGTCAAATAGGGATTGTTTCTCAAGAAACAGTGCTATTTGATGATTTAATTCGCAATAACATTGCCTATGGGCGGCCGGATGCCTCCGAAGAGCAAATTATTGAGGCTGCGCGTGCGGCTTATGCGTGGGAATTTGTTGAGCGATTGCCGCAGGGCCTCGACACCTTCGTCGGAGAAAATGGGTTGAAGTTATCTGGTGGCCAGCGACAGCGATTGGCGATTGCGCGAGCTATTTTGCGTGATCCTCCGATTCTGATTCTTGACGAAGCCACCTCTGCTTTAGATTCTGAGTCTGAAAAACTGGTACAACAGGCTTTGACCAATCTGATGAAGGCCCGTACCACATTAGTGATTGCGCATCGACTCTCGACGGTGCAACATGCCGATCGTTTAGTGGTGATGAATGAGGGACGGATTGAGGAGATCGGGACGCATGCCGAGTTGTTACAAAAGGGTGGATTGTACACCAAGCTCTACCAAACCCAATTTCAACTCACTCAACGAGAGCCTCTTTCGACTAATTGATAGATGTATGAAGATGAATCTCGCATGGTGACGTGGCTGAAACTACATATCGTACCTGTTTTTGCCGCTTGGGGGATAAAGGTCTTAGCTAAGACTATGACGATATCAACCATTGCTGGAGAAACGGTTGATGCGTTTAACCAAAAAGAGAAGCCTATCATTATAGCGTTTTGGCATGGGCGGCAACTGATGATGCCTTTGGCCTATCGGGGGCATTCGGCCTCTATTTTGATTAGCCAACATCGGGACGGAGGAATGGTTGCCAATATCATGCAGCAGTTTGGTTTTGACACCGTTCGAGGATCCAGTACACGGGGAGGCATGAAAGCTCTTCGCCAGCTCATCAGTATCGGGCGTCAAGGACACGATTTAGTGATTACTCCAGATGGCCCACGTGGTCCCGCATGCCATGTGCAGATGGGCGTCATATTGCTGGCCAAACTCACAGGCTTTCCTATCGTACCCCTGACCTTTGCCTGCTCAAAAAAAAAGTCTTTTCGAGTTGGGATCATTTCCAAATCCCTCTTCCTTTGAGCAAGGGACTGTTTATCTGGGGTGAGCCCATCATGGTAGCTTGCAATAGGACAAAAGACCAATTGGTAAACGATGGAATAGCACTACAGCATGCCTTAAATACTTTGACCGAACAAGCTGAACATGCTGTTCAACAGTCTGACCCTGCTGCCTACTTTCTTCGTACGATGAATCACGGCTCATCTTCTTCCACCCAATGACTGCTCATGTTTTGGTTATTCTACAATACATTGTTACACCTGGGGTTCCCCGTCATTGTCAGCCTGCTTTTGGCTAAGAAACGATCTCAGCGAGGTATCTTAGCGAGATTGGGAAGAGTACCTGTTGGCTTAGTAAATCACTCCGGACCAGTCGTATGGATTCATGCGGCCTCATTAGGGGAGGTCACGGCTGTGGTTCCCTTGCTCAAGGCCATCAAAGAAGCGGACCCGCGACAAGAATTGATTGTGTCGACTGTGACGGAAACCGGCCGTGAGATGGTGTTGACTCGATTACAGGGCATTGCCACGCATTGTTATGCGCCAATAGACATGTGGTGGGCGGTCACTCGTTATGTCCGAGCAATTCAACCTCGCCTTTTTCTCCTAGTAGAATCGGAGTTTTGGCCTAACTTACTCACGAGTCTTCAGCAACATCAGGTGCCGGTATGTTTAGTCAATGGCCGGATTTCCTCCCGCTCATTTTCTCGATATCGATTGGTCAAGAGGTTCATGAAAACAATTTGGGCTTCAATTGATATGGCGCTCATGCAAACAGATCGTGATGCAGATCGCATCAGAAAATTAGGTACGCCAGCAGATGTTGTGCATGTGACGGGCAATATGAAATTTGACCAGTCTCTTGGGCAACAGAGAAAAAGTGATTCTTCAACGGCTCTACGAAAATCATTGGGCATCAGTGACGAAGAGCAGGTTATTGTGGCGGGAAGTACGCATCCTCAAGAAGAAGAACATCTTTTGGAAGCCTATAAGACGTTGAGCGCGACACAGCCCAATATAGTTCTGGTCATTGCTCCCAGGCATATCGAACGAGCTTATGAGTTAGAGCGAGTGATTGCTTCATATGGATTTCCATGTATCCGGCGGAGTGTGATGGGTGAGAAGAAAAATTTGGCGAATGATTATGCCTCACCTCGAGTGATTCTTTTAGATTCTCGTGGGGAATTGCCGTACGTGTATGGTCTGGGAGTCGTCGGCTTTGTTGGAGGGACATTGGTTCCCGTGGGAGGCCATAATGTCTTAGAGCCTGCCCAGTGGGGACGCCCTGTCCTTTTTGGGCCGTATGTTGATCATTGTCAAGATATTGTCCAGCAATTGCTGGAATCTGGAGGAGCGCTTCAAGTGCGACAACCCGATGCAGTTTTGAACCCTCTTGTACATCTGTTGACTCATCCAATTGAGGCTGAGCAAATGGGCCGACAGGCCTTATTGGTCGTTCAACAAAATCGTGGCGTTGTCGAGAAGAATCATAGGATGATTCGCCAGTTACCTTGTTATCTTGATCCGACTGAAACTGATATGAGCCATGCTACTCGTGATGACTCAGTTCAACAGTCTCCAGGTATGAAGAACCCTTACGGCTTCTCATCAATGGGTTCATCCTAGTTCTCTTGTGCATCATGATCTGTTATCGTGGCGCTTAGTGAACACGTTTTCTCCTGCTTATCTTTCCTGTCAGTTGCGCATGTGGGATCGGTTTCAACGATACTGTCCATGGGTGTTACGTGGGCTGGCGGTGGTCTATGGTAAGATTGCCCAAGTTCGGCGAATGGCCTATCAACGAGGCTGGCTAAAGACGCTGCAATTACCGAAGCCGGTTGTGAGTATCGGAAATGTCACCGTTGGTGGAACTGGCAAAACCCCGTTTGTCATATGGTTAGCGCAACAACTCCATGCTAGGGGGAAGCAAGTCGCAATTCTCAGCCGAGGGTATGGACGTCAGGATATTTCTCGTAATCTTCTGGTGTCTGATGGGCAAGGACATGTGAAGGATTGGCAAGTATCCGGTGATGAACCAGCAATGATTGCGCAGCAGTGCCCATGGGCTCTGGTGGCGGTGGGCCCTGATCGATTTCGTCTTGGCCAATGGGTGCTGGAGCAGGCCAACTGTGATTGTTTCCTGCTCGATGATGGTTTTCAACATTTGTCTTTGTATCGTGACCTTGATGTCGTGTTATGTGATGCTACGGATCTTGAAGGGCTTAGCCATGTCTTGCCTGCTGGGCGTTTGCGGGAACCCCTAAGTGCGGTGAAAGCGGCAGGGGCCATTGCCATCACCCGAGCGGAATCTCTTTTATCCGTTCAGCCTGTTCAGACTTGTCTTGAAGATGCGATTGGAGAATCCATACGACCGCTTATTGTAAACGCAGTTCCCAAGCAGATTCAGCATTTGGGGACTGGAGAGGTGAGACCCGTATCATCCTTGCGAGAGAATTCATTATTGGTCGTCAGCGGCATAGGGAATCCAAGCGCGTTCCATGACATGCTCGAAGGATGTGGAGCGTATATTGGTGAAGAAATTGTTTTTCCTGATCATTGCCACTATGGGAAAGTTGAAGCGGATCTTTTACGAAAGAAAATTACAGAATCCGCATGTAGAATGCTTGTAACCACGGAAAAGGATTCGGTCAAATTGCGTGAATGGTTTACGAAGAACGATCCTATTTGGTTTGTTTCCATAGATATTGCGTTCATAGCGGGGCAAGATCAAATCTTTGAACTATTGGAACCTATCGGCTTGGTATGAACAACGAAGTTGCTTGCATGGGATTACTTTACGGAGTTGCGATCCTATAAATAATGACGGACCTTTCCTTGCCCAAGAATATTCTTGTCCGTGTGCCGAATTGGATTGGGGATGCCGTCATGTGTCTGCCTGCGTTGAGGGATTTGCGGAATTGTTTTAAACATGCAGACATAACGGTTGTGGCCAAACCTACCATTGCGGGTTTGTTAGATGGTCAATGCGGAATTAAAGAGTTCATTGTCTATGAACATCAAACGGCTCATTGTGGACTCTTGGGCCTGTTGCGGTTGAGTCAAGTAATTCGGAAAAGGGCGTTTGATGCGGCAGTACTTTTTCAAAATGCCTTTGAAGCGGCCGTGCTCGCGGTCCTCTCTGGTATTCCAAGCCGAATTGGATATGCAACCGATGGGAGAAGTTGGTTGCTAACCCAGGCGATTCCAGTTCCATTACAAGCTGGCTTGCATCAGACGCACTACTACCAACAACTGATTCAGAAAATAGCGCAGGGGTCTTTAGGAGATTCAACTCCAAAGCTCTCGACGACAATGCACGACTATTCTGATTTTGAACAACGATTTCCCGACATATGTTCTTCATCCAACAGACTGCTGATAGGGATCAATCCGGGCTCTGTCTATGGCTCAGCTAAACGGTGGTTGCCGGAGCGGTTTGCAGAGTTGGGGGACGAGCTTGTCGAGCGCATTTATGGCAGACATTCAGAGTTTTCTTCTGTGCGTTGCGTGCTGATTGGCGGAAAAGGGGAGGACAGACTTGGATTAGATATTGCCCGTCAGATGCGAACGCAGCCGATAGTCTTGTCTGGAAAGACCACCGTTCAAGAGCTCATGGCTGTGTTAGTGCGTTGCACCATGCTCGTCACGAATGACACGGGCCCGATGCACGTGGCCCAAGCGTTGGGAATTCCAGTTGTGGCTCTCTTTGGGGCAACCGATCCTGAAACAACAGGGCCGGTAGGTGGAGAATCTTGTGTGATTCGAGAGCAGGTTCGCTGCTCTCCTTGTTTGCTACGGGCCTGTCCGATTGATCATCGTTGTATGAGTCAAATTTCGACAGATCGTGTGGTCAAGTCAGTCATGGAACACATTGATCGCTTCGTCGATCGACAGCGCACGAGGGAATGTATTGAGTCATGAATCATGCTGTAGTAACACCTATTGCCGTATTTTTAGATCGTGATGGCACCTTAAATGAAGATCATGGGTATGTGACGACTCCTGAGCAGCTGGTCCTTTTTCCTGAAGTTCCACAAGCTCTTGCGCGGTTGAATCATCTTGGTGTTCGAGTGATCTTGATAACGAATCAGTCGGCTATTGGACGGGGGTTCATGACGGTGCAGGTTTTAGAGGACATTCATCACAAGCTAGAACAACTCTTAGAGACTGGTGGCGGTAGTCTTGATGCGGTCTATTTTTGTCCTCATCATCCCAACGATGGATGTTTGTGCCGCAAGCCCGGTGTGGCCATGATTCAGCAAGCGGCTCAAGATTTTTCTCTTGATGTTGCTCAGTGTTATTTTGTGGGTGACAAAGCCAGTGATTTAGAAACAGCGTACAAGGCAGGAATGAGCGGTGTTTTGGTGATGTCGAGTGACTATAGTGACGCAGCCGTTACAGCCAGTCATCTTGGTCAATTTCCTATCGCTCATATTGCCCAATCGTTTGGACAGGCTGTTGATTGGATAGAACGAGATCTTTCAAATCGAGCTCCTAATTGATGAGTGTATACGTTATTCTATGTAGTGATTCTGGATTTCTACGGCAGCGAGCACATGGATATATCTCCGCAGCGAATATTGGTCTTAAAGTTTAGTTCGTTAGGTGATATCGTTCACACACTTCCTGCAGTGGCTGCGCTGCGACAACGGTTTTCCTCAGCTCATATCTGTTGGGTGGTGAAGTCTGAATGGGCCTCACTCTTAGAGGGAAATCCCGATGTCAATGAAGTCTGGCCTGTGGATGTGTCTTGGCCCAATTGGCCCAAACTGATTCAAGGTGTGAGGCGAAGGCAGTTTGATCTGGTTGTCGATTTTCAAGGATTGTTTCGTTCTGGATTGTTCGGACTCCTGTCCGGTGCGGATAGGCGTGTAGGATTTGCTCAGGCCAGGGAAGGAGCCGGATGGATGTACACGCATCATGTTTCTCTGCCGGGAGAGGAAACCTCTCCTTGGCGGTTGTTAGGTATCCACGCTGTTGATCGTAATTTGGCTATTGCTCAATTTCTTGACGGCGATATCTCTCGTCCCATCTTTCATTTTCCTGAGCTAGCGGAGGAGCAGATCTCTCATTGTGATGTATTGGAGTCCACGTTGGCTAAGGGCCATGACCAGGTGATTGCTTTGGCTCCTTGGAGCCGTTCTGCGTTAAAATGTTGGCCATTGGATCGATTTGTGAAGTTAGCTGAAAAACTTTTGCAATTGCCGAAGGTTGGTGTGGTGATCCTGGGCGGTCCTGCTGATAGTCAGGCAGCAGAAGAATTTGGCCACTTAGAATCACAGGGATTGGTCAATGTCGTTGGGAAACTTTCTCTTCGCCAATTACCTGAATTCCTCAAACACATGAAACTTGTCGTGGGCAATGATTCATCAATTATTCATCTGGCCGCAGGAGTCGGAACAAAAGTTGTTGCCATTTTTGGCCCGACATCACCAAAAGCTACGGGCCCCTATCCTTTAACACAACATGAGGTACATCGAAGTGAACTCGAATGCAGCCCCTGCGGGCAAAGAACCTGTCGTAATCCTCAGCATTTGGAATGCCTGGAATCTATTTCCGTCAATTCCCTGTTGGAATCAATTCAACAATCTCTAGCCTCTCCTCTTTCGTAATTGGGCTCATGTTATGAAGCGGGATGCAGCAAAAATAGATAGTCTGCCAGCGTGGGAGTGTTGAATAATATAAAACACCAGAGGCAAATTTGCTCATGATCACGTCGGATATCAAAAGCTTCGGGGCGGTTCAAAAAAGTTCATCCAGCAAGGCCACAGCCATTTTTGCGCGCGGAGCGTACTGGTCTTACGTGAGCATGGAATAATGGCGAGAACGCCGCTGGTGACTTTTTCAACAGCCCCAGCGTTGTAACGTCAGCGTCATGCCTATTCCCGATATGAGACAGAAAATAACAGCGGTCGTCATTGCCTATAACGATGCGCCCAATATGCGCCGGTGTTTAGATAGCTTACATTGGGTAGATGAGATTGTCGTGGTTGACTCGCATAGCACTGATGGGACAACAGAGATCTGCCGGGAATATACGGATAAAGTCTTTCATTATCTGTTCGAAGGATTTGGCACGTTGCGCAATCAAGCCATTACTCATGCGACCCATGATTGGATTTTCAGCTTGGATACCGATGAATGGGCAACACCCGAAATCCAAGAAGAAATTTTGTCTTTATTGTCAGGAAATCCGCTCGCACAGGCCTATTTTGTTCCACGCCGGAATTACTTTCTGGGTCGATGGATTAAGCACTGCGGGTGGTATCCTGATTATCGGCAGCCGCAATTATTTCATAAAGTCTCAATGCGTTATCGAGAAGATCTAGTGCATGAGGGGTTTGAAGTGACTGGGAAAACCGGTGTTCTCCAATCTTCTATCGAACAAGTCCCATTTCGAAATATTGATCAATATTGGCGGAAAATGGATCGCTATTCAACGTTGCGCGCAGAAGTTATGAATCAAGAAGGCCGACGTTTTCATGCCCATCAACTCTTATCTCATCCTCTGTTCACCTTTCTTAAGATGTTTGTATTTCGTGGGGGAATTTTGGATAGAAAGCCTGGCCTTATTCTTTCAGTCCTGTATGCCTATTACACATTTGTGAAATACGCGAAATTATGGGAACTGCAAAAGAATGTGCCTCAGTCCTGAGATGGAAGTTTCTGCGGTAAATGGCTCTATGGCGACATCTTCCGAGTGTAGAACTTCAGGTTGTGTCAGTAAGCCCTGGCGAATTCTTCACACTGAATCTTCAATGGGATTAGGCGGTCAAGAGTATCGAGTGTTAAATGAAGCGCGGGGTATGGAACAGCGTGGTCATAGGGCGATTTTAGCTATTCCGAGGAATAGCCAGATAACTTTCTTGGCCGAACAAAAAGGTTTGTCTTATGAGGCAACACCGTCGGGAACTCTTGCCTGGAGTTATTTGATCTTCACGTATTTGCGAATCATTCATCGGCATCGTATTCAGATTGTGAATACCCATGGGTCATTAGATAGTTGGGCCGCTTCTCTTGCCGGTCGCCTGTCCCCTCTGAAGCCGATCATCATTCGTACTCGGCATAAGTCAACACCCATATCACAGACATGGAGACATCAATGGTTGTACAAACATTTACCCCATGGAGTGATGACCACGTCAGAACGCATTCGAAAAGATATGGTCATGAGCCAAGCACTTGATCCTGCTCAAGTACGGTCTGTCCCTACTGGTGTTGACCTCGAAGTATATTCTGCGACAAACATTCGGGGAAATCTGAGGGAGGAGTTTGGTCTAGCCCACGATGCTATTGTGCTTGGAACCGTCGCGTTCCTCAGAGACTATAAAGGGATTCATTTATGTTTGGATGCGATCAACTTATTAAGGCATAGCGTTCCAAATGTCAGGTTTTTAGTAGTGGGAGAGGGGCCGGAAGGTCTACGGTTGCGAGAAAAAGCAGAAGCCTTAGGGCTTCAGCAACATGTTCATTTCGCTGGCTTTCGATCAGATGTTCATCAAGTATTGGCTGCCCTGGATGTCTTTGTTCTTTCATCTACGGCAGGTGAAGGAGTGCCTCAGGCAGTTACCCAAGCTATGGCAATGGGCGTTCCAGTTGTGGCAGCGGCTATTGGCGGCATACCTGAAGTCGTTATTCACGAGAAAACCGGGATGTTAGTGCCTGAGAATAATATCAACGCGCTGACTCATTGTATTCAGGTGATTCTCAATGATGTGGCCTTACGCGAGAAAGTCATAAGAGAGGCCAAAGCGCTTGTTGCCCAATCCTATAGTCTTGATCGGATGCTTGATAGCGTTGAGCAGTTTTATGGTGAAATGCTCCAGGCGACTTCTGTCTCGGTAGTTGGTAGTGAGGGTTGAATTGAACAGCCGTGATGGAGAAATTCGACAAACGATTTCATGTGTGATGGTTACGCTAAATGAAGAACATAATATTCAAGGCGCACTGAAGTCTGTACAGTGGATGGATGAGGTCATTGTTGTTGATGCATATAGTCAAGATGAAACGGTTGCGATTTGCAGGCAATACACTTCCCAGGTTCTTTTTCGAAAATGGACAGGAATGCCCGATCAGAAAAATTTTGCAATCCAACAGGCCCAATGTGATTGGGTGTTCTTGTTGGATGCGGATGAACGAATATTGCCTGATTTACGAGAGGAAATTGAATCAGTATTAGTTGCTTCTGATTCTTCAGCCTATGCAGGATACTTTATTCCTCGAAAAAATTACTACTATGGGAAATGGGTTCAAGGTGGAGGGTGTTATCCAGATTATCAATTGCGGTTGTTCAAAAAGGGCGCGGGAACGTATGGCGAAGTAGAAGTTCATCCCCGGTTTCATCTCTCGGGATCTGTGGGTTATTGTCGTCATCCGATGGAGCATTTGACCTTTCCCACTGTGACAAAACATGTTCAGAAACAGAATGCGTTTACGACACGTGCGGCCAAGGAACGTCAAAAGCAGAAAGCGAATGCCACCAATCTGGATTTGATTGGTCGTCCTCTGTTTACATTCCTTAAATATTACCTGGTTCGAAAAGGATATAGAGATGGCATTCATGGCTTGATTGCTAGCGGTTTTTCAAGCTTCTATACATTTGGCAAATATGCCAAATTGTGGGAGCGGGCCGATCGTTCTGGTCACGATTCTGAATAATGGAAAATAGAGGCATTCTTTCGTTGGCCTTTCATCTGATGTGTGGGTTTGCTGTCTTCAAGCTTTCAATGAAATATCCCATCTCACAACTTAATGGTTTCAAGGTTTTGTGAAATTGTGAATGTCCTGTATGTGCATGGTGTATCCCAAATTGGAGGTGCGGAACGAGAGCTGTTGACCTGGTTGCAATTTTTAGATCGAACCCGAATCCATCCTTATATGGTGTGTCCAGATAACGGGCCTTTACTTGCTGAATTAGAGAAGTTGAACATTCCATATGCGTCTATCACTTTGCCAGCATGGAGGAAACTTCTTCATATATTTTGGCGGCCCCTCGCTATCATTCGACTCATCAATATTGTTCGACGATGGCATATTGATGTCCTGCATGTGAATGATTATTGGTGGGCACCGCTTGGGATTATTGCTGGACGTTTGACGGGTCGTCCTTGTCTCGTTCATGTTCGACAGGAAATTGAGCGACGAAAAATTTCACAATATTGGTTGAACAGGGGAGATCCTATTGTTCCTGTTTCTCACAGCATTGGAGATGTCCTTAGGAAAGCTGGTGTGTCATCAGAGCACATTCACGTCTTGTGGAGTGGTATCCCGGTAAAAAAGAGAGCACTGTCCTCACCCTCGCCGGAGACCTCAGCTATCCTCAAGAACATACAAGGAACTCCTGTGATTGGAACTGTCGCCAATCTTTTCCCCAGAAAAGGGTTAGGGTATCTCGTGCAGGCCATGGAGGGTTTGGTGAAAGCTTTCCCTCATATCGTTTTAGTCATTGTTGGAACAGGTGATGAGGAATATGAACGTCAGTTACATGTTCAAATTAACCAATTGCAATTGACTGAACATGTACTGTTCGCTGGGTTTCAAGAGCATCCTGAACTTTTTATTGCCCGCTTTGATGTGTTCGTGCTTCCTTCGGTTCTCGAGGGCTTGGGAATTGTCTTGCTTGAAGCTATGGCTTTGGGTAAGCCGGTAGTGGCGAGTAAGGTCGGCGGTATTCCAGAAGTTGTAGACCATCAAAAAACTGGGCTATTAGTCCGGGCAGCTGATGTAGAAGATTTACGCAAGAGTCTCTCTACCCTATGCGAAAACCCTGAAACTCGTAAGCAAATGGGTGTTGAGGCCAAAAAACGGATTGCCGAGCAATTTTCTCTTACGGTCATGATGGAAGGCTTATATGGCTTGTATGAAGGTGTGTTGGCAAAAAGGTAGGCGATTCGTATGCAGGACCGAATCAGAAGGTGATTGGTCATGGATGAGTCATTAATGAATGATGATTCGCAAGAGCAAGGTAGGGGTTTAGAGTTTCCTCGTTCAGATTCGCCTGTACGCATTCTCATTATTGCTATTCGAGCAATTGGCGATATTGTCCTGACGACACCACTCATTTCTCTTTTGAAGAAGGCGTACCCTTCAGGTTATCTTGCCGTTCTGGTTGATGGTCCGAGTGCGGAGGTGTTGTCTAATAATCCATCAATTGATCGACGGATTCGAATTGATCGAGAGCGCTCTCAAAAGCAGCCTTACTGGATACGTGGGAAAAAATGGGTTCATCTTGTTCGCGATTTACGTCGAGAGCGATTTCATATTGTTTTAGATGTATTTAGTGGAGCCCGTAGCGCGATGCTGACATTTTTGTCGGGGGCACCGAATCGATATGGAGAAGATTTTCGGCAGCATGGGCGAGGGTTTCTCTACAATCACCCCATAAAAATTCAGCGTGATGGCAGACATTTAGTCGAGCAAAAGCTAGATCTTGTCCAGGCATTACTGAGACAAAAGAATATCGTGGCAGGGGACTGTGAATTGTTTTTGACGGAACAGGAAAGACAAGCAGGGAAAACAATTCTGTCTCTCGCAAAAATTATTTCCTCCCGACGAATTGGTCTGGTTCCATGTGCTGGATCTATTTGGCGAATGTGGCCAGCTGAACGATTTGTGAAACTTGGAAATGCGTTGAACAAAATCTATCAAGCCGAAATTGTGTTGTTAGGTGGGAAAGCTGACCGTTCCGTTTGTCAGGCAATTGAGGAAAAGATGGAGGGTAACGTCCTGAATCTCTCTGGGAAAACATCCTTGCGAGAGTCGATGGCTGTCATCGCTGAATTGGATTTAGTCATTTCGAACGTGACCGGACCTATGCATCTGGCCTCGGCCCTCCCTAAACCTACAGTGCTAGGAATTTATGGTGCGGCTGATACGGTACAATATGCTCCTTGGGGGAAATATGCCATGATGGTTTCGAAAGGCTCAAAAGAAGATGCCTATTGGGACAAGGTTGACTATCAAAAAGACTATGAGTACTTGTGCCAAATCACTGTGGAAGATGTTTTGGAGACTGTTGCAACAGCAATGCCTGATTGGTCGCCTGTGACGTGAACAGCCATCATTTTGGGAATTGCAGGGTTTGTTCTCAAAAGTTTTTGAAGTTCACTAACTCATAGCCATCCTGACCTTTGATCATGAAGATGATTCGATCCTGGCCTAGCTGGGTATTCTTAGTCGTAACCATTGTGGTGATGGGGCTGCCTCGTGTTCCTCATTATCAAGAAGGGCTTCCCTATCTCCATGACTTGGGTGGACCAGCGTTGGTCTCCTGGTATATTGGACTAGGATTTTTTAGTCTTGGAGTCTTTGGCGTTATGAACGGCCTTACTGCAAGACGAGTTTCTTCTCAGAGAAAATCCAGGAGTTGGTCGTTGGGAGTTGGAAGTCTGATTCTTTCTTGTAGCTTTGGGGCATTGTATTTTTTTGCCATAACACGTTCGGCAGGTATGTGATGCACAGAAGATTTTCAGGGACGATGTGTCATCAGGTTCCAGACATCAATATAGATCTATCACAAAGAAATGACGCTTGGTGGTGGCAGCTGAGCGGGGCCATTGTTTTTTGTGCCGTTGCGGTAATGTTGGCGAAATGGGGAACCGGGCTGCCAGGCTGGCGAGATGTCATTGCCTCTGAAAATGGACCGGTTGAACGGATGAGCGCCGCGGTCTGGTTTATGGGATTGACGTGGTGTGTGGCGGCGGCTTATTGCCAACGGCTGAAAGCCGTAGAATGGCTGGGTGTTTCGGTGCTTTTTCTTTTGTTGGGATTGCGAGAATTAGATGCTCATGTGTGGGTAACGGGATGGAATCTAGATAAGCTTGCAAATTATTGGAATCCAAACTTTCCGCTAACTGAGAGATTGCTAGTTCTGGGTTTTATGGTCGTACCCTGTCTCGTGGTAGGCGTCATCCTTAGCTTTCGGCTGTGGGAGACGGTGCTCTTAGCATGGAGAACTGGAAATTCTTGGTTTAACCATTTACTGTTAGCCTTGATCTTGTTCGTTCTCTGTTTAACGATTGACAAAGTTGGGTCCTATGTTCTTCCAGTGATGGGAGTAGGCGAGTCCGGAAAAATCATGTTGATGGAAATTGAAGAGTTTTTAGAATTTGCGCTTTCGGTTTTCACTGTGGCTTCCTTGTGGCCGTATTTGCATTTCGCATTGAATGAAGAGGAAGGATAATGGGTTTTACAACGCTGGGTAGCATACCCCATCGACTTAGGGTTACGTTTTTCATTCATCGTATAGCTTTATGAAGCGCATACTGCTCATCAAGCTTCGCTATCTTGGGGATGTCGTGTTAAGTACTCCGATACTTTCTTCCCTTCGCAGACAATTTCCCAAAGCTCGAATTACATTTCTCGTCAATGCAGGAACAGAAGAAATCTTACATGGCAATTCGCATGTTGATGATGTCTGGGTTGTGCCTCGAGATTCTTTGATTCAGCAAAGCCAACTAATCATGAAACTGCGCAGGGCAGGATTTGATGCAGTTCTAGATTTGACTGATGGAGATCGGTCTGCGTTTCTGTCGTGGGTAACAGGAGCGCCGGTGCGTTTGGGTTTTAACCGGGATCGATTGTGGCGGGGAAAGTTTTATTCCCAAACCATACGTTCAGCTTATGGTTCCATGCATATGGTGGAGTATCATGCGCAGATCTTAAGGGCCTTGGGAATAAGCGAATCAGTTGGAGATCCGGAAATGGCCGTCAATGCAGACGCAGAGCGGTTCGTTCAACAATTGCTTGATTCGCGAGGTTTGCAGAGCTCCTCATTGATCTTGCTCTATCCTTCTGCACGGTATGTGTTTAAGACCTGGCCCTTGGAACGTTTTGCGGCGCTGGCCAATTGGTTCGCCCAAAAAGGGTTTCAGGTTGCGCTGGTGGGGAATCAGCGGGAAGCCTCTCTTGGTCAACAAATTATGAATATGACTGCGCATAAACCGGTAAATTTAATGGGACACACGAATCTTTCTACTCTAAGCAGTTTGATGAAGCAAAGTGTCCTAGTGGTGGGAAACGATGGAGGCCCTCTCCATATCGCGGCGGCCGTTGGCTGTCGGGTGATAGGTTTGTTTGGGCCAACTGACCCCGCTGTATGGGGCCCACGCGGTTCGAACGTACACGTGATCTACAAAGGATTAGATTGTCGGGAATGTTTTTATCCTGGCTGTTCGCGAGGGGAAGAAAGTTGTATGCGGCAAATATCGCTTGAAGAAGTCTGCCACGCTGCCCAATCCTTTCTTCCGGTCTTCAAAACATGAGGAGGAATGTATTTAAGGGGAGCAAGAACTCTACGTCTGAAAGAGCGAGGGTATTTATGGGAGTGTTGAATAGCGAAGAGATCAAGGGGCATTTTTCGCCAGGAACTTGTTGACGATGAGCGGCATTGGGTCGGTTCAAAAAAGCCCGTTCAGCAAGGCCGCAGTCATTTTTGCGCGCGGAGCGTACTGGCACTACGTGAGCACGGAACAATGGCGAGAACGCCGCTGACGGCTTTTTTCAACTGACCCCTAAGGGAAGATGGGGAGCGGTGCATATGCCAGGTCATGGCCAACCAATTGTTCCAGCCATTGTTCAGTTTCTTGATGTGGCAGTGGATGTTGGTTGAGACGAACTTCTAAGCGAAACTGTCCTTCTGATCCTACCAGTCCTATAATCGCTGCAGCATCGATATCTTCTGGTATAGAGACTGATGTTTGAAATTCAGCCAAACTCCCATACAGACGACCTTTCGCGCGCAGTACGGAAAAAATATCTGGGATTTCATTAAATTGACAGTGGAGTGAACAGCGATACATCAATTGAGAGTCTGTGGAAAGATTCCTAAAGTCACGTAAAGCCTGGAACGAAAACCCCGTCAGATACACTCGGACTTGCTCGGCTTGATTTGAGAGAGTTGCGGCCAGTTGACTGGCTGGGACCAGAAATTCAAAAGGGTCAGGGGAGTTTAATTCAAATTGGCAGGGGCCAAAGGCATCGGGCCATGAACAAAACAAGGGAGTGTCTTGGCGTTGAGTCGCAAGAGTCACTTTGTGGTTATTGATTGTCACTTCAATGGGTAAATCCAACATCTTGATAGCCGCACCGAAAGCTTCCTTGCGATCATTCAACCAAAATTGCTCACGATTCGATTCGACGGATTCTCCAGGAGCAATGATTTCTGTTGTATGCACCCGTGTACGAATAAAGCCATGCGTGTGCCGAAAACCGACCCAGAGCCATGCCGTAGGATGTAATGTGACAAGCGGATGTCCAATACGCCAGGGGTGGGCGACTGAACAATAGGTATTGACCGATTGGTGTTTCTGAAACACGGTATGATACCCGCCTGCGAGTAGAAAAAAGTCGCCCGTCCACTGATTGAGTATGTGTAACTGCGTGACATCTTCAGTCGGCCACGGTTCTAACTGTCGAATCTCATCAAGATCATCCACCTCCCATTCTTCGATGTAGGTAATCATTTCTTTTTTGGGATGCATAGAGGTCAAGCCAGCTTGGCGTAGTTTGTCCGTAACCGATAAAATCTCAGCAAAAGACAGGGTTGAGACCGATTCCCATCGATGTTCACGCATGAAGAATAGGAATTGAGGGTGGTATGAAAGAGTCGATTGGAAGAAATGGAACTATTGCAGCCTAATAGTGAATTGGAGTTTTTGACTATGAATTGACAACTTTCAAATTATGGATTGTAATTGCCTTACTTTTTGAGCCCATTTTAGCTTGTTTTTGATTACCACAGTCTTTTCTTGGCGAATGCTCGCCCTGAACCTGTTTTAAGGTAGGCTTCGAAAGCAAGCGCTTTTGAATCGTCAGAAAATGCAACATAGGTTAGTAGCTTCCATGGCTTGAACTTCGAGGTGTGGATGGAGCTACCAGCATTGTGACTGTCTAAGCGTTTGCTTAAATTTGATGTTACGCCGACATAGGTTTTATTAACATGAGACTCACTTTTTATTAGATATACGTATTTCACGGTAGAGAAATCGTGGTGTCTGCCTTTGCTAAAGCTTCGGCAGACAGCCTTCGTTTTTTTAAGGCTGATTATTAGGTGAATATGGATTTTGGGTGATTTTCCTAGGCTGGCATGCCAGCCGTAGCATTAGCGAAGGCTGGCGGAGAGGATGAGATTCGAACTCATGGTAGGTGTGACCCTACGTCGGTTTAGCAAACCGATGCCTTCGGCCACTCGGCCACCTCTCCGCGCAAGATATTTTAATAGTTTCAGTTACTTATAGACGAATAGTTCAAATAACTCAAGGGCAGGTTGCGACTACACAAATTATGACAAAATCTACAAAACAGATATTGTGTCAATGATCACTTTCTACCAGGTGTGGGTGCCATTCTACGATGGTCCTTACTATACCATCATCACATGCTTCTTGGATATATTGTTGGTAACCTTTTTGAGCAACAAAGTGCAAAATCAATCTCTGCCGAAATTTTTCGTACTTCTATATGGATGCTGGTTGATTGGGCACAACCTTAACGCAAGAGTCTCCTTGGAATGGAGAATCTTATGGATGGGCACCGGAAGGAATTCAAAAAAGTGGGTTATGGCTTGAACGAGTCAAGAGAGGAAAGGTAAAGCTTAGAGCTGATAAGGAGTTAGTGCATCTTTCGTATGTAAACAACTACGAATACTATTTGTCATGAGCAGAGCGTGCGTCTAACCATTTTTTGAATGAGGTCTGACTTTCTCCAGATGGTCGACCTTCAAGTAACCCCTCAATGCTAATGTCTTCA
The DNA here is from genome assembly GCA_965223295.1 of Nitrospirales bacterium. GTDB lineage: Bacteria > Nitrospirota > Nitrospiria > Nitrospirales > UBA8639 > Nitrospira_E. Next base: position 1,078,045 of record CBDCWC010000002.1, on the reverse strand, counting down.
TCAAGATCTTCCCGATGAATGCCTTTGCCTTGGCCTATCAGCTGCCAATTGTTTTTCTCTTCGGAAGTTGCATGAACAAGCCGTGGAAACCAGGCCAACGGAGCGGCAATAGTTCGTCCGTCTCCAAGATCGACGCTTAACGTATCTTCAGTGATTGTCACATGTTCCGCACGGGGACTGACAGGGTTAGGCACTACCGAAGTACTCATGCCACGCCTCTCTCCCTTTTGAGCAGAAGCCGGTTGACTTTTTTATCTTAATGTGGGGCAATGGGGCGGATCAAAGAGACCATACATTGAGGATGCAGGCTGTGATGAGAAAAGAGCCAAATACTCATGACATTTACTAATCCTGCCAGGAAAGCCCCTTGCTTTGCATGGGGATGAATGGCAGCCTTGGGCAAACGAAAGCGATAGTTCTTAATAGGTTTTGAAGAAGCCCCGCCCTTTGGGCGGGGAGTGTCACTGGATAGGGTTTCATGAGTTTGCACCCGTGTAACACGACGATTATGACTAAAATAACACCATGTTCCCTATATTCATTATTAAGTTAGAGACTAATCAAAGTTAATCAAATTCCTACTGAAAATTTGGCAAGGGGCTAGGGATGGCCGATTCCAACTCATCTTCCACGACAAATATTTCACTTCCTAAGGGAGGCGGCGCTCTCAAAGGCATTGGAGAAACCTTTTCTCCGGATCTCTTCACCGGAACCGGAAACTTTACCATTCCCATTGAAGTGCCGTCGGGTAGGAACGGTTTCCAGCCTCAACTCAGTTTGGGGTATAGCACAGGAAATGGAAATGGACCGTTTGGGCTCGGGTGGAATTTAAGCATTCCTGGGGTTGCCAGAAAAACCTCAAAGGGCATTCCACGGTATAGAGATCATGATCCTGAACTCTCAATGCGCGATACGTTCATTCTGTCCGGTGCTGAGGACCTGGTACCGGTAGGCGAGTTTGCTCCTGGCGTTGTTCGATACCGACCTCGCACCGAAGGCCTCTTCGCTCGTATTCTTCATCATGAAGATGCACAGAATAATTTCTGGGAAGTGCAGAGTAAAGATGGCTTAGTGAGTCTGTATGGAACCCCTCAAGCGGTGGGAGTTGATCCTGCCATCATCGCCGACCCTCAGAATCGGCACCACATCTTTGCATGGAAACTGACCGAAACTCGAGACCCATTTGGGAATGTCATACGCTACTCATACCGACGTGAGGAAGTCCGGGAAGACGGCCCGCACAACTGGGATCAGCTCTACGTCGACCGCATTCAATACATAGATTTCCAGACTGACGGCTCAGAAGAGACGCAGTTTCTCGTTTCGGTCTCTTTTCACTATGAAGACCGTCCCGATCCATTTTCGGAATATAGGCCAGGTTTTGAGATCCGTACGACAAAACGTTGCACCCACATCGAAGTCCACACACACCCGAATGAAACCCATCATGTGCGAACCTACCAGTTCAGATACTTAGATGAACGGGAGGGACTTGAGCATGAACTTCCCCTTAACGGAACTTCAGTCTTAAGCCAATTTCTCATCGAAGGGCATCGAGAAGGAGAGACGCAACATCTGCCCCCGCTCGAGTTTTCCTACACGCAGTTTTCACCCGCCGGAAGGGATTTCTTTCCACTCGAAGGAGCAGACCTGCCCGTCTCATCGCTGGCCAGTCCACAGCTAGAACTCGTAGACCTATTTGGAAACGGCCTTCCAGATTTTTTGGAAATGAACGGAGCCGTTCGGTATTGGCGAAATCTGGGCAATGGGAAATTCGATCTACCTCGTCTGATGAAAGAAGCCCCTGCCGGGTTGCAGCTAGGAACACCGGGAGTGCAACTGGGAGATGCAGATGGTAACGGCCAGCCGGATTTAATCGTCACCACGCGAGGCCTATCCGGCTATTATCCATTACAACGTGAGGGTGGGTGGAGTCGACAGTCGTTTCGACGCTACAGCCATAGTCCTAGTGTTGGCCTCCAGGATCCCAGTGTTGCATTGGCCGATTTAACAGGCGACGGAGTGATGGATGCGATTCGGTCTGGGAATCGGCTTGAATGTTATTTCAACGACCCTCAAGAAGGGTGGAGTGAAACTCGGCGAGTCACACGCCAGCATGATCTCCGGGAATTTCCAGATGTGAATTTTTCTGATCCTCGCGTGAAATGGGCAGATCTTTCTGGCGATGGTCTACAAGACATCGTCCTCGTCCATGATGGCAATATCGAATATTGGCCAAACCTGGGCTACGGAAATTGGGGCAAACGGATTCATATGCGAAACAGTCCCCGTTTTCCTGCGGGATATACTCCACAGCAGATACTAATTGGAGATGTAGATGGAGATGGGTTGGCAGACTTGGTGTTTGTTGACCACTGTAAAGTCACGCTGTGGATAAACCAAAGTGGCAATGGCTGGAGTGCGCCCATCGAGATTGATGGAACACCGCCTATATCAAACAGCGATTCTTTGCGTTTAGAAGATCTCCTTGGGACGGGCGTGAGTGGAGTGTTATGGAGTCGAGAAGTCTTTGACACGCCCAGAGACCATCATTTCTTTCTGGATTTTACGGGCGGCGTCAAACCCTATGTTCTTAACCAGATGAACAATCACATGGGAGCGTTAACCCAGGTGAAATATCGGTCGTCCATTGAAGAATATCTTCGCGATCAAGCCCAACCCGAAACGCGCTGGAAGACCACGTTACCCTTTCCGGTTCAAGTCGTGTCCTGCGTGGAAGTCATCGACGAACTGTCTGGAGGCAAACTTACCACGGAATACAAATACCATCACGGTTACTGGGATGGAGGCGAGCGTGAGTTTCGTGGGTTTGGCTTCGTCGAACAATGCGATACCGAAACTTTTGATATCTACCATAGTCCTGGACTTCATGACGAGAATCGACATTTTGAACCTATAGAACGTGAACATTTCTCGCCCCCTACGCTCACAAAGATTTGGCATCATCTTGGGCCTGTTGGACCCGAGTTTGGTGATTGGGATGAAATTGATTGCCGCCATGAATATTGGGATGGCGATCCTGGCGTGTGGGACCAAGTCACGGACGTAGAAGAAAGTCTGAGTTCGTCAGTCGAAGCACACCTGCAATCCCACCACATTCCGTCCTTTCTTGCAGGAATTGCAGACCGTCGGGTTAAGCGAGATGCGATGCGAACTCTGCGCGGTTCGGTGTTGAGAACAGAACTCTATGCCCTGGATGGGGGGGAAGAGAAAATCGCCCCTATACGGTGACGGAGACCATCTACGGCTTACGGGAAGAAGCTCCTTCCAGTGAATCTGATTCCTCACATCCTCATATCTTTTTTCCGCATCAATTAGCTCAGCGTACCACCCAATGGGAACGAGGGGCGGATCCCATGACGAATTTCTCGCTGTCGGGCGCCTTCGATGAGTTTGGGCAGGCCCAAGTGCAAGTGGCCCTTGCAATACCCAGGGAAAGACAGTTCCTTGAAGTAGCCCCATCGGGTGAGCCCTATTTGGGCACGATTTCAAGAGCGACGTTTATTAATCGAGACGATCCGACTCACTATCTGATTGGCCGAGTAAGTCAAGCAACCACGCATGAAATTCTAAATGACGGAAGCCTGGCACTCTTTCACCAAGCAGACAGAATACATCCAGCATTGCTCACCGACGTGCTGAGCGGTACGGCATCTCTCCGCCTACTGGCTCATACCATTAATTACTATGATGGCGAAGCATTCATGGGGCTGCCACTAGGCCAGGTAGGAGATTTTGGGGTCGTAGTCAGAACAGAAAATCTTGTGTTGACCGAAGAAATCTTACAAGAAGCCTATAGGAGTGCTCCCGAGGAAGAAAGTTCTCCAGAAATCCCACCGTATTTAAATCCCACAGGACCTCCTGAGTGGACGGATGAGTATCCACAAGAATTCCAAGAAAGCATACCGTCGCTTGCCGGGTATACCTTTCATGACGGGACGGATGAACACACTCGAGGCTATTGGGTAACCACCGCACAAAACCAGTTCGACTTTCATCTTGAGGGGGAGACCCCCAGAGGGCTTCCAACTGCTGTCCGGGATCCCTTAGGACAGGAAACACACATTGAATATGACCGTTTCAACCTACTACCTCTTGGTATCACGGGACCAACCGGGTTACGGGTGGAAGCCACCAATGATTACCAGGTCTTTCAACCCCATACCCTCATGGAGCCAAATGGCAATCAAACAGCCGTCAGATTCACTCCGTTAGGCCTCGTATCAAAAACTATGACCATTGGACGGGAAGGAGAAGGGGATACGGAAGACTTTCCCGGTGTGGAGTTGACCTATAATTTCCTGGCATTCATGACGGATCGTCAACCGGTTTCAGTCACCAGCCTGGCTCGGATTTGGCATATCAATGATGCCAACATTCCCGAAGACGAACGTGATTCGACGATCAAGACAGTTGAATATTCTGACGGGTTTGGCCGCCTGCTTCAAACGCGAACGCAAGCCGAAGACCGCTTTTACGGGGATCCAATATTTGGGAACAACGCCAATTTGCCGTTGGATCAATCGCTACCCGGAGGAGTAGCGAATAGCCAAATCGTAACATCTGACGAACCACGTGTGGTCGTTAGTGGGTGGCAAATCTATAACAACAAAGGGTGGGTGGTCGAAAAATATGAACCGTTCTTTAGCAATGGCTATGCGTTTCAATCACCTGTAGAGGCTGGGGAAGAAGGCGATACCCTGGTGGGGCAACACGTGACCATGTACTACGATCCACGCGGACAAGTGATTCGAACCGTCAACCCCAATGGGTCAGAAGAACGCATGATCTTTGGCATTCCAGTGGAATTGAATAACCCGGACGAGTTTACCCCCACGCCCTGGGAAGCCTATGCCTATGATCCCAATGACAATGCGGGTCGTACGCATCCCGAAACCTCACAAGGATATGCAGATCATTGGAATACCCCGTCCAGTATCGAAATCGATGCCCTCGGTCGAACGGTCAAAGCCACGGTGAGAAAAAGCTCAGAGCCGGAAGGCAGTGGGGAGGTCATTACCCGATCCCGGTTTGATATTCAGGGCAATGCTCTGGAAATTATCGATCCCCTGAACCGCTCAGCCTTCCGCTATAACTATGATTTAGCTAACAATCCTCTGAGAACAGAAAGCATCGATGCAGGAATAACACGGACGATCATTGATGCGTTAGGAAATCCTGTCGAACAACGCGACAGTAAACAGGCCTTGGTGCTGAATGCCTATGACGAATTGTCTCGGGCTCATCGCATTTGGGCTAGAGATCATAATCGGCAAGACATGGCATTGAGGCAAGTGTTGGGGTACGGAGATTCGGACCCATCAGAGCTTGCACGTGAACATGCCCGTAATCGAAATGCCTTGGGGCAATTGCTTGAACAGTATGACGAGGCCGGTCGAGTTCAAATTCCACAGTATGATTTCAAAGGAAATCCTCTAGGAAAAGTTAGACAAGTCATCAGTAACGAGGCCATGCTTGCCGTGTTTGACAATGTGCTTCCGAACTCCCAGGTAGAAGCTTTTCATGTAAATTGGCCGTCATCACTAGGATTAGAAGCCGAACAGATTCTTGATCTTACAGAATATCGAACCTCCATTTCCTATGATGCTCTAAATCGTGGCAGGCGTGTGGTTTACCCGGAGGATGTGGAGGGAGAAAGAAAAATCCTGGAACCACGCTTTAACCATACAGGAGCCTTAGAACAAGTATTGATGAATGGCCAAGTGTTCGTAGACCACATCGCCTACAATTCTAAAGGTCAACGCACCCTCGTAGCCTATGGCAATGGCATTATGACTCGCTATGCCTACGAGCATGAGACCTTTCAACTCAGTCGACTTCGAAGTGATCGGTATACAAAACCAGACTTCAATATTCCAACGTATGAACCCACGGGTGCGCCACTTCAAGACTTTTCCTATTTGTACGACCTCAATGGCAATATTCTTGGTATTCGAGAACGGACACCTGAGTGTGGGATTTCCAATTCCCTTCTCGGATTACACGCACTCGATCGCCTCTTTTCGTACGATCCACTCAATCGATTAGTCGAAGCCAATGGTGGGCGAGAACAAGGTCAATCTCCACCAGCATTCCCTTGGATTGATCAACCCAAAACACAAGATGCAACACTGACGCGAGCCTATGCACAACATTATACCCACGATGATAACGGGAATATTTTGGAACTTCGGCACATCGCTAGTTCCGGATCCTTTACGAGAACCTTCAATGTCCAAACAGGGAACAATCGTCTCCAAAATTTAACCATCGGAGAAGATTTGTTTCCCTATCAATACGATTCAGCCGGAAATATGGTTCGAGAAAATGGAACGAGAAATTTCGCGTACAACCATAGCAATCAAATGAAAGCGTTCTTTGTGCAGGCCGGAGAGTCAGAGCCCTCATTGCATGCCCAGTATTTGTATGGAGCGGATGGGAACCGAGTCAAAAAACTCGTTCGAAGGCAAAACGGAGAGTTTGAATCCACGACCTATATCGATGATCTGTTCGAACATTTTCAGAGTGAGACAGTCGTCAACAACACATTGCATATTATGGACGATCAGCAACGGATCGCCACCTTCCGTATTGGTCAGTCATTTTTGGATGATCCAACTCCTGATTTGAAATTTCATTTAGGCGACCACCTCGGAAGTAGTCATGTGGCCATTGACCAAAGTGGGACGTTGATTAATCGTGAAGAATATACCCCATACGGAGAAACCAGCTTTGGGAGTTTTTCTAGAAAACGCTACCGATTTACTGGAAAAGAACGCGATGAAGAGAGTGGGCTCAATTATCACGTTGCTCGCTACTATGCTCCCTGGCTCGGGTGTTGGCTGAATGCGGACCCAGCGGGAACGGTCAATGGTCTGAATTTGTATAGTTATGTTTTAAGTAGTCCAATTTTATTTAGTGATAAAAATGGTATGGAAGTTGATCAAACAAAAGCTAATAATCTTAATTCCGATAATAAAAACTTGAATTTTGAAGCAAGTGAAGAGCAAGCACTCCATGATTTTGATAAAGCTTTAAATCTGATAGGGGAACGATTTGGGAAAAGGTTCAAATCGGTAATATCATCTTATTATGATGAAGGCCGAAATTCTTCCATTGACTTGAAATCAGTCGATCCAAAAACACCATCGTTTGGTGTTACCAAAAGTGGAAAAACTAAATTTTATTTTGGTGAAATGTACAAATACATTGAGACGCATGGAAATATAGATGATGAACAAGAGAGAATCTCATTTATTGCGGGAATAATTCTCCATGAGTTTGCTCACACTCACCAAGATGGGCTGGAGCAAGTTTATAAAGAAAGCAATGAAGGGCGTACGCTTGCCATCGAGTTTTTTTGGCACCGAACAATCAATTTATCGTCTGGCGGATCTATAGAAAAACGTATGAAAGACATTACATCTCCAAATTCTATCGCTCAAGCTGATGCTGAAACAGGACTTTCTCTTTTAAGCTCTGTCGCAGTAATGAGCTTACTTTATAACAGAGGATATATTGCCGAACATAGTCCAGCCCATTCCTACCCTAAGGAAATAAAAAGCATAAGAGAAATAAAAACAACAGAAGCAAGCATGAATATTCTTTATCGTTTTATTTTAAATGGTCAATATAATAACTTCTCACCTACATTAAAAAACATCATCGAAGAAACAGAGGCAAATATGTTGCTCCTAGGAAGTAAATTTTTTAATGAAATAGATGAAGATCTTGAATATTTGTTTCTTTATAGAAAAAATTCATTTAATAAACGTTTCCATGAATTGCTTGAAGGACATTACATCCATTAACCGTTTGAAATGATGAATTAAAGTATTTATCTGCGCATTAAGACCACCCGCGTGAGCTGGTGGATGAAGCGCTGCCTTCGTCTTCAATGAAGACGAAGGCCAAGCGAAGCTTGACCAGTGATGAAACCGTCAGCGTAAGCTGGCGGAGATTCACTTTCTAATTTGTTGGTGAATGCCATGCCCACAGACTATTCCGATTCATAACAAACAAGCGATGAGACGACTGCCAATAAAATCCTGGCGGTAGGCCGGACACTAGGCGCAATCCCCTTGCCGTTCACGGTAAGGCCAACGCCAACGCCAACGCAGAAGGTCTTCAGTGTCGTAACTTTATCCTAAGGAAGCCCAGCTCCAAAGGATGCCGCAATTCGTGTACTAAATCGAACTTTCGAAACCGGTAGAGTCTCAGGAGCTACTACTCCTGCACAAGGGAATGAAGAAGGTGGGTGGAAGCGGGGAGTTGTCAAATTATTTATCATCTTGAGCCAACCCGTGGTACTGACGAATTGAGCGCCAACATCCAAATCACCGCTGAGAATGGAGCGTTTAAACTTCGAACACGTTTAAAGTCTCATTTTGAAGTCTTCAATGAAATTAGGGAAAATGGATTTCTAAGAAACTTTATGAATTTTTCCTCCATATCAAAACGTATTTACTGAGTCAAAAATCTCGTCTTTATCCAGGAGGGATATCATGCTAATCGAAGACACATCACTAGAAACTTTCACGTTTTAATCAACCAACAATTTATTTTTATCGATTCCTAATTAGGCTATTAACACTGCTGGGGAGATAACATGGCTTCAAAAAAACCTTCAAAATCGATTGAGTATCAAGAAGAAAAAGGGGCTCTCAAAGCCGACAGCTCAGAAAAATCTTTATCAGCGTTACCTGTGGCCGGTCGTTTTGCCGTGCGGCCCAGGGGAAATCAGTTGGTGTTCGGTGTCGTGAAGACAGCAGAGGACAAGCCTGCGCCCAAGGACACAGTCATTCGAGTCCTCAATCAAAGCTTAGGCAAAAGCCAGGTGCTCGGAACCACCAATCCCGTTGAAGGCAATGATGAAGACGGGGTGGAAGCTGGAAGCTATCGGATTCTTTATGCCCTAGAGGCAACACCTGGCTCTGATGATCCAAGCGCCAACATCCAAGTCGTCGCTGAAAATGCTGAGTTGAAACTTCGAGCCGAATCCAAGATTCATTTCCGGGCGGAGCCTAGACTGGAAGTGAATCTTGCCTTACAACCTATTGAGAAATTTGAACCCGATACTCTTTACGAGAAATTTTGGTTGCGGCTGGAACCGCTTTTAGATGGCATAGCTCCAGCTGACCTTACAAGCGACCATGAAAAGTTCTTATTAAATGAACTCGGAGACGAACCGCTTATTTCTTCGAACCTGGTTGTGTTCATCGCCGCTGCCAAGTTGGCCGAGATTCTTGGGTCATCTATTGAAGCCATGTTTGCCTTAGGGCATGGGGATCATGGTATCGCGCCATTGACGCTTGAACAACTTCTTCAAGAACCTTCGTCCAAACTGCGACGAGTCTGGGGGGAAAAGATTCTCGATAAGACTATCCCGGACATTACTGCGCAGATCGATACGATCCTCCAAGGTCTTGAGGCTCAACAGTTTCGGACTGAACGCCTTCGTGTCAATGAGTTCGTAGGGCGACTTCTCGCACAGGAATCCAATCACCCGCTCGTTGGTTTTAAGCTAGAGGTTCGTGATGCAGGTGAAGAGGAGTCGGCTCGTCAGGATTTGGGTGAGGTTGAGACTGGACCAGGGGGATATTTTCGTGTGTCCTTTTCCCATTTAAGCGATGTAGCTGAAACGGCCGTTCGTCACTTGAGTCTTCGCATCTCTAATCCCGCCGGTGAGGAATTAACCCAGATCATGGTTGGAGCGAAGATAAAGACTGATGCTGTTGAAACGATTCGTATCGCTCTTCCTGATGAGGCGCCATCGCCGTTTGTCCGGGAATTTGTCTCTTCGGAGTTGTTAGCGAAGCTTACCGCGATGAACGTGATTCGTTTGTACGATGTATTTAAGGTCGATGAGATCGAAAAGATTGAGGACACTGAAGAAGGCCAGGCGCTGATGAGTCGGGCGAAATGGCATCGGTTGGGGGAGTCAGATCCTCAGGTGTTTGAAGCTATAAGAAGTGCCGGTTATACGGGGGTACTTGAGGTCGGGGATGAAAATCGGGTGCGCCTCATGAAAAAGCTAGGCGATACCTTAGGAACCATGAAGACAGCTGAACTCCATGTGAAAGCCCAGCAGTATCAACGGGTGATGGAAAATGCTATGGCGGAGGCTCGTCTGCGTTGGGGAATTTCGGTCGATGAAGATCCAGGCGAGGGAGGCAATACGGGGATGATTGAGATTCCACGATTTGTGCTCCCCAATTGCGACTGTAAGGATTGCAACTCGGCCGTCAGTCCGCTGGCCTATTTGGCGGACTTGCTGAAGTATACGATCAAGCATTTAGAAGATAATGGCGATGGGATTTCTCTGTCATTTTTGGAAAATCTTTTCCATCAACCATTCGGCCAACTGCCCGCCTCCTGCGATTCGGTTAAGGCTGAGATCAGCCAAGTGTTCCTCTGCTGTGAAGTGCTGTGGGCGTTCAATCAGACCTTCGCGGATCCCGGTGGGGTTACGACACCAGATCCTGTGTTTGATCAAGCGTATCTGGCCTATCGAAGAGAGAGCTACGAGCGATTGCTGAGCCAATTCGGGTTGTCTTTTGAAGAATTGCGACTGGCCGTCGTCGTTGGAGGGGAATCACAAGCACAATTGTCGGAACGATTGGGCATTGCACCAACTCATCTTCCCGAATTGTTGCGGGACATTCACGAACGGCCTTTGCCCATTACGGAAGATATTTTAGAGGATTTATTCGGCTATGGCAGTACCCGCCGTGAACCCTTGACCAATACACCCGTGTCCAAGATGGAAAAGTGGCGCAAGGCCTTTCTTGTCGAACAATGGCAGAAGATAGACTGGGCACAGGATGCGTACCGTGAAGATGCACCAACACTCCCCGTCATTGATCCGGTGATTTTGACGGTAGACTATTTTCGACATGCCACCGCTGGTAATCCGGCCTTTGATCTCTTTGCAGCTCGATTGAATATCTTGGAATCCCACAGCCAAACACTGGAAGCGTTGATCCCCCTGCGCGGAGGCCTTTTGGATGTGGGTTCTCTGATTGCAGAAGAATGGAATCAGCCACTCAATGAGCTACGCGTTCTGTACAAAAATTTTCAACTTAATGGGCGTACCGAAGTGTTTGATGTCAGACTTCAGAAAATGGGGATAGACCTCGCCGGGTTTACCCGATTGATGACCATCGAGCAACAGGCACAGAGTCAGATTTTACCTGAAGAGGCACGTGAAGAACTCCGAAACCTTTTAGTTCGCCACCGACTCGTGGAAGTCTTTCCTGAATGGATTGAGGAGGAGCAACGTTTAGGGTTACATCTCAGTCCTCAACATTTTTGGTTTCCACTATCGCCACCGACAGACTCACGCCCGTGGTTAGGCTCGATGGCTGAACGAAACACGTGGGAAGAGGCCCTACGCAAACGTATGAAGTCCGCTATCATCGATCCTCATCATCTTGTACGGGCTCATTTGCATCGCACGTCCAATGATGCGTTTGAATGGACCATTGTGGGTGATGATGAGCCCATGCTTGAGTTGTGGGAAGAACGCAAAGCCTGGGCAGCAAGTCGAACGAATGACCTGCAGTCGGCTTCTCTCAATCATCCGACTACACGAGAAGCCTTGGATGCGGTATTGTTGGAGAGCGTCCTAGGTGGAGGATTGGGGTTCTTAGAAGGGCTCATCACTGAGTCCCGTTCAGGTGTTGATATGACACCGAGATTGTCTCAGCTCACGATGGACTATTCAGACTTCTCGTATTTAACTCAATTTTATGAGTCTGTCATTGCAGAAGTAGACTTGTCACTGAGTGAATGGCGTGAGACGGTAGCCGTGCTCCTTAACATTGAAAAGCGTAGACTGACGCAAGTGTGGAAGCAGGAAGAACGTGAAAAAGGTGTCACACTGCGTCCTGCTTTGTTCAGCCTATATCACGGGGAACGTTCAGAAGACAGCCGGATTGCGCAGTGGCTCATTGATGAAGTCGCACATCAAGAATGGCAATATACCTTGCAGGCGCGCATTGATCAATTGAATAGCATCCCCGAAGCCTTACGACAATCCGCAAGTGAAGTGGAAGAAGTTATGCTCCCGCAGTTGCGGGATGCCCTGATTCGCAAAGTACCATTTGAACATGATTCCCATGAATCCAAAGCCGATGTTCTAACGAAACGATTTTTGATCGACATGAACATGGATGGTTGCATGAAAACGACTCGTGTAAGTCAAGCCATCGAAACTATACAATTATTGATGTGGGGCATCTGGTCGCATGAATTGAACCTGACCTTTCCCGACCTCTCCATGGAGAATGCAGATGATTTTGAGGAAGCGTGGAAATGGTTCCAATCCTACGCCAATTGGAAGTCTGCAATGTTCGTCTTCTTGTATCCCTCTTTGTACCTTTCATCAACCCTTCGAGAGCAACAGTCTCATGGGTTTAAAGAAATGGTAAAGCAATTATCGTCTCAACCAACGCCAGAGGAAGCCTGTCAAGCAGCCAGGTTTTATAGTGCTTATTTCCAAGACATTTGTAATTTGGATCTTCAGGTGACTTGTCAAGTGAAAGTGCCGATTCCAATAGGCGAGCCCTGTCAAACGTCAGGCCCAATCGAAGAACGAATCTATATGTTTGGTCTTTCCTCTAACAGTTATAAAGTCTATTACTCAAGTGTCAATGCCTACAATGAAAACCAGGATACTCAAGACTCTTGGCGGCCGGTTCCTGATCTTGAAGGTGTCATAGCCATATTAGGGGCCGTCCCACATATTACGCATTTAGAGGAACGAGTTCTCCTCCTTTTTGTAAAAAGTAGAAACTTGGACGAGATTAGTTTGCAAGTAATTTCCTTAAGCTTGGATTCCCTGGCTTGGGGGTTGGCACGAGGGTTGGATTTGCCGCCAGGTGGAGAACGAGATTTTACCGCAATAACTGTTCAAAAACGACTAGGGAAATCATCATCAAATGGAATATTCCCGATTTTGGGAATCTCTAACTCCAACCTACCAACAAATGACACTCCAACGGTTTTGGCTATCAGGATCCCCGATGGCACTATTTTTCTTCCGCAACTAACTGCATCAGCCACGGAATGGAAGCATAGTGAATGGACCCCTCTTTTTGGAAATGTATTAGCTAAAGCGTTTGTTAGCGTATGTGCGTTTATTCAACGAACGCCAATAGAGTATGTATTGATTCTTCGAAAGAATGACGGAAGTCTTCATTATCGAATGATCTATTTTCCTTCAAATCATCCAGACAGTAGGGATGATGGCTTGTGGATTAAACTTGGAGATATTGGACAGGGTGAGTTTCGTGGTGCATTCGTTTGGCCTAAGAGCGTCGATGTCTATGTTTATTGGTGGAATGGAACCAAATTACAGTATGTGATTATTCAGGAGACGGGGAAGCTTATTGAAACGGGCAATAGCAATGCTTTTATTGATTATCGTAGCAATCTTCTTCAGAGAGCTGGAATTGATCTTAAGGCCTATAAAGTTACCTTTTCTTTCCCTAGCTCCATTTCATTTGGCGTTCAACCGGATGGAGGCGGATTAGCAGGGGCAGATGAAGTCGTGGAAGGTTATGAAGGGATAATCCCAAACTTTGATTTTGATGGAAATCTTCATGATTTTTTGGAATTAAGTAATAAAGATATTGAGGAATATTATTCCTTCCAATTAGACGAAGGGCTCGAAATTGTGGGGGATGCTAATACTCGAATAAAAAAGTATTGGATTGATCATACATTTGAGGCTGACTTCGCCGAAATTTCTCAGTCCTCTTTTCTAGATCGAAAGAAGGGTCCATGGAAAATTGCTGACATCTATACCCAATTTTTTTCCTTAGACGGAATTTCCTTTTTGCAGGCGATTCACAAAATAGTAAATGCTGAGCCATCCATAAACCCATTAATTCCAAGAAATATTGTTCCTTTTAAACAAAGAGATATTAAGAGTGAAGTAAATGGGCCTAACGATTTGCCGGTAAATTGGGAGATACTTTTTTCGAATGGAGAAGAAGACACAATAGAAGGTATAGAAAAAACGCTTATTTTCAAAGATGATAGAAGTTTTTATCGGATGTTAGTTAGAAGGACGGGAGACACCCTGCAGGCTTCACAAAAAAGGAAAGTAATGGTCACATGTTCTGGTCCCTTTGATCTTGTTCCAAATGGGCAAGAGCAACAGAGAGTAAGAAAGAATCAGATAGCCGGTGCTTACAGGGAATTGTATGGTGCTGATCTAGAAGTTCCGCAATCGACAGTATCCTATCTCTATGAAGCATTTCATGCTGTTCCGATGTTTTGTGGTACCGAACTTCACACCGCAGGGTATTTTGAAGAAGCCTTAAAATGGTTTCGTCTCGTGTATGATGATCGACGTCCCCTAGGCAAAAGAAAAATTGATTATTGGTTAAAGCAAGAAGAAGAACTTGAAACACAGTTTGTTCGTCAAGATGGCTGGGAGGGCGACCCAATTAATTCTCATGCTATCGCCTCTACGAGAAGGAATGCGTATACTCGGTATTGCCTGATTTCCATTATTCGATGTTACCTTGATTTGGCAGATTCCCTTTTCACGATTGATACAATTGAGACAAATGCCCAAGCACGGGGCTATTATCAGAAAGCCCTTGATCTTCTTGATACGAAAGAACTGGATCAATCTCTTGGAATTTGCAAGCAAACCATCGGCACATTGAACATCGAAGTGGCTCCCGAATGGAAACCACTTTTTGAAACGTTAAAGACGGCCGCAGCCAGTGTTGACAACAGCGACAGGGTTCATACTCTAGTATCAGCAATGAATGAGATTCGGAATGATGAAACGCTTGATACCCAAAGTCAATTCAGGCGGATGAAAAGTTTGCTGCATGAAGGGTTAGGTAAGAATGAAACAGCGCCAACGTTGACGGCCAAAGCCTTTTCCCACTCTAAGGAAGCCAGAGTTTTTGAACGTCAGATTTTAGCCCAACCCTCTTTGGCGAAATCCTTGGGGGAAGTTACCGGACAACGGACTCACCAGTATCGACGAGCTGTGGCTGTCATTGCGGAAAAACCCGAGTCTGAGTTGGATGACACAGCAACCGCTTGGCTTAAATTGCCTATCGAGAATACGCGCTTGGCTGTCCTTGGTGATAATGGAGATTTGTCTCGATCTCGAGTGTTGACACTCCTGAATCCCTCACGAACCACGACTCGATCATTAATCGAAGAAAGTCATTCCCCATATTTACGATTGGGGCAATTGACTTCCACAAGCACCCGTTTTGCTAGCAAAAGCATTTCTTTTCCTTTTTGTATTCCACCGAATCCTGTTCTGAGCGCGCTTCGATTGAGAGCTGAGAATAACCTCAGGAAATTACGAACCTGTCGGAATATTGCCGGAATACGACGTGATGTCGATCCCTATGCTGTTTCCATTGCGCCGGATGAAGGATTGCCGGGGACATCTAGAGGTCGAATTCAGATTCAGGGTAGAGATCATATTACCCCACCGATTTACCGATATTCGGAGCTGGTTCGACGAGCGAAGGAACTCGTATCCTTGGCCCAGCAACTTGAAGGCCACTACATAGCTACTCTACAAGCTATTGATACAGAAAACCTATCAAGAATTCAGGCTGAGCAAGGTATGCAATTGGCGAATTCACGAGAACAATTGCAACGTGTGCGTATCCAAGAGGCCAATCATGGAGTTGATTTAGCGACAGTGCAGCATTCCAGTTCTATTATAAGACAAGCAACATTTGATCGTTGGATTTCTCAGGGACAAAATCAACATGAACGCAATATGGTTCAGGCCTACAAAGATGCAGGAGAAGCTCAGCGAGGTGCCGCGCAAGCTTCAGCCGCGGCAGCAGCATTTTCGGCCTCCATTCCTGCAGCTACTCCGCCACTAGGAGTTAGGAAGGTATTCCCTTGGGAATGGGGAGAATATGCGGTTCGGGCAGCAGCAGCAGCAGCAGCAACAGCTTCACACTTAGCTGCAGGTGTATTCAATGTTCAAGCGATATCTGCACAAATGTCAGCTCAGATCAATTCTGCCCTAGCCAGTTTTGAACGTCGCGATCAGGAATGGCGTCTCCAAGAACAATTGGCTCAGCAAGACATTTTAATTGGTAATCAGCAAATCATATTAGCACAAGATCATTTGGCAATCGTGAATCAAGAACATGCAATTTCTCAGATTGAATCCCAACATGCTATGGACGTGCTGCATTTTCTTATGAATAAAACGTTGAATTTGGAGGTATATCGATGGATGAGTGTGGTATTCAGAGATATTTATCGATATTTTCTTCAAGCAGGGACAGCCATGGCGAAGTTAGCCGAGAATGCGGCGGCTTTTGCAGGACAAACAGGAGACCCCGGAATCATCCAAGATTCCTATTGGGTTTCTCCTAGACAAAATGGACAAGGACGACCGGGACGCAATAATCCGACCGATGGCCTGACAGGATCAGTGCGATTGCTCACGGATGTGCATAAATTGGATCAGTATGTCTTTGAAACGAAACAACGGAAACTACAAATTTCTAAGACACTTGATCTGGCTCTGCTTTTTCCTTTCGAGTTTCAAGAGTTTCGAGAATCTGGAGTCCTGGAATTTACAACCCCGATGGAATTATTCGATCGTGACTTCCCTGGACACTATCTACGGTTAATTGAGCGGGTGAGTCTTTCCATCGTGGCTGTTGTCTCTCCAACTCTGGGGGTTCTTGCTACCCTTGATGCTTCTAGTACGTCCAAACTGGTTGTGAGTCGATTTGGTAGCTTGTTCCAACCCATTATAGTTCGTACTGAACCTGAACAGATGGCTTTTACGTCTACCTCTGCGACATCTGGGACCGTCCCACTTCAACCGGAGTCTCCGGAATTCCTCAATACGTTTGAGGGGAGTGGAGTGGATCGGTTGTGGAAACTGACCTTGCCCAAAGCCTCCAATCAATTTAATTTTAACACGATGGCGACTGTGCTGTTCACGATCGAATACTCCGCTTTGAATAGTTTTGATTACCGCCAACAGGTCATTCAACGTTTGAACCGAACGGTTCAGGCCGATCGCGCCTTTAGTTTCCGCCATGAGTTTCCTGATCCGTGGTACGATCTTAATAATCCTGATCAGACCAGCACGCCCATGGTTGTTGGCTTTGACACTCGCCCTCAGGATTTTCCACCCAACCTTATGAACGTGCGCATTGAGCACGTCGTTTTGTACTTTGTTAAAAAAGATGGTATCGAAGCGTTTCCCGTCGCAATAGATCACTTACATTTTCAAGAACAGGTATCTGGTCCTCCATATGGTGGGTCGGCACAATCAATCGACTGTAAAGTCAGTACACGGTTTGGGAATGGCGTGAATTGGCTTTCGCTTGTCGGACGGCAGCCTTTTGGGCGGTGGGAATTGAGTTTGACGGATAGTCAGGAACTTCGTAGCCGGTTTGCTCAGGAAGAGATTACGGACATTCTCTTTGTTTTGTCTTATCGCGCCGAAACTCCGCCTTGGCCTCAATAGGGAGTTGTAGAAAAGATTCCATAGCGATTCCACTCACTCATGAGAAAAGGGGAGTTTTCTCATAAGGCCTTCCTGTTTTGTGAGACGTTCCTATTTGTCTTGACACTAGTACCGTTTAACGGTACTATTTGGGTGTGATTAAGACATTTGGGGACAAGAAAACAGAATCGATTTGGAGTAGAAGGTATGTTAAGAAGCTTCCTGAGGCCTTGCAAAACAAAGCCTTCACAAAATTACGAATGATCGACGCGGCCCGGAATATCACTGATTTAAAGATCCCGCCCAGCAATAGGCTGAAAAAAATGAAAGGCAAGTGGAGTAAATTTCATGCGATTCGGGTAACAGATCAATACCGAATATGGTTTATCTGGGAGAATGGCGACGCATTGAATGTTGAATTTGGCGACTATCACGACAAGGTCTAGGAGAAGAAAATGAGAAAGATACCCGTTGAACACCCCGGCATTATCTTGCAAGAGGAATTTCTTGATGAGATGGAAATTTCACAGTATGCCCTTGCGAAAGCAACGGACATTCCTAAAACCCGCATAAATGCCATTGTGAGCGGTGAGAGGTCTATCACTCCTGATACCGCCGTAAGGCTTTCCTTGTTCTTTGGGAACAGTGCGGAATTTTGGCTGAACCTACAAAAGCAGTATGACCTTGCACGGGTTACAGATAGCTTTACCCCGCCTAAAAACTTCATGACGGCCAAAGAACTTTTATCGGCACGGCAGCACTAGAAAAGGGTGTTTTGTTACATTAATTTACTGTAGAGACCATGGAACAGATTCCCTCATCCTCATAAAACTCGAAGCCCCAAAAACGAAATCTTACCTGAGCCCTGAAAGAGTAGTTGAGTATTCCCTGAGCGTTTTTCTTTCTCATCGCTACTCTTCATAGGATTCCTTCACTAACCATGCATCAAGTTCCCGAGACTTTCCCATCCCTGGCAAAAACTTGCCGGTTCCAATTGATGTTATTCAACGATTATGCTTTTAATGATATATTCAAGGGAACAGGATAGTCGAACGGTCATGAGAAAATGGGAGTTTTCTCATAATTGTCAGTAGCTATGGGAGAACGCTTTAGAAATCAATTGTTCGTACTCTGTTGATAAATATGCTTTAAGCAATATCCAATTTTTCGAACTCAAAATGAGCAAAGGAATCAATTTTTTATGCTGAGGGGAGACGGGTTCATTCAGACCTTCCTTATTGCCAACCAAAACTGTTTAAGAGAGGACTTGTTGATGCTGAAAAAAGTTAACGGTGGAGGGGTATTAGAGCAAAGTAGAGTCATTGAATAGTTCGTATCTGTGGCATTTTAGATGAGTCTCAAGTTGCTAATGGGAAAACTCGAGGAGTTCTCTGCTTTGCAGGCCTTGCTGAATGAGGTTAGGAATGTCCAGGTTTTCTTCAACTTTGAGGATGCTAGGTAGGTCGCAGCGGGTTCGGGGATGTTTAGGGACAAAGAGTGTGCAGCAGTCTTGATCGGGTTCGATGCTGGTTTCAAATGAACCGATAGCTTCAGCTTGTTGAGTGATTTCTATTTTATCCATACCGATGAGTGGGCGAAGAATCGGCATGGTTGTGGCTTGGTTTATTACTGCGATATTCTCAGGAGTTTGGGAAGCCACTTGTCCTAGACTGTCGCCTGTGACCAATCCCCAGGCTTCTTCTTGCTCAGCAATTTTAGCAGCAATGCGAAGCATGAGACGACGGTACAGAACAACACGCACAGACGGAGGTGAATTGACGACAATTTGGCTCTGGATTTCCCCAAAAGGCACGAGATGGAGGCGGGAATGTAATTGGTAGGAGGTTAACAGTTTGACGATATCCTGTACTTTTTCTTCGGAGACTCGAGACAAATAGGGGCGTCCATGAAAATGGACGAATACGGCTTTGCAGCCACGCTTGAGCATGCGGTAGGTGGCGACAGGAGAATCGATCCCTCCTGAGATGAGGGAAACGACCTTTCCGCCTGTTCCTGTTGGGAGACCGCCTGCGCCCTGATCTCGGTGGCAGGAGTAGTAGGCTTCGGGTGGAACAAGCTCAACGAGGATTGTCAGATCCGGATTCTTGAGTTGTACTTTTTTACCGGTCTGTTCCACAACAGCGGCCCCAATTTCTTGCTCCACTTCCATGGATGTTTTGGGAAATCGCTTGTCAGCGCGTTTCGCGCTCACACGAAAAGTGTTGTATGAGTTGATTGGGAGATCAGATTGGATAGCTGTTTTCAAAGCTCTGATGTCTGGATTGTCAAAGGGTAGGGGCACTGATCGAGTGAGCGAAAAATTGACGATGCCAAACACTCGCTCAAGTTGGTGCTTCAGAGGCGGCCAAGCGGCTTCATCTTCAAAGCTGACGCGAATTCTGCCTTGAAGGGCTTCGACGTGGATATGCGTAATTGGCTTTAAGGCGCGTCGCAGATGCTGAACGAGCCGATATTCAAAGTGTTTGCGGTTGCGGCCCTTGAGCGCTAATTCATGATAATGCACCAGGACATGAAACATTAGTGCGCGGCTTCTAAATACCGTTCAGCATCGATGGCGGCCATACAACCAGATCCTGCTGCGGTGATGGCTTGGCGATAGTTGGAATCTTGTACATCGCCTGCGGCAAAAACGCCAGGGATATTCGTAGAGGAACGATAGGGTTGGGTTCGAATATACCCGGCGTCATCCATGTCGATTTTCCCCTTGAATAAACTGGTATTCGGTGTATGTCCGATAGCGACGAACACTCCTGAAAGAGCCAATTCTTCTGTTTGATCGGTTTGGGTGTTGCGGAGGCGTACTCCGGTCACGACTTCATCCCCCATCACTTCTTCCAATGTGCTGTTCCATTGAAACGTAATTTTTTCATTGTTCATCGCGCGGTCTTGCATAATTTTTGAGGCGCGTAGTTTATCTCGCCGATGAATAAGTGTGACTTTCGAAGCGAATTTTGTGAGGAAGGTGGCTTCTTCGACCGCGCTATCTCCACCGCCTACGACGGCAATTTCTTTTCCTTTAAAGAAAAATCCATCACAGGTGGCGCAGGTAGAGACTCCATGGCCCATGAGACGGCTTTCAGAGGGAAGGCCCAGTAAATTGGCAGATGCGCCTGTAGAGATAATGAGCGTTTTGGTCTTGATCGTTTCCTCTCCATCAACGGTAATTTGAAATGGTTGTGAATCCAGATCCACCGCTGTGACGTGACCATGGCGGAATTGGGTGCCGAACCGTTCGGCTTGTGCGCGCATATCTTGAATGAGTTGCGGGCCCATAATGCCTTTGGGAAATCCCGGAAAATTTTCCACATCTGTCGTCAAAGTTAATTGTCCGCCGGGTTGTGAGCCATCAATTAAGAGTGGAGAAAGATTCGCCCGTGCACTATACACTGCGGCGGTGAGTCCAGCTGGGCCTGACCCTAAGATAAGAACGTCATGTACCATCTCAAAACTCCTTTACGAATGCCATTAATACAAAACTAGATAGTGATATTTGAGGCAAAATCAAGTCAGTGGACGATTGTGAATTCGCTGTCGGGCTTCTAAGTGATAAGTCCTATACAATGATTTCACTATGCGACGCAACTGGGAGCGAGGCAAGGTTCCATCTATGACCATGTCAGCATAGAGAAGTTTTTTGGGTAGTGGCATCTGTTGTTTGATGCGGCGCAATGCCGCAGCTTTCGTCAGACCGTCTCGGTGGCTCACACGGGCGATTTGAGTGGCTCGGTCAGCCTTAACCACAATGACGTGATCCATTCTTCGATGCGCTCCAGATTCGATTAAGAGAGCTGCGTCATAAATAATCACAGCATGGGGGTCGTCTTGAGCTATGCCCTTGGTTTGTTTGGCCTGTTCACGGGCGACTCGAGGATGAATAATTTGTTGAAGGCGCCTCAGTTGTGAAGGGTTTTGAAAAACGATTTGAGCCAAGGCTTGTCGGTTTACTGTCTGATCTGTATGAAGTACCGTGTTTCCAAAATATTTTTTAATCTCTTGCCACGCAGGTTTTTTTTGCTGGACAACCTCTCGAGCTAATTGGTCGGCATCGATGATTTTTGCCCCACAAGTTTGAAAGAGTCTGGCAATGGTTGTTTTGCCAACACCTAGCCCGCCTGTTAAGCCGATGAGGACCATTCCTCACCATAGCATAGGGGCTATGAGGCAACAATCAAGAAGGGGTCTGTTGAAAAAAGCCGTCGCCTACTCTGCCGAAGTAACTCGATAGGCTACGAAGGCCGGGAGCGACGTTCTCGCCATTTTCCCGTGCTTACGTCGTGCCAGGACGCTCTGCGCGTAAAATGGCTGCGGCCTTGCTGAACGGACTTTTTTGAATCGACCCGAATCCACTGATCTCCAACGTCTTCTTGGCGAAATATGGCCCTTGATATCTTCATTATTCAACACTCCCAAGGTGGAAATTTCCTGAACCTGCTTGACCCTCTTGAATATCATCAGGTATGTGAATAGAGAATAGCTTTTTCTTGTTTGCTTATCTATTCTGTTCAGTCATCTTTGGGTTCATTATGAACATTTCGTCATGTATTGTGAAAAAAATCCCTCTGCTTTTTGTTGTTCTTTCTATCATATTCTTCTTTCCTGGATGGCTGTTGGCGAGTTCTCCCAGCCCCCAAAAATCATCAACTGAATCAGCAAAAGTTTGGCATGTGGCTCGAGATGGATCTGGGCAATTTACCTTGATTCAAGACGCTATTGAGCAGGCCTCATCTGGCGATACCATTTTGATTAAGGCTGGGAGGTATGCTGAAGATGTCACGGTGCATAGTAAAGACCATTTACGCATTATTGGCGAAGGGCTAGATCGTGTCATCATCCTGGGAGAAAAACGAGTCGGTTCACTTCATATCGGCAAATGGCCATACGGCGCTACTAATGTGACGATACAAGGTTTGACGGTTATTCAGCATGGTGGGTTGGGTGTTGGAATCTTTAATGGAAGCGGAGTTCATCTCAAGCAGGTACGGGTGGAGGGGATGATCTTTAGTCAACAAGTAAAAAATGTCCACCTTGAAGATTGCATCATTGGGGAAAGCGAGACGACTGGCGTAGCTTTTGCCAATTCAACAGGGAGGTTAACAGGCAATAGGATTTATGGGAACGATCATGGAGTCGTTCTTGGAGGGATCTCAGAGGTGACGCTTCAAAAAAACGTCATCATGAATAGTCTCTTTGAAGCCGTGCTCATGACAGATCAATCTAAAGCGACGATGATTCAGAACACCCTCGTTCGAAATGGCGGCGGCATTGCTTTTCAGGATCAAGCAACGGCTGACGTTCGTGGCAATATTATTGGCTATAGTACGGCGGGGTTAGTCTTTTCTCCACAAAGTCAGACGACCTTGGCGTTTAATGCTCTGTACGACAACAAGGGTAATTATCTGATGCAAGGAACGAAGCAGACTCCTGCTCCTGAACGTGCTGGTGCCACTGATCTCAACCTTTCTCCAGGCTTTGTGAACGTAGAGGAAGGTGACTTTCGCTTACGACAGGATTCTTTGTTGCGGAACGTTGATTCATTCTCTCATTTGGGCGCGCTTCCCCCCCTTCCTGCTCAAGAATAAACCTTTTCTCTCCTGTTGCTGCGTTTTGGCTGTGAAAGAAGACTGCCCGATTGGGCAAATTTGTGTTTAGGGGGTAGGTTTAGAACGAAGGATTAAGCGGGAATGCTCAGCGTCTAAGGTAACCAGGAAATGTTTCAGAAAAGACATGCCTAACAAACCATCGATTTGTTCAGGGATATCTGGGAGGTCATGAATCGCCACGGCGACATGCTGGGCTTCTGCTTCTCCAACATTGAGAGAGCGGAGATAGTTCATGTTAACTTGTACTGAACCACCAGCGGTATTAACCGTGAGCAATTCATTATCAGTTGTTCCAAGAATGCCAAGATCAATGGCGATGTTGGTTGACAGGACGGTCATCGAAGCTCCCGTGTCCACGATCAGTCTAGCGGCACGTCCCTTATTGAGGATGGCTTGAGCAATGAATGAGCCGCCAATTTTTTCTAGTGGAATGTTCAGATCTGTCTCGGAGTGTGGCCCTTGATTGTGTTGTTCTGATGTCTGGGGCTCAGAATATTCTGAATATCCTTGGGCAGGGAGGGCATCTGGAGCCGGGGCTGGTTGGGGAAGATTTTGGTATTCTTGGGATGATGAAATGATCGAGGACTTCAGTTGTATACAGTCGGTTAGTTGGGCGGGATTATCGGTCAAGATTTGTGAGCCCACTTGATCATAGCAGCGAAACATTGCGGTGGATGCCTGGGAAGGCCACATCATGATACCTATGATTAGCAGTAAAAGAGGATACATTGTGGGTCTGTTGAAAAAAGCTGCTAGCGGCGTTCCCGCCATTTTTTTGTGCTTAGGTCGTGCCAGTACCCTCCGCGCGCAAACATGGCTGTGGCCTTGCCGGACGGACTTTTTTGAACCGATCCGATGTTGTTGATCGCCAAGGGCTTCCTGCGAAATATGGCTCTTGATATCTTCATGGTTCAACATTCCCATTGTGGCTTGAAAATTAAGGCATTTTTTGTGTGGTTTGCCGAATGGAAGCATCTCCAAGCTTAACAGGGTACATGGGGAAATATCTATGTTACGGGTGTAAAATTCAGGTTTCCGGTGTTAGAGGAATAGTGGCTTGAACTTGGCTTCCGGTTTCCCAAACTTGAGTCGAGAGAACGATCGTTTCAGGCTCGATTTTATTGACTTGGACCTGACCGTCCAGCATTTCTCCCTGTTTCACAATGTAGATGGCTTGTCCCTTGGTGAGAAATGCCTGACTTTCCCCTCCTTTCTTTAGATATCCCAGAAAGCGAAATTGGTTGAGTTGTTGTCGTGCGCGTTGCGCGGCAAGATCTTCAGGAGAAGGACCTTTTGGAGGTTGGGTTTGAGGAAGTGCTGCCATTGTCTGTGTTGATGATGAAGTTTCCTTGGGTTTCTTTTTCTTGACAACGACTTTTCGTTTCCTCATTGGAGCAAAAATGTTACGTGGTTGGGTGAATGTCACAGAATTCCTTGAATTGGGAAAAGATTCCTCTAAAGAGAGTTCTTTGATCGAAGGCAGGCTGGTTAATTGTGTTGACATGTTTGAGGAAGGTGAGGTCGAACTCGATCCGGAGAAATCAGACACTTGGTAGATGGTGACGCCTCCCCACGCGACTAACAATCCCACGAGGAGGAGTCCTTTTTGTTGGTTGGTCATCAGGCTTTTGACTTCTTCAGGTTTTGTGGAAATTCTTTGAGAAATGTGGAAACAGTCATTCTAAAGATCACGCCTCGATTTTTCTTAGAACGCTCCACAGACAATTTTTCAATAAAGAGGTATGGCCAACGTTTTTCTAATTCGTAAATAAACTTACGTATAGATGCGTACTTGCCTTGTGCTTCGAAGCCAAATGTGCCTTTTGCGGCCAATTTATTGGAGAGAGGTTTGAAGTCATAGCCCATGCCAGGAATGCTCACATGGTTGTGTTTCGCCAAGTCCGCGATCTCTAAACTCAGATCTGTGAACTCTCGATAATTTGAAAGGCCCTTCCATGTTGTGTTGATGATGACTTGAGTCTGTTTGGCGACTTGGGTTTGTTTGTTGATCTGTTGGGCGTCACGAAAGTTTACCGACGCTTGTTCAAACTGGGTTTGTGCAGGGTACAACACCAGTGCATACATGGCAATCGCCGCTGCTGTAGCCAGTCCAGCCAAGCCAAGCAAAGGCATCAAATACCGTGAGAGTAAGAGGGTTGTTTTAGATTGCTGAAATATTTGTAGAGGAATCATAATATTTTAAGAGGTACGAGGTTTTGTCTGACGATGATTCGGATCATAGGAAACTTTCATGGAAAAGGTGATCGGTGGGTGTCCTTTCGTCTGTTTCCTTTTTTTATTGGCATGCTGGGTCAAGATGACATCGTTAAATGCATGATGTTGCTCCAACTGATGAATGAGCTGATTTAAATCCTGAAGTGACGGGGTTGAGCCGTTGAGGAGAACCACGTTAGTTTTTTCATCCAGAGAGACGGCGCTCATGATTAGGTTTGTTGGGACGGTGGTTTCTAAGTCACTCAGCAATTGTGTCCATGAAAAACCGACGCGTCCCCGCACCAGTTTCACAAAGGAGATTTGCCCGGGAATGTTTTGGATAGCTTGGTTCGACAAGTCTATTCCAGTTGATTGAGCGGCAGATTTCATTTGAGCTGTTTGTGAGTGAACTACATTCGTTTGGTATTCTAGGGCATCGATTTGTTCATGCAACGTAGAGCCCAGCCACCAGAAAGATAGAGCAAGGGCAATGCCTACTGCCATGATGACCTTGAGCCAGAATTGGGTCATCGTGAGGTGTCTGATGCCAGGAGCAGAAAGGTTGGGGTGAACTCGTGGAACCATCATGCCACCTGCAGGCTCGCGTACCCGGGTAGAGCCGACCAGATAGTCGATTCTTGCGAGACCCGGCGTTTCTTTTTCGCCAAATGCTTAGGGTAGGCGAGATGGGTGACGTGGATAGGTGAAGCGTTCAATCCGCTGACTTTTGCGGTCTGTTCCATATCCTCGAAAGCAGGCAACAATAAATGTCCATGTTCCAAGTCGCTGACGACAAAAAGATTGGTTGTCGAGATGAGAGAAGCATCTTGCTGAAAGGTTTCAAAATAATATTGAAGCGTGGCCAAAATTTCTTTTTCCGCTTTTTTGGCCGTATAAGGAGGATAGGGGATGGTCTGGTTTTCTCCGGTTTGCGAATGTTGCTCAGTTGCTGTCTGCCTAGTCTCTGCTGAGTGTTGAGAAGGAGTTGCTTGTTGTTCCAGTCCAGATAGCGTCATAAACTCTAAGGCCCCTTTTGGATCTGGGCGAATACTCATAGCTTTGGTGCGGATGAAATTTGGACATCCCTCATTGAAAGCCAGAAATGTAAATCCCCAATGACTAATAAAGAGAAACATGCCTTCAGTTGCAAACTTGAGGCTTCCCCGGTTGTGGGCCTTTAACGCTTGTTGAATGGTGTCATGATAGAGATCGAAAATATCAAGACCAGAAATGCTAATAGAAATGGGCATGAGGTTGACGTCTAAGCAGACCCGTTCATATTGCTCGACAATTTCGTTGCGTAAAGCTGTTCCTAAGACGCGAACCTCTTTTGAACTGTTGCCTTTCGACGTCTCAACACGGGATTCTGACGCATATGTGCTATAGGACAGGCGGGATTGAGCCGTATCAAGTTTTAAGTCTTGTTGGAATCGCCAGGTCAATAAAGCTGTTTGCTCAGCTTTTTTCGACGGAAAGGTCGAAAAATCAAACACATTGGTCCTGGCACAGAGGTCGGGAAGGCTTACCGCTATGGAAAGGGGCCTTTTTAGCGGTTCGACCAGAATGCGTAATTGTTCAACAAACGTTTCTTCATGTTCAATATTAAGTTTTGCAGAGGAAAGGCGAACAACTCCTGCTGGCAGCGGGACCTGTCTTATTTGACGTAATCGTGTTGCCCCCCAGGATTTTTTGGCTTCAATTAAGTACAAGGCGTCTTCGGAAATGGAGAGCGCAAAAGTGGGTTTCTTTATTGGGGTCAGGTTCATAATACTTCTTCAACAGGTGTCACGCGGTTCGCTTCTTTCAGGGTTGTCTCTCCCCGGAATACCTTTTCTAATGCAGCTTGCCGTAAGGAGGTCATGCCTTGCGCGATCGCGGTCACTCGAATTTCAGAAGACGATTTCCCGCTTAACACCATTTCTTTAATCGAATCGGGCATATCCAAAAATTCTGTAATAGCTTTTCGACCTCTAAATCCTAAGCCGTTGCATTCATTGCATCCTTTTCCTTCAAAAAACGTATGGTGTTTCACGTTATCATACTCAATCCCTGATTCTTGACATTGAGCTGGGTCAATTTCAACGGGCACTCGGCAATGCAAGCAAATAGAGCGCACGAGCCGTTGAGCCAGAATACAGCTTAAAGAGGCCACGAAATTATAGGATTCAATGCCCATGTTGACAAAGCGGCTCAGAACATCAAAGGCGTTATTCGCATGGACGGTCGTGAACACCAAATGGCCCGTCAAGGCCGACTGTATCGCGATTTGCGCGGTTTCAAGATCGCGAATTTCTCCGACCATGATTTTGTCGGGATCATGCCGTAAAATGGAACGTAGTCCGCGAGCAAAGGTCAAGCCCTTTTTCTCATTCACCGGAATTTGCACAATGCCTTTGAGTTGATATTCCACTGGATCTTCAATTGTGATGATTTTGTCTTCATCACTATGCACTTCATTCAATGCCGCATAGAGTGTGGTGGTTTTTCCACTTCCGGTTGGCCCTGTAACTAAGACCATGCCATAAGGTCTGGTAATGGCCCGTCGAAATCGCCGAAGGTCCTCACCTGTATAGCCTAAGGCTTCAAGACGAAGACCTTGGACGCCAGCCGAGACATGTTGTTTATCCAAAATTCGGATGACCACAGATTCGCCATACACACTTGGGAGAATAGAGACTCGAAAATCAATCGTGCGCTGATTCAGCAATAACTTAAACCGGCCGTCCTGCGGCGTTCGACGTTCAGCAATGTCCAGCTCGGACATGATTTTGAGCCGGGATATCAAAGAAGGGTGTATCCCGGTATCAAACGGTTCCATGGCTAAATAGAGGACACCGTCAATGCGAAACTTGACGTCCACCGATTTGTCGGTTGGCTCAATATGGATATCACTCGCCTGCTTTTGGAGAGCGGTTAAAATAATCGTATTGACGAGTTTGACGACGGGGCTGAGGTCTTGGGTAATCCGTTCAACGGAAAGAATTTCTTCACCCTTTTCATCTTCTTTAATGAGTACAGGATCTAATTCAGCTTTAATGCGGGTGAGGACTTGACTGTTTCCTTCACTATTGCTTAGGGCATCGAGGATTGCCGATTTGGAGGAGATGACTAATTGCAACTCAAAACCTAGCTGGTGTTCCAACTCATCAATCATCCGGAGATCTTGAGGTTTGGCGATGGCAATCGTGAGGACGTCCCCTTCCTTGTCCATGGGGACAAATTCATATCGGTGCATGAGTTCAACCGGAATAGATTCCATGAGGCCAGCAGGGATTCGGAATTCTTGTAGATCATTCCAAGGTAACCCATATTGGTCTGCCAATATTTGTCCCATCGAGTCTTCGGTTAAGGTGCCACGTTCCAGCAGTAGCGAGGAGAGGGTTTGGTTGGAAGTCTTGGCTGT
This sequence comes from Nitrospirales bacterium, assembly GCA_965223295.1. Taxonomy (GTDB): domain Bacteria; phylum Nitrospirota; class Nitrospiria; order Nitrospirales; family UBA8639; genus Nitrospira_E. The sequence goes on along the minus strand of CBDCWC010000002.1, from coordinate 1,049,310 downwards.
CTCCAGGAGCGTGTCTTTTTCGCGCTCTAAGATCAGACCTTTTTTGACTAAGATCTCTTCGAAAGGCAAGCGTTTAACAGGTGTGGTCATAGCGATATTTTCAGTAAGACTGTTGTTAGACAGCTCCGGCCATTTGAAAGATCGGAAGATAGAGGGCAATCACGACTCCGCCCAAAATGATACCAATTGCAATGATGAAGATGGGTTCAATCCAGGTCATCATGCGGGACAATTCAAAGTCTAATTCACCCTCATGAAATTCTGCGACCTCAAACAACATGGTTTCTAGTGACCCGGTTGTTTCGCCGACTTCGATCATTTCTAATGTCAGACTCGGAAGAAATTTTTCTTTCTTAAGGGCTGCAGAGAGGCTTGCGCCTTCTCGAACTTGAGTGATGACCGCGTTGAGGGCTTTTGCAAAGACTTTATTGGGCATGGATTGAGCCGTGACTTCAAGTGCGGATAATAAAGGAATGCCTCCGCCCAAAATGGTGGAAAGGGTTCTGGTCAGACGAATGACCTGGTTTTTCAAAAACAATGGGCCGAAAACGGGAGCATTGAGGAACAACCAATGCAGGCGCCATTGCCCTTGAGGAGTCGTTCGCCACCAATAAAACCATACGGCCGTGATTCCCAGGAGGATGAACAGTATTGGAATCCATTGACCTGCTGAACTGGTGAGGTCCAACAGCAATTGTGTCGCCCAAGGCAATTCCACTCGACTTTCTTTGTACACTTCTGCGAATGAGGGGAGGACGAAAAATAACAGCCCCAAAGTGACCAAAAGACCAAATCCTAACAAAAACACAGGATAAATTGTGGCTTTCACCACTTTCTCGCGGACCCCGATAAGCATTTTTAAATAGTCAATATAGCGTTTTAGGACTTCCGGCAAATTTCCTGCCTGCTCTCCGGCTCGGAGCGACGCTTGATATAGTTCAGGAAAATATGTTGGGTGCATGGCCATCGATTCGGATATAGAAGCTCCACCTCGGATACTTTCGCGCACGGACTGCAGGGCTTGCTGAAACCCTCCCTGTCCAATCCGGTCGGTTAGCAGATCAAAGCATCGCAACATGGGCAATCCGGCTTTGACTAATGCCAAAAATTCCTGATTGAACACCAGGAAGTCCCGCGGGGCTAATGCACGTTTTCGTTGTGTGAATGAGAGACTGCGACTTGTTCCTGATCCACTCAAATCAAGAACTAAGAGGCCTTGAGATTCTAATTGTGAACGAATGGCACGAGGAGTCTCGCCTTCCGCATCTGTTTCAATAATGCTTCCATCGGGACGAGCAGCTCTGTAATGAAAACTAGGCACTAGGGGGACTCATCAGAATCTACTTGAGGACTATTACCGATTGAAAGAATATGTGTTGACGCCGAGGGGATTTCTTCAGGTTGCTTACTGGTGACTTGAGGAGTTTCTTGGCTGGGGGCTTCAACCGTTTCATGTTGGACAACGGGAATGACCACTTCTGTTGGCCCCTTCACATGAGCTGGAGCCAAGACCTGGGAGTCAGCCGGGTCAGCAACTTTGAGATGAAGCCCGGTCATAATTAGATCCGAAGTCAGGTTATTCCATTCTCGCAATTGGTTGACAGGCACACGATAGGCTCGGGCTAGGTGCCATAGCGTGTCTCCCTCTTGAATGGTAATACGCCCATTGGCATCGGGCGAGCGTTTGATAGGTGAGATCGCAGAAGGCAGATGTTTGGCTATTTTGATCGGTCGGGGCTTGCCGTTTTTGTTCGTGACTTGCATGTCGCGTTTAATGAGTGTGATATCTGAACTCAACCCCTTGAGACTCGTCATAACTTTTTGAAACGAGCTGCGTAAAGCTTGAATATCTGTGACCAATTGCGATGTATCGGGGGTATTCGCGACTTGTCCCTCTAACTCCATGTTGTGTTTTCGCAACTGATCCCGTTCAGCTTGTGCAGTCAAAAGCTGACTGCGAAGATTTTGCATTTGTTGTCCTTGCTCCTGTTCCCGTTGCTGGACGGATTGCGATTGCTTCCGCAACGATCGGAGTTCTCCTGCTTGCTTGGCCATGAGAATTTTTAAGCTAGCCAGTTCCGCTCGCAAATTTTCTGTTTCCAGGCGGGCTTCCCGTAAAAAGCTTCCTTGTTGAGGAGGTTGAGGAAGCGGCGAGGCGGCCTCAATTGGGGTTTCAGATTTCATGGTTTTTGATGGCTTGTGGACACAGGCCTCTAACGCAAAGATTAAAGTTCCACTTAAGATAAAATGTTGTAAATGAGAACGTTTCATAACAGAACCTACCAATCTTTGTAGGGAGTGCCGTCCTGGGCGACGTCATCACTCCCACTTTTAATATCATAGACACCAGGAGGTGAGTCGTCTCCCTCTTCCTGCTCTTCGAAAATTTCGGTCCATGTCGTTGACGATTTGGTAAATGGGTCCAGAGGAATGGACCGCAAATATTTGTCTTCGACTAAGGATTCCAAGCTGTCGGGATAATCTCCACGATCAGCGTAATATTGGTCAATAACGGCACGCATCGTAAAAAGATTCTGCTTCAGGGCAACCTCTTTCGCTTTCATGGCCGATTGTTGAAAGTTGGGAATAGCCAAAGATACCAAGATCCCGACAATTGCCACGACAATCATGAGTTCGAGTAAAGTGTAACCTTTTTTGCCAATAAGTACAAAAGATCCCATTACCATTCACGATAGGGTGTCCCATCCATTGCGTTTCTATCGCTGGTCGTATACACGTCAAAAACGTCCTCTCCGCACCATCGCGATTCATCGGGCTCATCTTGGTAACAGCGAAGCCCCCATTCGGTAGAATTTGTCAGAGGGTCAAGGGGAATCTTTCGCAAATACCGTCGAATACTTGACTGTTCTCCAGCTTGTGCTTCTTCTCCAGTTAATTCGATCTTTAGGAGGGTCTCAAGGGTTTTCGGATATCCAGTGACGCCTGTTTCTTCCTTGCAAGTAAGTTGATTTTTGATGCACAAGGGGCCCAACAATGTCCCGCCATCTCTGGCCCAATCTCGTCGAAAATTATCAATGGACATACGGAGTGATCTCAAGGTTTGCCGTAACTCCAATTCTTGTGAACGTTTGGCGCTCACCTTAGTGAATGGGAGAGCCACAGAGGCTAAGATAAACATAATGACCAAGGTGACTAACAGTTCAATTAATGTCACGCCACGCATGGTGGCGGGTCTATTCCACCAATACTCTTCCATGTTGCACCACGACTGGCACGGGTTGGGCGTTGGCTTCTAACAGAGTCGGATTTTGAATCTGAATAGTTGATGCTCCTGTTCCGATCGCTTCAAATTCGAGCGAGGCTAATGGTCCACTTCCTTGTACGGGATTTCCCGGTTCACCCATCTGGATCACCAATTGTCCGGTGTTTGGCACTGCCGAAACAGTAAGGCTTGGAGGCTCCTGCTGTCCTGTTAAAAAAGGTCCTTGAGTCGCTTCTTTGAATCTTAGGATGGCTGGATCATAGGTGAGCGTTAGGGATGCTTGTTCGGCAGCGGAAAAGTTTTGCCCTTGTAAGGTCAACGAAATGGGTTCTCCAATTTTGAATGACGCTGCAGCTGGAAGAATCTGAAGTCCTGACACATCAGGCTCTGGGGGGCTGGGGGCCTCTGGTTCAGGGCCAGTTGGTTCTTGATCAACAGTCGGACTGTCAGAAAAGGGTTCATTATTTGGAGAAACCGTAGGGGCTGTTGGACTCGTCTCGTCTCCTTGAGACTCATCAAGAAACGCCATGTGTTCAGGCTGGTAGTGTGAAAACAGTGGTTTCGTGTTGTATTGTTTGGCAGTGCCAGACCACAATGTTTGCTTCACCAATTGTGGAGGATTCAGAACTCGTACAATACGGGGTGTAATGACGACAATCACTTCGGTCGTAATCTTGTCGCTATTGCTATTACTGAGAAGGTCGCCGACACCTGGAATGTCGTCAACACCTGGAATAGCTTCGCGTGAACGTCGATCTTCTTCTTGAATAAGCCCGGCCAGGACCACGGTTTCTCCATCCCGCATGCTCAGAGCCGTGTCGGCTGTTCTCGTGCCAAATCGAAATTGCGAAATTTCTGGGTCAGCTTGAAGGACTACGCGATCACCTAACCGGGTGACTTCAACTTGGAGGCGGAGGGTAATAGAATTATTTAAGTGAATCGTCGGCTCGACAGTTAATTTAATCCCGGTATCTTTAAATTCGATGGATGTCACGGTTGAGGTTGTAGAGAGTGCTCCGGTCGTGGCTTGGCCTGGCAACACATTTGTAGTGGACAAGAGAATGGGTTGTTTGTCTCCAATATTGATCGAAGCCTTTTCATTGTTGAGCACCCGAAGCTTGGGATTTGCCAGGGTTTTGGCGTCAGATTCTTGTTTGAAGAAATCCATTAAGATACTGCTGGGAAAGGTAAACAAATAAGAATCTTGTCCGATGCTTGTGAGATTTTGAAATGTGAAAGTCTGTGCAGCGGTTGAGAAGTCACCGACTCCGTCAGGAAAGATCCCAAATCCCGCTTGTTTGGCAAAATTCAAGCCAACTTGCTTGGTTTTTGTTCTGTTGACTTCTAACACTTCCAGGTCCAAAACGACTTCTGCATCATGGCGGTCATTGGCCAGTATCACATTCTCAGCTAAGGCAATTTTTTGAGGGTGATCACGGATCACGACGGTATTGAGGGGTTCATTTACATACACCCGTTTGGTTTCCAAGATTGTCCGTAAGAGATTGGCCATGTCCTTTGCCTTGGCGTTGGACAAATAAAATGTGCGAATTTGCAGGTCCTCATATTGTTCCCGTTTTTGTTTGGTATCAGGAATAATTAACAAACGGTCGGGACCGGCACGTTTCGCGAATAACTGATTTGTGGTCAAAATCAGATTGAGCGCTTCGATAAATGGTGTGTCCTTGGTAAAAATTGTCACCAAGTCATCTCTCACATCTTTGTCAAATAAGATATCGATATTGGCCGTTCGGGCCAGAATTTCAAAAACTTGTTTGAGCCGAGTATTTTGAAAGCGCAGGGTCACAGGCTCTGCTGAATCGCCGATGGTCTCAATCTTTTGTTGTTGTTGAACAACCCGGGTAATGCCATCAACGGCTTCGGCTAAGGAAGGGTCCAGTTCTACCGCTGTCTCATAGAGGGCGAGTGCTTCATCAAATCTCCCCAAATTTTCAATGTGCTTGGCATCAAGAAGGGTCTGTCTGGCTGTTTTTAGCCGCCAGGCATCATTGAGTGCAGCATGATGTTCGGGGTTCTCAGGATCTAATCCCAGAGCGATTTGAAATTCCTGCAACGCTTCAGCAACTTGGCGTTGTTTGAGCCATGCACGTCCTTGAGCAAAGTGTTGTTCGGCTGCGCGAGATTTGGCATGTGAAAGCTTTTCTTCCAGCTCTTTGTTGAAGGGGTCTTGACGGAAGGCTTCCCGATAAGCTGCCACGGCTCCATCCCAATTCCCTTCTTTTTCTAGTTCCTCTCCGAGTTGCAACTCTTGTGTCGCACAGGCGACAAAGAGCGATATACAAAAAATTGTCCCAATCCGAAAAAGCGTAGGCATTAGAATGATGTGAGGTCCTTTTTGTGAATGCTTGGCGGGGGAATGCAATTAAGCTAAAAACCCCTCCAATATAGCATATTTCTTGGGTGTGGGCTAGTTACACAGCCCGGCTTCTTTTCCTTATCGGATGCTGGTATTTCAATATTAAACAAAGAAAATATAGGGAAAATAAGCGATTTGAGAAGAGTCCTTGCAAAGAAATTCACAGAAATCGTTACTGGGTCCGACAATATCGTTCAAAAAAAGCCAGGGTCTTTCCAAAACTTCTTTTAGAGCGAAGGAGCACTTGGGTTTTGACTGGGACTCAATTCTGGCGGGTCTGCCGAGGGAGCCGTTTCATTGTTGGATGGAAGACAATTCTGTTGAACAAGGGGATTGACAGCATTGGGTTGGCAGCCACTGCTACCGCCTGTCGATTCAAACCGAATAGCCTGATATGTTTTCACATTTTTAAAGTGAACTTGGTCATAGGGGACATCGGTGCTGGTACTACGAACGCCATGTAGCTGATCCCCTACTTTGATAAGGTCAAAGTCTTTTCCTGTAATAGGATCGGTGTAGGCAACCTGTAAATAGCGTTTGGGGCTTTTCTTTGTGAGATCTTCAAGGGTGCGAGGCCACTGATTTGGTCTCGTAGCCTTTTGAACTTCATAGTCTGCGACATAGCGTTCGATGGCTTCCTTAATGCGGGTTCCGCGAAACAGCAGCTCAGCCTCTTGATCTCGTTTCAAAATGACTGACCATTGTTGGGTAACTCCCATAAGGGAAATACTCATCATGACAACGAGCATCATGACAAAAAGGTATGTGACGCCTTCTTGTTTAGTGAGGGGAGCGGAAAGCTTGTTTATAATAGAATGCAAAAGGGTATTCATTTATTGTCGTTTTCTGCAAGTGGTTACACTATGTCGTCATGAAGAAACAAGAAAATTTTCTCCCTCTGTCTTCATGTGTCTATTTCCTCCTGACTTCATGAGGTGTGTTACGTAAGCCAAATTTTTCTGTGATGAAGACCCAGATGAAAATAAAGAATGCTGCCCCCAATGAGTCAGCGACAATATCCCATATATCGGCATGCCGTTGAGGAACGAACCACTGATGTATTTCATCGGATATTCCAAAGGCCACTGCCCCTATGATTGCCAAGCCTATGCGTCCGATGGTTCTCTCTCGTTGGTACAAGGCTCGATAGAGCAAGATTCCTAAAATGCCATATTCAATGGCATGAACAAGTTTATCATTGACGCCCGATAAAAATGAAGGAATATGAAGGTCCGGATAGGATTGGGAGGAGAGGTATACAATGATGCTGCAATAGAAGAGGACAGGGGCCCAGCGTGTGATGAGCAGATGTTGTGTTGATGATGGGCGAAGCTTTGGGTCATCCATAGAATGGGTTTTCGGAAGAATGAGGGAGGAATGTAAGTCCCAGTGCTTATGATGGTTGAAGGACATACAGCAACCTCTGAATGGAAACGACAGGTAAAATCATTCCTTCATGGGGGCTGTCATGCGAAAATGCGTAGATCACGGATTCTTCTGGAATCAAGGTACCAATACATACGATCGTAATCTCAATCTGTTCCCCTTGTTGTTGCCTGATGAGAAGTTCTTTTCGAGTCTCAGACGTTGGAATGGCAATGAGATAGTCTGGAAGGATTCCAGGCTTAAAGCGAATGGTGCCCCATGATGTGGCCGTGAGTTTTGGCCCTAATGCAAGAGAAAACCCTTCATACTCAGGCAAGAATTGCCTAAGTATGCCCGTCCACAGAAACGCAATTGGCTGCGCCAGTATTTCCTTCTTGGTCCTTCGTGCGGCATCTCGTTGGCGATTAAATTGAAACAGGTTTTCGCTTTGTTTCGTGATGTCCGCGTGATGCTGTTGAGTCCAATTAGGCGGCGTCCCTTCTAATCGCTGAAGAAAATGTTCCATCTCATGTGCGGAAAAAAGTGGAGACACAGAGGGAGGAATGAGTTTATGAATGGGCATTTCCCTGATTTTTTGAAGAGGTTGAATGCCGATGCTGTCTTTTGTTTGACTCCAGGCTGGAAAAGGGCTGAAGAAAGGTGTCCCGCACGCCAAGAAAGAAAGGAGAGTAAGGAGGTATCTACTTTTCATGGATAGCGGCCTAGTGAGAAAAAAGAAGTTGAAGAATATTGTGTGCGGAAAATAGTGATTGTAATGTAAAAGGTCGCTTGTTGAATTTCAGAGGATTATGACATTTTTTGAAGTCTGAGCTATACGGGCCATTGTTCTTCACGCCAGGCCATGTCCCAAAACATCCATTCATATCGTGAACTGATAAGAAAGGCCTCCTCCATTCTCAGTTTTTCGGCTTTCCCTGCAGTATTGGCGCATTGATTCACAATTGACCGCATCCACGCTGCCACTCGGGCGAAATCTGGCGATCCATATAGTTCTAGCCACTCACGATAGGGATGAGAGGATTTTGGCAGGCCCTGACGTAATAAGTGTTGGCCCACCTCACAATAAATCCAGGCGCATGGCAACGCCACGACCGTGATTTCTCCAAGACTGCCGGTTTGAGCCACACTTTGCATGTGGCGGCAATAGGCATAATTCGTCGGGGACAGCGGCGTCGAATGCATATCTTGCGCGGATAATTTCCAACGTTGTCCATAAGATTTGTGAAGACTTCGTTCAACAATGATCGTTTCTTCCACTAATTTGGCAAAGCGAAGGGCTGTCTCGGTATCGGCTGCTTTTTGGGCTCCGGCGGCAAATACCTTGGCCAGTTCCTCTAAATACCGTGCATCTTGCAAAATGTAATATCGAAACTTTCTCTTGGGGAGTGTCCCTTTTCCTAAGGCGGTCACAAATGGATGATGCAATTGTGCGTCCCAAATGGGTTGAGCTATTTCTCGTAAATGGTCAGAAAATGTCATGGTGTTTGTTTTTCCAGAAATGCTGAAATAAGCGGATTGACGATCTGAGGTTGCTCCCATTGAGGTAGATGGCCTGCTTCCGGAATGATATGCCATTCAGCTTGAACGATTAGATCCTTGAGTTGCCTTCCGACATCTGCTGGGAAGACGCGGTCATGATCTCCCCAGAGAATTAAGATAGGGTGGGAGATCTTTGCCAGACGTTCTCCATATTGAGCCTCCCAACTCTCAAGATGATCTAATAATGAATAGAGGGGTGTGAGCAAGCCTTCTCGTTGACGATTGTGAAATGATCGTTCAATGACAGGCGCGGAGATCAGCGAAGGATCGTAGACCATTTCTTTCAGGAATCGTTCTGTGGTCCCTCGACCAGCTACCTGATTGCCGATAGTGGCTAACCATAACGGCGGACGATATGATAAAAGCCGGCGATATTCCGGTGAGGCGACGCTTTCCTCAACACGAGGGGGAAATCCAGAAATGAGGACAAGTTTCGCGACGCGACTAGGGTAGTCCAATGCCATGGCCATGGCCAGTCCTGCTCCCATGGAGTTGCCGACCAAGGTGGCCTGTGTAATCTCCAGGCGATCCATAAATTCTACAAAAAAACGCAAAAGTTGTTCCGGGCTGTAAACGGTTTCAGGTTTATCAGATAGTCCGGATCCGATGAGGTCCGGGATGATCACCCGATGGTGGTGAGCCAAGGGGATATACTGATATTCCCAATGCCACATGGATCCGCCGAAGCCATGGATGAAAATAATTGGTTGGCCTTCGCCAACATCCAGGTAGGCCATACGGTGATCATTGACGGTGAGGGTGTGAAAAGGAACTCGTTGGATGAGTTCAATCCAAGGAGGGAACAGATGAGAAGACGAACATCCCATAAAGAGGAAGGACCACAGGATGAAAACGATGACATGACTCCATCTCATTATTCCAGATGAATCAGGGTTTCGTCCGGATTGACTTCATCGCCTTCTTTAATGAAGATCGTTATGACCGTTCCATCGATAGGAGATTGAACGCGATTTTCCATTTTCATGGCTTCCACGACAAGTAAGGGGTCGCCGACCTTTACCGTATCACCTTGAGCCACTAATATTTTGACCACACGGCCCGGCATGGGTGTTGTGACGTCTCCGGCTTGTGATGGTTTAGGCCGACCTTCTTGCTTCGTTGAGGTGGATGTTGGAGGAGCATCTGGAGCACCGGCTAACACTTCTTGGATAGGCTCAAGATAGACTTCTTCAAGTTTGTCATTCACTTTAATGTAATAGGGCTTGGTGCCATCAATTGTCTGTCCGGATCCGGAGACACGAATATGGTAGGACTCTCCATGGACCGTGACTTTGAATTCAATCGGAGCCAAATGTAAATCGTGGGCAACCGCGGGCCCGCTCTCTGATTGTGGTTGCAAGGGCTCTGGTTTGAGTTCCCCTCTCTCCCGTTCATCAAAAAATTGCAAGGCAACAGAAGGCAGCAAAGCATAAGATAAAATATCTTCTTCAGGGATGTCTTTCCCGACTAATTCTTGTTGGGCATCGTCAAGTTCCGGATCGAGATTGTCGGCTGGCCGCCCTAACACCGGTTTGTCGCCTTCTAACGATTTATGCCGGATTTTTGAGTTCAAGGTTCCAGGGGGTTTCCCATATAAGCCTTGAAAGTAATTCTTGGTTTCATTGGTAATGACCTTATACCGTTCGCCGGTCAAAGTATTCAGCGTGGCTTGTGTTCCCACAATTTGGCTCGTGGGCGTGACCAGAGGGGGATAGCCCATATCTTTTCGAACGCGTGGAATTTCTTCCAACACTTCTTTGATTTTTCCCAGCGCGTTTTGTTCAGCCAATTGGGCGGCCAAATTCGAGAGCATGCCGCCTGGCACTTGAGAAAGCAGGATGTCGGTATCGACGCCAGTGAAATCGCTTTCGAATTGCCGATAGCGTTTTCGAGCTTTTCGAAGTTTCTCGGCAGGCTGCGCCAGTTGTTGCAGATTGAGTTTGGTGTCATAAGGGGTGTTGCGAAGTGCGGCAATAAAGGATTCTGTTGGGGGATGAGAGGTGCCGCCGGATAAAGGTGATAAAGCAGTATCTAAAATATCAAGACCGCCCATGATAGCCATAAGCGCAGACATCGAAGCCATGCCGGAGGTGTAATGGGTATGGAGATGAATGGGCGTGCGGACGGTTGCTTTCAGGCGGCTGATTAACTCATAGGCTTCAAACGGAGGCAGTAATCCTGCCATATCTTTAATGCAAATGGTGTCTGCGCCAAGGTCTTCCAGTTGTTTTGCTTGTTCCACAAAATGGTTCAGACTGTGTACGGGACTCACTGTGTAGCAGATTGTGGCCTCAATATGTTTTCCGCAGGCTTTCACGACCTCCATGGCGGGTTTGATATTACGGATATCGTTTAAGGCATCAAAAATACGAAAGACATCGATCCCATTTTTGGCGGAGAGTTCAATGAATTTTTCTAACACGTCGTCGGCATAATGCCGATACCCCACTAAATTTTGGCCACGCAATAACATTTGTAACCGGGTTTTTGGCATCGCTTGACGAAAAGCACGGAGGCGTTCCCAAGGGTCTTCTTTTAAGAATCGCAAGCAGGAATCAAAGGTGGCGCCTCCCCAGACTTCTAAAGACCAGAAACCGACTTCATCTAATTCAGTCCCGACAGCCAAGAGGTCTTCAGTCCGCATACGGGTGGCCAATAAAGATTGATGCCCATCCCGTAAGGCTACATCCGTTAAGTACACTTGTCGTTTCGGTGACGCTTCAATGTCCAGTGCAGGAGGGGCGTCTGTTTTCATGCGCTTGGGAACTGGACGTCCGGCATGCAGTCGTTTTTGGGTTTTCTTTGATTTTCGTGGCATAAGCAGCCTTTCACATGTTCAACGGATGCCAAATGTTAAGTCGACCAAGATACTCATAAGCCTTCATACGCGGCAATCACCGCTGAAAGGGCAACAACTAAATCTTCTGGTTCTTCCATTGCTTCATAATCAAATAATCCTGGATGGTTTTCAAAGTAACTGGTATCAAACCGCCCGGCCCGGAAATCGGGTTCTTCCATGACTTTGGTTAAAAATGGAATCGTGGTTTTGACGCCTCTCAGCATAAATTCTTCAAGTGAGCGATGGGTCCGGCGGACGGTTTCATCCCAAGTGCGGCCATGCACGGTGAGCTTGGCCAACAGGGCATCATAGTAAGGGGGGACGGTATAGTCCTTATAGACGGCGCCGTCTATGCGTACACCAACTCCTCCTGGAGAAAGATAGGCGGTGATTTTCCCTGAAGAGGGTCGAAAGTCATTTTGCGGGTCTTCAGCATTGATCCGGGTTTGGATGGCATATCCTTGAAGATTGACCTCATGCTGGCCAAAGACCAATGGACGTCCGGCGGCGATCCAGAGTTGTGATTGGACAATATCAACTGTGGTAATTTGTTCCGTGACAGTATGTTCTACCTGAATGCGTGGATTCATTTCGATGAAATAATAGCGGCCATCGGGGTCAAGGAGAAACTCAATGGTTCCGGCATTGTAAAACTGAGCGGCCCGAGCTATGGCAATGGCAGCTTCCCCCATTTCGGCGCGAAGGCGGGGAGTCAAGACAAGGGAAGGGGCAATTTCAATGAGTTTTTGATGCCGCCGTTGAATGGAGCAATCACGTTCTCCTAGATGAATCACATAACCGTTTTTATCTGCTAACAATTGGAATTCAATATGATGAGGCCGCTCAATATATTTTTCAATAAACAATTCACCATTGCCAAAGGCAGCTTGAGCTTCACGAGCGCCCGCTTCCATGGCATCTTTGAGTTCTTCATCCGAGCGCACCACTCGCAATCCTCGTCCACCACCTCCTGCGCTGGCTTTCACCATGACGGGATAGCCCGCTCCTCGGGAAAAGGCGAGTCCTTCCTCTAGTGAGTCGACGCTTCCGTCTGTTCCTGGAACGACGGGAACGCCAATTTTGATAGCGAGTTCGCGAGCTTTCACTTTATCGCCTAACAAATCAAGGGAATAAGGCGAGGGACCAATAAAGTTGATGCCAGCTTCTTCACACAGCTTAGCAAATTCTGCATTTTCAGCCAGAAAGCCATAGCCGGGATGAATGGCGTCCGCTCGAATACGTTTCGCCAATCCCACAATCTGCCGTGCATCTAAATAGCCTTGTACTGGGCCTGGACCCACCAAATAGGCTTCGTTGGCTTTTTTGACATAGATGGCAGTCGCATCACTTTCAGAATAAATGGCAGCGGTGGCGATGCCGAATTCCCGGCATGCGCGGATGATGCGCATGGCGATTTCGCCTCGATTTGCCACTAAGACTTTATTAAACATAGAAGGTTGTTCGCGTGAAAAATTTGAGTCGTGAATTGTATCCGCTGGATCCTAACAGGTCAGCACCCAATTGTCGTTCCTTTTATTCTAGCGATCACTGAGTTGATAGTATCGGCCTTTTTTGACGAGACGCTGGCCTTCTGGAGAGAGAATGAATTGTTCAAAGGCCAACACGTTCTCAGATGGTTGTGTGTTCGAAATGAGCATGATTGGCCGTTGCAAAGGATAGCGTTTATCAAGAACGGTTTGGACTTCAGGTTCAACCTTATCAATGAAGAGGAGATTAATCGCAACCCCATCTTCTTTGGCACGAAGGGCAGGGGTCATGGAGACAAACGTGATAGCTTCAAGATTTCCACTCACCATGGTAATCGCTTCCTTTTCAGTTTCTGCACGGTAGGCTGTTCGTGGAATTCCCTTGGGAATCCTAAGCTGTGCCTCAAAGCCCTGTCTGATGTTTTGGTTCGTTGAACGATTGACTAACACAATTTTGGTTTGAGGGGCCTCTTCGTAGACCTCAGACCAATAACGAAGTTTACCTGAAAAGACTTCCGCTAATTGTTCAGAGGTCATTTCTTTGACGGGATTCGAAAAATTTGTCAGTACGGCAATTCCATCCCGAGCCATCATCGTGGAACGCATAGCTGGGATTTTTTCTCCAGTAATGGCGATATCGGCTTCTCCAAGTTCCAACATGCGGATCGGTCTCGCATTTGGATGCCAGAAGAAATCCACAGAAATCGACGGATGTTTTTGCTCAAAGGCCTCGGCAAGGATTTCCATGAGGTATCGCTCAGGGCCGTTCCCAGAGAGAAGAATTGTTTTCGAAGGAGGGGAATCCTCTTGATTGTTATGGTGTTGGGTGGAAAATGTTTTTTGTGCAGACAAAGGAGCGGTGGGGAGGAGTAAGCAGACAACTAATCCAGCCATGCCGAAGGCCAATAAGGAAATCGGTTGATCTCTGTGTATAAGTCGAAGCATCAAGAAAAAAGATTCCGAAGGTTTTCAAAATTTTTGAGTAAGGATCAGCGACAAAAAGAGCAATGCCAATACAGCGAAAATGAATGCCAAAAACGAGGCATCTTTCCCGTTTCAGGAAATGAATGTCAAGAGGAAAATTATTGAGATCGAGAAAGGTAGAGGGAAATCTGCCAGTCAATGCTCTGTTAGGCCAATGGCGGGTTCTTTACCATGACTCGCCTGGCCCTGGCTGAGAGTTGGCTTCGGTTGGGGCGGCACGCATCCCCGAGATGGGTGGAAGTTTCTTGAATTTTTCCATTCGTTCATCGTGCATGGCATAAGCTTTATCTTCAGCAAAGCCGGGTTTATGGGTGCCAACAATTTTCGAGGCAAAGGAGGACATGATGCGGCGGCAGTGAGTCTTTTGACATTTTGGACATGTGGTTTCTTCCGGTTTGCTGCTCAACGCTTGCATGGCTTCGAACCCATGTTCACAGGTTTCACAGATATATTCATATAATGGCATGACGTGGCTCCTTTCATGAAAGACGAAATCTCAAGAGGATAATCACCAAATTATATAGGAATTTGAGTTCGTCCCGCCAATACGGTGAGGGAAGCATCGCCCCTCCTAGGATTACGGGAGAATGATGCCTGAAGATCTTGACGCTTCCTAGGTAGTCCTATAGACTCAACGTTCGTCAATAATAGGGAGGGTTTGCAATGGCAGTGCTTATTCGTCGATTCAAATTGCCCACAGGCATGATGAAAGAAGAGCGTATTGATGAAGCGGATCGCATTGAGCGATACATGCAATTTTTCGATAAGGAAGGTAAGGCCAAGCTTGAGGCCGGCCAAAAAGTCTTTATTGATAAAGATGAATGGCAACTACTCGAGGATTAAGATCCCTTCCTGGTTTTTCTCCTTCCATTCACGATAAACTCTCTATATGCATACAATATGCCCTTTATTTATGAGAAAAGGCATAGAATATGGAAGAACACGATGGGATATTGGATACATCTCAAGCGCTCTCTTGATCAGGCGATGATCCATAAAGATCGATGTTTAGAGGTGCCTTCCGTGCCGCACCGGTCTGACTTCTGGGAAGGTGGGTGGGAAGAATATCCCGATAAAGATTCAGCATTAGATGCGCTGGAAAATACAGATGCCGCATCCCAACTTAAATGCCCTGTCTGTAAGCCGTAGTTTCCTCTCTCGTATTTCACTCCAGCGCCCCAAGCATTATCTTAAGTTTTGTAGACGGGATTTCTGTATGGCACAAAAATTCGGGAACGCTCGATGGGTGAAAGAAGGATTCTTTGACAATCGCTCTGGCGATGTCGTGGTTGGTCAAGTCACTTTTGCAGCATTAGGAGTCGTAGATTTTTGTCTGGCTGGCGGATTACATAATGATCTTGCCGGACAAGTTATTCAGTTTAGAAATCCTAAATTTATCGATGATCCTCATGCTGGAGGGTTTTTGGAGGATTTTGCCATTCCACACATTGGGAAAGTGAGTTTGCTCTCTTTTGATCCGCACCCTTTGCTTCCCCCTCATCCCTATTTTGAATGGTTCTCTCTAGATGAACAGCATTATCGTATTGAACTGGAACCAGATGATGCTTGGGTGATGGCTGAAGCAGAATGGGATACGGTACATAAAGACTCTCAACGTATTTATGAAACGTTAGGCCCACAAATCGTGCGGTCTTTATCCTAACTATTACCAGAACACTCATTGCAAGCATGTGAGGCTAGGGCTTCCTTCGTTCATTGACTCCGTATTTTGTGCTTCGTAGAATGCCCACATGAATGATCGATTTTTAAAGGCGTGTCTTCGTCAAGCAGTGGACCGGACGCCGGTGTGGTTTATGCGGCAGGCGGGGCGGTACATGGCAGAATACCAGGCCATTCGCCGCCGGCATTCTATTTTAGAAGTTTGTAAAACGCCGTCACTGGCTGCGGAAGTCACTCTCCAGCCTATTCAACGTTTTCAGTTAGATGCGGCCATTATCTTTGCAGATATTTTGCTGCCGTTAGAAGCCATGGGGCTTCATCTGGAATTTATCGAAGGCAAAGGACCCGTCATTGATAATCCCATTCGGGGAGAGATGGGTATTGTGGAGCTTCGAGCCGTTGATGGTGAAGCATTCGGCTATGCCGGGGAAGCCATCCGTCAAGCGCTTGGGGCCTTAGAGAGTCGAGTTCCATTAATCGGATTTGCGGGGGCGCCATTTACCTTAGCGAGTTATGCGATAGAGGGAGGCAGCTCTCGAGATTATGCCAGAACAAAGCAACTGATGTTTTCACAGCCAACCGTCTGGCATCAGCTTCTTTCCAAACTCTCTGCTGTCGTCATTGAATATTTGCGAGTTCAAAGCCGGGCTGGGGCTCAAGCTATCCAACTCTTTGATAGCTGGGTTGGGTGTTTAAGCCCTGGCGATTATGAAGAATATGTCTTGCCTCATGTCCAATCAATTTTTTCGGCCTTGCGAGTGGAAGGGATTCCACTTATTTATTTTGGAACGGGAACAACTGGATTGCTGCCGTTGATGCGCAAAGCCGGAGGTGATGTCATGGGTGTTGATTGGCGCGTCCGCTTGGATGAAGGATGGAACTTGGTCGGACATGATATGGGAATTCAGGGAAATCTCGATCCTATGGTCTTGTTTGCATCAGAAAAGGAAATTGAACGGCGTGTGCGAGCTATTATGCAACAAGCTGGCGGGCGGCCCGGACATATATTTAATTTGGGTCATGGAATTCTCCCAACCACGCCATTGCACAATGTAGACTTTGCGATTGACTGCGTTCATCGCTTCTCCCGAGATGTTCAGGCTGTCTAATTGGTAATTTCAGTGAACATTCCGGTCGCTTTTCAGGTCAGAACCTTCGTGATGTATCATCTCCTCTCCTTCTCACAATAGTTCCGGTCTCTTGCTCACGTAAGAAAACGTGCCACAATCTTCCTATCATGTCGTCGTTGTGGGTGGTGGGATTTCAGGACTCTCTACGGCATTTTTTGTCATGGAGGAAGCAAAAAAACATGAATTGCCAATACAATGCACGGTTGTTGAGCGGGATACCCGATGGGGCGGGAAAATTCTGACCAATCATCCTGCCAACCTTCTCATCGAAGGGGGGCCAGATTCATTTTTAACATCCAAGCCCTGGGCTCTGGCCTTGTGCCGGACCTTAGGACTTGAGAGTCAACTCATTCCGACCATTACAGAAAATAATCGGACGTTTTCATTATGCCGTGGCGCGTTGCGGGAGTTGCCACAAGGCTTACTAAGCTTTCGCCCGCAACGAGTGGATACTCTTGTCTCTGGAGGCTTGTTGTCCTGGCGCGGGCTCCTTCGTATGGGGGCAGAACGGTTTTGGCCTAAAGCATCTTCGAAAAGGGGAGAGGAATCCTTAGCGAGTTTTTTTCGGCGGCGGTTTGGAACGGAAGCCTTTGATTATCTTATTGAGCCGTTGGTCGCAGGAATATACGCGGGTGATGCAGAGGAACTCAGTCTTGAAGCGACGTTTCCACGGTTTCGAGAATTAGAACAAGAATATGGAAGCGTCATTAAAGGTATGCGCGCTGTTCAAGCTAAAGCTCAGCAAGTCCCCAAGCCTTCGGGGTCAACACCGTCCTCGTTATTTATGACACTTCGAAATGGTTTAGGAGACCTTATTAAGACATTAATTCAGCGGCTCACGGAAGGTGGTGTACAATTAATGTCTGGTGCCGGATGTCTCCCGTTTCAAGCGACTGTTGAAAATGATAGAAAATATTCTCTCCATTTAGAAAATGGTTCCAAGCTTTTAGCAGATGCAGTGGTTCTTACAACTCCGGCTTATCAAACGGCACAGCTTCTTCAGAATTTTCAGCCGGAAGCCGCAGCGGTATTAAGTCAAATTCCTTATACTTCAACAGCAACGGTATCTCTTGCTTATCCCACGGAAGCGGTAATAGGGCAGATTCGAGGGTTCGGATTTGTTGTCCCTCGAAAAGAGCAACGGCCCATTTTTGCAGGCACATGGACATCGCTAAAATGGCCAGACCGTAGCTCAAAAGGGGAAACACTGATTCGGTGCTATGTGGGGGGAAGAGGTCGTGAGCATATTCTAGACCAAGATGATGATTGCCTGGTGGAAGTCATCCGTCAAGAACTGCAAGCCATCATCGGGATCGTCAGTCCCCCCAACTATAGGGAAGTGCATCGCTGGGTCCGGGGGATGCCGCAATATGTCATCGGTCATCAAGATAGGGTTGCCAAACTCAAAGAGCTTATGGCGTCAAGCCCACGTCTCCAGATCATCGGAGCGGGGCTCTGCGGAATTGGCATTCCTGATTGTATTCGAGAAGGGGGGCAGGTTGCTGAGCGTCTGATGCAGTCCTTTCAAAATACATCCCCAGGAACGAGTTTCTGAAAAATCCATCAGCGTTTGCTTTTTTTAGAGATCGAGGAAGAAAATATGGACAGGATCGTTCGTATCCATGCTGTCGTGACTGGACGGGTCCAAGGTGTAGGCTTTCGGGCATTTACTCAGCATCACGCCTTCCAAAAAAGACTACAGGGATGGGTGAAAAATCGTGCAGATGGGTCCGTTGAACTGGAAGCTGAAGGTCCAAGGGAAGAGCTGGAGGCGTTCTTGAAAGTTCTTAATGAAGGTCCTCGATTTTCTGAAGTCACCGAAATATTAGTTGACTGGAAAGATTCAAACAGGCACACTCAAGGGTTTGTCATTCTACGTGACTAATTTTGAAAATTCTCTCCTTAGAGAAGGGGGATATTGTTCTAAGCCCTGGTCAAAATTTAGATATGTATTGATAAGTCTACTGAATGAATTACAAGTCCTATATTCGAGAAGTTCCAGATTTTCCCAAGCCAGGGATTTTGTTTTATGACATCACGACACTCTTAAAGGAACCGGCATGTTTGCGTGCTATTATCGACGAACTTGTTCAATATTATCAGGGAGCCAATATTGCTAAAGTGGTTGGCATTGAATCCCGCGGATTTATTTTTGCCAGTCCTCTAGCGTATCACCTAAATGCTGGATTTGTTCCTGTTCGAAAGCCAGGGAAGCTGCCTGCCGATATTTTTGAAGTAAAATACAACTTAGAATACGGGTCAAATTCTCTCGCGATTCATCGTGATGCCATTCAGGAAGGGGAGACCGTTCTTGTTTTAGACGATCTCTTAGCCACAGGAGGAACGGCTTCAGCCACGGTCCAATTAGTCCGACAGTTAGGCGGAAACATTGCGGGAGTCGGTGTGTTAGTTGAACTTCTTGAGCTTGAAGGCCGAAAAAAAATTGATGGGTATGACGTCCATTCCTTAGTTAGTTATGCCTGACCCACGGTTGGGCACGATGGAGTGAAGTGTAGATGTTTATGGTGTTGGTGTTTTGAAGACATGATCTTCTCAAGAAGGTCATGAGTTGGCTCATCTCCCAATGGGGAAAGGAATATTGGTATGGCCGCACGATCGGGGAAGAAGGAAACAAAGCCCACCACGACACGTGTGAAAAAAACGGCAAAGTCGACAGTATCTTCTCCCAAAAAGACGAAGAAAAAAGAGCCCGCTAAGGTTTCTTCGAAGTCGGCCCCTGCTTCAAAAAAAGCCAAGAAAAAAGGCGGAGCAGTTGATCGTCATGCTGCGCTCAAGGATATTTTGCTGGCGAAACGTGAGGCGATTATCCAAGAAATTAAACAGCAATTGGGGCAATCGGTCACCGAAGAGCAGCAACGTCGCCTGGAAGCTGCCATGGATAGCGGTGATCAGGCGTTGGTGGATTTGGAGCGTGAGATGGGCATTTCTCTTCAAGAAATGCGGAATCGGGAGCGACAGCTCATTGATGATGCTTTAGATAGTTTGGAGGAAGGTACTTATGGCATGTGTGCCGACTGCGGAGAAGAAATTAGCGAAAAACGTCTTCACGCTCTGCCGTTTGCACGCTTGTGCGTGGAGTGCCAATCAAAACGTGAACTGATGGAAAAAATTGAGCGATCAGAACAACGTTCATAGTTAACCGAACAGCTTTTCCCTCAGTCTGGGCTTTCTCGTTGTTCTCTTCTCACGCATGTTCGAGATCGCCACTTCCCGCTTTTTAAGACTTTCTGTTAACCTTCATAACAATGAGTTGGCCTCACGGCAATACCTGTTGTCCTTGTCCAGACATTTTTCTGGAAATCCATGGTCTTCATCTGTCCAGAAAAGGTATGTGATGGCGGGTTGTCCTGTTGTAATATTAGCCAGTGGTGGATTGGATTCGACTGTGACGGCGGCTATTGCCAAGAGGGAAGGTTGTGATCTGAATTTTCTAACAATCGACTACGGGCAACGCCATCGTTTTGAAATCGAATGTGCCAAGAAAGTTGGAGCCTGGTTCGAAGTTCTTGATCATAAAATCCTGCAACTAGATTTGCGTGTGTTTGGTGGTTCGGCCTTGACTGATGAAATTCCCGTACCGACTGATCGAGTCATGAATGAGCGGGAGATTCCCTCAACCTATGTGCCTGCCCGTAATACTATCTTTCTGAGTTTAGCTCTAGCCTATGCTGAAGTGTTAGGGGCTTTTAAGATTTTCTTTGGCGCGAATATTCGTGATTATTCAGGATATCCTGATTGCCGTCCAGAGTTCATCAAGGCGTTTACGGAAGTAGCAAAACAGGGAACCCGGTTAGGACAAGAGGGGGCAGCCGTTGAAATCGTGGCGCCCTTGCTTTTCATGACCAAACGCGAGATTATTCAAAAAGGACAAGGGCTTCAGGTGCCGTTTCAATACACGAGCAGTTGTTATCAGCCTGAGGCTGACAATCGTCCATGCGGCCGTTGTGATAGTTGTCGTATTCGTCAAGAAGGGTTTCAAGACGCGCGGTTGCCAGATCCCGTCATGCAGGTCAACTCAACAGGAGAAACAATATGACGCCTTGGACAGGATCGCAGCTTACTATGGCCATCATTCTCTGTCTGGCATGGCTGTTCCTATCAGGTTGTTCTGAAAGTGGTTCCAATGCTCAAAGTACTCTAGCACCCTCGTCAGCTATTCAGTCGGCCTCTGTTGAGACGTCCGTTCCGGACGAATTTGCAGAAGGAGAGTTAAAATTCAATAACTTCTGTTCACGCTGTCATGGTGCTCAAGGACGCGGCACGAACAATGGGCCACCACTGGTCCATAAAATTTATGAGCCCAGTCATCATGCGGACATGGCCTTTCAACGGGCAGCAGCCCAAGGGGTGCGGGCCCATCATTGGAAATTCGGCAACATGCCAAAAATTAAAGGCGCGACCCAGGAAGATGTGACGCAGATTATTGGATATGTCCGCTGGCTCCAACGTCAAGCGGGAATCATGTAACAAGTCTTACGGCATATTCTGCTCAAGCTCATTTACCAAAGCGTGAATGCGGGTAAACCCTCCTTCCCAGAATTTCCGTGAATTCACATCGACCTTGAGAGGAGCCAGCAAAGTTTGCGAACTGGCTGATCCTCCTCCCGCTAGTAGCTCAAGATAGCGTGGGATAAATGGATTTCCTTCCTTTTTGTATTGTTGAAACAACGACAAGACAAGTAAATTCCCAAAACTGTAGGCATAGCAATAAAACGGACTGGCAAAAATATGCGGGATGGCGAGCCACTCCCAACGAAATTCCTCACCAACCTTCACTGCTTGCCCAAATTGCTCACGGAGTAGCTTCAGATACGTTTCAGCCAGCTCGTCAATTGTCGCTCCGGTTTGGATACGACGATGAGCCTCACGTTCAAATTGTACAAAATAGGCCTGACGGAGAATGGTGGCATAGGCATCGTCGAGTTGGCTCAGCAAAAGACTGACTTTTGTGTGCGGGTTCCGTTCTTGAGCCAGTAAAGAATCTGAGAGCAATTGTTCTCCAAAAATCGACGCTGTCTCGGCTAAAGGCAGGGCGGAATGGAACGTCAAGGCGGGATGAGCCTCCGCCAGCATTGCATGCATGGCATGTCCCAACTCATGGGCTAGAGTTGAGACATCGCGCGCTTCTCCCGTGAAATTCACTAACACATATGGCGTTTGCTTGGGTTTGACGCTATAACAAAACGCTCCACCCATTTTCCCTGGACGGATGGCCGCATCAAGATGATGCTCGTCAATCACACGAGACGCTAGTTCGGCCAGAGTCGGACAGAAATTCTGATAGGATTCCATGACCATGTTTTGGGCACGAGAAAATGTATAGCGACGTGATTTCGCGCCGTAGGGAGCATACAGATCGTAGCGATGAAATGTTTTAAGTTTCAGGAGGCGCTTTTTGAGGCGGAAATACTCTTGGAAGATGCCGACATTCTTTCGACAAGTGGTGAGCAACGCATCCACGGCTTGGTCGTGGATGTCATTGGCCATATTGCGGACGGCTATCGGTGACGCATAGTGACGTAATTGCTGACCCTCATTTCCCCAATCTTGTACGAGATGTTTATACAGATCTCCTAAGATATCTCGCTGTGCCCCATACACTTTAAATAAAGACTGATAGGCGTCGCGCCGGACCGCAGGCAAGGGATGACGAACATAGCTCATGAGTTGCTCACGAGTGAGTTGCTTGGTGCGGCTTTGATATTTCAGTGGAAACTTCATAGTATTCGTTGCGACGCCGTATAAGGCTTCAAGAGCCTGTCGGCCAGTCGTATTCTTCATGGTCACGATACGTTCTTCTGATTCAGTCAGCGTATGAGGGTTGAATCGGGTGAGAGTCTCCAGATAATACCGATAACGTGGGGCTGTTCTCGAAAGGCGTTTCAGGTGCTTGGATGGGAGGCTCTGCCACCACAAGTCAAAAAACAACAGTCGTGGAGAAAATTGAGCGAGGCGGTTTTGGATTTGATGTTCAAAGGCTCTGGCGGTTTGATTTTTTGTATTTTCAGCAAACCATAAAAAAGCGAAAGCTCCAAGAACATTCATGTGTTCGGTTATGTCTTCGATCTGCTGCAATATTCGTCGAAATACTTGAGGTGTTATGGAAGAAGTCAGACGACCACGGTGCTTTTCAAGAGATGAAATTCTTGACTCTAACTCCTTCTCGATTTGCTGAGAGTCCTTTTGCGGATCACGCAACAAATGTTTCAAGTTCCATGATGGCAACGTGGATGACATACTCACTCCTTGCTATCGTTAATGAATGAACAATGTGATTGGGAACGTTTGAGCGGTTTGGCCGTGTCCACGAATTGTGTGAAAAGTAGATGATTGCCTGGATGAGATTGTAGAACGGAAGTTAACCATTCATTGTTCAGGATCCATTTTTCTTTGTATGTGCGTTCAACAGTATCAATGAATGAATATTATATCAGAACAAATTGGCAGAATGACCAGAAGCAGTGGCAAACCATGTATCACAGTCACAAAGGGAATATTGAATGTCTCGGCTAAGGTCACATCTACGGCATCATAGGCCGTGCAATTATCTCGCAACGGCCAAATGCGTGAAAGGAAAAGATCATAAGGACACTTCTAAAAACCGTCCTTTTTCCCGATGGCGGCGTCAGCGGCGTACTCAAATCCTCATGTATTGGCCCATACACTGCGGTTTTCCGTGCGCCGCTTCCTTGCCCTCAAAAAACATCAGCTTTTAGAGGTGCCCATAAGAATACGGGATGAGTGGAAAGTCTCGGAAATCTTTGCGGGTTTCTATGATACGTCATTTGGCGAGCAAGTTCTGATGGGCATAGCGTCGAAGAATTTGAACGATTTTCACATCGAAGAGGTGAGGGACGTGAAATGATTCGTCTTCTATCAGATAACGTTCACAGACGAGCTGCTCTTTTGGGTGTCCAACAGTTGCTCCAGCCTGGCTGAAATGTCCAAGACGATCACCGTTGTTGCTGTTCCTGTCGGAGAATCTCAGTTGGCGAGAAGGTTCCCTCTGCAGATTCTCGATGACGAAGGTGTTCGCGCATTTCGATGAGGGTTGGACGTTCGGCTAACTCTTGACTATGTCCTAACAGATATTCGGCGCGCGAGTCCTTCCAAGATGGCTCGCGCCTTGAGTGTTAGCTGTAATTTGTCTGTCACATATGCCAGTTGAATCATTTTGGGCATGTGACTATCGTGCCTTTATGCGCGTAACATGGCAAGGCGTTTTCCTGCACTGTGGATCAATTGCCTAAGGCTGAAGCTAGAAGATCTAGGTTGTACTTCTGTCGGAGGCATTTTAGCGGTCTATAGAAAACCTCGTGTAGCGCTAGAATCACATCTATTGGGTTTAGTGTGGTATAGGCCATCTGCTTGGATTAGCATTCAGAATGAGTGATTCAGGGAGAGGGTGGAGAGGGTTTCATTACTAAAACATTCCTCGCGATTACCTGGAACTGAGATGCAAATGGTATTGGGGTCTAAGACTATAATCTCCATATTGCCCTCGGTGGCAATGTAGGCAGCGATAAAGACATTCAAGAAATTATTAAACATTCAGCTTCATCATCGAATGGTTCTAGAGTATCGAGAGTCATCAAAATATCTGTCTCCATAGTCGACTCGGGGAACCAGGCATGGGCATGTTCAGATAAGCCTCCAGTCATAAGAACAATAAGCACTGGAAGAGTAGCGATTTTGACTGTACTGAGAATTGTATAAAGCATAGAGGACTCTCCTCTTATTTAGGAAATATTAAACAACCGGCATGAAAATACAGTACAGAAGTTGATGAATTTATGTAAAGGTACGTTTTACTCGTATAGGGGCATGCAGGAGGTGGCGAATCAGATTTGGTCTCAGTGATTTATGAAGGTAAGGGGAAAGATTAAGAGCTTTCTTCCTTTTGGCGATAATCCAAGGGAAGGAAAAGAACGTTGTAGCAGTAGATGAGATAACTATTCTTAGGAAGTTCTATGGTTTGCCAGGTAAACTCAATGGTTACTGAGCAAGCTTTTCGTTTTGGCTCGATTCCTTCTGGAGAATCGGTCGGTGGTGGTCTAGAGATTCATTGATAGCGTCCATAGACCGTATAATTTTCGTCGACGGGATAGAGCGGATAGGGTGCATACCGCAAGAGAGGTTCGGTGTCTGAGGCCTTTTGAGGGGGCCGCAAAAACTCTGGTCTGTGTGGTCTAGGGTCACTGTGTTGTGAGCTCATCTGGGTGCCACACCCGACAGTCGTGACTAAAAGGATCGTTAGTGTCAGGTTTTTCAGCATTTGTTGAGCGTCTTCTTCGTTTTGATTACGAAAATTTAGTCGAGAGTTCTAGACCGAATTTCACTCTAGAGATTCACGCCATTCTTTTCAGTTTCGCCAAAAATTCTCAAACCTTGCAGAGTCAACCAATTCTTTTTTTGTCCGGAGAAATTTCGATCATCTTAATCTAGATTTCCTTCGCTTTTAGTCTAGACTAGTAAATTTTTGTGCTCGTTACTCTCGGTTCGGCTCAAAATTTTCCAAAAAAATTTATGCAGAGCGACTAGCTTGATCTAGATAGAGGAAGGGGGAGTAGAGACTCTAGATATCTAGATATTAAGAAAAACTTTTGGAGCAGATTCAGGAATGGAGTGTGACAGTGGGTGAGCTAACGATGGAAAATAGGAAAGGAGCTCTTCGCGTGTTTGGTTTGTAGAGTGAAGGAAAGGGAGCTACGAAGATTGATGGGGATGTGAATCTTCTATCTTCGGTGTCTGAAGCTGTTCTGTTATTGAATAGGGGTTAAAAATGGAGCTGGCGAGAGGAATCGAACCTCCGACCGGCGGTTTACAAAACCGCTGCTCTACCGACTGAGCTACGCCAGCTCGAGACTCAACAGGCACACGCATCATACCAAAGCTTTGGGCATGGGACTAGAAGGGTGATATGAAAAAGTTGACGTCTAGGCCCTATGTCATATTGAGGAGCACTTTTAACGTTCCAGGTTGAGCAGCTTGTTCCATGGCTTTCACTCCATCGGTTAATGAAAATCGGCTATGAACGAGCGGCTCGACTTGTACTTTTTCCCCAGCTAATAAGCGAAGCGCTGGTGCAAACGGGCCGCAACGCGAACCGATGATTGAAATTTCATTGATGACTAAGTCGGTCATATTGACCGAGACCTGCCCATGATAGGTGGATTTCAGCACGATGGTGCCACGGGGACGAACAAGTTTTGTCGCTGTGGCGAGGCCTTCAGGACTACCCGTGGCTTCGACAACAACATCTGCATCGACCGAAACATCTTGGGCCTCTGAGGTGACTGCAATACCTTTTGAACTGAGCCAATCAAGCTGCTTCGGATGCCTTCCTAACAGTGTGATTTCACAACCTTGTAATGCTAAGACTTGTGCACATAGTAGCCCCAACTTTCCATCACCAATCACGATAATTCGGTCTGTTGGTTTAATCAAAATTAGTTCTGGGATTTCACAGGCTGCGGCCAATGGTTCAATAAATACGGCATGTTCTGTGGCAACGGAATCCGGTAGGACGAATAAATTCTCAATAGGGAGGCTAAGGAAATCTGCAAAGGCTCCGTCTCGTCCATAAATTCCTAAAGTGGTGCGGTGTGGACAATGGGTAGGACGTCCGTCCCTGCAGGTCGAACACGTTCGGCATGCGGCATTGATTTCTCCAACCACGCGTTGCCCGACAAGGGAAGACTGATTCGAGGCCTGTTCAACCACTCCTACAAACTCATGCCCTAAGATCCCCTGGAAATCCATGTAGCCCTTTACAATATGTAGGTCTGTCGAGCAGATCCCAGCTTGTAAGACTTGAATGATGGCTTCTCCAGGTTTGGCTTTTGGTTTTGGACAGTCAGATTTGAGGTCTAGGCTTTGTTCGCGGATTAACCCTCGCATATTCTCCTCGCGTAGGCATTTCTTGTCACTAAGATGATAAAACGATCTGAATAGTAACAGAATGATTGATACCCTTCAGCAGGTAAACATAGAATGTTTGAAACATCCGTATCATGACAGAAATGTCTTTGGATAAAATGCCCTTGGAAAGTTTTTGAGGAATGTGTCGATACGTAGAACAGGCAATCAGATTTTTTATTCGTAGAAAGGATCGACTCTCGTGTTTTCAGGATTTGCTCCAGCCGTATCAGGCATCCAAGCTGGCAGTCGCATTCTTGGAGTGAGTTCGCACAATGTTGCGAATGCTCAGACTGAGAATTTTAAGCGTACTCACGCCAACCTTGAAGAGTCAGCTTCAGGGGGTGTGCTGGTGTCTTTGAGTACTGACACGCGTCCAGGAGTACAATTTGCCACTGGTGAAGATCCGTTTGCCTTCCAGCAAGGTTCTAACGTGGCTTTAGAGGAAGAGCTCATCAATACTTTAGGCGCATCGAATCTTGTTGAAGCTAATGTGGCCAGCATCCGATTACAAGAACAAGCTTTGGGTTCGTTATTGGATATTCTTGAGTAGCGGCCCGCTACACAATCTATCTCCCCAGTACGTACTTCTTTCTCCTCTGTCTCAACCTTCTTGAGTGCTGTTTATCTTATTTAAAACAGGTTCAGGATTTTTTACATGTCTCAGGTTTTCCGATATTTTTTGCACTTTTGATTGATGAAATAGGTTTGCCGGTCTCGTCTTTAGAACTCTCTAGTGGGCGTGATTTGCCTTGTCAAAGCCTATCTTGGGAGTGGTTGAGTAATGAAGATATCAAGGGCCATATTTCGCCCGAAAGCGGTTTGCCATCAACAACATTGGGGCCATTCAAAAATGTCGTCCAGCAAGGCCACAGCCACCATTCTTGCGCGCGGAGCGTACTGGTCCTACGTGAGCACGGAACAATGGCGACCTGCCTGCGCGAAGCCGCTCCGGCGAAGGCAGGGAACGCTGCTGGCGGCTTTTTTTACGAGGCCCATCTGAGTCCCATTTGTACATCCTGTGTACCTCCCTATCTCTACTGGCTGCTAGAATCTTCATTCTGACTTAAAAAAGGCATGATTTGACTTTGAAGGTAGAGAAACAATTATTGTAGAATCAAGAACTTGTGCCTTTTTTCGGTTTTTTGCCTTCGAGTGAGGACCAAGATAGACAGGGTTATGAATTCTTGAACGATTTGTTTGAGATTCTCGTTCAATTACATTTTTCTCAAAACAGGAGATTGAGATAATGCACATGTCACGGATGTTTTCAGGCTCGACACGGCAGTCATGGCTTGCGCCCTTTGGGGGATTCATGTTCTTCCTCCTTGGTCTAGGGCCAATAGGTGGACTGGGAAGCGATGGATGGTTCTCTCCCGCTCAATCTCATGCCACGGTACCAAGCGCGTTTGTTGAAGGATTCGCAGATATTGTTGAAAAGGTTGGGCCAGCCGTCGTAAATGTGGCTGTCACAGGTGGAGGCGGTTCTGGTCGGCAACTACCTCCGGGACCATTTGGAGGACCTCCCGGCGGAGCGCCTCCAGGTGGCGGAGGACCTCCCGGACGTCCCCCTGGACCTGGTGGGCCAGGGATGAGTGCGGGTTCAGGTGTGGTGATTGATTCACGGGGCTATATTTTGACTAATAACCATGTGGTTGAAGATGCTAGTGATATTAATGTCACGTTTACTGATGGCCGGGAAATGCCTGCCACGATTGTAGGAACTGACCCCAAAACCGATCTGGCCGTTATCAAGGTTAAGCTGGACAATGAAGAGCTTCCTTTCATTCCGTGGGGAAGTTATGACACTCTGCGGGTGGGAGATGTGGTGCTTGCATTGGGCAGTCCTTTCGGCCTGAAATCTTCGGTTTCGTTCGGGATTATCAGTGCTTTAGGGCGCGGCAGCGTCGGGATTACCGAGTATGAAGATTTTATTCAGACGGATGCAGCGATCAACCCAGGAAATTCCGGGGGTGCTTTGGTCAATATGAACGGTGAATTGATTGGGATCAATACGGCAATCTTTTCTCGTACCGGTGGGTCGGAGGGTGTTGGCTTTGCCATTGCCGTCAGTATTGCCAAAGATATTACGGCAAGTTTGATTGAGTCGGGAAAAGTCGTACGTGGATGGATGGGCGTCGCGATTCAAGAGCTGACCCCAGCATTGGCGCAATCCTTTCAGTTACCGGAAGGCCAGCAAGGAGGCGTCCTGATTAGTGAAGTGCATCAGGATGGTCCTTCAGCAAAAGCTGGCCTACAGCGTGGTGATGTGATTTTGGAATATGACAACCAATCGGTGAAAGATGTGAATCATCTTCGTAACATCGTGGCCCGCACAAAAGTTGGGAAACAGAAAGACATTAAGGTGTTGCGGGAGGGTAAGGAAACGACGCTCAGTTTAGTGTTAGGAGAACGTCCGTCTGACCAGGTTTTAGCTAAGGCAACACCTCCTGCCCCGGGAGAAAAGCCTCCCGCCATGGAGAAGTTGGATAATGTGTTAGCCGGATTGGCTGTAGGAGCCATTACGGCTGAAAATCGTAATCAGTTTGGTATTCCCGAAGATGCCAAGGGTGTGGTGGTGACGAAAGTCGAATCGGGAAGCGCGGTGGAAGCTGCTGGTATTCAGCCAGGCGATCTTATTCAAGAAGTGAGTCGAAGTGCGGTGAAAACTCTCGAAGAATATCAACAAGTGGCCTCGAAGATTGGGAAAGATGAATTGGTAGTGCTTCTGGTCAATCGTCGGGGTAACAATCTATTTGTGGCGGTCAATCCTAAATAAGACCACGATTGAAAACAGAGGGAGGCTTTATGCCTCCCTCTCTTTGTTTAGAGAGTACGCATAAAAGATGGCCGATCAAAGTAAATGGGGAAAATGGTTTGAAGAGAAAGTCTTTAAACCATTGGAAGATAAAAAGATGCCTGTTATGGAGCATCTTCATGAATTTCAACAACGGTTGACTCGTGCGGTTGTGGTCATGGCGTTGGTGTTCGTTGGGACCTTTTTTTATGCCGATGCGTTGGTGACTTGGCTGCGAGTTCCACTTCAAAATTATTTTATTTTAGATTCTTGGGAATGGGTCCCTTCAGATTTACCAAAAATCCCGTTGGTGTTTCTCGCGCCGGCTGAGGCTCTTTGGCAAAATGTGAAGGTAGCCGGTTTGTGTGCCTTGGTCCTGACCACTCCCTATTGGTTATGGGAAATCTGGCAGTTTATGGTTCCTGGACTTCATGCCCAAGAACGGCGGTTTGTGGCTCCATTTACGGTGATTAGTACCATTGCCTTTTTCTTAGGATTAATTTTTTGTTTCTTTTTTGTTCTCCCCTTTGCGCTGAATTTTCTGCTGTCCTACGGGTTGGAATCAGGGTTTATTGCTCAAATTTCTATCGCCAATTTTGTAGGATTTATCCTGTGGTTTCTCCTGGTGTTTGGGCTGATATTTGAAGTGCCGTTGGCCCTGACGTTGATGGCTAAACTCGGGTGGGTGGATGCAACACTTTTGAGGCAATATCGCAAGTGGGCATTTTTAGGATCTTTTTTATTTGCGGCAATTTTAACACCGACACCTGATCCATTTAATCAATGTATCATGGCCCTACCCATGTACTTCTTTTACGAAGTCGGGATTATTAGTGCCCAGGTATTTGGAAAAAAGAAGACCAAAGGTGACGATGAAGATCCGCCATCTCCTCCTGCCAGCACACCGCCAACGGTACGGCCAAATGTTGAACCACAAGTGGTTGGGGTTGGGTCTGGCGGTGATGATGACTATGTCAGTGTGCCCGACACAGGTCCACGGTGATGGAGGATGTGTAGACGGCGATAGATATTGATGGGTATTTCAGCCTTGGTGGGCCCGGAATGTAATCCGGTTTGGAATCCAACGGTTGAAGGAAAATCTTGAAAAAAATCTGGACGAATCACCAAATGACTCTTTTATCCTATGAAAGGCTGTTGATGTGAAAAGAGACATTGTTCAAGGGATGAGCCCTTTGTCAGACGAGGTCTTTACCAGTTATTCTGACCCTTGGACGACAGAGACAAGTTCCCTGATTGGATTTCTCAGGTCATATGATTCAAAACATTGGGTCTGTGGAGAAGAACAACAACCTTATCTTTTCTTTGTAAATTAGGGGTTCTAGGTATTTATTGGCTTTATTTTGTTGGAGGCATATATGGCAACCGAGCTTAAAATGGTTCAACCTTCTCCTTCGTCAAGTGGCGATGTCTGTA
Source organism: Nitrospirales bacterium (assembly GCA_965223295.1). Lineage (GTDB taxonomy): Bacteria > Nitrospirota > Nitrospiria > Nitrospirales > UBA8639 > Nitrospira_E. The sequence goes on along the minus strand of CBDCWC010000002.1, from coordinate 1,018,495 downwards.
CGTATATGTGGGCTTGTGCAATTTGTGACGAAACCGAAACTTGTCAGAAAGATCGGGAAGGGCATAGTCGATGGTTAGTCGCCAAGCGGATGGGCCGCATTGAGAACAAAATCCTCGTCATGAGTAATAAAGGTGGAGTGGGCAAGAGCACGATGACAACCAATTTGGCGATTAGTCTTGCGTTGAAGGGCTATGAGGTGGGTGTGTGCGATATGGATATCCATGGCCCAAATATTCCCAAAATGATGGGTGTTGAAGGAGAAAAACTCAAAATTAGTACAGGTGGAGGGATTATTCCCCATCAAGTGTATAACCTAAAAATTGCATCAATGTCCTTTCTTCTTCAGAATTCCGATGATCCTATTATTTGGCGTGATGCTTATAAGTTTGAATTTATCAATCAATTATTGGGTGGGATCGAATGGCAAGATTTGAATTATTTGTTTATAGATTTACCGCCTGGGACTGGGAATGAATCAGTCACCACTATGGATCTGATAGGGGAAGTGACAGGTTGTGTGATCGTATCGACTCCTCAAGAAGTGGCCCTCTTAGATTCCCGCAAGTCTGTGACGTTTGTGAGAGATAGTGAACTCCCGATTATTGGTATTGTAGAAAATATGAGTGGCTTAGATTGTCCGCATTGCCATAAGGCTATTGAAGTGTTTCGCAAAGGTGGTGGCGAAGCCTCGGCTGCGGACATGGAGGTGCCGTTTCTCGGTCGTGTCCCACTTGACCCGGAAATGGTGTTGCAATGTGATCGAGGAGAACCCTACGCTTTGTTTCATTCGGATCTTCCTACCGCTGCTGCTATCCATGGCGTCGCGAACAAAATTGAAGAGTTTTGCAAGAAAAAGGGCTCTTTGGTCAATGTGGCGGCCCGTCCTGCGCCGTTTAAAAAGCCATAGTGGTTTTGAATGTCTGTGAATTTCCAATCACCGTAGTTTCAACGCATTAGGTTTCATCATGAGTGCTTTAACGTCATTAACCACGGCTCAGAAAATCGTGTTAGATGCGACAAGTGTCTTAGGTTGTGAAAAAACTGGCTTGCTTGAAGCGTTGGGCCGAGTTTTGGGAGAGGATATTGTTGCCCCTCGCGCCAATCCGCCTTGGGATAATTCGGCCATGGATGGATTTGCGGTCCGATGGGCCGATATCCATTCTGAGCATGCCATTTCAACTATACCTGAATTAAATATTATTGAAGATGTTGCGGCAGGTGCGGTTGCGACAAAAACTGTCGGGCCTGGGGAAGCGATTCGAATTATGACCGGCGCGCCTATGCCGGCAGGGGCCGATACGGTAGTTCGCGTGGAATATACGGAACTTTCCGAGGCAAGTAAGGTACGCATCATGATGCGAGAATATGGACAAGGCGCCAATATTCGACCGAAGGGGGACGATGTTCATGAAGGGGATTGTATTATTGCGAAGGGCACGACACTTCGATCGGGAGAGATCGGTATGTTGGCGATTTTGGCGAAGTCATTTGTTCTGGTTCACCAACGGCCACGTGTCGGTATTCTTTCAACCGGGGATGAGTTGGCTGATCTGGATGAGTCCTTCGATGAAAATAAAATTGTGAATTCCAATAGCTATGGTATTGCGGCTGGTGTGCAAGAAGCGGGGGGGATCCCTGTCTTATTAGGTATTGCGAAAGATAATCCGGATTCTCTGAAAGATAAGATTCGACAGGGGTTAACCTGTGATATTTTAGTGTTGTCTGGTGGTGTGTCGATGGGAGATTATGATTTTACCAAGCCAGTATTTGCTGAACTTGGCGCTGATATGAATTTTTGGAAGTTGGCGATTCGGCCCGGTCAGCCTGTCGCGTTTGGAAAAATTCAAGGGAAATTAGCGTTTGGTTTACCTGGCAATCCTGTCTCGTCCATGGTCACCTTTGATCAGTTGGTTCGCCCGGCCATGCTGAAGTTGGGTGGGCATACGACTTGGGAACGACCGAAAGTACAGGCCGTCTTTCAAGAAACGTTTTCCAAGCAAACAGATCGCCGTCATTTTCTTCGCGGTGTTTTGGCGCATGAAAATGGTGACTTGGTGGTGCGGACCACAGGAAAACAGGGTTCTGGGATTTTAACCTCGATGGTGAAAGCCAATGGGTTTATTGATGTTCCGGAAGAAGTGGAAAAACTTCAGCCCGGTGATGTAGTCAATGTGCAATTGTTGTCCAGGAATTTTTAAACCATTTTGTTGGCTGGTCATTTCATAGGATGTGAATTGATCCTGTTTCACCTTTATTCAAGAATATGCAGGTTTCAATATGGTACCCCCTATTGTGTGTTTCGTGGGACATTCCAACAGTGGAAAAACCACGCTCATCGAACGATTAATTCCCGAACTTACTCGAGCAGGTTATCGCGTAGCCACGGTTAAGCATGCGGGGCATGGGTTTGATCTCGACACTGAGGGAAAAGATAGTTGGCGGCATAAACGAGCAGGGGCCAATCAAGTGGTTGTGCTCTCAAAAGGCAGTCTTGCCATGTTTGCTGATGTGCCCGAAGAGTTGCCTCTCGAAGACGTACGAGAGCGATTTGTGAATCAGGATACCGATTTAATCATTGCCGAAGGATGGAAAAGCCAAGGATTTCCCAAAGTGATTGTGGTACGGGAAGAAGTCCAAGAAGTGGATGTTTCGCTTGAAGGTTTGCTCGCTGTGGCTTCCATAAAGCCTCTTGAGATGCAGGTTCCTTGGTTCGATCGAGACGATGTACAAGGGTTGGCTCAGCTTCTGATCTCTAGGTTTCCCCTCCAAGCGGATTTGTAGATCTCATTGGGGAGTGTTGAATAGTGAAGATATCAAGGGGCATATTTCGCCAGGCACCCATGGATGATGAGCGACTTCGGGTCGATTCAAAAAAGTCCGCTCAGCAAGGCCGCAGCCATGTTTGCGCGCGGAGCGTCCTGGCACGACGTGAGCACGGAACAATGGCGACCTGCCTCCGCGAAGCCGCTTCGGCAAGGGCAGGGAACGCCGCTGACGGCTTTTTTCAACAGACCCTATGGGTAAAAGTCTGACCCTCATCTTGGCCGCGCTTGTCGTGCTGGCCTTAGGAGGGGCGGCAGCCATTCCTCTTACCAACCAGCCTACCTTTTGTGCGAGTTGTCATACCATTAAGCCGTCTTTCGATTCTTGGACGCGTTCTAGTCATCAGGATGTAACCTGCGTGGATTGCCATGTCAGACCTGGCTTCTCCGGTTTTATTCAGGATAAGGTGTTGGCAGGACTAGAAGATGTCGCCATTACTTTCTTTGGAACTCCCACAGAACCACATAACCTTCAATCCCATGTCTCAACAGAAGTCTGTCTTGGCTGTCATCGGGCAATCCTGCGAGTCAGCGAGGTCTCAGCACGTGATTTGCCATCTCCTGTCAAAGAGGTGGGTCTCATCATGGATCATCGAGACCATATGCAAGCGTTCGAGAAACGTGGACAGGGAGAAGGTTGTACAACCTGTCATGCTCGTGTGGTCCATGGAACGCCAATAAAAAACTACCCCATTGTCATTCCTCGCGGACATGTCAAACTTGATGACCAATCTCATGAGCCAGCCTTTCCTCAAAATTCTGTACTTTGGAAAAACACGATGGCTGATTGCATGCGGTGTCATGATGGAAAGCAAACCTATGACGGTGAGGTCCTCAGTAATCGTTGCGAAACATGTCACCTGCCGGACAAAATTGGCGGATTTTTGTTCTAAGTCTCTCCATGTCTAAACCTATAGTTGAAGTGCGAAATCTGACCAAACTCTTTGGTGATTTTACGGCGGTCGATGATATATCTTTTGACATTCATGAAGGAGAAATTTTAGGCCTGCTTGGACCGAATGGTGCGGGAAAAACGACAACCATTCATACCCTACTTGGCCTTATATCCCCCACCTCAGGCTCTATTCATATGTTTGGGCTTGATCTTGCTCAGCATCGGGAAGCGATTCTGCAACAAGTCAATTTTTCTTCCACCTATATTTCCATGCCATTTTCGTTGACGGTTGAAGAAAATCTCAAAGTGATTGCTCGACTCTATAGCCTGCAGCATATCCAAAAACGTGTTGATGCTATTGTCGAAAATTTAGAGATGGAGGATATTCGGTCGAAACTGACTCGAAAATTATCTTCAGGCCAAATGTCCAGACTGACGTTGGCCAAAGCGTTGATGACGCAACCTAAAATCCTCTTTCTAGATGAGCCCACTGCGAGTTTAGATCCGGATATCGTGAATAAGATTAAAGCGTTTTTGAAGGAGTATCAGCGAACGGTCAATTTAAGCATTCTCTACACGTCGCATAACATGCGCGAAATGGAGGAAATGTCCAATCGCATCATTTTTCTTCAGCATGGTCGTATTGTGGCAGAGGGGACGGCAGATCAGATTATTCAACGATATGGACAGCGTGATTTAGAAGAAGTGTTTTTGAAAATCGCACGGGAAGCAAAAGCGCAATGAACATTGGGCGTATTGGAGGGTTACTCTCTCGTCATCTGTATCTCTATAAACGCAGTTTTGCACGTATGCTCGAAATCTTTTATTGGCCATTTTTAGATTTGGTCGTGTGGGGATTTATTACTGTCTACTTGAAAGATTCAGGAGTGTCTCTCCATGGTGCTGTGGCTTTCTTCTTGGGTGCATTAATTCTTTGGGATGTGTTGTTTCGTTCTCAGCAAGGAGTGGCTGTCTCATTTCTTGAAGAGATGTGGTCACGGAATCTCATGAACCTCTTTGCCAGTCCACTAACCGTTGGAGAATATTTGGCCTCAACCATGATCATGAGTATCTTGAAGGTGACGGCTGTGGCCAGTCTCATGATGGTTTTTGCCTGGGTGTTTTATTCCTATGATATGTTGAAAATCGGATTTTCCCTTCTTCCATTTGTCATGAACTTGGTGCTCTCGGGTTGGATTATTGGGGTTCTGACCACGTCAATTATTATGCGTTTTGGCCAACAAGCCGAAGTCTTAGCATGGGGCATGGTCTTTTTGTTTCAGCCCATTTCTTGTGTGTTCTATCCGCTTGAGGTTCTCCCTCCTATTCTCCAATCTATTGCGTGGATGGTTCCTCCTGCCCATATTTTTGAAGGTATGCGCGCCGTCCTGGTCGATGAAGTGGTCCCTGTGAATCATATTCTTTGGGCAACTGGCCTGAACTTTTTGTTCTTCGTCGTGATTGTGACCTGGTTTTATCACACCTTCAATGTGTGCAAAGAAAAGGGCATGCTTGTCCGCGTCGGCGAGTAGATTATTAGACTGTAGGGCCTGTCTTTGGCTCTCGGAGTTGCGAAAGCATGCGTGCCGGCCCGTCTCGTTGTATGAAACCTAAGTCATGTTGTTTTCCTTGTGTGTCAAATGTTCTGTGGTGAGTCAGGGACCGTTCGAGGAGATAGCTGCCTTATCCCATCTAATAAAACGCGGGTAGCCCGGCAATCGTCTTCGTTGTAGTCCAGAATGCGCTGCTTGATCTCATGATCGCCACTTTCTACCCAACGATGAAACCACTCGATCGAGGCGGCGCCGGAGGGGTGAGTGTCTCGCCAAACAAAGCCTAAATATTTCGCCAGTGATTTGATCGAATAATCGCGAGTGGGCCATTCCGTGGCCTTTAAGACCACATCGAAATACAAGTCAATGGCGCGTTCTGGATTAAAGAGGGCTTCAATCTCTTCAGCCGAGCAAACATCAGGATATTTGACTTGGAGTTTTCGATAGAGCGTGCGTTCATATTTGGAGTAATAATAAATTTTTGAATCGGGATGCTGGCGCAGATAGTGTATGGCTTGAGCAAAGGCCGTGCGTTCTGATTCTGGAGTAGGCTGATAAACGAAAAAGGCGACAAACTGTTCAGATGTATTATCTTGTTGCTGACGTTCAATGAAGCCATGAAGATAGGTATGATCGCGAAGCGGATCTACTTCAATATCAAAAAAAATCTCTGATTCATGAGGAGGTAAGTCGATCAGTTCTCGCAGGTAAGGGCGTGCCTGATCTCCTTCCGCAATGAGTTGGGCGCGAGCATGGAGTTTTTTCATGGTTCCCTGGCCAATTCCAGGAAAGGGGGTTTTCTTGCCTTGAATGAGTTCGCTGAGATCAGCCGAGGCAAAGTCCTGAACTGTAGGAAAGTTCTTCTGAAGAATGTCACGCTTAGTGCGGCCTAACTCAGGGAGCAACGTGAGGTCATCGCGTTTTTGCAGTTGGAGCAAACAGGGTCGATACCATTCACAGAGTTTACAGACTCCACTACTATAGGCCGCTTGCGTGTGACGCTGTTGTTTAAGGATGTCATGGGCCTGTTGGTGATAGGTTTGGTAGAGCTCCCACCAAGTTTGGGGTGTTCGTAATCCTTGAGGTTGGCTAAAATCATAACGTACTTCTTTCCCATGGGTGTCCCAGATGAAACCCCACCGACCAGCGGAAAAGTTAAGCTGCTCGAGAATATCAGTATACAGTCCTAGTTGGACGGCATAGGATTTTTTGAGTTTGCCATTGTCTTCATTGCCCTCTTCTCCGGCACCTGATTTGATATCGCCGGCGACATAACCCGTTTGCTCTTTTCGCAATAAATCAGGCTCTCCCAATAGATGATTTATAGAAAGGCGCCCGCCATAAATAAGTTGCGCTTGTTGTTGTATTGCCTCCCGTGTGCGAGATTCTTTCTCAGCTCCTTTGTAGGAGGACAAGTCGAGGAAAGGGAGCTCTAGGTGGGTCATCACTTCTTTCTCAAAGAGCGTGCCTTTTTCCCATAATAGTTGAATGAAGGTGTTTGGTTCCCCTCGTTGTGATTGATCTCCAAACGTATCCAGGTATAGGCGATGCTCACAGCTTGTGAGGTTATAAAGCATTGAAGCTGTAATAAGAGGTTTTGGCATCATAGTGTTAGGGGTCTGTTGAAAAAAGCCGTCAGCGGCGTTCTCGCTATTTTTTGTGCTTACATACTGCCAGTATGCTCCGCGGGCAAAAAGAGCTGTGGCCTTGCTGAACGGACTTTTTTGAACAGACCTGCGGTCTCTGACATGTTATTTCTCAGACACGAAATGTGGTCGTTGCTATCATCATTGTTCAACAGTCCCTGAAGTGACTCGAGCAGCAGGAGTAAGATCGAGGCGGAGCTTAATTGTGTGTTGAGTTAGTGCGGGCACGCAAAGTCTTCATGTAAGCCGACCAGTAACTTTTTCCATTCATCATTTTTATTAAGAAGATTCTTTTGTCTTGCCTGAAGACTTTCTTGTTTGATAATGAGTGGGCTTTTTAGGAATGTTTGAGCTAGCTGTAACTTATTAGTACTCTGGACAAGATAGTGGCAGACTCCAGCTGGAGCTGGTGGCTGGCCTCCAGTTCGTTCGAATAGGGCTAGTGCCCGCAGGCCTAATTCTTGGGCACGAAAAAGGTGGGATGCGCCATGAAAAATTTGTTCAGCAGTAGGCTCTTGAGAGTCTTTTGTTAACAGGTCGGCCATCATAGCGGCCTTGCCAATAGCCGAGGCTGCTCCTTCCGGGTCTTGTTGGGCGGCAAGATCATCTGCCTGTTGCTCAAGCCGATCCATCTCGGCCTGTTCTCCCATGCGTTGTGCGAGGGAATCAGTTAGGAGAGGAGAACTGAAAGTCGTGCTGAGAAAAATAATTAGCGTGAGTGTTGATACGGCATGAGGGCCCTTTGAATGAATATATTGTGGCTTAACCATCAAATACGTTAACCCTCATCCCAGCCTTGTCCTCTCTTTGCGGCTAAGTCCTAAAAGGGTAAGAGAGCTTGGAGTGAATAATTCTTTGCTTATTGGACACCTCTAAAAACTGTTCTTTTTCCCGAGGGTGGCGTCAGCCGCATGCTCAAATCCTCATGTATCGGCCCATACACTGCGGTTTTCCGCGCGCCGCTTCCTTGCCCTCAGAAAAATCTTCAGTTTTTAGAGATGCCCTTATTGAATTTGGCCATCCATATCCACCATTTTGATCGTCCAATTTGTTGCATCTCGAAGTTCTGTCATTTCTTTTGAGGTGTCATAGATCAGCCACACCTTTTTTTCTAATTCTCTCATAGGTGGAATAGAGTTTTCATTGCGGAGTTTTCCTAAGCTCCAGACCACTTCAGTCAACACCGGAAAATCAATATCAGCGGATGAGTTCATATGCCGTAAATTTTCAATCAGGTAATCAAGGATAGGTGGGGTAATTGCCGGATCACCGGTATGTGCCCCAATTTCTCCTAAGCCTTTGGCGGCCGCAGCCCGGATCTTTGAGTCTGAGTGCGTTTGAAAGACCTCTGTGAGCAGGGGAATGGCTTCGCTTCCAGTAGCGGCTAATGCTACAATTGCTGGTTCTGCCATTTCTGGATCCTGAAAAAACGATTTGATAAATGGCAGGGCGCCATGAGATTCCATGTCAGGCAGCAAGGATAAAATCTTTAACTTTCTGGGTCTAGGGGTCTCTGGATCTTTCAGCAATGTGAAAAGATGGGTATCGTGTCCCCATTCGGCTGCAAGCATAACTGGGAAATCAAAGGTTTCTAACCGTTTGGCCAACTGGTCTAGCGCATAAGGACCGGACTTTGGAGCGTTGGCCGCCTTCGCGGCGACCACAGAATCTTCAAAGTCCGTCCGGGCTTCTTTTTGCCACCCAAGATCTTTTCCATTGAGGCGGTACGAAAAATGACAGGCTGGTCCTGTCCATAGGCGGGCAGGCGAATCTTCATGGTCAGCATCTCCACCAGCACGTGTCGTGCCTGACCATTTCTTTCGTTCTTCACACTTCACCATCAGCATGACATCTGATTTGTCGTCCCGACTTGTGACAACATCATAGCCAAGGTTAGTGAGCCGTTTTCGGATAATGTCCTGGATGGCTTGTCCATCACCTTTTCCACGTTCGGTTAATGCCAAGACTTTCACCCAAATGGTCTGAATTGCTTGGAGCTGAGCTTTTTGTTCGGCAGTAAAATACGTCCGGCGAGCTAACCCTTCTGATGTCAGTATTCCAATAAATATGAACCCCAATAGGGCAGTAGTGAGCCAAACCCTCATTCGTAACCTCCTCGGCATTATCGGTATAAATTGTATTAGCTAACATGACCATCTAAATCTAATTGTTTGTACGTCCAGCTTGTGGCCTCTCGAAGGTCCGCCATGGCCTTTGAGTTGTCAAAAATAATCCAAATTTTTTCTTGCAATTCTCCGATTGGTTTAAATGATCCCTCCCAGCGAGATTTGCCGATGGCCCAAGCCACCTCGGTTAAGAGAGGAAAGTCAATGTCTTCGGACGATTTTAGTTGAGGTAATATGGTTTCAACGTACTGAACCAAAGGAGGAATGGGACGAGGGTCGCCAGTTTTTGCGGCGAGATTCCCAAGTGCTTTTGCCGCTGCTGCCCGAATTAGAGATTCTTTGCTGGTTTGAAAAAAGTCAATTAATAAAGGTATGGAATCAACGCCTGCTCCGGCCATGGCGTTGATCGTTTCCTGCTGGAGATCTGCTGACTCAAGTAGTTGGGTTAATTTTGGTAGGGCCTCTTCTGCATTCAATCCACTGAGGACAGACAATATTTTAGCTTTTCGGAGTTTGGAGGTTTTAGGGTTTTCTAACAGTTGAAGCAATCGATCGACCTGGCCCCATTCGGCTGAGAGCAGAACGGGAAAATCATATACTTGTAACTCTTTATTTAATTGCTGAATGGCATAGTCACCAGCATTGGCGACATTGGCCTCTTGAGCAGCCTGTTGAGCATTAGAAAATTCAGTACGAATTTCTTTTTTCCATTCTAGGTCGCGATGGTTCAATTGATAGGTCAAAAGGCAAGCGGGGCCCTCCCAAAGACGATCAGGGGCGTCAGGCAAATCCACATCTCCTCCTGTGGCTGAAGTCCCTGTCCATGTTTTGCGTTCTTCACATTTAACTTTAAATTTAATGTCATGCGGCTGCTTGGAATCTGTAGTTACGACATAGTTCATTTCTTCCAGACGAGACGAAACAGTTTTTAAAAGAGCTGTGTTGTCAGTTGGGCCTTTTTCTGTTAAGGCCAGAACATTCACGAGAATAGTTTCTGCTTTGGCTAACTGTGTTTTTTGTTCAGGCGTGAGATGAATTCTCCGAGCTTCTGCAAAAGATCCGGTTAGGCAAAAAGACATGAGAATCAAGCAAACGAGCCAGCTTGGTTTCCAGCAATCTCTGTTTGAAGTAGAAAATCTGGTCATTGGATAAATCCTCCTTAGAGATAAAAGAAGGGGGCTTGGCGAAGATAGTGTGTCGAGGATGAGAAGAAGCTTCCTCAATATACCTCTACAGGTCAGAATTGATCAACAATGACAAATGGTGTTCTAGTTGGCGGCGTGTTGTGTAAAGATGATTCCTTAATCGAATGAGTTGAACCCCCTGCAAGCTCCGGCTATACTCGACTCATGATTTCTAATCTAAAAATCGCGTTTCTTGGTGCTGGCAATATGGCTGAAGCTTTGGTATCTGGCATTCTCACCTCCAAGTTGGCAGAGCCAGATGTCCTGTTGACCACGGATATTGCTCCTTCGCGTTTAGATGTTTTGCGCGATCGTTATCATATCCAAGTTGGGGTCAAAAATCTTGATGCGGCTTCGTGGGCCGATATTATTATTCTCTGCGTGAAACCTCAAGTCATGTCTCAAGTTTTAGCTGAAATTCACTCTGGCCTATCAGAGAAGCAACTTGTGATATCCGTTGCTGCGGGGTTTCCCATACACAACATTCAAACGATCATCGGTCGAACGATTCCTCTCGTGCGGGCAATGCCTAATACGCCAGCGGTGATTCAAGAAGGCGTGACGGCTCTAGCAGGGTGTGCTGATTTAGGCTTAGGTCACTTGAATGTGGCTCAACAAATTTTCGAGTCAGTAGGCAAAGTGGTTGTGATCGAGGAATCTTTGATGGATGCGGTGACGGGATTGAGTGGAAGCGGACCTGCTTATGTCTACTTGGTAATTGAGGCTCTAATCGATGGCGGGGTGAGAGTCGGCCTTCCACGGAACGTGGCACATACGTTGGCTGTACAAACTGTCTTGGGAGCAGCAAAGATGGTGCATGAAACGGGTGAGCATCCAGCCGTTCTGAAGGATAGAGTGACTTCACCTGGTGGGACGACAATCACCGGCCTTCAACAATTGGAAGAGGGTGGGTTGCGAGCCACATTGATTGAAGCGGTTGAAGCGGCAACCCATCGATCTGGTGAGCTTGGACAATAACTGATTCTGTTTATTTTGTTAAACGCTCGTTGAGTGCGTATTTGCGAAAGGAGTCCACAGTGCAGTACTGGGTAAAGGTTGTGTTTACGGACAGTCAAGAAGTCGAATTTAGGGATGCGGTTCGACATACCATTAGTGATGATATGGAGATTTTAGAAATTGATACTCCCAAAGAAGTCACCATTATTCCACTCAAACAGATTAAATACTTTTCTTGTGATGCGACAGTTTTTTCTCAGCAAAAGGCTAGAGCATAAATCATGCCCTTGAGTAGTTTAATTTTTATCCTCAGGTGACCGAATACAATATGAAATCATGGCTTCATCAAGATTTTCTATGATCTTATGACTTTCTTTGGCTCGTTTGCCTCTATTGCATCAAAGTCTGGGGTATTCAAACTGAAAAAAAGCATAAAGTGAGTAAATTCTCCCATATATCATGCCGAAATAGGTCTTGTTTGATTGATGCAAACGTGGGATTATAGAGAATTACACTTGCAGGTCTTCAATATTGCTTTATCTTTGATCGTGTTTTAAGTGAGTGAATCTCATGAAACGATGTAAAGGTTTTTCCAACGCAATAGAAACCATGATGGATCTTGTGAGGCAATCAGTTCTTGTCCTGGTCTTGATTGGCGGAGTTCTGTTGCTGTGGGAAATCCCTCATCATGAGGGAAACGCCCTTTCACATAAAGATCATGTCCCGCAACTACGTACCAATTTGCCCTCCTATGAAGTACAAATGTTTCTGAAGCATATTTCCACTCGGCTGCCAAATTATCGGGAAGAATTTCAACAAGCTGGCGAACAAACGGGAATTCCATGGGTGCTCCTGGCCTCGATGGCGTATCAGGAGTCGAAATGGAATCGGCATGCCATTAGTCCAACTGGTGTACGGGGCCTTATGATGTTGACGCGGTCGACAGCTTCGGACTTGGGAATAAAAAATCGACTCGATCCTAAGAAAAGTATCGCGGGTGGTGCGCGTTACTTAGCAAAATTGTATAAGCGCCTTCCCAAAGCAATTCAAAGTCCTGATGAAAGAATGCACCTTGCCTTAGCCTCTTATAATGTCGGGTTGGGACACGTCAGAGATGCACGGTTATTGAGTCGAAAGTTAGGTAAAAACCCGAATTTATGGGAAGATATTAAAGAAGTGCTTCCCCTTCTGGCCCAAAAACAATATTATCGACAACTTCCGCATCGCTATGCACGAGGCTGGGAACCTGTCCAATACGTCAGCCGTATTCGGGAATATCGAAAAATTCTAGATCAAGTCATAAAGCATGAAAATAAAGCTCCGCTTGTAGAAGTCTAAAAATCTCCAAAAATTTTCACATCCCATCTCTCTCTGATCTGTCACCATTGCTAATAGGCTGTAGTGCCTAGTTGAAATTGCCTGGTTATTATTGGCTAGGTCAAGAATAGCAATATCGATAGATTCTAGCCGCTAAAACGAGGTGGCTCATTCTCGCTAATCTTAGTGGTTAACTGGGAGCTTCCTGTAGGCCGTACGGCAGAAAATGGACAATTTGAAAAGCATCTGGAAGGGTAGGGGATCGCGGAAGTTTTGGTAAAAGGAAAAGCCCACCTAGAATACGATCCAGTGTGGGCTTCTCAAAATTGGTGAAAGTTATCCGCAAATGAAAGAAATTGGAACAGGATCTATCTACCCATGACTTCTTCTTTCATGGCATCAATTTTATTATTGATGCTCTCCTTGTTTTGTGTCTGAATTTCTTCGGCACGAGTTGGTGAAGAGGCTTCGCCTTTGGCTTGATCAACTTTTTCTTGTCCTTTTCGCTCTAATTCTTTCATCGTATCGCGCGCATCATCTTGATGCTGAATCCCTTGGCCTCCCAGTGTCTCTTGTTCGGCGTAAGCCATCGTGCTCAACCCGGATATCATTAGACTTGCCACGGCGATGAACAAAAAGTATCGCATAGAGCTTCTCCTTTCGAGGGGGAGTAAATGGAAGAAAAGAGGGAAGGACTGGTCTGACTATGCAATGGAAAACACAAAAAAGTCAAATTTCCATCTACGCAAAACCATGAAGGTCCTGAGACTTGGAAGGCCGGTTGCAGTTACCTTTGGCTTTTTTAAGCAACCGATTGAACAAAGGCTAAAATTTTTTCAACATCTTCTATCATGCCATCGGTAAGGTTGAGGCCCAGGGCTTTGTCTTCCTCATCCAATGTATCCACCAATCCTTGTTCTTGAAGAAGGCTCACATCCCAAAAGAGGAGCCCATGGCTCACCCGTTGACCGTTAATGGTGGCCATAACATTAATGTTATCTCCATGCTCAGTCGGAGTACTTAAAAAAGATAGTTCGATACCGTCGTGAGTTGCCGTTTGGATAAACTCCATAAAGGTTTTAATTCTTTCAAGGCTATTAGGGTCTGGTGACATTGTATTCTTTTCCTAGGCAGTTTAGATCAAAATAAAACATGTGAGACAGTTTACGTCTAAGATTCTTGGTGTGTAAAACTCCCGGTCATCTTCGTTGGCTAGTTGTGAGCAAATGTTTCTCACAAAAAGACTTAGGATTTAACTATTCGGTAACTCGCATACATGAAAAGCGCTAGGGCTACCAACATTTCTCTATATTCATTCATGCCCCATAAAAATTCCTGATAAAATTTATCGTGAACTTCTACCCACGGGATATAGACCTCTTGATACCAAAGTGGAGAAAAAGCACGATAGATGCCTTTGACTTCTCGAATAACCAATGCGATGGCTAAGGCCGAGATGACAGGGCCTTCTGGAATAGCAGGAGCCAGATCCGAAGGAAGATGAAGGATGTGCCGAAAATTCCACGATAGCGGTAAGAGGAAAAAAATACTAAACATGAACAATCCTGCGAGTTGATGAACTGGGAGTCGAGAATTATGTAAATTTGTCTCACTTGAAAAGTTTTTTGTCCACCATGAAGGGGTGTGCCATTGGAAATAACTCTGCCCCCAACTAATTTCTTCCCCTGCAAAAAACAAGGCAGCCATGGCAATGATACCAACAAGTCCTGCTGCCCAATAATTTGATTTCCTATAGAGGTTCCAAAAGGAAATGAGTAAGAGGCCACCTGCCGTGCTTGCTGCCAAGAATGTCAAGATTTCGACCAATTGAAATTCGCGCTCCTGAATTTGAAAAATGTAGGAGACAAAAAACTTTGGCCACATCACATAGGTTATGACCAGGGCGAACATGATGAGCAATGGCCAGGTGAAAGCTAAAATATTTCTGAAGGAAAAAAGCACGTCACGCTAATTTTGGTTAAGTGTCGATAATTTTCTCAGAAATTGATAGGACAGGAGAAAGGGAAGGGCTGCCATAGGATGTCTCGATTTTTAATCGGGGATCCTGACAGCAGATGCTCTAGAGTTCCCTCCTCTTGAGGTGTCGTGAATCTGCTTGCGTGGAATGGAAGCGAGTTGTGCTCTAACTTATGCCGTGCCCTGAGGCCCTGTAACAGGAGGATCTCCTTGTTCCCTCTGTTGGGCACGTGCAGCAATGTTTTCCATAAGGCCCGTAAATTTCTTGTATTGAGGATGATCCGGAGACAAGGGCTTGCCATCCTCATCGCACATGAGTTCTTGCATGCCTTCTAAAATTTCATTCATTTCAGGGAAAAATTCAGCCTCATTTTTCTTACGTCCCATAAGAATGCCTCCTTTGTTAAAAAAAGAGATGGAATCGTTTAAGATTGATTTTCTTGATCCAGAATGCTTTGGATGACGAGCTTGAGATTTTCAAAGGTCAGGTTTTTGATGCGAATATTGCCGTCTAACACAACGGTTGGGGTATGGGTCACGTTAATGCGCTCTCCCCAGGCTTTCCCCTTCCCTAAAGTTTGAAAAGGTTTCCCGCTCGACAGGCCAGATTCAAATTCCACAGGATCTAAGCCTACTTCCTTGATCACCAGGGTGCGCATGGTCTTATCAAAATTCTGAATGTCTTTTTCGTGTATGGATTGAAAAAGAATCTCCTTCATCTTCTGGCCTTTGCCCATGGTCACGGCCTGGTTATACATTTCGAAGGCAGTGGGTAATTTTCCTGGCATGACAGGGAATCCAATCATGCGGGCTTCAAATTTATCGCCAAATTCCTCTTGAAGCTTGGTGACTACGACTCGCTCGAACATATGGCAATGCGGACAATAAAAATCGGCAAACTCAAGCAAAATCACTTTGCCTGGTTCATGCAGCGACGGCTCGCCTTCCATCATCTCATATTCGCCTTGTAGTGCGCTAAATGCTAGAGGGACAATGGACGTAAAGGCGAAAAACAACGTGACACTGATCAGCAATATCGTTCGTGTGAGTGGTGTGTTCATGCGAATCCTTTCATCATAGCCAATTTCTGAAGGAGTCGCTCTCGAATCAACGATGTCCGATGCGGTAACATCATTGATTCAAAACGACAAAAAATGATCCCTTATCATATCAGACCAGGCCTAGGCAGCTTCAAGGTATAATAGTCTGAAAACGAAGGAAATTGTGAGTTGTTTTTCCTATATTGTAGCTGGTGTGTTTAAAATATGTGGAATTGTTAAGTAATGGAGGGGAGTGAATGAAGATTGTCAGCTTGAAAGATTTCGAGACGTTTTCTTCTGAGAAAATGAAAAAACTGAATGTGTTTGAAACGCCAAGATTTTTTTGTGATGTCTATTGTTTTGAGCCGGGACAAGTGCAAAAAGCCCATGCGCATAGTGATCAGGACAAGTTGTACTTTGTGTTAGAAGGACAGGGCACCTTCCAAGTTGGAGCGGAAAGCCAGGTTTTAGGAGAGGGGCAAGGGACGATGGCTCCTGCAGGTGCAGAACATGGTGTTGTGAATCACACCGAACAACGACTACGAGTGCTCGTTTTCATGGCTCCAAATCCTCAATAAAGGTGAGGTTAGTTAGGAGTGAAAAGTAAGGAGTAAGGAGCAAAGGCCAGGAAAAACATTGTTCGACCAAAGATACGGTTTTTCTTCTTGCATTTCTCTGGTTCCTTACGCCTTACTCCCTCACGTCTTTCTAGTTCGATGGATTCATCGCATTAAAGATTGAAGTATTCTCATCTCCGGTGACTGTCAGAATGCCCACCGCGCCTTTGGCTACTCGAAAAATACTGTGATCAACGAGGAGATAGGCGCCCGGCACGTCCACTTTGAATTCCATAATTGCGGCGCCGGCTGAAGGGATGAGTGTGGTCTGTACATTTTCATTCACGGTTCCGCCAATGGCCCCCTCCACATAGACTGTGTCAAAAATCTCTCCAATAATGTGAAAAGACGACGCTCCATTTGGGCCGATATTGCCCATAAAGAGGCGGACCGTTTCACCAGTTTTGGCTTGCAGTTCTTCGCCCATTAACGCGCCGGCTTTGCCATTGAACACCACATGATCAGGGTGCTCGGCTAATCCTTTTTCCATAGAAAGTTCCATAATCCCTTTTTCAGCACTGGGTTGTGTGAAAAACTCACTTTCCAGCACCGCATATTCACGATCAACTTTAGGAAGGCCGCCTTGAGGATCAACAAGAATCATCCCGTACATGCCATTGGCTATGTGTGCCGGAATATTTGGGACAGGAGAGGCACAATGATAAATATATAAGCCTGGGTTTAGGGCTTTGAATGAAAAAACCCCTTCTTGTCCTGGAGCGGCTAAATTAGCACCTGCGCCGCCACCCGGGCCGTTCACCGCATGTAAGTCCATATTATGTGGAAATTGACTGGAGGCGTGGTTCTTTAAATGCAGTTCGACGGTATCGCCTTCACGAACACGAATCATCGGACCAGGGACTGTACCGTTAAAGCTCCAAAATTTATATTGCACACCGTCTGCTAAGGTCCCTACAAATTCTTTTGCCTCAACATTCACGACTACTTTGGCCGGGTTTTTTCTCGTTACAGGTTGAGGCACTTCTGGCAATGTGGTCAACTGTGCTTCGACAGAGGGGAGGTTGTTCGCCCAGGCCACAGTCGATAAGCCTAGGAACGTCATGGCGATAAAGAGCACTTGAGTTATAGAGCGTGTGATCGTCGTGACCGTAGTATCGAATGACATAACTGGAGGTCTCCTTTGCAAGTCTATAGAAAATAAAATATGGTTTTATTATTTCAGTTTAGAGTAAAGGAAAATCCCCCAAAAACAATGATCTAGATCACTATTGTTATAAGACTGCCACTTGAAATGCCAAAGAATATCTCTATTATTTGTTGTTTTTTCGTAATTTTGTGAGGCCAAATGAATTACGGCTTTCTTCGAGAAATTGGTGTTAGAGCAATAGACGGTTTTTTAGATGAAAAGTTTTGCCCATGAATGAAGCTGCTATGGGACTGTAATAGGCTAAATGTGGTGATAGCTCGACAGGTTATTTTGTGGCATGATGAGCCTCTTAAGTCGGATGCTTTTTGATTGCTATGAGTATGGGAGGAGGAGAACATGTTATCGACCAAAGGTTATGCGGCTCAACATGCCGGATTTGCGCTTGAACCCTTCACCTTTGAACGCCGAGAGGTGGGACTCAACGATATCCTTGTCCAGATTCGATATTGCGGTGTCTGTCATTCGGATATTCACCAGGCACGAGATGAATGGGGAGGATCTATCTTTCCGATGGTGCCAGGCCATGAGATTGTGGGGACTGTCGAGCAGGTAGGTACAGAGGTTAAGAGATTTCAAGTGGGCGATTCCGTTGGCGTCGGCTGTTTTGTGGATTCGTGTCGAACTTGTCCGTCTTGCACGAAAGGGCAGGAACAATATTGTGAGGCTGGCATGATTTTTACCTACAATGGGATGGATAAAGAGGGAAAGCCGACCTACGGCGGGTATTCAACCCAAATTGTTATTGATGAACGGTATGCTTTGAAGGTTCCAGGTGGGCTTCCATTGGAAGGTGTCGCGCCGCTGTTGTGTGCCGGGATTACTACCTATTCTCCATTGCGCCAATGGGGTGTTGGCAAAGGCCATAAGTTAGCTGTTGTGGGTCTTGGCGGATTGGGGCATATGGCCGTGAAACTTGGACGAGCGTTAGGTGTCGATGTGACCGTTTTGAGTCGGTCTGATGCGAAACAAGATGATGCGAAACGTCTGGGCGCGCATGACTATGTCGCGACCTCGCAAGAGGGAGCATTGAATCGATTGGCTCGAACATTTGATTTTGTGATTGATACGGTATCGGCTCCTCATGATTTAGACACGCATCTTGAACTGTTGAAAACTGATGGAACCTATATTTTAGTCGGGGCTTCGCCTGATGCGCTGTCGGTGAGTGGGTTTTCCCTGATTCTTCGGCGGCGGCGATTAGTTGGGTCATTAATTGGCGGGATTCGTGAAACGCAAGAAATGTTGGATTTCTGTGGTGAACATGGTTTGACTTCAGACGTGGAGGTGATTCCTATTTCTCAAATCAATGAGGCGTATGAACGAGTGATTCAAGGAACTGTGAAGTTTCGGTTTGTGATAGATATCGCTTCATTGAGAAATTAAGGTTGCTGGCCTTAGCCCGGTGGAAGCAGTGGTCCAGCCCATCGGCCTTTGATTCGTTGAACATCCACATAATTGTTGGGTGGTCCCAGATCAGCCATGAGTTTGGTGTCGATTCGGCCATGATTGACCAGCAATAATTGCGGTTCTCCAATTCCTGGTGGTTTATGCCAATACCACCCAGGACAGTCTGGGAAATCGTCACTCCATTGAGGTGAAAGGTGGCGCAAATCTCGCGCTAACCGTGCTTGTACTTCCTCAGCATTATGTTCTTCAAGATAAGGAAGTAGGCTCTCATAGATAGCTTCAACGTGAGCACGTAAGGTCATGTCTGGTCCTTTTATATGAAAGTATTGTGACGTTTTGATCTTTCCTTGGAGTCTTCAAGCATCTGGGTCACGATGAACGGTATCTGGTGAAAATGCCGGAATGCAAATCGCAAAATATTCTGCTCCTTCCGGTGTACTATAGCGTACCCATTCCCCTGGGTGGCTCGTCACGGCCTGTCCAGTTTGAACTTCCAATGTGCCTTCCTGGTGTTCAACTTGAATGCTGCCCTTGATGACCACTTTGGTCTCTGCAAACTCAGGCTGTTGTCCATTCTCGCTCCAGCCCTTAGGGCAAATAATTCTTGCGATACTCACGTTTTCGTTTTGAGTGGCGACACGGCCTGTATATTCCTCAATTAACTTTGGTTTAGTGCCGACAGGAGGAATGATGCTGGGTTGTGTGATGAAAGTAGGCATCGTACAATTTCCTTTCTGGAAGGGTGCCGTTAATTATTTAGACTCTTAATTGCCGGAATCAGCGATCCTCCAATCCCATGAAACCTGATGTATTCCTTATTCGACCTTATATAGACTGTGAATGACTCCTGTTCTTTCTCCTACCCACATACACAATTATCAATGGCAACTGATTTGATTGCGGAGAATTCATCCTATGCTGATTCACGGGCTGCATTTTAACAATATTAAAGGTGATATTTTTGGTGGTGTGGTGGCGGCGGTTATCGCGGTGCCATTGGCTTTGGCGTTTGGTGTGGCTTCGGGCGCGGGCGCGGAAGCAGGTTTGTACGGCGCAATTCTTGTGGGGTTTTTCGCGGCCTTATTTGGAGGGACTCCCGCGCAGGCGTCGGGACCGACGGGTCCCATGACCGTGGTCTTTGCAGGGCTCTTTGTAGAAATGGGAAGTAATCCATCGTTGGTTTTTTCCTCAGTGGTTTTAGGCGGAATAGGCCTCATTCTCTTAGGGGTTCTTGGGGTTGGCCGGTATATCAGTCTTATGCCCTATCCAGTGATTTCTGGATTCATGAGTGGTATTGGCGGCATCATTATTATTTTACAAATAGGGCCGCTCCTGGGTCATGCTGCGAAACCGGGTGGTGTCATTCCTAATATTTTGGGAATGCCAGAGTTTCTTTCACAACCTCTTATCGATGCGGTAATTTTGGCGGCGATAGCCTTATCCATCGTATATTTTACGCCAAAAGTGATTGGGCGAATTATTCCACCGCCATTACTGGCGTTGTTTGTGTGCACGCCAGCAGCCATCTGGTTCTTTTCTGAGGCTCCCGTGATTGGTTCGATTCCCTCGGGATTTCCTCCATTTCAGTTTCCTTCAGTTGAGGTAGAATTTTTGCCGTTAATTGTAAAAGGGGCCTGCGTTTTGGCATTACTAGGGGCCATCGACAGTTTATTGACTTCTTTGGTGTGTGACAACATGACGCGCACTCAACACAATTCAAATCGAGAACTAATTGGGCAGGGCATTGGCAATACGGTGGCTGGATTTTTCGGCGGGCTACCTGGTGCAGGTGCCACGATGCGTTCGGTGGCCAATATTCGTTCAGGTGGGCGCACGCCGATTTCCGGTGCATTGATGGGGTTGGTATTACTCGCCACATTACTGTGGCTGGGGCCCTTAGCCGAACAAATTCCGCTTGCGGTCCTGGCTGGAATATTGTTGAAAGTTGGCGTGGATATTATTGATTGGCGGTTCTTGCGGCACGTCATGGAGGCTCCAAGAGCCGATGTGGGGATCATGGTCGTGGTTTTTCTCATTACGGTGGCGGTCGATCTGATTACGGCGGTGGGGGCAGGTGTTGTCTTGGCAAGCCTGCTGTTTGTGAAAGAAATGGCTGATTTACAGTTGGCCAATATGAACGTCATTACGGAAGTTCATGAAGAAACCCCGTTGTCGCCTCAAGAGGCGGCTATCATGGAGCGAAATGCTGGAAAAATTGTACTCATTCATGTTGATGGTCCTATGAGTTTTGGCTCAGCAAAAAATATGGTCAAGCGCTTAGAGACAGTCCCGGGGTTGGGCACGTTCATGAGCTGCGTCTTGGATCTCTCTGATGTGCCGGTTATTGATGGTACAGCCGCCCTTGCGATTGATGATATGTTGCGGATTATACGAGCCCATGAACAGCACTTGTTTTTTGTGGGCATGCAACCAAATGTGATCAAGACGTTAGAAGGGTTGAATGTACTCTCGCATATTCGGCCCCGGCATCGATTTGGGACTCGTTTAGAAGCGTTGCAACATGCGGCAAAAGCTGCAGGCTCTACGCACCCAGATGATCTTCCTACAACTGAAGACGTGTGAGGAGCAGTAGTGTGTTTGTGGGAACCGAGCGGTTAACCTAACCGCCATCTGGGATAATGCCGAGAAAGAAGAGTTGTTCAGAGGAGGAGAGGATTTTAAAGAAACGGAGGCGACTTGCTAGTTGTCTGCAAGCCGCCTCTTTGTATTAAAGTAGAAAAATATTTCTTATTGTTGCTCTTAAGAACGATGTTTACGGTATCGAAAGGCTGCAAGTCCGGCTAAACCAGTGCCTAATAAGATCATAGTCGAAGGCTCAGGTACCGTAGATGGTTGTACGTCGCTGGGGTGAAGGTGGAGATCCGTCAAGACGAGTCGTGCACCTGCTCCCGGTAACGGTGTCTCATAGGCGGCAACAAAATGTGAAATTCCACTCCAGGCAGTGGGATCAAAGTTTAACGTTCCTGTTGTGGTCACTTCGGTTGATGGGCCGGCAACTCCACCAGAGAACGGAGTAAACGAGGCAGGAACTTCCCCAAACTCTAGAATTTCAACGCTTTCGACATTGAAGGGTGTGGTAGGTTCTACTCCTCCAAAGGTAAATTGAACGCCTTCAGAGTCTCCTCCAATCACCATGCCGTCGCCGAATAGATGGTAGTGGCTCTCCGAATCGAGGTCACGAATGGCCGTGGCATAAAGATCATCTTCGACATAACTAAATATACGAGCTGGACTCTCAATACTTTGGTCTAAGATTATTCCTGGCCCAGCATCTGGATTTTCAAAATCAGTTTCAAATGTAATGGTATGCGCGAGTACTGAGGCGGTCCAGAATCCACTGAAAAGTATTCCGGTGAATGCAACTGTTGAGATAGTTTTTCGCGTCACTTGATTCACTGTCTGGTACATGGTGCTCTCCTAGAAATTGAAAATAAAAAAATAAACGAGAACGGTTAGAACTCCGCCATCACTTGCTGAACTTGAATATGATATTTCTAGAAACGAACGATAAGGTAATCGATAGTCGTTATCTACAGATGGATGCTCATTCCTACTAATGTATGCAACAGTTTCAAGGGGCGATTGAGTATTCTTTATGACGAGAGGATGATGGAATGGATTTTTTGACGATGATGGGGTACGTGGCCGGAATTTGTACGACTTCAGCTTTTCTCCCTCAGGCGATTAAAATTGTGAAAACCAAACAGACTCAGGACATCTCTCTGATCATGTATTCAATCTTAACCATAGGCATTGTGCTATGGTGTGTATATGCCTTTATGAATCATGATTGGCCTTTAGCTCTTGCCAATGGTGTCACACTCATTTTGGCCGGATGGATTCTTATATTAAAAATACGGTATGGATGAAATTGCCCTTAGCACAGAGAATGCACATGTTTTCGTTGCGAGAGAAATCAGAGAACCAAGACCGGATAAATGTGATTAAAATGAATGGACGTTTTCTATATCGAGGTAAGTTACTTGGGCTTCTTTTAGGGGTGATTTGCTTGCTGCTGGTGGGAAGTGGCTTGCTGATGGCCAACCACCGAGGGTCAGAAGGTCATGCTCATGTTGAAGAAAGGCACTCTCAAGAATCTGATGGGCATTCTATTCCTGGCGCTCCGTTTCAAGTGTATTGGGCAAAGGGCACGGCGAATGAGGGGGAGATACTAACTTCCTCACAGGTTCAGGACGCTATCCAAGCGGTAGTTAAAGCGTTTCGTGAGATGGTCGCAGATCGAGCTCGCTATCCACGCTTCGACGAGGCCCTTACAAAGAGAGTCTTGAAAAAGGTCACCCTTGAACCGCGAGTATTTAATCGTGATGGAAAAGAATTTTTGTTTCTTGTGGCCCGGACGAAACAGAAGGGCAAGGTCACGTTACTCATAAATGTCACTCACCTTCAAGAACGAGGGTATGTCAAAGATCCAGCAAAGTTGATTCCTGTTCTTGCTCGAGAGTTCCAATGGGTCTTGAGCAAGGCCGATACCACAAAAAAAAGAAAAGCGTTAGCTGTGCGAAGAGAGCTCACTCATGCCCCTATTCAGACGAATAAGAACATCAATCATATGTCCGGACTGGAACGTGAGAAAGCATTGCATGCGCTCTTCGAGCAGTATCTGACGACGGTTGATGAATATGACAGCTTAAAGAATCAGCCATATTATGACGTGGGAGCGATTGTTCCGGTTAACCCAACTCAAAAAGATTCCACGACAAAGTTCTATGATATTCGCGTACGAGAAGCTCTCCAGCGAATTGTGCGTGAATCGCATTTTCAAAAACAGACACCTAAAGCCGTTCGAAGTTTGTTAAATGGGAAAATTTGGAATGTGGCGTTTGTGAATATTGAATCACGTGATTGGGCCACACGAACACGAGTGCTACCACGAGATAAGGCGGTAAAGGCTGGGAAAAAACTTCGAGTCATTCAGCCAGCTAAAATCTTAATTAATCTTCATCGGAAGGCGGCTCCAGAGGATCCATATTATTCCCTTACCAATGGTTCGCCCATGGGTGCCCTTTCGACTGAGCAATTAGCGCAAGTCATTGCATTGGAAATCGAGCATCAGATCATTGAAAAATCTATGCGCGGCCATGTGGCTTCGGATGAACAATCTTCTCCACAGTAACCAGGTTGGTTTTGCATCAATATCTTTCTGGCTTTACCAAGGCATTCTTGAGCTTCATCTGTTCTCGGTGATAAGTCTGTTCAAGTAAGGTGTAGTGTGACATGGAATCTGTGACTGCCACCAAATTGAGTGTGTGGCAGAGCTGAATGGTATAGATCAATGATGCGGCAGTTTTAATCATTGCCCACCCGTAGTCAAAGTAAGCAGCATCTTTTTTTTGGAGGTGTTGCATGCTCAATTGTTGTATTGTCTCCACGTCGACTGAAGTTGTTGCCCACTGTTTCCCACCAAATTGCAGCCATTGAGGTGTTGCAGCAGCTCCTTTTTGAGAGGATGTTGTCTCTTTGGGTTTGGGAAACAAGCCTCGTTGGAAACGAGGATCAGTCTGAAGAAAATTCTGAAAAAGCTTCCGCCAAGTCGCATCAGCCAAATCTCGATTGATCGCGAGCATGGTAGTCGATCCTATCGCACCACTTAGATTATGTCCTTGGATGATTCGGCCAGTCTCTTTGAAGGCAGGATAATAGTCCCCCATGCGATCGGGAAAGGCTGTTGTGCCCATCATGGGTGTCAATTGGAGAGCCATGAAATCACGAAAATGAATACTTTCGTATTCTTCTAGCAGCCGCATGAGAGTTCGTTCATGGCAAAGATGAAAGGGGTAGTAGAGTGCATTCATTTTGAAGAAAGTATTTCGTAACCGATTGCGGAAATTAAAATTGTAATAGATAAGTAAGGGTAGATTGTATTAGAAGCTGGTTGACCAACAGGTAACTAATGTCGAGAGTAGAAGTTTTTTTAAGCATGAAATTAATGTAAATAATTAAGATTTTTCGAGTGGCATGGCCGCTTTAGATACGTTATCATTGCTAGACTTAAAACAATTATTTGTAAGCTTCCCCTAAATCCGAACAGACCAAAAGTAGAGCGTTCTGGCAGAATGATCCCAGGAGGTTCTCATGAAAACGAGTCGATTCAGCGAAACCCAAATCGTCGCCATCTTGAAACAAGGTGACGCCGGCATCAAGATCAAAGACTTGTGCCGGGAGCATGGCATCAGTGATGCGACCTATTACAATTGGAAAGCGAAGTACGGGGGCTTAGAAGCCTCGGATCTGAAACGCCTCAAAGAAACAGAAGGCGAACTCTCGAAGCTTAAACGGATGTATGCGGATCTGGCCTTAGAGAATCGGGCGCTGAAGGATTTGATCGAAAAAAAGCTCTAACGCCGGCGGAGAAACGGGAGGCCATTCAGTCCCTACAAGAGACACATGGCGTCTCGATCACACGAGGGTGTGTGGCTCTCAAATTTTCTCGGTCGGCGTATTACCAAGCGCCCGTTGATTGGCAGATCCGTGATCAGGAAATTATTGAGGCCCTGAATCAGTTAGTGGAGCAGTACCCGCGCTGGGGCATCTGGAAATATATCCGGCGATTGCGAGTCCTCGGACATGTCTGGAATCACAAACGGGTGTACCGCGTCTATCGGCAGTTAGGACACAATCAGCCTCGTCGCACCAGACGCCAGCTGCCCAAGCGTCCTTCCTGGCCGGTGTTTGTGCCAGAAGGTCCCAATGAGGTGTGGTCAGCCGACTTCATGAGCGATACCTTGTATCACGGCACGCGGTTTCGCACCTTCAATATCCTCGATGACTTCAATCGGGAGGTCTTGGCGATTGAGATTGATACCTCTCTAAGAGCTGAACGGATTATCCGCGTGTTGGACCGCTTGAAGACTGAGCGGGAGTTACCTCACATGATTCGGGTTGATAACGGACCAGAATTTCTCTCACAGGCACTAAAAGATTGGGGAAAAGCCAATCGCGTGTTGATCTATCACATTCAACCCGGTTGTCCCACACAGAATGCATTTATTGAACGATTCAATCGCACCTATCGGAATGAAGTGCTGAATCTCTATCTGTTTCGGAGTTTAGAGGAAGTGCGGGAACTCACGTCCGAGTGGATGACCATCTACAATGAACACCGCCCACATGACGCGCTACGGGGAACACCGCCCTGTGCCTATTATCAACCAACACCAGAACACTCTAGTTATGACCTGTCCGCTTGACGGGGAAGCTTACATATTGATCAATGATAATAATAGAATTACAAATTTATTAAATTGAAATATAAAGCATAAATTAATGTATAAGTTTAATTTTCACAGCATAATTCTTAGATATTTTTTGAGTGAATTTTTTGCCGAGGTTTGTGCCGAAACAAGATGATGATAAGGATGAGGTCTGAAGCTTTTATGTCCCAAGTTTGAAAATAGCGTAGGGAGTAAGAAAATAAGCGACAATTGAAATCATCGTGCCGAAGGCTGCGCCCAGCAATCCGCTTATATAGACTCCAAAAAGCGGCAAGACAAACACCACAATAATCATGATCTTGGCAATATCTTTACGGCGCTCATAAAAGGCGAGACGTTGGCGGCTTCGGAGAGATTCAGCCAATGTGATATTGGAAGAGGGATTCATCTGAAAGAGCTATATAGAGAGAAGGTGATAAGCATTTTCTGGATTTCCTCATCTGTAAAAACTTGTACTTCAGTTGACAGACAGTGTCAGATTCATTGCTCTCTGACATGTTAAAGAGTTTTTCTCTTGTCATGCCCGCAGTATAAAGCGGGCATTCAGTCCTCTCTTGCCGTCAACCTGGATTCCCGCCTTCGCGGGAATGCATGGCTTCCCTAATTCCTAGGGCTCCAGTCTTAGGCTTCATCGAACATTGTCAGAGAGATGAAAGCTAAGTTTCTACACCTCATCACCTTCTAGGCAAGCCGTGCATTCATCCATTTTAGGGTCACTATGCTTGCTGCAATAATGACGGGTGCATTGGCTGCAAGTTATAAACCTTATCTTGACGCATCCATCTTCTCTATGCCTGTAACCGTTTTTTCCTCGTTTGGCTTTGGGCGTTGTTCTTTTCTTGTACTCCGAGGAAGTATGTGCGACCTTATTGTCTGCCTAATAAATAGGCAAGTGTATGTTTTGAATAAAGGGTTTGGATATCAAAAGGCTCAGGTGAAGGCCAGAGGAGGGCGTTTTCTTAACGATGCGCATGGCTTAAGCTGATCTGAAAAGGAGGGGGACTCTACAATATGAGTGATCGTTCTGCAATTATTTTCGGTAGAGAGTGGAGAAAAGAGCCGTCTAGTAAAGAATAGAATCGAAGGGCTTATCTTCTAGGTAAAAATAGGTTGCTAATGTGATTGCCAAATTACCCTCATTTTGGGTATCTCTATATCCTGGACAGGGTCAAGGATGACCTCAAGGTTCAGTCGACAATGTGAAGACCTTTTTGATTCCACCAAGAAAGGAACGCAGCATGGGATGTGCGAGATGTGGCGGACTCATCGTGAAAGAGTCAGTATATGATCGAGAAGGCAGTAGCCAAGTCGTTCTCATGGATCGTTGCCTGCAATGTGGACATATTGAAGATCCTGTGAGTGCTCGCAACCGTGCACAGATTAGTCAATCACCAACCCAGAAAGGCAAGGTCCGACGCGACCCTGAACATCCGTACCCGCCGATTCAACTCGCTAAAGGGTAGGATGAAGCTTCGCCGGCATCAGCGAGAATTAGAACACATCTGCCAAGACATTCTAGACGGACGACAGCTCACAGATATCATTTGTGCTGTAACTCCTGGTGGCGGAAAGAGTCTGTTGCCACAGATTTTAGCTGCACGCTTGATTCCTGCAGTAGCCGATGCGCTGTGCTGGATTGTTCCACGCAGTGTGTTGCAGGATCAGGGAGCACGTGGCTTCCAGAGCCCGAGTCATCGAACAGCCTTAGGTCATCGCTTAGAGGCCATGATGACGACCAATCAAGCGAATCCAACCAAAGGCTGTGCCGCCTACGTTACGACTTATCAAGCCATCGCAGCCGATACTCGAAAGATCAACGCCAAAGAATTTCGTCGGAAACGGTATCTGCTTATTTTGGATGAACCTCATCATCTCGAAGAAGGAGGACTCTGGCACACGGCCATTCAGCCGTTGTATGAACATGCTGTCCTCCGGGTGCTCATGAGCGGGACGTTTGAGCGAGGTGATGGATCTCCCATAGCATTTTTGCGGTATGTTTCGACGAAGCAGGGAGCCAGCGTTGATTGGGATTCAATAGAGCCGAGAGCTGTCATTCGGTATTCGTTGGCAGAAGCTCTACGTGAACAGGCATGTATCGATCTGACTGTTCATTATGCCAATTGTCAAGCGACCTGGTTGGATACGGAAGGAGTTGAACATCATGTGGAAAGCCTAGCCCATGCGGGGAAACAGTCAGCGGCGGCCCTCCTAACGGCTCTTAAAACAGAAGCGGCGTTGGAGTTGTTACATACAGGGGTGAAGGATTGGCAGGTGTATCGCGTCACTCATCCTCGTTCGAAATTATTGGTTGTGGCCGCAAATATTGAGCAAGCGCAAAAGTATACGGCTTGGCTCCAAGAACGCAGGGTCCCGGCTAATATTGCGACGAGTGAAGATACGACGGGAGCCCATCATGCGATTAAAGCCTTTAAGCGTCAGGGCCGTAGCTCGGTAGACTGCCTCATCACGGTGGCCATGGCGTATGAAGGATTAGATGTTCCAGCTATTACGCATCTCATTTGTCTGACGCATATTCGGACAAAGCCTTGGTTTGAGCAGGTCGTCCATCGCGCAACGCGTATGGACCCGCTCGCGGGACCCTATGCCGATCAGCGTGCCTATATTTATGCGCCTGATGATCGCCCGTTTCGGGAATGTCTGGAGTATATTTTGGCACAACGTCAGACGGCGATAGCGGATGCCGCTTCATCTTTTCTGCCGCCAGGAGAGGAGGACTCTCTAAACGGGCAGCGTGTGTTGCCCTTGATCCAACGCGAAGAATCCAGCATCCAACCGCTGCATTCCGGGGTGCTTGGAATGAGCAACCAAGCATTGTGGGCAAACTTGGCTCCATCGGTCCAATCTGAACTTCATCAGGAAACGCCAAAGGAAAGGGTGGATCGTTTGCGGAAACAAATTGAACGGCATGTCCGGACTCATGAGCAATCCCGTAAACTGCCTCATGGGACCGTAAACAAAGCCGTCTATTCGCAGTTTAAGAAATCGCGGGTGGCCATGACAGAGCCCGAACTTCACAAAGTGATGAAATGGGTGAATAAAGCTTATCCCTTGTAAGCTGGATCAGTTTCGCATCCAAGTCCATTTTCTGCACAGTCACCAACTTACCAGTCCATTATGTCTGATTCCCTCAGTCCACAATCTTCCTCCCATGGTTTTGCGTTCTGGTCGTACGGGTTTCGCCCCTTCTTCTTCAGTGCTGCGCTTTTTGCGGGAATTGCAACTCCTGCCTGGGCCTTGTTTGTCTCAGATTTAGAGGGCCTTCCATTACGTTACTTGTCCCGAGCGTGGCATGTGCATGAAATGATCTTTGGTTTTTTGCCGTGCGTGATGACGGGTTTTTTCCTGACGGCTATTCCCAACTGGACCGAGCGACCTCCTATGAGAGGATGGCCGCTCATTATCTTATGGGCACTTTGGTTAATTGGACGGCTCTCTATTGCCTTTTCGGGGTTTCCCCTGCTCGCCCTGGCTCTGGTTGATGGGACTTTTCTTGTTGTTGTTGCGGGTATCGTGTGGCGAGAAATTTTGTCAGCCCAAGCATGGGATCGGTTGCCGATGGGCATACTGATCAGTCTCTATTCGAGCGCCAACATACTTTTTCATGGGCTGTTTCTCAATCGTGCTGAAACAGCTTTGGCTGAACGATTGGGCCTGACATTGATCATGATATTTTTGGCGCTGATTGGTGGAAAAGTCACTCCAGGTTTTACCGAAGATTATCTGGAAGAGGTAGGATTGACGAACCGGCCGTCGTCATTTTCTCGCTTTGATGGGTTTTCGATCTTGCTTGTTGCGGTGGCTGGACTTCTCTGGATGATTCAGGGTCCTGCAATAGTGACAGGTATCGCCTTTGTTCTCGCGGGAGTCTTGCATGTCATTCGGTTGAGCCGCTGGTATGGCTGGCATACCTGGCGTGAGCCATTAGTGTTGATTCTGCATGTGGGGTATAGTTGGTTGGCCATGTCCTTTCTGATTATTGGTGGAGCAATGCTTGGGATCGGCGTGCATATGGAAGATGCCATCCATGCCCTTACGACGGGAGCTGTGGGGGTGATGACCTTAGCGGTCATGACTCGTGCCAGTCTCGGTCATACCAGACGCATCAAGCATGCTGGCGTTCTGACGGTCATCATTTTCCTTTTGGTGAATCTTGGAGCGATCTTGAGAGTCTTCGGAGCAAGCTTTAATCTCTTTGATGGTCCTGGCCTACTTTTGGCTGCAGGATGTTGGGGCGGCGCCTATCTACTATTTGCTATCGGCTATAGCCACATTCTTTTTGGTCAAAGTCTGGAGGAGCAGTAACCTACTGCTATGTGGCAGTGTTGGAGATGCAATTGAAAGCGTTCAGATAGCGTAACAGTTTTATGGCTATACAATGGTTTCCAGGTCACATGAATACTGCGCGCAGAGAAGCGGCAAAGAGAATGGAAGCCATTGATGTGGTCATTGAACTGTTAGATGCGCGTGCGCCAGAAGTCAGTAGTAATCCAATGATTACGGAACTCAGGCTTCAGCATAAGCGGCCTTGTTTGAAAGTGCTCAATAAAGCTGATTTGGCAGACCCTGTCGTCACCAAAGATTGGCTTCGCCTCTATAATCAAAAAGAAAATGTGAATGCGGTAGCCCTGTCCTGCAATAAATCTGTGCAGGCTGCGAAAGTTCCCTACCTGTGTCAGCTTTTAGCTCCACATCGCAACAGCAGTCATAAGCCCCTCCGTATGCTTATTATGGGCATACCCAACGTCGGTAAATCGACTTTCATAAACCAGCTCCTCAAGCGCCGTATTGCTAAGGAGGGCAATGAGCCTGCTGTTACCAGAAAACAGCAGCGCCATACGTTGAATGATCGTATGACGCTCATTGACTCCCCAGGCCTGCTATGGCCCAAAATAGAAGATCCGGTTGTCGGTTATAAGTTAGCCGCGATCCATGCGATTGGTGCGAATGCGGTCGTAGATGAAGAGATTGCTGAATTTCTGGCCTCAATTCTTCTTGAGCGTTATCCCATTCTTCTTACGAAACGTTACCAGTGTGAAGTCGGCGAACTAGATAGCAACGGTGTCTTTGACGTGATAGGCAGAAAACGGGGATGTCTGCGGAAGGGTAAAGGCGGGGAGATTGATAGAGAAAAAGCGGCAAAAATTTTACTCACCGAATTCCGCAATGGCACTTTAGGTCGCATGAGCCTTGAAACACCTAATACAGGCTAAGTCCTCGCCTTCATATGCCATCGAGAATGAGGATCGGTTCGTCATTTCTTTTTCAATTTGATCAAACTTTATTGTTGTTTGAGGAAGCGGGGGCGGTCGCGGAGGGCGATCATACGAATCAGGTCGCGTACGGAAAGAATGCCTACGATCTGATGATTTTCCGTGACGGGTAGATGCCGAATCCATTTTTCAGCCATAAGGTCACTGGCATCATGGATGGTTCGATTAATGTCGATGTCGATAAGGGGGTGATTCATCACGGCTTTGACACTGAGTGTGTTTGCATCCTCTTCTTGACTTAAGACTTTGGTCACTAAGTCGCGTTCGGTCACAATGCCTTTGAATGCTCCATCCTGTTCGACCAACAGGGCCCCAATTTTTTTCTCGCCCATCCGTTGAGCTGCTTGTTGAACGGGGACCTCACTATCAATCGTTTCAATGGACTTTTGCATGAGGATGCTGAGTGGACGATACACATTGTCCAATTCCCGGATAGGGCCAGATTCCGCATAGACAAAATACCGGACGAGGTCTCGGATAGAAATAAGGCCCACGATTTCTTCATCTTTGGCAACGCAGAGATGTCGGACGCCCTGTTGCTCCATGACGTGGCTGGCGTCAACCATGGGGCGATGGCTGGCAATGGTGTGCAAGGGAGTCAACATTACTTGCGAGACTGTGGTTGTTGAGCTCGACAGATTGGTGGCCATAACTTTGCGGACTAAGTCTGTTTCAGAGACCAGCCCCAAGATGGGTTGGTGATCGTCATCAGACCCTTCTCCCTGAACAACTAAACAGCCGATACGTTTGTCCGCCATATGGACCGCGGCTTCTACGGTGGTGGTCTTTTCGCTGACTACTTCCAGCTCTTGCTGCATAAATTCTTCAATGGCGACTGGCGAGATATCATTCATAGAAAAACATCCAATGGGTTAAAGAGGTGAAGGCTTAATATTTTTGTCGTTTGGATTGTGAAATTTCGGAATGACTATAGCATAGTGCCTCCTTTTTAGGGAGACACTCGCGTGATTTTTCACAGGAGGTTTATTGAAACACTCATGAAGCGGGACACTGAAACGGGAAGTCACTGGTTGAAGGAGATGTGAGATCCCAGTCTGGAATGAGAGGAGAGATTCCCAAGGTGACAGCCGCTTTCATGGCTGGGTCCACATGGTCGACAAGAACAAAATTCACCTTGCGATCAAATAAGTCGTCGAGCTTTTGTTTAAGCTCTATTTCGTTTTGCTCCCTGAGCCAGGAATAATTCACTCGCACCCCGGCGTTTCTCAAGCGATCCACGGTCTCTTGGCTTGGTGTTCCTCGCAAAAAAGGAAGATAGGGTAACTCAATTAATTGGATAAACTCCGCACCGGATTCAATTGTGGCATCAATATATTGGCTTCGAAACAGTTTGCGATTCATATTCGCGATCCAGCTTTGTTGTCCCGTTTCCTGTGCAATGTGACGTACGGAAGGCACGGCCTTATCTCGTGCGGCAAAGATGACTTGGTCAAAGCGATTACTTTTGGCGACGACATTGGCAACAAGCTTGGCGGTGCGGGGATCATTCTCTTTCATATCCACATTAATCCATATGTTTTTTGGCATGATGTCGAGTGCCTCTTCTAACGTTGGGATGTGTTGAACGTGTTGCTCCCCTGAACAGGAGCCAAGTTCAAGCCCTTTAATTTCATTAAGGGTTGATCTGGAAATAGAAAGTGTGTGGTTTTTGCCTGTCATGTGACTATCATGTGCAACCACGACGACGTTATCCGTGGTGGTCCGGACATCAAGCTCAATTTGATGGACACCTCGACAAATGGCACGTTGAAAGGCCCCAATGGTATTGGCTGGGCATCCCATGAGGCCTCCCCGATGAGCGGAGATGCCGTGCTCAGGTAAGTGCGTTGTTCGGGGGGGAGCCAGTGGGCTGGTCGATGGAGTCGAGGCACATCCGAACCCTAACGCCATACTCGCAATTGCGGCTCCTAGCTGTCGCCACGAGAGATAAGAAAATCGTGCGTTCATCTTGTGTCCCTCTTTTTTCGTGTCGGCCGTTAGTTAATTTTCGAGCATGGGCTGGGGGGCTCCACCCGTGATACTCAAAATCACGGCAAACAGCGCAGCTTGTATCACCCATCCAATGATACAGACTCCAATGGCGCGGTACGTGCTATGATAATCCAACGCTTGACGCACTGCAATCACCATGGCAATGAGCATCCAGACACTCGTCAGAAGATTTACCAGCATGCCTAATCCAGGGATAATCCCAAAAATTCGTAGCACTCCTGGTGCGCTTGAAAAGCCTATCGTTCGCAGGAGTTCCCCTAAATCCGCCTGCGTTTGAGGTTCTGGAAGTAGTTTTGTACCAATCATATAGGTCAAAAAGGCCCAGACGTACCACCCAATCAGAGCTCCAACTGTTCCGATGAAAAGCCCGGTCAACCCGGCATTCTGCATAAACCCAATTCCCCCAGCTAGGCTGGATAAGGCCACTACGCCCATAGCCTGTCCCATGGTATTCTTGTCCGCTTCAACTTCCTCGTAGAGCTGTGTGTCTAGCTTGGCCGCTCGTGTCATTCGTTCAACAAAAGGAGACATGAGGGTAGCCTTTCGTTCATAAGAGATGATGAAAAGAAAATATAGAACGGATTGTGCCCGAGTGGGGGATGAGAAGCAATTGTGGAAACAGGATATGCGCAATGAATGATGGTAAGATAAAGCAGCTTGTCAATAAGGGTGATTTGGTTGACGATATTGCCACTCCTTTCCGTATGGACGTGTGAAGATGTTGTTTAGGCTCATTGGGCTTGAAGTTATTACTTTTTTCATGAAACGTAGGATGCAATATGAGTGAAGAACAGAAGCCGGTTTTTGCCGTCGAAAAAATCTATGTGAAGGATTTGTCCATAGAAGTCCCCAATGCACCAGGTATTTTTCTTGAACGTGCGGCACCAGACGTTCATGTAGAGCTGAATACCAAAACCAACGTGTTGATGAAGGTTTGTATGATACTTCTATCACGGTAACGGTGACGGCGAAGGTCAAGGATAAAGTGATGTTTCTCGTCGAGGTTGTACAAGCTGGTATTTTTCGTATTCAGCATATTTCTCAAGAAGAGGTCAATCCTGTGTTGGGGATTGGTTGCCCGAATATTCTCTTTCCTTATTTACGTGAGACGGTTTCGTCTGCAGTGACACGGGCCGGATTCCCAACTGTGATACTTAATCCAGTAAATTTCGAAGCGTTGTATCAGCAGAAACAACAAAAAGCTCACGCTGATTCGTCAGCAAAGAAACCCTGATTAGAGCATAAAGGAATATTGTCGAGATCGAAGACAGTGTCCCTAAAAAGAGAAGATATGAGAGTCAAGCCGCAAAGGGGTTAGCTATTGAAGGGGCTGATTGTCCAAAGGCCCGCCAGGTATCTTCCCGAGCTTGTAGGGCTCCCTGTAACAATTGTTTAGGGTTGGTAGTAATTGTGGAAAACATTTCGGGAGACCGATATGGGCTGATTACTAAGATCCGTTTGGCATTTCCAAAGATGTAAGGGTTTTCATTCGCCAGGTGAACTTTGGTGGAATTGTAATCTTCATCCTCGCCAAAAAAGGCTTGTTTGAGTGCGGGGCTATAGTGGCGAGTTGCAGGCCAAGTAAGCGATTGAAGTAAGGAATGGGTAGAGGTAATACGATGATCATGAGGCATGGTCAAAATGACAACGATATAGCGGCAGTCTAATTTCATCATATGTTGGATTGGAATCCGTGCGCTAATCGAACCATCGACATAATGGCCATCACCGACTTTCACTGATTTATTATAAAGAAGCGGGATGGCCGCAGTTGCACGAAAGGCTTCCCAGATATCAATTCCAGGAGTGCGGGTTGTGACCCAGCGGGTACGGGCATGTGAGTGATCTGTGAGTGAGATATGCAATGTGGTAGGGGAGGTGAAGAGTTTATCAAGATGAAGTGGTCGCACCTTCTTTCCGATTTGATCCACGAGATAGTCAATATCCACGATTCGTTTGACGCGAAATGGATTGACAAAACTTTTCTTTGATAAGTGATGGATGTAGGTTTCCACTCCATAGCTGGCTTGTTCAGTAAGAAAATAGGCACCATTGAGTGCTCCCGCCGATGAGCCAACCAAATGATCAAAGCATTGACAAAATCCCATTTCCTCAAGTGCAGCGAGGGCACCCATGGAATAGACCCCGCGCATCCCTCCTCCCTGAACGACAAGGCCAATGCTGTCAGTCCCTTCAACCCCTTGGCGGCGCTGTTCGAGGATATTCCAAGCCTCACGAGCCGTTTGGGCATGGCTATTAAATGCACGAGACTTCATCGTGAATTTCTTTTTCTAATCTTCAAGCAGAGAGAGGAGAATTTCTAACCGAAGCGGCTGAAGCGATACGTTAATAAGGAAGCATCATTTCGTGATGATACCGAAAATTCTCCCCAAAACCAACCTTATCCTTAAGGGAGTCAGACTCGAATTAATTAATTCGAGTCTGACCCCATTAATTATATCTCTAGAAGTCTAGGTTTTGGTGAGGTAGATGTCGAAGCGGTGTTTTTTTGTTTTGATTGAAGTGTTAGGTTTGAGTTCAGCTAGGAAATTGGCGTAGGTGGGTCGTTTGACGACGACTCGGTTGGTGGCTACTGTTCGGGCGAGGTTGAGTAATGCGTTCGCGTCCTCATCTGGTCCGACGATTTCTTGTAATATTCGCATGTCTTTTTTGACGAGGGCTGATTTTTCTTTTTGAGGGAACATCGGATCGAGATAAATGACTTCAGGTTCAAACGGGATATGGAACAATTCTCTCTGACTCTCTCCCCAAGTTAACGAGAGGTTGTTTTTGACGATCATGCCGATTTTCTTATCTTTTTCTGCTCGACGTAGTGCATCTTCCAAGAGTTTGGCGATCACTTCAGACCGTTCAATCATATGTACATGACAGCCCAGGGTTGCGAGCACAAATGCATCCCGTCCCCAACCAGCAGTAGCATCCACAACATTAGGGCGATGGCCTTTTTTGATTCCAACGGCTTTACTAACGGCTTCACCACCCGCATGACCATATTTTCTTCGATAGGCTGTTTTCCCTGAGGCAAAATCGATAGAGATTGGTGCATCATCTGGTCGATCTAAATCTATCAATTCTAATGTCGTATTCTTCATGTGCAGACAAAAGTTCATGCGTCTGAATGTGAACGTTTTTTAAAGTCACAGCAGAAGGAACCACTTTATAGTTGGGCGTGTCTTCGGCTATCCGACTCCGTATGAAATGAGTCAGAGTTCAAAGCTTGTCTGAAGTGTGACCGCTAGTAAAGGAGGATCGCCTCTTCTCAATAGTAGGGTGGGTTGTTTGAGGGAGTTATTTCTTTGCCTTTTTTCGGCACGTTTTTCCTTTAAAGATTTGCTGGCTTCTTTTTGGAGTCCCGGCTTTTTTCCATCAACGTTCTCCGTGTGCATGTATGATGACGGACTTCTGTATGAAGGCGAAAGTGTTGCCCTGATTATTTTTTTGCTGCCGCGGCAACGCTGGCTTTAAAAGCTTTATCCTGTTTTTCCCAATCCAACCGGAGTCGTTCGGACATTTTTTTGGTTTTGTTTTGTTTCTCGATCATAAGGTCTGAGTTGAGAGCCGCCGCTTCAATGGCTTCCCCAACCGCTGGCGCGTGATATTGGTCGTGGATCACTCGTAACGTTTCAACCATGGGCGAGGGATAGCCCCGTTGCTGACAAAATTTCAGACCATCAGGCGTCAGCGTCTTGCCATCAGCTTCGACGAGAGGTTTCGTCCCTTCTGGGGGATTTGTTCCCGAGTATCCATGCAGTTCTCCTGATTGTCCTTCAGCATAATGTGTGTGTGTAGCGGCCATGAGCGCAAGTCCCTTTCCGAATGGTTAAAAGCGTGTATGTGTGTATTTGAATATTTTGATCATTGAAGCCCGTGTTCTTCTGGCCATCACGAAGTATAGTGTAGTCGGTTTGATGTCGAAAGTGCATCTGTTTTTTTATGAAATGGAAAATTTTTAGTGACGGCAATAGCGGTATTTTCTCAATGTCACGATGCATCATATAACTCTGGGGGCTAAGAGTTTTTGAATGGCCGGAGCAATGTCTTCTGGCTTTGTCGTAGGAGCAAAGCGGTCTTGGAGGTTGCCTGATTGATCCACAAGAAATTTCGTGAAGTTCCATTTAATGGCTTCTGACCCCATCAGTCCTGGGGCATGCTTTTTGAGATATTGATATAAGGGATGGGTATTGGGGCCATTCACCTCAATTTTGGCAAACATGGGAAAACTGACTCCGTAATTGGTTTGACAGAACTGGTGGATCTCTTCATGACTTCCCGGATCTTGGCTCCCAAATTGATTGCAGGGAAACCCTAAGACCTCGAATCCTTGGCTGTGATACTGTTTGTAGAGGGCTTCCAGTCCTTGAAATTGTGGAGTAAACCCACATTGTGACGCGGTGTTTACGATAAGCAAGACTTTGTCTTGATGCTCAGAAAGGGGCTGGCTTTCTCCAGTGATACGCTCGCATGTGATGTCGTAAATGCTGTTCATGGTTGAGGCCTTTCGGTTGTGTGTGTCAGCAAGAGTGTTGCGAATGGTCTAGGCGAGTATTTGACAGTTTTCGGATTGTGTTGTACTCTATATTTTGTTGATGCCGGTTCGGTCCGACGGCGTAAGCACTCAAGAAATTTCGGGCCTCGCGATCGTATCGCGACCAGATCCTGCTCGGAGCGGACTTCCCACCTCAATTCTGCTTCACTCGGTTTTCTGAATACCTAGATACGATCCTTGTAACAAAAGGAAGAGTAGTATGTCTGCAACTGTGTTGTCTCAGTTTGGTGCGCTTGGTGTATCTGAGCGTGTCGTTCAAACTCTCGATCGGGCTGGATTAAAAGAGCCAACCCCCATTCAAACCAAAGCCATTCCCCCAGCCTTAGAAGGGCATGATGTGCTGGGATGTGCACAAACGGGCACTGGTAAAACAGCAGCCTTCGTCGTTCCAATCATTGAACGGCTGGCTGCTGGCTCTAAAGGAAGGCCTCGTGCGCTTATTTTAGCGCCCACCAGAGAATTAGCTTTTCAAATACAAGGAACCGTAGATAAACTTGGTCGGTCATCCAGAATTTTTTCTACCACGGTCGTGGGGGGCGCCGATATGCAGGCGCAAGTCCGTGGGTTACGCCAGCGTCCTGATATCATTATTGCCACGCCCGGGCGATTATTAGACCACATGTGGCAAGGGACCATTTTGTTTTCTCATCTCAGTATTGTGGTGTTAGATGAAGCTGATCGTATGTTGGATATGGGGTTTGCGCCTCAATTGAATCAAATCATTGAAGCCTTACCGGATAAACGTCAGACCCTACTTTTTTCTGCCACCATGCCAGATAATTTAGATGATCTAGCCCGTATGTCGTTGAACAATCCTGTCAAAGCCTTAGTTGCAAAATCTGCGACGGTAGCTGAAGGCGTGACGCATACGGTGCATCACATCAATAATTCTGAGAAAACGTCTCTTTTACTCAAAATTTTGAAAGAGACTGAGGGCTCGGTATTGGTGTTTACTCGGACCAAACATCGTGCAGATCGGATTGGCGAAACCTTAGAAAAGGTCGGGTGTCGCACTGGAGTGTTACATGCGGGGCGTCGGCTTCCACAGCGCCGAGCGGCTCTTGAGGGATTTCGTCGTGGACGCTTTGAAGTGTTAGTGGCCACAGATATCGCCGCCCGTGGATTGGATGTGGATAATATTCGTCATGTCATTAATTATGATTTACCAAGTGTGCCGGAAGACTATGTGCATCGTATCGGCCGAACGGCACGAAATAAGGCCATTGGATCGGCCACGAGTTTTGTCACCGGAGACGATCATCGATCGTTGCGGATGATTGAGAAGCTTTTAGGAAAAACTGTGCCCCGTGCTCCAGGTAGTCGGGCTCCAATTGCCAGTCAT
Source organism: Nitrospirales bacterium (assembly GCA_965223295.1). GTDB lineage: Bacteria > Nitrospirota > Nitrospiria > Nitrospirales > UBA8639 > Nitrospira_E. Next base: position 979,319 of record CBDCWC010000002.1, on the reverse strand, counting down.
GCGGCAACTCGTGCCCCACGTTCTGGCTATGGTAATAGCAGAGGTCCACAAGGCAGACCCGGTTATGGCAATGGTCCGAGGAGGCCGCAGTCTGACCGGCATCGGCGAAATGATACGGGTCGTCGGCCTCGAGCGTCGTCGTATACGTTTTAGAGTTGATGTTTCAGATTGTGAATGAATTTCCCTCAAGGGTCTCACTGATCCTTGGGGGATTTTTTTATCAGGATCCATGTGATTAGGTGAGTGTGCCTTTGTGTTGCATTCCTCTTTTCTTTGTCGGGTCTGTTGAAAAAAGCCGCCGCCGGCATTCTCTCCCATTTTCCGTGCTCACGTAGGACCCGTACGCTCCGCGCGCAAAAATGGCTGCGGCCTTCCCTTCGACCAGCTCAGGGTGGGACTGGACGGACCTTTCGACAAACCTAGAGCATGCTTTTTTGAACAGACCCGAGGCCTTTGACATGTGACGTCGCAGAGACGAAATTTAGCTGTTGATATCATCATTATTCAACAGCCCCTTGTCATACCCGCGGACGCGGGTATCCAGAAAAGCAGATGGAACTCTGGATTTTCGTTTGCACGGGAATGGCGGCGCGACTTTCTTGATATAAATCACCATTTATTTTTTGGCACTATTTTGTGATCTGATAAACTGTTGTGATGAAACATTGGATAATAAGGGTGGCCAGTATTCTTGGTCTCGTAGGGATAGGAGTTTTTCTAAAAATTTGGTTATTGACGCCAAGCCCAACGTCAGTGTCGGTGATCTCGGTGGAACGGGGAACCGTTGAAGAGACCGTTACCAATTCACGCGCGGGAACGGTAAAGGCTCGGCAACGAGCTAAGTTATCTCCGGAGATTGGAGGGCGAATTGCGGAGATTCCCCATAGAAAAGGTGCGCGCGTGCACGCCGGTGATGTGCTCCTTCGCGTGCACGATAATTCTCAACGAGCCGCCGTTCAGATGGCCAAGCAAGAATTGGCAGTTGTGGAGGTGAAGAAAGAACGGGCTTGTTTGGAAGCCGCGCGCTCAGAACGAGAGTATCTTCGCTATCAGCAATTGAAGGAGCGTGATTTAGTCTCCACTGATTTTTTGGATAAATACGAAAATCTAGCACAGACCACTAAAGTTTCCTGCAAACAATCCCATGCGGAAATTGCTCGTGCGCGTTCAGCCATTCATGAAGCCAATGCAGAGTTGTCCAAAACGATCTTGACTGCGCCGTTTGATGGGGTCATTGCAGAGTTAGATGTTGAAGTAGGGGAATGGACGACTCCTTCGCCTCCGGCGTTGCCTGTTCCACCTGTTTTGGATTTAATCGATCCTTCCTCTATTTATATTAGTGCGCCCATGGATGAGGTTGATTCATCCAAAATTCACAAGGAACAACCTGTACGAGTGACCCTCGATGCGTTTCCGGGTCAGCATTATGACGGGCACGTGCAGCACCTTGCGCCTTATGTCTTGGATGTGGAGGAACAGAATCGTACGGTGGAAATAGAAGTGGAACTCAACGATGCAGCGTTTGCGTCCGCCTTGCTGCCAGGGACATCGGCCGATGTGGAAGTTATTCTGGCGGTGAAGAAGAACGTTCTTCGTGTTCCACCCTCTACCTTGTTTGAAGGCCAGAAGGTTTTTGTGGTTGAGAACGACAGGCTTGCCATTCGATCTGTGAAAATCGGTATGAGGAATTGGGATTTTGTGGAAGTTCTGAGTGGACTTTCTGAACATGATCAGGTGGTGACGTCATTAGATCAAGAAGGATTGGAAGAGGGTCTTCCGGTTGTGGTGCGTTCCTTCCCTGACAAGCGGTGATAGAACTTCAACATATTGTCAAATGCTACGAGGTTGGAGGGCAACCCATCTTTGCCCTTCGGGATGCCAATGAGCAGATTCAAGCCGGAGAGTATGTGGCTATTATCGGGCCATCTGGATCCGGTAAGTCGACCTTACTCAACATCATTGGGTGTTTACTCCGTCCTAGTGAAGGTGCCTATCTGTTCAATGGCAAAGACGTCAGCCAGTTGGATGATCTGGCCCTCAGTCATGTTCGTCAACAACAGATTGGCTTTATCTTTCAATCCTTTCATCTTGTCCCCCGGTTGACGGCTCTAGGGAATGTGGCATTGCCCATGGTGTTTGCGGGCATTCCCTCATCAGAACGACAACAACGTGCCAGGGACGCCCTTGATTCGGTGGGGTTGTCCGATCGGATCCATCATCGGCCCAATCAGTTATCGGTGGGACAGCGCCAGCGGGTGGTGATTGCCAGAGCTATGATTATGCAACCCTCACTCTTGCTGGCGGATGAACCCACGGGAAATTTAGACACACATTCTGGGCATCAAATTATGGACCTCCTAGAAGCACTGAATGCCAAGGGGTTGACGATGATTGTGGTGACGCACGATGCTGATCTCGCACGACGGGCCAATCGAGTTCTGGTATTGGCCGACGGTCAAATTGTGAAACGGTTTAATGGTGAAGATATGTCTCCTGGCTCCATGCCTTTTTCCTAGAACAATTTGTACATAAAACATGATGAGGAATCCTTCATGCTGTTGGATCTGTTGTTCCTAGCCTGGTCGGCCATAGCCGGCCATCGGTTGCGGACAACGCTTAGCGTGATAGGTGTGGCCGTGGGCGTGGCGGCAGTCGTGGCCTTAACGGCACTAGGGGAAGGGGCTCGGCATTATGTCATTCAAGAATTTACCTCAATCGGCAGTAACCTGTTGACAGTTCTTCCAGGAAAAACAGAAACCACGGGCACGATCCCAGGGATGGGGGGTGTCCCGCATGATTTGACCTTACAGGACTTGTTAGCCCTTCGACGAACGATTCATTCCGCTCAATATATAGTGCCCGTCTCAATGGGAACCGAAACGGTGAGCTTTGGTGAACGTCGGCGACAGGTGGCTGTTATCGGGAGTGTTCCAGAATTTTTGCAGGCACGCGAGCTACAGGTGGCTCAAGGACAGTTTCTCCCTCCAACTGATGTCGAACGGGGCTCCCCTGTTGCGGTCATTGGGTACATGGTGGCGCGTGAGTTATTTCCTGGACAACATGCCGTGGGACAAGTGATTCGAGTCGGCGAATGGCGAATGCGTGTGATTGGTGTGCTGGATGAGATTGGCAAGCAATTGGGATTCAAGATGGATGAGGTGGTTATTGTTCCCGTCGCGACGGGCATGAAGATGTTTAACCGAACGTCTCTTTTCCGAATCATTGTGAAGGTGCGTTCCCCAAAAGATTTAGATGATGCCTGCAATCAAGTCCTTGCCGTTCTGCGTGAACGACATGATGAAGAAGATGTCACCTGTATTACGCAACAATCGGTTATTTCCACATTCTCGTCGATCTTACAGACGCTGACCTTAGTGCTAGTGGCCATTGGAGCTATTTCTTTGACCGTTGCAGGAATTGGCATCATGAATGTGATGCTGGTCACAGTATCGGAGCGAAGAGAAGAGATTGGTTTACTCCGAGCTCTAGGGGCGACGCGTAGAAATATTTTAGGCGTCTTTCTGGTGGAAGCCGTGATGTTAGCAGGACTTGGAGGAATCGTTGGGCTTGCAATTGGGTTAAGCGGCGTGCATGTCTTGACGTGGTGGTATCCGGATATCCCAGCTTCTCCTCCGGTATGGGCCGTCGGGGGTGCCTTAGGGATGGCGATGATCTTAGGGGGAATCTTCGGAGTGGTCCCTGCTCGACGGGCGGCGAAGCTTGATCCGATACTAGCTTTGCAACGACGGTGATGTGATAACGATGAACGTTACTGATCTTATACGATTTGCAGGCGGAGCGGTGTGGGCACATCGGCTCCGGTCTATTCTTTCTCTTATAGGCATCGCCATCGGAGTGGCTGCAGTTGTTCTGTTAACCGCCATTGGAGAAGGCACACGTTATTTTGTCTTAGCTCAATTTACTCAATTTGGTACGAATATTTTGGCGGTCAACCCAGGAAAAACGAAGACGCTGGGCATCCCCGGCATCTTAGGTGGGACGACGCATCAACTCACCCTAGAGGATGCGGAGGCTTTATTGCGTATCCCAGGTGTGCAGGATGTGGTGCCCATGGCGATGGGCACAGGGCGAGTGGAAGCAAAAGGAAAGGGTCGGAGTGTCAATGTATTTGGCGTGACAGGGGCCATGCCGGGCGTGTGGCATTTTACGGTTGGCCAAGGCAAATTTTTGCCCAGAGGAGATGTGAATCGACTAACCTCGGTGACCGTGCTTGGTCCGAAAATGAAACGGGAACTCTTCGGCGACCGAAATCCACTGGGAGAAATTATTCGCATCGCTGGATATCGGTTTCGTGTGGTAGGGGTGTTAGCTCCGAAGGGGCAAATTCTGGGTTATGATTTAGATGATGCAGTGTATGTGCCGGTGGCCAACGCCATGCGGATGTTTAACATGGCGGAACTTATGGAGATTGATGTAGCGTATCAATCAGCGCATATGGTAGATCGCATCGTAGAAGCGGTTCGACGCATCTTAATCGATCGCCATCATGGGACCGAAGATTTCAGCATTACTACCCAGGCGGCCATGCTGGAGTCGTTAGATGAAATCATGCGTATTGTCACCTTAGCCGCAGCGGGGATAGCTGGGATCTCACTTGTTGTGGGGGCACTGGGTATTATGACAATGATGTGGATATCGGTAGGCGAACGTGTCTCGGAAATTGGTCTGTTGCGAGCCATGGGGGCTCCGCCTCGACAAATTTTTTCCATTTTTCTAGTTGAATCGGTGATGCTTGCAGTTTTGGGAGGAGTTCTTGGAGTCTTTCTTGGAATAGCGGGAGCTCTCATCTTAACGTTTATCCTTCCTGGTTTACCCATATTCTTGGATGAGCATTATCTGGTTATTGGATTGCTGGTAGCTATTGGCACTGGACTGTTGTCCGGTGTCGCGCCTGCTCGCCGCGCCATCCACATCGATCCTGTCGAAGTGTTGCATGCTGATTGAAAGTTTGATTTTTGGCAGAGGGGCGGTGTTTGGTGGAATGTGTGCCCTATGGCGTTAGTCTGGGGAAAAGGCGAAGCGGCAGGTGTGGCCGCCTTTGGCCATGCATTCTTGTTGTTCGACTTTGTGATTGATGAGGTGTTCGAGTAGGGCCACATCGAAGGCGCAGACCTCCGGGTGCTTGATGGCCAGATCATGGTAGACGCAGTTATGTGCCGTGAGCACTGGCAATTCTTTGTCTGACGGGGCGGGGGTCGTTTGCGCCTGATAGCCAAGGCTTTGAAGCAGGTCGGCGACTTGTTGAACATGCTCCTTCACGTCTTGGCCTTTTAATTGCGCTCGAAGTTGTGGAATCAGTGAGGCGGCGACTTTTTTGACGTAATTTTCCAGCTGCTTGCTCCCGAATTCGTCCTTCAGCGTATCCAGAAGCAATTCTGAGAACCAGGAATATTGTTTGGGAAGGCGGTTGATCCCTTCATCCGTAATTTGATAAGTCCAGCCAGGACGCCCGCCGGTGCTTTTTTGTTGAACCCCTTTTTTTATCATGCCATCCCGTTCCAAGTTCACTATATGCTGATTCACGGCAGTGCGGGAAATTTCGAGTAGGGAAACCAGATCATCAATGGTGAGCCCCGCTTTATGATGTTGTAGGATGGATAAGACTTGCTCTTGGCGTGATTTAAATTGTTGAAACATCTGCGAAGCTCCTCCTCAGTTGAGAGTGAGAGGCAATGGTACTGTTGAAAGGGAAAAGTATTGAAGAAATCATTTTTGCTACTTTTAACATAATTAACTTTACAAAGTGGAAGAATTATGATACCACTACGCCAGAAAGAAAATATATTGCTTTCATCATTGTTATCAAACTAACTAAGGAGGTCATTATGTATCAGTCTCAGTGGAAAACCGGTCTTTTGGTGATGGCTCTATTTGGCCTATTTGTTGTTGGATGTGCAAGTCATGCCAGTGACAAGGGAGCACATAATCCGCATGTAACAGAAGCCATTACTCATGCGCAGGAAGCTGTTGAGCATGGCGGTATGGGGCATGCTGATGCGATTGTCACTCATGCCGAAGTCTCTCTTCAACATGCGCAAGCTGCAGGAAATGAAATGAGTAACCCTCACTTAACTGCCGGAATTGCTGAGTTAGGGGAAGCCATTGCCCATGGAAAAGCTGGACATGCCGATGTAGCAACGACCCATGCCAAATCGGCTGTGGCGCATTTGAACGAAATCTAATCCAAGAGCTTGGCAGAATTTAAACTTTAAACCCCTTGTAGGTTGATCAGGAACTGGAGCCTGCATCAATTATGAAACGAGTTCTTATCGTTGATGATCATCCTATTCTCAGAAATGCGCTAAAGGGCTTTTTTGAACTAGAAGGGTATTGGTGTGAGGAGTCTAGTCATGGAGCTGAAGCTCTAGCTCTTTTAGAGAGAGAACAACTCGTTGATGTGATCATAACTGATAGCCATATGCCGGTTATGAATGGCATTGAGTTTCTTGTTCATTTAAAGAGTCGACTTGAGTTTCGCGACATTCCGATTGTTATTCATAGTGGGACCGTTACGGAAGAAGAACGGACGGAATTTCTTCGAAAGGGTGTCGTGGCTATACTTGACAAACCGACAGGATTTCAAGAATTGGGTGTGGTTGTGGCGCAAGTCCTAGGTCTCGAAACCCCCGCATATTCTGGCACCATGTACAATCTCATTGCCTGACGAGAGATCAGTGCCTTTGGCCTTGTGATTGAAGGCTATTGGCCTTCTATTTGTGAATGAGAAGGTTCCCCCAAGCCGTTGCTTCAATTAACGGCAATGTCGAGAACCTCGCTTTATAAGCGAGGTTCTCGACACACATGATTCAACTAAGGCGTCGGTGTTCCATTGCTATTTTGAATATCCAAGATCTTGACATCAAAGAACAGTTTTTTCCCTGCCAATGGGTGGTTAAAGTCTAATACCACCACCTGTTCTTTCACTTCCGTGACTCGGGGATGTACCACTCGACCTTGAGGATCTTTCCCTTGTAACTGGGCCCCCACCTTACGTGCATCCTCTGGGATTTGATCAATTGGAACTTCTTGTACGGCTTGAGGATTGATTGGCCCATAGCCTTGCTCAGGTTCCACCGCAACATGTTTCTGTTCACCAATCTTCATGCCTTCCAATGCGGTTTCTAATCCAGGAATAATTTGGTGTGAACCCTGTGTGAAGTTCAAAGGTTGCCCGCCCACGTTGGTGTCCAGTACTTTTTTATCTTCTAGGGTCAGGGTATATTCCATAGAAATGGTTTTTCCATCAGAAATGCTCATTTCTGTGGTGCCGTATTGATCGTCGGCAAGTACGAGGGTGTAGGAATGGGCGATGACGAATGTGGCACAACACAAAACTGTAACGAGTTGTTTGACGGTCATGAGATTGATCCTCCCGGACAAAAATGAATGGAAGTGGGTTAGCTGGAAAAGATGGCGCGAAGCTAGGGGGGACCAAGAGCCGAACGGTTCCACGCAATTAATAAACACGTAGAGTGAATAGTATCAAGTTTTTTAGAGAGTGACTAGACTTCGATTCAATTCATTACACTTGGACAGATGACCTATGGTACTCTCAATAGTGGTATTTTTGTAAATAATCAGGATAAGTAGGAAACTAGAATTCTTTTAAGGGTAGGAGCGGCAGGTATGGAACCTCTCAATAACATTGTGAAAGCCAAGCAGAAGATAGCGCAGCATCGTCGTGAATTTTCATGCCGTGAAGTGGATGAACCCCAAGATGAGCGTCTGCCGGAAGGCCAACATCTGGTGAATAATTTCCCCGTTTTGGATTTGGGTTATAAACCGGAAATTGACTTAGCGGAGTGGACGTTAACGATAGATGGTTTTGTGGCCAATCCTGTGACATGGACATGGGAAGACTTTCAAGCACAACCCATGTCACACGTTCATGCCGATTTTCACTGTGTGACAACCTGGAGCATGTTGGACAATGATTGGACAGGCGTGAAGTTTCAGCATGTCCTGGAGATTGTACGCCCTCTTTCTTCGGCCAAGTTCATCTTGTTCGAATCATATGATGATTACACGACAAATTTGCCGTTGGGCGTCTGTGACGATGATGATGTGCTATTGACCACGCATTGGAGGGACCGGCCATTGAGTAAAGACCATGGCGGACCCGTGCGGGTGATCGTGCCGAAGCGTTATGCCTGGAAAGGTGCTAAATGGATTAAAAAAATTACCTTCTTGGATCGCGATCAGAAAGGCTTTTGGGAGGTGCGTGGCTACTCTAATACTGCGTTGCCCTGGGAGAATGATCGTTACGCATAAAGCTTGTCAATTGGTTGTCCTGTATATTTGTAGAACCACGTTTAGGAAGTGCGGGTTGCTTGCCACGATTCTTCTTTCCTGGGTAGGATAAATGAAATGAATCGATCAACTTTATTCTTTAACACGAGGTGGTCCTGAATGCATGTCGGTGATTGGATCAAGTATTCGGCCAGATCTTTGACCGTCATTATGCTGGTCGGATTATTGTTGGTGAGTAGGGCTTGGGCCCAAGACCTGAGTGCGTTTGAACAGCATGTGACGCAGCATACGTTAAAAAATGGGTGGACATTTATTCTGGTTGAACGCCCAGTGGCTCCTGTTTTTTCCTTTATCACGAGAGTGAATGTAGGGTCGGCTCAAGAAGGTGCGGGAGAAACAGGATTAGCCCATATGTTTGAACATATGGCGTTTAAGGGAACCCCACAAATAGGAACAAAAAATTATGAAGCTGAAAAGAAGGCTTTATTAGCCTTAGAAGAAGCCTATCAAGCCTATCAACGAGAAAAGCTTTCTCGAACGGCCGATCCAGAAAAAGTGCAAGTGTTATTTGAGACGTATAAGACACGCCAAAAAGAAGCCTCGCAATATGTCAAAAAAAATGAGTTCGGCGATATTATCGAGCGGGAAGGCGGTGTCGCCCTGAATGCGTTTACCGGTGCGGATGTCACAGGTTATTTTTATTCATTGCCTGCCAACAAGGTCGAACTATTCGCTTATTTAGAATCCGAACGATTTTTGAATCCAGTTTTTCGAGAATTTTATGAAGAGCGGGATGTGGTGATGGAAGAGCGCCGCCTACGTACAGAAAGTCAGCCGTTTGGACGGTTGCTGGAACAATTTGTCTCCACTGCTTTTATGGCACATCCCTATCACCATCCGGTTATTGGGTATGCTAGTGATATTCAATCCTACACGATGACCGATGCGAAAGAGTTTTATGAAAAACATTATGTGCCATCGAATATGGTGACGGCGATTGTCGGGGACATTCAGCCCGAGGAGGTTGTTCCTCTTTTGGAACAATACTTTGGACGGATTCCGGCAGGCTCTCCACCACTACCTATTCGCACAGTTGAGCCGGCATCTATTACGGAAAAAATCGTAATTCTGAAGGATCCCTCACAGCCCCTCTACTTAGAGGGATATCATAAGCCAGCCGTGACCCATGTGGATCAACCGGTATATGATGCGATAGATGATATTTTGACGAATGGACGAACATCCCGGTTATATCGGTCATTGGTGCGGGATAAACAGATTGCGGTATCAGTTGGGGCTTATGGCGCGTATCCTGGCGATAAATATCCCCATGTGTGGTTAGCGTATGGAGTCCCTGGTCGTGGCGTATCAAATCAGGTCGTGCAAGAGGCACTTCGTGACGAATTCGATAAGCTTATTACTCAGGACGTGTCGGATGAAGAATTGGCGCGATTTCGGACACGCGCAAAGGCCGGTCTTCTTCGTGCGCTCAATAATAACTTAGGGTTGGCCATGCATATGACGGATTATCATATGTTGTTTGGGGATTGGCGGGAACTTTTTCGCTATATTTCCCGCTTTGATTCTGTCACCAAAGAGGATATCCGGCGTGTGGCAAAAACCCTGTTTCAACCCACAAATCGTGTCGTTGGAATGATAGAGACCGTTCCTCCTCCTGGCAATCTATCGATGACAAGTGGGGAGGGACAATCATGATGGCCAGAATCAGAACGATGAGATGGTGTATGAATCAGGTCGTTTGTGCTGGGGGTCTTCTAACAGTCATCTTGATGAATGTCTCGCTGCCTGCAGAGGCTCAAGTGAAGCATGTGCAAGAATTGAAATATCCTCCCTTGCCAGAACTGGTCATTCCAGAGCCGGAGCGAGTGGTGTTGCAGAATGGGATGGTCGTGTTGTTGATGGAAGATCATGAATTGCCCTTGGTCAATATTTCGGCGTTTATCCAAACAGGGGCTCGGTTAGAACCTCAGGATAAGATTGGGATCGCGTCCCTGACGGGAACCGTCTTGCGGACAGGAGGGACCACTAAGCAATCTGGCGATGAACTTGATGAATTTTTAGAGGGCAAAGCGGCTATGATTGAAACCGGTATTGGGGAGACAGCAGGAACGGCTTCTATGAGTTGTTTAACCGACGATTTTCCACAGGTGTTGTCGATCTTTGGTGATATATTACGGACTCCAGCCTTTGCTCCTGAAAAGCTGGAAATAGCCAAAAATAGAATGATGGCAGGGATTGCCAGACAAAACGATAATCCTGATGAAATTGTTTCACGCGAATTTAAAAAGTTGGTGTATGGGAGTGAGTCGCCCTATACGTGGAGTCCTACCTATGCCTCCGTTCTTTCCATCACACAAGAGGATGTGGTGCATTGGCATGAGACGTATTTTCACCCTAACCGCATCATCCTAGGACTTGTTGGAGATTTCAAAAAAGATCACGCTGTTGCCCTACTGAATACAGTTTTTGGAGATTGGCAAAGAGGACCAGAACGAAAAGACTCCATAGCATTTATCCAAGAGCAGACCCCGGCCGGGATGTTTTATGTTGAAAAAAACGATATGACACAAGCCAAAATTGCCATGGGGCATCTGGGGATTCGGCGAGATCACCCTGATTATTATTCCTTGGTTGTTATGAATCAAATTCTCTCTGGTTCATTTGGAGCACGGCTGTTTTCCAACATTCGGTCCAAGCAAGGTTTGGCTTACGATGTTCAAGGTGGAGTGGGACTCCAATGGGATCACCCTGGAATGGCTATTCTTTCAATGTCAACGAAAACTCAAACGACAGGGAAAGGTATCGATGCGTTGATTGCTGAGTCCAAAAAAATGGTTTCGGATCCCCCAACAGAAGATGAAGTGACGAAAGCGAAAGCGAGCATTCTGAATTCATTTGTGTTTTCCGTGGATTCGCCTGCAAAGGTCTTGAGTCGATATCTGACATATGAATATTATGGGTATCCCTCAACCTGGTTGCAGACTTTTCGTGGAGGCATTGAGCAGGTGACGGTGACACAGGTTCGAGAAGCTGCGAAACGTCATTTGCGTCCTCATGATTTTGCGATTTTAGTGGTGGGTCCTCGAGAAGGCACGAAGCCGGCACTCATGCGTTATGAGGACATTCAGGAGTTAGATATTCGTATCCCCGATCCACCAAAGGGAGCATAGACAGGCGCCCCACTCCCTCTAAATGGGGTATTCATTTTATGTATTCTTCAAAAATGATGAGGCGAATTATGACACATGTAATCTTGAGGGGTTCCTTCACAAGATCCTTATTCTGTGCAGTATTGGGAATGGCATTTTTAGTGGGATGTGAGACCAATCCCTATACCGGTAGATCTCAGCTGCTCATGGTTTCCGCAGACGAAATGAACCAAATGGGGGCGAGCCAGTATACTCAAATGCTCGATGACCCTAAAGTTGTCCTCTCTAAGGATCCGCGCGAAATCGAGCCCGTTAAACGTGTGGCGGACCGTATCATTGAGGCAGCTAAACGTTCAAAATATTCAGAAGCCGCGGAGCAGTTCGATTGGGAAGTCACGGTCATCAAAGATGACAATACCAAAAACGCGTGGGCATTGCCTGGCGGAAAAATCGCTGTCTATACGGGAATTTTCCCCATGGCGAAAGATGAAGCGGGTTTAGCGGCGATTATGGGCCATGAAGTCATTCATGCGTTGGCTCAACATGGTGGAGAACGGATGAGTCATGGAACCATTGCACAAGCAGGATTAACGATTAGCAATATAGGGATGGCGATTCTCGGGGTCGATCCGGCGCTTAATCAGTTGGCCATGCAAGCATTAGGCGTTGGGACTCAAGGTTTGGTGCTTCTCCCGTTCAGCCGGAAACATGAATCCGAAGCGGACTATGTGGGAGTCCTCCTTGCTGCGGATGCCGGCTATGATCCCCGTGAGGCGATTCATATTTGGGAGCGCATGGCGGCGGCATCTGAGGGGGCTCCACCAGAGTTTATGTCCACTCATCCGTCTCATGAAACTCGTATTAGTGATCTTAAGGATTGGATGCCCGAGGCGATGGCCATCTATGAAGGTGCACCAAAAGCTGGGGTGGCTCCATTGCCGATCATTACTCCGTCTCCACCCTCTTCATCTTCGCCTAAATAGGGTGGAACACGTGTTCGCTGAAATCTTACATCCCTGGTGTTTGCCAATCTAGCTTTCAATCTGACGTCTCGCCGGGTTTTTTGTCTGCGCGGAAACTGGTTGGCCTGATGCCGATACACATTCTTTGTAGCCTGGTCGGATCACTCCTTCTTTTTGGGTGTGGGCAGAGCGAAACGGTTGTTGAAATTGGCCTTCATCCCACCAAAGCCAATATTTTTTATATTGCTACCAATGATTATATTTATAAAACTCGAGATGGTGGTATTCAGTGGGAAAATATGTCTGCCGGAATGACTCACTCCCGCGTTATTGCCTTAGCCATTGATCCATTGTTCCCGGCTAATGTTTTAGCTGGGACCAAAGGCGATGCGGTCTACAAAAGTTATGATGGTGGGCAGCGGTGGGTGTCTCGGCGAACGGGTCTTCATGAAGTCACCATTTCATCGGTGGTTCATCAAATAGTCTATGCTCCCGGGTCAAGTAGTCATGTGTTTGCTGCTACCTCTCTTGGCGTCTTTGAGTCTATTGATGGAGGGGAGACCTGGGTCAAGCGCATGAAAGGGATGAAGGAAGTCCTGATGGTGGTCACCATAGCCATCGATCCTCAGCAACCCCAAACGCTGTACGCGGGTACCAGTGGAGGAGTCTATAAGTCCATAGATGGCACCAAGACTTGGAAAAAGGTTAATACGGGCTTAGTGGATCCTGATGTCTTGAAATCTTCCCGGGCCTTAAGTGTGACACGAATAAAGGTTGATCCGTATAATCCCGATAAAGTCTATGCAGCGACTTTAACCGGACTTTTCCACTCTAGGAATGCAGGAGAAACCTGGAGCCGTATTGGAGAATCATTGCCGGATCACATGCTGATTGAATTGCTGCTTGATCCTCAGGACCAAAGTGTACTGTACGTAGCGCACCGGGAAGGTGTCTCCAGAAGTGAGGATAGTGGAGAAACATGGGAGTCGCGCAATAGGGGTTTGACGAACCTCAACATCCGAGCACTTGCTATTAGCACGATCGATTCCCAAGTGCTGTATGCAGGAACCAATGGAAAAGGACTGTTTCGAAGCGCAGATAGTGGAATGTCCTGGACCCCGGTTCCGCTTGCTTCGACGGATTCGGTGTCATAAATGAAAGCGACAATGATTTGTATTTATTCTTATCTGATGATACAAAGTTTCGTAATCAAATTCTCATATTTGCATTCTATGTAATTATGTAATCGTGCCTCATTTATTTATAGAAAGGGTGACTCTGTGGCTTTTTGGGATTCAAAACAAGGGCGTACTCGTGGTGATGCAATTTGTTCGTTTTGTGGAAAAGCCAAAAACGGTGCCACGAACCTGATTCAAGCTCCCACAAAAGCGGTGTGTATGGAATGCCAGGCGCCGGGTTCCGTGTTGATCTGTGCAGATTGTGTTCAGCAATGTTCAAAATTTTTGTCGGGAAATACCTCTGAGAGCCAGCCTCCATTAGATTTGCCGTCCGGTCCGCTACCCACTCCGCCAGAATTGAAGGAAATTTTGGATCAATACGTGATTGGGCAAGACCGTGCGAAAAAGATTCTTTCTGTTTCTGTCCACAACCATTATAAGCGAGTCTTTAGTGGGAAAGATGTCCCGGACGTGGAGTTGGAAAAAGGCAATGTCATGTTGATTGGTCCTACAGGAACCGGGAAAACGCTTTTAGCCAAAACCTTAGCGAAAGTCTTACAGGTTCCGTTTGCCATTGCTGATGCTACGACGGTGACGGAAGCAGGCTATGTGGGTGAGGATGTTGAAAATGTGGTGCTAAAATTACTGCAGGCCTGTGACTTTAATATTGCTCGTGCCCAAGTCGGGATTATTTATATCGATGAAGTCGATAAAATTAGCCGCAAATCAGAGAGCGCTTCCATTACACGAGATGTGTCTGGTGAAGGTGTTCAGCAGGCGTTACTGAAGTTAGTAGAAGGGACTGTCTGTAATGTACCTCCTAAAGGTGGGCGGAAACATCCTGAACAAGAATTTTTGCGCGTTGACACCAGCAATATTCTCTTTATCTGTGGTGGAGCATTTGTGGGTGTTGAAGACATTATTGCGCAACGGACGAATCAAAAACGTGTAGGTTTTGGCGCCGACACCTCTCATGGTACCACTCCAAAGGCTGTAGAATTAATGAGGCAGCTTCGCCCTGAAGATTTATTGAAATATGGTCTGATTCCAGAATTTGTCGGGCGATTTCCTATTTTAGCGTCATTGAATGATTTGCGGGTTGAAGATTTAATTCGCGTATTGCAGGAACCGAAAAATGCGCTACTCAAGCAATATCAAGCGTTGTTTCATTTGGATGGCGTGAAATTAGAATTCACTCCTCAAGCGATTGAAGCTATTGCGACACGCGCGTCTTCTATGAAAACCGGTGCCCGTGGTTTGCGGGCTACTCTCGAGGAGGTTATGCTGGACCTGATGTTTGATGTTCCGGCATTACGACATGTCAAGCAGGTGGTGATTACCGAAGAAGTGATTGAGGGAGCCAGTGCGCCCGAATTGATCTACGAAAGAAAAGGGGCCTAACCCTTTGTGTTGCATTATTTCGCATTCTGGATTATGCTGTTACAGAAAGAAGTTCATCACGAAGTCTGGGCCGCGTGATGAATGGTTCAGGTGAAGCGGCCTTTCACTGATGTTGTTTTGCTTCTGTATCCAAAAGGAATTTGATTGGAAGTTAGTCCTTAGTCGCCTCCTGTTCCGCGTTCTCGGGCCGTTCCTTCCCTTCTCTCCTCAACCTGTGCAAAACAATATCGCATTTAGAAGGAGGGACCCCGATGGGTTCAAAGATTTATGTAGGTGGTTTGCCCTATGCCACAGCAGAACAGGAATTGTCTGACCTGTTTGCTCAACATGGGAGTGTTCAATCAGCCAAAGTGATTACCGACAAGTATACAGGGCAATCACGAGGGTTTGGTTTTGTGGAAATGGGATCGGAAGCTGAAGCAAAAGCAGCGATCGATGCGCTGAATGGGACCGAACTAGGAGGACGTTCCCTGACGGTGAATGAGGCCAAGCCTCAAGCTCCACGTACTGGAGGCTACGATGGAAATCGTGGCGGCGGTGGCCGAGGTGGTCGTGGAGGTGGAGATCGCTGGTAATAGACTACTCTAGACATGCCGAGCGGTTAAGCGGGGAATCTGGCAACAGATTCCCCGCTTTTTTTTATAACTTGGGTAACGAGGCTCAAACATTGTAGAATGAAGTTCGCATATTTAAATTTCGCCGAATGAGGCGTTTGGGTCTTTGAGCTATGTATTTATGACAGGTTTGCACAGAATAGAATAGAGAGTTATGAGCGACCATCAATCACCGGTTTCTCCGCGAGCTTCGAATCAATCGCAAGCTTCTCAAGCGCATCCCACACGATCATCGAACGTTTCTGCACTGGAACTCATTGATCAATGCTTGGCCTCGTTGCCTGAAGGAGATGAACGAATTGCTCTGTTGTATCAATTGCGGCAACGATTCATTGAACTCACAACTGCCACGAAACAGCATGAAACTGAACGAACGAAAATGCAGGCAGTCATTGAAAAGTTGACTGCTCCAGCCAATCGGATTGGGACTTTGATTGGGCTTCCTGAGAAGGGTGTAGCGAGAATTGTGGTTGGAGGTGCAGAGTATTACGCCAATGTGGATCTTCAACTGGAAGGAAATCTGCCAAAAGTTGGGCATCAAATTTTAGTCAATGAAGCCTATGTTGTGATCCGGTCTCTTGGGTATGACCGGAGTGGGCCCGTCGTGAAAGTTCGAGAAGTCTTGGGGGAAGGCCGCTTACGTATCGACCAGGAAGCAGGGAGGCAGGGCGTTCTTATTCAACGAGCCGATAATCTGGCACTCCTGGATATCAAGGCTGGCGATGAGGTCCGATTAGATCCGACACACCAGATCGCCGTTGAACGACTCGAAAACACGCAGTCTCAATCGCATGTCTTAGCCGAGTTACCGACTGTTCGGTGGGAACATATCGGCGGCCAGCAAGAAGCTATTGAGTCAATTCGCCGGTCGATTGAATATCCACTGCTTCATGCCGACTTGTTTGCACAATATCAATTTCAACAACCCAAAGGTTTTTTGTTGTATGGGCCTCCAGGTTGTGGAAAAACGTTAATTGGACAAGCTACTGCGGCAAGCTTAGGGGAACTCTTTGCGAAAGATCGAGAGGTCGTTCCCTTGAACCCTGAGGATGCAGCTCAAGGTTCTGGGACACTCCCGGCAATAACCGGAGGAGTGTTTCTGCATGTCAAAGGTCCGGAAGTGCTGAATATGTGGGTTGGGGAATCCGAACGCATCATCCGAGAGTTATTCCTGCAAGCCCGGCAGCAGCGGCAGTCTGGAAAGCTGCCATTTATTTTCATTGATGAAGCTGAGTCGATTTTAGGAACAAGACGGACGATGCGATCCTACAATATCTCCAATACCTTGGTGCCCATGTTTTGTGCGGAGCTGGATGGCATTGACAGTCTTTCCGAGGTTGTGGTGATTTTGGCGTCGAACCGGCCGGATATGATTGATCCTGCGGTCTTGCGGCCAGGACGTATTGATCGAAAAGTCAAAGTCGGCAGGCCTGGACGGCATGATGTTGCAGAAGTTTTACGAGTATATTTAAAGTCTGACCTCCCTTATGCTTCTCGGGATTCAGGAAAAGATGGCACAGATGCTAAGGCTGCAGTGGCAACAATTATCGATGGATTATTAGAGAAATTGTTTGAGCAAAGTCAGGAGAATAGAGTGCTGGCCATACGGTTGCGGAACGGCCGTCGCGAAATCTTGTATCGACGTGATTTATTGAGCGGAGCGGTTTTGGCGGGAATCGTTCGGCGAGCCAAAGAACGCGCGATTGAGCGGGCTATTCAAGCCGATGCTCAACATTCCTTAGGTTTGACCTTAGAAGATTTGCTCATCGCCACAAATCAGGAATTCAAAGAGAGCGAAATTTTCCCCCCCGATGATTCCGCAGAAGAATGGCTGAAGCTTTTGGATTACCATCCGGACCAGGTCGTAGGCGTCTCTTCCTTGAAACCTGGAGAAGACATGGATGAACATCGGGCTTCTCAAATTGTCTAAATCTCTTGTATCCCCCCCGCGTTTATTTGGTATTGAAACGGAGTACGGGATTGCCCGGGAAGATTCTGAGACCGCTGATCCTGTTGTGGAATCCATGGAATTGGTTCGAGCTTATTTGGACGGACATTTTATCCGCCGGTGGGATTATCAAGGCGAACATCCGCATGAAGACCAACGCGGGTTTCGTGTTGCCCAGTTGGCGCAAGATAAAGAAGAAGATCTTTTTGCTGAACAAGATGCGCACCGTCCTTTTTCATTTCATGAAATGAAAAGTGATTTGGTCTTGCCCAATGGAGCGCGCTTTTATAACGATCACACTCATCCGGAATACTCTACGCCTGAATGTCGAACTATCAAAGATATTGTTGCTCATGACCGTGCCGGAGAACGCATTCTATGGCTAGCCGCCCAACGTCGGAACGAAGTGTTAGGTGGACGAGTGATTCAGTTGTACAAAAATAATACGGATTTTCATGGACATAGTTACGGGTGTCACGACAATTATTTAGTGTCTCGCACGATTGAGTTTGAGAAGTTGGTTCGTGGTCTGCTCCCGTTTCTGGTGAGTCGACAATTAATCGCTGGGGCGGGCAAGGTTGGCCGCGAAGCGCAAGAAGCTGGGTTTACGCCTGGTAACTTTCAGATTTCGCAACGAGCCGATTTTACGGAAACGGAACTCAGTGTGGACACGATGCATAATCGTCCAATCCTCAATACGCGTGACGAGCCGCACGCGAATCGTGCTCAGTATCGGCGCTTGCACCTCATTCTGGGCGACGCGAATATGTGTGAATATGCGACCGCCCTTAAAATTGGCACCACGCGCGTGGTGTTGGATATGATTGCAGAAGGTTTTGTCCCTTCATGGAATTTGGCCTCTCCCGTAGAAGCGATTCAAATATTGTCTCAAGATCCCGATTTGAAGACGGTGGTGAAGCGGGATCACGGTGGCGCAATGTCGGGATTAGAGATTCAGCAAGAATATCTTCAGCAAGCACGGCAGGTCTTACCATCGATTGATGAAGAAACGGAATGGATTCTTCAGCAATGGGAACAGGTTCTTCAGCAACTGGAAGATGATCCCCATAAATTAATAGGGAAAATTGATTGGGTGACAAAGCGATGGTTACTCGAAACATTTATGAAAGAGGAAGGGATTGGATGGGACGATTCTTGGCTGGCAAGTTTGGACTTAGAGTATCATAATGTGGATCCGGAACGTGGCCTGTTCCGTGGGTTAGAAGCCGAGGGACGGACCACTCAGATCGTGTGCGACGGTGAGATTCAAGAGGCCATGACACAGGGGCCGCAAGACACTCGTGGTGGTCTTCGAGGCCTCTGTGTACAAAAATTTGGCAAAGATGTTACGTCGATACAATGGGAAGGCATTCATTTTAACGGGAATCTCCATTTTGATTGGCTCGATTCTCTTGATCCTATCTCGGTCGCTCACTGTCGATCTGTGATTGAAGATGCGAATAGCCCTAGTGAAGCGATTGAGAGGCTAGCAGTCATCAAATAGTGTATGAGGGAGGAATATGTATGAATCTCACATATGAATATGTTCAAAAAGTTGGAGAGTTTGATCGTAAAGAACGTCCGGTCGATCCACTCTCCAAACCGCTGGGACCTGGTGACCAGGGTTCAGGTCCTCAACGACCAGAAACAGATTCGCCTTCACGGGAAAATCTCATGAAGCGCATGCGGAAGGTGGATCCCAAGCAAGCTGAAAAGTATCGGCAACGGACCGGGGAATAAACGGCATGAGGTCGCAAGGCGATTTTCTGCACGTACTTCAAGCGTACGGCTATGCGATGAACAATCTTTTTCCTTCTTCGAATAGGAATGGAGTGTTGTGTCATGCTGAGGTCACAACGGGGACGACCGTTTTAGCGATGAAGTATGCAGATGGAGTCTTAGTGGCAGGTGACCGGAGAGCCACTGCTGGCAATGTTGTGATGTATGATCGGACCGATAAGGTATTAGAAATTGATCGGTTCTCGATTATGGCCATTGCAGGAGTTCCAGCGACAGCCTTTGAAATGGCTCGTGTCCTAGAACATTCTTTTAAATATTATCGCAGGAGTCAATTGCAGGACCTCAGTTTTGAGGGCAAGCTACGGGCGTTATCGACGTTGTTAAAGAACAATGCACCGGCTGCGTTGTCCGGAACCGGAACGGTGGCCCCTGTGTTTGCGGGATATGACCAGCTTGAAGAATGCGGGAAGATCTTTTTCTACGATATCTTAGGTGCTGAATTCGAGGCGGTAGAATACGCGGTTTCTGGATCGGGATCGTCCACGATTCGAGGTATTTTATATTATATGAATCGATGGGGAACGGAACCCATTGCCGGTCTCAATGAAGAAAATGCGTTAACCTTCGTGCTTCGTCTCATGACTAGCGCGGCAGAGTTTGACTCTGCCACCGGTGGCGTTGATGCCCAGGGCCAATTGTATCCCATCGTGAAACGCATTTCCGCTGAAGGCGTCAAAACCATTCCCGCCGAACGCCTAAAAACGCTGTTTTCAGAGAAAGTATTGCGTGATGTATGAAGAACCCTATCGCTGGATAGAAGCGGTCGCCAATCGGCGGACGTATTTAGACGATCAATTTAGCCAAGGGAATCCCTTAGTTGCGGTCTCGTTTTCGCAAGGCATTCTTCTGGTAACTGTGAACCGAGGAACGGAAAAGATTTATGAGATCTATGATCGAATTGCGTTGGGGGGAATGGGTCATCCAGCCGATCTGGAAAAATTACGGTATACCTTATTAGATATGGCCCATGTTGAAGGTTTTCAGCGGTCACCATCGGACGTGACGGCTTCTCGCTTGATGAAAAATGGATTAGCGCCCGTGATTAAACAAGCCTTTGAGGAGATTTTTAAAGCTCCGTACATTACCAAAGTGTTATTAGCCGAAGTTGGGACTATCAAGGAACGTGATCGTCTCTTCAGTATTAACTATGATGGTATGTATGAAGAACAACAGGAGTTCGCGTTGCTGTCAGCCTCTTCTTCTATTCGTGAGAGTTTAGCAAGGGAATGGAAATCTCAGGAGTCACCCACTGATTTAGAGAGTGCATTGAAGGTTAGTCTTCGTCTCTGGGGAATGGCTAGTTTGCTCCAACGTGCAACTCCTACCGAGACAGACGAAGAGGCTTCTGTCCCTTCATCAACCTCTTCTACCTTACCGATTCCAGAAGGCGAAGCCATGACCTCTAAAATTAGAGAAACATTGTCCAAAGAAACTCTGGAATGCGTTCTCTTAGACCGGCAGAGCGGAAAAATGGAAACGTATCGTACGCTGCCTCAATCTGAGCTCCAAAATTTGGTCCCACAATATTTCGAATCTGCTAAAAAATCATGAGCTTTAGCTCAAATATTTCTTAAACTCCCTGTCAGGGAGAGCGTTGGGGTGAGGGTCAAGACTCACGGAATCATTGCAAAGTTCATCTAGGGGCTGTTGAAAAAATCCGCCAGCGTCGTTCTCGCCATTTTCCCGTGCTTACGTAGGACCAGTACGCTTCGCGCGCAAACATGGCTGCGGCCTTGCTGGACGGACTTTTTTGAACAGACCCGAGGTCTCTGACATGTTACCTCTCAGACACGAAATGTGGCCGTTGATATCATTATTGTTCGACAGTCTTTCTAGAGCTTTTTATCTCCATGAAAAACCGCATCTTCGGAATAGAAACTGAATATGGCCTACTCATCAAGGCCGAGAACCCTGAGATGTCGCCATCTTGGGTGGCTCGTCGTATTATTCAACATTTGTTTGGTCAAAAAAAACACGGCGTGATCGACTGGCATTATCGCGGACACGATGAACCTCCAGGTAATGGAGGTTTTCTTCTCAATGCAGGACGGATGTATGTGGATATGGGGCATCTCGAATATGCATCTCCGGAATGTCACTCACTGTGGGACCTTTTGTCCGTGGACCGGGCAGGAGATTTACTATTGCAGGACTGCCTAGAAGAGCTGGGCCTATCCGACCAAGTGTCAATTATCAAAAATAATATTGATCACGAGACGGATGCCACATTTGGGTGCCACGAAAATTATCTCGTCTCACGAGATTTTCCTTTTACCTATAAAGGGCTGGGGCTACTCATGCCGTTTCTCGTCACGCGGCAGGTTTTTACGGGAGCTGGCCGTATTGGGATGGCGCGCTCCATGGAAGGATGGATTGGCTTAGACGACATCGAAGGACGGGGAGGGGGGCAGACACGAACATTTCATGAAGAGTCTGTGATCTATCAAATTTCCCAGCGTCCAGATTACATCGTCAATGATTTTTTTGAATGGGTTCAGCACAATCGGGCTATTGTGAATACCCGAGATGAACCTTTAGCCGACCCTGAACGGTTCCGGCGCTTACACTTGCTCATGGGCGATTCGAATATGGCCGAGGAAACCACTTTACTAAAAATGGGCACGACAGGATTAGTTCTGCAACTCATCGAAGAGGGCCACGCTCCTCATGGGTTAGATTTTGACGACCCTGTTCAAACGTTACGCGCCATTTCTCGTGATCAAGCACGCGAATGGATGATCACCCTTTCAACCGGCAAACATCTCTCGGCATTGGATATTCAGGAAGAGTTTTGGGCCGCCGCATCGAAATATTATTCTGGACAAGATGATGAAACAGATTGGGTACTCACTCATTGGGAATCTGTGCTCAAGGATTTGCGAACAGGCTATGAGGCCGTGGTCGGTCGAGTGGATTGGGCTTCCAAGCTTTGGTTATTGGAAAATTTTCGGGAAGCCGAAAAATTAGAGTGGGACGATCCTTGGCTGAAAAGTTTGGATTTAGAATATCACAATGTGGATCTGCAAGCTGGTCTATATCATGGGATGGCTGACGAAGGGGATGCCCCACGTTATACAACGGATGACTTAGTCGATCTCTCGAAACATTCTCCCCCACGAAACACGCGAGCCTTTGGGCGTTCAGAAGTGATCAAGCATATTGTCAAAGAGGGTTGGGTTGATTTTTTAGAACAGACGGTCAAACACCAAGACCCGCGGCGTCCTCCCTATGTCATCAATTGGTCAGTCTTGCAACTGCAAGGCAGCCCGGTCTTCGTCATGGCCGACCCCTTCCGCACCTATGTCCAAGAAAGCCATGATTATTGCTTGGAGTCTGTCTTGGGATATTCACCTCGGCAGAGTCCCTAAAATGTGAGGGCTAGAGAAAAGGACCCTAAGGCTCCGCGAGAATCGAAGTCATAGCCTCCGCCCATATCAAATTGGAACGCGCCGAAGTGAAGGCCTAATCCGGCGGTTGGAGTGACGCGGGTTTTGGCATCTTCCACATTCTTCAGAGCTCCCAGTCTGAGAAAGATGATGTCAAACAGGCCATGTTCAACGCCAAGGCTGAGAACCCGACTTCTAATGTCTGGTACCAGTGTTTTGTTTTTTGTCAAATCAGCATCAAAGGTAATGGTAGTTGAGGAAAAAGGGAGAAAGGCGACTCCGCCTCGAACTTGTGGGCGTAGTTTAAATTTTCCGCCTCCAGGTGTTTTAAAAGAGGGTGTGTTTAAGTCCTTACCGACAATGCCAGCTTTGAACCAGGAGATGGGGTGAATCATCGCTCCCAGATCTATTCCAAATTCATAAGATTTTTTGGCGTCCTTGAGTTCGTCGGAAATGTCAAAGCTATCTTCAGAGTCATCGACGTCTATGTCTCGGCTATAGGCGACGCCTTTGATAATTTTTCCGGTCACTCCTATCGCGATTTTCTTTTCCCAAAGGGCATAGGCGTAAGAGAAGGCGAGTTGCCGGGCTTCAAGAAAATTCACCTGAAGATCTCCGACAATATCCAATTCATTTCCTGCCACCACAGCTGTTAAGGGAGTCGACGAAAAAGAACCGCCTGTTCCCACATCAGAAATATTCATGCCAAAGGTATGTTCTCCCCAATGGCCTTTGACATATAATCCAGCCGCGATGAGGGCTGACAATGAGGCTCCATTTAAATCATCTAAATGATCTTGTAGGCGGGCTTGATTTCCTGCCGATGTATCATCGTCATCAACATCATCGATATCTTCAAGAGTATCCCGGATACCTAAGCGATCGATACCTTGCCCTGAAAGTTGCACGCGGATGTCAACGGTTTCAGTAAGCGCCAGACCTGCGGGGTTCCAATAGGTTGCTAAGGAATTGGTTGTGACTGCAACGCCTGCTCCTCCCATTCCCACTGCTCGTGGTCCAACGATAACGAATTCGACGGCTGAACTTAATGCGGGAATGAGTAGGACTACTGAAAACGTGAGGAGGAAAATTTTGGGGGGTCGAATAAGCATTCCATGCTTCATATCCAAATCCTTTTGTTGGAAACTGAATAGGGGGCAATTCTTTGATATTCCTATAAAAAACCTTAGGCTAACTCTTGAATAAGGTCAAGGTAGCCGGTCTGAAAGTCACAGTCTGAAAGTCAGTAAGGGTCTGTTGAAAAAAGCCGCCAGCGGCGTTCTCTGCCTTCGCCGGAGCGGCTTTGCGCAGGCGGGTCGCTCTTTTTCCGTGCTCACATACTGCCAGTACGCTCCGCGCGCAACAATGGCTGTGGCCTTGCTGAACGGACTTTTTTGAACAGACCCGAGGTCTCTGACATGTTACCTCTCAGACACGAAATGTGGCCGTTGATATCATCATTATTCGACAGCCTCAGTAATCCAGGCTGAATTCTTCTCATCTGGAACTTGTCTAGAGAAGACGAACATTAGATAATAAGCTTATTCCTTATGCCTGTTTACGAATCATTACCCTTGACGTGGAAATTCTCTCGACGCGGGATTCTGACTCTCGGAGGTCTGGCTACTGCCAGTGTAGTTTTGCCGGGCTGTGATCTGGGTTCCATGTTTGCGGTGCCGCCACGAGACACCGTGTATTTTACGCCCAATGACAAGTTTTACCGGGTCAATTTCAACGAAGGGTCCTATAATTTCACCCGTGATTTAGATGTTGAACAATGGCAGATGCTCGTGAAAGGCGTGGTGGAAATGCCTACAGTGATGAAATGGCGCGATTTGTTAAATCGTGAATCCTTTGATCAGGCTGTGACGCTTATGTGTATTGATACTCTGCCAGGCGGGAGCAGTTTGGGTACGGCAATGTGGCGTGGGATTTCATTGAAAAAGCTCTTGAAAGATGTGGGCGTAGACGAAGAGATGGCAAGAGATGTCATCTTTCGAGGAGCGGATGGGTATCACGATAGTATCCCGTTTTCACGGGCAATGGAAGACGATGTGATGTTGGCGTATTTAATGAACGGGGAAAAACTTCCGAAAGAGCATGGCTTTCCCCTTCGTCTTGTCGTTCCTGGTTTGTATGGAATTAAGAATGTAAAGTGGATTACGGAAATCGAAGTGTATAACGGAGACTATAAAGGCTACTGGCAACAAAAAGGCTGGACTGATGATGGCACGATTCATATCTTTTCACGGATTGATAGTCCCGGTCACTATCAATCCGTTCAGGGTTTCACGCAGCGTTTACGCGGCATTGCCTTTGGCGGGCCAGAAACGATACGGGAAGTGCAACTCAGTTTCGATCAAGAAAAAACTTGGGTGCCTGCTGATTTAGAAACACCTCTGTCTCCCTATACGTGGGTCATTTGGAATTATGATTGGAATGTTCCTCAGGCCGGAAAGCATATGGTGTCCGTGAGGGCTATTGATGCCCAAGGCAAGGTGCAGACTTCTGAAATGGCCCGCCCGCAACCGGCTGGGGCAACAGGTCTTCATTCCATTGTGGTCGATGTCGCGAAGGCTTAGGAAGAAGGTGCCGTGGGTTTCTTGGCAGTTGTACGAATAGATAATTCTTGAAGTTGCTCAAGAGCGACTGAAGAAGGCGCATGTGTCATCAGGCACTGCGCCTTTTGTGTTTTGGGAAAGGGAATCGTATCGCGAATGGATTCAGTCTTTCCTAAGAGCATGATTAATCGATCCAATCCGAGAGCAATGCCTCCATGGGGTGGTGCTCCAGATTCTAAGGCATCCAGTAAAAATCCAAATTTTTCCCGTGCTTCAGTTTCGGATATCTTAAGTAACTCGAAAACTTTTTCCTGGATGTGTGGGGAATGAATGCGGATACTGCCGCCACCCAGCTCAAAGCCATTAAGCACAAGGTCATAGGCTAAGGTTTTGGCCTCCAATGGCTGACTTTCTAAGAGTGGGATGTCTTCAGGATGTGGCGCGGTAAAGGGGTGATGAAGGGCCACATGTCGTTGGCTGGCCGCATCGTATTCAAACATGGGGAAATCGACGACCCACAGAGGTTTCCAAGCATTGTGATTGACTAATTGTAATTCTTCTCCGAGTAGCAGACGGAGACGGCCCAAGACTTGATGGACGATGGTGGCTTGATCGGCCACAAAGACAAGGAGGTCTCCGGGGTTTGCAGAGGGAAGGGCTTTTCGTAGAGTTTCAGCATTTAAGAACTTGGCGATGGATGAATCCAACTGTCCTTCTTCATTAATTTTGACCCAGGCTAATCCCTTTGCTCCAAAATCTTTGGCCGTATCGATTAAGTTATCAATACGGTTTCGAGCAAAGCCCCCGCCTTTCGGAATGATCAGTCCCTTGACCATGCCACCACTTTCAATAGCGCGGCGAAAAACCTGGAAATCACAGGTTTTGGAAAATTCGCAGAGATCCTGCAGCTCAAGGTCAAAGCGGCAATCAGGTTTATCTGTCCCATATCGGCTCATAGCCTCATCAAAAGAGAGGCGTGGAAAGGGGTTGGGAAGATCTATTTGTTGCGTTTCTTTAAAAATCAATCTGATGAGGTTTTCGATAAGTTGGATGATATCTTCTCGGTCCACAAACGACATTTCCAGATCAATTTGCGTAAATTCTGGTTGGCGGTCTAAGCGAAGATCTTCATCCCGAAAGCATCGGGCAATTTGAAAGTAACGGTCCAGTCCGCCGATCATCAGAATCTGCTTAAACAGTTGGGGGGATTGAGGCAGAGCAAAAAAATCTCCTGGATTCACCCGGCTTGGGACTAAATAATCACGGGCCCCTTCTGGGGTACTTTTCGTCAGTATCGGCGTTTCTATTTCGACAAACTGCTGATCATGCAAGAATTGACGGGTGAGATGTGAAACTTGACTCCGAAGCAGAAGGAGTTGTTGCATTTTGGGCCGGCGAAGATCTAAGTAGCGGTGTTCAAGCCGGAGCGATTCTGAAGCATGCACTTCGTCCTCAATGGAAAAGGGGAGGGGAGTGGCTTCATTCAGGAGTTCAAGCGCATTGGCGCGAATCTCTATGCTTCCTGTTGGAATCGAAGAATTTTCCGACTCTGTTGGGCGGACCGAAACTGTTCCGGTAATGGCTATGACATATTCATTTCGTAATCGGTCTGCTATGGTATGAAGAGAGGCGTTTTCCTCAGAGTCGAAGACGATTTGGGTGAGACCATAACGGTCTCGGATATCAATGAAGATCACACCGCCGTGGTCTCGCCGGCTGGCCACCCAGCCTGCTAAGGTCACGGTTTGCCCTACCTGTGCCAACGATAATTCGCCGCAATGATGAGAACGTTTCACGACAACCTCTTACTTACGAATGGCATGTTCGTTCATGAAATATTTAAGTGCTTGGTATATCACACTCAGAAAATGAAATGATTTGTATAGTAATTATTAGTTATTTAGCTACGATTGATGGGCTCTTCTGAACGTTTTTGCCTGGGTGTTGTCAGTGGCGAAAGCCCAGAAGACGGTATCTGAGTCAGGGCCAATACCTGCCGGAGGTCGTTAGCTTCTTTATCGGTTAAGTAGCGCGTTTTGCCAGGAAGAAGTTTCCCCAAATGTAGTGGACCAAATTGAATGCGTTTTAAGCGAATGACTGGGTGCCCAATCTGGGCGAACATGCGTTTGACTTGATGCTTGCGTCCTTCATGAATTGATATTTCAATCCATGAATTGGCCTGAGCTTTTCCGGCCTTTTTCACTTTGGCTGGTGCTGTTTGACCATCGTCCAACGTGACCCCGCGCCGAAGTTGTTGGATATGCTGATCCTCCAAGACACCCTTTATCTTGACAAGATAGGTTTTCTGAACGTGATTGGTTGGATGAAGACAGGCTTGAGCAATATCTCCGTTATTGGTCAGGAGCAAGAGACCTTCACTATCACAATCCAAGCGACCGACAGGAAACAACCGCAATGAAGGTTTGGGCATCAGTTGTTTAATCGTTGGACGATCTTCTGGGTCGTGTAACGTCGAAAGAAATCCGACAGGTTTATTAAGCATGACAAACATATCGGGAAGCGTTGATTTCAGGTGTCGTCCATTAACCTTAATGTGATCATGGAGGGGGTCAACTTTAGTCCCCAGAGTCACCACGGTTTCGCCGTTGACAGTCACAAGCCCATGCCTGATGAAGTCCTCGGCTTTTCGCCTGGACGATAGTCCTGATCCGGCGATAATCTTTTGCAAACGGACCATTTTTGTTTCTGTCGCCATCATTATTCCCACTCAATCGTAGCTGGGGGTTTAGAGCTAATATCGTACACGACGCGATTGACGCCATGCACTTCATTGATAATGCGGTTTGACATTTTTGCGAGCACAGGATAGGGAATTTCGGCCCAGTCGGCGGTCATGCCGTCGGTGCTGGTGACTGCGCGAATGGCGATGACAAATTCATAGGTGCGTTGATCACCCATGACGCCAACCGTCTGTATAGGCAGCAGGACTGCAAAGAACTGCCAAATACTTCGAGATTTATCCGCTGCCTCAATTTCTTCCCGAACAATGGCATCGGCGTCTCGAAGAATCGTTAACCGTTCTGCGGTTACCGCACCAAGAATTCGAATCGCTAAGCCTGGGCCAGGGAACGGCTGCCGCCACACAATGGACTCTGGGAGTCCAAGTTCTAGCCCCAATTGACGGACTTCGTCTTTGAATAAGGTGCGAAAGGGTTCAATGAGCTTAAATTTCATGCGTTTGGGGAGCCCCCCAACATTGTGATGACTTTTGATCGTGGCTGAAGGCCCGTTTACGCTCAGGCTTTCAATGACATCGGGATATAAGGTTCCCTGCACGAGAAAATTTACGGTGCCCAATGAGGCAGCTTCATATTCGAATACTTTAATGAACTGCCTTCCAATAATTTTACGTTTGCGTTCGGGATTGATTGTGCGTCCGAGTGCTGACAGGAATGTTGAGCCATGATCAGCAATTCGTACGGGCATGTGATACGAGGCGTCAAAGGTCTTTTGTAATTGAACGACTTCGTCTTTGCGCATCAGACCGT
Source organism: Nitrospirales bacterium (assembly GCA_965223295.1). Lineage (GTDB taxonomy): Bacteria > Nitrospirota > Nitrospiria > Nitrospirales > UBA8639 > Nitrospira_E. Next base: position 950,519 of record CBDCWC010000002.1, on the reverse strand, counting down.
TATCGATAAACAGACAGCGTAGCTGATCGCCAATGGCTCGATGAACGAGAACGGCAGCGACTGTAGAGTCGACACCGCCGCTCAATGCGCAGATGACTGTTCCCTTGCCGACTGTTTGGCGGATATCTGCGACAGCCTGGTCTATAAAAGAGCCCATTGTCCAGGTTGGTTGGCATTGGCAAATCCGTAAGGTGAAATTTTTGAGGATTGTGGTTCCATGCTCTGTATGCACAACTTCCGGGTGAAATTGAATGCCAAATAGTTCTTCAGAGCCAGTCGTCAATTTCATGGCCGCAATTGGTGCATGTGTGGTATGAGCTATTTTCCGAAAGCCTTTTGGAAGCCGTTCAACCGAATCACCGTGAGACATCCAGACCTGAAAAGGTTTTTTTGTTTTGATGCCTTTAAATAAGTCCTCAGAATGATCAATATGGAGGTTCGCGCGCCCAAATTCTCGAAACTGTGTGGGGGTGACCTTGCCGCCGAAATGTTGAGCAATGAGCTGCATGCCGTAGCAAATGCCCAATATCGGTATGCCAAGCTTGAAAATTTTGGCGGTGAGTTTTGGAGCAATGGTGTGGGTGACACTAGCTGGCCCACCAGAAAAAATAAGACCTTTAGGTTGATGACTCAGGATTTCTTGGAGCGGAGTGCGAGCGGGAAGGATGAAGGAATAAACTTTGAACTCCCGAATTCTTCTGGCGATCAGTTGGGTGTATTGAGAACCAAAGTCGAGGATAACAATGGTATCATGGTGTGGCTGCATAGGAGTTAATAGTGCGCATAAGATTTGAGCTCCCGGCGAGGAACTGAATCTTAGTCAGCCCGATAATTCGGGGCCTCCTTCGTGATGATGACATCATGGACATGGGCTTCTCGTAGACCGGCAGAGGTGAGCTGTAGAAAGCGAGCTTCGCGCTGCAATTCAGGGATGGTTCGGCAGCCACAGTAGCCCATCCCGGCTTTGAGCCCTCCAACGAGCTGATAGATTAGCACCGACAAATTTCCTTTGAAAGGTACTCGGGCTTCAATGCCTTCGGGCACCAGTTTGGAGTTCTCGCGTCCTTCCTGAAAATAACGATCTTTCCCACCACGTTCCATGGCCCCCAATGACCCCATCCCTCGGTATTCTTTGTAGGTTCGGCCTTGATATAATACAGTTTCTCCTGGCGACTCTTCTGTCCCCGCAAACATTGAACCAATCATCACGGTCGATGCGCCTGCAGCTAAGGCCTTGGTAATATCGCCGGAATATTTAATGCCCCCGTCAGCAATAAGCGGAATCTGATGTTCTTTTGCGACCGATGCGCAATCTGCGACGGCTGTGAGTTGCGGGACTCCGGCTCCCGAGACAATTCGTGTCGTACAAATGGACCCGGGACCTACGCCAATTTTCACAGCATCGGCTCCCGCCTGAATGAGATCTTTGGTGGCTTCAGCAGTTGCTACATTGCCAGCAATAATTTCCAAATTAGGATATTGGGCTCTAATAGCTTTAACCCTATCCAGAACGCTTTGGGCGTGTCCATGCGCAGTATCCACGACTAACACATCAATGCCGGTTTTTGTCAGCCGTTCGATACGATCCTCGACATCTTGTCCTACTCCGACGGCCGCGCCGACACGAAGTCGCCCATGCTCATCTTTACAGGCAAATGGATATTTGATCTTTTTCTGAATATCTTTAATGGTGATGAGTCCTTTTAATTCAAATTGGTCATTGACGACGAGAAGTTTTTCAATACGGTGTTCATGCAGAATGGCTTGAGCTTTTTCAAGACTAGTCCCTTCGGGAGCCGTCACAAGTTTATCTTTTGTCATAGCCTGACTGATCTTGAGATCCATGCGGCTCTCAAAGCGAAGATCACGATTGGTCAAAATGCCAACCAGTTTTTTGTTCTGGGTGACAGGGATTCCTGATATCCGATATGTCGCCATGAGATGGTGAGCATCCCGGATCGTATGGTCTGGCGAGATGGTGATTGGAGAAAGAATCATGCCACTTTCAGACTTTTTGACCTTGTCGACTTCTGCAGCTTGACTCTCTGGAGAGAGCGCTCGATGAATAATTCCAATTCCCCCCTCACGGGCCAAGGCAATCGCCAAGCGGCCTTCAGTCACCGTGTCCATGGCCGCACTGAGTATTGGGATATTGATACGAATATTTCGGGTGAGTTGGGTACTAGTATCAACTTCAGTGGGAATAATATTGGAATGACGAGGCGTGAGGACCACATCATCAAATGTTAGGCCGACTCGTAGTTGTTGGTCCCACATTATGTTAGAGCTTTGAGAGGCTTACAGGCTTTCAATGAAAAGAAATTGAGTTGAGACATTATAAGTTGGGGCGTGAGATCATGACATTATCATAAATTTCTTCACCTTTGCAGTCAAACTGCATTGTACATGTTGATCTAGAGTTGAAAATGTAGAAGATGTACATCGTCACTTTGCGAGTATTATTGGAGAGAAAGTGACGAATGTTTCAGACATGGACCATAGTGTAGCAAGCGCCCATGTCCGCCCAATGTTGTTTGCTGTGAAGTCCCTTAAGCGTGTTTGTCGCACTACTCTGCGGCTTCAGGGATAAATGCCATAGATTCTTCGTCTTGGAAATGATCTTCCGCTTCTTCGGCTGGCATAAACTCTTGAACACGCATATTGCCACTGTCAACTACAAAGACATGGCCCCGGCTGTCCACTCCTAATCCGTAAGGGAAATTAAATTGTCCTTGATTCGTGCCGAATCCACCCCACTGCGTGATGAAATTTCCATCTCTATCAAATTTTTGAAGTCGTTGATTTCCAGTATCACTGACAAAGACATCGCCAGCTTCGTCGACGGTGACACCCCAGGGAGAACGAAATTGTCCCGGTTCTTGAGCTTGGGCGCTGCTGGCATGTCCTGGTCCAATTCCACCACCCCATTTGGTCAGTAATTGAGGCAAAACATTCGAGCTTGTATCAAACTTCTGAACCCGGTGGTTCCCCATGTCAACCACATAGACTGTGCCATCCGTTTGGTCAACGGCTAGACCTCTAGCAAAATAGAATTGACCATCAGCATTACCAAAGCTGCCCCACTGCATAATGAATTCGCCTGTTTCATCAAATTTTTGCACTCTAAAATTGGCACTATCCACCACATAAAGGTATCCACGAACTCGATCCACTGCGACACCCCATGGTGCATTAAATTGTCCCTCACCATTTCCACGTGAGCCGATTTTCATGACATAATGCCCGAGTTTTCCATCAAATTTTTGAATACGGTGATTGTTCGTATCTGCAACATACAGATTCCCGCTTGCATCGCAGGCAATGCCAGTTGGATTATTGAAATTTCCGTTACTGGAGCCGAAATTCCCCCATAAGAGGATAAAATTGCCATTTCGATCAAATTTTTGAATCCGATTGTTGCCATTATCCACCACGAAAATTGATCCCTGTCGATCAATTGCCATTCCGTACATCGGACTAATAAATTCACCGCCGTGCAACAGTGAAGCCCCACGTCCAGGCTTACCCCATGTCGTAATGCACACATAGCCTGAAGTATTGAGCAGGATATTGGCGCTGGCCGGAACCGAGACATTGTTGTTGGCATCCTTAAACCAGACATAGACGGTTTTTGTGCCATCTCCAGGAGATGTGGTGAATGGAATAGTGGCACCAAATTTTTGCTCAGGCTCGTCTTCGACCCATCCGGGCATGGTGGGGCTGGGGGTCATAGGATTTTCAGAAATAAAGTAAGCTGCGACACCGCTGTCAACGTCTTTGGCTGAAATGGTTGCCACCATATCTGGGCTATTTGTCATATAGGCCCCATGATTGAGCACGATGTCGGGATTTTGAGGTGCGGCAATATCGATGAGAATCGGAATAGCCGTTTGTTCTTCTGAAAGCGGGCTTTCTGCTTCATCTTCTGTCACGGCACTAAGGGCATAAAAATATGGTGTATTATTAGTCAGTCCGCTATGGATAAAAGGAGTCGTGACGCCTTCAATCTTGGTAGAAGTTTCCATAGTAATATTCGGGTCCGTGCTAAAGTACAAGTTATAGCTTACGGCATCAGGGATCTCTAGCCAGCTCAAAATATTTTCGGTGTCACCAGGTTTGACGGCTAGATTTATGGGGGCAGCAAGGTCTGGCGAGGCAGCAACTCTCTCTTGCTTGCCGCGTTGTAACTCTTCTTCGGTTGGAGCAAATTTCGTTAATCGATGATTGCCACTGTCGATGACATACACATACCCTTCCTTATCCACGGCAATACCGGAAGGGAAGTTGAGCTGACCTTCTGTTAATCCGCGGTTGCCCCAAGAACACAGATACGTGCCGTTCGGCTCAAATTTTTGCACACGGTGGTTTCCGCTATCCACGATATAAATATAGCCTAATGGATCGCAAGCAATGCCCCAGGGAGATTTGAATTGACCGGGTGCACTACCTTCTTTGCCCCACTTCAGGAGGAAATTCCCACGAGAATCAAATTTTTGAATTCGATGGTTGCCTTCGTCTGCCACATAGATATTGCCGACAAAATCCACCGCCACCCCTCGGGGATAAAAGAAAGCTCCATCGTATCCGCCATCTCGCCCCCAGGTGAGTACAGCCGTACCATCAGGAAGAAATTTTTGCACTCGGGCATTGCTGGTGTCTGAAACGAATAAATTCCCTTGTGAATCGGTGGTGAGACCCCAGGGCACATCAAATTTCCCCGCTTCGGCCCCACGCCAGGCAAACCCAAATTTTCCCCAGGCATTCACGATGTTGCCCTCGGGGTCAAATTTTTGGATGCGATTATTTCCGCTGTCAGCCACATACACATCCCCTTCAGGCGAGGTGGCAAGGCCGCGTGGATAATAAAAGCTTCCTTCAGCGGAGTCTGGCTCTTCTCCCCAACGCGCCAGAAATTTTCCTGTCTTATCAAATTTCTGGATTGAATGATTGTCTGTGTCGCCAACATAGATATTGCCGTCTTTATCCACGGCAATTCCTGTCGGAGATTTGAATTCCCCGTCATCGACTCCTTCACATCCAATTTGCATGACCGCGAGATAGGGGGAAGGGATGGACATGACCTCTTCTGAAATTGGGCTTTCTCCCCCTTCGGTTACGACGGTTAGGGCATAGTGATAGCAAAGATTGTTGGCTAAATCGTTATGGATATAAGGTGAAGCCACGCCCTCAATGCAACTGGCTGAATCCGTTTTGATGCCGGCTATGGGAATGAAATCTTCAGGAGCCGCAATGGGTCGTGAGAGATCGCAGGGTTTAACTTGCACACCTTTGGTTGTGACGAAATAGAGATTGTAGTAGAGAGCGTTGGGAACAGGATCCCACGTGATTGTTGTTCGACCATGGTCGGGAATTGCGCGGACATTCTCTGGAGCCGGTGGAAGTTCTGTATCTTGGCTTTGCCCTGCTCCCCAATCTTCGCTTTCGGTTTCAATAGCCAAAATGGTTCTTTGAGGCTGATTCCCAAAAAATAAGGTCTGAAAAATTTTTGTGGTCATACTGTTCCCCTAGGGTAAAAAACACCGTATTTTGTTTGATTTTTCTAATAAATACAATAACTTATGATGGAAGTCTATCAGGGGAAAATGAGCGAAGTCAAGAAATCACTCACAAGTCTATGGACTTGAGTCGATCTAATTGAAAGAGACCATCAAGACACTCATCTGTTTACAGATGTGCGTAATTTCTCATGAAAAGTCGAGAAACTTTTGAGCTATTGAACAATGGCACCCACAAAAAACGCCATTGTTCCTTGCGAACCTCTAAAAAACTTAGGATGGTTGCACAATTCCTGCTTTCGTGACGTTAGAGGCTTGAGGGCCTTTTGCACCCTCTACTAAGTCGAACTCGACAGATTCCCCCTCTTTTAAAGATTTGAACCCATCTTCTTGAAGGGCAGAGTAATGCACAAAAACATCCTGCCCACCTTCAACTTGAATAAAGCCAAAGCCTTTTCGATCATTAAACCATTTGACGGTTCCTTTACTTTTCACGTTCATGCCCCCCTCTACTGATAGTGAAAAATTTATAGTAGAAAAATGGTATCTATGAAAAAGAAAAAGCCGAAAAGGACTTCTTTCCTTTTTCGGCTTCCAGCAGCGTAATCTTTCACTTTGTACCTATTAGAAAAACGAAAAAATATTTAGCATAGTTTGAAAAATCTGTCAATAAATGGCAGCATGAGAATTATTTTTCTTCAATGACTTTTTGGTGAATTTTAAAGAAAATCTGAAGCTATGATGGCTGAATTCTCGCTTTTACGGCCTTTTTCCCAAGAATCCCTAGTCGGCCTTGCTTGATTGTCCATTCTGTTTACTACCTTGATCAGACTTCTTGACCGGTACATTTTTCTCGAACTCCTTCCCCCGTTTTGGACCAGTTTGATCGGGCTTTGTTTTATTATTTTTACCAAAGAAATGTTACGTCTGGTGGATTTAGTGATCTCTCGGGGGATTAACTTTGCCTCGGTAGGATCCATTGTGATGCATCTGCTTCCTTCATTTCTTGTCTTAACCTTACCGATTGCCTGCCTCATTGCTACGATTTCGGCCTTTAATCGCATGTCTTTTGATAACGAGGTGATCGCACTCCGAGCTGTGGGCGTGAGCCTTTGGCGGATTATCGTTCCAGTGGTGGTCTTTTCCGGAGCCGTATTTCTTTTGACGATGGTGTTGTCTCAATGGGGGCAGCCTTGGGCAAACATTTCCCTGAAAACGTTAGCACTGAGTGTCATAGAGGATGAAATGACATTGGGTGTGGATTCCGGGGTGTTCAATGAGCCGATTCCGGGTTTAATGGTCTATGTCCCTGATACGAAGCGCCTTCCTGATCAAAAAAAACAAGTCTTTATTTCTGATCAACGGGATCCTGCGCAACCCTTAATTATTGTGGCAAAGCATTTTCAAATGTTGAAACAGAACGAGAACCGGCAAATGGGCATACGGCTCTTTGATGGTGCCATTCACCAGATTCCCGAAGAAGCGTCTGCATTTCATCGGGTCACATTTCAAACCTACGATTTTTGGATGCCATCACCATTTAAGTCAGCGAAAGCCAAGGCTAAACGAAAAAATTATGAGGAATTACTCCAACAGTTAAAAGAACGGGATGGCAAAGACTCGAGTACGCTTCGGCGGTTGATTGAATATCATAAAGATACTGCGTTTCCCGTTAGTACGTTTGTTCTGGGATTGCTGGGTGTTCCTGTGGGCATTGTCTCCAAACGATCTGGAAGAGCTGGTGGCTTTGCTATTGGAGTATTGGTGGTGATTGGATTTTATATGCTGAATGTCTTGGGTGAATTTTTGGTCACGACCGGAGGCATGGCCCCAGTGGCTGGAGCATGGCTGCCTAATGTTCTTTTGATAGTCATTACCATATGGATGCTGAATCAGGCTCGTAAACAGTGAATGAGGGTGAGGTGAGAATGGCGTTACGATGAATAAAGTTTTTTGGTATGTATTTGGAAAGTTCAGTCGAAACTTTCTGTTGTGTTTGACCTTGGTCTTGACTATCTATTTGGTCATTGATTTTTTTGAGAAATTACGAAAATTTCTCAAATACGACGCCGATTTGTCTTTAATTCTTAGTTTTTTTCTCTATCGAATTCCAGAACTTGTATTTCTGCTCGCCCCATTGGGGGCATTAATGGCCTCAATTCTCACGGTAGGAGGGTTGAATCGGACTCGTGAAATTACGGCCATGCGGAGTTGTGGCCTCAGTTTTTACCAGATTGCTATGCCGTTTTTTGCTTTTGGTCTGGCTGTCAGTCTGGTGGGTTTCAGCCTAACGGCTGTGATAATCCCCTTGGCCAACCTAAAAGCTGAGTACGTGAAATCTGTTTCAATTCAGAAAAAACCTGAGGCCCTGGTCTCTACTCCAGATAGTCTATGGCTGCGTGTCGGACTGACCCAGTTGTGGCGGATTGATTCGGTCTCACGAGCCGGAACTCACATGACGGGTCTCCATCAGTATACGATGAGTGAGCCTTTTCAGCTTTCTACGATTGTTGAAGCCGAAAAGACAGTATTTTCTGACGGAAAATGGAAAATGGAAAATGTTGTACAGCGCGATGTGCGAAATGATGGTCGGGTTGAGGTTCAGGAACAGCCTCATCGTATTGTTTCGCTTCCACTCACTCCTGAAGATTTTCAACATTGGTTGTCACACGATTCTAAAAATATGACGCTCTACCAATTGTGTGAGTATATCGAACGGGTGACGCGAGATGGACACAATCCGCAGCGGCATTTAACCGATTACTGGGCCCGAGTGGCCTATTCAATGGTTCCATTTGTTATGACGGTTCTAGGCGTTTCGTTAAGTTTGCGGGGAAGCGGTGGTCGAAGTGTGGGGGTGGCCAAAGGCGTGGGACAAACCTTAGCCATCGGTTTTCTGTTTTGGGCCGCTCATTCGGTTGGGATTGTGCTGGGACAAAACGGAGCGGTGCTACCCATCGTCGGCAGTTGGATTGCCACTCTGATGTTCTGTCTTGTTGGGGCCAATTTATTTCTGAAATTGCGCTAATTTTTTCAACAAATCAGTATTTTTTCCTCAAAAACCCATGGGGATTTTGTGAGCGATAGTGTGCAATCTATGAATTTCTATGCTTTTTCCTAGATCAGTCAAGTTTTTTCCTTAATTCGAAAAACCACGATCCCGATAACACTAGCACAGGGCAGAAACATGATTCGGCTTCATAGCAAGATCGGTGATACAACTGATTCGGAAAAGGCAGGATCAAAAAAAATGAGTAAAGAGGTATTCATTGTAAATTAAGTGATTGAACAGGTGACAAAGGCAAACTATCCGCGAGGATAGGGCGCAAAGCCAAGAGACCCTGAATTGAATATGAATTTCAGGGTTAGTCTGGTTACCGAACTGTATGCCGTCTGACGTGCGTTCGATTATGCGCCCATTCCTCGGAATTGGACGCATTTTTTTTGGTCAAAAAAGGAAAGGCCAGAACATGAACGAACAGGGACAGCATACGAATGGGCTTACTGTAGAAGTTTCAGAGCCGGTAGCTGTTTGTCTGGCGACAAACGTAGCAACAGCCTCAGAGGCCAATGCCTTTCCGGCAGAAGTGGATCAGGAGCACATGATGGCCCTTCTTGAAGAATTTCTTCCCATGATTCGTCGAATGGCTGGCGCTATGGCTTTAAAAAATCCTTTTTCATTGGACGTAGAAGATCTCACGAGTGTGGGGGCCATGGGCTTATTGAGTGCCCTGAAACGTTATGATCCGACTCGAGATATTAAATTTCGAACTTTTGCGGAATATCGGATTCGCGGGATGATGTTAGATGAAATTCGAGCCATGGATTGGGTGCCACGGTCGGTGCGTACACGTCGGGAGCAAATTCGCCAAGCAGTTGACGAGCATGTTCAACGAAACGGAACGATTCCAACAACGGAAGAACTGGCAAAAGCCATCGGGCTCTCTCGAGAAGAGGTTGAGAGCATTACAGCCTGTAATCCTAGGCTGCTGAGCCTGGATGAACCCATTGGCCAAGGGGAAGATGGATGTACGTTGCGAGAAGTTCTCCCTGACCTGGAACATCATGATCCCTTTATGGTCTGTGCCGATGCTGAGATGAAAGCCGCGCTAGAAGCGGCCTTGATGACCTTATCCTCACGCCAGCAGGAAGTGCTACAGCTCTACTATCATGCGGGAATAACGATGAAGGAAATTGGAGGGCGGTTGGGCCTCACTGAGTCAGGAGTCTGTCGAGTCCATTCGGGGGCGCTTCGACAATTGAGGGTAGAGTTAGATCGCATTGAAAATGGAACCAAATCAAAGGGCCGACCTAAAAATTTGCGAAGAAGAGAGGATGCACAAGTATAATTAAATTTGATGTTTATTGAAAAACTCATGCCCGCCGATTGTCGCGACTTTTCTGTTAACCTCCGCCCAACGGGGGGTACTGACTAAGGTTGGATTATAGAAGAGTACGGCTCCTTTCACGACTTTTCGCCCGTCTTGTACCAGTCTCCACGCCAGTAAACTTTCTTGCATCTTTCGATTATGTGGGTTAAATCGAACGTTTTCAGGTGATCGTTTGATCCATGGTTCGAACTGAAAGGCTCGTAGAACGGTGCCTCTGACTGTCCCATCGCTGTGATACCTATGCGTCATGCGATTGCGGATGACAGCAGCCACAGCCATTTTCCCCGCAAAACTTTCCCCCCGTGCCTCAAGATAAATCGTGAGTGCCGCCAGAATCTCATCTGAATGCCGCGAGTGAGAATGTTGAACATGCTTTACCAGTCCTTGGGAATTTTGTGAATATGAAGAAAGGCTTGCCGCAATATCGGTGGTATTGGCCGGTAATGGAGTCAGTGGCAACAAACAGAGAACAACCGTTTCGATGCCTATGATCATGCTAATGTGAAGGAGTGAGAGGTGTCGTTTTATCATTAGGTCACCGAGTCATTCGGTTCGTTGCTGTTCGTTATGGATAAATACTCTGTATTGATCACCCCTGTTTAGAGTGGTGACTGGCTATATGGACATATCCGCAAGAGGTATGCCACTGGTTTGGGGGACTATTTATCAGGATTTTTTGGTGATGGTTATAATTCAAAGAGTGAGGTTGTTCAGAGCATCTAGCCGGCGAGAAAGTGTCTGAGAGGCTTACAAAGAAGGTCAATCGTCGTGATTCTTAAAGCAGTGGAATAGCTCAAAAGGACAAGATTTTTTCTTTAATTTCTCTCAGTGCATTGAAATGAGAGGAAAATTCTAGTTTTTGGAAAGTGATAAAAAATATGACAATTTTAGAAAAGATTGCTAGGAAGAATGTCAGAGCACGGCAAAAATTCTATTGGACCATGGAGCACTGCCATGTATGAGAACACACAACTGAAGGTTTGCAAGCAATTTGGTGTATTTTTCTCTCTGTTTTTCGTCATTTTTTTTGGTGTATTAGATATTCCTGTTGGCCTGGCTCAACGTGAAACAGTCCAACAAACCCAGAATGCCCATTTAGCTCGAGCCAAGGCATATGTTCAAGCAGGGGATTATCGGCGGGCAATCGAGGCCTGTAATGAATATATTGACCAATATCCGTCGGTAGAAGCATATGTCTATCTAGCGTATGTCTATCAAGCTATTGATGGATATTTGGATTTTTTAGCGAAACAAGAAGATTACGTTAAAGTGGAACAATTGTCCTTGAATTTAACTGCACGTGAAGTGATTGACATTATTGACCCACCGAATGTCATGCCCCGAATGGCTCAGGAGCTGATTCATGAGGGGTTGCGTCAGCAATTTGATATCACCGCTTCTATGGCCAATAGACTTGATCGTGCACGTACTGATGAAATGTGGATGCAACAAAGTGCCTGGCGAAAAGCGCAACCTGATTCTTGGTGGGCAGGGGTGCCCCAAGAATGGCAATGGTAAGAAGATGTTTGCCGACATCATTTATATTTTCTCCAGTATTTGAAGAACCATCTACGCTTCATATTGAGCTGGGGAATCGACATGCGAGTTGACAGTCCACAGAAGGCAGTTTTAGGATGACCCTGTTACCTGGCTCTCAACACCTATCTTTCCTAAAGGAGGCTGTCCGTGTCTGATCTTGTCGCCGTAGCTGATGCATCAAATTGGGATGGGGAAGTCATGAAATCCTCGGACGTGGTCATGGTGGATTTCTGGGCCGTGTGGTGTGGCCCATGTCAAATGGTGGCCCCAATTGTGGAGGAATTGGCGCAAGAATATCAGGGCCGTCTCAAAGTTATGAAACTCAATACCGATGAAGCGCCCGAGGTAGCTGGCCAATACCAAATCATGAGTATTCCCAGTATACTCTTTTTTAAGGGCGGTCAGGTGGTTGAAAAAATTGTTGGAGCACGGCCGAAACAACAATTTAAAGAGATCATTGACTCACTCTTGTCAGAATCCTCTGCCACGGCCTAACTGCTAGGGCAGAACACTCGGTGCAATGCTAACCGAGCTGAGAATTTCAAATTTCGCCCTCATTGACCAGCTTCATTTGACGTTGCCAGCCGGTTTTCTCGTATTAACGGGGGAAACTGGCGCAGGGAAATCTCTGCTTATTGATGCTCTCCTTTTACTTGCCGGAGGCCGGGCTTCTTCAGATCATATTCGCTTTGGTGCTGAGGAAGCTTTGTTAGAAGCCTGCTTCCTCCTCCCTAAATCCCATCCTTTAGTGTCACAACTTCGCCAAGATGGGTACCTACTCTCTGATCAGGAAGAAATCTTTATCCGACGTATTGTGGCACGCTCGGGGAAAAATCGCAGTTATGTGAATGGACAATTGGCGCCGGTCCAAACCATTCAGGAAATTGGACGACAGCTAGTTGATATTCATGGACAAAATGATCAGCAATCGCTCTTGTCTTCGAAAACGCAGCTTGAGCTGTTAGATGCACATGGTGGATTACATCGCGAGGTTGAAACCTTTCAACAACGCTATGAGGAATGGAAGGCCAAGCAACAGGCGTTGGATGCCTTACAACTGCGTCTGCAAGAACAATGGGCTCGTGAAGACATGCTGCAATTTCAATATGAAGAATTAAGCAACATGCAATTGGAAGTTGGCGAGGAGGAGTTGCTTAGTCAAGAATATCATCGTCTCAAGCACAGTGGGAAGTTAGGTGAGTTGTCTCATCAGTCCTATGACGCTTTGTATGATGGGGACCATTCAGTTCTTGCGCAACTTCAGAATGTGACAATCTGGGTGCAAGAACTTGCTCAGATTGACGCCCAATGTCAGGAGTGGGTGCCGCTCTTAGAGTCCTCTACTATTGCTCTGCAGGAAGTGACCCAATCTCTGCGTAATTTTCGTTCTCAGGCAGAATCTGACCCAAAGCGCATGGAAGTGATTGATCGTCGTTTAGCCGGTTTGCAGCGACTCAAAAAGAAATACGGCAAAACAGTCGAAGAGTTAATTGAGTTTACGCAAACCCTAGAAGACGACTTAGGATTTCTGCAACACAAAGATCAGCAAGTAGCCACACTTCAAGCCGAGGTGACAACCAGTCTGGCGTCTCTGGAAGTTTCAGCAAAAGCCTTGTCTGCGAAAAGAAAAAAAGCGGCCAAGCAATTGGCCAAGCACATTCAACAGGAATTTGATGCACTCAAGATGGATGCGATGCAGATAGAGATAAATCTTATTGCCAACCAGGATCACGAGAGATTTGGGCCTACTGGTATGGACCGACTCGAACTTCTCCTGGCGCCAAACCCTGGAGAGCCGCCCATGCCGCTCGGTAAGATTGCGTCTGGCGGGGAATTGTCTCGCATTATGCTCGCCTTGAAAACGGTATTTGCAGGAAATGACCAGACCCCGGTCGTTATTTTTGATGAAATTGACAGTGGCGTTGGAGGAGAAGCCGGCATGGTCATGGGGCATCGTCTAAGGCAATTGGCTCAGTATCATCAAGTGTGCTGTATCACGCATCTTCCACAAATCGCCTCCCAAGCCCATGCACAGTTTGTCGTGGAGAAAATGACGGTGGAGGATCGAACGCTGACAACAGTCCAAGAAAGCACGGGTGTTGATCGGGAAGATGAAATTGCGCGTATGCTGGGTGGAGAGACTTTGACGCCCACTCTCCGAAGAACGGCCAAAGAATTACTCAAAGGGAGTGTTGAATAACGAAGATATCAAGGGCCATATTTCGCCCGGAAGCGGTTCGCCATCAACAACATCGGGGCTATTCAAAAATGTTGTCCAGCAAGATCACAGCCATGTTTGCGCGCGGAGCGTACCGGAAATACGTGAGTATGGAACAATGGCGAGAACGCCGCTGGCGGCTTTTTTCAACATTCCCCTTCTAGAGAAAGTTAGGAGAGGACGCATTTAACCATTTATTTGATGAGGCCTTTTAATACAGAATCTCTTTATTCTTTAGGGCTACAGGATTTGCCATCGAAAACTTTACAGGGTGAAGAGCTTCTGGCCAGTTTCCATGATTTAAGCAGCGGTGGGATATCGCCGGAGCGCAGCTCTACAATGACGTCGATCATGTCGCCAACTTCTAATGTTTTCAGATGGGGTTTAGCGGCTTCTTCCACTTGGATCCATTGGATTCCAGAATCCGTTGTAACAAGAAAATAGCCTTTGTCTGCTTCTAACCGAACAATAGGGCTGTAATAACTTTTGAAATTCGTTGAGGCTTCTGCGAAGACTGGGGCACTTGACTGAAAGACCAGCACGAGACCAATAAGAGTGAGCACAAATTTTTTGGGGGACATGGGGGACTCCTTCTGAGAAAATTGAGAAAACGTCTCATTATCTCAAGAGAATAGCTGTGCTGTCTATGCTCATATGGACAAAAATGAGCCCATAAAAGGAGAAGGATAAATCTTTAGACAGTAGTCTGTTTGATAGAGACTTCGTTGGCTTGGGAGTTTTGTATTTGGTAGGCGCGGATTATGGGATTTTCTGGGTGTTCAATAGAGACGATGAGGTGGAGAGGTTGAGGGAGGTTGAGCTTTTGACGATAGCTTTCAAATTCCATGGCTATGGTGATATCGGTTTGTGAGGGTCGTGCAGGGCTAAAGGTATGGGAATGATAAAACCCTAAAAGATCATGGTTTTTCGAGCGAATGTCGCGCTGTGCTAGAGCCATTTCCCGTGCATCCATTTGAAAGGCGATATCGGCCCGTTCTTCCGGGGAGAGTTGCTTGAGATCCGAAAGTTTGGCCCCTTCAAATCGTGACAATTCCTGTTCGGACATCGTGGCTAAAATATTGGTAATGCGATAACTCTCGACGACGGTATGCTTCTTTCCGGAAAGAATGCCGCAGCATTCATGCGGAGCCAGCTCCTGCGCATGGGCAATCATGTCTCGAATGATGCCGGAGGGAATGTGGAGCATAGAGGTCAGAGACTGCAAGCAACTTCATAGTCCTCACCCAATTCTGTAATGGTGGGATGAGGTCCACAAAGAGGGCAATCAGGGGCTTTGGGGCGACCAACTTTTCTGAAACTCATGTCTAGCGCATCATAGAGGAGGAGCCTGTCGGCGAGGGTTTCTCCAAGGCCAAGAATTTCTTTAATAGTTTCATTGGCTTGTAGGACTCCAATGGTTCCGGCTAAGACACCCAAGACTCCAGCTTCCTGACAATTGGGCACTAATCCAGCAGGGGGCGGTTCGGGGTATAAGCAGCGATAGCAAGGGAAGCCTTCATGAGGTTTAATTGTGGCGAGTTGTCCCTCGAATCGAAAGATGCTGCCAGAAATAAGCGTTTTCTTAGCAAAGAAGCAGGCATCATTGATTAAAAACCGTGTTGAGAAATTATCCGAACCATCCAATATAATGTCATAGTGTTCTAGTAGACCCATAATGTTGTCTTTGCTGACATGTTCAGGATAGAGCTGAAGCGTGATTTCAGGATTTAAAGCTGAGAGCAATTGCCCTCCGGATTCAACTTTCGGTGCACCAATGCGATCAGTCGTATGAAGAATTTGCCGCTGCAAGTTTGAGAGGTCAACGACATCCCCATCGGTGAGGCCAAGTGTGCCAACTCCGGCTGCGACGAGATAGAGCGCGGCTGGAGATCCCAGCCCCCCGGCGCCAATAACCAGAACCTTCGCGTCTTGCAATTTCTTTTGACCTTTACCGCCGACTTCAGTCAGAATCATCTGGCGGCTATAACGGTTGATTTGCGAATCTGTGAATTGCATAGTGTATCGCTTTTCTTATTCCACGACGTTGAGTTCGATAGGGTCGACGACACATCCTTTTTGGCGAAGCCCGGCGATGGCATGTTCTATTTCATCAGCTTCTCCAGTGAACTCCACATCTAACCAGCCTGTCGTTTCACGAACATCGGCGCGCCGAATACTGGTCACCACCTGAAACTCTTTTCCGATCTCATATAAAATTGGATCGGGAATGCGTTCTTCAGGGTACCGAATGTGGAAGCGAAGTTTGGCCATTTATGTGCCTCCTGCAATGGCGGGAATAATGGACATTTCATCCCCCTCCTTGAGGGGTGTCTCTTTGCCTGTTAGAAACCGAATGTCTTCTTCGTTGACATAGATATTAATGAAACGTCGTACTTCGCCCTGTTCGTCGCAAATGCGTTCTTTTATCCCAGGATGCGCGGTGGCTAAATTTTCCAAAATTTCTCCCACGGAATTTCCGGCAATTTCCACTTCATTTTTCCCACCCGTCATGGGACGCAGGGGAGTGGGGATGCGTACCTTAATCATGTTGACTCCTCGATGCCAAAAGTCTGTGTGAAATGCTTCAGACTGGGTTGAATGCGAGTTGGCCGTCCCACTGAATCAACCACGGCCTCCTGTGTTTTCAGCCCGTTGCCAGTGATATAAGCGACGGTGACTTCGTTTTTTTGAATCAATCCTTGTTTACATAATTTTCTCAAGACACCAATTGTGACGCCCCCAGCAGTCTCGGCAAAAATTCCCTCGGTTTGCGCTAGGAGTTTAATGCTTTCTACGATTTCATCATCTGTGACTGCTTCCATTGCCCCATGGCTTTCTGCCGCGGTTTTGAGCGCATAATAGCCATCGGCTGGATTTCCAATGGCCAACGACTTGGCAATCGTGTCGGGTTTCACGGGTTTAAAAAAGTCGCGGCCGTTCCGAAAGGCTGTAGCAATGGGTGAGCAGCCTTCGGCTTGTGCTCCATTGACTTTGGTTTGAACCGAATCAAGCAGCCCAACTTTTTTTAATTCGTTTAACCCTTTCCAGATCTTCGTCAGAAGGGATCCTGAGGCCATCGGCACCACGACTTGATCTGGCGCCCGCCATCCTAATTGCTCCGCTGTTTCAAACGCGAGGCTTTTGGACCCTTCTGCATAGTAGGGACGAACGTTGATATTCACAAAGGCCCAGTGCCGTTCTCCTGCGATTTCGCTGCAGAGACGGTTGACGTCATCGTAGTTGCCTTCAATTTCAATCACATTGGGGCGATAGATGAGATTGCCCAACACCTTCGCTGCCTCTAGATCTCCAGGAATAAACACATAACATTTCATGCCAGCAGATGCGGCATGTGCGGAGACAGAGTTCGCCAAATTGCCGGTTGATGCACAGGCCACTGTCTCGAATCCTAATTCCCGTGCGCGAGTGAGAGCGATGGCGACGACGCGATCTTTAAACGACAAGGTCGGGTGATTCACACAATCATTTTTAATGTATAAATTGTCTAGGCCTAAAAAGGCGCCAAGATTTTTGGCATGCACCAGTGGGGTAAACCCGGCATGTTTGCCAATGAAGTTGGTTCCCTCAACGGGAAGGAGATCCACATAACGCCAGAGGCTTTTCGGCCCGGCCTGAATTTTATCTCTCGAGATAGCTTGTTTAATGGCGGCATAATCATATTTAACTTCTAAGGGACCAAAGCAGAGTTCGCAGACGTGAATATCTTGCGTGGGATATTCTTTCCCGCATTCCCGGCAAACAAGTGATTGCATTTTCTTTGTCATGATGGAGGCCTCGTCTTCAACACCATAGAGATGGTTAGAATACTCCGTATGAATAGATGATATTTAAATAGCGCAGGCTTCTGGCTCGTCGTAATTCATGAGTTCGGTGATGGATGCGTGCGGTCCACAGAGCGCACACGATGGATTTTGTTTGACACGAATTTCTCGAAACGTGGTCGTCCTGGCATCGAAGTCGAGTAGGCGATCCGTCAATGGTTGTCCGATCTTGAGAATTAGCTTAATAGCTTCCGTTGCCTGCACAGTTCCAATAATTCCTGCAACTACCCCGATAATACCGGCTTCCTGACATGTGGGTACGACGCCAGGCTGTGGCGGATTTTTAAAAATACAGCGATAGCACGCCGATTGATTCGGGACGATCGTCATAACCCGGCCTTCAAAGCGCAAGATGCCTCCATGGATAAGCGGCTTGTTCTCCAAATAGCAGGCATCGTTGATCAAAAATTTTGCGGGAAAGTTATCTACGCCGTCGATTACCACATCATATTGGCTAATGATCTCGCGAGCGTTTTCAGCCGTTAGCCGCTTGTCATATGTGATAACCTGAACGTCGGGATTTAAGGCCTGAATTTTCTCTTTGGCCGACAGGGTTTTGGAGCGGCCAACATCAGGGGTATGATGCAAGACTTGCCGTTGCAAATTGGAAAGGTCCACCACATCACTATCAATTAAACCAATCGTGCCAATCCCCGCCGCGCCGAGATAATAGGCGACAGGACACCCTAGGCCTCCAGCACCCACGACAAAGACTTTGGCCTGTGAGAGCTTCTTTTGCCCTTTCCCGCCGACTTCGGGTAAGAGAATATGTCGGCTATAACGGGTGATTTGGTCTTCAGTAAAACTCATGACTGTTTAGGTGTTGGGAAGCAACGATTAAATGTTGAAGTATTTTTCGATGCTAAGATAGCGCTCACCGGTGTCACAAAGAATAGTAACCACGTTTTTCCCTGGTTCAAGCGATTCAGCAATTTTTTGTGCGGCAAAGACATTGGCTCCGGCGGAAATTCCCACGAGCAGTCCTTCTTTCTTGGCGAGCTGTTTTGTGGTTTGATAGGCTTCTTCATCCGTCACAGTCATAATTTGATCCAGTAATGAGCGGTTCAAGACTTTCGGGACGAAACCAGCGCCAATACCTTGAATTTTATGCGGACCAGCTTCACCTCCGGATAAAACGGGTGAGCCAGAAGGCTCCACGGCCACGACTTTCACGTTGGGATCTTTTTCTTTAAATACGTCCCCACAACCAGTAATCGTGCCGCCGGTTCCAACAGCCGCCACAAAGGCATCTACCTTGCCATCCAAGGCCTCCAAAATTTCCAATGCAGTGGTTTTTCTGTGCATGGCGGGATTTGCGGGATTGGAAAATTGGTTCGGCATGAAATATTCAGGGTTTTGCTCCAAAATGCTTTCAGCTTCCTTAATCGAGCCTCGCATCCCTTCCCTTGCGGGTGTCAGCACCAATTGTGCGCCATAGGACGAGAGCAGGCTGGCCCGTTCCAAGCTCATGCCTTCGGGCATGACGAGGATGAGCTTATATCCCCGAACGGCGCAAACAAGGGCTAATCCGATACCTGTATTTCCGCTGGTAGGTTCAACGATGGTACTGCCGGATTTCAAGAGGCCCTGCTTTTCAGCCTCCTCAATCATATTCAGGCAAATACGGTCTTTGACGCTGCCTCCTGGATTATAAAATTCAGCTTTGCCATAGATGGTGGCTCCGTCAGGAGGGGAGAGGCGGTTGAGTCGAACGAGCGGGGTGCCGCCAATGCCGTCGGTGATGCCGTGCAATAATTGGGCGTTCACGCGCCACCGCCCATAAAAAACAAGAATTCCAGCTTGTCGTTTTCCTTAAGAGATGTTGTGGCCAAATTTTCTTGATCGATCATTTGAGTATTGACTTCAATTGCAACGAGTTGCGGGTCAATGTCCTTGGCTTTGAGAACATCCATAACTGTAGAAACATCTAGGTTTTCAGCCTTACCGTTTATGGTTAATTGCATTGCTCACTCCAACATAATGTACTGGGAACCCCCAGGGAGTCTGTCCGAGATACGCGATCGTCACGAGGATGTGCTGATTTGAGTCAGATTATTCGATCGTTTGAGGCGAATAGTGGGACTATTGAACGAAAAGGATCGAAAGATCTGGCCAAATCCAGTGCGACCGTAGTAGATCAGTCTTATCTTGGACAGGCCCCTAAACAAAAAAACGTAACAAACAGGTACAAAGCGAGTCAAGAAAATGGGGCTATGGGTCAACCCGAAAGTAGCAGAGGAACCAACTCTTTCGCCCGACCTTGAAAGGAGACGTCAACCGCGGAAGAATTGGGAGTGCTCTCTAAGTTGAGTTCCACGACGAAGGCTCCATGGTCTTTGGCCACTGGAGCAAAGGAGGCAGCGGGATAGACGACACCAGATGTGCCGATAATCAACAAGATCTCACAACGCTCTAGGGCTGCATAGCTCTGTTCGAGGTCTTTTGCTGCTAACGATTCTCCAAACCAGACGATGTGTGGCCGTAGTAGGCCACTGCATGCTTTGCATGTTGGTGGATACGGCAAGGGCACCTCATGGTTTGGCGAAACGACGCAGCAGTTTGTACACCGAACTTTCCAAATATTTCCATGAATTTCTGAAAGGTGTTGAGTGCCTGCAGCGGCATGGAGACCATCTACATTTTGCGTGATGATCCAAAAGTTTGGAATTAGTGCCTCGAGTTGTACAAGTGCCTCATGAGCAGCATTGGGCTGCTTTGTAGTGAGTAACTCACGCCGCCAGTTATACCACTCCCACACGAGTTGGGGATCGCGAGCAAAGGCTTCAGGCGATGCAAGTTCCTCTGGCCGAAAGTTTTTCCAAAGGCCTTCAGGTCCTCGGAATGTTGGGACGCCACTATCGGCCGAAATCCCAGCTCCTGTCAGTACTGTGACCGACTGCGCCTGCTGTAGACGGTCGCGTACATCAAGTATCGTCAATTGGTTTGGCATTCCTTGAAAATAAGTGCTATTGATAAACCTGGTCTCTCAACATAATTTGTTGAACAGGTTTTTGCAAGAAATTGCAGGACTTGCAATTGGCATGGAGTAGAATCAAGAAGATGATCAATATATAGTTGCAGCAGTGGATGCTCTGTCTATCAAAGTTAGCGCGGAGGACCACGCGGCGTAAGCCCGTGGGTATCTACTTTTTTATACCGTAACTCTTTTGGGGAATATATGAAAAAACATATCAAAACTGCACTGTGGATTGTGTTGGGTGTCATGTTTATCATTGCAGGCGGAGCTAAACTCATGGGGGAGCATTCTCAAGTTGAACACTTTCAACAATGGGGCTATCCAATTTGGTTTTTGTATGTGACTGGACTGATAGAAGTTGGTGGAGGACTTTGCCTGTTTATTCCAAAAGCACAATTCTACGGGATCGTAGTCTTGAGCATCACCATGGTCGGCGCTGCTCTGACACACTTAAAGGCGCATGAAATGAGTGCCTTTCCCGTTCCTCTCGTCCTTTTGATTCTCCTAATATCCTTGGGATGGACGATGTGGAAGTCCCCAACAAAGGATTCGCTTTAGCATTTGTGCAAGGTCAAAGTACCACTTTTTTATCATTTTGAGAGGTTTTCTCCGTAGTGAGTTCAACAAGTTCAGGCAATCTTGGCCAGTTCTGGCTGATTGGAAGCAATTCTGGACGTGAAGTAGATGGTTGGATAGTTGAGCACAACCTCTGTGATAGCCAGACAGGTTATGCCAAACGGCAAATAGCCGGAATAACCTAATATTGGCATTTCAAAGATCCTAAGCGCATGAACATAGCGAATGGTGTATTCCCAATGTACCAAGCTGTAACTATTCCACAATTCCCACCAAAACCCACATGCCAGTGCAGCGCCAGACGATAAGATTATTGGTCGCCAGTCTCCTTGAGCCAGACTGGAGAGGCAGGGAATAGCCTTTCCCTTGTTTATCTGTTGCATCCCGGCTAGTAAGCATAGCGGTGAAAGCCAGAGAACAGGAAAAAGGACGGTGGGCCATATG
This sequence comes from Nitrospirales bacterium, assembly GCA_965223295.1. Lineage (GTDB taxonomy): Bacteria > Nitrospirota > Nitrospiria > Nitrospirales > UBA8639 > Nitrospira_E. Next base: position 929,016 of record CBDCWC010000002.1, on the reverse strand, counting down.
CCAATGAGCCCAAGCCCGAGGCCGCCTAGAGCAAGAAACATCCAGCCAGACTGGGGATGGTTGATCCATTGCAGTGAATACCAGTGTTCAAATGGTTTCGTGAGGCGAGGAAACGTGTTCAGCCATTCATACGTACTGAGTATCGCTGGAAGGACGGTGGAGAAGGAAAGGGAGGTGAAGACGATGTATTCGAAAAGGGAAGTTTCTGGTACGTTCACATAGTGCCAATTGTTCACGTATTGGTTGAGATATTCAAATGTCCACCAAAAGCCTGCGCTGAGAATAAAGAGGCGGGCCAGAAATCGAGAGTGATCAATCAGAAGGCAGTTTCGGCTGCGTTGAAAGGTCACTGCATTCAGAATCACGATATAGCCAAGCCAGAGAAGAGGAAAGGTATGGGCTTGATAGATTTCAAACCATGAAAATCGAGACCAGGCGAATAGCCAGGCACTTAAAGTCCCTAAAATGCCTAGCCATCCCCACCGGGGGAAACGAGTGGAGTGTAAGGGTAAGGATCTCTGTTGAGTGATCAATGAGGAATGGAAAAACCGCCACATAAAAGGCATCAATGTTGCCGCGATCAGTCCTGCAAGTATTCCCCATACCGGCCAGGATAGTGATGAGGTGCCGGGTTCGATAGGGATTGGGAAAAGAGTCAGAGTGGTTGGAAGCGAAAATCCTGCCAACAGCAGTCCGAAGGGCGGCAGCCCAAGAACCATAATCAGAAACATACCTAGAAAAAGAATACGGAGCATGCGAGTTAAACCTGTAAGAACACCGATCTGATCTGACAGACTGTGACAGCATTTCTCGCGCACAGTAGAGGAAAGCAGCCCTTCATGCAATCTTCGATGCTGGGGTGGGACCGTCCCAGCTTGGCCAGAACCAGGCGGCTGCTCGAATGTTCGGGGATATGCCTATACTTGTCCTTAAACTTCAGCTCTCTTGCCGACTTTCTTCTCGGTGTTTTACACGGAGATTGTGCATCGAGTAGGCAATGCTCTGGGTTCGAGCAACAACGGCAGTCCTTCACATTCTGGCTGGAATAGTTCATAAATTAACCCAAGCAGCATAGAGCAAAACCACCGTACCTAAGAGTGAGGTGATAGACCCTAGTATATTCCCAGAAAAGACAAGCTTTGCGGCGAAAGGCCCTTTCGACGAGATCCCCCTATACCCCAAGAGAGGTCCAACGTTTAACGCTCCGACAAATGCGTAACTAGAAAGAATAAACAAGATGGCGATAATCCATTGGAGATTCATGGAGACATTCAAGCTGGAAAACAAAACAGCGATCACCAGCATGAGAATCGCTCCCATTGGTAATGAGACATGGGCAACGCGCCAGGCTTCAATGAGGCGTTCATTTTCGCCCTTCAGAATGGCTTTGCCATAGGGTATTCCTGTCAACAGGCCGACCAGTAAGACGACGACCCCGTGAAACAATAAGTGTGGAGCAGGTTCTTCCATAGTAGGTCCCTCCTCAGGCAAATGAGAAATGGATAGTTGAAGGCCCTCTCACGCTAAGTTATTGCCACAGGGTAAGGCCTTGGGCTACAGGTGAGGGCCTGCCTTGCTAGAGAAAAATATCTTTGCTGGAACGACATTAATACAAGGGGAAGGAATCTCTGATGACTGCCCACCATTAGGGTGCTCACAACGATCTTTAGATTCCTTCTTCACAACTCTAAGCGTTTCGCTAACTCAAGGGCTTCGCGTTGATCGGCGGTCAGATCTCCGTATAAGAGGCATACTGACGATTCCAAACGGCCAGAAGCGATTCTCACATGTTGCTATGCCAAGGCTGTCTTATACGCTTTCACAGCGGCTGAGAAACCAAGCTCTAAAGCGTCGGCTGTAATTGCATGGCCTATACTTACTTCTGCAAGCGCTGGAATGCGTTGCTTAAATGCTGGGAGATTGTCCAAAGTCAAATCGTGCCCAGCGTTTATGCCGATATCGAGCTCGATAGCCGCCTGAGCTGTCGCGACATAGCGAGCAAGTTGATCTTCGAAATCTCCGGTCAAATAGGCTCTGGCATAGGGCTCCGTGTACAGCTCAATTCGCTCTGCTTTTAGATTGCGCACTTCCAACATCTCGTCCGATCCGGCGTCGATGAACAAACTGACTCGTGCACCCATCTCATGTATTTGGGCAACACTTGCTTGCAAGAGTTCTCGGGTCGTTGAAATATCCCAACCATGGTCGGACGTTCGTTGATCTGGCGCATCAGGAACGAGAGTAACTTGGGTAGGTCTTACCTCTCGTACTAGTTCTAGGAATGTCTTCGTGGGATATCCTTCGATATTGAATTCGATCCTATTGTTGTATTCCCATTTGAGCAGACAACTCAAATCTCGAACGTCGGAGGGTCGAATGTGTCGTTCATCAGGTTGTGGGTGGACCGTTATTCCATTAGCACCAGCAGCAATGACAATTCGAGCAAACTGAGTGACACTCGGATAGGGGAGATCACGCTGATTGCGAAGCAATGCAACCTTATTCAAATTGACACTGAGCTTTGTTTTTACATTCATCTTCTTTGAGATCGAATAAATGCTTAGCTAAGATCAATCTTGGGTCGGTTGGAGCCGGCAACTCATGTAAGCAGCTGATACCGGCTATTGCAGTTAATAAGTACGGCATCCGTTGCACGATCTTCCCTGTGGTCCTTTACGTTCTTTCTTGGTTGCATTTCCAGCAGGTGGTGAATTCCTTTTGATGGATTTCACCACAACTTGCACAGGTCCACGATGTGGTTTCCAGGGGCTGGGCTTTTTCCCAATCCTTTAGTAATGTTTCAGCCCGTTCAAAATCTTCATCTTGAAGCACCCAAAGCTCTGGGAATACTTCCACGAAGGGAATTTCTCCGCCTAACATCGCAGATCGTTGATTTTTAATCAGGCAGGGGATCTCAGCTTGATCGAGGAGTTCTTTTCGAGATTCCACATCAACAAGGCTTTGTGAAATGTATAGTTTTTTCATCATTCACACCCCAGTCAATTTCGCTCTTATCTATAGACAGCAAGATGATTATAGAGGCTTTCGGTCCATTAGGATATCGCTATTCTGGGTCTGTTGAAAAAGGCCGCTAGCGGCGTTCCTTGTCTTTGCCAGAACGGCTTCGCGTTTACGCGCATTAGCGCTTCACCGCGCAAGAAGGTTGCCATTGTTCCGTGCTCACGTAGGACCAGTACGCTCCGCGCGCCGCTTCCTTGCCCTAAGAAAAAAACATCAGTTTTTAGAGGTGCCCCAAAGGAACATTATGATTTCTGGTGTGGGATGAGGTTGGTTGGGAAAATGATCCCTACTCAATTTGTGTGTTTCTTTGGGTAGTCGAAATCCAAAAGTTCTCCTTGAACTTCGGAAATTTTTGACCAATGTACTGTTGGGAAAGTCAGTACTGCCATGCCACAGGTTGGCACATTTTGAATCTCACAATTTCCTAGGGAATTAATCAGGTGGGTAAAGGTTGGGTTATGACCAACGAGCATAGCGCTATCAATGGCGTTGTCGAGTTCATGAAGAATGCTAATCACGTCTTTTGGCTCAGCGCCGTACAGGCGTTCGTCAATCTTCAAACCAGATAGAGGATACTCAATCATCTCCGCCAAAATCGTTGCCGTGGTTTCAGCACGAACAGCTGAACTTGCGATGATAATCGAAGGTAGTGGCTTGCGTTTGCGCAACCGTTTTCCCATACGAGGGGCATCATGTTCCCCTCGATCGTTGAGAGGCCGATCGTGGTCAGAAATGTTCGCATTATTCCAGGAGGACTTGGCGTGGCGAACTAGATACAAGGTTTTCATAGTGATGTCTCACTTATTAAGGAATGCGTACCTTTGAGAAAGTATTTAAAAACTGGCTAACCACCATCACGGATTGGCTGCAATGTTTTTGGAGCCATAGGACATTGAAAAATTTCCTGAATAAGAGCTAGAAACGTGTTGCCTAGGAATCGAAAAATGTGCTGTGACAAATTCCTGTTTTTGAGCTTCCACTAGTAAAAATCTTATTGGGAGAGGGTCACGCGAGCAATGGTGTTCGCATCCGTGCCGAACCAGAGCGTTTGTGTGGGCTGGTGGTAAATTATATGTCGAACGGTTTCCCCTCCACTTTGGATGTTTGTGATGCTCATAACCTGTTTAGCTTTTGTGTCAAAGCCTACGAGACGATTGGGATACACACCTGTCTCCACATACCACACACGATCTTGATTATCGACGGCCATGCCATACGGACGTGCCTCTTCTCCTCCTGGAGATAGCCATTCTTTCACTTTTTTTGTGGTGGGAATGTATCTCCCGAGATATCCTTCGGCATAGTCCACATACCAGACTGCACCATCTGAGGTGATGCCGAGTCGTTTCGGCCGTGCAGTTTTTCGGGGGAGTGAAATTTCCCGTACGGATTTCGTTGTTGAATCTATGGTGCCAAGCTTATTCGTGCCGAATTCGGTGAACCATGGTGTGTCTGTAGTATTTACGACGATCCCATAGGGCCGTGCGTTCTGTGTGAGGAGCGGGGTGAGCAGAACACTTCCTGTATTCATGTTCAACTGTCCGATATAGTTTCCCTGTTGGACGGTAAACCAGATTTCGTTGGGTTTTCCAAAGACAAGGGTGTGTGGATCGCTGGCCGAAGAATTAGGCATGGCATATTTGGTGATGTGGTTGCTCATAGGATTGAGTTTGCCAATATGTGCAGCACGGTTACCGGCATACCAGATAATCCCCTGCTTATCGACAATTAAATTATGTGGACCCGTGTCAGGATCTAACGGGAATTGTTCAAACATACTGGCCTTTACATCGAGCATCGCAATGTAATCCCCCGTCTGGCCAACAAACCACACCCTGTTTTGCTGATCCACATAGGGATCTCTTGGCCGCGTGTTCTCCCAGGGCACCTTCCATTCTGTGATGTTAGCCGGATTGAGTTCAGCTTCTGCCCCATGCGTGATCGCGTTGGTGCAACTCGGAATAGCCAACATGAAGATCAGCATGATTCGGCCACATATTTTGATGCACGAAGAGCAGCTCATGTGGTTTTCTCTCTGGGTCTGTTGAAAAAAGCCGCCGCCGGCGTTCTCGCCATTATTCCGTGCTCACGTAGTACCAGAACGCTCCGCGCGCAAACATGGCTGTGGCCTTGCTGAACGGACTTTTTTGAACAGACCCGAAGCCTCTGACATGTGACACCGCAGAGGCTAAATGTGGCCGTTGATATCATCATTATTCAACAGTCCCTCCCTCTTGATTATGCTTATTACCCTTTCCCTAAATATCCCTTGTAATTTTAGCCTATGCTACCCATCTTCTTGAATAGGGCACAGAGTATCTGATGCCTGCTGATTAGCCAATGGGAGGATGCTCGTATCCTTATCCGGGCCCTATTTGAGCGTAGCGAGTTGGTATGCACCCCCAAAAACTAGTATCTGATCCATCTCATGTAATCAGTTTAAAAACAGCAAGTTCGACCGCCGAGATGAACTGCGGCAATATAGAAAATTATTTAGGCATGATAGCCAAATTTGGAAATGAGGAAAAGAAGAAGGCTTAATGTCATTGTTATCCATAAATGATGGGTGAAATCCTATAAATTGACGAAAAAAAAGAGGCCTTGATATAGTCGGTTATCCACCTCTACTGCTTGGTCCCACCTCGGTTGTTGGTGCCCCTCAGATTTAGGTTGGTCTTCTGGTTTGGTTGATTTTGAGAAGTCAGGAATATCTTATACATTTTCTCACATTATTTTCATTCATAAGGTTGTTGGCACTATGAAACAGATTTCGCGTCTTTCGTTGATGGGGGCATCAGTTCTTTTCTGCTTCTTGTTAAGTTCGATTGTCCAGGCAGAGATTTTTCCAGCCGAAGGTCCGCCCGGTACGACCGTCACGATTAGTGGAGGAGGGTTTGGGGATTTTAAGAATACCCAAGATAACCGGGTGGAGTTTCAGGGAGTGCCGGCCTTGATTCAGTCGTGGGAGCCAGACTTTATCTTGGTGAAAGTGCCTTTGAAGGCCTCGTCTGGCCCTGTCTTGGTGATGAATGGTTCAGAAAAACAGGAAGCTGGAACCTTTACGCTGCAAGCTGTGAAGATTACAAATGTGGCCCCATCGGAAGTCGAAGCCGGCTCCTTGGTAACGATTGAAGGCGAGAATTTTGGCAATACAGCGGGTTCGCGTGATCCTAATACGATGTTTGGTGTGAACCAGGTGTTAATTAACGGCATTCGGGCTGAAGTGCGACGGTGGCGGCCCAACAAAATAGAAGTGCAGATTCCGGCGAATGCGAAAACCGGAGATGTCCAGGTCCGTTTAGCTTCGAGTGATCCGTTGCCCAATGGTTCGTGCTGTGCTCCAGTTGAGTATGTGGTCAGCAATACGATGCCGTTAACTGTGATTCCTCCTATTGCCTATGATCCGCAACAAGGCCCCATAGGGAGTAAGGTCGTATTAGCAGGGCAAAGTTTCGGTACGATGCCCAAGGATGGACGCATTTCTTTTGGTGGGCAACCTGCCGCCATTGCGCAATGGACTGATCGGACGATCGTGGTCCATGTTCCCTTGAATGCTAAGTCTGGCGCGCTAGTTTTACATCGTGACGGGCAGGATCGCATGATCGGAAATTTTGATGTTGTGGAGACCCAAGTGAGTGAATTTTTTCCGAAACGCGGTCCCATTGGAACGTTGGTAATTATTCGAGGTAAGAATTTTGGTGTTCACTCTGAGGGTGGTGAGACGGCCTACGCCTTTGACTTTGAAGCGGCCAATAATGGTGTTGAGATTGGTGGGATGCCTGCTGTGATTCATCGTTGGTTAGATGATCAAATTGATGTGTGGGTACCGTTTAGCGCCAAAAGTGGTCCGATAGTGGTAAAGCGTGGTGGGGGCATTCCCAATGCCGATGGGACCTGTTGTGCCCGTGAAGAAGTTGTGAAATATGAGGCTGGTGAGTTTACAGTTGTGCGACCGGAAATTCATGACTACACACCGAAAGAGGGTGGGCTGGATGAAATTGTCACGATCAAGGGTTCTGGATTTGGTGAGTTTCTCAAAATATCTGAAGCGGCTAGGCTTTCGCTGAACCAGCAAGCGCATTCTTGGCAGAACTATCGACTGGGAGAAGATGTTTCTCGCACCGAAGTCTTAATTAACGGGTTAGCAGCCATAGTGGTGTCTTGGAGTGACACGGAAATTCAAGCGCGTATACCCCGACGGCAGTCTTATGGGGTTGGCCATCCAGGGGGGTTTGACTTGAATATGATGGAAGGGACACTCCTTGTGAAGCGTGGATCTTGGGATATCTTACCAACCGGAGATTGCTGTACTCCAAAGCAATGGATCACGGTGGTGGGTGGGCCGTTCAAAATTCTACGGCGTGGACTTCCCGATATGGATTATTGGAAGGAAAAAGGTCGAGCTCAGTAAAGCAGGGTTTAATTTTGGCTTTTTGAATTGGATGAGGCTACTGGATATATGTTGAAAAAGATAGTGATGAACGCTGTATGTGTTAGGGTGACCGTATTTCTTATGTGTATTGTCAGCGTGCCGTTGGTAGGGGTGGCCCAAGAATCTTCATTGATAATGGAGCTTCAGAAGAGTCCCGCGCCGGGAACTTTGTTGGATGTGCATTTCCCAAATGCGAAACAGGGATGGGTGGTTGGTGCCGGGGGAACCATGTTGTACACAACAGATGGCGGTGCCACTTGGAAGAAAGCTCCGCGAAGGACCAACATGTTATTAACGGCGGTTACGTTTGCTGGTGGACAACATGGTTGGATTCTCGGACAGAATGGTACATTGCTTCACACGAGCAACGGAGGGGCTCAGTGGATGCCCCAGGCCAGTGGGACGAATAGCACCTTATATGGAGCATTTTTCCTTTCCGCTCGGCAAGGATGGATCGTCGGGGCACGTGGTGTAATTTTGTTCACCAACGATGGGGGAGAGACCTGGGATGATCAAGATAGTGGGGTCACGTCTGATCTATTTGGTGTGCACTTTATAGATGAGAAGCAAGGATGGGCCGTCGGGGCCATTGGAACAATTTTGGTGACACATGATGGAGGAACCTCTTGGAGGGCTCAAACAACAGATAGCCCTGCCACATTCTTTGATATTACGTTTACGGATGCGGTTTCAGGTTGGGCAGTAGGCACGCAAGGTTCGATTTTCCAAACTCTTAATGCTGGAAAAGATTGGGTTGATCGGGCGCGCGCCTGTGGGAGTCCCTGTCTGAAGCCGGCTGACTTAGTTGATATTCAATTTTCTACACCATTGAGTGGCCGGATTATTGGCGAACGCGGAACAGTTCTGTTGACCGAAGATGCAGGATTTACGTGGGAAGAGGTTGAACCATTGAATACAGAAACATTGTATGGTCTCTCCCTTCCCGATGCTGCACAAGGGTTTGCCGTTGGCGATCATGGAACCATTCTTCATTTTCAATTAACGCCTACTCAAGCTTCAGATTCTTAGTCGTCTGGTCTTTCTACCTCAAAGAACCCCCAGAGTTCATCTATTGAATCGTGCTTGCAGAATAGCCAAGGCTGCGAGACTTGCGGTTTCTGCACGTAAAATTCCTTTTCCAAAAGATGCGAATGCCCATTGGTAAGATTTCGCGGTTTCTATTTCTTCTTTGGACCATCCACCTTCCGGTCCAATAAGTACTGTGACCCCAGAATCTGTTTGTCCATTGGAATACGGTAGGGTTAAGAGTGATGGAGCATCTAGACGTTCTGCCATAAGAATCCGTAGCCCCTGTTGTGATCTTTCAAGGAATGTTTGGAAGGGTTGTATTGGTGAAATAGCTGGCAGAGTCCATCGTTCGCTTTGTTGTGCTGCTTCTCTCGCAATTCGTTTCCAACGTTCTCGATGAGTTTCTTCTTGTTTGACAGACAACTTGGGAACGACGCGATCTGTCGTGAGGGGGATGATCGTAGCTATACCCAGTTCGGTCGCTTTTTGAATGACCCATCCCATCTTTTCTCCTTTCAAAAGAGCTTGCCCAAGAACGATGGGAGGACGAGTAGAGCAGGGGGAGGATTCTATCTGTTGGACAGTGGCCTGTAGGGTCTGCTTGGTAATCTGACTAATTGTCGTATGATAACGGAATCCTTGATCATCATTGAAGAGAAGTTCATCTCCCAGCTTTGTGCGTAAGCTTTTTGAGATATGGCTAAGGAGGGGATTGGTGACTCTGACGACTCCATTCCCAACATCGGTGGAATGGATGAAAAAGACAGGCATGTAAGCGAAGCGTTGAGATCTACACCTGAGTAAGTGGCTTAGTCAAACAGATTTTTCACTTTGTCAAAGAGACCTTCCCCTTGTTGATCTGTAGAGACACCGCTTTCTTCGGCAAAGGTATTCAGAAGTTCTCTCTGTCGGGGTGTAAGTTTGGTGGGAATATCAATTTTAATTCTGACTAATTGGTCTCCGCGAGTTTGTGACTTAAGACCTGGCGCTCCAAGGCCTTTTAACCGAAGAACTTGATCATGTTGCGTGCCTTCGGGAATTTTGACCATTGTGGTTCCCTCTAATGTTGGGACTTCAACCCGGCCCCCCAGCGTCGCTGTCACAAAATGAAGACGGCGGTCATACAAGATATCTTGGCCTTTTCGTACGAAATGGGTATGAGGTTTAACGGTCAGTGCGACATAAAGATCCCCTGGCGGCCCTCCATTCATCCCGTGCTCGCCCTCATGTGAAAGACGCAAGCGCATTCCTGACTCTACGCCTGCTGGAATCGTGACGGAGAGCACATGCTCCTTATGGACGCGCTTTTGCCCCCGGCAAGTCTTGCATGGGTCGGCAATGATTTTTCCAGCCCCTTGGCATTGTCCGCACGTTCGGTTGATCGTAAAAAATCCTTGCTGCAGACGTATTTGCCCTGAGCCACGACAGGCTGAACATGATTGAATCGACTGTTCGGATTTCGCTCCAGTTCCTTTACACGAGTCGCAAACTTCCCAGCGGGGAATTTTCAGTTTCGCTTCTTTCCCGTTAATCGCTTCTTCAAAAGAAATTTCCAGATTATATTGAAGATCATTGCCTTGTTCGGCACGGCTTCGGCCACGTCCGCCTCCAAAGAAGTCTTCAAAGATATCACCGAAGACATCTCCAAACCCACCGCCTCCAAAGCCAAAGCCTTCCGCCCCGCCGCCTTGCCCCGCCGCAGCATGCCCAAACATGTCGTACTTCTTACGACGATCAGCATCGCTGAGGACTTCGTAGGCTTCCCCTGCTTCTTTGAACTTTTCCTCGGCAGCTTTTTTCTTGTCGGGTTCTGAGTGGAGATCTGGGTGATGTTGTCTGGCGAGTTTTCTGAAGGCTTTCTTTATGTCATCGTCCGAAGCATTTCGGTCCACCCCCAGCACGTCGTAGTAATCACGTTTTCCTGTTTGTGACATTAATAGAGCCTAACAACGACCTGCTGAGGATGGAATAAATGACATAGCTGCGGCATCATGAGGACGTGTTCTTAACTTTTTCCTTTGTCAACTTCTTCAAATTCAGCATCAACGACTTTTTCATCAGCCCCTGAAGCATCTTCTGGTCCCGAAGCAGATGGTCCAGCGTCACCGTCAGACCCTGTTCCTCCAGACTCGGCGCCATCTTCAGAAGCTTTCTTATACATTTCTTCAGCCAATTTGTGTGATGCGGTGGTGAGGTTTTGCATCGCAGTGTTAATGGCTTCGATATTTTCTTCCTCGAGAGATTTTTTTAAGCCATCAATGGCGGTCGTAATGTTCGTTTTTTCTTCCTCACTTATTTTATCGCCATGTTCACTTAAATTCTTTTCGGTACTGTATATCAGTGTATCAGCTTGATTCCTTAGCTCAACCAACTCCCGTTTCTTTTTGTCTTCTTCAGTATGAGCTTCAGCATCTTTCACCAGGCGTTCGACTTCTTCTTTACTCAAGCCACTGGACGCGGTGATCTTAATTGATTGTTCCTTTTGAGTCGCCATGTCTTTGGCGGATACATGCACAATCCCGTTGGCATCAATATCAAACGTCACGTCAATTTGCGGCATTCCCCGTGGTGCTGGAGGAAGCCCGACCAGATCAAATTGGCCTAATAACTTATTGTCATTGGCCATTTCACGTTCACCTTGGAAGACGCGGATGGTGACGGCGGTTTGGTTATCTGCGGCTGTGGAAAATATTTGGCTCTTTTTTGTAGGAATCGTGGTGTTACGTTCAATGAGCCTCGTGAAGACCCCACCCAACGTTTCAATGCCCAGCGAAAGCGGTGTGACGTCTAGCAACAAGACGTCTTTGACATCACCTTTCAGTACGCCACCTTGAATGGCTGCTCCAATTGCCACGACTTCATCAGGGTTCACACCCTTATGCGGTTCTTTGCCAAAGAACTGCTTGACTCGCTCGATGACTTTTGGCATGCGGGTCATGCCGCCAACCAATACGATTTCATTGATATCGCCGGTGGTCAATTCGGCATCAGCCAAGGCTTTTTTGCACGGTTCAATTGATCGTTCAATCAGATCGTCCACTAACTGCTCGAACTTTGATCGGGTAAGCTTGAGCACCAAGTGCTTAGGCCCGCTAGCATCGGCTGTGATAAACGGTAAGTTTATTTCAGTTTCTTGTGAGCTAGACAATTCAATTTTTGCCCGTTCGGCCGCTTCTTTAAGGCGTTGCAAGGCCATTCGGTCATTTCGAAGGTCTATCCCCTGATCTTTTTTGAATTCCTCCACAAGCCAGTCAATGACGCGCAGGTCAAAGTCGTCCCCTCCTAAAAATGTATCTCCGTTTGTGGCTTTGACTTCAAAGACGCCTTCACCAATCTCCAAGATCGAAACATCGAAGGTGCCGCCGCCAAGGTCATACACCGCGATCCGCTCGTCTTTTTTCTTGTCGAGGCCATAGGCTAAGGATGCTGCAGTGGGCTCGTTGATGATTCGTAAGACATTAAGCCCAGCGATTTGTCCAGCATCTTTTGTGGCTTGTCGTTGGCTGTCGTCAAAATACGCGGGTACGGTAATGACGGCATCGGTTACGGTTTCGCCTAAATAATCTTCAGCTGTTTGCTTCATTTTTTGAAGGATCATGGCGGAGACTTCAGCCGGGCTATATTTTTTATCACGGATTTGTACGTAGGCATCGCCATTACTTCCCTCAACAATTTTATAGGGTAGGCGTTCTTTAGCTTCCTGCACTTCACGAGAAGATGTTTTTCGTCCCATGAGGCGTTTGACGGAAAAAATCGTGTTTTCCGGATTGGTGATAGCTTGCCGTTTTGCAATTTGTCCAATCAATCGTTCATCCTTGTCCGTGATGCCAACAACGGATGGCGTTGTCCGAGCCCCTTCTGAATTCGCAATGACGCTTGGGTCTCCTCCGCTCATCACCGCCACACAGGAGTTCGTTGTGCCTAAATCAATTCCGATAATTTTACTCATGCTTCTATTCCTCCCTCTTTGCCAGCGTCTGGTGCCGTTGGTGGCTCGGTTTTACTAGATTGTTCCTTGGCCACGGTGACCATGGCCGGGCGCAAGATGCGGTCATGTAAAAAATATCCCTTCTGAAATTCTTCTACGATGGTGTTCGGTTTTGCGGTCTCCGACTCTACTTGTGCAACGGCTTGATGCATGCTGGGGTCAAATGATGTTTCTATGCTAGTAATTTGCCGCACTCCTAATTTGCCTACGGTTTCAAGAAAGTGTTTGTACGTCAGTTCTATTCCTTCCAGTAAAGGGCCTGTCTCGCCTGCAGTTTTGCCGCTTTGCATAGCTCGTTCTAGATTATCAATAGTAGATAGTAAACTTTTTAATAAGGATTCATTGGCATAGCGAATGGCATCGCTTTGATCTCTTTGTGCTCGTCGTTTGTAATTTTCAAATTCTGCGGCCAGCCGCATGTATTTATCTTTATAAACTTGAAGTTCTTCTTGAGCTTGCTGCTCTGCTGTTTGAGAATTGTCTTTTGTTGTTAGGGATTCCAATTCTTCATTTTGTTCTTGTTGTTTTGAGGAATCTGTTTCAGCAGGCGTCTCTTCCAAGCTGGCTTCAGAGGTTGATGCCGGCTGACTTTCTTCAGAAAACAGGGTCATAAATCGTTACATTTTCAGAGGTGATATGAATTTCCGCATTCCTTGGTCAGATAGTCACTGAGGTAGGCAAGTCAACCCATTCTGCTAAAAATTCTATTTATTTTTAAAAGTAAAGATCGGGGCTGCAAGATGTAGTGGAGGTTATCCACAAGCTGAAGCCATCCGACCATAAAGCAAGGCGAGGCCTTCTAACGTAAGCTGAGGTCTAACTTCTTGAATTGTCTGGGAAATTGGAAGGATTGTCGAAGCAAGTCCTCCGGTCGCTAAGACATACGTCGGTTTTTGAATGTCTTGTTGGATTCTTTTGACAATTTCATCAACCAAGCCGGCATAGCCATACATTATGCCGGATTGCATACTAGTTGCCGTATTTCGTCCAATGATCGATTGAGGAATTGCCAGGTCCACTTCAGGGAGTTTTGCGGTCTTGAGATGAAGGGAGTCAGCTGCACTTTTTAATCCAGGGGCAATAGCTCCACCAAGGTATTCTCCCTGTTGGGTAATTGTGCAGAACGTTGTCGCTGTCCCAAAGTCTACGATAATGAGATGTTTTTGATAGCGAGCAAATGCTGCAGCGGCGTTTACGAGCCGATCTGTTCCTATTTCCTCTGGATTGTCATACCGGAGAGTCAATCCATGTGGGCATGAAGAGGTGGCCATGAGGGGCGGTTGTCCGATGATATTATGTGCAGCCGTCTCAAGTACTTGTGTGATGGGAGGGACGACGCTGCTCATAATACATCCCTCTAGATTTACAGGTTCTATCTTGGCAAATCGTAGGAGGGAGCGAATGGTCATGCCATATTCATCTGCTGTTTTGCCATGATCTGTGGATAGTCGCCAATCGGCGATCAGAATCTCGTTTTCAAAGACTCCACATACGATTTGAGAATTTCCTATGTCTAGAGCGAGAATCATGACGCATTAATCTCCTGTATTACTTTAATTCTTGGGATTGATCGTGCTCAGGTTTTCTAAGGTGAAGAATGTCTCCGGCGTGGATATCTATAAGGTCATCTGATCTTCCTTGTTGTCGAGAAGTAGACGGCCTGACTTGCAATTGTCCGTGTTTCCCGATGGATTGTGCCTGACCTTCTAGATGACTGCCATCGGGAAATTGAACGTGAACCTCATTCCCCAGAGTGCTACAGCAGGCGCTGTATGCCAGTTTGCAAGCGGTGGGTCCCTCTGAAATTAGAGTGTCCCAAGCCTGTTCGAGCGTCATAATAATGGATTGAAGGAGAAGATGGCGATCTAGGCTCTCTTTTGTATGAAGATGCAGGGAAGTGGTCATTGGCGGCAAGTCTTTTAGAAAAGCCGATTTTGGGAGATTCACATTGATGCCAAATCCAATGACTACACAGGTTTTTGTTGTTTCTCTGTTAACAAAGGATTCGCATAACACTCCCCCAACTTTATGCTGGTTAACTAAAATGTCGTTTGGCCATTTGAGGGTGATGTGAATATTGGTCTGCCGCTGGATAGCATCAGCAATTGCAGTGCCTGCCATTAAAGGAATCCATCCTAGGCTTTGAAAAGGCGTGTCCACTATAAAGATTAGGGATCCATAAATATTAGTTTCTGGCGGGGAAAACCATGACCGTTGTAGGCGGCCTCGTCCGGCTGTTTGTTGATCAGCTAGGACAGCTGTGCCAGAGGGTGCGGAATGTTTTGCGAGCTCGAGGGCAAACGTATTAGTGGAAGGTAATTCCTCAAAAATGAAAAGAGACTGATTGAGAGTCTTTGAAGGGAGTAATCCAGTCAACCTTTCTGTAGAAAGGCTCGAAGTCTTATGGGGAGAGGGCATTTATAAACGGCGCAGCTTTGTTTTGCGTTGTTGCTTGGAAGGCAGTAGGTCTACGTCGAGCGAAAGGTCCATCGCCCGCGCAGAATGAGTGAGTGCCCCAATAGAGATAACATCGACTCCTGTTTGAGCCACATCCCTGATATTCTTGAGTGTGATGCCTCCAGAAACTTCAATGAGTGCTTTACCTTTTATGATCTTTATTGCCTGCTGGATTTTTGATGGAGACATATTGTCGAGCAGAATGATATCAGCTTTTCCTTGAAGGGCTTGCCGAACATGAGTCAGGGTCTCAGCTTCGACGCTTATTCGAAGGCCATGCGGCGCTTGTTGCCTTGCCAACTTGCAGGCTTGGCTGAGGGATATTTTTTGACTGTCAAGGATCATCAAGTGATTGTCTTTAATGAGAATGCCATCATGAAGGGAATTGCGATGATTACAGCCTCCTCCAAGGCGAACGGCCCATTTTTCAAGAATTCGGAGGCCTGGAGTCGTTTTTCTCGTATCAGAAATTTTTACGGGATTCCCCTTTACCGCCTGACAAAATTGATGGGTTAGTGTGCTGATTCCGGACAATCGCTGCATGAAATTTAAAGCGACTCTTTCAGCTTGAAGCAGAGAGGAGGCATTCCCAGTGATAGAAAGAACAGTTGTCTTGGCTGCTACTCTGGCTCCCTCGCGTTGATGAAGTTTTATTTGTAGGGAGTTGTCTATTTGGTGAAAGGTTTCTTCTGCGACAGTCAGGCCGGCAATGGTCATAGCTTCTCTTGCCACGATTTTCGCATGGACGGGTACGTGGTTTAAGAGGAGAGCCTTGGAAGTGACATCTCCAAATCCAATGTCTTCTTCTAAGGCTGCGAGGACAATCTTTTGAATACTGGAGAGTGGCGGAGGCGCCACCTGCCGTGTTCTGCTCATGGGCTCATCATGGACGCGAGTTGTTTTTCACTGCTAGTGAGCAGAGCCAGCTCTTGCTTGAGACTGTTTACTCGTTCTTCAGACTCTTGAATTACTGAAGGTTCAGCTTTTTCACGGAATTTTGGAGAGGACACACGGTCTTGAAGTCGGCTGCATTCTTTGTCTTTGGCCTTGATTTGTTTTTGTACTTTTTTGACAACCTCCTGTAAGTCTACATTGGATTCAACGGGAAGACCAATAGTCAGATGTCCGCTAACAAGGTGTAAAAGGCGAGAAGAAGGCCAGTCTGTTGTTTGAGCCAGCGTGAGTTGAGATCGTAGTATTGGTTCAATGTAGGGTTGTAGCTGTTTAAGACTTGTGGTCTCGTCGGCGTTTGTAGAGGTGCCATAAATGGCGACGGATTGGTTGGCGGAAATATTCAATAAGGCACGGCCGGTTCGTGTTGTGGACACAAATGATTGCAGGACTGAAAAGTCTTTTTCTGCTTGGATATTGGTCCAGTCTGGTTGTTCGGCTGGAAATGGTTGAGTCATGATCGAGGGGCCCTCATGAGGGAAGGATTGCCAAATTTCTTCCGTAAGAAAAGGCATAACAGGGTGGAGAAGACGTTGAATGATTTCGAAGGATTCTACGAGGGTGTAGCAGGTCGTGGCGGCGTCAGGGTGCTGTTCATGTTGAAGGCTGGGCTTGGCCAGCTCAATAAACCAATCACAGTATTCATGCCAGACAAATTGATAGAGGTGGGACGAGGCTTGGTCAAAGCGGTAATGCTCTAAGGCGTTGTTAACTTCACGAATGCAATGATTCAAGCGGCTCATGATCCATCGATCTGGGAAAGGACGGGACGCTAGGGGGGCAGGAGGTTTTGGTCGATCCGCATGGAGCTGAATGAAACGCGCGGCGTTCCAAATTTTTGTGACAAAGTTTCGATACCCTTCGATGCGTTCTTCAGCCAATTTAATATCACGTCCAGGTGAGGCCATGGAGGCTAATGTAAAGCGTAACGCATCGGTTCCATATTGACTCATCTTGGTGAGGGGATCGATCACATTCCCTTTTGACTTACTCATTTTTTGACCTTCAGCATCGCGAACTAGCGCATGAATATAGACGTCCTTGAATGGTATTTCCCCCGTTTGCTTGATGCCCATCATGATCATTCTTGCCACCCAAAAAAAGAGAATATCCAGTCCTGTGACCAAGGTTGAGGTTGGGTAAAATGTCTTGAAGTCTTGAGTCTTTTCGGGCCATCCGAGTGTCGAGAAGGGCCACAATGATGAAGAGAACCAGGTATCCAAGACGTCAGGGTCTTGAATGAAGTCAGCTCCGCCACATTTGGGACAGGCCTGTGGCTCGATGTTCGACACAAGGGGTTTGGCGGACGATGTAATGAAGCAGCTCATATTGTGTGCGCTTGGTAAATCTTTTTTGTTTGCACCGGATTTAGTGGCTGTACTTGTGTCTAAAAAATGGTCTGCATTGCAGTTTTTGCAGTACCAAGCTGGTATCTGATGTCCCCACCAAATTTGGCGGGAGATACACCAATCCTTTATATGCCGCATCCAACCGAGGTAATTATTTTTCCATCCTTCGGGAATGATGCGAATGTTCCCTGTTTCCACGGCTTCAATAGCTGGGTCGGCCAACGGAGCTGTTTTGACGAACCATTGCGGTGACAAATAGGGTTGAACGACTGTTTTGCAACGGTAACATTTCCCGATCGCCATGGAATGGGGTTCTTCTTGGATGAGAAGATTGTGTTGTTTCAGAGCATCCAGCACAATTGGGCGAGCTTCTGGAATGGGCTTGAACTCCAGAGAGGCTCGTAGTGCCTCATTGACCTGGGCCTGGATGAGCCCACTGGGGTCCATTTGTGCGTGATGATTGAGAAGAGAGATGCGGGGGAGGGCATGCCGTTCGCCTGCCTCGAAATCGTTGAAATCATGGGCCGGAGTAATTTTGACGGCTCCGGTGCCAAATTCGCGATCCACGACGATGGGGTCTGCCACAATGGGGATGGTGCGGTCTGTTAAGGGGAGGCTCACTTGTTTGCCGATAAAGCTCTGGTAGCGAGGATCCTCAGGATGCACGGCCACAGCCGTGTCGCCTAATAAGGTTTCAGGGCGTGTGGTGGCGATAGTGAGAAAAGCTTCTGGATCATTCGCAAGGGGATAACGAACCTGATAGAGAGCGCCTTTGATATCTTCATGCTCAACTTCAATGTCAGAAAGCGCCGTCAGACAGCGAGGGCACCAATTAATGAGGCGTTCACCACGGTAAATCAACCCTTCTTCATAGAGTTGGACAAAGACCTTTCGTACTGCAAGAGATAGCCCTTGGTCCATGGTGAATCGCAAGCGGCCCCAATCGCAGGAGGCCCCTAACTGTTTGAGTTGGCCTATGATGGCATCGCCGGATTGGCCTCGCCAGGCCCACACACGTTCAGTAAAAGCTTGGCGGCCAAGATGTTCACGTGAGAGGCCTTCCTCTTTCAGTTGACGCTCCACGACATTTTGCGTGGCAATGCCGGCATGGTCAGTGCCTGGCACCCAGAGGGTTGGAAAGCCTTGCATGCGTTTCCAGCGAATGAGAATATCCTGGATGGTGTATGTGAGGGCATGACCAATGTGCAGGGAGCCTGTGACATTTGGGGGCGGAATGACAATGCAGTAGGCCGAAGGCTTTCCTGTCTCCTGAGGCTGGAAGAGACCTTGGTCAATCCAGTAGCGGCCCCACCGTTGTTCAACTTCTGGGGGGGTATAGATTTTGTCTAATTGAGAAGACGGCATAGAAGCTGGTGAAATGTTTCTTGAAGCGATTGAGATGGTAGCATGGGATCTGAGTCCCGGCAATATTATACTGTCTTGTTCCATTAAGGAATGCTGTGGTATAGAAGTGGCTAATTCCTAAAATTTTTTAAATGGAGGTTTTCCATGCCGCGTGGTCGAGAAAAAGATCGAGAATTACGAAGAAAACACAGAAAAAATCAACGTCGAGTGAAAAGTTTGGAAACGGCTAGACGTGAAAAGGGTAAAGTAAAGTAAAGCTTTCGTGTTTTCTCCAAGACGTTTGTTCGTGTTGCCAATTGTTTATCCTACCCCATTGTCTGCTGAATTTCCTTAGGCTGATCCGCTTCCAGCGTTCTCGATCTTCATGATTGGCATGTATATTATGCACAGTTAATCATGGTGATTATTCATGAATGCTTCTCCAATAAAAGCCATTTTTTTTGATGCAGTCGGGACCTTATTTGATGTGAAAGGTTCGGTGGGAGAAGTCTATGCACAATATGCGAAAAAGTATGGTGTGCGTGATTCAGGCGAAATGATTGCAGCCCTCAATCGTGCCTTTAAAGAAACGATGAAGACTCTTCCAGCTCCAGTATTTGCCGTTGACCGTCCTGAAAAGTTGAAGCAATGTGAGCGGTTATGGTGGTTTGATGTTGTCCATGCTGTCTACTACCGAGTGGGCATGTTTGAAGGGTTTGATGATTTTTTTGATGAAGTTTTTGAATCGTTTGGGCGGGCGACTCACTGGCAACTCTTTCCTGAAACACATGAAGTCTTGATGCAATTAAAGGAACAAGGATTTGAGCTGGGGATTATTACGAATTTCGACAGCCGTTTTTTTCAGGTCGCTCGCGCTCTTGACATTCATCAGTTTTTTGACTCCGTGACGATTTCGAGCTTGGCTGGGGCTGCCAAACCAGCCTCAAAGATTTTTTCTTATGCTTTGGAGCAGCATATGCTGACTCCTGATGAAGTTCTTCATGTAGGAGACGATCCAATCGAAGATTTTGAAGGAGCCAGGCAGGCCGGTTTTCATGGAATCTTAATTGATCGTTCTGGAATAGCAACGTACGATGAGCACAATCTTCCTCATTTAAGCTCCTTATTGACACTACCTCTCCTCCAGCAGTCCCCTTCTTAAGCCATTTTTGTCTAAATTTTCTTGTTCTGAGTAGTGTTAAGTTATTTTGGAGTTTTGATTATTGGGGCTGTTGATTAAAGATGATAGTAATGGCCACATTTTGTCTCTGCGACGTCATAGGTCAGAGGCCTCGGGGCGGTTCAAAAAAGTCCGTCCAGCAAGGCCCTAGCCATTTTTTCGTGCGGAGCGTACTGGTATTACATGAGCATGGAACAATGGCAAGAACGCCGCTGGTGGCTTTTTTCTAATAGACCCATTATTGTCACATGAGGTGCAATTGAAGGGTCTCGTGTGACCTAAGGCTTGACCATTGTGGCTGTTCGCGCTACGGTTTCTACCCGGGAAGGGTATTTTCTCATGCAGGTGAGGTCTTCATAGTCGTATGCCCATTTTTTGAAGCATAGTGTGTTTTCAATAATGGCGCTGTAACACTGGGTTTCGGTTATGGAATTATTTGCTATAAGTGGTCTCCTCAATGGTTTAGCTGCTATTGGACTGGCTTCCTTTATCTATTTTCGTTCCCCCAGAGATCCTCGTCATTGGACATTTGGTTTGTTTGGAATATCTACGGCTCTTTGGAGCTTTGGCTATTTTGCCTGGCAGATTTCTGATTCCGAGACGTATGCGTTATTCAATCTGCGTCTGTTAATGGCTGGCGCTATTTTTATTCCTATCACATTTTTGCACCACGTTCTGTATTTACTAGAAAAAGAAATTGTCTGGAAGCATCTGATTAAGTGGAATTATGTTGTTGGAGCCGTTTTTCTTGTTTTTGATGCCACACCACTTTTCATTGAATCTGTTAGGCCTGTCGCTCTATTTCCCTATTGGGGGGTTCCAGGTATTGCCTTTCATTTTTGTTTGGTGTGGTGGCTGGCCCTTGTAGCCGTGGCACATCTGCTGCTGCTCCAAGCCTCGCGGAAAGAAAAAGGATTGCCCCGCCGGCAAATTCTCTTCTTACTTATTGGATCGACAATTGGATATGTTGGGGGAGCGACCAATTTCCCATTATGGTACGGCATTGAAATCATTCCTTATGGCACGGTGTGTTTTGGAGTGTATATTTCAATTGTGGCATATACCCTCTTGCGATTCCATTGGTTAGATTATTCGGTGTATGTCGAAAAAGGATTTTCGTATTTTGTCTTGTTACTTCTGCTTTCCCAGCCAATTTATCCAGTTTTGTTACTTGCGCAAAAGTGGGTATTTGGCAGCATTAACCCCCGATTTGCCATTATCCAGCTTATTTTTCACCTCCTGACTGTTTTAGTAGCTTTTCAAATGAAAGTTGGGACAAAAGGCGCAGTGGCTAGAACGATTATGAAGGGAAGAACCTTACGTATCCAAACGCTTGCGGACTTCTCATCAGAAGTGACTAATTTTCAAAGCGTCCCTGAATTAGGCCAAGCCATTTTAAAAACACTAGGAAAGGGAACAAAGACATCCAAAGCTGCAATTTTTAGTCTGCAACTGCATGACAACCGATATGTCCCCATTGCGACAGTTGGGTTTTCAAAGCACGACCATCTCATGAGAAATGGATGGACAATTTTCGATGATCTTCCGCAATGGCTGTTAGCAACGAGAACTAAATTTTCTATTAACGATTTGGATCTTGCTGATGAAGGGGAAAGACGGTTTGCCGAAGAACTCAAAGAGACTGGTCTAGAGTTATTTTACCCAATCTTTGGTAATAATCAGCTCATAGGCTTTTTGGGATTTGGGTCTAATGTGACTGAGGGCATTCAGATATTAGGTGGCAAAACAATTTGGGATATGCTCATTCGAGAGTCTGCTTTAGCCTTAGAAAATGCTTTTCTGCGTGAAGAAAATCAACGGACCCAAAGTATGCTTTGTGAAGTTGACCGGCTGCGTTCCTTGGAAACCATGGCGGATGGTTTGACTCAGGAACTTCATAATCCCCTCGTGTCCATTAAGGCCTTTGTTCAAATTGCTCAAATGCGGCAACATGACGGAGAATTTATGGATAGGCTTCATTCTGTTCTTGGAGAAGATCTAGGAAAGATTGAAGAGTTGACCAAAGAAATCCGAGAATACGTGAAGCCCTTATCAAGCACATTGAAGCCACATGTTCATATTCATGAGGTTATTGACTCCTGTCTCTTATTCATCACAAACAACTCCAACTACCGCCAGATATTAATCGAAAAAAGGTTGAGTCCTCATATCCCCACGGGATGCATAGACCGACAAGGGCTTATGCAAGCGATTTTTAACGGACTCCTGTTCCTCCTCAAAGATTCAGAAAATATGGATGGCACACTTATTGTTAGCACACAATCTACCAGTCAGGTGGGAGGGCATTGGTTGCAAGTGGATATAGTTTGGAAGTCTAACCTGCCTGTTTCGAAACAGGCACTGGTCTCAGTAGAAAGTTGGGATTTCAGTCGTTCTTTGAATGATGATCCATCAATGACGCGTGGGATTATTCTTGCGACAAAAATTGTTCAACAGTATGCTGGAAGTTTTCGACTTGTCACGTGTGAAAATTCTATTTTTGGATTTCAAATTCAGCTTCCCACCGATACTTCCTATGAGCAAGTCCCCTTTGTCGGCTCATCTCTTCTTTCATCTTCTCCCTCCCCACAAGGCAATACGTATTCAGACTCTGACTCTCTCTTCTCCTAGAGGAGAATTGCGAGAATATCCTTGATTGGGTCTGAACCTTACTGGGAGTATGGAATAATGAGGACATCGAGAGGTATTTTCGCCAGAAAGAGGGGGCTGTCAGAAGCCTCGGGGCATTTCAAAAAAATGGGCTTGCCTGTGCGAAGCCGATTTCAGCCTTCGTAGCCCATCGAGTTGCTCCGGTGGAGTCGGCGGTGGCTTTGTTAAACAGACTCTTAGTTTGAGTATGTCGGAAGTTGTGGTGGCTACCTATGGATGTTTCAATGCACGCGCTTCATTCATTGTTTGAGCATATTCCAGCCGGATTTTTTCAGTGTATTCAAAAAGGAGTCGAACGAAACTTTCAAGTAGTTACACCACATGTACCAGTTCTTTTGGGGCTGACCCAAAACGATTTGCTGATTGACCCTCGAGCTTTTTTCACTCAAATACATCCTGAAGATCGCAAGAAAGTTCTTCGCGCATGGACCAAGCAAGCGACTCTGCCTGTCTCCGTCTCTGTGGAATACAGAATTTTACGGCAAGAGAATCGTGTGACGTGGGTACAAGAACATTGTGTCTTTTCACATGACGAACAGGGACAGTGTAATATGTGTCAGGGTGTCATTTTGGAGATTCCCAACTATCAAGGCGTGCAAGAGGAATTGCGGCGTTGGGATCAGGAACTTTCTTCCCTAACGCATAATCTCCCAGATATCGTTGGCCGCTTGGATCGTAAAAAACGCATATTGTATTTCAATCGTTGGTGGGAGAATTCAACCCTCATTCCTCCAGAGCGGTATTTGGGAAAGCGGTTATGTGAACTTGGTCTTTCTCCACACGTTGCTGATCTTTGTGAAGAAAAAACTCAATCGGTGTTTGAGTCTGGACAGCCGGAATCAATTGAAGTTTCTCACCCAACGTCTCTTGGAGTAAGAACCTTTGAAGTGCGTTTTTCTCCAGAACTGGATATTCGAAAGAATGTGATGACGGTTTTGACTATTTGGCGTGATGTCACCGAAGTGCGAACGGCTGAGATCGCGTATAGAGAAAGTGATGAAAAGTTTTCCCAATTAGCCGAGGCGATCGATAGTGTTTTTTGGGTATGGGATGTCAATCTGCAGCGCATTGTCTATGTGAGTCCAGCCTACGAGCGGCTTTGGGGGGGAGATGCAGAAAAGTTACTCAACAATCCTTTTGATTGGCTCACCGTCGTGGCACCTCAAGATCGAACAAGAGTCGAAAATCTTTTTTTACGGCGAATTGACCGGAAAAAGTTAGATATCGAATATCGAATTGTTACCAACAATCAAGAAACCCGCTGGATTCATAATCAAACCTTTCCATTAAAGAAGCCGTCAGGTGAGCTCACTCGAATTGTTGGTCTTGCTCAGGATGTCACAGAAAGAAAAAAATGGGAAGAAGATCGTGTGCGTGCTGCAAAACTTGAATCACTTGGACTCTTAGCTGGGGGGCTTGCCCATGACTTTAATAATTTGCTGACGGCGATTGTTGGGCAACTCTCCTTAGCAAAATTTGGTCTGGATAGTTCTCATCCCTTATTCTCCAAAATACATGAAGCCGAGCTTGCCTCTCTACGTGCACAAGACTTGGCTAAGCAACTCTTGACCTTCTCCAAAGGTGGAGTTCCGGTGAAAAAAACCGTGTCTCTCGTAAGCGTCTTGGAGGAAAATGTCCGCCTGGTGTTAGCAGGCTCAAGGGTTAAACCGGTCTTTCAAATTTCTCAAGACTTGTGGTTAGTCGATATTGATATTGGACAAATTTCGCAGGTTGTTCATAATTTGGTCATTAATGCGCGTCAGGCCATGGAAGATGGGGGCGAATGTATCATTCAAGCTCATAATATTGCTAAAGATGAATCGGATCTTCTTCGCTTCGAACCGGCCTTTGAGGGCTCGGCTAATCGATGGGTACGAATAGCAGTTCTTGATCAAGGAATAGGGATATCAAAAGAAAACCTGTCCAAGATTTTCGATCCATATTTTACGACGAAGCCAACGGGATCTGGCTTGGGACTAGCCACTTCCTATTCCATCATAAAAAGTCATGGCGGCATCTTGTCGGCTGAATCTGAAGTCGGAAAGGGTAGTACGTTCTCATTTCTATTGCCTGCTATTTCTCCCGAAAAAGTTGTTGAGCAGCCTTTTGAATCTCATGTCAAGTTTGGGCGGGGCAAGATTCTTATCATGGATGATGAGAGCCAAATCCGGAAAGTTCTTGGAGAAATGGTTGAAACCTGCGGATATCATTATCAAACTGCAAAAAATGGAGAAGAAGCGATACAGCTTTTTCGTCAGGCCCAACAAGCTGGAGATCCCTTTTCACTCGTCATTTTAGACTTGACGATACCTGGAGGCCTCGGAGGCAAAGAAGTGATTGGGCGGTTACTCGCTATCGATCCTCAGGTCCGGGCCATTGTAGTCAGTGGCTATTCAAATGACCCGGTTTTGGCTAACTACCAAGCTTATGGGTTTAAAGGAAGAGTCGCAAAGCCTTTCAATCTTGTGGATCTCAGTAGTGTGCTGGAGTCTGTCCTACAAACATCAGTTTTATGAAAGTAGGCGCATTTTCAATGTGCATGTCATCGCTACTGAAAGACCGACTGCCCTTTTATTCGTCCTTTGATGATTTTTGAATCTTTTTATGTGAATTTTCTCAGTGCATAAAATTTCCCCTCGATGCTAAGGCTATAGTATGGAATCAATAACTCTCTTAGTTTGAAAGTATAAGAAATAGGTTGATCCCTTCGGCTTCTTGTTCCACGCTAATTTGGTGATCTTGAAATCCACATTCTTTCGCGAGTTGTCGTAAATGTTCTTTGCTACGATGAATAAGCTTCCAATTACAGAGTTCCATATACCCTCGTGTGGGATTCTCTGGCGAGAAATTTCCGATCACCATTCTTCCGTTTGGCTTCAGAAATTTGGAGAGTTTACGAATGGTTCTCTTGAACAGGTTATCGTTAAAATAATCGAATAACCCAGCCGACCAAATCAAATGATATGTGTTTTGGGTGTGAAATTGGAAAATATTTTTATGGGTAAAGTTGATCATGTGCAGGAAGTCTTGGCAGAGCGTTTTGGCAAATTCGATTGCATGATTATCCTGATCAACGCAGTCAATTCTTAAGTCTGAACTTCCGATGACTCTTAACGCTTCGAACATATCGCGTCCAGGCCCGGAAGCCACATTTAATACCTGTGTGGCTGAGGGATTTTGTGTTTTGGTTTCATAGAGTTTGTCCAGAAAAAAGGATAGCCGATTTCTCACGGCTTGGGGAGCTTTTTGCGCATGAAAATACTCGTCCCATTTCCGGAGATGGGGGACCGACGATTTTTCAAAGTTGTAAATCTTTTCAATTATTTTAAAATCGCCGGCATATCCCAAAGGCTTTTGAAAAGCCCAGCCCTGAATAGTTTGTGGCGAAAGGGCTGCGCCGAAGGAATTGTGAAGAGTCCCAACATCCTCAGGAGAAAGGAATTCTTGGAGCGAGGGGTCAGAAAATTGTTGTAATGCTGTTTGTAAGAGAGGATAGTCTGTATGCTCCGGTCCGCCTTTTTGTACCAGAGAGCGAATGAAACTGGCGGTTGTGTGCACGAGAGTTTGGATTTGTGTGGTGTTGTGCGGGATGGATGGAGAAAGAGCAGCAGTTTGGCTAGACATAAGACACCTCCAAAGTGGTTGAGTGATAGTGAATAAGAAAAAACACAAGCCAAGAGACTAGGCCCAAAAAACAGCGAAAATTGCAGGTTGTCAGAGAAATGAAGTTCGTGAGGTTGGCAATGCGCCACCCCCGATTGTAGGAAAGAATGAAGTCAGGAGAAGAAAGCCGGATTTCGTCCATACGATAGGACAAAGGCCCCGGAAATTATGGGTTATCGTTTCTAAAAAATGACAAACGCGACCCGCAATACGGCATACTTCCTTAAATTTTTTATGATAAAAAGACTCGAGGGGCTGTAACCCAGAGATAAGGGGAAGAATAAATGAGAAAAATAAAGCAGAATAAGAAGTCGAATGGTAACTGAAAAAGCCTCGACTGTCCAGTAGAATATGATTTTTGAGTAACCTTTATTTGCAAACTGAAGAGAAGGGCATGATGGTTGATCAACTATGGGGAATGCGATTTCTGCTTATCCATATCTAAGGTTCTGAATTAGACGTTTTTTCTAATGCCGACTCCTCGAAAAATACCAAAAAGGGTAAGGTCAAAGGTCGCTTCGTCTGAGATTCAGAATGTTCCGCTGGCCAAAAAACGCAAGTTTCAAAAGCAGTTACTGAAATGGTATGGGGAACATGGGCGGGATCTTCCGTGGCGGAGAACCGAAAACCCCTATAAGGTTTTGGTTTCTGAAATTATGCTGCAGCAGACACAGGTTGATCGTGTGATTCCAAAGTTTCATGAATTCTTGGAAAAATATCCGACGGTGCAGGACTTAGCTCAAGCACAGCCGGAAGAAGTGCGAAAAACTTGGTATCCCCTAGGTTACAATATTCGGCCTTATCGTCTTCATGGAATCGCCTGTGAGGCGATGGAGCGCTACGGCGGCAATATTCCGAGTCAAGAAGAAGAATTGTTATCAATGAAAGGGATAGGGAAATATACGGCTGGAGCGATCCAGTCTTTTGCATTTCAGAAAGATGCGCCTATTTTGGATACCAATGTGATGCGAGTTTTACATCGCATATTCATAGGAACAGGTGATCCCAAGAAGCAAAAGTCCATGTTATGGATACTTTCCGAAAAATTGATTCCTAAGGGGAAAGGCTATGATTTCAATCAAGCATTGATGGACTTTGGAGCGATGGTATGTACGGCCAGAAAGCCGTTTTGTCTGCTTTGCCCTATGCGTGATATTTGTCATTCCGTGTCTGCTGATGAATCATCGTAGTTCTCAAGCATTACCCTCTGTGGTTGTAGCTGCCGCCATTGTCTTTTGGAGTAACAAGATTTTGTTGGCAAGGAGAAAACTTGATGCCCATCAGGGAGGTCTCTGGGAATTCCCTGGTGGGAAGCAAGAAGCTGGTGAAACATTAGAGGAATGTTTACACAGGGAACTGAAAGAGGAAATTGATATTGAGGTGTCGAGGGTTCATCATTTTCAAACCTTGCGTCATCTATATCCAGAGAAGGAAGTGGAATTGAACTTTTTTACCTGTGTTCTAATTGAAGGATCCCCCAAAGCCATTGGCTGTATAGAAGTAGCCTGGGTCGATATTCATGAATTAGCCTTGTATAAATTCCCCGAAGCCAATCGGCTGGTCATACGAGAAATTTTAGCAAGAGGTTAGGGTGAGTCGAGATGTTGATGAGAACTCCTCGTGCCTAAAAATGAAAGAGAAAAATAGGGGAAATCATTTCAATCCGATAAAAAAATCTTGAATATGTCCTATTGAGGGGTGCCACGGATGAGGGAGACATAGACTGTACTCACGATTAAAGAATTCATCTCTCATAAAGAGCCGTTATCGTCAGAAAACGAGTGCCAATCATTCATAATTCAATGAGTTGAACGATGAGGTTTTTGAAGAGATCTTAGTGAACTATCGTTTGGTTTTTGCTAGTTTCTTTCTAGTCGAGCGGGGATGAGTTGGGAGATTGGAATAACAGTACACTTGATTTTTTCCGTTGTGTTTTGCGGTATATAACGCTTCGTCGGCTTGTTCGATAAGCAGGGTAGAGCTTGGATCATCTGGAATGAACGATCTTGCTCCAATACTCGTGGTAATCGAAAGAGCAGATGTTGCGCGGAGACTCTGTGATCCATGTTCTTCAATATGCCGGCGAATAACTTCCCCCATTTGGACAGTTTCAGCTTCGCTCATTCCTGGAAGAATGACACAAAACTCTTCTCCGCCGTATCGTCCGAAAAAGTCTTGCGGTCGAATTAAGCTTGCCACGGACTCTGCAAGCATTTTGAGAACACGGTCTCCTGCGGCATGTCCATGGTGATCATTAATTTTTTTAAAATCGTCCATATCTAGCATTAGGCAGCCTACCGCGCTCTCCTTTTTTTGGGCGTCTTTCAAAGTACTCTCAAGTAGCTCAAAGAATGCATGGCGGTTCATTGCACTGGTTAAGGGGTCTCGAGTAGCTAGCCATTGGAGCTTTTCGTTTTGATGTTCAATGTTCGCTTGAGAAATATGTAATTCTTCAAGTGTGGAAAATAAATGCTGGTTAGCGCGTGATAGTTCCGTCACATCACTGAGTGAGACAAGAATGCCTCGCAGGTGGCCTTGTTCATCAAGAATCGGCGTGCTATTGACAATAAATTCTTTTGTCTCTTTCTCTGACGAGTCATAGGCAACGGGAGTGCCGGTATTGCTTTGATTGGTACGTTCTACTTCTTGCCAGGGCAGGGAGGTTAGAGGCTCTTGGTGTTTAATAGGATCTTTCCAGGGTAAATGATCCAAGGATTTCCCCAAAAGATTGTTAAGATTCGTATTTGTAATTGATGTGAATGCAGCATTGGCGAGTGCTACAGTTCCTTTTGGATCTAAGAGAACGACACCCTCTACCAAAGTGTCAAGGACAGTTTTGACGCGTTTAGGGACAATACTTGAAGGATCTAATTGTCGCAACACACGTCCTATGAAAAAGTAAAACCCTGGAAAGCCCACAATTGTGATGTATGCCAATAGGCGATAGAGCGGATCGTGGCTTATTGTTGCCCACCATCCTTGATGTTGAGCCATTGGTTGGAAAGCAACCTGGAGCCTTCCCCACGGTTCGGAACCGTCATAAATTTCAACTTCCATATGGGTCAGTGTCGAATGACTGTTAGCATCTTTTGTCCAATATTGCTGGTGTGATCCTGCGGTGGCTAAGGAAGTGTGTTCTTGATCGACCAAGGCAATTGATCGGATATCAGAATTTCGTGCAAGGAGAAAATCAATAGCCGCCTGTATTGTCACAAGATCGTCTTTCTCAGCTAACTTTGAATATTGTGCGGCCATGTTTTCCACTAACATTTTGCGATAAGTGAAGGTTTGTTGGGATTCTTGAGGAAACATATTCCAGATCCAAGTTCCAACCAACAAAAAGCTAATGGTTAAGGTTGTTAAGCCAAGACTGATCAGTGCGAGAGTCTTCCAGCGTTTCATCAAAGTGGCGGGTCCTTCTCAGGCAATGGATGCGATGTTTGTTGATCAGAAAATATTTTTTGAATTTGAGGAAATTCTTGTTGTTCTTGGTCTTCCACATGCTGTGTGTCGATGAGTTCTTTCCATCGCTCTTCCTGACTCATTCCTAAAATCGGCAGAGGGTCAATGCTGTTCCAAGCGGGAATGGTTGCCCACATACTCGCCAAGAGGGATGTGCCGCGCAAAATCCAAATAAAAAGGCCAGCGGTCACCACGAGACCGGAGCCAGTGACGGTTTTTACAACCAATTGCTTCGCATCTTGTTGTTGTTGGGCTTCGGCCTTTACATTTTCTGCTACGGAATCAAGCGAGGCAACAAAAGGTTGAGCAAAAGTTGAAAGAACAGGAGGTTTGGCTTTAACCGTAACCGTGACTGTTTGGGGTGAGCTGAAGCTGCCCTGGCTATCCTGAATACTCAGTAAGATCTCCCGACTGCCTTCCTGCGGATGAGTTTGTTGGTTGAGATAGGTCAACGAATGAAGGACAGACTCATAGGTTGTTTTGGAGGCTGTTCCCGTGACGGTGAGCGTCCCTTGGTTATAACGTTGTGTTAATCCCGAATCGGTTAATTGGGCACTGAGGATTTCCTGGTCAATGTCTAGGGGGTTGCTCAGAGTGGCTTTGAGTTTAGTGAAGGTTGAGCTGTCGAGATCTTGAATATGGCTCTGTGGTGAGACCAAGGCCAATGATTCACCTCCCTCTGTAAATGTGAGAGGAGTCTCAGGTGATACCGTGCTGACGGAGAGCAAGGGCGGGGTATTAACTCCTCTAATCGTGACTCGAGTGGTAAAGGGTTGGCTCATAAATTCACCATCTGATGCCACAACAGTGAGAAGACGAGGCGCAGCGGTGGGGGCAGCGGAAACGTTTTGGTAGGTGAGTGAGTGCAGGGCTTCTTCATACCTTGCCAACGGGGCTTTGCCTGTAATGGTCAACGTTCCATGAACATAAGATTGTGAAAGGGGTTGAGAGAGGTTTGCCGTGATCACTTCCATCTCTCCATCAAGTGGATTGCTGAGAGTAACAGTGAGTTGTGCCAGCTGTGCACTATCCACATCTCTGATTCGTATGGTTGCTGGCATTACTCCAACGGGAGTCATACCCTCTGAATAAGAGGTCTGAAAAATGGCCGGACCCTTAGCCGAGGCGTTTTTTTCTTTCCATAGGATTTGTGGGTTGGGTTGATCCACGAGAATGCTACGAGCTAATTCAGAAGTGTTGCCCATACTACTAGTGGCGGTTGCTGTGACGTATCGGCCAAGCGATGGGCTTTTGGGGAGATGAAAGGAAAAGCGAGTTTCTCCCTCTTCATTGGTCGAGACTGTTTCGGATCCTAAATAGGCAAAAGCTTCTTGATAGCGAAGAGGACCGTCAGGTTTTCCGGCATAAAAGTCTAATTGATATGTTTGGGTCGGCTGGCTATTAAATGTTCCAACTACGAATAAATCATTGGCAGAACGGGCTGTGGCAATTGATAAGACGGGAAAATTCTGTAGTCCATTTGGTCCTTGATCCTGATCGAGAGAATCATTTGGAGTTAGGTGATCCTGTTGTAAATTAATAGCTAAGCCTTCGTTCTGATAGATGGCATTACCTTGAATGGTATTCCCTTGACCAAAGGGAATGGCCACTCCTCCGCGTTTATTGAAAGCAATAAGGTTAGAGGTGCGAGTTTCTTTTCCTCCGACTTGGGTGTTGTTCGCATAAATAGCAATGCCTTCCAATTGATTGCCCCACTGCAATCGCCCATCCCTATCCGTACCGATGAAATTCCCGTAAATCCCATTGTTATGCCCCTGGTGAATCTCAATGCCACTTTGTAAATTCCCGCCGATGATATTGCCGGCTCCGGTTTGAGTTCCCCCGATGAGATTATCCTGAGATTTCACAAAAATCCCATCTTCTTGGTTTGGCAAAAGATGTTGGAGCGATGAATGGATCCCGATAACATTTCCTTGAATGCGGGTATGGTGAGCGGAAGCCATAAGATGAATGCCATTTTTCCCGTTCCCCGAAATAACATTAGCATCTACAGGCGTGGGGCCACCGACGATATTATGCGAGCCCGCAATGCGTATCCCGTCTTTGGCATTAGGAAGTGCCAAATCATTTGTCGGATGCAATCCGATGAGATTGCCAATGATTTGATTCTTCCCTCCTCTTTGAATAGCAATTCCATGACCCATATTTCCAGAAATAACATTGCGAGTTCGGCCTGACGATCCACCAATCCGGTTGGAATGTCCCGTGATAACTACGCCGGTAAGGCCGTTTCCGCTATCGGGTGTTCTCAATGAATCCGTTCCAATATAATTACTTTCAAGATGATTGCCATTGCCTCGAATGACAATCCCATTCCCTGAAAAATTCGTAATAGTCAGCCCACGTATGATTGATTGGTTACTTTCCAGAACGAGTCCGTCAACTTTTGAGGTTGACGCGTTTCTTGCGCCTTGTAGTATGACGCGAGGTGCCTGGGGAGTGGTTCCGTCAATAATGAGGGACTCACGGATGGACGGTAGAGGAGAATGAACCGTCAACGTCATAGTCTTGTTGGTAGATTGAAACATGATCGTGACCTGTTCGGGACTTTGATTGGCCGTTTCTATGGCTTCTCGTAAAGAAATGGCTTCATCGCGGCCTGGAAATTGTTTCAGACTATCAGGGGAATGCGTATCTCCATCAAAGGTATCCTGTTCCGTTGTCACAATGATTGTCGGATTGGAAGATGTGGCTGACCAGGCAGAAATTGGGAAAATAAGAAGCAGGCTACAGAACGTGAGGGTGTCTAGGAGTCCTTTCCTTGAGCGAAGCAGATATGGAATACAACACATGAGTGAAATAGTTTGATGTATACCTGTCATCGATGCTGAGGGCCTAGTGTAACGTATCGATTGATAAAGACAATAGCCGAGGGATTGCTGTCGTTGATAGACCTCGGGCCTTGCCTCCTAGAAACCACATTATTCTTGTCGGTCAGGATATATCTGAAATTAAAGTAAGAGATTTTCTGATAATAAGGTTGTTGTCCAAGAAATCCGTGGAGGGGATGCGTCAATGCAAATGTACTTGTGACTTGAGAACGTCTGGATCGGTGAGAGGACTGGATCCGGTCATCTGCTCAGGTCTAGCTTGCGGGGCTTGCGCTGCCTTTTAAGCGTTCTAACCGGTCTTTCTGAATTGCAATCCATAGAGATTTTTCGCGAGCAACTTGGACGGCGCCAGGCTTTTGGCCTTTGGCCTTTTTGACAAACTTTCGCAATGTATATATGACTTCTCCTTTGCCGCTTTTCCGCAAGTCACTAAACCAGAGGGCTAAGGTTGCGGCGTCTTTGAGCGTTTCATGAGGAACATTCTCGGATTTTTTAAGCTGGATAATAGTATGAGAGCCTGGTGTACCTCGTGCATGTAACCAAAGGTCATCAGGCTTTCCCGTTTTGAAAGTCAGATGTTCATTATCTTTGGCCGTTTTGCCTACTAGTATAGAGTATCCGTCTGATGATACATAAGTTCTGTAGCCGGTAACCTTCGTTGATTGAGTTTTTGAGGGTCGAGCTATCTGAGATTGCTGAATAGCTTTCACTGGTCCGGAAGCGAGTGCAGCATCCATATGGCCTTCCTCTATGCGAGTTAATTCTTTCTCGAGTTTTATGACTGTCTTTTGTTGTCGCTCAATTCTTGGTAAGAGATGTTGCTGAGCACCGAGATACTTCTGATATTTTCGGAAGTAGTCTTTCATGTTGGCAACGGGATCTTTGGCTGGATTTAGTGGAAGCGTGAGTGTAGGTAATTCCGGGTCAAAGTAGTCGGTTAGCGTGACGATTTCCTGGCCTTTGTGTAGTTCATGTAGAGTGCTCTTCATGAGTTCACCATAACGACCATATTCACGGTATTGTTCGGCCTTGCGTAAGTCTTCTTGCAAGGCACAAAGCTTTCCTTTGGCGTTTTTTAACAGTTTTCTGGTATGGGCAAGCTGTTGATCGCAAATTCTCTGTTCATTGGCCTGTCGCTCTTTTTGGTCGTAATAGACTTCTATCACCGATGAGAGGGGGAAGATGGACCTGTTCATGGGATCATGTCCAGCCAATTTCTTGCTTGCTTTACTGTTCCAAGGAGAATGGAATGTTGCTGGGGAGGAAAATGGTGGAGTCGGTGCAACAAATCGCTCACCAATTTGAAATCGAGACTCTTTTAAGGATCGTAAAAGGCTGTTTTTTTCATTGAGCAACAAGATGTTGGCCCTTTTCCCCAGTAATGAAATGACTAACCGATAGAGTTGGTCATTTTTTCGTATGGTCAGATAAACGAGCCGATCTCCAGGTTGTTGCGTGATTTCTTCAATACGTCCTCCTTCTAGATGGGAACGAAGGAACTGGCAAAAGGGTGGAGGTGCAGGCGGGTTGGGATACTTCTTTGTCACTATATGGAACCTGGCCCAACGGGGTTCTGCACATATATAGAGTATGAGGCTGGATCCGGAGGATCGAATTTCTAGTGTGATGCCCAAGTCCCGTGGCTGATGAATTTTTTGGATCCAGCCTCCGATGATGAGGGGTTGAATTTCCGTTAAAATAGTTTCAATGTCGGTGCAGTTGAGCGCCATCACTTTTCAAATTTTTTTATCACTTAGAACGTTCACGTTTGCCTATTCCAGAAAACCTCTATCATTGGAAAGGTTTTGGATATGCCTATTAGCTACGGCTGATGTGGGATAGCCGAGACCATCACTTACTATATCGAATTCTCAAGGAGGAACACGATGAGCTAACAGATTCTGTATGAACGATTAGGAGGGTCTGATGTCATTGCTGCTGTTGCCAGTGATCTCCTACTCCGACTCCAACAAGATTTCCAATTAGGAAAATTTTGGCCGCATCGCAGGGCCGATGGGGTTCAGTGTGAAAAGCGACTCTTAAGGGCATCTCTAAAAACTGTTCTTTTTCCCGATGGCGGCGTCAGCCACGTGCTCAAATCCTCATGTATCGGCCCATACACTGCGGTTTTCCGCGCGCTGTTTCCTTGCCCTCAGAAAAAATCTTCAGTTTTTAGAGGTGCCCTTAATTGATTTTCTGTGTGCCGCTGCAGGAGGTTCAGTATTGTATGCCAGTTAAGATATAAAGGTGCCCCATAAGAGTATGAGAATTAGCACCAATGATTAGGCGACTTTTCTTGAGCATCCCAACTGCCTCTGTAGATGCCTTTCAAGTTCCCCAAGGGGAACGAGGCGAAGTGCGTACTTAGTTTTATCGAAAGTACAAAGTCTGAGATTCTTAAAATTTGTTTCTTGCACTAAGAAGACTCCTTTTAAGCTGAAGGGGTCTGTCCAACAATATAGGCAATCCAGGCGAGATCAGCATCGCCTTTTTCCGCACGTTCATAGATAGACGTCCCCTCCTTCGTCTCAGGGTCCGTCCCTTCCCATAGAACATGAACATCTTGAAATCCGGCATCGGTCATGAGCTCGGTAACTTCTGGAATGGTCCAAAGTCGCCAATCATAGACAAAGGCGTTGCGAAGTTCGCTGCCATCGCTAAAAGAAAAATGAATCCGTGTGGTATAAAAATGAGTGAAGGGATCAAACGTGTCCTGATCCCAAGTAAAGATAAAATCTCCTATCTGATCTTCATCTGAATTTTCAATTTCACGTTCTTCCTCTTGAAGGACGAGGCTTTCGCTCCCTCCCCAAATATCCATTACCAGTAATCCTCCGGGTTCGAGAGACTGCTTTGCATTCAGCAGGTAGTGCAGCAAGGTCTCACGGTCATGAAACACCATATAGGAAAAATTTAATGCTGCGATCATTTGAGCGGGAGGTTGCTGAACATCCAGCACATTAGCATTGATTAACGAAATACGTTTTTGCTGGTTTGGTGTGAGGGGAGAAATATTGTGTTTGATTCCCCAGTTCAGAGTTGGCCAATCGAGATCTATACCAAGTGCTTGGTTTTTCCCATGTTGAGTGACAAAGTAGGAAGAGAGATACGCTGTTCCGCAAAAGTCTTCTCTAAATTTTCGAAGAGCTGTACCGGTATATTCTTTGAAATACTCAGACAAGAACTCCATGTCATTATCAGGACTTTGTACGCTCTTTTGATACAAGTCATGTGGATCGGCTTTCTGTGCCATAGAAATTATCTGGTCGATGTCTTGGTTCGAAGATTTCACGTTACCCTCGGTGTCATGGTTGAGTCATGTAATTGAACATTGTCAAAAGAATGATAAAAGATGAACACGTTTTGAAGATGTCAAAGTGAATGAGATTTTATGTTTCAAAACAAAAGGCATTTCATCAAAAAATTATAGCTGAGCATAACAAAATAGGTAGATAGAAAAAATATGCCACCGCATCTTAGAAACAAAAATTTATAAATCTGTGTCAAGTATTGACAACTTTCATTCTTTAGAAGCGCACTTATACTTTATCTTGTGGCAGTGTGGTCTCAGAAGAATAGTCTAGCTTTCAGCATTACCGTACAATTCTTTTCACTTCCTCCTTGAGCTATTGCTCAGATCTTTCTCGTCATCACTATTTAAGGCAGGCACTGTTCTTGCTCTCGATAGGTCTTGCTGAAGTGTGCCCTTCAATACGTTCGGATTGTGGTCAGGGGCTACTTCTATGCCATAGGCATAGTCTTAGTGCTTGAGTTATCTGCCGTATCAATAGAGTTCGTTCAATCAGAATTGTGAAGTATGGGTAGTTGGGGATGGGCAAAAGTTGCCTATTCTGTTCATTTATTCATGCTGAATTGAGCATGTCACGGCTTGTAAATAATGAAACTTCTACAAACGATGGGCCAATCAATACGTGGAAAACACTGGCGAGAATTTGGAGTCTATTGGAGCATCGTATTTTTCTCGATAAGCATAAGTGCCAGCAACGTTTGGAGTCAGGAATTTAGTGCTGCAGTCTTTTATGGAGAGTCTCCGCCTTGGAATGAACTTAAAGCGTTTAATGTTGTTGTTGTTGAACCGGACCATGGATTTCATCCGAAAGAATATCAAACCTCAAATAGCGAATTGTTTGCGTATGTCAGCCTTGGAGAGGTTCTTCCAACTCGCGCCTATGCGAAGAACATTCCTCAGAAGTGGATTATTGGAGAAAATACGGCTTGGCGTTCCCAAATAGTCAATCAAGCACAAGATGGATGGATAGAGTTCGTACTCACAAATCTGATTGCCCCACTTTGGGAGCAGGGGTATCGAGGGTTTTTTCTTGACACCTTGGATTCATATCAATTGGTTCAACAAGATGAACAGTTTCAACAGCAACAGCAAAGTGGCCTCATTGCAGTTATTCGAGCGATTAAACAAAAGTATCCGGAAGCGAAACTTCTTTGTAACCGAGGCTTTGAATTACTTCCACACATCTATCAGGACATATTTGCCCTGGCCGTGGAATCCCTGTTTCAAGGATGGAATCCTGCGACTCAAGAATTTTCGCCCGTCTCGCAACAGGCCCGAGATTGGTTGCTCGAACAATTATCCTTTTTTCGTGAGCAATATAACCTTCCAATTGTCGTCATTGATTATCTTCCCCCAGAAAAACGGGAGGAGGCTCGAACTATATCTCAAAAAATCCAAGCACTAGGATTTATTCCTTGGGTGACGACTCCTGAATTAGATGCGCTGGGTGTTGGAGCAACGGAAGTCATTCCTCGAAAAGTGTTGATGCTGTATGACGGTCAACAGTATTCCGATGTGACACAGAGTGAGATACATCGTTTTATTGATTTTCCTCTGCAATATCTTGGGTTGGTTCCAGAACATTGGGATGTTCGCCGAGGTCTTCCTGTTGCTTCATTAGCTGGCCGATATGCCGGAATTGTCGTATGGCTTCCAGAGCTGAAATCTCCATTGGACGAAGAGTTTCATCAGTGGATTTCCCGGCAGGTAGAGCATCAGGTCAAAGTTGTTTTTTTAGAAAAATTCGGATTTCCCGTTCGGAAAGATCTTCTTCGCCTCTTTGAAATAGAGGTAGGAACCCAGTTGCGGTCGCTTAAAAGAATTCAGGTTCGCAGTTTAGATTCAATTATTGGCAACGAGTTCCCGCCGTTTGCAGATCGGCAATATTTTTTCCCCTTGCAAAATCGTGGAGGAACGACACTTCTGCGGTATGTTCAAGGAGAATCACGCGTTCAAGATGCGGTAGGCCTGTCCTGGTGGGGCGGGTATGCGTTGAGTCCTTTTCCTATTGTCTCTATGCCGGGTGAACAGAGTAGCCGTTGGCTGCTTGAGCCCATTCAATTTTTTCAACGGGCATTACAAGTAAATTCGCTGCCTATTCCCGAGACCACGACTCGGTATGGACGCCGCTTACTGATGGCACATGTGGATGGGGATGGTTTTCCAAGCCGCGTAGAATTCCAACATGCACTTTCAGGCGTTGACTATGCCGGTGAGATGCTTCTTGAGGATATTCTCAAACATTACACGATTCCAACAACGGTTTCTGTTATTGAAGGCGAAATTGGAGAAGCGGGCCTTTATCCGAAATTGTCAAGACGTTTTGAGCAAGCAGCCAAAACAATCTTTGGTCTTCCATTCGTGGAAATAGCCAGCCATTCCTATTCTCATCCGTTTGCCTGGCAAACCATCTATACCAAAGGGGTGGAAAAACCACACTTACCGATACCTGGCTATGACTTTACTGTCGAGAATTTATCGAGGGAAATTGAAGGATCTGTCCAATATATAGATCAGCAACTTGCTCCTTCTAATAAATCAACAAAAGTTTTTCTGTGGACAGGGGATTGTAATCCATCGAGTGAAGCTTTGGAATTGGTGTCTGCTTCTGGACTTGTGAACATGAATGGTGGAGATACGGTTATTACCAAGTATAACAATTCTCTGACTGCTGTTGCTCCTTTGGGTGTTCAAAAAGGGCCTTTTCTTCAAGTATACGCCCCGAACCAAAACGAAAATTTATACACTAATCTGTGGAAAGGTCCATTTTATGGATATGAGCAAGTTATTGAGACTTTTCAGCTCACAGAATGGCCAAGGCGCTTGAAGCCAATCGATATTTATTATCACACCTATTCAGCAAGTAAACAGGCTTCATTAGCCGCATTACACAAAGTCTATGATTGGGCTTTAGCGCAACCAGTGAATGCTATTTTTGTGTCTGAATATGTGCAGCTGGTTCAAGACTTCACTCGTATGGTTATTACAAAAAATGGAGGCGGTTGGCAGTTGCACAATCTAGAAAAAGCAACAGAGATTCGTGTGCCTCAAGCCGCTGGCTATCCGGATTTGAACGCGAGTCCTCGAGTGTTGGGCTATGCCGATCATGGGAGCGATCGATATATCCATCTAGACCCGTCTCGTTCCCCCGTCGTGCGAATGGTTACAAGTCCGCCGACATTACCCTATCTACAGTCAACGAATGGAGAAGTCTTGAACTGGAAACGTTCGCGCAATGGTTTGGAAGTCACTCTAAGAGGGTACCGTCCTCTTATTGGCGTGATAGGGAATGTAACCTCCTGTGAGGTGCTAGATGGTCCCTCTATCTCTGAAAAAACCATGAATGGATCAGATCTCAAGCTTCACTTTGGTAAGGGGCAGAATCAAATTGTTTCACTCGCCTGTCAATGATGTTGCGAAATCTGCCAAGCCAGAGGA
Source organism: Nitrospirales bacterium (assembly GCA_965223295.1). Classification (GTDB taxonomy): domain Bacteria; phylum Nitrospirota; class Nitrospiria; order Nitrospirales; family UBA8639; genus Nitrospira_E. Next base: position 889,870 of record CBDCWC010000002.1, on the reverse strand, counting down.
ACGACTGTTTCCAGTTTGGAAACTTATTGGATTAGGAGTAAGCGTCGGACTGGTCATGTGGATGTTGTATGTCAATCAACCAATTCTGGACCAAATTGAAACTGTTGAAGATCCCGATAATGTTAGTCTGTTTTTTTTAAAGAATATTCAGCATAAAAATCCAGAAGACGAATCACGGCGCATCCTACTAGCTCAGAAACAGCTACAGCTTGGTGAATTGAATGAAGCACAAGAAACATTGAAACCTCTCTTGGACGGAAGGAATCAGACCCTACCAAATAAGGGGCTGTTGCTGGATCTCCAGATCATGGAAATGCGGATATTAGCTGGAGAACAAGATGATCAAGAAGTGCTCAGGCAGGAACAGATGATAGCAAAAAGAATACGGACTATATTGCAAAATTTACCCTCTAAAGACATCCTTCCTAGTTTGGCAGAGTCAGCGCTTCTCGTACGGGATTGGGAGCTAGCAATGGTTGTCTATGAGGAAATCGCTCAGCATGATCCTGCCCATCAAGCTACGTGGTACCGGAAAGGGGCTAAGCTTGCTCTTCAAAAAAGTGCATATGCCAAAGCTGCCGATTTCTTTTTTATGGCGCGTGATCGAAGTAAAGGGCTTGAGCAGAGACGGGAAGATTTTCTTTCTGCCTTGAAGGCGTTGGTATCAGGCAATCAACTGAAGGATGCGTTAGTGCAAGCAGAAAAACATTTGGGAGACCTCGATCAGGATGATATCACCTTGAAATTTCTCGTGAAGTTAGGACGAGCTGCAGGAAATGGAGCGTTTGCAAAAAAATATGTTGAAAAGCTTTTGCATGTATCCAGTCGTTGGGATGTAAGAACTCGGTTTGTTTCACATATTCCTTCTAGGCAAATTTTCTATTCCGGGATAAGTATGCAATTCTCATTTTTTCAGGAAGTGTTTCCATGGAAAAGAAATGAAAAGAAAACAAAATGGAACCGGTTGTTTGTAAAAAGTAATTCAATCGCAACAACAAATTTGTCAGTCGCAACAAAGAAAACGTTTCGTCCTTATGATCCAGAAGTCTATGAGCTCGCATATACGGTGTATGTGGAGAACGGGCAGGTAGAGCCGGCGTATGCAGTGGCCCGGGCAGCCGGGCAGGCGGTACCGGAGGACATGCGATGGCGGCAGCGGTGGGCGCAGGTGGCGGAATGGACGGGTCGCAGTGCGGAGGCGTTGGCGCAATGGCAGGTGGTGGCAGAACAGGCCCCCACAGAAGAGGCGTGGGCGGCACTGGTGCGCGTTGCGCCGACGCTGGCAGCGCCCGGTGAGCTGATGAGTGCAGCCGATGCGTTAGCCCTGGTGGTGGCACAAGGGCCTAGCGAGCTCCAGCGGGCGGCGCAGTGGGCGTTATTGGACGTGCGGCAGCGGCAGGTGGCTGGTGAAGGGGCAGTGGCTGATGGACAAGCGTTACAGGCACAGGTCGACGCGTTAGTGCCGACGGTGCAGACGGTGGCCGAGGGGGAGCAGTTGTTGCAGGTGGCGCTAGGGCAGCAGGCGTGGGGCTTGGTGGCACAGGTGCTCGAGCGCTTGGTGGCGGTAGGGCCGGCGGGGCAGGCGCAGGAGTGGTATGGGCAGAGTGCGCGAGCGGCGTTAGGGCAGGGGGCGTATCAGCAGGCGGCCGCCTGGTGGTTTGAAGTGCAAGCACAGGCGACAACGCGAGCAGCTCAGCGGGCGGCGTTTGCGGCGGGGTTGGCGGCGCTGGTGGCGGGGCAAAAGCATGAAGCCGTCCCAGTGGCGGTGGCGCAGCAGCTGACGGGGGCGTTAGCGAGAGACGGGACGGCCGTGGTGCAGGCGGTGGCGGCGTTGCGGGCCGCGGGTGCTGGGGCACAGGCGCAGTCGTATCTGGCGGCGCTGTGGGCTAATAAGTCGCCGATGTATGAGGCCGAGCTATATGAGCTCGCATATACGGTGTATGTGGAGAACGGGCAGGTAGAGCCGGCGTATGCAGTGGCCCGGGCAGCCGGGCAGGCGGTACCGGAGGACATGCGATGGCGGCAGCGGTGGGCGCAGGTGGCGGAATGGACGGGTCGCAGTGCGGAGGCGTTGGCGCAATGGCAGGTGGTGGCAGAACAGGCCCCCACAGAAGAGGCGTGGGCGGCACTGGTGCGCGTTGCGCCGACGCTGGCAGCGCCCGGTGAGCTGATGAGTGCAGCCGATGCGTTAGCCCTGGTGGTGGCACAAGGGCCTAGCGAGCTCCAGCGGGCGGCGCAGTGGGCGTTATTGGACGTGCGGCAGCGGCAGGTGGCTGGTGAAGGGGCAGTGGCTGATGGACAAGCGTTACAGGCACAGGTCGACGCGTTAGTGCCGACGGTGCAGACGGTGGCCGAGGGGGAGCAGTTGTTGCAGGTGGCGCTAGGGCAGCAGGCGTGGGGCTTGGTGGCACAGGTGCTCGAGCGCTTGGTGGCGGTAGGGCCGGCGGGGCAGGCGCAGGAGTGGTATGGGCAGAGTGCGCGAGCGGCGTTAGGGCAGGGGGCGTATCAGCAGGCGGCCGCCTGGTGGTTTGAAGTGCAAGCACAGGCGACAACGCGAGCAGCTCAGCGGGCGGCGTTTGCGGCGGGGTTGGCGGCGCTGGTGGCGGGGCAAAAGCATGAAGCCGTCCCAGTGGCGGTGGCGCAGCAGCTGACGGGGGCGTTAGCGAGAGACGGGACGGCCGTGGTGCAGGCGGTGGCGGCGTTGCGGGCCGCGGGTGCTGGGGCACAGGCGCAGTCGTATCTGGCGGCGCTGTGGGCTAATAAGTCGCCGATGTATGAGGCCGAGCTATATGAGCTCGCATATACGGTGTATGTGGAGAACGGGCAGGTAGAGCCGGCGTATGCAGTGGCCCGGGCAGCCGGGCAGGCGGTACCGGAGGACATGCGATGGCGGCAGCGGTGGGCGCAGGTGGCGGAATGGACGGGTCGCAGTGCGGAGGCGTTGGCGCAATGGCAGGTGGTGGCAGAACAGGCCCCCACAGAAGAGGCGTGGGCGGCACTGGTGCGCGTTGCGCCGACGCTGGCAGCGCCCGGTGAGCTGATGAGTGCAGCCGATGCGTTAGCCCTGGTGGTGGCACAAGGGCCTAGCGAGCTCCAGCGGGCGGCGCAGTGGGCGTTATTGGACGTGCGGCAGCGGCAGGTGGCTGGTGAAGGGGCAGTGGCTGATGGACAAGCGTTACAGGCACAGGTCGACGCGTTAGTGCCGACGGTGCAGACGGTGGCCGAGGGGGAGCAGTTGTTGCAGGTGGCGCTAGGGCAGCAGGCGTGGGGCTTGGTGGCACAGGTGCTCGAGCGCTTGGTGGCGGTAGGGCCGGCGGGGCAGGCGCAGGAGTGGTATGGGCAGAGTGCGCGAGCGGCGTTAGGGCAGGGGGCGTATCAGCAGGCGGCCGCCTGGTGGTTTGAAGTGCAAGCACAGGCGACAACGCGAGCAGCTCAGCGGGCGGCGTTTGCGGCGGGGTTGGCGGCGCTGGTGGCGGGGCAAAAGCATGAAGCCGTCCCAGTGGCGGTGGCGCAGCAGCTGACGGGGGCGTTAGCGAGAGACGGGACGGCCGTGGTGCAGGCGGTGGCGGCGTTGCGGGCCGCGGGTGCTGGGGCACAGGCGCAGTCGTATCTGGCGGCGCTGTGGGCTAATAAGTCGCCGATGTATGAGGCCGAGCTATATGAGCTCGCATATACGGTGTATGTGGAGAACGGGCAGGTAGAGCCGGCGTATGCAGTGGCCCGGGCAGCCGGGCAGGCGGTACCGGAGGACATGCGATGGCGGCAGCGGTGGGCGCAGGTGGCGGAATGGACGGGTCGCAGTGCGGAGGCGTTGGCGCAATGGCAGGTGGTGGCAGAACAGGCCCCCACAGAAGAGGCGTGGGCGGCACTGGTGCGGTTGGGGCGCGGATTAAATGATCATCAGGCTTGGGTGTTAGGACTTGAAAAACTTGATGAACAATCTAGCTTGTCATTAGAAGAGGTGAAAGATTTGGCAATGGCCTATGAAAAAATAGGACAACCAGAGAAAGCCGTCATAAAGTTGCAGGAAGTCTTAGGAAAAGATCCACAGCCGAAGTTGTTTGACTATTTAGGATTACTCTATGAGCGTATGGGACATACGCAGGAGGCGATGGCGGTCTTTTCTGAGATTGACGAAAAGTTTGGGAGTACATTGGCCATGGCCAAAAAACGAGCAAATTTGTTGTATCAACATGGAAAGATGAATGAGGCTTTGGCCATCCTTTTGGAAAAACAGAATGAAGCGTCATCAGTAGATACTGATTATTGGAAGACATTGGGAGATTTAGCCTGGGATCTTCAAGACGATAATGTGGCTCGTCGTGCATATAACAATCTGTTCAAACAGGAAGAATTGTTGGCTCATGAGTTCGAGCGATATGTTTTATTGGTGAAAGAAGCGCAACCTGATCGTGCTGTTGAATTAGCACAACAAGGATGGAATAAATTTTCAACCGTGGGATTCTTTTTCTTAGGTTTAGATATCCTGATGCAAAAGGGAAAATGGGGAGCGGTTAACCAGATGTTGGAAGGGTTGACTCCCATACAACAGCAACGACTTGAACCCCAACAACAGTATTGGCTCGTTCGTGCAGAAACCTTGTCTCACTTGGGAAAAGTAGATGAAGCCTTATTGGCCTATCAAGAAGCCTTACGGCGGGACCCTGATTCCCGAGAAATTCGTTTAGCGGTGATGTGGTTGCTTATTGATCATCAAAGGTTAGGCGAACTCAAGCCTTTGGTCAGCAAGTGGAATGGGTTGGCGGAAAAAGATTCGCGTTTTTGGGGAGGTTTTGCCACCGCCTATATGCTGCTTGACCAACCGCGCGAGGCATTGCCCTACTTCGAACGAAAGTATCGAGAGGATTCACAAGACTATTTGTGGGTACTGTATTACGCGGATGCCTTAGAGACATCTGGGCATGGTGAACGCGCCTGGAGATTGCGCCAATATGCGTGGCTAACCCTACGAAAGGAAGCCAAAACTAGCAATGATGTGGTCTGGGATCGAGATGTCACATTGGCTTATGCTCGATTGGCCCTGACACGAGAAACAGGTGATCGCCTTGCTTCGATTTTTTCGCAAATTCTCCAGGGGACACAAGATGCTTCAGCTCAAGAACTCATCGTATCCTGGTATTTGAGCCGTGAAAAATACGATCCAGCTCGGTTTTGGCTATGGCGTTTTTATGGCCGCCAACTGTCAAAGCCAGCCTTTGCAGAAATTGCGCTGGCGTTGGTTGAAGATGATTGGGTCGCAATCAATCGGCTGTTAACAGCCAAGTCTCCTTCGTTAGATCGTTTGCAACAAGTGTCGGCTGCCAAACAGCTTAATCAAAATCGGCTGGTACAAACTCTGGCGGTAGAAGGTATAGCAGAATCACCGGATTCAAATCTCTACGCTCAGGCCTTGACGGATTCCATGATTTCCAATGTTTCTTCTCCGTTGGATTCTCCGCAGCGATTACCATTGACCGGGCAACTGTGGAGTCATACGCCCAGTGTGATGACTCGTTTTCTTTTTCAAGATCGTTCTCCGCTCCTATCGCAAAACTTTGAACATCTTTGGACCATTCCTTTAGGCAGGGGAATGGAATTTTCTCCCTTTATGAGCCGTCGATGGCAACAGATAGCAGACAAGGATGTTTTTCGTCGTGTGCCCACGGCTGATACTCGATTTGGTGCACATGTACGATGGAATATGGGATCTAGTCTTGGAGAATTTACTCTGTATCATCGCAAAGCTCTTGCGTCATTAACGGCGCTTCGTGGGCGTGCTCAAGTGAAGTGGGGTAGAAGGGCGACAACTGAATTCTTGGCTGGACGAAATTTGGAGGCCGATACGTCTGTTGGCATGTTCATAGGTGGGGCCAAAGATCTTCTTCGGTTGACTCATAGTTATCAGGTCAGTAAGTGGGACAACACGTTTCTTCAATTTGATTATCCACGATTCTATAGTCAAGACCGAAAATTCTTAGGACAGGGAGTCGCGATTGAAGGAGCCTGGTCGCATCATTTTCGACTGGCCTATCCAGATCTTAGCATTCGTGTGTCGGGCAGTTTGCAAAATTATTCTCAGCAATCCAGCGTTTCAGGAAAACTGCCTTCTCTCTTCCCTTCCAGCCCTTCCACCGTTCCCGCGAGTCAGGTGTTACCAGAAAAATTTCATCAGATTGAAATAGGAGGCGGTGTCGGCGAATCGGTCTTATTTACTTATGGCCAAGCGATTCGCCCTTTCTTGTTTGGTGGCGTGAATGTAAATGCGGAAACAGGCGTGGGCGGAAATATTTCCGGAGGAGTGGATGGAAGTCTGTTTGGACAAGATCGCCTCTCTCTCTTTGGACGCTATTTACGTGGGGGATTTGGTCAAAATGCGACGGTGACGGAATGGGGAATGCACTACCAATTTTGGTTTTAATGAAGGAGGTCAATGATGCGGGAAATATTGCAGTTCGAATGGGTGCTTGTGGCTATGCTCAGTCTTGTTGTGGGTGGAGGCTGTTCAGTGATCGATTCATCTGTCGCCCCGTCACTTTCAAGTAATGCAACGTGGGCAGTGTTGCCTTTTGTCAATTTGACGGAAACTCCCCAGGCGGGTCGACGGGTGGAAGCGATTTCTACCAGTATGTTGTTGGCCATGGGAGTGCCTTCTTCGAAACAATTCTCGTTAACACAGAATTTCGACCCTCTCGAGCTAGATTCTCCTGCCGTCCTTCGAGAAACTGGGTTGTCGTGGGCAAAAACACAGGAGGCTCGCTATGCGCTCACAGGAGCTGTCGATGAATGGCGCTATAAGGTGGGTGTGGATGGAGAGCCCGCGGTCGGAATGACCTTGCAGGTGTTGGACGTGAACACTGGAGATGTGGTGTGGAGTGGAGTTGGCGCTCAAACGGGGTGGGGGCGAGAAGCTGTGAGCGCGGTGGCTCAGAAACTTGTTCGTCAACTTTTAGAGCAGGCTCAACTGCATATTTAAATGAACGTTCCTCTTCATTTACGTATTCTTCCCCGTCGATGGCAATGGGGGGAGGCCGTGTTGCTCACGATTGGTATCTTGGGGCTAGCAAGCTGGATCAAGCCAGAAGATCCATTTTTGTCGACCTATCCCTTTCCCTGGATTTGGATGGCTCCTCTTTTGGTCGCTCTTCGTTATGGGATGTGGGCCGGGATGTTGTCAAGCGGCATGATCCTAGGAGGCTGGTTAATGACGGATCAGATCTTGGGTCATCCTTTTCCCCCAATTGGGAAGTCCTATGTAGTTGGCTTACTCTTTTTGACCTTGTTGACAGGTGAATTCGGGAGTCAGTGGAACATTCATCTCACGCAAATTAGGGAGTGGAACGAGTATTTGCGCCGGCGTGTTCATGAAATCACTCAATCTTATCATTTGCTTGGAATGTCTCATCAACAACTCGAAAAACATTTAACAAGTCGTCCTTTGACTTTACGGGATGCCCTGACTCGCCTGCGGGGGTTTTTTGTCGATACAGAAGAAGAGATTTCAGAGATAGGCGCGCATAAATTTCTGACTCTGGTTGCACAGTATTTTCAATTTGAAGTGGCATCAATGCTTTCTGTTGGGCCATCAGGAATTCAACCGGATGCCTTAGCTGTCATTGGGGATCCTCCAGCTTTAGTTCTGGAGGATCCATTAGTGACGCATGCCTTGGAGACTGAAGAATTTTCTCATATTGTGATGGCTGATGGATCATTCTTAAATACCACAGACTATCTCATTATGGCCCCGGCCAAGCGAAGTGATGGCACAATTGTGGCGTGGTTGGTGGTCAAACAAATGCGGTTTCTTAATTTGCATCGAGACAATTTGCTGATGCTTCAAGCATTCCTTGGATACTTTGCTGATGGAGTCTACAGCGCTCAACTTTCTGAAGGTATCTTAGAGCAATTCCCTGAATGTCCGGTTCCATTTGCCCGTGAATTGACAAGGTTAACTCGTCTGCAGCAAGAGTTAGGATTGGAAAGTCAATTGATCTTCTTGCGGTTTGATGACACCCCTGTGCAAGATCAGGCAGTGGGTATGATTTTAAAAACGGCAAGAGGATTGGATGAAATTTGGTACCTGGGTGGGGAAGTCGAACAACGCTTGCTGGTGTTGTTGCCCTTTTCAGATGGATCCGTGGCGGAGGGATACGTCGAGCGAGTACGAGGTTTGTTGAAAGAACGGTTAGGTCTGACTCTCTTAGAAGCAGGTGTTCATGTTCGATGTCATGAATTGGAAGAATCAAACCCTACAATATTGGTGGAACGAATTCTCGAAGGAGCCGCTCCCAGGCTTTCTGCTGCTGGCGTTGGCCGCATCGAGTGAAGTCGCAGGGACTGCGGTCTTGCTCAGAGAGGGCGTGCTTCAATTGTGGTGGTGGCATGCTTGTGCGGGGCATGTCTTCCTCAGTCTATTATTGGGACTGGGTAGTGCCATGGTTCTTCATGTTGCGTATCCGACTCATGGCAAGGCGGTTTTTAGGTTTTTTTCTGTTTTTGCGCTGTGTATCCCGGTCCTGGGATCTTTAGGGGTCGTTTGCCTGGTTGGAATATTTCGATATTGGGGCAAGGCCGAAACCTCTGTAGATATTGGTACGGTCAGTGAGGCCGTCTTTAGGCGAGGAGGGCGATCACAGGACTTGAAATATTATAGCGGTGACTTACATGCAATTTTATCAACGTCTTCCATTAACGATATGCAGCGCATGCAAGCACTTTTCAAAATGCAATCTTTACAAAGTCGGCAAACAACGGAAACGTTTCGAGCATTACTGACTGATAAAAGTGAAGATTTACGATTGGTGGCATTTGGTCTTCTAGATAAAACAGAAAAGTCGATTTTTTCTCGTGTCCACAAAGAATTAACGCTCTTAGAAAGCTGCGGCGACGACGATCAAAAAATCGAACATTGGCGACAGTTAGCCTATACCTATTGGGAGTTGGTGTATCAGCAGGCGGCAGTTGGCGATGTGTTGAATTTCGCTCTGGATCAAGTGCGAGGGTATACCACCGACGTGTTGTTTCATGAAGAGCAAGATGGTGGCATGTGGAGCCTACTAGGACAAGTGAACATCCAGGGGCAGGATTATGAGGTTGCTCGGTATTGTTTTAGCCGAGCCCTGACCTGTGGCTTGCCGGAATCCCGTATCCTACCCTATATGGCAGAAGTGCTGTTCAGTCAGCGAGATTTTTCTGGTCTTAAAACTCTCTTGTCTATTCAAACCAGTCTAGATGATATGACGTCGCTCCAACCGGTTCTTGAATATTGGGAAGGAACGGCTTCGTCAATGGAACCCAATCGTGCCCTCGTTTAAGCCGCCTCACCTACGGGCCTCGCAAGCTGATATTACCTTGCTCTTAGAGGGAACATATCCCTATATCCGTGGCGGAGTGTCTGCATGGGTTCATCAACTCATTCAAGCGTTTCCTGAATATACCTTTGCGCTCATATTCATTGGTGGCCACCCGGACCATTATGGAGAGATTCGGTATGAGTTGCCCAAGCATGTGGTGCATCTTGAAACACATTTCGTGCATCTTCAAACTCTTCGTCCTCCCGTCAGAGGGATGAAGGGGGACCCTGCATTTTTTGCGCTCATTAAAGAGTTCCACGAGGCTATTCGTTCTCGCTCGGTTCTTGAGGGGCCAGAGGCCTTGTTGGGCTCGTTAATGAATCTATTGTTAAAAGATCCGCAAGGTCTTCAGGAGCAATTTTTATTTAGTGAAGAGGCATGGGAATATCTCGGTGAGATTTTTCGAACACATTGTACCGATCCATCGTTTATCGACTATTTTTGGACTGTCCGAGAAGTTCATGCACCGATTTGGTTGTTGGGCCAGGTCGCGGCCAAAGCAATTCCTTCTCGGGTGTATCACACCGTGTCCACGGGCTATGCGGGATTCTTGGGAGCGTTATTGCATCATAAAACCGGAAAGCCGCTCATTCTTTCCGAGCATGGAATCTATACCAAAGAGCGTAAAATTGATTTATTTCAAATGAATTGGTTGCCGGATAATCGTTTAGAGTTTGAGAAGGGCAATCAACAAGTTGGGTATTTTCAAAATCTCTGGATACGATTTTTCGAGACACTAGGACGGATGTGTTATCAGGCGGCTGACCCCATTGTGTCGTTATATGAAGTGAATCGGCAACGTCAAATTGTTGATGGAGCCGATCCAAAACGTACCCAGGTTATTCCCAATGGCATCCCTGTTCAACAGTTTCATCCACTTCGCGATAAGCGGCCCCTCGATCCCCCGCCAGTGTTAGGGCTCATTGGACGAGTAGTTCCGATCAAAGATATTAAAACCTTTATTCGGGCCATGCGAACCGTGGCCAATCGAATCCCCGAAGCCGAGGGATGGATTGTGGGGCCGCAAAACGAAGACACAGAGTACGTAGAAGAATGTCAGAATCTTGTCCAAAGTCTTGGGTTAGGAACAACAATAAAATTTTTGGGATTTCAGAAAATGGAAGACATGCTTCCTCAAATTGGAATTCTCGTTCTGAGTTCTATTAGTGAAGCGCTTCCATTGGTGGTATTGGAGGGGTTTGCGGCAGGAATTCCTGTGATCACGACGGATGTGGGAGCTTGTCGGCAATTGGTGTTGGGGGAAGGACTCAATGGCGATTCCTGTGGAGCAGCCGGTGCCGTCGTGGCGATGGCCGATGCGAATGGATTGGCGCATGCGGCACTAGACATGTTGTTGAATAAGAAAAACTGGTTTTCTGCGCAGGCAGCAGGAATGAAACGAGTCGAAATGTTTTATACTGATACAGAAATGTTAGAGCGATACCGCTTTATCTACACACAGGCGTTAAATCATGGCTGGGATCGGGTTCGAGCTTCGTAAAATTCTCCGAAAAAATAGTTATTGGTCGATGTTTCAGGCTTATGGCTATGCCGGGATCATTAGTTCAGGCCCTTGGATTCTTTCCATTCTTGGCCTGTTAATCATCGGGTTATCCAGTATTTCTTCTGAAGCATTAGGGCAGGAAATTGCGCAATTTCAAATTTCCGTGACCTATCTCATAGCCAGCAGTCTCATTCTTACGGGATTTATTCAATCATCCTTTACTCGATTTGTCGCAGATCGCTTATTTGAAAAACGGGATGACCAGGTTCTGCCAAATTTTCACGGTGTGGTCAGCCTGGTCACGGTCGTGACCGCACTTGTCGGGACTCTTGGTGTGTACTTCCTCTTCCCAGAGCAATCCTTAATTTATCGCGTGTTGATGGTGGGTAGTTTTGTGGTCTTAGGAAATGTCTGGGTTGGCACTATCTTCCTCTCGGGAATTAAACAGTATCAGGGTATTCTGTTGCTATTTGCTCTGGGTTATGGAATCACGGTTGGTGTCGCTCGATGGTGCAGTGTCTATGGGCTTGAAGGATTGCTGTTTGGGTTTTTTTTAGGCCAGTTTGTCTTATTGTTGGGTATCATGGTGCTGACGTTTCAGCATTATTCATCTCTGGAATTTTGGTCTCATGAATTTTTGCAAAAAGGGAAACTTTTTCGAGAACTAATATGGTTAGGCTTTTTTTACAACGCCGCTCTCTGGGTTGATAAAATTCTCTTTTGGTATTTTCCCCACACCGGAGAAGTAATCATTGGCCCATTAAAAAATTCGCCAATCTATGACTTGCCAATATTTTTGGCATATTTAGCTATTCTCCCGGGAATGGCCAGTTTTCTTGTGCGAATGGAGACAGATTTTGTGGATCGGCATGCTGAGTTTTATGATGGCGTCCGTAACGGAGCCTCGTTGGATTTTATTGAAGATGCAAAGGCGGGGATGGTGAGAACAGCTAGGCATGGATTATTTGAGATTATGAAGATACAGTTTGTGGTGTGTCTGATCTGTTGGTGGAGTGGCCCCACGATCTTATCCTGGTTAGGAATTTCTTTGTTATATGAGTCACTTTTTTATATCGATGTGGTTGCCGCAAGCTTGCAGGTAATATTCTTGGGAATTTTGAATACCTTATTTTATTTGGATAAACGGGCTTTGGCTTTACGATTGACAATTATCTTCTTTTTGAACAATGCCGGGCTTACATGGATGACCTTAATAGGTGGCATGCCGTTCTATGGTTATGGCTTCGCTGGGGCTGTGTTGCTTGCAATTATTGTTGGCATGTATCAACTGGATAAAACGTTTCGAAAGCTCACCTTCGAAACCTTTATGCTGCAATAATAAAAGAACAAAAGGCTTTTTCTTAATCCATAGCTACACTCAGTACTTTCTGTGAATGATCCTCTCATCTTTCTTTTTCAAAAATTTATTGAATCCTGATTTCACTTTTTATCGGTAGCTGTTGGTCTCGCTTGTTTACCAATAGAATGTAGGTGTGGTTGGCGGAGGGGGGCGTTGGAAGTCTTGTGCGGGTCTTACTAGTCCCCAAACTCCCATCGTCTCTCCCCCACTAGGAGACTGGTTCGCTCGTGCCTTCGCAAATTTCCGGTCACCCTAAGAAATGGAAATATCCCCTTCAAGAGCCCCGTCTGAATCCCACTCAGTACCACAATGGATTTTCTGCTACTGCTGTTGGTTGAAATTTGCTGTATTGGTGGAAATTGGCGGAGGGGGTGGGATTCGAACCCACGGTGGCTTGCACCACGCCGGTTTTCAAGACCTAAAAATGCAAGATTTAGGTAATGAAGAATCTTCCAATAAACCAAAGGATTCTCCTGATAAATCAACAGAATCAGATTCTACCGAAGATTGCATCTAGTTGCATAGAGTGTGGGGGAGTTGCCTGAATTAGGTTACACTTTTGGTTACAGTGACCTTGTCTGTGTTCAGCCTTCATCGTGCGCCTCGGTCTTAAGTTACATTCTAGTACCTATCGAAGATCGGCCCATATCTCTACCGTGCAAAAAAATTGAAAGGGGGTAGGGGTCAGAATTGTTTCTAGGGGGGGTGGGTTAAAAAATCGGTCGCTCGCTCCTACATAAGAACGGCTTCTCTGGGGGCATCGAAAAATTCATTCTCCAATGTTGGAGGTGCCTGACGCACATGGCCTGAATCTGTTCTTGGAAAAGGGGGGGATAGGGCTCGTTCGGCCCTCCTGGCCTCACTCGCCCACAGTTGGCAGGAAGCTAGATTCTGGGAACGGTGGGAAAAATAGGCGCTGGCCGTTGACCAATTTTCCTTTATTTTATATCGCCTTCGTTGGAATGAGTTTATTTGCGACGTCTCTATCGTGATGGTGGCCATCTGAACAAAAAAGGCGAAACGTGATAAAGGAGGAATGGGGGGTAATGAATTGCATTTATTGCCGTAATACTCTTATCCTTTACCGCTGCTAGTTGAGACTTTCCATTAGAGGGAGGATGGCAATATGCGTAGAACTTGGATTCTAATGATTTTTTTCGGGCTTGTGACTTCTGGATGTGGAGCAAGTATGGAAAAGCTTAGCTCCCTTGAAATGCCAGGAGGAAAGTTAAACATTATTAAAAAAATCTATGTCAATAAACTAGAGGAGGATACAAGAGATATCCACCTCATGATCAAGGATGAACTGGTAAAAAAAGGGTATGAGGCTACAACCGAACAAGATGGACCAAAGCCTGAAAATGTTGATGGAGTTATTGTTTATGCTGATCGATGGGCATGGGATATCACCATGTTTATGTATCAGCTAACCATATTAATTAAGAATCCTGAAGAAGATTTAGTGCTTGGCGCTGGAAAGTCGATTCGAGCGACGATGGCCAGAAAAGAACCAAATGAAATGATCAAGGAAGTGTTAGATTCACTGTTAGATGATAAGCTTTGATGGAGCCATTTCCTAAACTTAACTGCGAAGGATTTCTGATCATGCATGAAACACCCTTAAACAATAAATTCTTTCCTCTTCTTATTTTGTGGGCACTAGGTGTGTTTGTAGGCTGTTCTTCATATGTTCCTACCGCTGCTGAAATGGTTTCTTCGGAAATCAATGTTAGTCAACATCATCCTCATTCACTAGTGGTAAGGGTTGAAGGTGGTGGAGTTGAAGGGTCTTCCTATATCTCCAACTTGGAGTTTAAAAAAGCCATTGAACAGTCGATTCTTGATGCAAAAGTTTTTTCATCAATTAGTCAAGGGACAAAAGCCAACTATCAGCTCGATGCGTTTCTGGGCGATGTGAAATTCCCGACATTTGGGGCGACCATGGTGGCTCAGCTCGAGGTTGTCTGGAATCTTTCAAAGATTGAATCCGGGAAAACGGTGTGGCAAGAAGTAGTACGTACAAGCTCTTCAGCAAGTGGGGATGATGCAATATCAGGGCACACTCGAGCCACAATAGCCACCGTGCGAGCTGCAAAAGAGAATGTACAAAAGGGAGTGCAACTGCTCTCCCATTTATCTCTGTAATGATCAGTTTTAAAGAGATGTGCTTCAGAGCAAGAGCTACCGATTGAATCATGTAGCTTGATTACCATCCATGCCAATAGTCTGATGGAACCCATCCACCATCGCATGCCGGTGATTCTTTCAGAGTCAACCTATCTCTTGTGGCTCGATCCGAATACGACTGATGCAACGACAAGACGTTCACTTCTTCAACCCTATGAGGCGGAGGACATGGAAGCTTATCCAGTGAGTACGATAGTGAATAATCCGAAGAATGATCGTGAGGACTGTATACGGGCCGTAGTCTGAACGTGACTCTTCTCCAGTGTCCGAGTTCGGCCAAAAGCGGACATTGGTAGGTTTAAGGTTAAACTGTAAGAATTTTGTGTATGAGTGAGTCTCATCAGTTTCTAACATTGTTACTCTTTAGGGTACAATGCGCTGACATGGGACGATTAATAAGGATATGTCGCAGGTGTATGCCCCATGATGACAGGGGCAAGCCATGTGCATTAGGTTCATCAAAATGACTCACCCAGTATGGTTGTAAAAGTAGCCATGAAAGTTTGAGAAAAAGGAGATCCTGATGGGTAAATTTTTTCGATCCGTCTTCTTGTTGCCTCTGATTTTTATCTTCGTCACATTGATGGCCTGCACAGGCGCCCACGTTCCTGAAAGCCCAGACTGGAAAGAGGTCCCTATTACCGATATCAAACACGTTGCGGGAAAATGGGAAGGCTCAACCTGGTCTGAGCCAAGGATACGACGCCAAGATGATTGGGTGAAGATGAAAATTACAGAAGAAGGTCAATTTAAATTTGCCAGCTATCGCACGATTGGTGCTTGGCTAGGAAGCGGTACGCTCATACTAGAGAATGGAAAATTGGTGACTAAATCCCAGCCAGACATGGGCAGTGCCACGTTCACGCTCTATGAAAGTGACGGCAAGCGCATGTTGAAGGCTCAAGGCACGACGAAAACAGATCGTCGACAAGCTGCTGAATTAACCTCCCTCCCAATACAATGAAGTAATCCACTTGCAACGTTGTGAAGCAACAACGTTAAGTGATGTCTGCTTTGGGTCAAGGGCGGTTGTTCGTCCGAAACTCTTTAGATGCTACGCTCACTGTTCCAGCAGTTTCCTTGCGAACATAATAAGAGCAAATTCTCTCAGACACTTCAATCCCATAGTTTCTTTGTGCCAGGTAGCACATCGACTTTCCTCTCAACTCGATAAAGAATTATCTCAAGAAGATGATGAATCAACAGATGTAGAGACAGCACACATGAAACGCGGGACTCATGGAATCTGCTTTAGAAACACCACGGCCCCTGAAGGACCATTCCCTCAGAGGCCGGGATTATTAAGAAAGCAACTATACCAGCACATTCTCGCAAACTTTTAGACTCACGCCTATCCCCCAAATGGAGAGTTTCCAGCCTCAGGTAACAGGGGAACCCATGTCCTGCCCATCTTCTGAGGCATAGTCGCTGTTTCAACTGATCTCGTAAGCTAGAGAGGAGAACCAATTGATCAGCTCAGTGTACTGGAAAGCCTCATGTCACGCTCCGTGCTCCTTACTATGCTCGGTCTCCTCGTGTGTACCTCGCCTGTAGCTGCGATGCCCGTCGCGTATCATTCTTGTGAGATGGCGGAAGAAAAATTGATCAAAGCTCAGATAGCGTTGAAAGCCGCACAACAAGAGCAGCGGGTCATACAACGTCAAGAACAGATGGTTCGGGCCGAACTAGAAGTGTGTCGTCCAGGAGGGTTGGTGTCGCTCCACCGTGCGCGACGCTGTGCCCAGGCTCGCAAGAACCTACCCACTATCATGACGCACACCGTTGAGGCGACTCATCGGGTCCAGGATTACCAACAAGAAGTGCGTGATCGTCAAGCCTGGCAGACGAAGGTGTGTAACGCGACCTCTCCATGAAACCACCCATCAAGAGTAAAACCTATCGTTACCGAACAACAAATTGGGTAGTGAAGATTCCCTGTCCGTTTCCTCCGAGCAGTCCACGGTGGCATCAGACGGATATGTATCGAAGTTACCAAGGTGTGTTTTTCCTGGCTGGAAAGGGAGGCGCCCTCTCACGATGGGCGAAACAAACCTCACAGGGGGCGATTCCTGGAGAGGGTATCGAGCCGATCTCCAAAGCGGATGCTTTAGCCTATGCTATTAAGCTAGGGGGCTCACCCGATCGGTTTGTACGACTAGGATTTGCACGACCATAGAAACGAAACCCTTACCATCCCGAGGAATAGAGGTGGGGAGTGGAAAAGCTTCGACTCGTCAACTGAAGGTGAGTCCGTTGTAATTTTCATCGGCATTTCTATAGACTTCGTGTATGTCTGATGACGCCCTCGACCGCCAAGCGTTTCTGAATCTCTGCAATATGTCCATTGATACCATGTATGCACTGGAGTTTCTCGCACAATTACTCGAATAGAAAGGCCTCATTACTACGCACGAATTTTTTACCTCGCCTGCTAACTTAGGAAGCATACTTTTCCTTTCCTTGCCGATTTACTCTGACTCTAAGCCTCTATTCTAATTTGTGGTTTGTTGATGTTTTTTATGAAAAGTGAAAATAGTACTGGAGACGGTTATGCATACCACTGATTTACCGTGCCTCTGGATTAACGCTTCTCAGGAAAACAACAATTGTTAGCTTTTTTAATAGATGATCCGGCCGCGACCGAACGGGGTATTATGAATGTAATCGATTACGCGAGTAATGATTTATGCTGCAAGCAGCGGTGAATATACCCTCAAGTAAATTAAGAAAAAGACGATTGAAATACATCCATTAAAAAGAAGGCTCTTGTCTTGCTTTTATTCAAAATATTTAATATTACTCTAGAGTCTTCTTAGCTAGTTAAGCTAGCCCCCCTTGAGGTCCCCTAGGTTGTATGAACAAAAACCCTCTCAGTAACGTAAAGACCCTCTCCCTAGCATTATCTGGTGGTGGGCACCGTGCTACCGTTTTTGCGTTTGGTGCCTTGCTATACCTAATTCATTCTACCCGTAACCAAGACGTGCGCCTGATTACGTCCGTATCAGGAGGGTCGATCACCAACGCTTGGCTTTCGCTTCTTCCAAAGTCGTTCAGTCAACTAAAATCTAATTCCGAAAAACACAAATTTGAAACCGACCTGGCTGAGTTTTCAAAACAAATTGCTGGGAGGCCTGGTTGGTGGACCTTCACAGTTTGCATCTATTTTTTGAGTTACTTCGTCATTTGGATAGTTCCTGAATATTTAGAAATGCCTAACTGGTCTTGGAACAATCGAGTAGTTGTATTTGTTGCCTGCTTTTGTATTTTGGCATGGATCGTTGGGCCTCTAAGTCAAGGGACACTGTGGGGCTCAAGAATCTGGTGGACCTATGTCGGCCTGGTGACTTTTGGGATAATCGCTGGGGTTGCTGCCGTTGTCAATTTTTACGTTCTAGGTGGAGCCCTACTACTTCTTACAACCGCCATAGGGTATTCGTATGCCCCTCATGTGGTTGCCTATGTATTTGGCACAATGATTTCTGTCCAGTCACACCAAGCAGGAACACAGACTAATGCTTTAGTCTTTCTTCAGAGGAAGAATAGGGCGAACAATGAGAAACATAACAATCTGGATTCGCCCGAAATTCGGCATATCTTTTGCGCGACGCAGCTTCAAGTTAAGCGTCATTTCTACATGAGCGAAGAATTTGTCTTTAGCCATTACTTTGGGGTTGGGAAACCTCGTGAGTTGCGGGTGTGTGATGCTGTTCAGGCGTCAGCCAATTTTCCTTTTGCCTTTCCTGCAAGAGTGTTTAGACCGGAAGCATTTGACATGTCGACGGTATACAGGGGTTCACAGGAGATTGCGAATAAAGATCTGTTCTTGCCTGGGGAAAAACTTGTCGACCTTGCTCTCATCGACGGTGGGGTCTTCGACAATACCGGATTTTCCTGGTTTAGAGAGAGTACAGAAATATTAGAGAAACTGGATTTGCAATCTAGTGAAATTGGAATTTCCCAAGATAGGCTGATGTCACAAATACGTTCATTACTTTGGGTAAGAAAAATGTATGAAGAAAAACTGCCCTATCAGCTGCCTTTACTACTGATGAATATCAAATATACTCTTGAGGCTCTTTCCTTGCATGATGCTGTAGTGTTAGGGAATCAAAGTATTCGAGACGAATTCGATTATCTTCAAACTAAATTTCGGTATCTTTATAGAGACAGTAAAGAAATTTTAAAAAAATGGAATTCTCAAGAAAGTATTCCTGAACCTTTACAAACCCGTACTCTCTATTTAGCTACGGAATTGACACAATTCATCAACTGTCTCCTCAGCATCCAGGATACCGACAAATCCCAGGAGCATTATGTTAAGGCCCTCGAGTTAGCGACGATGAGCCATGAGGAAAATACCGAAGTTATTATTATTAATTGTTCTGATCCCTTCCGACTTAATCCCATAGCCACACGATGTCCATTGGCTCTGATATGGAATTTAATGAAGCCGGCTTCTGTTATGTATGACATCCCCTATGCCCAACATTTATTGACTCTTACCAAGGATTTTCTGAAACAGTTGTCCTATAAAGGAGGAATTGTCTCAATTTCGGATTCACCCGTTGATTTACCACACTATGTGATTGACATTTACCACAGATTTTCTGATCCGCCTGAAATGTCCCAGCTTATCTCACAGGACCAGAGTAGAGAAACCCGTTTGCAGGAGCTTGCTGTACGAAACCGCTTTCCTGTCTCAGGTAAACCGACCAAGGCTCAATACTTTCGTGCCCTCGAAGTATGTTACCAAGGGGAACACAAGTTGATGGCGGACGTCCAGATTTCTGAAGATGACCGCCAGGCCATCACGGTCGCTCTCGACAATATTGCCGAACATAAACAAAAGCATCGAAAAGAATTAGCACGACTTGAAACCAGATTGAATGAATGGAAGGCACTTGCCCGCCAACATCTTCCGGAAAATGACATGTACAAGATAAGGCCCTTTTCAGACGAAGAACTCAAACTCCTGCCAGAAAATCAAGATATAGAAAATGTTGGGGGTGATCTCCTCAAACTGATAGAAGTATTTAAGAACATCATGAAAGAAATAAAATCTCGACGAGAGGCCGCTGAAAACAAAATGTTTGGCTTAACCCTGGATGCAACTTGGGGTTGGTTAGGGGCGGCCAATGTTTCTACTACTCTAAAACCCTTAGGGTTAAACAATACCGCCTGTATTCTTCATCAGGGATATTATTCAGCGATGTTCACTTTATACACTCTCTGTGATGGATACGTTTTATTCAGAAACGGACCAAAATTAAAGGACTTTAGGAGCTTTGTAAAGGCCGGACAACCTCTTCCCAAAGGGGAAAAGTATATCTCAAAGATTGATTTGCCATAAATTCTGGAAAAACCAAAACTTGGATTTCTTCTTTTTTTCGACAAGGGTGGCTTGCTGGGAATCCGTTTAGACTTTAACTTGAAAATTCCCGTTAGCTTGCCTTCGAGCCTTCATTGAAAAAAGTTATTTCAGGGATAGTTTCTCCACCATTTTTGTTTTTTCCCAATGCGCTAATTGAACTAAGGCCACCAGAGTACGAATACGTTATTGCCGGATACTTTATTCTGTCACTCGTCCCACCTTCGTCACGCCTCTTTTACTAAACATTCCTTTAATTGCCGAGATTTTGTATGTTGTGACTGTTCCATCTACCTATATCGTTTGATCCTAGCTCAACGGCTTAAAAGGAGATATCCATGATCATCAAGCTTATTTCAGGCGGCCAAACAGGCGCAGACCGTGGTGGTCTTGATGCGGCGATTCACTGCGGGTTACCCCATGGAGGTTGGTGTCCGAAGGGACGTATCGCCGAGGATGGGATCATTCCTACCCAGTATCACCTCAAGGAGATGGCCTCCCCCGAATACTTGCCTCGCACCAAAGCCAATGTGTTTGACTCTGATGCCACCATCATCTTTACCTATGGTCCTCCAATAGGCGGATCACTCAAGACCATCGCCTATGCACATCATCTAGAGAAGCCTTATCATGAAGTGGATTTACGACGGACTTTACCCAAACAAGCCATCAAGAAAATCATGTTGTGGTTAGCGGGTGATGAAGAGCTAAACGACTATGATGAGTACGAGGCTTGTCCGCCACTATTAGGATGTATTCTCAATGTTGCGGGGTCACGAGAAAGTGAGGCTCCAGGCATACAAGAGGCGGTGTTTCATCTCATAGTAGAGGTGCTGCAGAATGTGAACCTTACATCCTCCTCTGATCTGTCGTTCAGTAGCACAAAGAGGGATTGAAAGGATTTGTGATGTTTCACTTGGTCTCTATAGTGTGAAATATTTTCTCTCCATTCTCCTAAGAGCCCTCGGTCTCCTCGTGGGCGTACTTCTGCTTATTCTGGGGGGCTATATGGGCTTAGAAAATCTGCAAGCTCCAGGGAGTCTCAATATTCCTATCGCTGTCTTTTCTCTTGCAGGAATGAGCGTGGGAAGTATCCTAATATGGCTGGTGTTTAAAAGACAGGGGAGCACTTAAAACCAATATCTCTTCCAAGGTGTGTCGCCGACTTCGTACAGGAAGCCCAAGATGCAGGATGTACCTTGGCAGGATATTGTCCTTATGCATCCCTTTCTCCAGATGTAAGCTTCCCAAAAATAGGACAGATCAAAGGTAGAGCTGTCTGGCAAAATGCCCCAGGAGATTCATATGGCCTTAGTCGTGAAATAAAGCTTCCCATCGGCCATCAAATCCGCCATTTTCTTCCTGATGCCACCCTTGTAGAAGCCATCCTCCAGGACTCAAATGGGTCCCTCACAATGGGCATAGTAATCATGTTGAGACAATACATGATTGCGGACCACATAGGCCTCGTCAGTCCAACTGCCCCTTTTCCCACAAAAATACGTTCCCCAAAACCAATGTTTTTGAGGATATCCTTTTCGCTTCCCTGAGCCGTCTCCCATTCGGGGCTATGTGCGCGTGCGGGAACGGAGTATGGTGGTCACGTAGTTAGTCGGTTTACGATTTATCCCGCGTATAGGTCTGTGGATTTATCATCCTAATTCTTTTACCAACCAAGATAGGTTTCTTGATACTCTGCCATGAGTGTGCGATACTTTTTTTCATCTACCTCGGGGCTACAACCTTTAGCTGAATCACATTCAATTAAAAAGTGCTCTAGACCGTACAATAAACGGACAACCTCTCCACAGGATTCCAATGTTTCTCCCGTATGTTTTTGACAAGCATCAATCATTTCTGACACTCCATCATTATGCCCAGGGTAAAATGATGCCCTATACTGTTCAATGCCGTACCAGGTTCCGTAAAGAAGTAGAACAATTGCCCAAATCATTTTGACTTGAAGGTGGATTGGTATTAGAGACCGTTTAATTCTCACGAATCTCATTAACATGCTTACATGAATGACAAGAACGGAAACAACGTAATACACCCAAAGGCAATTTAATTTCGCATAGTACTGAATGTTTTCTTCGTCAGTGAAAACGCGTGGTTGCACTGGCGGAATATCCGACTTTCGGGTCCCAGGGAGTGCCGTCAGGGCAGGATTTGGCTGAGATCGCTCAGAAGACTCGTAACCTGAGAGATTCATAAAAAATATTATGAATAATATGCCACTCGCAATTAGAAATCCTCGAAAGGGGTAGGTCCGATCCAAAAATGTACTAGCACCCCATCCAACTCCCACAAGCAATCCAAGAAATAGGAGAAATCCTGGAGAAATAAGCTGGCTTGACATATTTCTAAGATCTAATGATGGCACGTCTTTGAGAAACCAATAGCTTAGGGTCAGGGGAATAATAAGGCACAGTGTAGTTTGAAAGATTTGGCTCCCTCTAACCGACAGCAGTGAGGCCAACACGGTTGAACCATGAAAGATGGTTTTTGGTACGAAAAGAATAACGGAGAAACCTGCTAGTAGCGCGATAGGTATCAGGAACTCGATAAAGCTACCAAGGGCCAGGCATACCACAGTAACGACAATCAACCAGACTGAAATAGTAAAAAATTCTTTGGTAGTTTTTTTTTCATATTCCACAGATATTTCCTGTAGGAAATCTCCAGTCGGTTCTTGATCTGTGGCATGGAAATTTTTGTAACAAATATCATAGTTGCAAAATTCCCACTCCCCTTGTGAATTCTCAGGAATCACCAAAGCCCCACAAAATTTGCAGTTAATTTTTTCCCCAGTATTTCCCATCTTCATTTCTCTAAGTTCTTAAAAGCCTTTCCCATTCACGTCTTCTTTAACTTACTTATCGACGGTTTCGGCCTAACCTTGCGAATCACTACGTCGTAGTGAAACTGCTAAAATGTTCAGCTGATCTTCCCCCACGGCACCGGACACCGAGTTAAGCTGCCTGTTCAAATACTATCGGGATCTGATGTCCGATAGCCGAATGCCTTCTCTGCCGATTGTAATACGTTTCAATGTACTCAAAAATACTGACTTTCGCCATGCGTCGCGTCGTGTATCGCATTCGATGAACGAGTTCGACTTTCAGCGTGTGAAAGAAACTTTCTGTGACGGCATTATCGTAGCAGGTCGCCCTTCGCCCCATGCTACAACGCAACTGATTGTTCTCAATCAATCGCTGATAGCGTTTTGAGCAATACTGGCTGCCACGATCAGAGTGGAGAATAGTGCCCTTTGGGAAGTCCCGACGGCCCAAGGCCATGCTCAGGGCATCACACACCAGTTGTTGCGTCATTCGTCGGTTCATCGACCATCCCACAATTGCTCGTGAATACAAATCCATCACCACCGCAAGATAGAGCCACCCCTCGTTCGTCCAGACATAGGTGATATCACTGGTCCATTTCTGGTTCGGAGTCTCAGCGCGAAAGTCTTGCCTGAGCAGGTCGAGTGCGACTGGTTTTGAGTGCTTCGAGTCGGTCGTGGTTTTAAATTTCTTTGTCTGAATCGCTTTTAGCCCCAGTGCCCGCATTCTTCGAGCAATGCGATTCTCGCTACACCTGAGGCCCTCATGGTGTAAGGTCTTCGTAATCCGTGGCACGCCATACCGTTGGCGATGCTCAGCAAAGATCTCGCGTATCCGTTTATCTAGGGTATAGTTCGAGCTCACGTGCTGCCTCTGGCCCCGGGCGCTCCAATCATAATAGCCACTTCGAGAGACGTTCAGAACGCCACACATGAGAGTGACGGGCCAGGCCTTCTTCTGCTTATCAATAAATTGATACCTCATGCGCTTTCCTTGGCAAAGAAGGCCGTGGCTTTTTTTAAGATCTCTCGCTCCATCCGAAGACGACGGTTCTCGGCTTCGAGCTCATGGATCCGCTGTTGCTCAGCGGTGCGTTTTCCTTGTCCGGGAAAGGCTCCCGCCTTATGGGTTTCCAGTTCGTCCTTCCACCGCCCAATCAACGCACCACTCACACCTATACTCCGACCAGCGGCCGCACAACTGTAGCCCTGCTCCATCACCAACGCGACCGCTTCTTGCTTAAATTCCCGACTGTGATACCTGCGTGTTCGCTTCATTCAACACCTCGTTTCGAATTATTATATAATTCTTAACTCGGTGTCCGATATTCCAGGGGAAGATCAAGCATAAGCGGGATGCCTTAGAATGGCTATCGATTCAAGTTCATAATTCTTAACTTAGTGTCCGGCACTCTGTGGGAAGATCAAGGGTGTAAATTCTTGTATGTCCTGCGTTCGATCCTAGATTTCTGGGCACCTCAAAATTCCCATCCCCATCCTGTCTCCACAGAGAGACTTTGTCTTCTGGCTAGGGGTTCTCTTCTCTAGCTGCTCCCTCTTCACCATCCAGTGCCCACTCATCCCGTAGCCATTCTCTGATCGTTCTGACCCCATCTGTCCTCCTGATTGAGGAGGCCCAACCTCCAACCCATCCTGTATCGATCCTTTACCTCACCTCGCCCTTCTGCTTCCAGGGTGTGCCCCCCTACACATATCTCTCTATAGAGTTATCCCTATAGTGTTTCTCTTCGGCTCTGGCTTCTCCTTTCAATCGGGCCTCTGGAACGCCACATGGATCGCCCGAGTAGAGAGGGAGGGGGCCTTGTTCAATGGTTTTTCTGGGCACAAAAATCCTGGCTTGTCGTTATGCCGGGTTTGTGTCTTAATAATATAAGGCCAATAACATTCTCTGAATGGATTACCCATAGAGAGCTAGGCAGAGTTATGCCAACGAACAGGACGACCTTGAAAAAATCACCGATAAAAAAATCGGGTCGTACTTCAAAGTCGACTGCGTCTCCATCTAAAGTGAAGCACGACGTCCCATCGAAGCCACTGCTTGATTTCCAGACCACACTCCCTGAAGACTTCTATGCGCCCAGTGTGTGGGAAGCGCATCAAGTTTTACTCAAATCTAATGAGGAAAGCGCACTCGCATGGCCCGGCTATCCACCCGACGAAGAAGCCTGGTCCTATTTCACGCAGTTTCTCCAGCAGCTGCACCTCGAAGATTTGCGGAAGGCGTTGGAGTCATCGGCCATGCTGATGGGACATCCGCTTGTCTTTGACCAAATCTGGCATTTCTATCGGATGAGTCGCATGGAAACGGTAGAAAGTTTCACAGAGTCCAAGAATGCGATGCCTCATCTCCTGACTCGAGAGGAACAGGGCGCGGCTTACAATCCCATGTTCATTACGACCCAAGCACGGGGTCAGGCACAAGATGCGTTACTGCACCTCTGCAAAGCCCAGGTCGGTGTCTTTCTTCCAGGGTATATCCTCGAGAAAAAGGTCATGAGGCCGGACTGCCATCGGCCATCGGAGAAAACTCAAGATGTTGATGATGGGGATGAAGTATATGAGGTGGCAACGTATAGAAAAATGTTGGACGAATATGAATCTTTGTGTATCGCAGTCGGTCAAATATTTCACTGCCCTCCTACACAACTGGACATCAGTGGTCCAAATAAGAAGCGTTTTTGGAAATGGGAAACTGCTCCGAGAAACCTCTCAGTCTTTGTGGAAAAAATCGGCCGGTTCCTTCAAGCCGTTCATGACCCATCTCAGTTCGATTTCCCAGAATCATCTTCTCCGGAATGTGAGGGGCACAAGAAATCCAGCCGCAAAGTTCCACGTGGCCCCCTCACTCAGAAGATCAAGACCAGCCTTGTTTCTAATCCTGTCACCATATTCTCTTATCTCGACGATCTCCTGGAAGATGTCTCCGGTCCTCCTGATAAAGATCAGCAGACAATGATGTCCATCATTAACGAGAGCGATGAAGCCCCCATTCCCCAAGACATGGTGAGGATGATGATTGATTATGCCCGTGAACGGAAGACAGTCGGCAAACCCTTGGGGCACACCGTGAATCCTGAGCGATTGGTGTTTGCTCTATTGGCGTACTCTAGGTGCCGTGAATTCGGAACTGAGTTTCATTATGAGGCTGACAAAATCCGTCGTTTCTATGATGACAATTGGCCGCCAGCTACGAAGATATTCTTGAAAACGCTCCTGTATCCCCCTTCGACCTAGTTTTCTCCTCCTCATTTCTTATCTAACCAAGCTCAAAATTCCTGCAAGTTTCTATGGGCTTAGCTGTTTGGGTATGGAAGTCTTTGGTGAGTTATATGCCCATAAACTATTGATTTTAAAGGAGTTTTGTCTTGCTTTCTTAGGAAGTTTCTGATTATCTGAAAGATATCAATTGTCTATTTTTTTACGACAGGACCCCAATCATCTATGAGAGCGAACAAGGATTCAGAGAAGGGCCACAAGAAGCGAAACAACAAACCAGCCCAGGGATTTTTGTCCCAAGGCGGTTCACCTCATGCACTCACATCACTCATGAAAGGAGCATCACGATGACGATACGAAACAATTTTCTGGAGAACAACTCCTTCAATGCATCGACAGCTATTTCCACCGCAGCGCTCGCGGAAATTCTAAGGCAACAGGCTTCCTTTGCGACGGATAGCGCCGAGCATCTGTATATCTATCAAGATGGAGCCTATCGTCGCGAAGCCAAGAAGGAAATCAAATCGATGGTAAAGAAGGCTTTACAGCAGGGAGGCCGGAGTGAGAAGTGGAGTTCCCATCGGACAGATGAGGTGGAGAAATATCTTGCCATTGATGCCCCAGAATTATGGGAACGTCCTCCGGTAAATCAAATTAATGTGCTCAATGGCCTGCTCCATCTAGACACGAAAGAATTCTCTCCTCATTCCCCAGACTGGTTATCCCCCATTCAAATTCCAGTGGTATTCGATCCTTCCGCGATCTGTCCAAAGATTGATGCGTTCATCCAATCCGTGTTTCCACAAGATAATCCCTCCTTGGCTTATGAAATGGCCGCGGATATTGTGACTCCAGATCGGTCCCTACAAAAGGCCATTGCCTTATATGGAGCTGGTGGGAATGGAAAAAGTACCTTTCTGTCTCTGCTAATTCGATTTGTCGGGAAAGACAATGTGACGGGAATGAGTCTCCATGACTTAGAAAAGAACCGATTTGCCTCGGCTCGGCTATATGGAAAATTAGCCAACATCTGTCCTGATCTTCCGACGGATTGTTTGGCAGGGACTTCAATTTTCAAAGCCATTACGGGGGAAGATCGCTTGGTCGGAGAGAATAAATTTTGCCCAGCCTTTGAGTTTACCCCCTATTCACGCTTGATCTTTTCCACAAATCACTTACCGCGCACGCGAGATAGTTCGCCGGCCTTCTGGGACCGCTGGCTCGTGGCGCCCTTTCAGCGGACGTTCCGAGGGACAGGCAGGGAACTGTCTCGAACTGCACTTGATCGACAGTTGCATGATCCGAAGGAATTGAGTGGGTTATTGAATAAAGTGCTTGAAGTATGGGGCCCACTCCGACAGAGGGGGTTTACGGTCTCTCCAAGTATGACCGCCGCCTTACGGGACTATCAAAACGACGTTGATCCCATTGCGGAATTTCTCTCGACCGCGCTCCGGCCTGATCCCCAGGGGATGGTCCGTAAGACGGAGGTGTATGAGGCGTATGAATTGTTTGCCGAACAGCACGGCCAGACACCACTGCCCAACGTAGCGTTTTGGAAACGGGCCAAAGCCTGGACGCCAAACTGGCAGGAAGTGCAGCGTGAAATTGATGGTAAAACCCAGCGCGTCTTGTTGGGGATACATTTGGAAGGCAACTCACAGGGTTAACAAGGTTCACAGGGTATTTCTCTCTTTTTATTCTTTTTCTTCTCTTCTTCACAATAAAAGGGAAGGAAAAGAATATAAGAAAGAAGAAAGAAATAGAATTACCCTGTGAACCTTGTGAAGTTGTGAGGTACGCAACACTCTCGATTCTACAGAAGATTCAGACTATGAACGATCGACGACCTACAGGAGGAGGGACCTCAGCCCTTCAGTGATTGGCCAGTGAAAGGTATGGGAGGAGTCCCCTAATAACTGAGCATGAGCAGATACCTAATTGAATTCGGATAAGATCATGACACGCAATGACCCCATTTCTAAGCGCTTGTATACCATTCCTGAGGCGGGCATCTATCTTGGCCGTTCAGTGTGGTCTGTTCGGCACTTGATCTGGAGTGGGGATATTCCGGCTGTCCGGGTTGGGAAACGGGTTCATCTGGATGTACGAGATATGGATAGCTTTATCGACCACAATAAAATTACGGAGACCAATTAACCCTTGATAAGGCTGAGAAATGTTGCTATCTTAAATGATAGCATGTTGACTCGACTCACTCACATTCGCAAGCAGCAGGGCCTGTCTCAACGAGCCTTGGCTCAACTAGCAGATGTGGGACATATTACGATCGCCCGCATTGAAACGGGCGTGTTTGATCCGAGACTTTCAACCTTGAAGAAACTGGCGGAGGCACTTAAGGTACCGATGAAGGATTTGCTGGATTCATAAGGAAAGGGCAGAGGATATGGGCATGTTATATCGTCGCAAGAAAACGGACCCCAAGACGGGAGAGCGGATAGAAACCGGGCCTTGGTGGATGAAGTATTATGATAACGGACATCCTGTCGCCCAGAGTACCAGAAAGTATGAGAAGCGAGAGGCTAAAGCTGTCTTGCGCAAGGCAGAAGCCAAAGTCCTCGAAGGGCAACGAGAGGGGCCAGTGGTCAATAGAACGCGCTTTGAGGATTTGGTCCTACTGCTTCAACAAGAATATGAATTGAAGGGGAGGAAAACCTGGGGAAGGCGTGTAGAACACATCAAGCATCTACGTAAGAGTTTTGGAGGGATTCGTATCTGTGCCATCTCAAGTGAGAAGTTGGGGGTGTACATCTCGATGCGATTAAAGGAAGGAGCGGCGAATGCCACGATCAATAGGGAATTGGATTGTCTGCATCGGATGATGGTTCTAGGATCTCGTGAGACTCCTGCAAAAGTTGGGCGGTTACCCCACTTCCCAAAATTGACGGAAACTAATGTTCGAGAGGGTTTCTTTACTCACGAAGAGTTTCTTGCCCTGCGAGAGGTTTCACCATTTCATATCCAGATTCCATTGACTATCGGTTACTATTCGGGAATGCGCCTTCGAGAAATTATCGGAGAAAATGGATTAAGGTGGGATCAAGTTGATTTTCAAGATCAATGTATCAGATTATCCTCCAATCAAACTAAAACCAAAACGCCTCGCGTCATTTTTATGGCAGATGATCTTTATCATGTTTTGGTTGAAGCGAAAAAGTTTCGTGATCAGAAATTTCCAGAGTGTTCGTATGTGTGTCATCATAATGGGAAATCCTTTTCTCAGTTACAGCAAGGGTGGAAAGCGGCTTGTGAGAGAGTTGGTCTAGTAGGCAAAACCTTTCACGACCTTCGGCGAACAGGGGTTAGGAATTTGGTAAGGGCCGGGGTGCCTGAAACGGTGGCAATGAAAATTTCAGGACATAAGACGCGGTCAGTGTTTGACCGCTATAACATTACAAGTGAAGCAGACTTAAAGAGAGCGGCAGAACAGCAGAATCAATTCTTTGCGAGGCAAAAGGTTACAAATACGGTTACACTCGGTAGGTTGTCAGATTGGGATTGGGAGAAGAGGTCTTCGCAACCTATTGAAAAATATGGCGGAGGGGGTGGGATTCGAACCCACGGTGGCTTGCACCACGCCGGTTTTCAAGACCGGTCTATTCGACCACTCTAGCACCCCTCCAAAGATCTCTGATGGTAAATGGTTTGATTATCGTTGGCTTGAGGGTTTGATGCTTGTAACTCCATGCAGATAGGGTTGCAGTATTTCAGGAATTGTAACCGATCCGTCGGCTTGTTGGTAGTTTTCGAGGATAGCGACGACTGTTCGGCCAACAGCCAGTCCTGAGCCATTGAGTGTATGGACAAACTGGGGTTTTTCTTTCTTAGAACGGAACCGAATATTCGCGCGTCTGGCCTGGAATGCTTCAAAGTTACTACAGGACGAAATTTCTCGATAACGTTTTTGGGATGGAAGCCAGACTTCCAAATCATAGGTTTTAGCGGCTGAAAATCCTAGATCTCCTGTGCATAGGGCCATGACGCGATAAGGCAATTGGAGTTTTTGTAAAATCGTTTCTGCGGCGTTGGTTAACCGTTCCAATTCGTCATAGGATTGATCTGGATAGACAAAGTTAACGAGTTCCACTTTTTGAAACTGATGCACTCTGATTAAGCCTTGCGTGTCTTTCCCATAGGAACCGGCTTCCCGCCTGAAGCAGGATGAATGAGCGACATAACGAATAGGCAATTGGTCAGATTGCAGGATGTCGTCACGATAAAAATTGGTGACCGGGACCTCGGCTGTAGGGATGAGAAAGAAGTCTTCGGTCTGTAAATGAAAAGCATCTTCTTCAAATTTTGGTAATTGTCCGGTCCCTGTCATGCTTGAGCGGTTTACAATGACTGGAGGCAAAACCTCAGTATACCCATGTTCTTGGGTATGGACATCTAACATAAAATTAGCTAGAGCTCGTTCCAGTTGTGCGCCTAGGCCTATGCCAATGGAAAAACGAGCTCCGGAAATTTTAGTGGCACGTGGAAAATCAAGAATGCCCAATTTTTCCCCAAGGTCGTGATGTGAGCGTGGCGTGAAGGTAAAGGCTGGTGGTTCACCCCAACGACGGATTTCCTGATTGGCTTGCTCATCCGTGCCATTGGGAACCGATTGATGGGGCAAATTGGGAATCGTAAGTGCCTGATCTCGCAGCGGGTCCTCCACGTTGCGTAATGTGCCCTCCAAAGTTTGAATTTCTTCCCGCGTTTGCCTCAGCCGAGCCATGGGTTCTTCTGCTGGTTGTTTATTTCGTTTTAATTGGGCTATTTGGTCGGATCCCTGCTTGAGTTGGTGACGCAGGTCTTCGATTTGTCGAATTAGAGCGCGGCGTTTCTCGGAAAGAGATTGAATGGTGTCCCAGGGCACATCTGTGCCTCGCGGACCTAGTTGCTCACGAAGGGAGTCACGGCTGTCATAGAGTAAGCGGGGATCGTGCATGGTTGCGTCGGAAGGAATTCGAATTTATCATGGGCATCTTTAGCAGTCAATGAATCTGTGCGCGTCCTTGTAGTGTTTTCAGTGCTTTCTGAGACAATGCCGTATAATTTTCCTTATGAGACAGAATTTATTGTTTTTATTGTTGTTCTAATTGTGGGGTTACTTTTTGCCAAACGAGTGATTCAAAGGCGTCAAAAGCCAAGGTGAAAGCAGGTCGGAGTTTTACAGGTTAGGAGAGCTGTGGCGGTGTGGGGCTGAAGGAATTCTGGTATTTAAACTCATGGGTATTCATGTTGTTTTTTGGGAAAGTGCTCTCTATAATTCATCTCCATTTTTTACTGATTGTCTCTGAAAGGAATGACCTTGTTACCATCTGAAATTGTCAGGACTGATAATCGAGGCCCACGAGATCTTCGTCCGATCAAGATCACGCGTCCTTTTACGAAATATGCAGAAGGCTCGGTCCTCATTGAAATGGGCGAAACGAAAGTGGTCTGTACGGCTTCTGTTGAAGAAAAAGTTCCACCATTTTTGCGCGATAAGGGACAAGGGTGGATTACCGCGGAATATGGGATGCTTCCTCGATCAACGCATGATCGGATGTCTCGAGAAGCGAGCAAGGGTAAACAGGGCGGGCGAACATTGGAAATTCAACGGTTAGTAGGGCGGGCGCTTCGGGCTGTGACGGATATGCATCAAATGGGAGAACGGACTGTATGGATTGATTGTGATGTGATTCAGGCTGATGGAGGCACGCGAACGGCCTCAATTACTGGATCGTTTATCGCGTTAGCTGATGCTTTTGCTATGTTGAAAGCCAAAAACCGCATTAAGCAATGTCCTTTGTTGGATTATTTGGCTGCCATTAGTGTTGGAAAGGTTGCGGGCGAAGTTCGGTTGGATTTGGCGTATGAAGAAGACTCGCAAGCGGATGTGGATATGAATCTGGTTATGACTGGCAACGGACGCATGGTTGAAGTGCAGGGTACGGCCGAGCATGCACCCTTTTCAAAAGAAGATATGGATGAATTTGTGGCCTTAGGTTGGAGCGGAATTCAAGATTTGGTCAAGCTTCAAAAAGAGTTGGTAGGGAGCCTGAATTAATTGAATGTGGAGATGAAGACCGTGGTGCTGGCGACAAGAAATCAGCATAAGGTGGAGGAAATCTGTGCATTGCTGACGGAGTTACCCATCACCTTTCTCTCACTTGAGGCTTTTCCCGATTTGCCGGAAGTTGTCGAGGATGGCAAGACTTGTCAGGAAAATGCGGTCAAAAAAGCTAGAGAAACGGCAGAGAGAACTGGCCATTGGGCCTTGGCTGATGATACGG
Source organism: Nitrospirales bacterium (assembly GCA_965223295.1). Classification (GTDB taxonomy): domain Bacteria; phylum Nitrospirota; class Nitrospiria; order Nitrospirales; family UBA8639; genus Nitrospira_E. Next base: position 857,738 of record CBDCWC010000002.1, on the reverse strand, counting down.
GCTTAGAAGTTGAAGCGTTAGAGGGGCGCCCAGGTGTGTATGCGGCACGTTATGCTGGAGAATCTGCCACCTATCAAGACAATTGTAAAAAACTATTACAAGAACTTCAGAGTATTCCTGCCGGTCAACGTGCGGCTCGATTTCTCACGGTCATCGTTCTCTCTGATCCCGACGGCAATACCGAACTTGTTGAAGGGGTGTTGCAGGGCGAAATTGCCGATAAGTTTTACGGGAGCCATGGTTTCGGGTATGATCCAGTATTCTATGTTCCAGAGGCCCAGAAAACCTTGGCCGAAATGACCATGGCTGAGAAAAGTGCCATTAGCCACCGTGGGCAAGCCTTGCGGTTGGCCAAAGATCTTTTAATACATCAGTTTGGTTTCACATCATCTGTCGGGGCGTAGCGCAGCCCGGTAGCGCGCCTGCTTTGGGATCGCGTAAGTTAACAATAAGACGCATAAACCCTTATCACCATTGGCGAATCACCACTTTACCATTATTTGCTTCTGTTAGCTAACTCTTGCCTGGTTTTGTCCTCATTTCGCGCTTTTTCTAACACCTATGTAACCCTAGATTCTGACGCTCGATTGCGACCCCCATGGTCGACGACGGTTTTCACGATGTGTGGGACATGAGAAGCACCGCATGGTCACGGAGTCACTTATCCAGAAGGGTTCGATCGAATTTTGTGAGGCGCTCGACTTTGACGTAAAGAATCCGTCGTTGGGAGACCATGGTGTAGATCGTTTGGACAGGGGGGCCCGTGTAGGCTGCCGTCTCCTTGATATTGAGCGACCGCTGGTCATGGAGATTTTCCCCGCTTGCCAATCTCTTCCTCTGGTTTTTTCTGATGTCAGTTGTCATGATGCCGTTCCTTTATTGTGAGTGATGAAATGAATCCTCCCCATGAGCCTTTTCTTCTCAACCGTGTGTCGTCGGGGGTTAGTTATGTAAAGGTTTAATGCTATCCCATATTTCTATATTACGATCTAAGAACGGAGTGAGCTGAAGAGAGGTAGGTTGCAGCAGGAATGAGAAAATACCGACAAAAACGGGTTCCCGAAGTGCCGGCTTTCAATTTCAAGCCGTTTATATAACCTCGTGGAAACTATTACGTTTTCGAGGAGTTTTCTAGTGTGTTTGGGTGATGATGTGTTAAATGAGAGTGCTCGCGGGCACAACCATAGGCACAACACGGGCGCGCAGAAACACTGGGCAAACTTGATGGACACGGTGATCTCGAGGAGGACGTGTTCAGCTTTGTGTGTGTGTTTCGATGTTAGTTCTCTCTTTGTGCTTTCGCTAGTCTCCTTACAACATCAAGGCACACGCGCTGTTGCGAGCAGGAGGGGGCGAGCCCACCTTCGACGAGCGATTGGCTGAGGGCTCTCTGATGTTCCCTGGAGTGGTAGCGTAATACGTATACTGGTCATCTTAGTTGTTCTTTCGAGGATGCGTAGAGGCGGATCATGTCCAAGAAAAGTTCTAAATCTGTGATCCCAGTTGAACGTATCGCGAGTGCGATTTACCTGATCCGTGGTAAAAAAGTGATGCTCGACTGGGATTTAGCCGATTTATATGGAGTAGAAACCAGAGCACTCAATCAGGCTGTCAATCGCAATGTTCAACGATTTCCGAAAGATTTTATGTTTTAATTGACGAAGGAGGAGCTGGAAAATTGGAAATCACAAATTATGATATCCAATTCTTCTTTAAAAATGGGGCTGAGAAAACCTCCTTTAGCCTTTACCGAACCTGGGTGCCATGCTGTCGAGTGTGCTCCACAGTGAAAAAGCCATCGAAGTCAATATCAGTATTATGCTGTTGATCCGCTTACCACAACCCATCAAGAGTCAACAATTTGGTTTCTTTATCGAAAAAGGGTTCGTCATGTTCTTACTGCTGAACATAACCAATCCGTCGCTTGGAAGATTTAGGAGGTTCTAGTAGCTCTCGCAGGTAGTCATACTAGGCAGCAATTTCTTTATTGTGTTTCTCAACCTTACGAGCCAAGTCTTTGTGAGTCGCCAACATCTGACGCATACGAATAAATGTCCGATGCCCCTTTATGAAAATCTTCAGTAATCTCTTCTGCTGTGATAGCGCCTACTAGGTGATGTTGCTCATCGATAACCGGAATTGCATAAAGATCGTATTTTTGGATTTTTCGTACCGCCTCCTCTCGATCATCTTCTGGTGAGAGTGTCACAAATAAATGATCCATAATTTGGTGAATGTGGTCAGAGGGATTTCCTAGTATAAATTCCTCTAATTCAAGTGCATCGACGAGTGTGCCATCTTCCGTTGTGACATAAATCGTGCCCACCATTTCTGTTTCCTGTCCTTTGATACGAATATGTGCTAAGGCCATTTTCAATGGTCCAGTCCGGTAGAACCGTGATGAAATCTGGCGTCATATGCCGTCCAACACTTTCGATAGGAAAACTCAACAATTGACGTGAAGTGGTTGAATTTTCATGACTTAGCAAGTGAAGAAATTTATCCCTTGTTTCACTCGGTAGGTTCTCTAAGAAACGAGTCCGGTCTTCATGACAAAGGTTTGATAAAAGTGTCGCCGCTTCTTGGTCGGTGAGTTCAATAGCTAAAGTTTTTTGTTTTTCTTTATCTGAATGTGAGAACGTCTCTACCTGTTTTCCGAAAGGAAGGTTTTGGTAAATTTCTGCGTAATGAACATCCGAAAAGTTGGTGAGTAGGTCTGCTATTTCCGGTGCCGGGAGACCTTTCAAGTGACTCGCCAAGCCTATCAAATTTTTACTTTCAATGAGCTTCTCTACTGTAGGATCCATACTGGGTATGCGATCACCTTCTTGAAGGTCAAATTGTATTTACTGCAATAATTTTGAATAAACTCAATAATGTATATGGTGAGTGCAAAAGTTTTCATAAAAACATTTGCCGTGGTGTAGTGTGTGGTAAAAAAACAGCGACAAAACTAAACCTTTTTAAGAAATATCATTTTTTGAGCTTTATGATGCTTTAGTTGAATAAGTTTTCCTTCCTTTTTTCTGGAATATAAATCCATCTCTTACTCTGAGTTTTGTACAGTATATTGTGACCGAGGACTGTATTATCATCTACTCCGAAGCAACGGCATACATCACAATTTTCCTAACAGAGCAATAATGTAAGCCATGAATCTTATTAAAAAGGCCAAGGAGTCTGCAGACGAACCTCCAATTGAAACGGTATTTTCGCCGTTCAATCGTTTCATTCAATACGAAGCCAGCAGTGGGATCCTGTTAGGTTTCATGACCGTCATCGCCTTGGTGTGGGCCAATTCTCCATTCACAGATACGTATTTCACATTGTGGCAAACCTCCGTCGTTATTGGGATTGGAGAAGCCATCCTAGTAAAACCATTACTCAAGTGGATTCACGACGGCCTCATGGCTGTATTTTTCTTTGTGGTGGGTTGGAAATTAAACAGGAAATATTGGTTGGTGAACTTTCAGAGCCTCGCCAGATGGTGTTACCTCTCGCTGCGGCGTTTGGTGGAATGATCGTTCCTGCTGGCTTCTATCTTTATTTTAACTATGGCCATCTTGGTGAAGCAGGCTGGGGCATTCCTATGGCCACGGATATAGCCTTTGCACTGGGGATTTTGGCCCTTTTAACAGGATTCCTCTTGGCCTGAAAGTTTTTCTCGTGGGATTTACTATCGTGGATGATTTAGGGGCGATAGTCATTATTGCCTTGGTTTATTCAGACCATATTGTGGTAGCTCCTCTCGCTGTGGCTGGTTTGAGTCTACTCTGTCTCTTTGGCGCCAATGTCCTTGGTATTCGATATTCTCTTGTGTATGCCTTTTTAGGCATTGGAGGAGTTTGGCTTGCCTTTTTATTATCTGGCATTCACGCTGCCGTTGCTGGTGTCCTTGTCGCCTTGACCATTCCTGCCAAGTCGAAGATTCGTCAAAGAGAATTTACGCAAAAAGCTGAAAAATTTTTGAGTGTGTTCAAGCAAAAAGGTTCGGCCCATACTCCCGTACTGTCTAATGTAGGACAGGCTGAGGCCGCAGAAGCTGTAAAAGTCAGTGGGGAACTCGTACAGGCTCCACTCCAACGTCTCGAAAATATTTTTAATCCTTGGGTAGCCTTTATAGTAATGCCCCCTATTTGCCTTGGCCAATGCAGGAATTGTGATAAAGGATGATATTGTTGATGTGCTGTCTCATTCCGTGCCTATAGGAATTATGGTTGGTCTTCTGCTTGGAAAGCAACTTGGGATCACGTTTTTTACTTGGGTGGCTGTTCGCATGAGTATGGGAACCCTTCCCGAAGGTGTGACATGGCGACAAATTTATGGAGTCGGTTGGCTCGGAGGTATTGGATTTACGATGTCTATTTTTATCGCCAATTTAGCTTTTCAGGATGCAAGTCTCATTGCCGCGGCTAAGGCAGAAATTCTTCTGGTTCCATTGATAGCGGGATTTGGAGGATGGCTGCTTCTTAGGCTATCAAGTCCAAAGTGCCAGACAAACTCACGACCATGATACATATTGATTACAACTTTAGAGGAGTCGCGAAATGATTCATCAATTGGTCATCTTTGGTGCATCCGGTGATTTGACGACTCGCTATCTTTTGCCAGCACTTATGCATTTGGTTGAGGCAGAGCGCGTACCTGACGATCTGTCTATCTTGGCCCTATCAAGAAGAGAATGGAATACTTCGGAGTATCGTGAGTACGCACAAAAACTGCTGAAAAGTCATTCTGGAAATTTTAGTAAAGAATGCGAGGAACAGATCATCTCACGAATTGAGTACAAACACATCGCAAACACGGGAGATCACGAACAGATTAAACATGCACTTGGATCTTCGACAGACCCTTTCCTCTTTTTCCTGGCTTTACCTCCGGCGGTGTTTGTGCCAACCATCAAAGCTCTTGGTCAACTAAAGCTTCATGAGGAAAGTCGGCTAATCGTAGAAAAGCCGTTTGGAGAGGATCTGAAGACAGCTCAAAAGCTCAATCAACTTCTCAAGAAGGATTTTTCGGAAAAAAATGTGTTTCGCATTGATCACTTCTTAGGGAAACAAACGGTGAAAAATACTTTAGGGTTTCGTTTCGCCAATCGTTTGTTTGAGCCATGCTGGAATAACCATCACATCGAAAGGGTTGAGATTGTTTGGGACGAAACCTTAGCCTTGGAAGGTCGCGCGTCTTACTATGATACGTCGGGGGCTTTATTGGATATGATTCAAAACCACCTTCTTCAGCTCCTTTGCTTGATCGGCATGGAGCCACCTATTTCTTTTCATGACCGAGATTTTCGAGATCGTAAAGTCGATCTGCTGCGAGCCGTTAGACAAATGAGTCCCAAAGAAGTGGAACAATATACAGTGCGAGCCAGATATAGCGCTGGTACCATAGCAAGTAAAGCCATTCCTGCGTATGTAGACGAGGAGGGAGTCGATGCTCAGCGAGGCACAGAAACCTTTGCCCAAGTCACGTTATGGATTGATAACTGGCGATGGGCCGGTGTGCCGTTTACATTGAGGTCCGGCAAAGCTTTGAACCATGACCGGCAGGAAATAGCTATTTATTTTAAAGATGTTCCCCATTTGGCATTCGGAACGGATATATGTCCGTCGGCTAATGTGCTGCGCATGCAGCTCAATCCTGACAGGATTAGCATTACTGTTAATTTCAATGGACCCGGCGAAGCTTTTGATTTAGAAGAGTTTGAATTGAAAACTACACTCACCAAGCAAGAGATTCCGGCGTATGGGCACCTTTTCCTTGATGCGTTTGAGGGTGATTCGACTCTTTTCGTTCGAGATGATGAAGTCGAGGAAATGTGGCGGATTATGGATCCAATAACCACCGCTTGGAATAAGGGACATGTAGAACTCAAGACCTATCCTGCGGGTTCGTCAGGTCCGAACATCTAAATGTCTAGAATTTGTTTTATAAATTAATTATTTCATAACTAAGGAGGGCATTATGTTAAACTGGGCAATCACTTTTCTGGTCATCGCAATTATTGCTGGGCTTTTAGGTCTATCTGGTGTGGCTGGAGCTGCCACTCAAATTGCATGGGTTCTGTTCGTTGTATTTCTCATCTTTGCGATTGTTGGTTTTGTGAAAGGACGAGTATAGGGATATACCTGTAGTTTTACTCATATGAATCTCTAAAGTGGCGGTGCGGTGGGTTTTTAATCGTTATGCTAGTGAGACCCTATGCAATACTTGAAACTTATCATTACCGTGAAATCGTGTTTGAGAACCCCAATTGCTATGAGTGAAGCTCAATGATTTTCAAGATGATATGAAATGTCCTTTCTTTGAGTTATCAAGTCTCTTTTCACTCTTGTCACTCCGATCGCAAACATTTTCCTACCACATAAGACTGTGAAAAGAAGCTGCAAGATTTAACTCAAGCAACTTTCACAAGAACACGACTTTGCCATGGTTTTCCTCTCTCTAGGTCTGTATTGCGTCTTTTGACAACAACCACACACATCATCAAAGTAAGTGGGAATAGCCCGAATTTGAAGTGGCTAGGGATGAACAGATGATCCATAATAAGGAAGTCCTGTAAGAAATGGGAAAGCAGATTCTATGATCAAGCAAGCTGCGGCTTTGCGACATGCTGTCCGCCTCCGGGTGATATTCAAATATTTTGGACAACTGTGCTTGGTTTTGGCAGGGCTCACGCTTGTGCCATTTAGTGTTTCTCTTCTGTTTCATGATACTGAGAGCACCATGAGATATATTCTGATCATCGTGAGTTTAGTAATCCTAGGCGGGTTTTTGAGTCGCTTGCATGTTCCCACCAGAGTTCAACCGAACGAAGGCATGGTCCTTGTTGCTCTAATGTTTTTATTTACACCGCTAATTATGTCCTATCCGATGATGGCGGCAGGGCTAAGTTTTCAGGATGCCTTCTTTGAAGCCATTTCTGGTGGGACCACAACAGGGTTGAGTACACTATCCACGTTAGAGGGAACATCCTCGACCTTTTTGTTTGCTCGTGCGTGGATGCAGTGGTACGGCGGGTTAGGTATTGTTGTGCTGTCGCTTGCCCTCGTAGCCGAACCCGGGTTGGTCGCGAAAGGCTTATCAGCCAGTGAAGCTGACCAAGAAGACCTTGTTGGCGGAACGAAGAAGCATACGAACCGAGTGCTAATGGTGTATGGCGGATTGACCTGTTTTGGCATCATCGGGCTATGGTTGCTAGGGGTTGATCCGTTTTCATCAATACTCTACACCTTTGCCGCGGTCTCTACTGGTGGCTTTGCTCCTCACGACGGAAGTCTCGCGGGGCTCAATGCCTGGTCTTCCCAAGCCTGGGTGATTGGGAGTTGCGTGTTAGGAGCAGTTCCTCTTGCGTTTTATCATGTAGTGAGTCAAAGAAAATATCCCCCGATAATGCATATCGTTCAACTTCGAGCACTGGTGATCAGTGGAATGATCGTCTCACTTCTTTTGGGGTGGTGTCTGTGGCAATCTAATACACTTTCGTTCTCTGACTCATTACACTCTGCCCCGCTAATGGCGTTCTCAGCTCAATCAACAGCAGGTTTTGCTACTCACAATCTCGCAGACTTCGACCCCGGATCAAAACTAACGCTCATTGTAGCTATGATGATTGGTGGCGGCACCGGGTCGACGGCTGGAGGGTTCAAAATTCTCCGTCTCTTAATTTTTCTACGACTGCTGCAGATTTTCATCTTACGAATCTGTGTGCCAAGACATACAGTGGTTGAACCACGGATTCATGGCGAGCGGTTATCTGACAGCCAAATTCGAGAAGCCTTGACCCTTATTCTTCTTTTCGGAGCTGTGGTTCTTATTTCCTGGTTTCCCTTTGTCATCATGGGATATGATCCCTTGGACGCACTGTTTGAGGTTGTCTCGGCCACTGGCACTGCAGGACTTTCAGCTGGCATCACGAGCTCGGATCTGCCTGCCATGCTCAAAGGCGTTCTGTGTGTTGATATGCTTATGGGAAGACTTGAAATTTTAGCGTGGTTGATCCTGTTCTTTCCAGGGACATGGATTGGTAGAAGATCGGAGGAACGATGAGAATTGCCTTTGTTGGCGCTGGTGTCGTGACCGTGATGACCGCAAAAGCACTCATTGAGCAGAAGCATGAGGTGATCATTATCGAGTCCAATCGAGAGAAAATTGATCGACTCTCAGAGGAATTAGACTGCAGCTTTTTGCATGGTGACGGTGGAAAGCCAGCCATTCTTCTCGAAGTTGGTCCTGAACAGACCGATATGCTGTTTTGTCTTGCTGATAATGATCAGGCCAATTTGATCGCGAGTCTTGTAGGCCGATCAATGGGTTTTACACGTGTTGTGACCGCGATTGAAAACCCGGATTTTGAGGAGATTTGCCGTGAGCTTGGACTGGAAGAAACCATCGTTCCAGCACGCACGACTAGCCGCCATCTTCAGAATATGGTTCGAGGTCTTGATACGGTCGAATTATCCACAGTTCTTAAGGACGAAGCGAGGTTTTTTTCGTTTGTCGTGGAGAAAGAGGATGCTGTAACGATCGCAAAGCTTGAGCTTCCTGAAGAAAGTCGTGTGATTTGCTATTATCGAGATGACCGATTTAATTTTGCAAATGAGGAAACGACATTGAAAACAGGAGATGAAGTTATCATTCTTACTCATAGCAAACACTTACAGACATTAAAAGATCGTTGGATGCCGAAACAAGCAAAGGATCATTCTACTGCAGAAAAAAAGAAAAAGAGAGACGAAGGCTCGACGTCGAATGAGGAGGTAGAGTCGTGACTCAAGAGGACACAAAAACATTATTCTTGCAATATATTAATACCTTTAATGTTGCTCTTAGCAAGCACCGAGAGACACTCATTTATAAGCAGATTCTGGAACTGGGTGAAAAAATGTTAGGAGACAAAATTATTGGAATAGAAGTCTATAGGGAAGATGCCACGATTCCGATCGATCATTATACTATTCGCCTAAATGCGGGCACATTTGATGTGGTGTCTCATAATAAAGAAGATTCTGAGCTGGTGTGGAAACTCAAAGATACGTATCTTCAGCATGTGATCGATAATCCTCATGACTATGTAGAGCACCCTGAAAAATTTGAATGGCATTGGTTAAAGAGTTACTTGGGAATAGAAAATACTTAAAGACTGAGACATGAATATTAGGAATTTGCAAATGGAAAAAATCTGCCAATCGCACTTCTCCCTCGCTTGACATATTGAGTCAATACGATCCTGTTGTTCTCACCGACCAGACTTAGTTTTTTGCCCTAGCTAAACTGATCTTTCGACCTTTCAGTTGTTCCCTCTGAGTTTTTTTAAATAACATTTGTGGGACATCATTCATTGTATGCATGAGTGGATTGAGGTTTTTCTTATTTAGACATTTCAGGGTGCCGAGAGCGTAACTTGTCTACTGTCTTCTACCCTCAAGGTCCATACAATGAAGAGAACGACGTGATGGGAAGAATTTTTATGAAACTGTCAAGCAAAGGAAAAAGATATGAAATTTTCTCAAAAACGAATATTAATAGTCGACGATGATCAAGATGTTCGCATTATTCTTCGAGATTTTCTTGAATTTCATGGGTTTAGCTGTAAAGAGGCGGGTGATGGCAAGGAGGCTATAGATTTACTTCACATCTATAGTTTCGATTTGATTGTGACAGATTATCAAATGCCAGTAATGAATGGGCTCATGCTTCTGGGCAATTTGATGAAAACCCCGATGTTTCGTGATATTCCTGTCATTATGGTGACCGGATTGTTTTCTGAAGAATTTTGTGAAGAAGCACTACAACTAGGCGCATATGCTGTTATGGAAAAACCTTACTCTCGAAAGGATTTTCTTGCTCAAATCAACAAGGCGTTAATCAATTCTTCGCGCACCTGTTTGGAATGTCTCTAAAAGTCCCACTTTTTCTGGACTGCGTAAACCTTTCAGCTAAGTCCAATCCTCTAGATTGTCTAAATTACTCTCTAGGTTAAGTCCTTTCATTAAATAGTGGACATTTCATAAGCTCTATAATGGTTTTTGTCCATTGTGGCCAGCCGTTGAGAATGGATATAAGTTTAACAACATTCATTCGTAAGGCTTTCAATCGAGAAGCCTTAATGTCAACGTTCAATAACGAGGAGGTTCTCATGGGTAAAATGAAAACTGCGATTATTGTCGCATCTGTATTCGGCTTGATGGCTGGTACAGGAACAATGTTTCAAACTTCTTTAGTGTTTGCCGGTGAAGGTCAGAAGGCTGCGGAAAAGGCATCCGAAAACGTGCCGGAGAACATTCAACGTAGTGCTCCATCAGGAGAAAAATCTCTTCCAGGTGGAAGTGGTCCTGGAAATCGGTCCGATCAATTGACGAAAATGGATGAAGTTGAAGCGAAAAAAAATCCAACTGATCCTGAAAAGCTTAAGAATAAAAAAGACATTGCGGCTGAAAGTAAAACTCAATCGCATCAGAGTGGAAGCCAAAAAGGGCAACACTAATCTATTGATTTACTCAAACAAATGGTTAAAGGGTCTTCCTGGCTCTCTTGTCTAATGAAGAGGGTCAGGGGAGAGCCCCCATCCTAACTTTCAAATAAACTCATAGTCAGTTGTTGAAGATAATCTTGCAGCAAGAAGGCAGCCCTGCAATCATATGAAAAATGAATTGCCATAGCATGGATGTTAGAAGTGATATGCAACATTCTTAATAAGCAGATGCCTATGCCTCATATTTTTTTACAGATATACATACAATAGGGTTATTGCATGAAGATATATTCATACATGAAAAACCAAATAAATAGACAGTTGCCAGCCACACTAATGAAGTATTCAATAGGTTCAATCAAGGGTTTCCTATGTTTGATCCTTATGGCTGTTTTATTTTTGATGACTCAGCCAGCCTTGGCACAGATTTTCGATGATGTGGACAAAGGTTTTCTTTCCATTGGTGGCCGAGCAACGTATTTTGATCCCAAAGGTGTTGATGGAAATTGGTTTGGTGGGGCACAAGTGCGTGTTCATCTCCTACCCGTGTTTGCAGTTGAGGGTTCGACGGATTACAGGACTACCGACTTTGCTTCATCGTCCCGTGAAGACTATTTCCCTGTTCAAGTTTCTGGGCTTTTGTATCTTTTGCCCGGAAAACGCTTAAGCCCATTTATACTGGGAGGTGGAGGTTGGTACTACTCTCATATCGCTCGAGAGAATGCCGATGATGATACTGATAAACGTTTTGCCCCGCACGTAGGTGGTGGAATACAACTCATGGTAACGGATGATCTTTCCGTCGATGGATCGTATCGTTATATTTTATTCGATGATCGGGCAGGAGGAAGCAAAGAACGAACCTTCGGAGATCAATTTAGTGATAAAAGCCATATGGTTACAATTGGGATTAATTTACATTTTTAAAACACCTATATGGCTACTAGTCGACTACTAGATTCATGGCCTGATTCGTGACTTTTCCTCATCTTCTATTGTGTAGTTTGCCCGACAACAAAGATCTGGAATCGCTGGCGGGTGTTTCATCATGCTTTGTATGGTGTTCCCATTATTGCGCAGACCATTTGTTAAAGATTCCAACACTGTAAGGGTGAATTTGGTTATCAAAGGAATAAACCATGTTTCATTTAATGCCGCGAAAAAAACACCTGACTTAAAAGTAGAAACTCTCCCTAGTGGTGCATGGACGTTGTCTATGCAAAGCCCCCAATTGTTTACGATAATCGTATTCTATCGCGGCCTACATTGCCCAATTTGCAAGACCTATCTTAAAGATCTTGAACGCTATATAAAGGATTTTTGGCAGCGCGGAATAGAGGTCATCGTCGTGAGCGGTGATGCCAGTGAACGCGCACAAACATCTATGAATGAATGGGGACTCAACGTACTCACTATTGGATATGGTCAAAGTATTGATTCAATGCGTGAGTGGGGCCTCTATGTATCAAATAGCATTACTGTATCTGAGCCAACACAGTTTGGTGAACCCGGAGTGTTTCTTATTCAGCCTACTAGGGAACTCTACTATGCTGCCATCAATAGTATGCCTTTTGCTAGGCCAAGCTTCAAGGATCTTCTGTCTGCAGTGGATTGGGTTTCTGAGAACAACTACCCAGCACGAGGAGAAGCATAATAGATTAACTTAAATGTCGATGGAGGAAAGGCATGAAAATATACCACCAATTTTATCATACTAAATCTGAATCACGGCCAAACCGTCTATCACCATTACCTGATCCAACCCCGCCTCCTTTTCCGGATCCCGGTCCTCCAGTGCCCAATCCTACTCCTCAACCAGTACCTCATCCTCCTCAACCTGTACCACCTGTGCCTCAGGTCAAGGACATAGGAGAAGCTATTTCATTAACTTCTTAATTGACCTGAGCAAATTCAAGAGTGTTTTATCATCTGTAAAAGATATAACATTGTATTTTTTGTCAAGGGGATTCAGAATTTGTCTAGTTCAAACTAGGGGATCTCCTGATACATTGTTATGGTCCAATCTTTAATAGTTGTGGGTATCCACCATTATAGAAGGATTTCAATGAGCATGAAATGCATGGTCAATGTATTGTTCGTGTTTGTACTAATGGTGTCCATAAGTCATAGTGAGGAAATAGGAAGCGTGGACACGAAGTTCAATTTCCTTGGACCTGATCATAAAATCGTGATCGAAGCCTTCGATGACCCGAAGATAGAAGGCGTAACATGTCACCTCAGTCGATCAAAAACAGGCGGATTAAAAGGCATGATTGGGGTGGCCGAAGACAGTTCGGATGCCTCTATTGCTTGTCGTCAAGTCGGACCTGTTCGTATAAAGAATGAGCTGGAAGAAGGGGAGCAGGTATTCAGGGAAAGTCGATCATTGATTTTTAAAAAATTGCAAGTGGTGAGATTTTTCGACAAGAAACGCAATACACTCATTTACCTCGTGTATAGCGATAAAGTCGTTGAAGGTTCGCCCAAAAATTCGATTTCGACGATTCCGATTTTGCCGTGGCCTGGTCAATAGGAGGTTTCAGAGAATCGAAAGGTGTTATGAAATCGATCAATCATCTAAATAAGGGGAAAAGTCTTGCCGTTCCCTTTGCGATATATCATGGTTTCTGTAGGTCTCTTCACATTTATTAGTACCGCACAGATTACTGCCCAAGAATCTCACGAGCTAGCTTTTACGACTGATCGGCCTGGTGTCGGTGACACAGCCTATCTTGTTCCACCAGGCTATATTCAGCTTGAAGGTGGCGTTACCGTTAATCATGATAGGACACGCGCACCCCTTGAGCGAATCACGACGGTTTCGGTGCCCAATACGTTGATCAGAATTGGCGTTCTTGATGCGATGGAGTTGAGACTGTTGGGAGGAGAATATGTGTATGAGAAGACGAGTTCGGGCAATCAGGACGACCGGGATCAAGGAGTGAGTGCCCCAATCATCGGGACCAAATTTCAGTTGACTAACGAGGACCAATGGATGCCTCAGACCGCGGTTTTTGGGAATCTTACCTTTCCATTTGGAAGCAAAAGGCTACATCCAGACGATCTCACGCCCGATTTTAAAGTCGCAGCCAATTATGCACTCTCAGAACATGTGAGTATAGAAGTGAATCTTGGGGCGGCGTGGAAAGATGGGCTGAATGATATTATTGGGCTCTATACCACGGCATTAGGCTTAGCAATGACTGAAAAGTTATCAACATTTGCGGAAGTTTTTGGAAATATGAATGGTCCAGCTACCCATGGATTTGATGCGGGCTTTACGTATCTTGTGCTGCCGACTGTACAGTTGGATGTATCTGGTGGCCCAGCCCTCACAGATGCAGCCACCGATTGGTTTGTTGCAGCAGGGGTATCGTATCGCCTTCCGCAATTATAGTGATTGAACAACATGTGTCCGTATGCTCAGGTTAAAGGAAAAAAAACGAGTCCTAAGGGGGGGCTGGAAAATCCATTGCTCGAAGTTTGGAAAACACGATGCTGTTAAACAGATGCGTTAATGCATTCTTTTTGTCTTGGTAACCCGAACCATAAGGAGAAAATCATGAAATTCATTTTTCCGATTACACTACTTTTTCTGATGACAGGTCCAGTCGTTGCTAATTCAGCAAACCAGAGCAGTACTTCAACTGAACAGGCTTTTGTCGCAAGTGCTGCAATGGGTGAAGAGGCAGAAGAGAAAAACCCTAGCGGAGAGCAGAAATCACCAACCATGCAGCCTTCACCAAATGACCCTGAAGCTCAAGGATTGCTTGAAAGTATCACAGACCATCCTGCGGTGATTTCTCCTCCGGTCGTTGATCCAGAGATAAGAATTACTCCTCCAGTTACCGATCCGGAGATGGCAGTGAATCCTAAAAATCTTCCGACTAATCCAGAAGAGGATGCCCCGGTATTTCCTCGATAATAAGGGTATTGATGCCTTTTATGTCTGACGGTATAGCTTAGAACTTTCACCAAATTCTTCAAAGTAAATTATTCCGTATGAATTCAGTGATAAACCTACAGAGGCATAAGTTGCTTATTGCTTGTATCGTCATAGGCCTATCATCAACTGTATGCGTATGAAACAGGAATATCACTGCCCATTCTATTCTTGACATGGAAGCATTTTGTCAGATTATTAGTCCGCGTATTCAGATCATTATTGTAATGGGCGTCTCAGGAGCAGGAAAGACCACCATCGGCAGCCTCTTGGCCAGAAGTCTTGGTTGGCCATTTTATGAAGGAGATGATTTCCATTCTCAAGCCAACATCAACCAGATGGGCCATGGAATACCGTTGAACGATGAAGACCGCAAGCCCTGGCTTGCAAAGCTAAAGCGATTAATCCAGAGCCTTATCAACAGATCACAGTGTGCAGTCATTTCATGTTCTGCGCTTAAACAAGCATACCGTGACTATCTGACGGAGAGTAACTCTCACGTCGTATTTGTGCACTTGAAGGGGAGCGAGTCTTTGATTCGGTCTCGCATGTTGCAGAGGGATGCGCATTTTATGTCAGAAGACCTTCTGACATCTCAGCTCAGTGTGCTGGATGAACCTGAAGATGCGTTGACTCTTGATCTTATGTCATCACCGAACTCGCTTGTTGAACAAATAAAGCGGAACTTAAGATTGTAAAATAGATACTCTAACAAGGTTCTGAAAGGCCGCGACAAGGGAACTGATAATAGATGGTAGTAAGGAAGGATAGGCCTTTCTTGCTGGACAAAAGATGTCATCGATTTCTGTTTTTGTCTAGTGCAAGTTTAGAAATAAGAGGCTAATTTGACTTAGGTGGTCGGTGATTAAACTAGGCAGTTTCCGATATTAGAAAAATTTTTGTTGACATTGCTTAGACCCATAACCGGAAAAATCATTGAAGAGGAGTGTTATGAAAGCAAATGATTCAGTTTCGAGTGGTACGTTCGCACAACACCGGCTACGATATTGTATGAGCCTCCTGTTATTTTTCGGATTTTTGTTGCTGAGTAAGGGTAGTGTACTAGCAGGGGAGTCCAGGGCGATGCTTCCAGATCAAGTCATTACAGAAGCTGCTGAAAGTGCCTTGTCTATAGATAAGAGCGTTCCCTCCCACTTAATTGATGTCCACACCCATCAAGGTATCGTGACCCTGGTTGGAAATGTTCCGCATTATCGGGCAAAAGAACGGGCGGCACAACTCGTTGAAACGGTTAAAGGAGTGGAAAGTGTGATAAACGGACTGACTGTGAAGATCTCTCAACGGTCGGATGAAGATATTTTGCAAGATATGCGACGCGTCTTACAAGAGGATCCTGTTACGGATGCTTATGATATTACTGCAACATTACAAGATGGGGTCGTGACATTGTCGGGGACTGTTCCCTCTTTGGCAGCGAAGGAACTGGTAGCATGGGTGGTCTCTGGGGTACGGGGAGTGCGTGATGTTGAAAACACCCTGGTCACAGAACTCAAGGAGACCCGTTCTGATTCTGTTCTTCTTGAAGAAATTCAAAAACGTTTAAAGGCTGATGTCTGGGTTAATGAAGAGTCCGTATTTCTAGCTGTGAAAGATGGTGTGGTCACATTGGATGGAGTGGTGGGTAGCGTGGCTGAAAAGCGTCGTGTGGTACGCGATGCAGGTATTGCTGGAGTGAAAGAAATAGATGAGAGTCTCTTGTTTGTCAAGGCGTGGGCACAAGGAAACATGCAACGAAAAAGGGAGACTGGTTTTCGGAGTGATGAGGAAATTAAGGAAACGTTGGAGCTGGCCTTCTTATACGACCCACGGGTTTCGGCTTTTAATCCGACGATATCCGTTCGTCAAGGAATCGTGACCTTGACAGGCCTCGTGAGTAATCTCAAAGCAAAAAGGGCGGCTGAAGATGCAGCGAAATACACAAGAGGGGTTCAATGGGTAAAGAATTTCTTGAAAGTGAGGCCGGAAGGAGAGATGAGCGATGAGAAACTGAGCCGAAAGGTCAAATTAGCTTTACATGATAATCCTTTCGTCAATAGTCTCAATATAGGTGTATTTGTCCTCCTTGGCAGAGCCATTCTTCATGGTGAGGTAGAATCTGAGTTTCAAAAAAAACAAGCTGAGGAGTCAGCCGCAGGTGTTACAGGAGTCGTAGAGATCAAAAATAATTTAATCGTTAAAGACAGTTGGACATGGAGACCAGATTCTATTATTAAACGAGACATTGAAAATGAATTATGGTGGAGCCCTTATGTGGACAGTGATGAAGTGGAGGTCTCGGTCAAGCAAGGGGTGGCGACCCTTTCCGGTGTTGTTGATAGCTATTTAGAGTATGAAATGGCTATTGAAAATGCCAGAGAAGGAGGCGCTAAACAAGTCGAGAGCATGCTTAGAATAAGGAAATACATTGGGTTAAAAGATGTGTTGCCGGATGGCCCGATGTAAAACAATTGTGAATGACAATCAGTAATGAAGGAGAAAATTATGAAGTATTGTTGTCCAAGATTTAAAAACTCAGTGTTCTCATCAATATTGGTTTGTTTAATAGC
This sequence comes from Nitrospirales bacterium, assembly GCA_965223295.1. GTDB lineage: Bacteria > Nitrospirota > Nitrospiria > Nitrospirales > UBA8639 > Nitrospira_E. The sequence continues at coordinate 840,751 of CBDCWC010000002.1, read as the reverse complement.
GGGATTGTTCGCCTCCCAGGTGCTGGCCGCAAAGCCACGCATTGAATCCAAGGTCACGGTCGAGCCTAAGCAGGAGTTGACGGCATCGGAAAATGCCAGTCTGTCTCGTGCGGCAGGTCGCATACTTCTTCACGTAGATGATGCACGAAAAGCTATTAAGAACAATAACAAGGAAAAGGCAGTGTCTCACATCGAGAAGGGATCAATCCTGGTTCGCATTATTGAGGAGAGCTCACCGGATTATGAGGTGAAAGCAATAATAAAGTCTGGAGGTCTCACATACGAAGATGTTCGAAAGCATCGACAGTTGTTTGTGCCGGTGTATGAAGAGTTGGATGAAGTCTCTGCCCTCGGGGCGGTGCTTGTGGCGAAAAGAGAACAAGCGAAGAAAGTCGAATCAACTGTTCCGGTCATACAAGATGTTCGATTGCGATATACGCGTGCCGAGTTGAACATTGCTTTAGCAAAGCTCGGGTTGGAACACGCAAAAAAAGCTTTGAATGCTGATCAGGTAGAGAAAGCTAATGAGGTGCTTGCTGCTATTCAGACGGGTGTTGTACTCAACTATGCTGAAATAGATCTTCCGTTAGAGGAAGCACGGAGAAATTTACTGCTTGCTCAAGGGATGGCTGCCCATAATGAACTGAAAGAGGCGCGTGCCGCGCTCGAGGAAGCATCAGAGGCCTTGGAGGAGTATGAAAAGAATGTCGGGGAATCACGAGGAGAGAAAGTAAAAGTCGTGCGGGGAGAAATTCAGGAGCTGGCCAGCACAATTGAGTCTAAGCAAGAAAAAAATAAGGATTCCAACAGCTTAAAAGAACAAATTGAGGGCTGGTGGAATTCAGTGACAGAATGGTTGAGTTGACGCATATTATGTTGAATAGACCGGACAAAAGACGTGTGCTGCATTTACGAAACTGAGTCGTGTGCAATGTGTTGTCTTATGAATATTTCGGGAGTCGAATCTAATGATTGCATGGGAATATTGTTGCCATGAGGTGAAATCGGGTGATGCCGCTCAGATTGAAGCTGCACTTCTTCTGCTTGGCGAGAAAGGATGGGAGGCGGTATGTGTGATTCCGCTTGGATCTTATCTTTTGCTCAAACGTTCCAAGACTCTACCCACCGGGACAGCGATAGAAACACTTACAGTGTGAGTCAGAAGTAAGGCGATTCTAAAGAATCTAATACCCTGTAACATCCAATTGAGGAGAAATACATGAAGAAAAAGAAGTCTCAAGCGGCAATTCAAAAGGCTATTAAATCTGGAGCTATCACAGGCGAGTATAAAACTGACCCCAAGCAAATCATTACTGAATTAAACAAGTTACGTTCGACAGAGATCACCAGCTATTTGCAATACAAGCAGCACGCCTACATGGCGGTGTCTCTGTTATCTCCAGGATTGAAGGCCGAATTCGAAGGGCATGCCAACGAGGAACTGCAGCATGCTGATGTCTTGGCTGAACGTATTCAGCAGTTAGGCGGCGTGCCCATTTATGAATTAGACGAAATTGCAAAAAAGGCAGGTCGTGCTGGTGTCCGTGCTGAGCAAGGAACAACACTGAGGGATATGGTTGCCCAGGATTTACTGTTGGAACGCAATCAGATCGAATCGTATACAAGGCTGATTCGAAAAACCGGTGATAAAGATCCTGTCACACGACATATTCTTGTGAATATTCTCCAGGACACTGAAAAGCATGCAGGGGAATTGGCAGATTTCTTAACACGAACGGCAGAAACAGGAAAATAGCGACAATTTTGAAAATAATATATGAATAGTAAGTTTGAATAAACAGGTGGGCAGGAATTGTGCTTGTTAATGATAAGAAAAAAATCTTTAATATTAATCGCATATTAAAAAGGAGAGCATGATGATTTATCAAAGTAAGGCAATGCGCAAGACAATTGTGGTAATAAGTGCAGTATGTTTAAGTCTCTTAGGCCTAACTTCCGCATGCATAGGTGGAGAAGGGCATAAGCAGAAGTCAGCGATGGAGTCACAAGGTCAGCACGCCACTGACAATCTACCTGCAGACCAAAGGGTTATATATGGGATTGTCGAAGCCGTAAATGAGAACACGATTAAAGTGAATTCAGGTGATACGAAAGAAATTTCCCCTCGTTACCTTGAATTAGAAAAACTTGAAAATAAGGCGAATAGTGCCAAGCCTGGCGACCGTTTAAAGATTATTGTCGATATCCATAACAAAGTGGTTGACTATCAACTCGCGAATGAAAAGAATTAAAATTACCTCAAAGGAGATTTGCCATGACAAAGAAATGCGCTCATCCATCGTGTTCGTGTGAGGCTGAGCCAGGGAAGGAGTTTTGCTCTGAAAATTGCAGGAGTCCGGAAGATTCTTCCTCTGGAAAATGTCAATGTGGACACTCAGGTTGTCAAGCGGATGAGTAGACGCTGAGTAGCAGTGTATTTAATGCATAAAAATTGTTTTTCATGTTGTGATGATATTTTTATTTATTCAGAACACTCTCATAATTCAGAAATAATCATTGCTTCACTCGTGCGAAATATTCTAGTGGTAAAAACGGGGGTGACTGATCTCTTATTTGCATCGTAGGCGTATTCTTGTCTCTCATAACTTTTAAAATAATAGGTGTGTAAGCACTAATCTGAACCTGTCGTTCTGCTCTTTTTGCCTGCCTTTTAGGGCGTATCAAATCCTTCTCCATCTTTTGTTGATTTTCTCTTAGGCTCCATTCTTCTTTAAGAATAGATCTGAGTTTGATTCCTATGCCTGGAACGGGTGGTCGCGAGAAGAGTTCTTTTTGCTCGAAGGACAAACTGTCTGATGTTGCTTCTAAATTACGGTAACAAATTGATTATGAATAAATGACAAATATCTACTTGAGTAAAGCCGCTTCTCAGCTAGACATAACACTGTTATTTTCTCCATTTTTGTCTATTGGCCCTTAGTACGATTGCTTGATATGTACTTAACAAAGCTTGGACATGTTCATTGCAAATGTCTAAGGGACAATGAAGATGAAGACAGTAATTAAAGGAGGTGCACAATGTTAAGTTGGGCTATTACATTTCTCATCATTGCCTTGATTGCGGGTGCAGTTGGACTAACAGGAGTGGCTGGTACGGCCACGAATATCGCATGGGTTCTCTTTGTCGTGTTTCTCATTATTTTTGTAGTCAGTCTGTTGATGGGGCGTCGCCCTTCGATCTAGTGCACCTCGACTCAAAACGCTAGCTCTATAAATCGGTCGATCATAGGTGTATCTCAGTATTAGATAGTGCACATTTATATGTCACCGACTATTCTGGTATTCGGTGACACTTCGATTTGGACCATATTTTATTACTGATTTGGGAGCATCTACCTAAAATATTGTCACAGTACGAAAAGATCAAAAAATCAGATGTGCTCTGACTAGGCGTAGAGTAGTGCACGGGGAAGATGGGAATGAGATGCGGGAAGTGATCTCCCAAGCTCTTAATCGGCTAAAACCGCTTCACAACAATAAGGATATTCAATTTTCGTGACGGATTTCGGAGAAAGTAGCATTGATTGTAAAGTGACATGGTGAACAGGCTTCCGTCCCGTTGACCTCAGAAAGTCTAAAAATAGGGTTGTGGCTGTAGTCAAGTGAGCTCTGGATGTAGTCAATATCGAGATCCCTTTCCCCTATCCCACATTGACCTTTAAAGAATCTCTACAGACTTTTGTGTCGCAACAACAAGAACACGACGAACAAGCTGATAAAGAGGATTTATCTTCCAAAGGGCAGAATGCTTCATAGTTCTTGTATATGTATTGATTGTTAGAGTGATCCTATGAATGGAAATTTGTTACTTGGGCTTGATTGGCATCAAATTTGGGAACATTTGTATCACTTGGTTATCGCCTTTGTCCTGGCTTTTCCGTTAGGGTGGGATAGAGAGCGTCGATCTCAAAGCGCTGGATTGCAGACCTTTCCCTTAGTCGCTCTTGGCTCTTGCGCCTATATGTTGACGGGGATCTACGTATTAGATTCCACGGATGCTGAAGCACGAGTAATGTATGGGATTTTGACGGGCATTGGATTTATCGGGGGAGGTGCTATTCTCAAAGAGGGAGCCAACATTGCCGGAACCGCGACGGCAGCCAGTATATGGAACACCGGTGCCATCGGGATGGCAGTGGCTTGGGATCGTTATGAAATTGCTCTCGTGTTGAGCTTGATGAATTTTTTGACGTTTCAGTTCATGCCAATATTAAAAGGGAAGGCAGATTCATCCCAGACAGACACGGACTCCTAAATCCAATACCAACGAGTGTTTGTGAGGGGAAAACTCTAACAAGGCCAAAAACCTCTCTTGGTTGTCTTCAAATTCCTTACCTCAAGTCCTTTCAATTTTCATCGACGACTTAATCGCAACTTTAAAAAACTCTTCTATATATGTCCGATCGTGTTTGAGCCCAGATCTCAAGCTTAGCCAATTTTCGACCCCACCGAAGTATATTGACTCTTTCATGAGGAATTCTGAAATTCGGCCTGTGATTTGAGCATTGTGGCCGGTTCCGTTAAACGTTGCGGCGCTTTCACTACCAATATTGTGGCTTTCCATAGTGCGTATATAGCCGATCTTCATAAACCTGCTCGATTGGTTCAAACGGATCGTATTCTGGTGATTGTTGAATTTGATCTTTACTCAGGTCCATTTCTACCAAGTGATCTGCCCACAGGATAGACGTGGCCCACATCGGATTGAGTAAAATCTTTCGACCAGCCAACCATTTGGATGTATCGATGACAAGATAGCGCACGATCCAAGAGGTATCATCTACCATGAAATTGATGATTTTCCCAATTTCACCGTCAGAGGCCTTGAGTGAAAAATTGGTCAGGCCAATGGCGCTGGTTAAAATTCCTGGAAATACGGACAATTCATTTTCATCTAATGGATAGTATGTTGCCCAACGATAATGCGCACAGATTTCCCGCTCTTTTTTCCAGGAAAAGGGTTGCCCAATTTCAAACGGTGGCCCATCTTTGACTTGGCCTTGGCTCACAGTTGCTGGGAATGAGCCAGTTTGCCATTTGGGGGTGAGTAAGCTTTCCTTAGCAATGAGGACGTACCGACCGTCTAACCAACTCGCGGTGTCTGCTGCGAGATAACGAATTTCCCAGGTTTGATCGTTAAAATACACGTCAGCTACGGTACCAATGATGCCATCTGTTCCTTGAACCACGCAATTTTTAATTTTATTGAAATCCCTCAACATCGCTGAATCATTCCTTCCTATTTTTGAGCCACGTGCTGAGATGTGAAAAGCTGAGAATAATAGGTTGGCTACCAACCGGCAGTCAGAGGGACTGAACTGATTTGCAGCCAATTTTTTCTAGCTAGACTCATAAGGCCCAGGCTTTCATTATTATTAAGTAATGGACTTTTATCTTTGAAAAACTATATCTAATTCGTGTGATTTCTGGATGAACTCTGAGTTGAAATACTTTCCTTTTGACTCTTTTCCAAATCTATCTTGTGCCGCTGCCCCTTTTTTCTCAGCTAAATTTGGGTCGTTAAGGGCTACTTTTTCCATCTCCGTCACCTGATCGGACCGATCCTTCCACCTGGAAAAGCTTTCTTCCCTGAAGGAGCACTTCGTTGAATTTTTTCAAGAGCATTGGCTTCTTCCTTGTCACTCTTCTTACCTTGCCCGGAACCTCCTACTGAGACGGTTCCTACCAAGAATGCAATTGCGATACATGCTTAAAATGCTTTGTACATAGTACGCCTCCCTAAAATGAGAATTTAAGTTTTGTAGAATTCTGATCTGTCATCATGACGTAGAGATTGATTTCCCTATGATTCCCCTTAGGTCTTTTCTAATGCGTATCATATCTGTAGATTGTCGCCAATGGACAAAATTAACTTCCTTAGCCACTAAAAGTATAAAGCCGGTTTTGATGCGTTTTTCACCAAAGCTTCAAACGCAATAACTTTTCACACAGGAGTGTACTTCCGATCTTATGGAAATTAATCCTACCGAGGCATTCTTTTATTTCATGATAGACCTCATTCAAAACTTAGAGCTTGGGAAGGGAAAGAGAAATAAATTGATTTGAGTGGTGGTGAGGAAGATTGGACTCTTTCTTATTCGCAACCAATTTTGGACAAAACTCAGAAAAGTTCATCAATTTTGTCTCTGGCTCTGCCCAATGAAGTTTGATAGAAGTGTATACGTAGATGAGAACCCCATACTATAGTGATCATAGTTTTATAGCCATGAAGCCTAGTTGATGTGGTTGACTAACAAGATAATTTATATGCATGGAATTTTTAATTATTTCACTATCAATTCAGGAAGAACTTAAATAGGTGTTTCCTCTGACAAATCATTTGTCAACAGTGTCCTCTTGTCATGACCTGGAGAAAGAAACGTGCACCAAGACTAATGGTTTGCGTGCTGCGGTTATCGCGCTTATAGTCGTGATGGCTCTGCTTTTACCTGTCGAATTCCTTCTAGCTTCGAATATGCCAAAAAAAGCTGGCTGGATAGAGGAAGTCATGATCTCGCCAGGTGGGCTACGTTTTCAGGCTAAATTGGATACTGGAGCAAAAAGTTCTTCTATACATGCCGAAAATATCTCATCTTTTTCTCGTAACGGCCAATCTTGGGTCAAATTTGATGTCACAGATAGCGAGAGTAAAACAGTCACAGTCGAACGCAAGGTTCATCGAATAGTCAAAATCAAACGACATAAACAGAAACCTTCAGAACGACCGGTCGTGTTATTGAGCATCTGCCTCGGAGATCATTTTGCAGAAACTGAGGTCAATCTTAGTGATCGGAGTAATTACAAGTATCCTGTCCTTATTGGGCGCATGTTTTTATCAGAGCACTTTGTTGTAGATCCCTCTTCGAAGCATATTTTGGAAACATCCTGCAAGATTGAGACAATTCACAAGTGAATCGTATTCACTTCCTTTCGCTGATTCTCCTCCTTTCTGCGTTGGGTCTGTCGATTTTTTTCTACAAGGCAATCGTGTTGGGTTTTCCACTAAGTCCTGATACAAAATCTGAAGTCTGGAATGTGGAGGCCAGAATCAGTTTCCAGGGAGAAGATGAACCAGCGAAAATTTCAATGTTTACTCCTCAATCCATTCATCCTTACATCATCACGACAGAAGCTTTTGTCGGACAAGATTACGGAGTTACCGAAAAAACTCAGGGACCAAACCGGGTGGTCCATTGGGCTACTCGAAAGGCCGAAGGCATTCAAATCCTGTATTACCGGGGAATTATCCGCCAAATGAAGGAATGGGAGACGGAATTTCGTGCATTATCCAGCCCTTCCACTACTAGGGAAGAGGCGTTACAGGGCGACCTGCCTCCACTACAAGGCGCGTTTCTTCGAGCAGGAATGACAGTTCTTGAGGACGTGAAAGAGGAATCAGCCGATCTGGAATCATTAATCCTAAGTCTTATTGCGAGAGTTCAAGACCCAGATGAAGAATCGCCGATATCACTTCTCCTCTCTCAACAGCCACTCCAGCAAGTATTGGCACAGCTCTTGACGCTTTATGGAGTTCCTTCCAGGGTTGTGCATGGAATCGAGCTGAGTAATGAAGCCGAGACCGTCAATGTCAAGGAATGGCTGGAGGTATTGATTGAGGAAGAATGGGTAGCCTACGATCTCGAACAAGGCAAGAAAGGCATTTCAGAAAATTATCTCCCTTGGTGGCGTGGGCATGCTCCACTCTTTCAGATTGAGGGAGGGACACAACTAGAATTCAGATTATCCGCCAGCCCGAATCAAGAGCAAGCCATAAAGGCGGCCGTGGCGCGAGGCATGGTTCTCAATCCAGCTTGGTTGAAGTTTTCTTTCTTTAGTCTCCCTATTGAAAAACAGGTGGTGTATCACATCCTCATATTAATTCCAGTTGGAGCGTTTATTCTGGTTCTATTACGCAATATTGTCGGACTCAAAACTTTTGGAACGTTTATGCCGATTTTAATCGGATTGGCATTCAGGGAAACTGAATTATTCTGGGGAATACTCCTATTTTCCCTATTAATTGCCTTTGGTCTGGGGGTTCGTTTCTATTTGGATAATCTCAATTTGCTCCTGGTGCCTCGATTGGCTTCAGTACTTATTGTGGTAGTGCTGATCATGGGATTTTTAAGTATTCTTTCCCATCATTTGGGCTTGGTCCGTGGGCTTTCCATTGCACTATTCCCGATGGTGATCGTCACCATGACCATCGAACGTATGTCCATTGTCTGGGATGAACGAGGTGCAGGCGAAGCATTGCAGCAAGCTTTTGGGAGTTTAGCTGTGGCGTCCTTGACATATTTCATCATGAGTCTCAAATCTATAGATTACTTATTTTTTACATTTCCCGAATTACTTCTCGTCGTATTGGCTATGACAATCGTCCTTGGTCGATACACTGGGTATCGTCTCCTTGAAGTCCGACGTTTTAAGAGTGTTTTACAACCTGGGTGATATGTTCAAAAATTTCACGGAGTTAGCTGATTTTGGAATTTTAGGGTTGAACGAGCGAAATGCCGTCTACACTCTTGGTTTCAACCAACGTGGGTTTTTTCCTCTTGTTGACGATAAAGCTCAAACCAAAGCTCTCTGCATCAAGGCTAGTGTCGCCGTGCCTCCTCTCTATGGCACCATTGAAATCGAAAGACACATCCGTGAGCTACCAAAATTATTGGGTGAGAATACTGAATTTGTCATTAAGCCTGCCCATGGATGTGGGGGAGATGGGATCCTCGTGATTAAAGGTGTGGTCAAAAATAAATACCGAAAAGCCAATGGGACCTTGCTCACCCTACCAAAACTCGAACATCACATTTCGAATGTCCTTAGCGGTATGTACAGCCTAGGTGGGGGTGCTGATATAGCACTAGTCGAGTACTGCGTGAATTCAGAACCGATCTTTGAATCCATTAGTTACCAAGGGGTCCCAGACGTTCGGATCATCGTCCTTTTAGGAGTTCCGGTGATGGCGATGGCTCGTCTGCCAACGAGAATGTCTGATGGAAAAGCCAATTTGCATCAAGGCGCCTTGGGAGTGGGCGTTGATTTGGCCACGGGTACGACATTATCTGCAGTGTTGTTCAATGACATTGTTACCGAACACCCCGATACTGCCAACCAAGTTACCGGAATTCAGATCCCTGAGTGGAAAACCCTTCTGGAGTTAGCCTCTAAATGCTACGATATTTTTAAATTGGGGTATTTAGGTGTGGACATCGTCTTAGATAAAGAACGAGGGCCTCTCCTTCTGGAAGTCAATGCCCGCCCAGGACTGAATATTCAAATAGCCAACCGCGCAGGTTTATTACCTAGGTTGCACTTGGTTGAAAAATCTGCTGACACACTTATGAATGTTCAAGACCGTGTAGAATTCGCCATTCAACATTTTCAGGTGCCCATACCAAGTCCCAAAATAGTAAACTGATAAGCACAACCTCTGTTGCACTTGCAAGTACGGTTATTGCCGAATGAGATACCCGAATTGCCTCACAACCTGCCGCGCTATCGATGCTACCTCAACATACGGAATACACTCATTCTTAGATGTACATCTATGATCCTGAACTAGCCTGATACTCGATTGAGAGTCGTGTGGATCTCATGGCTATGTTCCATTTGGGATCTCTTTGTTCAACTCCCTTTCGTATTCGAGTTTGTAGACTTCATTGAAAATATCGCCCCATCTCCTGATGCATCTATCGTGAATGTCTTTGGCTCACTCGCCATACGCTTTATAATCGGTTTGTCAGCATTCTATAAGAGGACGGTGGGAGCCGATCGAGGAGGAATGTGTAACGGCTGTTTCGAGAAGACCTTACACCTGCTGTGAAACCGAGGCTAGACTGTTATAGTTACCCAATTTGATGCTGAACCTATTTGATGCTGAGGTGGTTTTCAATGGCTTCTACGCCTCCAATTTCTTTGGCGAGTTTGACCGCTTGTTCAGCCTGCTTGACATTGTCCACGAATCCATTTAATTGCACACGATTCTTAAACGTTTCGACGTGAATGTCAAACCCTGAAACCATCGGGCATCGCAGAAGATCAGTTTTCACCTTCGCAGAAATCACACTGTCGTCTACATATTCTCCCGTACTTTCCCGAAGTGATGAACCTGCACATCCTGCAAACAAGCCAGCAATAACAATTGCAGACACCACAAGAAAGCCAGGTTGCCTATCATTGGACTCTTGTACATGAAGCTCTATCGCTTTCTCTAGTCTACACATCAATACACGAACTCATTTAATAGATAAATTGTTTTCTACTGAAGTGACCCCGTTCACATCTCGTGCCAGTTGCCCTGCTTTTTCCATTTGATTCGCGTCGTCCACGAGGCCATTCAACTGAACGCGACCCTTGAAGGTGCTTACACTAATATCAAAGGCTGACACATCAGAAGCACCTAGCAATGCTGTCTTGACTTTGGTCGTTATGACACTGTCATCAACATGTTCTCCGAAACTCGCTGACTGCGTGTAAGCTTCCCCTAAATCCGAACAGACCAAAAGTAGAGCGTTCTGGCAGAATGATCCCAGGAGGTTCTCATGAAAACGAGTCGATTCAGCGAAACCCAAATCGTCGCCATCTTGAAACAAGGTGACGCCGGCATCAAGATCAAAGACTTGTGCCGGGAGCATGGCATCAGTGATGCGACCTATTACAATTGGAAAGCGAAGTACGGGGGCTTAGAAGCCTCGGATCTGAAACGCCTCAAAGAAACAGAAGGCGAACTCTCGAAGCTTAAACGGATGTATGCGGATCTGGCCTTAGAGAATCGGGCGCTGAAGGATTTGATCGAAAAAAAGCTCTAACGCCGGCGGAGAAACGGGAGGCCATTCAGTCCCTACAAGAGACACATGGCGTCTCGATCACACGAGGGTGTGTGGCTCTCAAATTTTCTCGGTCGGCGTATTACCAAGCGCCCGTTGATTGGCAGATCCGTGATCAGGAAATTATTGAGGCCCTGAATCAGTTAGTGGAGCAGTACCCGCGCTGGGGCATCTGGAAATATATCCGGCGATTGCGAGTCCTCGGACATGTCTGGAATCACAAACGGGTGTACCGCGTCTATCGGCAGTTAGGACACAATCAGCCTCGTCGCACCAGACGCCAGCTGCCCAAGTGTCCTTCCTGGCCGGTGTTTGTGCCAGAAGGTCCCAATGAGGTGTGGTCAGCCGACTTCATGAGCGATACCTTGTATCACGGCACGCGGTTTCGCACCTTCAATATCCTCGATGACTTCAATCGGGAGGTCTTGGCGATTGAGATTGATACCTCTCTAAGAGCTGAACGGATTATCCGCGTGTTGGACCGCTTGAAGACTGAGCGGGAGTTACCTCACATGATTCGGGTTGATAACGGACCAGAATTTCTCTCACAGGCACTAAAAGATTGGGGAAAAGCCAATCGCGTGTTGATCTATCACATTCAACCCGGTTGTCCCACACAGAATGCATTTATTGAACGATTCAATCGCACCTATCGGAATGAAGTGCTGAATCTCTATCTGTTTCGGAGTTTAGAGGAAGTGCGGGAACTCACGTCCGAGTGGATGACCATCTACAATGAACACCGCCCACATGACGCGCTACGGGGAACACCGCCCTGTGCCTATTATCAACCAACACCAGAACACTCTAGTTATGACCTGTCCGCTTGACGGGGAAGCTTACATGCGGGCCCCCAGCACATCCTAATAAAGCGTTCGTAGCCAACAAGCTTCCACTAAGTATTATCATTCGGCAAAGAGATTTCATTATGCTTCCTCCTACTTTGAATGTTTTAGTTATTTTTGTGAATTTGAATCTCTAACTTTAGATTTAATATTGTTATCTCAAAAAGGCGATTGCTCACGTCAATTTCGCATTTTTCTAGAATTTGAGGAGCTGTTGCTATTAATAGAACTGCCAAAGAAGTTTTTTCTTGCCTCTTGAAATCTTTTTCGTGCTCCAACAAATTTATCTTTAGCCTCTAAATATTGATCACGCTCTTTCTCAAATTGTTGTAAAGTTTTATTGTATTTATGCCGCTCCTGTGCATATGTTGCTCTTGCTTGATTAAATTTGGCTTGTGCCTCTTTATAAAAGAGTCTATCTTCCGTAAACTCCTCAACGCCTTCGTTAAACGCGTCCTGAGCTTCCTCGTACCGATCAATACCTCTCTGGGCTTCCCCCAACTCTTGCAACGAAGGGCCGACTTCTGAAAATGCTGGCAATTCCTCTGATGAATCCCTTTGCTGTGCATAGGCAACAGTGATAGCCGCACAACTGAAAATTACGAAAATCATGAAATGTGTGCTGAGATAAGCCATTTTTTTACTCATAAAGTCCCTCCTTGACTGTGGAAATCACGACGGCATCGTTAACTTTATTCTGTTCTCCAATCGAAGTATCGATCAGAGAATTTTCCTGTAAGCTTAGTCAGTTGATTTCGTAAATTTTGATGCATCATTTCGCCTTGAACCTTGAATCTGTGAAAGATTCCCTATTTTTTGGGGAAAATATCAAACATCCATCTTGTAAGCTACGGACATTTTTTCGAATGAAACTGGAATTTATCCAGTATTCTTAATCTTTCCTAAGCTCTACACTACCTATTTATTAAATTTCCGCACTAGCCATATAGCCCAGCAAGCCTTTGTGCCTTGCGACTGACAGGCTTAGGTACAGTTCACAATTGGGGATTGAGGAAGATCTCATTATTTTTTACATCTATATATAAGGAGGTTGATGATTATGGAAGAGTTAGCCAAACGTAAAGCAGAATCTACAATCCAAGGCAAAGGTCAGGATGTAAGGTCTGAGGGTATAAAAGAAACGATTCAAGAGAAGGCAGGCTCCATGGTGAAACAAGGACAAGCCGAGGTAAAAGCCTATGCTGATGAGGCCCAACGTAAGACAAAGTCAGCTCTAGGGGATGGAAAGGAAAAAGCTGTTGGAGAATTAGGAAATCTTGCACAAGCGTTTCGGCAAACTGGAGCCCAGCTCCGGCAGCGAGATCAGAATGTTGTTGCTCAATACACCGAAAAAGCTGCTCAGCAACTAGAGAGAGTATCAGGATACCTTTCTAATCGAGACGTGGATCAACTTATTGAGGAAGGCGAAGGATTGGCTCGGAGAAATCCGGAGTTATTCATTGGAGTGACATTCGGGTTAGGCCTGATAGCGGCTCGTTTTATTAAGAGCTCCCGACAACGGAGAAGTGCCGAGAATAGCCGTCGACAGCTGAAAGAAAGAGATGCAATGTCTCAACCAATGAGAGTGTAAGGATATCTTGGCAGGGATCGCGGACGTAGCCTAACGTCTGTCTTTAGCATAGACGGTAATAACATCAAAAAAGGGGAAACCATGATACGAATGGAGCAGGAACAATCATTGAGCGAGTTGCTAAGAGAACTGGTTTATGAAGCTAAGGCCTTAGTCAAGCAGGAAGTAGAATTGGTCAAGGTCGAGATGTCCCAAAAAGTTTCACGTGCAGGGGAAGATCTCCTTTTTGTAGGAATTGGGGCTGCGTTGGCCTATGGAGGACTCTTGGTCTTATTAGCTGCGGCTGTATTATTAGTTGCCCAATTTTTTCCTGGTTGGGTAGCAGCACTCATGGTTGGCATTATGGTCGTGGCTATAGGTTACGGATTGATTCAGAAAGGATTAAATGATCTTAAACACGTGAGCCCGGTTCCTGAACAAGCCATTAATGCTCTTAAGGAGGATACACAATGGGTCGCCCAACAAATGAGATAAACGTTCGCGTTGAGGATGGTGAAGAAAATCCCTCAGAAAAGACAGATGTGCTTCGCGCGCGCGTGGAACGAACCAGAGCAGAAGTCAAAGAAACGATTACCAACATTCAAGCTAGGCTGTCGCCCGATCGGCTCAAACAGGAAGTGCGAGACGCGACTGTCGGAAAGGTAGAAGATATGGCTCAATCAGCGCGTTATACGGCAAGGAGATGGGGCGGGAATGTCACAGATATCATTACGCAGAACCCAGTACCAGTGGCACTGATCGGATTGGGATTGGCATGGCTTTTGAAAGCGAAATCGGATGAATCTCATGAGGCATATTTGCCTGAATACAGTAGATCAACTGCCTATCGTAATCCCTATGATCCCTATGTTGATCGTGAATCAAGTAGGTTAGAAGAGTTACAAATTAAAGCTGGTGAAACGGCTCAAGCCCTTAAGGCCAGGGTCGAGGGCGCTGCCGAAACAGTTCAAGGCAAAGTTGGTGAAACGGCTCAGACAATCCAGCAAAGTGCGAGCGAATTGAGTGGACGGGTCAAGGGCCAAGTTGAAGGATTCTCTACTCAGGTTCAACATCGAGCAGGGGAATTAAAAGATCAAGTACAAGAGCGAACCCGTCGTGCCAAACGCGGGTTTGATGAAACATTCCAGGAAAGTCCTTGGGGTGTGGGTGCGATGGCATTTGCCGTTGGTGCAGCGGTTGGACTTTCCGCACCTGGGACCCGCCAGGAAGACGAATGGATGGGAGAGGCCCGTGATACTCTGGTGGATCAAGCACGGAACAAAGCACAAGAAATAGGCGACAAAGTCGTACAGGCGACTGAAAAGGTTCAAGAAACTGCAACGGAAAAGGCTAAGGAAGAACTCCAAAAACAGGGGCTAACTTCAGAATTTTCTGCCCATGGGAGTAAAGCCTAATAATACAAACACTTGCGCTCTAATGTGGTTTTATGAAACGGCGTAACTGAGCTCTCATTCGTCTAGTAGATACGATATTGTTTTGTCTATAAGGGCCATAGTGGAAATACATGATATCAATTCGAGTCATCAACGATTATGTGTCTCGATTAATTGGAGACAAGGAGAAGTCATATGTTAAGCAAATGGTTCATAGTAGCTTGTGCAGCGGGTTTAATGTTTGCCCTAGTAGCGTGTGACGTGGATGTCGAGAAGGAGGGCAAGCTACCAGATGTCGATGTGGACGCAACGGGAGGGCAGCTGCCTGAGTTTAAGCAGACTCAGGAAGCTCAGATGCCAGATGTTGACGTGGATGCGACAAGCGGCAAACTTCCTGATGTTGATGTGCGAACGCCAGATGTAGATGTGAGCACAGATACGGTAGAGGTTCCTGTACCGGACATTGATGTGGATGTTCCAGAAGAACACGAGCCAGTTTCCAAGCAATAAAGAAGTTTACGGAAAAGAACGATGCCGAGGGGAGATAAATCAAAATACACAGAGAAGCAGAAGCGCCAAGCGAATCATATTAAAGACGGTTATCAGGAACGTGGCTTGCCAGAAGATCAAGCAAAAGAACGCGCCTGGGCAACGGTCAATAAAATGAGTGGGGGTGGTAAAAAGCCAGGAGGTTCTGGAAGAAGTAAGAAAATTTATTAAGAGGTAGTCGAAAAAAAGGTGGGAGAAAATCGAGCAACACATAAACGGCTTGCTCTATATCTCAAAATTAACCCTTTTTAAGCTAAGGAACTGACCGTGATCAGGTTACGCTTCTATAAGTTTGTGGAAATGGGTAAAAGATGATCATCAGACTATTCCGTTGTAAAAACGATTAGATTTAAGTCATGGCTAATTTAGCGTCAGAAAAAAAGGGGAATCGAGGTCGAACCGCAACTAGTCCTAGTGAGATTCCTTCCTCAGGTTGGCGAGATATTGCACTCAGAGTCAAAGATCAACTAAGTAAGGACAATGCTTCAATTGTGGCAGCAGGAGTCGCGTTTTATGGCGTCCTGGCGTTATTTCCTGCATTGGCGGCTCTTGTTTCACTGTATGGAATTATCATGGATCCTCACGACATTGAACGACATTTGACGTCGGCAAGTTCCCTGCTGCCTCAAGAAGCACATTCTATCATCGATGGACAGCTCAAATCGGTAACGAAGAATACCGGGTCGGCTTTGAGCCTTGGTGCTATTGGTGGTGTCTTGCTTGCGCTGTGGAGTGCTTCCAAAGGAATGAAAGCTCTCGTTACATCGCTGAATATTGCCTATGATGAAGAGGAAGCACGTGGATTTCTCAAACTCACAGGAATCGCACTCCTGTTAACAATCGGTGCTATTATTTTTATCGTCGTCGCACTTACCTTTATCACGTTTCTTCCATCAATGCTCGAGAGTTTCGGTCTTGGCCAATTGGGGCAAACTCTGCTCTCCCTTCTGCGTTGGCCGCTGCTAGCTATGGTCGTGGTGGCAGGGTTAGCTGTGCTCTATCGATATGCGCCCTGTCGTGATAAACCTCAATGGCAATGGGTCTCCTTAGGAGCAGGGCTTGCGACATTCTTGTGGATCACTGGGTCGATTCTTTTCTCACTCTATGTCGAAAATTTTGGCAATTACAATAAAACATACGGCTCGCTCGGATCAGCCGTCATCCTATTTATGTGGTTTTTTGTCACGGCCTACATCGTACTGCTGGGAGCAGAAGTAAATGCAGAAATGGAACGACAAACAAAAAAAGATACAACGGTAGGAACACGAGAACCGCTCGGAGAACGAGAAGCCTATGCAGCCGATACGGTAGGAAAAATCCCATAACTTGTCGGTATGACACCGAAGATCAATTGCTATAGCTCTGATGCTGAATAATTTCTCATTTTCTATAGCTGAATCAAGGGCTGTCATTTGATTGTAATCTTATTAACAACGGATTGTACTCCTGCCACACTTCGAGCGGCTTTCCTGGCTTGCTCCCGTTGTGACTCATCTTCGACGAAACCTCCTAAGGTCACGACTCCGTTATTGGCCTTGACGTCTATAGGAGCGGCATTGAGTAGGGAATCTTGGGCGAGAGCGACTTTCACTTGGGCAGCCAACCGCTCATTTCCATCGATAACCTCAGCGTCTTGACCTAGAAAATTCCCACATCCAAATTCTGCAAGTGTAAATAGCAGAATCAGAACGCATGAACATGCATGACCCAATAGTAGGTAGGAGACATTTCCACTCCTACAAGGGTAAATCAAACGAATTGTGGTATGTCTGTCCATATATTTGACATGATGAAAATGAATCAAGAAGAGACTTTGTGATGCAGGTTCCACCTGAATACTTCATATATTTCTATTATAGACGACTCAAGCGTAGTGGAGATAAAGAGGAAGCATTTTAACCTTATGGCAGTAGTCTGGGTTGTGCTTCCTGACAAATTCTTGGTGCAAGGTCCAACGCTACGTTTTCTTCACGATGTGTTCTGGGAGTTGAGTAAGAGGTGCCATGAATCAACATGAAACGAAAAGCCCTCTCAGGCGAATTATTATCGTTTCGATAGTCGTGTTATTTCTTGTGACGATTATCGGTGGAGCAATAAGTATATCAAGGCTTGATCCTCCGTGGGTTGCTAACATTGCCGAAGACAAACTTACAGAGTTGCTAGGCCAAGATGTGACAATCGACTCGATAGATATCGATCTTGGCACAGTTATCTTCCTACGAGCGGAGAATGCATCAGTGGCTAATCCACCTTGGGCTTCGGAACCCTCTCTGGCTTCTGTGGATGTGTTAGAGGTTGGTATTGATGTGTTCGAGCTGTTTAGTGGTGATCTAGTGTTCACCGAAGTAAATGCAACCGAGCCTGTCGTTCACTTAGAACGATCTGCACAAGGTACTGCAAATTGGGAAATAAAGGGTGGTATCCCTTCTTCAACTGAAGACCAAGCTTCCGTCAGTCAGGGTAAAGACGGTGATACGCTTAATCTGCCTCGTATTGAATCGCTCTCGGTAGATGATGGACTCCTAACCTATGTCGACCCAAACTATGACACATTGCTTGAGCTCTCATTTAAATCCAGCAATCAACAATCACCGAGAGCCCAAGGCCGTATTGTAGCCAGTGGTGGTGGACAACTTTTTGGACAACCGCTAAAGATCAATCTGTCAGCAGGTCAACCACCAATGCTGGAAGCAAACGACACGAATGGCTACTCATTGAAATTACGTCTCAGTTCTGCTGAGACTATGTTGCTTATTGAAGGGAAAGTTGATGCTCCAATCTTGCCTGAGACGGCAGACCTGCAAATCAGTTTGGAAGGTCAAAATCTCTCTGGTTGGAATGAAGCATTTGAGATGACGTTGCCGAAGCTGCCCTCGTACCAGTTGGTCGGTCATGTGAAGCTCTTGGATGACAAGTGGTCGATTAATCAAGTGAAAGCCACTGTGACAAATAGCGATGTGAGAGGTTCCTTGCGAGTCCTGCCCGACGCCGACCCGTTACGGGTTGAAGGTAACTTACATTCCGATCGACTGGATATAGCACAGCTTCAAGGATTTATGCCTGAGCAGAAAGGTTCAGAACCAGTGACCACTCCAATTTCCAAACTTTTAAATTTTATTGCTACTGCCTCGTTTCAAACCAACATCAAATACGAAGCTGATCTGATTGAAACCCAAGAAGCCCCTATTAAAGATGTAGAGATCGCAATGAAGTTCGAGAATAATGTTTTATCCTTTGATCCTCTATTCGGGACGATAGACGGGACCCAAGTCAATGTCGAGTCACACATATCTGCTGATGAGGATTTGGCAGGAGGTCGCATACAGTTCCGGGTTGAGACAGCTCAATCGCCTGAGAATGCGATGGGAACAGAAACGGTACGCGATCAAAAAACGACCGCGCTCCCAAGATTTCCAGGAAACCTGACAATTGAGTTAGCCGTGAACGTTACGACCAATCGTTTAGCTATCAATGCTAACAACTTTGCCGCAGCTGATGGAGAAAAACCTGCAAATCGCCTAGAGCTGAACTCGGCCACCATCCAGAATCTCCATGTCAACTACACCGACCCTTCCTCGAACACGAAAATTGTTGCGGGTCTCAATGAAGAACTGTCAGATAGGGATATAGTTATAGAAGCTGACGGCGAGATTCACGATGAACCGATAGAGTTGTCGTTAACCATACCTGCACCTGATTCGTTGATGAACCCCAGCGCTGATGAAGCTTTCCAACCCGTGGCTTTTAACCTCAAGCTGGCTGAGGCAACCGCTTCGGTTACTGCGTCGGTCGTGCCGAGTTGGCCACCAACGAAAATAGACCTCCGATTCCTTGTGGAAAGCGAAAGGCCTGCAACCATCGCTGCCCTATTTGGAGTCGAACCTCCAACGTTGGAAAATTTGGCCCTGAGTGGATCACTTTCTAAACAAGATAATATTTGGAAAATGACCAAGTTTATAAGCCAGGTTGGTGAAAGCAATATGGCTGGGGTTGCTATGATCGATACTGCTGACAAATTGCGCTTTCAGGCTGTGCTGAAATCGAAAAATATAGATGTGACAGCATTAATGCCGAGCAAAGAGTCAGATGAAGATTCACTTCAGCCGTCCCCAGTTGATGCTCAGCAATCGGATTCGAGTCTTTCTGAAAATCTAACCATAAAACCAAGCAGTCCACAGTGGCTTACCAATCTGAATGGAAAGGTCAGTGTAGATGTAGACCAACTGGTATTGCCAGGAGCGACCCTGGAAGACGTTTCCCTTAAAGCATCTGTAGGCGAGGGTCTGCTCCGCATTGCTCCTCTGTCCATTGCTCTTGGAGGAGGAACGATCAATACAAGGGTAAGTCTGAACCTTCAGGCCCCTGGTCTGGCGGGCAATTTGCGTACTGAAATTCAGCGTGTTGGTCTTGACGAAGCTCTCACCGCTTTTGCCTATGACGCCTCTGCACTTGGTACAGTTGGCGGTCGTATTACACTGAAGCTTCCTGCCAAGACTCAAAATATGAGAAGCAATTTAAACGTCGACGCGCTACTTGACCGATTACTTATAGAGAAAGTTCGCTTGCAGTATGATGATCCCGATTTACAGGCTAAGACTGATCTACGCCTGAAGACTGATAGTTTCGAATCAGAAATGAGGGTCGAAGGACAAGTGGAGTATCAGGGGATACCCGTGGATGTTTCACTCTCTACCGGTTCTCTGCGTCAGGCCATCGAGAATTATCAGGCGTTACCGGTCGATGCTACTCTGCACATTCGAGAAACCACGGCAGATATCAATGGAAACGTAGGCGATCTCTTTCCGCTAGAGAGTCTCACGACCTCCCTACGATTGGCAGGTCCAGATTTGTTCCGTTTTGGGGAGTCGATTAACATTCCCATGCCACACTTACCTCCCTACGATTTACATGCTAAATGGCAAAAAAAGCAGCTAGAAGATGGTCAACAAATTTCCATATTTGAAAATCTCGAGGGGACGATAGGAGACAGCGACGTAGTTGGTACGGTGCGCGTGACGACTGGCGGAGAGCGGCCAATGGTATTCACACGGTTGCAGTCCCGCAAGCTAGATTTAGATGATCTTGCCGGTTTAACAGGCGCGCGCCCTGATCCAGAGGAGACAGCTTCGGCAAAGCAAAAGGCACAAGCTGAAAAATTTGAGGATCGAGACAAGCTATTGCCTGACAAGCCTATGGATTTTACTAAACTTCAAAATGTGGATGTGGATATGGAATATCGGGCAAAACGTGTTCAAGCGCCCGATCTACCGATCGACGATTTTCTGCTCAAAATGGCACTTCAAGACGGATACATGCGGATGAACCGCTTAGACTTTGGCGTAGCCAACGGAACCGTGGCGATGGAACTGGAAGTCAATGCGCGTATGTCACCCATACAAGCCAAGCTGAAAACCGACTTCGATCAAGTACACTTGAGTAAGTTGCTTGCCTCTTTTGAAATGGCGGATGATTCATTTGGCAACATTGGGGGGCGAGCCA
The DNA here is from genome assembly GCA_965223295.1 of Nitrospirales bacterium. Classification (GTDB taxonomy): domain Bacteria; phylum Nitrospirota; class Nitrospiria; order Nitrospirales; family UBA8639; genus Nitrospira_E. The sequence continues at coordinate 820,044 of CBDCWC010000002.1, read as the reverse complement.
CGCTCTGGATGAAAGGAGAATCCTTGGCGAATTGGTTTGCCTCAGCAGATGGTGGTCTGTACTTAACGATGACCGGAGGAAAAGTCGATTCACTGTTGGTTGAGTTGGCAGGATTGGATTTTGCTGAGTCGGCAACCGCATTCCTTGGTACGGATACTGGTATTCCGATTGATTGTGCTTATACAGATTTCCAAGCTCGCAGTGGTATTGTCACCATTAAACCATTCATATTTGATACCAAAGACACAAAATTCAAAGGCCATGGAACAATCGATCTGCGCAAAGAGCAATTGGATCTCACGGTCAATCCTTATCCAAAGGATTTTACTTTTTTAAGCTCACGTGGTCCTTTGCATCTGACTGGTACGTTTATGAATCCCAGCTTTAGTGTCGACCCTAGCTTTCCTTTCCCAGAATTTGCGACTGCCGATGACAGTGCACGGTGTAAAGGTTTGATCGAAAATTTAAGAAAAGCGCGCGAGAGTGATATGAATAAACGAAAAATCAACTTTGAACCGCCGCCTGACTCATAGAATATTGCCTCCTCCTTCCCATTTTGTCCTCCATTTTCTGCAGACATTTGACTTTGCTGGCATGATGAGCTGTGGTATGCAGCTTTTTTCAAAATTCCTTGAAAAGAGAAAATTTTAAAAAGCTTCACGGATTAGACAAATCTTACGAGTGGACTCTAATTTTGTCTATTTTCCAGAGATTATGAAAAATCTTACGTTACAAATGTGACAATTCTATTTTATATAAAAAAGGAGGTCATGCATCATGACGTTATTACATTCATTCAAGCTAACGGCCATAGCACTGGGATTCATCATTATTGCCGCCACACCACGAATTGCTCTAAGCCAAAATCAAGATGCAAGTCTCTATGACAGTCCTTTTTATGAACACTACTACTTTGGTTATAACTATAATCCATACTCTGGATACGACTCCGAATACGATGAGGATGGTATACTCACCGATGGCCAGCTTCGCGTGCGTATTAGGATGAATTTAGCCATGAGCCCGTTTGTGGATAGAGAAGACATCAACGTCTCAGTCGTGAATGGAGTTGCCACACTTTTCGGCACTGTCGAAGATCGAAGCGCGATGGTGGATGCTATTGAAATTGCCTATGATTCAGGGGCTTGGAAGGTTCACAATCAGTTAGACCAACGTCACCGAGGTGAGAGGGTCTGGCTAGACATGACAGATATAGAATTGATGGAAGAGGTAAAAGAAGAATTGGCGTGGAGTCCGTATGTCAATTCAGATCGAATCAGCGTGAGTGTGAAGAATGGCGTAGTTACTCTCTATGGAGGAGTTGAAAATAAAGGAGAAATCGCAGACGCTGTGGAGAATGCATATGAGGCAGGCGCGAAGCGAGTCAAGAGCAAATTGTGGCTTGAATCTGATCATTCATGATTCATTGCTTTTTGCTTGGATAGCTTAAACACATATTCCATATCGAAGTATAAAAAAATGTGTTGAATCGTAAAAAAACTCAGTTTTAAATATGAGGCTCGTCTGTTGTTCCAATACCTCAAGAAGGTTTTGCCATAGGGGCAATCGTTGATATATCACCATGTATTTTAAAAGAAATAGAAGAATAGGACAGGTAGGCTTTCTTATGCAGGGTGTAAATTCCTGGGAGGGTGATAATGACTAATCAAATTTGAACTTACACCACGCTTTTCATATATTTCATGATTTTTCTTGAGATTGTGGCATGTCAAAAAGAATGGCAATCGTTTGATGCGATTCCACCTGTGCCCACAACTTCATCACCTAATTTCAACATACAATACCCAACATCACAAAAACCACAATCGTTTATCCAAATCGTCCCTTTTGTTTAGGGAAAATCATTTCTGTAGAGGGCACACGTACATCATTATAAAACTCTCATGGTAAAGTGACTCAGTCAAAGCCTTTTCATCAACACTTGTTGATAAAGTCTTGAGGGATGGAGACAGAGCGAAAGTTCGTTTATCAGACGATGATTTACCAATCGCAATCCGTAAATTTTGCGAGGGGTCAAGTCCCATTGCGAATACGCATGAATCATTAAGCCAGTATGGAACCATCCTCGGAACCTTGAGCCGCATTGTTCAAGAACAATCGTTGTATGTCTTCAAAACGAAAACTGATGACGAGAAAAGCTTAACAACCAACCCAGATACCTTGATTAATGAGTCAGCTCAGGTTGGAGACGAAGTCAATATCTCAGCGGCCAATGAGGATCAGGCAATTGCGATCAGAAAGAAAAGAGATGCTGATTAGGCTTGGGATCGCATAGCGTTTCTTACTTTCAAGCTTTCAACTGTCCTTGCTATTGAGCAGACGTGCGCTCGCAACATATGCAGTTAACTGTGCGTCTTTGTTTCTTGTACTAGCTGTTCCGGTCAATGTAACCACATCATTGTCGACTGCCACGCTGATGGATTGATGGGAATATTGAGATTCCAACCGAGTTGATCCTGAATGTCCTATGAAGACAGGTATTGGCCTTTCCCCCTAGAAACACCATCCCACTGAGCGCGTCCATCTGAATATCTTCAGGATTCATGTATGAGTCGCGAGAAAATGCCCACCTTATTGAATTGGCTATATTCTCATCAGTGCTGATCCACGTCTGATGAAAGACTGTGAATGATTTGCGCTGTCAAAGTTTAGGAGTTCGTTTCTCTCTGACATGGGCGGGTCTAGACATATTGCATTTTTCAAGGAAAATTTTGTCCACTAGCCGATGATTTCATCATGCTGTGTAATGATTAAACCTTACAGGGAAAGGTTGTGGGCCTGGTGAACTGAGACAATCGTGAGACTCCAGACGCATTTTATCCAGTGTTGTAATACCATCATCTTCCCCCTATGACACGAGAAAAAAAGTCCAAAAAGACCGCCGCATCAGCAAAATCCCAACGCCAGTCGACAAATAAAACTCAGCCATCCTCCAAGTCCGTTAAGACCACCTCTTCTTCAAAAGAACTTCACGACGGTTCGGATTTGGTCATCGTCGCAATCGGAGCGTCTGCCGGTGGACTTGAGGCTCTTCAGGCCCTGTTGCCATCCTTGCCAAACCGAGACAATCTGACGTATGTGGTGGCGCAGCATTTAGACCCAAAGCATCCCAGCATGTTGACAGCCTTGTTAAGTCGACATACAGATCTCCCTGTTCAGGAAGTGCAAGACGGAATCGTGCCAAAGCCGGCGACCATCTACATTACCCCTCCAGACTGCAATGTGGTCGTCTCTGAAGGCCGTCTTCTACTTCCCAAGCCGACAACTCTCTTAGGTCCAAAACCCTCTATCGATTTATTACTAACAACCCTCGGAGAAGATCGGGGAGAAAAGAGCGTGGGAATTATTCTGTCGGGCACGGGGACCGACGGCGCTCATGGCATGACTGCCGTGAAAGCCAACGGCGGAATCACCATTGCTGAAAAGCCTGATTCGGCCAAATACGATGGAATGCCTAGAGCTGCGATCGATACGGGTCATGTCGACCTGATCATGACCCCTCAGGAGATAGGAGAAAATCTTCTTGGAGTGCTGGTGTACCCTACCCGAATTCCGAAACTTGCTCGTGGAGCGGATATCCCAACGGTGATGCAATCGCTTATGTCCTTACTGAATAATCGGACGGGCTGTGATTTTTCCGGGTACAAGCAAAATACGATTCTTCGCCGGATAGGGCGGAGGATGACCGTTCATAAAATCCAAGATCTCTCACATTATGTTCAATTGCTTGAAAAGAATCCGCAAGAGCTTGATGCGTTGTTTAAGGACATTCTTATTTCGGTGACAGGGTTTTTTCGTGATCCGGAGTCTATTGACTCGTTAAGGCCCGTCCTCCAACACATCATCACCAGCAAGAAGCGTCGGGAAACGGTTCGGATATGGATACCAGGCTGCGCCAGCGGAGAAGAAGCCTACACGATCGCGATTCTTCTGAGCGTCGTACAGGAAGAGATTAAAATCTACGTACCGATACAAATATTTGCCACAGATATTGATTCAGAAGCCCTCACACGAGCACGTAAAGGACTCTATTCGGAAACGGCGCTAACCACGGTCAACAAAGAAATCCTGAATAAATACTTTTCGAGAATGGATCATTCGTTCAGAGTGAATAAATCAATCAGAGAAATGGTCGTCTTCTCTCGACAGGATCTCGTAAAAGATCCCCCATTTTCTCATCTGGATCTGATTAGCTGCAGAAATGTCTTAATCTATTTCTCCGCAACGCTTCAGCAAAAAATTCTTCCCCTATTCCACTACGTGCTGCAACCAAATGGGTATCTTTTCCTTGGGAAGTCCGAATCGGTTGGACAGTACGTCGATCTGTTTTCTCCAGTCGACCATAAGAAGACGAAGATCTTTCGGTGTCGTGGGGAGTTCAAAAGGCGGAAGCCAGAATTTACATTGGGCAGGTTGCCGGCACTCTCGAAAAAGTTCGTGACAAATCAAGCGAACATGACAAACGAGCTACCCCTGGCTGAGGTGGCGAACCGGGTCCTCATAGACGCTTATGGGCCTCCAGCGATCGTTGTCAATGAACAACATGAAGTTCTTCACGTACGAGGTGATGTCAAGAATTATCTATCACTTCCGGAAGGGGACTCAAACTTGCAGGTATTACGAATGGCGCGCCCAGAAATTCGAACAGATTTACGCGCCTTATTGACAAAAGTCGGAAAAGATATGAAGCCGGTTCGCAGTCGAGAGCTCAAGCTGAGGGATGATAAGACTCAAGCTCATTTTCATCTCTACATTCAACCCATTGAGGGCTATGGTCGTCAGGGCAGTAAACTGGTGGCATTTGAGCCTGCTGTCTCTCAGGCATCGACTCTCTCTCCCCCATCTTCTCTTCAGGTGGAAGATGTTACAGAAACGCGTATTCGAGAATTACAGAACGAACTGACCGTTACTCAAGAACACTTACACACGACCGTTGAGGAACTTGAAACAGCTAATGAAGAGCTCCAGTCTGTGAATGAAGAACTTCAATCGGCCAATGAAGAACTTCAATCTTCAAACGAAGAACTCGAAACTGCGAATGAAGAGCTTCAGTCGACGAATGAAGAGCTTAACACGTTGAATGAAGAATTACAGGAGCGAACGGCTGAGTTGAGTGCTGCTAATGCAGATTTGGAGAATATCCAGCATGCCGTTGGATTCGCCATGCTCGTCGTCGACAAGCGATTGAACCTGACTCGATTTACCCCTCCCGCTAAATTTATCTTCACGATCACGCAAGAAAGTATCGGGCATAATTTAAGCACGATGCCCTGTAAATTGCATTTTCCGACTTTACGAGACGATATCGAAGAAGTGATGCGTGAGAAACGAGCAAAGGTCCGAGAATTATCGAACAATGGGAAGGTCTATTTGTTTCAAGGTGTTCCTTACTACTCACAGGATTTGGAGCCAATCGGAGCTGTTTTGACCTTCATGGATATTACGGAAGACAAGGAAGCCGAACGGGCACTTCGCGAAAGTGAAGAACGATTCCGTCAAATTGCAGAGAACATCACTGAGGTGTTTTGGATCACAGATCCAACCGGAAAGCATGTGCAGTATGTGAGTCCTGCTTATGAAAAAATTTGGGGGAGACCTTGTCAAACCTTGTATGATTCAGACATGGACTGGATCACCACGATTCATCCTGGCGACCGAAATCGCGTTCAAGAGTATTGGAAAGAAACAGAACCCGTCAAATATAAAGATATCGATTATCGAATTCTTCGGCCTGATGGTTCAACAAAGTGGATTAGAGACCGCAGTTGGCCGATCCTTAGCGAAATTGGGGAAGTGGTGCGGTTTGTCTGCTTAGCTGAAGATATTACAGACACAAAAGAAGCGAAACGTCTTATTCAAGAACAGGAAAACCAATGTCGGCTCGTGATGGATCATTGTCCAGCTCTCATTGGATCGATTGATTCCGACCATCGGATTCAGATCGTGAATAATCAGTTTTTAGAGTGGGTCGGAATGACACAGGAAGATGTGCAGCAGGCACATATCAAGGACGTACTGGGAGAGGGCACGTACGAAAAGCTTACATCATACATAGCTAAAGCGCTGGCGGGAGAGCATGTCACGTTTGAGTTTCAATTGCTTCATAAAGATGGAAGCCCACGCTGGGTTCAAATAACTTTCGTTCCTGATGAAGATGCAAATGATAAAACAACGGTCAAGGGATTGTTCTTTCTCATGGTCGACATTCAAGTTTTGAAAGAACAATATCCGCCGTGAGTCTTCCATAATGCTCCTGACATCTCTAGAGTGATACGTAGGAAACATAGCCCAGAGTCTAGGCCATAGGCTAAGCATGTGTTGTGGGCTTTGATAAACCGATACGTTCCCAGTCCCAGTGACATGCTGAATGTCTGAATCTGAACACAAATTCCAAGCCCTCCAGATCGAGGTTGATCGATTACAAAAAGAGGTGACTCGATTACAAGCTCGAGAAGAATATCAGGAACAGATTGAGCGAGAGCTGTCGAGTACTTTAGAAAATCTCACAATCCATCAAGAAGAATTGCGTACACAAAATGAAGAACTGCGGCAAGTGCAGGAGAATCTGGAAGAGTCGTCTCGGCGATATCGTGACCTATTCGACCAGGCGCCCGTCGGATATTTCATCATTGATGAGCATGGACTCATTCAGCAGGCGAATAAAAAAGGAGCAGAACTTTTAGGGTACGGATGTGAATACCTCTCGGGTAAGCCGTTTCTTCTCTATTTAACCCATGAAGCTCGAAAAATGTTTTCAGCTCATTTAAGGAAATTTTCGGTGAAGATTCGCTCCTCATCGACAGAAGTTGAGTGTGTGCACACGAGTGGAAAAACCATTCCCTTACGCCTTGAGAGTGTGCTGATTCACGAGCCTTCTAGTACAAAAAAACTGTTTCGCACTACCGTGGTTGACATCTCTGACAGGAAAAAAGCTGAGGCCATACTTATTCATACCGAACGACAGTTACGACAAGCTTTTAAAATGGAAGCCATTGGCACGCTCGCTGGAGGGATTGCTCACGACTTTAATAATATTTTGGCAGCCATGCTAGGAAATTTAGAGCTTGCCCGGAGTAACCTGCCATCGGGTAGTCCAATCCATCGCTATTTGGATGAAGTGCTAACCGCCGGATTTCGTGCGAAGGATCTCGTCCGTCAAATATTAGCGTTTAGTCGCCAAACCGAACCAACAAAACAATTGCTGGATCCGAAACATCTCATCCAAGAATCCATTCAATTGTTGCAGGCGACACTTCCCAAAACAATTCGCATTGAAACCCATCTCGTGGAGAAAGAAAGCTTGTGGGTGCTGGCTGATCCCACCGAACTTCATCAGGTCATCATCAATCTGTGTACGAATGCTGAATATGCGATGCGAGAAACCGGGGGGTGTTTAACCATTCAAATGTCACGCATTGAGGTCTCTTCCGAGTTTGCCAAAGCACATCCTCCTCTTAAGCCGGTGCCCCATGTTTACCTAACGGTGCAAGATACAGGCTCTGGAATCTTGGCAAAAGTCCAGTCACGAATATTTGATCCATTTTTTTCAACCAAAGAATTAGGAGAAGGCACCGGCATGGGGTTATCCGTCGCACATGGTATCGTGACCCACCATAAAGGCATCATTATTCTTGAAGAAAGTAGCCCAAAAGGATCACGATTCGGAGTCTATTTGCCCCTCAAGAATAAACCAACCACCAAACCTGTTCAGACACCACCGCCGCTGGCACCTCGAATTCCAGGAAGAATCCTTTTGATCGACGATGAGGAACCTCTCGCTCGTATGGGAGTAGAAATGTTGCAGCGATTGGGGTACAACGCCGTTGCCTGTACAAGTGGATCAGAGGGATTGGCGTTATTTGAGGCCAATCCGGAGTCATTCGATGTCGTCGTTGTCGATCAAACCATGCCTAAAATCACTGGTGAAGACTTCGCGAGACGAGTGTTATCACTCAAGCCCGAAATGCCAGTTATTCTTTGTACAGGTTTTAGCCATGTCATGACACCAGAACGAGCGCAGGCCGTCGGCATCACGGCTTTTTTGATGAAACCGTTACTGTCTCACGAACTTGATCAAGTGATTCAAGAGCAGCTTTCACGCAGCCATGGCACACGACATTCCTGATCCCCTCAGCGATCCTGGCCCTACTGATGCTACCCACATGGATAAGCTCCATGGGGAGATAAACGTTCTTCGGGACCGAGAGCAGGAACACCGACAGACCAAAAAACATCTTGAACAAACGTTAGAAAATTTACGCATCCATCAGGAAGAGTTACGCGTTCAGAATGAAAGTCTTTGGAAAATTCAAGGTGAGCTTGAAGACTCTCATGCGAAGTACCTCGATCTCTTTGAAAGTGCTCCGATTGGATATTTTATCTTGGATCAGACTGGTCGAGTCGAAAAAGTAAATTTGACTGGCTGTAAAATGTTGGGACGAGATCGTGATGAACTCGAGCACGCTAATATGGTCTATTGTGTGCATGCAGACTCTCGGGAAAGTTTTGACAGGCATTTGAGTCAGGTGTTTCTCGGGTTCCATCATGCTTCTGTTGAGGTCGCATGTCTTCAAAGCTCAGGGCAGTCGTTATTTGTTTTTCTAGAAAGCGTTCCGATCCGTGACGAGAACAATCAGGTCAAGTGGTGTCGAACTGCGGTCCTGGATATCACCGAAAGAAAGCGTCTTGAATCCCAGGTTCAGTATGCACAAAAACTCGAATGTCTGGGCGTGCTGGCAGGAGGAATTGCTCATGATGTCAATAACCTTCTTGCCGTGATTTCCTCTCATACAGGGTTAGTCCTTCGGGATGTACCCGAAAGCAGCCTTCAGCACGATCGTTTGAAAACCATTGAAAAAGCTGCATTGAGAGGTGGTGAATTGGCACACCAACTCTTGGCGTACGCAGGACACAGCAAAGTCACAATGGAATCATTGGATCTTTCCGAACTGATCCGAGAAATGTCACATCTCATGCAGGTGCCAATCTCACAGAAAGGCGTATTGCAGTACGAGCTGGATGAAGACCTGCCTCGTATCATTGCGGATCCATCTCAAATTCGTCAGATTTTGGTCAATTTAACCACCAATGCATCAGAATCGCTCGAAGAAAAACATGGAGTGATCCGAATCAGCACAAAAAAGATAAAGGTTACGCAAAACCTTTTGAATGAATGCGTGTTAGCGGAAAATATAGTTCCGGGAGACGTTGTCTGTCTTGAGGTGACGGATTCGGGAGTTGGTATGCACCAAAGCGAAATACCCAAAATATTCGATCCGTTCTTTACGACAAAATTTACGGGGCGTGGGTTGGGACTCGCGGCACTTTTAGGAATCGTAAGAGCGCACGGAGGGGGCATTGCTGTCACCAGTGAAGTAGGACAAGGAACTACCTTTCGTTTAATATTTCCCATTGCTTCTTTTCCGCATTCAGCAGAAGGCACCGTGCAGTCTGCACCTGTGAATAGCGCATCCGGTCGTCAACCTGGTGCACTTATTCTCATTATTGACGATGAAGAAGATATTCAAACCGCAGCCCAATTGATCTTAGAACATGCAGGGTACAGAGTTCTGGTAGCATCTGATGGCAATCTAGGCATACGGCTGTTTCAAGCACAGGCTAGTGAGATAGCGGGAGTCCTCCTTGACTTGACGATGCCGCAGCTTAATGGAGAAGAAGTGTTTCGCCAAATTCGTAGTATTCGTCAGGATACCAAGATAGTAGTTTCAAGCGGGCACTCTGAGGAAGAAGCGAAGAAGCGGTTAGAAGGACAAGATTTCTACTTTATTCAAAAACCCTATCTCATTGACGAACTCCCGAGAACATTTCAAGATTTATTGAACTAAGAAGCAACATTCATGAGATGATCTCTTCCTATTCAGGCTGGTCTCAATTCAGGGAGTAATATTCTAGTGAATTTGAGAGTCGTTTTAAGGTTTTCATTTTGTAATAATGTCTCGGAATAAACAATCGTGAGGAATAGATGCCTGACAAAGAAAACCAATGAAAAGATCATCAGCAGCGTTTTATGTGGCTCAAACCCATTTATGAGTGTCCTTGATTGATCCGTTCTTTCGCAATCCTCTTTCCTTAAGAGGTGAGCTTGTTGCTCAGTTTTTCTTATCTTTGGTTTTGTGCGTCTTATCAATTCTTGGTGTTCACAAAATGATCTTTAACAAGTCGATTTATTGCCTATCCATGTGTTGCTTGAATGCTGAATGCAATTGAAGATAGGCTCCTCCAATCAAGGTCGTTGCGGCGCCAACTTTATCTTCATTGATGTGATAGATTGCGTCCTTGAGTTCAGAAATTCCCTCGGCCACGAATTCTGAGTCTATCCCTGCTTGTTGTGCTAGGGAAGCATGCTCTTTTGCCTTTTCCGAATTTTTCAGGAATAAGTCATTTCTTTCTTCCTCAGCAAAATTCTTCGCAAGTTTTGCATGATGAACAGCTTCTTGAAGATAGCGGGTTTTATCATGTAAGTTTGGAAGAATGTCATCGTACGCTTCATCTAAACTGGCCATGACCGCATCGACTTCTCTTTTTTCTCTCAGCCAATTTTTTGGGTCAATTGTGTCAAAGTTTCTATACATCCGCTGGGCATGTTCAAGTTCTTTATTGAGTTCCATCATGTTTCTTCTTAACGTATCCTGATTTCCCTGGGATCTTGTGTCAATTTTGTTCTCTAATTCTTGTATAAGGTCGTGAGCTTTTTTGAATTGTTGTTGTATGTCTTCCTTATATTGTTGAAGCTTGTCTTGAGAAGTGAGCTCGGCCAGAATGAGGAAGGGAGAATGGTAATAGTTTGTGTTGAGAGTACGTCCAAATGTAAGAGTCGAAATAGGCAGTAGCATAGCTATGATACCTGAAATTATGATCGCTACCTGACGAACGCTAAAATCTTTCATGTGAAGGCCTCCTATGAATGCATATGTGTGAAGGGTTGGTGAAGTATAGTTTTTATTAGGATACACGAGACTTGCTTCATGATCGTTCCGAAAGGTTATCCCGACAGAAAGTCAGGGCCATATTTTACTAGTGTATGTTTTTCATTAGTCGTATCTTGATTGTTTTTATATATTTCAAGCACATCCATTGAAATGGTGGGTGATAACCTTGATAAAGATAATATGGTTTTTTATCTCCCAGCAAAGTACAAATTCAGCTTCTCAAGAACGTAAATGTCTAGCTAAGAAGTGTTGATTGAAGTCTAGAAAGAAGGTTTCTCATCTAGGTGCTAGCCACTGAAGTTTCAAACCGTCTAGCCGTATGGTCATTTCGACGGCGTAGTCTGTCATTCAATCGGCAGTTGGCTGATGTGCGGCCTTCTTACCTAAGGCTCTTTAGGAGTTTGTGTAGGGGGATGGGTTCCCATGGCTCTAAATTTAATCAATGATGGGCTTATGAAAGAGGAAATTGAACTCCTAATCACGAAAAGGATCACAACTCTCGTGCCTTTCCTAACATCATGTCGAAGGTTTGTTGTGAGCATGCTTAAGCCCTTCAGCAATCTTTTCTCGGGCTTCATTACGAATTTCCTTGTTGGTAGCAGATGAGTATTGTTCATCACTATTAAAATACAGATTAGCATAAATAGGATAATGGTCTGATCCAAACGCTTCCAGTACTTGGAGCCGATTCAAGCGCAGATGCCGTGAATGGAAGATGTGATCCATTGGAAATCTGAAGAAGGGTAGGTGAGTCGGAAAGGTATTAAAAAATCCACGTCCGATGCGAGGATCTAATAACCCACTTAACCGACGAAACAATCTGGTCGAGTGCGACCAGGCGACATCGTTTAAATCGCCTGCAACGATTGCTGGCCGGGGTCGTTTGGCAATTGATTGACCAACGATCAGTAGTTCTGCGTCTCGCTCGTGGACATCTTGGTTAAACCGAGGAGGGCGGGGATGAAGGCCATAAAAGTCTACGGTTTCTCCTGATACGAGTCTAAGAGTGGTGTGGATGGATGGGACGTCATCCTCGACTAAAAAGGTAATTTCACTATCTATTAATGAAACGCGAGAATACAAGAGCATTCCGTACGTATTTTCAAGGGGCTTCTTGAGGGTAAAATCATACTTTGTTTCTAGAGATTTCATGGCTTGTTCCCACCAACGGTTTGCTTCTGTGAGCAAGATAAGATCGGGATCATACTTTCCAATAAATTGCATGAGGCTGTCAGAATTGCGATTCTCCATTAACACATTAGCGGCGAGAATACTGATAGTTCGATCAGGATCATCTTCGCCAGTGGAAGGAGGGCTTTCTTTGCTAGGCAATACGGTATACGGGTAAATTCGGTATCCCTGGATCAACAAGCTTCCCAGGAGAAAAGGAATCATTCTTGTGCTTAAATGGAGATTTTCTTCTTGGAGGTAGAAAAAGAGCCAAGCGGCCACGATCATCGCGCCCAAAAAGGCAAACTGGGCACAGGGAAAGTCAAAAATTCTTATCCACCACAATCCTACACGACAGAAGGGAAGAACAGTGACGACGGTGATCACAATCCCACAAAATGTCAGGAAGAAATCAATAGTCATCTCTTGACAAAAGTCTTTTGAGGGTGGTGCCCATTTTTTGACAATGGTTCATCCGTGGGCTCCCTTTCCTTCTACATCTTCCGATCGATCCGTCAAACGACAACAATAGGGTTTTTCAATCGTCGTACTATCGTTTGGCTATGATCCATACGGCGTGGACAATGCCGGGGATATACCCAAGCAAGGTCAAGAGGATATTAATCCAAAATTGTGCTCCGATACCCACCTGAAGAAACACTCCAAGGGGTGGAATGAGAATCGAAAATAGTATACGAAGAATATCCATGGTTTAGTACCCTCCTTAATTTAGCAAAAAGATATGCTATTTACTGAGCCGCTTTCTTTGGTTTGGCCCCATCTTGGATACGTGTCCAGAATCGTTCTCCATCCTTTTTTCCTAGTTCGTAAGCAGCCTCAATCTGATCGGGGTCGGTAAAATCAAGTTTCGATGCTGGAATGGGTCTTGATGGCTGTATGTATACACGGTTTGCATGATTCGGCAATTGCCTATACCGGCGTGTTACAAAGATGAGTGCCTGTTTGCTAGGAGTCTGTTGAGTTTCCCATGCTTCAATTGGAGCATTATCGATTAATCCCCCGTCGAGTGAAGGTTCCTGGCGCCATGTTTAGAGTGGGATGATCGGGGGGATACACCCCGCGGCGATGAGAAGGTCACATAAGTCCGAAGCAGATTTAATATCACAGGCTTTTACCGATATTGGACAAAACCCTTATTTACCAGCTAGCACACTGTGTGGGGTCCCTCTCACAAGAAGGTCTAATTGGTAGGCACAAACTCCTAACATTGAAGACACTTGTCGAGGGAGAAAATTCGGGGGCCGAGTAAGCAAAACATGCAATTCAGGTCCATCATGTAATTTTTGGATATGCTCATCGTGAAAGGCACGCGTCAGTGCATGACGATAGGCTTGGAGATGAGGAGCGATGGCCTTGTCATTGAAACATGCGGACCAGCGCAGGTTATGAGCGATTGACTGAAACGAATTTTTCATTTCCTCCCGAATTCTTTTTTCATTTCCTATAATGTAACCGACGGCTGATAGGGCTCCTGCACTGACTGCAACGATATGCTTTGGTGATAGCACCTGTTTAGAAGCGCTTTCAAGAAAACCGCCTTGCCACAGGCAACGAGTTCCTCCTCCCCCGAACACCACGACATCAAACATCTACATTATTCTCTCTCTTTATCATTATTTATATGAACTCAGTTATTTACACTCAAGGTGGTTTTTTTGACGTAAACTGGTTTACAGATTAACTGGGAAAGCTATAGTGCTTAGAAGTGCGTTCTCGGCTTGCCGGGAATCTAAGCGAGTGTGTTGGACAATAATAGGAATATTCGATTCTATGAGACTTGCAAAATCGGTATCGAGAGGAATCGGTTCAGGTTCTGCTAGATCATTAAACCGTACATGTTTCGTACGCCTTGCTGGTACGATAAATTGATAGGGGCCACCAGGTTCACGGTCTGAATAATAGATCGTTATAGTGACACGTGCATCCTGGTCTGTCGTATTGAGTATGCATGCTGTCTCATGGCTTATGAATTGGGGCTCTGGTCCATGACTCCCATCAGGAATATAACCTTCTGGTATGGCCCAAATTTTTGCTCCATATGCTTTGTTCATTTTTTCCTCTCTCAATACGATCTGAAATCTTGACAGATTTGCCAGCTGGAAAATTTAGAGTTGAGCGGTGCACCATTCTTCTATGCCTTAATTTGTCAGATTGTATGACTCATTGGGCATGAATGAAGGCTGTGATCTTCATTTCAGTGTTCACATTGCGAAGCCGTATTCATGCTTAGAAGATGAGCTAGCGTTAAGGGTTTGCCGTAAGTGGTTGAGAAGCTGAACCTTGGGCTCGAGCGGGTTCCCCCGTCATGAACTTGTTACAGCCACTATTCCCTGACACCAGTAATAGATAGGGTTGTAAGTCTTCATCGATGCAAAGACCAAGAGTCTTGTCTTCTATTGTGGCGTCAGGTTCTATTTGCCACCATTTGCAGCGTTTACATAAATCCCATTGTTTTTTCGACATGATATTTCTCTTGCTTCCTTGTAAAACTCAGATTAAATTGTTCAATGGTGATCGCGTCACGAAGTGTAATTAGCACACGATCATGCGTGATTTATGAAACTTCATCTTGGCTTTCTCCAGATGAAATATATTTTGCCAATCTTCAGTCAATTTACTGAAAAGACAAATGAGAGAAATTTGGCAATTTTAAAAATGTGAGGCCTAAAAGGCGATAATGCCGAAAAGCCACAACACCAGCACCAACGTTAACGGCACACCGAGTAACCACAAAAGTATTGGCATGATACCCTCCTTATAATAACGTTAGTTAAATTTTAGAGAATCGAATATATTTTATTCCCAATATGGATCATAACCATAATAACCGTGGATAGCTGTACCCCAGGTATAATCAGTCATGTCTGGCCAATTGTCCTTATCAAATCCAGGTGCCTGTTCTAATTTCTCCTTTGCAACATTGAGATAAAATACCTTTTCTTCCTGTGAGATACTGAACGCTGGCCAAGGAATAGCAAAGAGTTTGTCTCCAATTCCTAAAATCCCACCAAATGATAGAACAGCATAACCTATTCTTCCCGTCGTGATGTCTATCATCAAGTCCTTAAGTTCACCAAGATTTTCTCCAGTCGTGTTCCAAACTGCAGAGCCTGCTATTGAATCAGCAGATAGCATTTTGCGTGTTTGTTGGGTCGTCATGAGTACCTCCTTGTGCCACTGATAATACTGTTAAATAGATAAATCCCGATTCCTGAACCAGCTTTCGACATATATATGTCAAGCTTGTAAATAACGTATCAGGTAGTTTTGCATGTTCTCTACGGACAAATTGCATGGTTGGCAAAGTGAAATGTCTATGAGAAAACTTTTCTCATGAAGAAACAATCATGGCTCTCTTAGCTGCCTATTGAGAGATTATTATAAGGGATCAGGACGTGTCTTCCAGGAAGCTTAGAAAAGAGAAAATGGTGAGAGAGATAAGGGGGATGCGTAGAAAAAAGTAATGAGGACGAACGAATATCATTCGTGATACCTTCGCTTAAGCGTAGAAGCTAGACTTCGCCATGTCCTACCCTGACAAGTGACCTGTTGAAAGATGGAGAAGTGTTTCACTCTTCTGTCATTGCCTCAAGCAATCGACGGGAATCCATCCAAACACTCTTTGCTGGTCCTGATGATGGAAACCCGCCACAGACTGCTGGTTTGACAACGAGATGCTTCATACCTTCCTCCTTAGGTTAGCCCTTGACTCACTCTTTCAGTGATAGAAAGTCTAGGTTTTTACAGGCCATTGTGCAGCAAAATTTTTCTCGTTGTATTTATAAAACGTCAGTAGAGTCGTAATCTATTCACCACGCGTCTCGCCCCTGCTTCGTAGGCAATTTCAACAGCATCAGCAATGGCGGATCGCTCTCTAACAGTTCCAGTTAAGGTAGCCACTCCGTCAAGTACATCGACTGAAATGCCATTTTCAAGGTCACTGTAGATTTCCTTTTCTAATCGGCCATCACTCATATCAACCCAGGGCCTTTCTTCATAACGGCTTACCAGAAGCCGATTTTTCACCTTTCGTGCTCCTCCTTCGTAGGCATTTTCAACCGCTGCTATCATAGCATCCCGATCTTCGACCGTACCCGTTAAAGTTGCCACGCCACGTCGCACCTTCACGTGAATCTTCTCTTCGTCGACGAAGGGACTATAAGTGAGTTCCTCACGGATGTCCTCTCGTAAGTTACGATCAAGTTGTCGTAGTTCTTCTTGATAGAGATTGGTTCTGCCGGCTACACCAGTGTATATATTATTCCTTCGGTGCATCTTTGCCTCCGATCTTCCAGAGCGGCTCTTTCGTTTATTGTCAATCGTATCCAAATCTCCGTATTGATTCGTGTAGTAATCACGATTGTTCGCCTTGTGATTCCTGGAATTCTCATCAGCGTCTTTAATCACTGTGAGATCGTAGGTTCCAGGTGGTAACGATTCTAGTGATTCTAATGAATCAGTAGAAGCACTCAGAGCTGTATGAGGGAAGGTGAGTGCGAGGGCGCTAAATGTCAGTGCTAGTGAAAGAGAGCGTTCGGTTGATTTTGGCAGCATGGGAACCTCCTGTGAATATTAATATTATGTGTGGATAGGTTGTTAAGTAGAAAGATCTAACAAAAAATTCCATTTCTACTTTTTACCCCTATATTCATATCAGAGCTCGTTGCGCTAACAAATGGACAAAAGATCAGAATTTTAACCAAAAATGTCTAGCGTATTTAGTCATGAAATCTATGCGCACAAGTCAAAGGTGATGAGGATAGCTAACGAAGGAGCGGGACAATTTCCGAAACAAGATTACGAATTTGTCCATCACGAAAAGGAAATTAGAGCGGATAGAATAATTTCCTACGAAGGGTGAAAGACAAACTCTGTTAATAGCAAGCTCTCAAAAAGAGTAATCTCTCACCGATAAAAAATTTTTAAAAATTCAAGGAGGTTTCCAATGCCAGCTTTTAAAAAAACTGCCGCAAGTTTGGGCGTGATAATGTTGTCGTTGCCCGTGCTTGCCAGTGGAACGTTCGCCAGCCCTCGTAACTATGATGATGGAGGTCGCTACTACCGTTCCCATGATGATGGTCGCCGAGCCAGTGATGATTTTTACCATAGATCTGGAGATCGTCGAGGCAATAAACGTGACTATTACACTAATCAGTATGGCGACCTAGACACAGTCGACGACAAGAGATCTATGCGTTACGAAGAAGATAGTGAAGTCGTGAAAGGGAAAATTATTGGTATTCAGGAGAATGAATTCACGGTTCGTACACGTGATGGTGAGCGAATGCAAATTCAGGTTTCTGAGGATACGAATATGGTTTGTCGATCCAAGAGTCAATCTGCCTCAACGGGGTCTGATGCTTCTGGATCATCCAGCACCATGTCTCCTACGAAAGGGAAAGATTCTTCAAGCTCTGCTATGTCTTCCAAAAAACAATCGCAACGGGCAGGATTCCAATTTGGCGATTGTAATTTTCAAACGGGCGATCGAATCAAAGCACGTATCGATCATAGAGGAAATGCTCAGTTCGTTCGCTATATGAAACGGCGGGAAGGAAGTAGCCAATCTATGTCTCGATCTGGATCAGGCCGTGATTTCGGGCGTTCGACTCAATATACGGTGTTGCCCGCTGGAGCATTAGGAAGTCTGAATCCCAAAACTTATGAAGATGCGTTTCCTGTTAAAACTAAGGAAGGCGAGCAGGTAGGAAATGTCACCAAAGTCTTGAACGACTCAGAAGGGAATCCTGCGTACGCCATCATTAAGAAAAAAGAAGGTCAAATGATTTCGGTTCCTTGGGAGGCTTTAGACACGTCATCTGACGGAAAAACAGCTACACTGGACGTATCAGATAAGCAAATAGCGGGGCTTCCTATGCTGAAAGAAGATGAGAGTGCCTTGGCCCACGTTCGGAAAAATTGGGATCTCGATGAAGATGACGAAGAAATGTCCACGCGTGAGCGGTTTTACAGCCCGCAGGATAGGCTTGCGAACAAAGATCGTGAACGAAAGAGAATTCGCACTCAAAGTAGGAATTCTAAACGATATTATTCTCGGCCGTATTTGAGAGGAGATGGTGTTCTGGGCCGGTACTAAGATGACTTTGATTATTGACCTTCTTGCTATAGGTAATCGTGCAGACCCAGAGTAGGGTGATAGAAATCGGGGCAGGTCCAACTGTCCCGATTTCTTTTGCCGTTGTAGATTGTGTCATGTTTATACTCACTGAATAATTGGCGAATTTTGTTTGATGTATGTTCCCGAGATGAATTACGGCTATCCGAATAAATGACCTGATTGATTTTCGTATCTGGCTAAAGAATCTTACATGACTCAAAGGACATTATGCTTGTTCATCATCAACATATGAAACGATGGTTTCCTAATTTTACCGAAGGTCTCATTATTTTTATTATCAGTGTTAATTTTTTAGGATTTTTCCACATACATGCCTTGGCAGAAACATCATGGTCTATCTCCGATCAAATACAGCAACATATGGATAATTTAGAAAGTCCTTCTACAGATGCTCTCGCTTCCATCTATTCAGAAAGAGCGCATAGCCCTATCTGGGTTCAAGATTATCAAGTCAATAATTCTGGTAGGGAGCTCCTGAAGGAATTATCCAACGCAGCACAGCAAGGACTCGAGCCCGATGATTATGAAGTTGATAAAGTTCAGTGGTTGAATCGAACCGTTAATCTTCTTCCAGGGGATGATCGCATTGCTAGAATAGAACTATTAGGAGAATTAGAAATAGCCCTAACAAAAAACTTTTTTCGGTTTGTGGACCATCTCACGGGTGGGCGTGTGAATCCCAAGACAATCAACGGAAAATGGTTTCTGAAAGATCAACGTCGATCGGCAAAAACAATACTTTCGAAGGCACATGAAGATGGAGTTTCCTTCACTTTGAGGTCTGTGGCTAGTGACCATGATGGCTATGAACCACTTCTGAAGGCCTTAACAGTATACCGTGAGGCCCAGGAACGTAACGGTTGGCTATCTATATCCGATGGACCGTTGCTTAAACGGGGGTCTCAGGGGAATCGGGTAGCAACCCTCCGACATCGTTTGGGTTCGACAGGCGACTTAGATGTTGGTTTTGATATGAAGGTCTATGATCAGGATGTAGAGAAGGCTGTCCGCCAATTTCAACGACGTCATGGTCTCACTGAGGATGGATTAGTTGGCCCACTAACCCTCACTGAACTGAATGTTTCAATTGAAATGCGAATTAAACAGATCTTACTCAACCTGGAGAGGCGGCGCTGGATGCCACGTGAATTGGGGGCTAATCACGTGTATGTGAATATTCCTGACTTTAAATTAACTGCCTATTTACAGAATGAAAAGCGGATGGAGATGCGAGTGATCGTGGGAAAACCAATGAGTCAAACGCCTATTTTCAGTGACTCTATTGAGTATGTGGTATTTAATCCCTATTGGAACGTGCCGCGAAGTATCGTAGCCGAAGAAATCCTTCCAAAATTCCTCGAAGACCCCACGTATCTAGTCTCAAAAAATTACCAACTAGTCGATTGGGATGAGCAGATCCTAGAAATGGATCTACTGACTGAAGAAAACTTGGAAGAAGGCTCAGTGCGAGTCCGACAAAAACCCGGCCCCTCCAATGCGCTCGGCCTCGTGAAATTTATGTTTCCCAATGATCATGCGGTATATTTACATGATACACCTGCTGATTATCTCTTCGAGGAATCGGAACGAGATTTTAGTCACGGCTGCATCCGCTTGCAGGACCCGAAAGCGTTTGCTGAATTGTTATTGGAAGGAGTCTGGACGCCTGAAAAAATTGATGAAATATTTGCGACTTCAGAACGTGAAGTTGTGGACATGCCTCAATCTGTTCCAGTCTACATTGTGTACTTTACGACATGGGTAGATGCTGATGGATTAGTCAATTTTCGTGAAGACATCTATGGTCATGATACTCGATTGTGAGAAGCCTTGAAGCCAGTCCTCTCCGATACAGTTACTCGACCTCAGAAGACAGGGCAGTGGATTTATGGTGTGATGAATGAAGGACCTGTGCCAGATTCACCTTTCGCTTTGGCAAAGGAGTAATGATCATCGTAAAAACATGCTTTAAGAATACAATACGACTGTTCGTTATCGCGAGCATACTCATCTCTATGACAGGCACATATGCTGGTGCTCAGGAAGCAGGTCTATCGAATCGGGAAAAGGTGAATTTTTCTGTTAAAGTTAAAGATGAGATTAATCCCTATCGAATACTCGGGATCTATCTCATGCCTGGCGAGCAAATAGAAATTGAATGCGTATTCACAGATTCCAACAATACTTTCAAGATCTCAGCACCAAGCGGAACACTTCAGACAGTCTCAAAAGAACGATGGACCTGGAAGGCACCTTTGAACCATGAGATGTTTCCACTAACGATAACTGAGAATCAGAGCCGAACATCCATGATATTACAAGCCTTTGTCATGGTACCGTTTCAGGCTCGCAACGATAAGCTTAACGGATATCGCATCGGACAGTATCAGCAGAAACCGTTGAAAAATAATCCAGCTTACAAGCCACCTGCCGGGCTCATTGAAATCACAGATCACAATCGTCACCAGCGTATCTCGCCGAATTTCACGTTAGGACAGTTTGTCTCTAAACAAAAGAGTGGATACCCCAAATATGTGGCCCTTCAAGAGCGGCTCCTGTTAAAGTTGGAAATGATTCTTGAAGCTGTGAAGAAGAAAGGACACAAGCTTTCAACTCTTCACGTCATGAGTGGCTTTCGGACTCCTTTCTATAACAAAGCTATTGGCAATCCAACTCGGTATAGCCGTCACTTGTATGGAGACGCGGCTGACATATTTATCGATAAGGATCACAATAATATGATGGACGACATGAATGGTGATGGAAAGGTTTCCCTAGCGGATGCGAAAACCCTGGCCAATATCATCTTGAGTAAGTCAAAAGAAGTTTGGTATCGCCCATTTATTGGTGGGTTAGGCATTTACGGTCCAAGGAGTCATCGCGGACCATTCGTTCATGTGGATGTACGAGGCACGCCTGCTCGTTGGACCAATCCCTAACGAAATAACTGTTCTGCGAGAACCTAGCTGGCGAGTTTTTGATTGACGCTTGTGGGGGGGCAAGCTCCAAATTTAGGCGAGCCTAGGAATTCCACACTTTGAGTGCGTCCTCGATTGTGACATTTATTGATTTTGCCACGCGTTCTCCGAATTCTTTGTCGACTTTATAGAAATGATACACCTGTCGACATTTGATGTTGTTCGGCACATCTTCCATGCTCTTAGCAAGATTTTGGATGAGATGTTTTCGACCTTGATCATCTAAAGTGTTTTGATAGAACATTCGTGGCTGTTCATAATAATCGTGATCGTCACATGGATAACTGTTATAGCGAGAGGCATCTCCCTCAATTTTTAATGGTGGCTCATCATAGGCAGGGTCTTCCATCGGCCCACCAAAGGTATTAGGTTCATAGTTCACATCGTTGCCATGATTGCCATCGACTCGCATAGATCCATCCCGATGGTACGTTCGCGCCTTGGCATGTTTGGCTTGGTTCACTGGTATCTGATCATAATTCACTCCAAGTCGATACCTATGTGCGTCGCCATAGGACAGTACCCGATTTTGCAAAACTTTATCGGGTGAAAAGCTAATGCCTGGTACTTTATTATTTGGCTCAAATGCTGCCTGTTCGACTTCGGCAAAGTAATTTTCCGGATTACGATTTAACTCGACAATACCCACTTCCTGTAATGGATAATCCCCATGGGGCCAGACCTTCGTTAAATCGAAGGGGTGCCATCGATAGGTCTCAGCCTCCGCCTCTGGCATAATCTGAACCGACATTTTCCATTTGGGAAAATCGTCGTTACTAATAGCTTCTCGTAAATCTCGTGTGGAATAGTCTGGATCTTCCCCTGCGATACGCGTGGCCTCGTCAGCCGTGAAGTTTTGTATGCCTTGCATTGTTTTCACGTGAAATTTGACCCAATATCGTTCGCCCTCTTGATTGATTAAACTATATGTATGACTGCCGTAGCCATTCATGTACCGAGCTGATTTAGGGGTTCCTCGATCACTAAATAGAAAAAGAACTTGATGAAGGGCCTCAGGACTGAGCGACCAGTAATCCCATTTCATCCAATTCGGTTTTAGATGGGACCCAGGTTCACGTTTCTGCGTGTGAATAAAGTCAGAAAATTTGAGAGGATCACGGATAAAAAAGATTGGAGTATTGTTGCCCACCAGATCCCAATTACCCTCTTCCGTATAAAATTTCATCGCAAACCCCCGAGGGTCACGGACGGAATCGGCTGAGCCTGACTCACCTCCCACAGTAGAAAATCGAAAAAAGCATTCTGTCTGCTTTCCAACCTCTGAGAAAATCTTTGCCTTGCAAAATTGTGTGATGTCCTGAGTCACCGTAAATGTCCCATAAGCCCCGTAGCCTTTTGCATGAACGACTCGTTCTGGGATTCGCTCGCGATTAAAATGGGCCATCTTCTCGATCAAATGAACATCTTGCATGAGCACTGGACCACGAGGCCCGGCGGTCATGGAATGTTGATTGTTGGAAATAGGGCATCCCGCCTTCGTCGTCAGGGTCTTATATCGATCCATGTTTCCTCCTACTTGAGAATATTATGATTGAATTCCTAAATCCAAAATCCCATTCAAATTGCTCGATCACCAATACTTTGGCCGTCCATAATAATCATAGAGTCGAGCTTCATATTCGCGGTTGATTGGGAGCGAAGGATCAAATTCGGGACTGCTTTTGACACCTTCCTGTGTCAGATCGAGAGCAACAGTTCTGTCGGCCCAACTCACCTGTTTGATCCACTCAGGAGAAATCAGAACTTTCTTTCCTGGAAGCCAGTTTCCAGTGTCTACGATTATGTAATGGAGCTTCCAGTTGGTATCGTCTATGACAAAATCCTCAACCTGGCCTATGTTGCCATCAAGCACCTCTATCGAATACCCACAGACTTCATTAATACTACGAAGATGGGGGTCTCCAGAGGGAACATGAAGAGTAGCTTCTACATCTACGGGTACGGCTTCTGGTGCGTGTGTGACGCCAACCAGGCCAAATGTTGCTCCTGCGGCTGGTTGAATAAAGGGTTTATCTCCCCAATATTCTTGCCAGGAAAAATAGGCACGAAGTTTTTCCTCCTGCTGAAGGGAAACTGGAGAATCGTCTGCAATATCAGGACTCTCTTCAATTTGCTCGGCTGTCAGTCGAACTGGAAATACTTCTTCAGCCCAGTCGGGTTGGCCCAAGGCTTCTGTGCCTATCAGGACTTGTCGTCCGGGAAGCCAATTCCCCGTGTCCGCGATGAGATATCGAATAATCCACGCATGATCATCAAAATAAAAATCTTTGACGGATCCAAGGTCTTTATCGGTAGCTCTGATCGTATAACCCATCACAGCTTTGGTAGTACGTAGCATAAATCCTCCTGAAAAAATCG
This sequence comes from Nitrospirales bacterium, assembly GCA_965223295.1. Classification (GTDB taxonomy): domain Bacteria; phylum Nitrospirota; class Nitrospiria; order Nitrospirales; family UBA8639; genus Nitrospira_E. Next base: position 796,387 of record CBDCWC010000002.1, on the reverse strand, counting down.
TGTATTTTTAATGCTAATTAGTAAGAATTGAAGGGACGTCTTGTTACCATATCGCAATGAAGGGAGGTGCTATCAATGGACAAAAAATCCATATTTCAATGAAGAAAGTCTAATCATATTTGCTAGAGGACATTCATATACCCAATTGACTTCCCCATTTGTGGTAGCGCTATCGTTGGTCTATCAGAGTATATATATCAACCGGTGGGCTGGATTTTTGGTGATCAAAGTGGCAGCGTTCAAAAATTATTGCCTAATTCTGGCCAATCGTTCTGATCGAACCCACGCTCGGTCATATCAGAATGGACTTCAGGATGCAGCATGAAATCAACTGGGCGCAAGAGATTAGTGTCAAGGTCATTCGCATGCATGATTGCCTTCGAAACGTACATCAATGCCTCGATGTGTGAAGTCGTCCCAGTAGGCTTGGGCGTGCAATCAAATAACATCGTTGAGACACCTTAAATAACACATGTTCTTCGCACAAGCGTCGTTATTGTTCATTCATGTAGGGTCGAGTTCCATCATTCTCACGAAAGGCGGTCTAGACGAAAAATAAGACCTTTGTGCCACATTTAACTCAACAATAAACTTTTACCTCAATTTTTAAGGTCTGTTATGGCTTTGCCTTTTGGAATTCTTGTCCCATTTCTTCCGCTTGTTGCTTAGAAAAAATGCCTTGCGCTTTGTTGAAGATTGCTCCCTCTTCCTCATAGATATGGTGCTGGACATCATCATGTAAATACATCAATCTGTTCAGCCATTTACTACTATTTCTATCTTGACTCTCAAGTTCTTCAAGGATTTTCGCGACGTTGTCATGCTCCTTAATTGCATGTTCAATTTTTTCTTCTGTTTCTCCGTGTTGTCTTAACTTGGCGTAGAACACGGCTTCTTCAGCATCACTGTGAGCTTCAAGTGCAGTTTTGAGCTTTCTAAATAACTTATCTCGAGAATCCCCGTTCATATGTGGTGGTTGCTCAAGTTTATCGAAAAGTTTCTTGGCTTTTTGATGATCTTCTTTCAGCGCTTGGTAGATGTCCATGTCTTCCTCCTTGAATAAATGATGACGGTAGAGAGCAGTCGCCCCAATTTATCAAAGTGATATTCCAGCATATTCATGAGCTTATGCTTTATGGACAAATCGTAACTATAAGCTTAAAAATGTCTAGTGTTTTTTATAAGGTTTTTTAATCAACAAAAGGCAATTCTAGAATGTATTAATGTTGGCTTTTTTATAGTAAGGTCATAAGCCATGACCTTGGCCTGCAACTGCTAAATACAGGGCTTTGATGCTCTTTAGTGTTCTTATCATCGCAAGGTCACGAGGATAGCTACCATGATAGAGGTCCTATGCTTCTCAGGTATTGTTATATGCTAAATATTAAACAAATATTACATCTTTGTATCGATCTAGTTCGAGGATAACTCTCGTTCATCGATTCCACTTTAGAAAGTTATTTGAGAAATTATGGAAAGGATTTTATGTTCGTCCAACTACCCACTCGCGCCACGATAGTCGTTCGCCGTGATCCCCTTTGTCGGCACTGACCCGCGCGTAGTTCAAAATTGCCACAAATACTACGCCGCCGACGGTGTTGCCCAACGTGACTGGTACCAAAAAGCGAATGAAATTGTAAGCTTCCCCTAAATCCGAACAGACCAAAAGTAGAGCGTTCTGGCAGAATGATCCCAGGAGGTTCTCATGAAAACGAGTCGATTCAGCGAAACCCAAATCGTCGCCATCTTGAAACAAGGTGACGCCGGCATCAAGATCAAAGACTTGTGCCGGGAGCATGGCATCAGTGATGCGACCTATTACAATTGGAAAGCGAAGTACGGGGGCTTAGAAGCCTCGGATCTGAAACGCCTCAAAGAAACAGAAGGCGAACTCTCGAAGCTTAAACGGATGTATGCGGATCTGGCCTTAGAGAATCGGGCGCTGAAGGATTTGATCGAAAAAAAGCTCTAACGCCGGCGGAGAAACGGGAGGCCATTCAGTCCCTACAAGAGACACATGGCGTCTCGATCACACGAGGGTGTGTGGCTCTCAAATTTTCTCGGTCGGCGTATTACCAAGCGCCCGTTGATTGGCAGATCCGTGATCAGGAAATTATTGAGGCCCTGAATCAGTTAGTGGAGCAGTACCCGCGCTGGGGCATCTGGAAATATATCCGGCGATTGCGAGTCCTCGGACATGTCTGGAATCACAAACGGGTGTACCGCGTCTATCGGCAGTTAGGACACAATCAGCCTCGTCGCACCAGACGCCAGCTGCCCAAGCGTCCTTCCTGGCCGGTGTTTGTGCCAGAAGGTCCCAATGAGGTGTGGTCAGCCGACTTCATGAGCGATACCTTGTATCACGGCACGCGGTTTCGCACCTTCAATATCCTCGATGACTTCAATCGGGAGGTCTTGGCGATTGAGATTGATACCTCTCTAAGAGCTGAACGGATTATCCGCGTGTTGGACCGCTTGAAGACTGAGCGGGAGTTACCTCACATGATTCGGGTTGATAACGGACCAGAATTTCTCTCACAGGCACTAAAAGATTGGGGAAAAGCCAATCGCGTGTTGATCTATCACATTCAACCCGGTTGTCCCACACAGAATGCATTTATTGAACGATTCAATCGCACCTATCGGAATGAAGTGCTGAATCTCTATCTGTTTCGGAGTTTAGAGGAAGTGCGGGAACTCACGTCCGAGTGGATGACCATCTACAATGAACACCGCCCACATGACGCGCTACGGGGAACACCGCCCTGTGCCTATTATCAACCAACACCAGAACACTCTAGTTATGACCTGTCCGCTTGACGGGGAAGCTTACAAAATAACTGCCTAGACTTGCGTCACCAGAAAACACGACATACAGTGCTTCGACAGATCCCGCAATGCAATGAAATAGATCGGCCGAGACTTGGAAGTAGATAACCATCCAGATCAACAACAGACGCGCAAGGGTATCTCTGGCAGCATGCACTAACCACACTAGGCCTGCGAGAAGCCAACCTGCTAACACCCCTTTAAAAAAAGCGATGGTCCACGTTGCTTTGAAGAGATGCTCACCAAATTTCTTAGCAATCTCAGCAGCCTCATGAGAGAAAACATCTGTGGTCGCAAGGAATAGCGCGAACAGAAGGCCGCCGACCAAATTGAGTGTTAACGCTAGGCCCCATACTCTAAAAAGATCTGGCAGGCTGGCAAAACGAGTGAGAACTAGGGTCACGGGCGTTAATGTATTTTCAGTAAAAAGGGGGTAACGACCTAAGATGACGAAGATAAATCCTACAGGATAGAGCAGGCTACCGAGCAATTCGTAGACCCTGCCGTCAGGCAGTCCCGTGGTAAGCATGACTCTGGCAAGAAAGGAAAAACCAATGAACAAACCTGCGGCTAAAGCTCCCCAAGCAAACGTGTGGATGGGCTGGTGCAGCTCGTGGTGAGCGGTAGCCAGGACCCGCAGAAAAATCTCGTCGGAGCCGAAAAAGTCCTCAACAGCTTTGCCTTCGGTAGGCGCCTGCCTGGACGGATCGGTTAAGGTGTTTTGCTCCTGCTTGTCAAGATCGTCAGGAGCCATCTTCTTTCTTTAAAGTTTCCACGTTCTATACACACATCATTTATTTGAAGGCTGAGTATGCCACCTTTACATTGTAACCACAGCGTTTCAGATTACGTGTTTAGTACGATTTAATTCTTAGCTTTTTTAAATTGTATCGCCATTTCTTTAGCTTGTTGCTCAGAAAAGATCTTCTGGGCTTTGGGAAAAATTTCGTTTTCCTCTTCCTTGACATGGTGCTGTACGTCTTCCTTCAATTGGGTTACATCCTTAAGCCATTGTTTATCATCCTTATCCATGTTTTCCAGGTCTTCTAGTGTCTTCGCGACTTTTTCATGCTCTTTGTTGGCATGTTGGATTTTTCCTTTTGTCTCTTCCTGCTGCTTGAGCGGTGTGTAGAACACTTGTTCTTCCGCCTTGCTATGGGCTTCGAGTGCATCTTTGAGTTCCCCAAAAAGCTTGTCGCGAGTCTTATCGTCCTTGTCTGAAGTCTGTTCGAGATCCTCAAATAACTTTTTAGCTTCCTGGTGATCAACTTTCAGCGTTTGGAAGATGTCCATGTGTTACTCCTTGAAGTAATTGTGATTGAGATAGTTAGGAAATAATGAAGCTCGATTAATTCTCAGTACAACATAGAGGTGCTTGCACGAGATATGGACAAAAGACAGAACGCATCTTCTGAAATGTCCAGTACAGATTTAGGAAGTATCAAGCATAATACAACAGCTTTGTAGGAGCATACTTCTCCCTCCCAGTGAATTCCTCGTTGAACCCTCATGAATGCATATGAAACACGATAATGATCCACTTTCGTTGACGGCGATTGGCCATGATCTAGGTCTATTATTGCCGATCCCTGGTGCGATGGCGCTTGTCAACATTTTCATCGTCATAGGATCTGAAGAATGGTTTACGCTGCCAGGGTTTCTGATTTCGGTGCTGCTGGGCCTTGGTGGCGGACAACTCCTCTATCGCTGTTGTCCTCAAGGTGGCCCAAGCCCCTCATCTCAGCCCATGATTGTCGTAGCACTGGGCTGGCTCTTGATCGCATTTTCAGTGCATTTCCGTTCTTTATGGCTGCACATATGGGCAATGAACTGAGTGAGACCACCCGTGCCTTCAGTCACCCATTGAACGCCTTGTTTGAATCAATGTCTGGATTCACGAGCACGGGTCTGATCATGACCAAGGATCCAAGTGAGTTGCCGATGAGCCTTCAGTGGTGGCGTAGTGTGAATGAATGGGTAGGTGGCGTGGGGGTCATTGTCTTGGCCTTGGCATTAATCGAACCGTCTGAAGATAACTATGCCCTGTACTCCGCTGAAACACGGTCTTCACAATTAGGTGACAGCATCAAAGAGTCAGCTCGAAGAATCTGGGGGCTATTTGTTGGGTATACGCTCCTAGCCATCGGAATGTTCTATTTTGCAGGTATGCCATGGTGGGAATCTGTTAACCATGGGATGACCGGCATTGCCACTGGAGGATTCACCATCACCTCACACAGTTTTTGGGCTCATGACGATGTCGTCAAATCTGCGGCCATCCTCATCATGATGCTTGGAGCCATAAGCTTTCCGATTCATCATGCATTACTCTTACGAGGTGATCTACGATTTGTGATTCAACAATCTCAATTGCGAGCATTTCTTGTGTTATTTGTCTCTGGACTGCTTGTTTTACTGACGATGCAATTTGTAGGAAATGTCCAAGAGTCAGTCATTGATCAGCTCTTTCAATGGACCTCCGCACTAGGCACTTGCGGATTTAGCTCTGTGGAGATTGCCATGTGGTCCCAACCCGCACTGTTCATTCTCACGCCCGGGATGTTTATCGGGGGAATGGCCGGTTCCACAACTGATGGGCTAAAAGTGAGCCGAGTGACGTGGTTATATAAAGCCATGCTTTGGAGGCTCCGAAGCTTTTGGATCAAAGACGAGCATGAAGAACAGTATTTCTACGATGGGGAAGAGGTGGAAGAGGCTGTCGCGATGCGTCGCGTGGGCTCCGCTGCCTTGTTGGCATGCCTCTACATGGTGACGTTGGTCACCGGCACACTCATCCTTTTTGTTGTGCTCGGCGATCGATATAGCTTATATGAAATTTTATTCGAGGCTACGTCGGCATTGGGGGGTTGGTCTGAGTGTAGGTATCACGAGCACTGATCTGTCAGGTATGGCAAAGACCACGTTGATGCTGCTGATGTGGATGGGACGGCTCGAAATTTTAGCGGTGCTTGTGCTGATCTTGAGTCCGTTTATGAGTGTATTCAGTAGACGTTAAAAAAATCGTTTGTCTATCCATAGTATGTTGAATGTGTCCTGGTAGTATGCTCTAAAAGTTACACGTTGCACTCATATGGACAAAGATGAAGCAAAAGAGTGGTGCTCTCGATTTAACTCTGTGGGAACGATGTATCTCACGATCACGGTAGGGTTGGTGGGCCCACTTAACTACAACCGATGGGGAGCGGGCTTTTTACTGTTATTTGTGTGTAGTCAACTGTATTCGATTAAAGAACTATACAATCCATTTGAACCGAACACAAAGATGATCCAGACTCGTCAAGTTGTGCGCTATGGCTTGCCGTAGCTCCTGGGTCTTGTGGCCATTGTTTGGGGCGTCATCGCTTCACTGAGCGGTCACTTCCAATGGGTGTAGTGTGTATTTTCTACTTGGAACCTATGAGTTGCACGGTAGAACTCACTCGTTGAAAGAAAGGATAGATGTATATGAATAGATTTGTCTGCCATTGCAGCAATGTTTTATTTTTCGAAAATACGCAGTGTGTGGCTTGTGGTTCTCAGGTTGGTTGGTGCCCGGTATGCCAGCGGCTGAACGGGTTGCTCGACCGTGCGGATGGAACCTTTCAATGTGGATTTGGAGATTGTCATTCACCACTCGTTAAATGCCATAATTATCACGTTGAACACGTATGCAATCGGTGTCTGTTGGCTAATCCCAATGAAGTATCCGGCACCAGACTGTGTGATTATTGCCGTTACAATGAAACGATTCCAGATCTGTCTGTAGAAGGAAACCGAGAACGTTGGTATCGCCTAGAAACCGCGAAGAGGCGTCTGTTGTATACCTTGGATTTGTTAAAACTCCCTTACGGTAATGCTGAAGACGGCTTTCACCTCCCTCTATCATTTGACTTCAAGGCCGATAATCATTTCTCTGGTAATCAGTGGAAGACAATGGGCGATCATGAGCAGGTTCATACGGGTCATCTTCACGGAAAAATTACGATTAACCTTCGAGAGGCTGAAGATGTAGAACGTGAAAAATTACGTGTTTCGTTTGGAGAAGCCCATCGGACCATTATTGGTCACTTCCGACATGAGATTGCACATTATTATTGGGAACTGTTGATACAAGATCAGCAAGAGGCTCAATTTATTCAGATATTTGGGGACTATCAAAACCCGACCTATACGCACGCTCTGGAACGACACTATAAAGAGGGACCACCACCAAATTGGCATTCTAATTTCATCAGTGCGTATGCCACGATGCACCCATGGGAAGATTTTGCCGAAACGTTTGCCAAATATCTTGCCATGGTGAGTGTCTTAGATACAGCAAGGCATAATTTCCTGAAAAATGCTGTCGATCCGACCAAAGCTCAGATGAAAAAAATGATTCAATCCTATCAAAGCCTGGGGCTTGTACTAAACGAAATGAATCGTGAAATGGGATTAATTGATTTGATGCCAGAAATTCTCCTTCCTCCAGTCGTCGAGAAGTTACGATTTACCCACAATCTTATTCGAACAGCATCGTCGCATTCTCCTGCCACGGCTGGCATCTAGCTGATTTTCCAGCGCGGGAGAGTAAGTGGCCGGCTGAACTCGTTTAACTTCGACTAGATATGTCTATGGTCTTCTTTGATAAAGACCTCCAGTAACCGATAGTTTGGTGTGCAGAGACCAAAGTTGCCCCCAGTTTATGAGTAGTTGGGAAGTTGGACTGGGATTGAGATTTCAAATCAAAATGCTTGCTAAGAGAATACATAGAATTTTCTCTCGTTGTACGAGTATTAAAACAAGTATTGTTGAGAGTCGAAGAGGGGACGCGCCAAGACCTGAAGAAAGGGCCCTGCCCTGCATGGGCAAAGACAAAGCAAAGGAATACTGGGCACGATTTACTGCAGTGGGCGTGATGTACATCACGATCACGGTCGGGTTAATCGGAATCCCTCACTATAGTCTATTGCCTACAGTCTTTTTGTTGTTGCTCGTCCTTGCTCAACTCAACTTGATTAAGGAAATTTATAACTCGTTTAAATCTGACTCGTTGATAATGTGGACCGTGCACACGTTGCATTGTGGATTGTCGTATCTTTAATGTCCCTTCGCCATTACCTGGTCCATCATCGCGTCACTGAGTGGCCACTTTCAGTGGATTGAGAGTTTGATCGAATATTTCCGAATTGAAAGTCACGCACGAAATCTCGCTTCACCTTCAGAGGCCAATTCCATCAGCTCCTTGTAAAATCCATGTGGCAATGGAAAAGTACAATATAAGACTCGTGACGTCGGCCGTGGACGTAACCATCGGACTACTGGCCACCGCAGGATCAACACGGAGTTTCGTCAGCACAACCGGAAATAACACACCGAGAAGATTCGACACCAATACAATCGCCGTCATCGCAAACCCAACGACTAATCCAATGAGATAGTCACCACGCCACACTCCAATGAGGCCAACAACGATTCCCATCGTAATACCAAGTGAACAACCAACCGCAATTTCCTTGACGACTACCCGGATCCATTCCGATACCTTCACATCTCCTGTGGCCAATGCGCGAACCATCAGGGTGGCTGACTGAGCTCCAGTATTACCTCCACTTCCCATCAGAAGTGGGATGAAAAAAGCTAGTGCTAAAACCGAAGACAACGTATCTTCAAACATGACGATGACTCCAGACGCTACCAAATTCACCAATAGCAAGGTTCCAAGCCAAGGAATTCGTTTTTGAAATAAGGCTCCAATGCTAGATTCTCGATAACTGCTCTTCAACGGCTCAATAGCCGCTCCCTTTTGGATATCTTCCGTCGCTTCCTCTTCAGCCACATCCAGTACGTCATCGGCAGTAACCAGACCGAGAAGAATTCCAGAGTTATTGATGACAGGCAGTGCGATAAGATCGTATTTCTGCATTGTTCGAACCGCATCTTCCCGATCGTCTAATACGGACAATGAAATAAAAGAGTGGTCCATGATCTGCTCAACCCTGTCAGATGGATTGGCCAAGACGAATACCCCAAGATCGAGAGCATCTAATAGCTTCCAGGATGCATCAGTCACATAAATGATGCTGATCGTTTCACTATCCTTGCCTCGTTCTCGAACTTGACGTAATGATTGCTCAATGGTCCATTCGGGAAGTACCGCCACATAGTCCGGGGTCATCAGTCTTCCAACGCTTTCTTCAGGATATCCCAACAGCTGGCGAGCTTTACGACGATTTTCAGGACTGAGAAGATTAAGAAGTCGAGGAACTGTTTCTCGAGGCAGACCTCCTAATAAGACTGTTCGGTCATCGGGTCGAAGTACCGCTAAAAGCTGTTGAGTTTCCTCGTCGGTTAGCTCTGTTAACAATGATTCCTGAATATCTGGTTTGATATAAGAAAAAATTTCAACCGATTGAGAAGGAGGGATCATGTGAAACAAGAGCACTCTATCAGCTCTTGCTAAATGCATAAGAATTTCTGCCGCTTCTGGAGGCGGCATTGTTGAAAGATGGGTTTTTAGCGTACTCCAGTCTTTTTGTTCGACCAACGTTTCCAGGCTAGAATTTATCATAGTAGGCTCTCCAATCTTTTTATCTTTTTGCTTGCGAACCTTCTTCTCTTTTTTTATGGCAGGTCGTGTGCCGCGTATTTCCCTCGATTCTTTCTGATTATATTCTGAAATTGCCTAAAAGTTCGCCTTGCCCCTCTCAACTTTCTTGTGAAGAGATACAAGGTCCTTGAGTCATTCTCAACCTCCCAAGGTTCTCGAATGTAGTCACCTCACCTCCTTTGAGGAATCAATCCTTTAAAAGGTGCTAGCTTTTCCTTGCCTGCAGCACGAGTACAACCATCTTTATACTTTACATTTTCATTCCTTTAAATAGAGATAAAACCCAGTACAGTCGAGAGTTGAGGCAGCCTGATCTCACCTTAGACGCCTGGTAACGTTGGACATCTTTGAACGTATATTCCCATTTTTGTCCATTAAGTGACGCATTTTTATCTTGCTAGAATGAGTTAATGACTCATTCATACATGTTGTGTAGTCGTGTTCCTTGCGAATTAATCAAAATATGATGGTGAGTTTGGATGGTGAAGAAATCTGCATAAGACAAATTTCCTTAGTGTATGCAACTTGACCGTTAAGCCGTTAATTATCTCGTTTAAGTTAAGAAAGGAGGTTACTTAAATTAAACGATCACAAATTAGAATAAATACTTGTGAGTAGTATTCAATGAACTCCAATAACAGTCATTTTCTATTGAAAGGTGGTCATCATGAAAAAGGGTAAATCTCCAATTTTCGCGTTAGCAATGTGTGGATTATTTGTCGCATCAGGAGCGGTGCAATTAGCTGTGGCCATGGACAAGTCGGTCGGTTCTTCCACGTCACCCTCGTCAGCTAGTGGCATGTCTGACGTTAAGAAACATCCTAGTGCAAAGTTTGGCGCAACATGGAGCGATCAGCTAATTCGAGAACGAGATGAAGCTAAGAAAAGCAAAGAACAGGCTGAAAAGGAACGTGATCAAGCCAAAAAGGAACGTGATGAAGCGCAACAGGCTCAGGCCAGCGCTAGTAAGGGCGGATCTATTCAGGCTAAGAGCGCTAACGAAAACGGAAACCAAGAAACTAAACAATTAGTTAAAGAGCGGGATCAGTATTTGAAAGAGCGAGATGCTCTTCAACAAGAAACATCAAATATCCGTCAAGAACGTGATCGAGCCATGAGTGCAATCTCTGGTGGATCTGCCCTTGATGCAGTCGATTCAGGTATGCCTGTTGAACAACGGAAGTAAGCATAGATACAAATCGACTGTATACTTTAACTTGCTAGAGAGATTGGTTGCCAGGCCTTCGCCAGCCCCCTGATAACGGGAGGCTGGCGAATGAATGGTTTAAATTTAAAGGAGAGATCCCATGTTCAGGCTTCGCCCAACAAGAAAATTCTTAAATTTCGTGGCAATTCCTTATATTATCTTGTCTCTGATTTCCATCAGCCTGGCTGCTGGTAACGAAGAACCAACTTCAACCACACCTCATGCTCAACCGAGACAGATCGGAAACGATCAACAGAAGCACAACTCACTTATCCCAAATCACAGGATCATCACTGGTACGGTAGAGGGTGTGGCGGAAGACCATGCAAAAGTCAATTCCGGTGATACGGGGGAAATAAGCCCACGGTATCTGTCTTTAGAGCGTGCAAGAGAGAAAGGGTTTATTCTTAAGGATGAAGACAAGGTTCAAATTATCGTGAACGCGAAAAACCATGTTGTGGATTACCATCTGTTGGATAAGAAAATCGACAGCCATCACAAAGTGATGAAAGGCTTTCTCGCCCAACCCTTACCAGTCGGGCACGAGCATGCCATGATTAAAATGTCAGATGGATCGGTCAAAACATTTTCCATACGTCCGCTTGCGCGTAGCGAGGTCGCCGCCCTTCCATTCGATACCCAAGGGCTGTTCTTACTGGACGAAACTAATAAAATCGCAAGCGCCACACTCACGAAGGATGTCGTCGCAGAAAGAGATTGGGCGCGATCCACTGCTTTCAATGTCTATCGTCACGTGGAAGGAACCGTACATGAGGAGCCAAGTGACCAAGACTTGACCATCAAAAAAGACGATCAAACGATCTCATTTCTCATATGGGATTTCGTGAAGGACGATTTAAACAAACTTTCTAAAGGAATGGATGTGACCCTATTAATCGATCGGCATGATAAGGTTGTGGGCATTTCCTATCCCACAAAAGAACTGAATTAAATACGAAGGAGAGAACTATCTGCAATTCATATTGTTTTCTTTGAAAGGGGAAGAGATTTGGCATCTATTTTTGAATCTCTACAGATGTAGTTGGCCCTTCGAACCAATTCAGGTTCAGCTGCAACCTTGCACCGATGACGAAGGCATTTTTGATGGCTGGATTCGTATCTGGATTAATGATGTATTGCACATTCGGTTGAATAACGAGTTCTGGGCTTACATTGATGGCATACGTCATTTCTAGAGCAATTTCTGCATCATCTACCGCGTCTCCTGCATCTCGCTGTGCTTGCTTAAAATGACTTCCGTTCAATGCGGCAGCGACGCCAATCCCAATCTGATCATCATTACGGTTCGGAAGCAGACCTCGATAGACAAAACCTCCTCCATAATACTGCGAGAAGCGATTGACTCTTGGATCAGCAAATCCAACTCGGGCAAATAAGGTCAGATTCTGTTCTCTATCCTGAGATTCATGATAAACTATTGTTTCAGCTAATCCATATATACCGTAGGTCGCCTCTCGTTTCAGGGGTAAGCCAGTCGCATCGACATCGCTGAGATCATTGAAGTCTGTAGTATAACCCCATAGTCCGAGAGCATATTTCCCCTGATACTCGATGGGAGCCGCTCGTCCCACCCGTTGAAAGGCGAGACGAAATGGGCGTTGTTTGAGAATTTCTTGTGCATCTCTCTTCTTTTTTTTTCGGTGTTGATAAAAAGTAAGCTCTGTTCCAATAAATGCCCCATCTGCTTTACGCACTATGACTTGAGTGCCGCCAGGATCCTTGGGATTACCTGGAACACCATCAGCAATAACCGCGCGGACCATGATGTTATCGCTCAGGATTGCTTGGGCTCGAAACGCCAAAGATGTCACTGGAAAGGTTGATGGACCATTTTTACCGCTTGAAGCGAATTCAGGACCTGTTCCAAATGAACCGTTCAAAAAAACCTCTGACGATGATCTGATGACATCGAATTCGGAAGTCACATCATACAGGCCGGCTAACAGTGACATACGACCCTGAAAGAAATTTTGCTGATACCAGGCTTCAAAGAGTCTCCATTCATTAGGCGCGGCGATATTGCTGACTGCCTGAGCATCTCCGATGTTTTGACTCGGATCGTCACCATACACACCGAGTCCATACAGAAAAAGTGTAGCGTCATTCCAACCTAGAAAATCTTTCGCCATCGAGGATCAGCAATAAATCCAGGTCACCAGCAACTGCGGTTTTTCGACGTAAACCTCCTGATGTATTTCCTAGAAAATCTAGTGTGTTGATGGTCTGGAGAATCACACCTTTGTCGTTCATGTATGTTTGGAAGTCATTCCAATAATCAGTGAAGGATCGTTCACCAGATTCCGGAGAGGCTTCAGATGATGTTGAAAGAGAAGGGGCGCCAAACAAAATAAGCAGAAAGCAGCATGTAGCGATTGTTCGACGCACCTTCTGTCGTCTAACCAATAGCGCTGGAGCACGAGTAAGGAAAGTTAAAGCTGATCTTGCATCGACGAGAAAGGTCACACGTTGGGGAAAAATCTGCACCGAGGATTATTTTCCAGAATCTAATAAATCTACCTCTTCATCTTGCTGACTTTCTTTTTCCATCGAAATTTGTTCAGCAATGTGGCTGTCTTTGGACACGTCAGCATCGTGCTTCGGTTGGGTGATTGGCGGATGTGCAATCTTCTGCTTAGGTTGATCTTGTTCTAAATCGGCTTGGAAATCCAGTTGCGATACCCCTTGTACCTTGAGGCGATAGATGGGTTCTGGCATTTCATAATTTGCGAGATCAAACGCTTCTTTGACATCTCGAATGGCCGCACTTTTCACTTTTAAGAAATCAAATTGATCTTGCGTTGTCCACGCCAGCATCTTGAGCACCACATTTGAATCACCGAGTTTTTCTACCAAGCATCGAACTGGCGGGTCGGGAATCACACCTGGGGTTTGTCGTAACGTCTTAATGGCAAGTTGGCGAGCGGCTTCAATGGCGACGGCCGTATCAATCCCTACTTCAAAGGTAAAGCGACGTTTTGGATTACGGGAGTAGTTCAGGATAATACCTTTATAAACTGTGGCATTGGGTATTCGCACATGGTTTCCATCGAGCGTCATGAGAATAGTCGCTCTAGATGTGAGCTTCATGACCAGTCCTTCGTAATTTTCAAGCACAATATGGTCTTTTGGCCGAAAGGGTTGTCGAAGGCTGAGTAAGATGCTGGCAATATAGTTTTCAACAGTATCTCGAAGGGCAAATCCTACGGCGAGGCCCATCACGCCGGCTACTCCAACGATGGTGCCTAATAAGGCTGTCGCATCCAAGATTTCTAGCATGACGATAAAGCCTATAAAGAGAATTACTCCTCTGACGGTCTGTCTGAGTAAAGACTGCAAAAATACATTGGACGTGAGTTTTCTATAGGGAGCCTGCCAACGAGATAAAAATGATGCGAGGAACCAAAAAGCAAGAAAAGCGATCAAGGCGATGATCAGGAGTGGAATATACGAGAAAAACTCGTTGATCTGAGTCATCAATTTTTCCTGAACGACTGACAGTCGATTACGAATATCACGTTTTTGTGTGATATCGTCCGTCACACTCACGACCCCTTCCGTCCGTTGGGCGAGCTCAAGTGCCTTTTGATGGGATTCTTTCGAAAGGGTGTTTCCTGCGAGCCTAGCTACCCCGGCCTTCACGTCGATTTTGATATGAGCAAGTTCAGGTATATGCCGATAGACATCGGCAAGACGGTTTTCTATTAACGCATCTTCGACTTTATCTGGTCCAACAGAAATTTCTTGTGCAGGATCTTGAGGTAAGACTTCAGATGGAGCCTCATTAATAGCCGGAGGCTCTTGAGACCAAATCAGTGTAGCCTGGATGGTCAAAAGCGCCAGAATGCACATGACGACAAAGCAAGGAGTTGATCTGGATTGCATAGGTTGGGAGGTTACTCTTGAAGGCGAACTAAAAGAGATTTTCAAAGAAGTGTACAGAATAATGAGTAGACAGTTATCCCATGACCATCTTGATTGTTTGGACATGGTTTTCCATATGATCGATATTGGGAAACGAAGAACACTCCTATATAAACGCGACTAACCCATTCTTCATGATTATGAAGATGGAGTCAATTCACAAGATCAGGCTTCCATACATATCCAACCTGAAGATACAATGACCAGGTTTAGGTTGCTGGTGGGATAAGGAAAAAACGATTGCGAGTGATCAACATTCACGACTGCTGAAAACTTCCTCTAATTCTCCAAACGGATCAGCGCAGCTACCCGTATCAATTTGGGAAGAAGATGGATTTCTTAACAACGTAAAACTGCCTCCCGGTTCAGTGGGAGAATCATTGTCCTCTATTCTGGTATACCACCATCGACCTTCTGCGTAGTTTCCGTCCGATGATAACCTGAGAGCGAACCCGCCTTCACGATCATTTGCTGTCTGGCGCCACTTTCCTTGCCACCGATCGTCAACTATACTAATTGTCACAAAATGACCGCCCTGCCAATTGTATCTACCATTTCCTTCTTCATCTAGTGTCAAAGGATAGGCAGCATCTTTATCTTGATACTCCCAAATTCCAGATAGGTCCACTGGTTCCCTAGACAAAGTCCTGGACTCCTTTTCCGGAGTAAGAACCTCGGGCTGGGTCGTAACGCTCGTACAGCCAGGTAAAAATGACTGCACCGAAAGAAATGCTAGGACAACTAACCAAGAAGTCAAAAAGTCTATTCTCATAATCGCATTCAGGGTCGTGTCTCTCGCTTTTTCCAGTTCACAGAACAGTGATGCACGGATTGTAGCAGAGGCCCATTTCATTTATTCTCTTGGGTGTGAAAGGGATAAATCTAAGAGCTCTGACACAAAATGTCACTTATTTAAGTGAGGTATGAGGTGGCTTATCAATATAGGATTACCAGACATTTCAAGGTCCCACGAAAAAAGTTGGTGTTTAACGTGAACTTCAGATGAAAAACTTTGCTGTAGTTCTAAAAGATCAAGCATTTTTCTTCGTGACAAGTTTCATCCCACGTGAAGAATGCGCTGCTTCGTGTTTTGTTCTAGCACAGAACTTGATACGGTTGAGTGATAGGGCAACGTCATCCTGATAATTAAACTATCTTCACGCTAGACGGTCGGTAACAGGCTATATATCCGAGTTCTCGACTAAGCTGAGGAGCAAAGAATAACGGTTGTGACATGGTTTCCGATCAGTGCCCTGTCAATGCCTGCTTTACTCTTCTGTCTGGCTGAGGAATATATGTTGGCTTTGTTATGGGAGATCTATGGAAATCACTGCATCGTTGTCGTTTGTAGGTTACTGTGGCCACGATTCTAGCCTTTATGACGTCGAAGCTGTTCATTAGTCTTTTCCCTCCTTCACGCAAAGCTGCATGTACTTGATTCACAGTCGTTCCAATTTCTCCGACAGCATGGAAAAGAACCGAAGCATGGCCAACTCCGTCCCGCGTCTGCTGGGTCATGAGGCGAATATTTTCGCTCGTGACGTGAAAATTATTGAGCACTTTCGGTATATCCGTGTTGAGTTGAGAGAAGAATCGCTCAGCCTGGATGAACGTTTTTTTAATTTGGATTACGGTCACTGCCAAACAAATAGCTAATATAATGAATGCAACCATCATGCTCGCCAATGTGAGTTCAAACAGCAAATCTATTTCTCCATCCATATGAAATGTTATTTATTCGTGCACCTTCATGAGCCACAGCATGTCAAGTCGTTAGAGCTGAAGCAAATTTGTCTTAACGAATAGGCAAGTGATTGAGTGTAGCAAAATGAAAATCGGTTAATTATGGACAAATACCCTGAGAAAGTTGTCAGGATGTACAACGCTAAGTCTTTAACCGGCTACATCCTGCTTTCTGGCTAGAAGAACAGAGAATAGGGGAGAATTGTCCAAGGACTGAGAACACGGCTATGCACCATGGTGTATTATTGAGGCGTTGGGGAGGCGTTAGAGAGCATCGGGATGCTTTTGTTCGATCCGCAAACGAAGTCGCCCCCATTGAATGGGAGACTGTGGATCTCGAGTGTAATGGCTACGATCTTCTCCTACATGCACCTTCCGTAAGGGAATCGTGACTCGATCTTTCATGTGAGGAAATGTTTCAGGAAAAGCTAAATGCACCACATTCTCCGTGCATCCGAGCACTTGCGCAGTTAACCCTCGGATATCTGTAAAGTCCACCGTAATTCGTTCCGCAGGATTAATCCATGGCTTGATCAAGTTTGCCTTTTGTGGATTAGTCATTTTCTCCTCATCAGATGTAAACGCCTAATCGTAAATGAGATCTCCAAATTTTGGCTAGTGGACAAATCGCTACCCTGGAGGCACGAAATGTCTGTCATTCTGTTGAGTTAGTTCATTTAAAAGTAGCGTACAATACGCTATGGTGTGTTCTCTAAATTTGTGAACGGGATCTTGATTAAATATTTGAGGTACGTTTGGTCTGTAATCAGAAGATTAAGCGCTTTCTTTCAGTATCAAGTACAGAATCTGCCCCAGGTTAGCAGATATCCAGTCTAGTTATTTCCTATTTGAAGATGAGGCGATTTTATGGTTGAAGGCGATTCGAGTACACGCCGCCCTATAGTGGACAGACACCTTTGGCAGATTGCGGCCGTCCGTGATCTCTTCTGGATTGGGTTTTTCCTGTTCATTCTATGGGCTGGATATTCACTCAGAGGTATTTTTACCCCAGTTCTCATCGGGTTGCTCTTGGCCTACCTTTTTAGTCCATCCATAACGTATGCCCAGGAACATTGGCGTTTCCCTCGCCCTCTGAGCATTACTCTGTTATTTGTGGTCCTGGTTGGAATTGGAGCAGGATTGGGCGGTTGGCTCGGACCAATAGTCGAAGAGCAAATCGTGACGCTCACGGAGAAGGTCCCTACCTACTTGGAAAGCCTGGGTCAACAGTACAATGTTGATTTGGAAAATCCACGCGAGCACTTTCAAGATGTTGCATCCACGCTAAAAATGAATGCGATGTCGCTCATTAAGGCGGCATTAACAGGAACGAGCCATGCCTTTGGTTTTGTAGGTAATGTTGTGAGTGCGACGACGTATTTTTTAATTTCCTTTGTCCTGATCCCAGTGTATTTCTTCTTTTTTGCTTGGACCTTTCCCTCGATGATACACACAGTCCAAGAGTATCTGCCATCCAGTCGTAAAGATCGAATTGTGGCCATTGTTGAACGTATGGATCAAGCTGTCGGTAGTTTTTTTCGAGGACGCCTGGTCATTGCCTTACTCATGGGGGCAATGCTGTCAATTGGCTGGTGGATCGTCGATGTGCCCTATTGGTTCCTGCTTGGGATCGGAACAGGGCTGTTGAGCATCATTCCTTATGGAGCAATTTTAGGTTGGCCATTGGCAGTCTTTCTCAAGTATTTGGATATGACCACCGGTTCTGGAAGTTCAGGTTTTGTCTGGGCAGCGATCTTGTTGTGGCCTTCAGTCGTTTTTGGGGTGGTCCAAATCTTAGAGGGATGGGTCTTAACACCTTGGGTTCAGAGTCAGTCAATCGAACTTAGTGCGGTCACCATCCTAATTGTTGTGTTTATCGGTGGAGCTGTCGGAGGGCTTTATGGATTGATCTTAGCTATTCCACTGACCGTGTGCATCAAGATCCTCTTTGAAGAAGTTCTGTTGATACGGCTGAAGCGCTGGGCCGAGGAGAGCTAGGCATTGAAAAGTATTACGAACTCCTAGATGAACAAGTAACTCAGGACTTTCACTTGGATATATCCAAAGTTTTGACATGCCCCTTCCGACAGAGTTCCTTAATTCAATAAACGTTTTCTATATTTTCATAACAATACAAACATCACCAAAAACGTTTACGTCATGACTGGTTGACTCGTAGGTGGTGGATCTCCGATGGGTTGAGGGTCTTTCGATGGTGGTTCATTAGGTGGCGAGGGCGTGGGTGGTTGCTCAACGGGTGGTTTTTGAGGTGTGCGCTTAGGAGGCTCCACTGGAGACTTTTTCGGCTCATTCGGTGGCTCTTGTATGGGTGGATCGTCCCGCTTGAGTTTTTGAGGTTCCTTGGCTGGGTTGTTTTTTCCCATATTTCCCCTCTCATCCGTCATTGCTCGATGGTTACCTTTTCTTTCCTTCATTTTCTGTTTTAGGTCAACTTAACTCAATGGACAAATCTGGATTCACGATTTACCTAATGTCCATCATTTTCGTGACGGATTCAGCCTAGAGCTGGACATTTTGCAAATGGGGTAGACAGGTTTGTCCATTGAATAATTCTTTATTCTGTAGCTAAGTTACCGACTAAACGGAAAAGATAAGTTTGGTGCAGTCTTAAGAGTAGAAAATTGTTTTCGATGGTGCCACGTATCTTGGGGTGAGAAAGCTCATGATTGTCGTAGCGACAGACCATAAATCGCTCCGAAACCAACTCACAGAGTTTCTCAGTCAGCAAGGTTATGAAGTCGTCGTCTCTCCCCATAGTCAGGAAGTGTGCACATTTGGTGCTAGAGACTGATCCCCATGTTGTTGTATTGGACTTATATATAGTGGATCCTAACGCTCTGAAGATTGTGGAGAATCTACGTCAGCAGGGATTCATGGGAAAGATTCTTATCGTGGCTGGGGCTTCCGTCAGGAATGCTGTTCCCGAAGTGCTTCGTTTGGGAGCTGACCAAGTTGTCGGCGGGCCGAGAGGAAATGAAGAACCGTTTCTGGGAGGACCGATTGATGCCGCAATTCGCTCTTTTTTTCACCAGGACATCCAAAGCTTGGCGTACAGGCTCTTTGAAGAGAGGGGATGCGATCCTGGTCGAGAATGGGAGGACTGGCTAGAAGCCGAACGTCAAATTCTCAAATGCCTCAAGTCATCTTCCTTAGAAGCTCAGCCGACCAAGACCGTGAACTGATAGACTTTAAAAGTCCGTAAATCCTGGGGAATTTATTATGAACTCAACCTTTCCTCCCTGGACGGATTCGACTCCTGACAGGTTGCCATGTACTCATGTTCTGGGTACACTGCTTCCATTCCGCATAAAAAAAAATTCAACATTATCAGAGGGAATGGATACTCAACCCGTCATTTCAGACACAATCGTCCGGACTAAAGCCGAGTACGATCAGTTCGCGGAAGAGTCTATGTCTCTACTTTTAAGCCGAGCAAGTAGTTACACGAAAAAATTATTGAAGGAGACGAATAGTTGGTCTGAAAACGTGAACCATGAAAAATTGGCGCTACGGTTAGCCTATGAATTGGTTGAACGTTTTCTTGTCTATGCCCGCAATGAAGTTCCTTGTCGACCAGTTCTTCTGTTGGATAGCTTTGTCGCAAAGCACTTTAGCCAGCCAAACTCATTTATTTACCATCCTACGCCGCACTCACCTCTTGAAAAATTTATTGATGGATTGACTTCGAGGGCCGTAATCAGTCGAGATGCCCTCATTGCTCAATTTACGCATTTTTATAGTTTTACTCCTTCGCAGGTGATTAAGCTACTTGGCCTAGCCGAGGAACAAAGTCAGCGGATTTACAAAAATTTCACTCGTTGGCGACAATCTGGATGGCATAGAACCATGCAAGAAATTGGTCTCGATATTTCACAGATTGCCAGTTTAGAGCAGCAGCTGGAAGTCAAACCTCATATCGTTAATCCCGAAGCTCAGAAATTGTTGATAGAGGTGCAGTCTCATTACAGAAAAAGTGAACCAGAGCATTACCCATGCCAAACACAAGAGAAATGGGAAGAGATGTTCTCGGATGGTTATGGGCAAGATTATCGCATTTGGCATCTGGCAATGTGCTATCCCTGTCTCGATATGGTCTACAAGTCTACGGTCCAGGGTGCTCAAAGTGAAGAATCACTAGAATTGAAATTGCAGCTTCAACTGGCAAGCCCAACATCAAAAATATTGCAGGGTAACTTTTCGGGAGTACAACAGCATGGAAGCTAAGGAAGAGCTCAAAGCATACGAGGAATACCTCATTCAGGCATTGTGGGATCAACGCTACCGAAGAGAAACTGAATCACTAGAATCAATTCAAATCTTTGTGGATAACAAGAGCGTTGGTACCCTAGAATGTCATCCTCAAGCTATCGCCACAAAAACTTTTCAAGTCGGCCCTTCTCCGAGTCTTATAGAACTTCGGTCGTCTTCCGGGCTTCCAGTGGGTTCTCTTTCGTCTGAGGGTCAGAAGTCCGCAGAGGCAGAATTGCAGGCTGGAAATTATGTGTTTGAACTCGATCTTCAGCGTGAGGAAGACAAGAGTGTCGTTCAACTGACATCGAAAAACCTACTGGCTATCCCATCAGAGCCCTCAGTGAGTGAATCAAGCGAGCAAAAGCAACAAGATGGCAAAAATGAACCGAGTTCATGGTCCATGCTTGCTCTCGCGGCTCAAATCATTTTAGCTGCAGGGGTAGTGTTCCTAGTTATTGACCGATTTGCACAAACTTCCACTCGCTCGAATGACGGAGGCTCACTTGTGGCTTCCAAGGATCATCAGCTTCAGGAAGTGCTCCAACAACTGACCGCGATTCAGAAGCGACTGGATCAGACCTCGGTTATGGCGGTAAATAGTGGCACAGATGGGGAACAGCAGACATTAGGAACTCAAGTTGTCAGCCGAAGTGAGCAGAGTCAGGACACTGGCAACACATTACTAGAGAAGAAAGCCGAAACTTTCAAAAGTGGAATTCTGGAAAGTCGTCCGGTGTGGGTACGATTCAAAAAAGGAACGAAGCCTACGGGGATAGAAAAATTCTTTAAAGATGTGTCCGCCCAAGATCATGCGCAGATGGGTGGGTGGTATTCCTTTAATATGAGCGTTCCCAACTCAGAATCACCAGATAAAATTCTAAAACCTTTGTCGAAGAGAAGCGATATCGAAATTATTACGACATCAGTCGTGACGCGTCATGTTCAAGTACGCTTTAAGAAAGACATTGACGACGATAAGGTTAATGGGTTTTTCGATGAGATCCGAGTCAAAAGAGGGAAGCCCAAGGATAATTGGTATAACGTGGATTTGCCACTTCCAGAGCCAGTGGACCCCAAAGAGTTCATTGGTAGCTTGCGTTCCGGAAATATCGTTGAAAAGTTAAACGTCAATATGGACATGCTTCCTGCTCGTTAATCGAATTTGTCTAGCAAGATTTTTTGTGCTGCCTTTCCCGTAAAAATATTCTAACTTGCGTAGGCTTCACTCAATCTTGAGTGACGTCGATGTTGAAGAATCACGGGGTCAATCACATCTCCGCATTGAATGCACCGTTTGGTCGCAATCTTGAAGATTCCACTGCTTGTAAGGTCGTAGCACCGATCGTCTACTAACATCCCTCCGCACCGATAATAATTTTCAAAGACTTGATCCTTCTCAGTCATGTGACTGAAGTGCTGTGTCGGTTGTGAAAGCGCTTGTCTCATAAATGCCTCCTTAAATTAGGCCAAGATTATTTGAGAAAATGAACGAAAGCCATTTGATTATGAAATACCAAATGCATGGGATGCGTGAAATGGACTAAAACAACTGTGACATGAACAAAATGTTCAGTGATGCTATTGGTGCGATGAGTATCTGAGTATTTATAGGAAAATGCTACTTTTTTCGTATCAGGCAAGTTGATAAATCTTGCGGGCATGGCATGAGATAGACATTTTGACTGCGAAAATAGGAAAAAAATCTATTGTGAAAGTGGGAGTTGTTTCATTTATAACTAGACATTAGTCGATTGCTAACGTGTGCCGGGCAGTCACATATCACGAAGAACAAAAAGGCAATGCTAAGAATATTCTGGCATGAACCCAACTAAATATTGAGGAGAGCAGCGATGATCAAGCCAGCACCTTACACAGTGAAATCATTCCATCTTAACGGATTGAAGGGTATTTCAAATCAGAGCCTGGAAATGCATTTTAATCTCTATGAAGGATATGTCAGTCAAACAAACTCCCTGATGGATCAAATCAATGAATTCTTAAGAGATGGCCACATTGATCAAGAAGAGAAGCCGGCGTATTCGGAACTCACGCGGCGTCTTGGTTTCGAATATAACGGCATGGTCCTGCACGAATACTATTTTGAAAACCTCACGAAGGAGGGCCGTGAAGATCCTGAACCAGAATCTCTCTTTCGAAAAACAGTCGATGCAAGTTTTGGAGATTATGAGGTCTGGAAAGCTGATTTTGTGGGAGTAGCGAATCTGCGTGGGGTGGGGTGGGCCATCTGTTATCAGAATCCCCAAAACGGGCGACTGTCTAATCATTGGATTAGTCTACATGAGAGCGGCAACGTCGCCGGATTTATCCCTATTCTTGTGCTAGATGTGTGGGAACATGCCTACCTCATCGACTATGCTCCTTCTGATCGGCAAAAGTACATCGAAGCCTTTTTTGCCAATATTGATTGGAAGGCGGTGGATGCTCGTTTAACCAATACTCATTAGATCGCTGGACTCACGCTATTGACGTGTCCATAAATTTAGGAGGACTGAACTTATGACAACATATGAACATGATAAACGTTCTTCCGTTATCCCATTACTTGTTGGATTTCTTTTAGGGGTGGGGCTTGCACTAGTATTGTCGCCAAAATCTGGACGACAACTTCGCAGAGATCTTAATCGCGGCGCCCAAAGAGCGAAAAGTACGGTTGAGGAAACTGTCGATTTGGTCAAGGCACAAGGAAAGGAGGTTTTAGAAGTTGCAGAAGAAGCGATTCAGGAAGCTAAACAAGCATTCGAAGTGGGACGGTCAGAGGCTAAGGAGTCAGTGAGAGGTGCAAACAGAAATCTGGATTAATTCCATTCGTTCCAATCATTAATAATCTTATTAAGGAGAAAGACTATGAACCGAGTGATGACTTATTTGGGTGTGATCATCTTATCGTTAGTTATGATGACGGGCTGTCAAGCGATGACCGGAAAAACTGCCGGTACGAATATCGATGATACAATGATTACGTCCTCGGTAAAAACAAAACTTGCTGGAGACAGCATGGCATCGCTAACACGGATTGATGTGGATACTGACAGAGGTATTGTTACCCTCAATGGTGTCGTGGAAACTGAAGCTGCGAAAAAGCAAGCGGAGCAACTGGCCGGGCAAGTCGATGGCGTTAAAAGAGTGAACAATAATCTCCAAATAGAATCGAACTGACTGTGTGGTTTGGTTACCTGCCTCGAGTCATAGTGACTCGAGGCAGATTCCCAAGTATTGGTGATATTAATTCAATGTCTTAAAATCAAGAATTTGAGAGCGTTTAGACTATTCACGGTATTATCTCATCTCCTTACATTGTTCATTTGAAACCCATGCCGCAAAAATCAACCTGGAATTTACAAGGTCTATCTTGGATAGAACTCCTCCAGCAGGTTTGGGAAGAAATTCAACAAGATGATCTATTTGGAAGAGCCGCGCAATTGGGCTTTTATTTTCAACTTGCCCTGTTCCCCGCGCTCATGTTCCTCACCGCGTTCATCGGATTGTTGCCCACTCAATCCATGCTTCCCAAGGTATTGTCTTACCTCGAAACCGTTCTTCCAGTTGATTCGATGCCGTTAATCGAAACCTACTTGAATCAAGTGGTGGCAGGGAGTGGAGCAGGTATTTTATCTTTGAGCTTTCTGGGCACGTTCTGGGCCGTCTCCACAGGAATGGCTGCGATCATTGATACCCTGAATACGGTCTACAATGTCGAGGATTTTCGACCGTTGTGGAAAGCCCGAGGCATTGCCATGATTATGACGATCGTTTGCACTCTTTTCGTTATTCTCTCCATATTTCTTATCCTTGCTGGTGGCTATATGAGTCAATGGATTGCCAATGCCATAGGCTACGGCGCCGTCTTTACGATAAGTTGGTCTTTAGTACAGTGGCCGCTTGTGGTCATGTTCATGCTGTTAGCTGTGAGTATGATTTACTATATGGCGCCAAATGTTAATCACTCATGGCGTGTTATCACACCCGGTTCAGTGGTGGCCGTGATGCTTTGGCTCTTGTCTTCTCTAGCCTTCAAATATTATGTCGCCAATTTTGGAACGTACAATGCCGCCTATGGTTCACTCGCGGGAGTCATCGTGCTTATGTTGTGGCTGTACATGAGTGGATTAGTCTTGCTTATTGGTGGCGAGGTAGACGTCGTGCTTGAAAATGCTGCTCAAAACAAAACTGCAACAGCATAGTTTTTCCACTATGTAGCCTTCCTTATTTTTACGGTTCTAAAAAACATCCAGTTCTCTTTCTTAATCTCGTGCTTGGGTGAAAAGTGTTTATTGAATCGAGATACTTGAGTACTAGACATTTACCCAGCAAGTCACCAATTTTTGTCTATTGAGTGCCGTCATGGCATTCAAGTATTACTAAAGACAAGTTAACTACATGTTTTTCTAATCACACATTTAATGCAGGAGGACATCATCATGAACAAAGAGCAATTTAAAGGGAAATGGAATCAGTTTAAGGGAGAGGTGAAACAACAGTATGGGAAATTGACAGATGACGACTTAAAAGAAATTGAAGGGGATTATGATAAGTTTCAAGGAAAAGTGCAAGAACGGTATGGTGATCAGAAGGAAGCCGTAAATGATTGGGCAGAGAATTGGCACAAGAGAAATCCATAAGATATTTTGAGTAGAGCAATGCAATTATATCGGCTAGTAATGGAACTGGAGGACACTATGAAGAGCACGAGAAAAATTTTAACGATCGCCACATGTCTTCTCATCGGATTTGGAGGTTCAGCCTGGGCCTTGTTCGAGACGAATAAAGAACTCGCAAAGTCAGCAAAAATCACGCTGTCGAAAGCTGTTAAAACGGCTACGGAAATGGCCCCAGGTAAAGCCGTGGAAGCTCAAATTGGTGAAGAAGATGACCGGACCGTTTATTGGATTGAGGTAGTTGATTCTAAAAATACAACACGGACTATCTATGTTGATGCAGAAACAGGAAAAGTCGTGAATATGGAAAAAGATGACTAAGTAGTAGGACGGAGCTTGGAATTATTATGAAGACGGAACGTAGAGTCGTCTCACTTTGTCTAGTTTGTACCTTGATTCTAGGAGCGGCTAGTACAACTTGGTCAGATAGCTGGAAGGCTCTCGCCCCACTTTCACAACAATCTGGCTTAGCTGATACCTTTGTCGTGTTTATCCTGAATCAAGATCAATTTGCTGGGGCATGGAAGCAATTTATGGGAGAGTTAAAAAAGGAATGGGGCGAGTTTACAGATGATGATCTACTACAGATCGAAGGGAAAATGGATAAGTTCGAAGGAAAAATGCAAGAGCGCTATGGAGACCGCAAAGAAGAACTCAAGGCGTGGACTGATAAGTGGTTTGAGCGGCATACCTACGAAACACAATCAAGTAGCCCCAACTTCCCTACAAGCCCATAGAACCATCAGTTAAACGCAACACTTTGAATACATTGGGTACTGAGAGGTAACTGGTCTAAAACTAAAAAAGAGGAGCGTTATGATGAAACGATTATCATTAGTAGTTCTCATATATTTCATGTGTGGTAGTGTGGGTACGGCTTTGGCCTTATTCGATTCGAAGAAAGAACTTGTCAATTCAGCTAAGCTGACCATGGCGGAAGCTATTGATGCTGCTGTTCAAGCGGTTCCTGGAAAAGCTGTGGAAGCTTACATAGACAAAGAAGATGACCGCACGGTGTTTGAAGTGGAAATAATTAGTGATCAAGGAGGCACGAAGGAAGTCTACATTGATGCCCAAACCGGAAGTGCTCGTAAAATCGAACACGACTAGTCAGGTGAATGAGCATGAACCCTGATGAAAACAGAAGGTTGGTCTTAGCGGGTCGTGAGATCGACTTCTTTTAGTCCTGGGTTCACTTGTATGCCAGATTTATCGGTTATCGTGAGCACATGGTCAAGCGCATTAAGAATGATTTCGTCTATTGGGCCTGCCCGCAACTCAGGCTGGTCCAATAGGCTTTTGTAGACATGCGCAGAAAGTTCTTTTGCCGATAGTGCACGGTTTAATGTGACCGTAAGCCCCGTGGAGTTATACACATAATCGAGGCCCGCTAGAAATCCCAGGACAAAAGATGAACGGATATCCGGCTGGAGTTCCATCCATTTTTTGGCTTGAGTGTCATCTGCATTTAGTATGAACGTGCCCTGACTCTTAGAGGGAACCGCCCACAGCATGAGGAACATAATGGTTATTAGGCCTAGAATTCGATGAGTTTGTGTAGCGTGGGAATGCATAAACTTTAAACATCCTTACAAGAAGGGGATATGCTTGTGAATGACTTAGGCCTTTTTGATGTACTGGGATCCGCCCATAGTTTTTGACCTAATTCTAATATTCCGATCACTTGCTCCCATTATAGGTTCATATTAGGTGATATAACTTAAGTGAATTAGGAAAATATATTAAAATTGAGAACTTGCAATTGATCCTATACTGGTGATTTCCAGATGTCAATTGGTCTTTTTTTGTGAGAGGGTCTCCGTTACGTCTCAACTGATTTGAGCATGGGAACTCTGCGGAAGAGTGGGGAAATTTACTCGCACTATCCTCGCGCAAAGCACTGAACTAGACACTTACACGTTTGATTTCTGCCATCATAGAACTGGAGGATACACTGTGAAGACGCTAATGCCATTGGCCATAACACTTCTTCTGAGCTTCATGTTCCTTGTGCCCATACTTCCTGGTTGTGAACAAGAAGGTCCAGCCGAACAGGCGGGCGAGGCTGTTGATGAAGCTACGGAAAACGTAGGCAAGAAGTTAGAAGAGGCGGGTGAATCCGTGCAAGATGCTGCTAACTAAAAAAGTCTGAGGCTTTTCAACACATGGCTGTATATCATCATAAATGGTTATGCCTACTTCCAGGTTTGATGTTAAAGGCGTTGACACGCTACGGAAATTATCTGAGAGCCTCAACACGGATCATTTTTCCTCTAGTCGCTGTAATCCACTCATGATAGGAAGATTTCTCATGAATCCTTGGGAGTGATCAATGAGTAATGTTGATCCTCAAGAGACGTCTTCTTCCACGCCCCTGAAGCCAGATATTTCTAAGCTTTCTGAATTTATAAGAGGTCCGATTGACGTCCGGTCTTTAGCCTTAACAGGCTTATTCATCATTGCGACGGTGTATGTCTTGACCGTGGCGCAAGCTGTGTTTTTGCCGATTGCCATCGCACTCGTTTTTAGTTTTCTGTTGGCTCCATTTATCAGACTTCTGACGAAAATGTGGATACCAGAAGCACTTGGTGCGGCCCTTGTGCTGATGGTCGTCGGGGGAATTGTTGCTTATAGCATTTCCCAACTCGCAGATCCCGCTGTCGATTGGTTGTCTAAAGCACCTGATGCCTTAGACGCCGTCGAACGAAAATTGCAAGCTGTCAAAGATTCTGTATTGCAACTGAACCAGGCTACTGAATTCATAGAAAAGTTTACGACTCTTGAGGATGGAGCACCCAAGCGACGCCTGGTTGAACTCAAGGCGCCAAGTCTTGGTGGGACATTGATAGGAGTTACGACTGAATTTCTTTGGAGCTTGATTGCCACTATGATTCTTCTTTACTTTCTTTTGGCTTCTGGGGATTTATTCCTTGAAAAGCTGGTAAAGGTCCTACCTACGTTCTCTGACAAAAGACGAGCCGTTGAAATCGTTCGTGATATTGAGAAGAGCATTTCCACGCACCTGGTGACCGTGACATGTATCAATGTCGGCCTTGGGGCAGCTATAGGGTTTTCGATGTATTTATTGGGGATGCCTAATCCTATTCTTTGGGGTGTCATGGGCGGGATCTTGAACTTTATTCCCTATGCCGGCAGTATTTTTGGAATTGTCATCGTCACCTTGGCGGCTGCACTGACGTTTGAACATCTTGGATGGATCCTTCTTGTTGGAGTATCGTATGGGTCCCTGACAGCCGTTGAGGGGACCTTGTTGACTCCTATGATCTTAGGGAAACAGCTCACTCTGAATCCTGTGGTCGTGCTTCTCAGCGTGTTTCTCTGGGGATGGATTTGGGGGATCCCCGGGACCTTACTGGCCGTTCCTCTTGTGGCTTCGTTTAAGATCATCTGTGACCATTTGGAGCCGCTTGCTCCTATTGGCGAGTTTTTAGGACGGTAACAAATCTCTCTTTTTTACCTTATGTTTACACTCATCTTATGGCTGGCTTTTGTATAACCGTCATTGCTGTTTCCAGATTTTGATTGAGTAGCCTAGATTGTGTTGTTTGTGTCAGTTGGTAAAAGATCAAGAAGGAGCTCTAACGCATGGAACCACTCAGGGTCATCATGGAAAGCTTGCGCAACTTGGGTGAAGGTTTTCTTGCGCATCTTCCTCAGATTGTATTCGGATGTCTTCTTCTCGTTCTCACGTGGGGAGTCGGCCGAGTCGCTCAGTTGATTCTCAAGCGAATACTTCCTCGCTTTCGATTGCGAACCTCTCTGCAGGAACTAATTCAACAGCTGACCTACATCATCATCTGGATTGTTGGAATTTTGGCCTCGGCCATCGTGATGTTCCCCACGTTGACGCCTGGCAAGGTACTGACCGCGATTGGATTAGGGTCAATCGCGATAGGGTTTGCGTTTAAGGATATTTTTGAAAACTTCATCGCGGGAATGCTTATTCTATTCAGAGAACCTTTCCAGCTCAAGGATTGTATTGAGTGCCAAGAAATTGAAGGTTTTGTCGAAGAGATCACGATTCGGGATACGCACATTCGTCAAGTAGATGGACAGAGGGTGGTTATTCCAAACGCGCAGCTCTTTAAAAATCCAGTAACGGTTCGAACCGACCTAGATCGACGTCGTGTGACGATCATGTGTGGCGTAGCCTATGGCGAAGATGTTGATAAGGCTCGATCGGTGATCATGGACGCCGTTCAAGGGCTTGATACAGTTGATATGGAAAAGGATGTTCAAATATTTGCTCAAGGGTTCGGGGCGAGTAGTATTGACTTTGAAGTGACCTGGTGGACAGGATCGAAACCGGTCGAAGTAAGGGAGTCGCGCGACAAGGTGGTCGCGGCGGTCAAGAAAGCGTTAGATGACGCTGATATTGAAATCCCATTCCCGTATCGCACATTAACGTTTAAAGAACCATTAAAAACGGTGACTGAGCATGCTGATCAGTAAAGCGAACAGGTTGATCGTCTGCAGAATACATCGTTGATTCCAATAGATAGAATCCTTCGTTTAATCCGTGTGCTTGCGCTATATAAGGAACGTTGCCTCTGCAAAAGGAAAAGATTTATTCCGTCTAGTTTTCTTATTTACCCGGGAATCTGTGTAAACGTGTTTTTAAGAAACTTCCAAAATTGAAAATATGAATATTGAATTGTTTGCATCATTGAAAATTGAGGATTGACTGTCGAGTAACTGATGGCTGGTAACTTTCGCACTCGCAATGCGGGTTCTCTTTTGAATAAGCAAAGATTATGGCAAGCCATCCTAATTTGCTCCTGTGTGATCTTATGTGAAGCCCTTTTTTGTTTGAGCGCGCATTCCAGCAAAAATTCCTTCGACGATAAACATATTGGAATAGCTATTGAAGGAAAACTATTAATTGATCCTGTCGTACAGGGGCATGGTATTGATGTCCAGGTTGATCACGGTATTGCCAAAATTTCGGGTTTTGTTCCAGCTTTACGGGAAAAGATGCTGTAAGCTTCCCCTAAATCCGAACAGACCAAAAGTAGAGCGTTCTGGCAGAATGATCCCAGGAGGTTCTCATGAAAACGAGTCGATTCAGCGAAACCCAAATCGTCGCCATCTTGAAACAAGGTGACGCCGGCATCAAGATCAAAGACTTGTGCCGGGAGCATGGCATCAGTGATGCGACCTATTACAATTGGAAAGCGAAGTACGGGGGCTTAGAAGCCTCGGATCTGAAACGCCTCAAAGAAACAGAAGGCGAACTCTCGAAGCTTAAACGGATGTATGCGGATCTGGCCTTAGAGAATCGGGCGCTGAAGGATTTGATCGAAAAAAAGCTCTAACGCCGGCGGAGAAACGGGAGGCCATTCAGTCCCTACAAGAGACACATGGCGTCTCGATCACACGAGGGTGTGTGGCTCTCAAATTTTCTCGGTCGGCGTATTACCAAGCGCCCGTTGATTGGCAGATCCGTGATCAGGAAATTATTGAGGCCCTGAATCAGTTAGTGGAGCAGTACCCGCGCTGGGGCATCTGGAAATATATCCGGCGATTGCGAGTCCTCGGACATGTCTGGAATCACAAACGGGTGTACCGCGTCTATCGGCAGTTAGGACACAATCAGCCTCGTCGCACCAGACGCCAGCTGCCCAAGCGTCCTTCCTGGCCGGTGTTTGTGCCAGAAGGTCCCAATGAGGTGTGGTCAGCCGACTTCATGAGCGATACCTTGTATCACGGCACGCGGTTTCGCACCTTCAATATCCTCGATGACTTCAATCGGGAGGTCTTGGCGATTGAGATTGATACCTCTCTAAGAGCTGAACGGATTATCCGCGTGTTGGACCGCTTGAAGACTGAGCGGGAGTTACCTCACATGATTCGGGTTGATAACGGACCAGAATTTCTCTCACAGGCACTAAAAGATTGGGGAAAAGCCAATCGCGTGTTGATCTATCACATTCAACCCGGTTGTCCCACACAGAATGCATTTATTGAACGATTCAATCGCACCTATCGGAATGAAGTGCTGAATCTCTATCTGTTTCGGAGTTTAGAGGAAGTGCGGGAACTCACGTCCGAGTGGATGACCATCTACAATGAACACCGCCCACATGACGCGCTACGGGGAACACCGCCCTGTGCCTATTATCAACCAACACCAGAACACTCTAGTTATGACCTGTCCGCTTGACGGGGAAGCTTACAATGCGAGCTGCAAAAATCGCAAAAACTATTAAAGGCGTGCAAGGCGTCGTGAATCTTATCAAAGTAAAACGTGGCTCATTAACAGACCAGGAATTTCGCCAAGAGGTCATACGTGTTTTACATGAGGATCCGGCAACCGATTCATTCAACATTGTCGTTGAGGTGAATGAGGGGCAGGTCACGCTTTTGGGAGAAATACCATCGTGGACAGCTAAACTACTCACCAGAAATGTCGCTTCGGGAGTTGTTGGCATTTCTGAAGTTAAAGATGAATTAACTGTGAAGGAAAAGATTCAGCGGCCCAATATTGAAATTGCTGATGAGATTAGAGCGAGACTTGAAATGGATGTTTGGGTTTTCGGCCCTACAATTCGTATTCATGTCGAAAATGGGAACGTTTTGCTTCATGGAACGGTGCGAAGCGCAGCTGAAAGAGATCGTGCTTATCAGAATGCTTGGGTAAGCGGGGTGACCTCCGTAGTAGCCGATGACCTTCGGGTAAGATGGGAAACCATAAAAGATGTGTATAGAACTAATAAGTCTATAGCTAAAACCGACCAAGAAATCGCTAAAGCCGTCAAACTTGCATTCCAATATGATCCTAGAGTTTCTGCCTTTAACCCCCAGATTTCAGTAGATGATGGAAATGTCACATTAACTGGCATGGTCGATAATTTGAAGGCTAGAAAGGCTGCAGAACAAGATGCGAAGCACATCGTAGGTGTCAAGATGGTCAACAATCTTCTTAAGGTGCGTCCTGCGCATGAGGTTAGTGATCAAGAGCTAAATGAGAAAATTCGCGGAGCTATATTGCGAGAACCTAGTATGGCTCCATCGCAGGTCATCGTTTCGGTAAAGGACGGACAAGTTTGGCTACATGGGAGAGTCGATACTGTTTTTGAAAAGGTGTTAGCCGAAGATCTTTCAGCAAAAGTGAGAGGCACGGTCAATGTGAAAAACCGTTTACAGATAGATGCTGAATGGACGTGGAAGCCAGATTGGGTGATATTCAAAAATATTCGAAATGAATTGTGGTGGAGTCCGTTCATCGACAGTGAGAATATTACTGTTTCAGTGAAGGATGGAATCACGACTCTTAGAGGCACTGTGAATAGTTGGGCGGAATTAGGTGTTGCGATTGAAAATGCGTTTGAAGGGGGGGCAAAAGGTGTACGAAATACCCTGCTAGTTGGTGATCAATCGAGTGAGGGCTCAGAACTTCTTCCCCAATTTATTTATGATCTTCCATTTTTCTCTCACCAAAATGAAGCTTCGGTACCATAATGCATACCTTACAAAGACAGAGAGGACACCTCGATGAGTTCATACGGAAAAATGCCATACAAGACCACAAAGAGTAAAGCGTCTGATCTTCTCGTGCAGGCTCTTGAGGCGGAAGGTGTTGAGTATATTTTCGCGCTTCCAGGAGAAGAGAATTTGGATATAGTGGAATCTCTACGCGATTCAAACATTAGGCTTGTTTTGACACGTCATGAACAAGGTGCGGGCTTTATGGCGGCAACGCATGGACGTCTCACGGGCAAGGCAGGTGTGTGTTTGGTTACCTTAGGCCCAGGTGCGACCAATTTGGCCACTCCTGCTGCTTTTGCTCAACTTGGTGGAATGCCGTTGCTGATCATTTCAGGTCAAAAGTCGATTAAGAATTCCAAACAAGGTCGATTTCAAATCGTGGATATCGTTAATTTATTCAAACCGATTTGCAAGATGTCCGAACAAATCGTCCATGGTAACACGATCCCCGCTTTGGTTCGGGAAGCGTTTCGAATTGCTGAAGAGGAGCGCCCAGGTGCTGTGCTCCTTGAGTTGCCGGAAGATATCGCTACAGAGGATACGGAGGAGCAGGTTTTAAAGCCTCATGCACGTCATTATGCTGTAGCGGGTGAATCTATTCTAGATGAAGCCAGCAAGCTTATTAAAAACTCGAAAATGCCTTTGCTACTAATTGGAGCTGGGGCCAATCGAAAGAACGCGCATAGGGCTTTGTGCGAATTTGTGGAGACAATCCGTATTCCATTTTTTACGACTCAAATGGGTAAAGGTGTCGTGGATGAACGATCTGATCTTTTTATGGGAACGGCAGCCTTGTCTGATAGTGATTATCTGCATTGTGCGATTGACCGTGCCGATCTGATTATTAATGTCGGTCACGATGTCGTAGAAAAACCGCCATTCTTTATGGAAAAAAGTGGTAAAAAAGTCATTCATATCAACTATAAAGCTGCTACGGTTGATCAAGTATACTTTCCGCAGATCGAGGTGGTTGGCGACTTGGCGCGTTCTATGCAACTTCTCAAGAAAAACCTAGGGGGTGAAATACAATTCGATACCGCATATTTTGATAAGGTTCGCAAAGAAGTGGAATGGCATATACGCCAAGGAGCTGAAGATGGTCGCTTTCCGATTATTCCTCAACGCATCGTTGCTGATACGAGGAAAGTTATGAGGGAACACGATATTATTGCCTTAGATAATGGTATCTATAAAATCTGGTATGCCCGTAATTATAAAGCCTATCACCCTAATACTGTTCTCCTAGATAATGCATTAGCAACGATGGGCGCTGGATTATCCTCTGCTATGATGGCAGCGTTACTTTATTCTGACCGTCGCGTGATGGCGATTTGTGGTGATGGTGGTTTCATGATGAATAGTCAAGAGGTAGAAACGGCGGTGCGATTGAATCTTAATCTGGTCGTGACCATTTTGAATGACAGCGCGTATGGTATGATTCGTTGGAAACAAACGGCCGCTAACTTTTCCGATTGGGGTCTAGATTTCAAAAATCCTGATTTTGTGAAATATGCTGAAAGTTTTGGTGGATATGGTCACCGAATTCAGGCTGCTAGCGATCTTGTTCCAATTTTTGAGAAAGCATTTGAGAAAGGTGGAGTACACATCATTGATGTGCCTGTAGATTATTCCGAAAATCAAAAAGTCCTTATTGATGAACTTTCAGAAAAGGTATGTGGATTGTAGTCAGCAGCATACGACAAAAATCATATTCCTCATTCATGAAAGGAATGGTTTGTATCCGTTGCGTATTCTTTTTTGCCTTCTTACGAATAGAAAAGACATAAAGCCACAAACTATGTTCAATTGGACTTACGTTTGGGGAAAAGATGATTCCCAACGATTTGGGTAATCCTGGCAATCCATAGACACAGGCCACGAAGCAATCTTTTACCCCACGTTGCTGTAATTCAGTAAAAATTGCCAGCCACACTTTCGCCCCTTCCGTCTCACTCAGCCGGAGGCCTAACAATTCCTTTACCGCAGTGAGCGTGACGTCCAGGTTGCCATAGACGGCTATCGTCTTGACCGATCCCTCATGCCGGGATTTTACAAATAGACAATCAATATAGAAAATGGGATAAACCGTCTCTAAAGGCCGGCTCTGCTAGAGCCGCATATCAGAACTCTTCCAGATCTCCATGAATCTCGCGAGTAGTCAGCCCATGCGCTTAAAGCGCTAAGACTTTGTCATCAAATCCCTCAAGACGGCGTTGACGTTCCTTCACGACTATCGGTTCAAATGTGCCCGATCGATCTCAGGGGACTTGCAGCTCCACCGGATCCTGGTCCGTCTCCACGGTTTTGGCCCTGGTGCCATTACGAACATTACCGTCCTTGCCCTGATGTCGAGCATGAGGGGCATAGCCCAGATGTTCGGTCAATTCCGCCTGCCTGCAAGGCTCATTTAACAAGACGTTTGGTTAACCCTTTGAGTAACCCATGTTTTCCCCAGAATATCTTCTGGCGACTCACAATCCTTCAATAAGTCATGTAGCAGGGTATTGGTTTTCGTATTGAACTTGTTCATCATTCTTCCTTATGTAATAAAACGGTCATGATAACCATTTACACAGTGAAGAGAGGGAACGGTTAAAACATGCCGCTGTTTCCATCTCCTTCGATTCTTGATCGTTGCGCGGGCTCGGCCCAAGAAGAGGAGAATTGCTCAAGCCCGAATGGGCGGATGTCGACTTGAGACGGCGAGAATTTACACTTCGTCAGACTAAAAGTGGGGAAACACGAATCGTCCCAATGACGCGGGATGTGCATGCCGTCTTTTGGGAATTATGGAACGAGTGTCGCCTAGACACCAATCGGGTTTTCCTGTATAAAGGAAAACCGTGGAAAAATCCACGGACAGCATTTGCTGCGGCGTGCCGGCGAGCGGGGATTCGTGACCTGCGGCTCCATGACTTTCGCTACACGGCCACGACGAACCTGAGACGAGCAGGAGTGGATACGATGACGGCCATGAAGATTGTCGGCCACAAGTCTGAACAAATGCAGCGGCGTTATAATTCAATTAAGCCAGCAGATCTTCACCAGGCGGCCGCCATGTTTGAGAAATATACGGCTAACACCTTAATAACACCTGATGGAAAACGCGCATCAGGCCCATTCATAAGTCATTGAAAATAAAGGATCGGGGCGTAGCGCAGCCCGGTAGCGCGCCTGCTTTGGGAGCAGGATGTCGGAGGTTCAAATCCTCTCGCCCCGACCAATATGCTGAATGAAATTTAAACGTTTCAGGTTACAGAGAACCAACAGGCACTTCTATTCAGCCTCAGTGTACTGATATTGGCCAGAGAGCTACCGTACTGACCACATTCTACCCTTTTTTGTTCTGAGCGCATCGCTTTTCTTGCCTCTTAACCGATCCCATAAGGGGAGTCCGGCCCGACGTTCCACTTCACTTGTTGGCACTAAAAAATCCTGTAGAGACTTAGTGGTTTTCCCGTTAGGGATCACGAAGGGCCACATTTTTAGCTAATTCGTCGATTTAGCCTTTGTTCTTTCGGTTAGAACCGATTTGAAAAATGCGTCAGGAACAACGACGTGGTTTTTGCCTATGACTTCAATGGGGTCTCCAATAGCAAATAGTGGTCCGCAGGTGGTGTAGACTTCTGCATATTCCTCTTTTTCAGCAAGAATCCGTATGGCATTTTCTAGTTCAAGCCAAATATCCCGATTGAAGTCGAGTTTCTGCGGACTCATATTGCTCAAGAGAAATGTTTCGCTATTAATAATTCGAGAAGTTTTGCGGTCTGCGCTGTTGATCAGATGGCCTCGATCAAATCCAGATCCTTTGTAATCGTCCAGAGTCGATCGAAATTTCTCGGGGATGCGCAAATCTTCGCGAAAATTGTCAAGACGATCAAAGTCGCCCTTCATCTGCATGGTACCCTCATCGATAATCTGCATGGCCCATCTCGGCTGGCGAAACAAATAGGAATAGCCCACGATATACTGACGATTGAACAAGACGAGGTCTGCCGTAGGAATTCCGTAGCGTGACTCAGGCCTCAGGCTTGGAATTTCAATCATGGGAGAATCCTTTCTCCATTTTATTAAGACGACATGGTGCCCACGCCTGAAAAAGCTGAATCATATTGAGCGTGCACATGGCTCAAGATTATGAAAATTACAGACTGAGTGGCCGCGCGAGCTATCGTCATACTCACAACATATAATAAAGAAGTAACGATTGACATAAAATTTTCCAGGACAACTCATCTATGTGATTTAGTCATACTATATTAGCGTCATACCCAAATGCGTTTGTGGATTCCTCTAGAAGTCCAAATGAGTGATTTGCATCGGACTTGGAGCCAACCATTTATGAACCAATATCGAATTGCCCCAAAATATTGAAATCGAAAGAGTCCAGCCAATCTCGTTTTCTTAGTGGTTATCAGGTTTCCGATTCTTTAGCATATGGGAACAGAAATCTTGAAAAACATCAAGTTGCTGAACTAATGGATTTCTCCGTAATCGGGATAAGCCGAAGGCAATGTGAACCGGTAGGGTATTTTAAAAGAGTAGAAAGGAGAGTAAAAGGGGAGAACCTTCTCCATTGTGAAGATATTGGAACAGTGCTAGCAAGGGCAGGCTTGTGGTTGTCGATCAATGGCCATAGTCAGGACTGATATTTTTGAGCCTGCATGTTAAACAGAGCAGCATAGCGTCCATTGGAGGTCATGAGTTCCTGGTGTGTCCCGCTTTCGATGATTGCGCCATGCTCAAGGACATAAATCCGATCGACCATTTTGACTGAGGAGAGCCGGTGGCTGATGAGGATAGCCGTTCGTCCTTTTGTTAACGAATGAAATCCTTGAAATAGTTCGTATTCTGCTCGAGCATCCATTGCGCTGGTGGGTTCATCGAGGACCAATATTTGTGAATCCCGAAGAAATGCCCGAGCAAGAGCAATCTTTTGCCATTCTCCAATACTTAGTTCCTGCCCGCCTTCAAATCGTTTCCCCAAAATGGCGTCATAGCCAGCATCCAAATTTGTAATAATTCCCTCGGCGCCAGCCTGGTGAATGGCCGTTTCAATTCGCTCTGATTCCAGTGGGACTGAGGTGTCTGCCACCCAGATATTCTCTCGTGCCGATAAATGATAGCGGACAAAATCTTGAAACATGACACTCACTTCCCTACGAAGATCTGCAAGAGGAAATTCTCGAAGGTCAATGTTGTCTAAGGTAATGCTACCCTGTGTGGGGTCGTAGAGCCGGCACAACAATTTGACCAACGAGGTTTTTCCCGCACCATTCTCACCTACGAGGGCAATATGCTCACCCGGTCGGATTTCTAGAGACACCTTGCTTAAAATTTCGTGTTTTCCATTCGGATAATTGAAACTGACATTGTGAAAGCCCATTCCTCGTTCTAAAGGGCGCGGGATTGCTTTGGGCTCAGGGGGGCTGATGAGACGGGGTTGGATGTTCAAGAATTCATGCAGATTTTGAACGAAGAGGTTGTTTCCATAAAGATTGGTGATGCTCGTGAGGAAGCCCTGTAAAAACCCATGTCCTCGTTGTATCGCCTGAAAGGCGACAACGAGGTCTCCAATTGTGAGCACTCCCAGGCTGGTTCGATAGGCCACAAAACAGAGCATGCCAAAGACTCCAAGTGTTGGCAAAACTTCAGTGAGTAAACCAATGCGTAGCCATTTTTTATCAAAAGACAGTTCCTCGTTGCGCAGTTGTCTGCGAATGTTCTGGAAGCGGCGACTGAATATAGTTCCAATGAAAAAAAGTCTAATCTCTTTGGCATATAAGTCATTTGTGAGCAACTCATGAAGATATGAAGCCTTGCGTTCAAGAGGCGTATGGCGAATTTCTAATGCATGCCCGTGCTCTGTATATCGTAAACGCACAAGAACTTTTGG
This sequence comes from Nitrospirales bacterium, assembly GCA_965223295.1. Taxonomy (GTDB): domain Bacteria; phylum Nitrospirota; class Nitrospiria; order Nitrospirales; family UBA8639; genus Nitrospira_E. The sequence continues at coordinate 757,724 of CBDCWC010000002.1, read as the reverse complement.
GAGAGCCGTGAGGCACAGGATCGGTACAATGATCCAATGAAACCAAAAAAGCCATCCAGCAACGACCAACAATGAAATGAAAAATTGAATGCCTTGAAGTAACGATTGGAGAATTCTAGTGGGAAGAAATGGCGCTTCTTTTTGCATGCGATGCAATTTGTCGTAATAGGCAGGATTCTCATAGTATTCCAGGTCAACTTCTATGGCCTTGTTGTGGATCATTTGAGACATAAAATCCGTGACAATGTTTTCCTGGGCATCTTTGACAACCACTGCAATGGCAGTCAGTGCTGCACTCATAAATGCAACAAGTCCCGCCAAGATGATGAAGAGCAAGACATCATCAAATGTTGCCGAGTTCCCTTGTTCTTCATAGACTTGTGTAATGGTATCGACAATCTGTTTGAGAAGATACAAGGAAACAAGGGGAACCAGCCCCAAGATAGCTTGAAGCACGAGACTTCCAATCGTCCAGCCTGGGCTAGCTTGCCAGACAAAACCCATAGCTCGAGTGAGATTTAACCAAAATGCTCGAAGGTCCGACTGAATGGTAGAGAGTCGCGCCACAAATCAGTTCGGGGCAAGTAGGTAGGAATGAGATTTGATGTGAAAGTTATGACTGATTCTTCTGTCAGCCTTCGGAGTATTTATAGAAAATTGATCTTTTTGCTCAGGAAGCATTTCGTGTTCCTATGTCTCTCCTAGGCCTTTGTGGAGGTGTTTCGTCGAGCATGATGCAACTCCTGCTTAATTTGTTTCCCAAGTATTTCAACGCAGGGGGATTTAAACATTTGGCCTGTATTGATCGCTGGAACGCGATACAACTTAAAGCCTCCTCGAGCATAGTTATTCCATTTGAGTCGAGGATCCTTTTTGATTGGGATAGAGCGTTTCGCTGCCAGAAAATAGCTAATCCTTCCAGAATAGGGTTTCGGAACATAGGTTGAGAGCGCCTGCTGATTGGCATGAGACACAAAATCACGTTGCTGGTCAGTTTTTCTCTTGTACACATCCATGTTGCTGGCCATTTGAGCGATGACTTTCAGTTTTTTCCGTCCAAAGGCCAACCAATCTTTCCCGGATAAATTTTTGAGAATTTCCTTTTGGGCTTGTAACCCCCTGACCAGATAATTCACTCGCGGACCCATTGCAAAGTCCCATGTTTCAGGTTCATCGAAGAGGTCAGGCAACCAGCTTTCCACGAGTCCAAGGAAGGCCACGGTTTGCCCATGCGCGTGAAATTGTTGGGCCATTTCATATGCGACCACTCCTCCCATACATGCTCCCGCCAAAAAATATGGACCGCGAGGTTGAATGATTTGAACTTCTTGAATATAACGCGCAGCCATCTCCTCTATCTTATTGATCGGTCTCTCTTGACCATCTAAACCAATTGATTGCAGACCATATATTGGTTGGTCCTTCCCGAGGAGCTTGGGCAGTGGTGCAAATGTTAAAACATTGCCCCCTATGGCGTGAACGATAAACAGAGGAGGGTGCGTACCAGTGGTTTGAATGGGAACAAGAGCCTGTAATGAGGGCTGCTTTACATTATTTCCTATGGCTTCAGCGAGTTTCTCAATGGTAGAAGCTTGAAAGAGTATAGAAAGGGGAAGGGTCTGTCCCGTCAATTTTTCAATTTGCTGGAATATGCTGACTGCCAGTAACGAATACCCACCAATATCAAAGAAGTCTTCCCGAATGCCGATGGGAGACTTTTGAAGAACATCCTCCCAAATTTGTACGAGTTGGCGCTCCAATTCTGTTCTTGGGGCCTGATACTCCACTTGGTTCAAAGGCGCAACTGCTTCAGGTTGTGGCAGGGCTTGACGGTTGATCTTTCCAGAAGGAGTCGAGGGAAGACTAGCAAGGAACACAAAAGTCGTGGGAATCATAGGTCTGGGGAGTTGCTCTACAAGAAATTCACGAAGATTTTGAGAAGTAGGTGGGTGGGCACTGTCCTTTGCCACAACATAGACGGTTAAAACTTTATGCTCCAAGTGATCTTTTCCGACAACCGCTACGTTTTCTTTCACCTCTGTATGCTGACTTAATGCATGTTCGATTTCGCCTAGCTCAATCCGAAGTCCGTTGATTTTGACCTGGTAATCTTGACGTCCGAGAAATTCTATCGTGCCATCTCCTAGAAATCTTGCACGGTCACCAGTTTTATATAAACTATTCCCACACCGGGGATGAAATGGATTGGAGACGAACCGTTCTTTGGTCAGTTCTGGTCTATTCCAATACCCTCTCGCTACTCCCGAACCACCAATATACAACTCTCCAATGACATACGGGGGAACGGGTCGCAATTGCTCATCTAGGATATAGATAAGAGTGTTGTGCATGGGTCTTCCAATGGGAACTGCGCGGGATCCTTCCAACTCATATTCTGTATCTTCAAAATATGTACTGTCGACTGTGGATTCTGTGACACCATAGGAATTGATGATTCGCGTCTCGGGACTACAGAGTTTTCGTAAGCGCGGTAGTTCAGCAATATTCCAACGATCAGCTCCAATGATTAAGAGCTTGATTTGATCAAGCTTCTGCCGACGTTCTTCCAGATATTGCACAATAACTCTCATCGTAGCAGGGACCATCTCGATGACATCAATAGCTTCCCGCCTCATTAAATCTAAGAGCTGAGGTGATGTGGCAAGGTCTTCGGGACAGATCACCAATTTTCCTCCTGAACACAAGGCTCGTAAGAGGTCCTCTAGGAATACGTCAAAGACGACATTAGCTAGTTGGAGGTGATTTCGCACAGTTTGGAGCCTATAGGCTTGTTCCCATGCCGGGTATGCATTGACTAGTCCTTTATGGGTCCCTACGACTCCTTTGGGCATGCCAGTAGATCCTGATGTGTACAACATGTACGCAAAATTCTCCGACGACGTTACCTTCGGCAGGTTTGTCTTTGGATATCGTGCAATTTTTCCCTGGTCTTGATCGATGAGAACGACATGATTAACTGACGAGAATTTTTCTTGTGGGATTGATGATTGGCTGAGAACGATAGATATCTGGGTATCTTTAAGGATAAAACGCAATCGATCATTTGGATAGTTTGGATCCAGAGGAACATATGCCCCACTAGCCTTGAGAATTCCCAAGATCGATATAACTAGATCTGGCCCTTTCGGCATACAAAGTCCTACCAAGGTATCCGGGTAAACTCCCAAGCTGCGTAGGTGGTGGGCTAGTCTAGTTGCACGATCATTCAGTTCTCGGTAGGTCAATTGCTCATCTTGGTAGACAACGGCAATAGCATCAGGAGTTTGGATAACTTGAGATTCAAACAATTCATGGATACAAGAATCGGATTTGTGAAAATCAAGATCGGCAGCTCCACTCCATAGGTTGAGTAGCTGATCTTCTTCCGAGTTGGACATGATGGTTAGATTGGCAATGGATTGGTCAGGTTGTGCTAAGGCGGAATTCACCAAGATTGGAAAACTTTCGGCCATATGCTCAACAAATCCTGAGTCGAATAATTCTGTGTTGTAGTCAACACGGCCCTCTAGACTATCAGGTTCCTCAAGTAAGGATATGGTCAGATCAAATTGAGTATTCGGGGGGTCATAGGCCTGTAATTTTGAATCAACTCCAGACAAATCTAGGTCTAAGCCATTTGAAGACTGAAAATCAAAGAGCACTTGAAACAACGGGTTCTGATTTTTGTCTCTAATCGGTTTCAGTTCTTTCACGAGAAGTTCAAATGGATATGCCTGATGATCGTAGGCTTTTAGTGTGACATGTTTGACTTGTTGAAGAAACTCTCGAAATGTTGGATTGCCGGTCATATTGGCTCGTAGGACGAGTGGATTAATAAACATGCCGATTAGGCCATCCAGTTCCTGTTTGATCCGGTTCGTTGCTGGTGTGCCTATCACGAGATCGGTTTGATGTGTATAGCGGAACAGCAACACGAAAAATGCTGCAACCAGCGTCATAAAGACCGTTGTCCCTTCTTGATGGCTCAAATCCTTGAGCGCTTTGATTTGGGCATGAGAAAGCGAGAATTGTCCCGCCGTGCGATGTGCTGCCGGCTCTCTTAAAGCAATGGATCGATCAGGGAAATCAATTGTTGTTGGAGCGCCTTGTAAGGTTTTTCTCCAATAATCCAGAAGTCGTTCACTTTCTTTTCCCTGAAGTCGCTCGCGTTGCCAGAGGGCATAGTCTGCATACTGAATAGGCAACGGGGAAAGTCTAGGTTGCTCGCCGTTCAATAAGCTGAAATAGATGCCGGATAATTCTTTAAGAAATAGATCAATTGAGTGCCAGTCAGAAATAATGTGGTGGAAAGATAGAAGGAGCACATGTTCTGTGCTAGTAGTTTGTATCAAAGACATTCTTACTAGAGGGCCTTTTTCTAAATCAAAAGGTCGTAAATTTTCTTCGTGGATTTTTTCTTTCACTCGTTTGTGTCGCTGAATTTTTGGCAGTTGGCGAAGATCTATCATGGAAACGGGGAGTGTGAGGCTGGGGGCAACGACCTGCACTACTTGGTTGTCGAGAGATTTGAAAGTTGTTCGCAAGGACTCATGACGTTCAATGATGTGATTGAAGGCCTCGGCTAGCAATTTCTGATTGAGAGAACCGGTTAGTGTAAACTGAAGGCAAATATGATGTGATGGGTCTCCTGGATTGAATCTATTGAGGACCCAAAATCCTTCCTGAGCAAAAGATGCGGGAAGCGAACGATCTCGAGAAACTGTTAACAATCGTTTTTGATGAGCATCAGTCGTGGGTGTGAGTCGCTGCTCGATAGTCTTGGCTAAGTCTGTGATACATGATGCTTCAAAAATTTTACTTAAGGGAAGGTCGATCCTGAGGTTAAATTCAATGTGATTACGAAGCTCTATTGCCATGAGAGAGTCTAGGCCTAGAGAACTCAATGTATTGGTTGGCTTTATGTGTTGAGGGCTCTGGCTCAGTTTTTGTGAGAGTTGTTGGCAAAGATAGTCTTCCAACGCTTTCTGGCGTTCATGACCTGCAGGGCTTTGTTGAATCGTGTTGTAGGCAATTTTTGTGTCCTGCTCGAAGTCTGACGTCGAAGAGAGGTTTATGACACTAGAACCAAGTACCGGTAGGTCTCCAGCTTCATAAGCTAACCGGCAGGCATATCGTTGTATTTTGCCACTTGTCGTCAATGGGAGACTCCCTGACTTCATAAACAGCACGGCATAAGGCTGGATATCGTGATGGTCGATGACCGTTTGTCGAATAAGTCCGGCGGTTTTTTCAATTTCGGACTGTTCCAACGAACGGGCGACTTCTTTCAAGACAATCAATCGTTCTTCACCTTCACGATCGCTGGAAACTGCCGCAACCTTTCCTTTCCCTAGACTTTGATGGTTGGCATCAATCGTCTGTTCAATATCGTGCGGGTAGTAGTTCCTTCCACGGGAAATAATCAGATCTTTGATCCGTCCCGTGATAAAGAGTTCCCCATCCTTGAGGAAGCCAAGATCGCCAGTGCGGAGAAAAGGGCCTTCCCCAGTGTCAGCAAGGTAAGCCTTAAATGTATCTTGAGTCTCCTTTGGACGATTCCAATAGCCCTGGGCAACACTGGGGCCGGCTAACCAGATTTCTCCTATTTGATGAGGCCCACATTTCTGCAAGTGATTCGGATCGACAACTGCGATTTGAGTCTTCGCTCCAACATTTCCACAGCCAAGGAGTGTGCGTGTGGAGTCCATCTCATTCTCCGAAGCAGAAAGAACTTCATGACGTTCTAACGCATCCCTGTTCACTATTTCCCAGCGGAGAGGTTCGATCTGAGGTTTGCCCGATGCCATGAGGGTAAACTCTGCCAGACCATAGCCTGGGCGGAGGGCATTGGCTTTGAAACCGCATGGTTCAAATGCGTGAATGAAATTCTGGATTGTTTCTCTTTGGATTGGTTCAGATCCACAGCTAGCTACCTGCCAACGTTGGAGGTCGAGAGTGGTCCGTTCGGTTTCCGTAGTTTTTTGAACACAATGTTCGTAAGCGAAATTTGGTCCGCCGCTATGTGTCCCGCCTAAACGAGACATGGCTTCTAGCCAATTCATCGGACGTTTTAAGAATGTGAGGGGAGACATAATATACGCAGGGATTCCAGCAAATAGTGGCACAAGAAGACCTTGGACCAAACCAAAATCATGGAAATGAGGCATCCAATTCACCAGAACAGAATCGGTATCACATCTGCCGGCTAAGCAGAGGTCCGCGCATTGGGACATGACATTATCATGTGAAACCTTGACGCCTTTGGGTAAGGATGTGGAGCCAGAGGTGTACTGCAGGTAGGCAAGGTCTTGTGCATGAATGGTTGCCCCTGCATCCATATTGGATTCTGAAAGCATAAGATCATTGAGCGCTAGGCAAGGAAGAGTTGGCCCATCGCCTGACAATAGATCCCTCTTGTTTTCGGAGTTGCAAAGGGCCGATGTTGTCAGATTCAAGGATGCTTGGGCATCTTTGGTGATGGTTTGAATTCTTGAATAGAGAGCCGGGAAATGTCGTTCAGGATACGGAGTAGGAATGGCAATGACACCTGCGTAGAAACAGCCAAATAATGCTCGAATAAAATCTAAACCAGGGGGGAACAGGAGAAGAACTCGATCTCCACGTTTACAACGGTTTCGAAGCCCTGCACCAACTGCTTGCGCTTGGTAAGACAATTCTGAGTAGGTACATCTTGCATTTTCAGTTTTTCCGTCTTTTAAAAAGACATAGGCCGGTTTCTCTGGATGGTTTTCTGCTATCCACGAAAGAATATCAATCAGCGTCTGATTCGTGTTTTGATAACTGGGGGATATCAGCATGGTATTCTATGGCATTTTGACCAAGTCGTTCACTGGCAAATACAAATTTATCTACATAGATTTTTGAGTTTTTCCTCACTTAAGATCATAAGTACACAAGTACGCCCACTTATACTTCCTTAAGCAGAAATACTCTTCATACTTTTTGACAAACCGCACTTTGTTTTGCAGTTCCAAATAGTAAACTAATAGAAGTAGTCTTTTTGTCAAGACCGTATAACAAGCATTTTTAAGAAGGGCATTCGAAGAATTGAAAGTATAGTAATACTACTAATACAAAAGCATCTAAATCCAATGTGGAAACTTGCGAGAAAAGGCTGATGCGGCTCTGGGCCTATAGAGAATTGCTGCTTTGCTAAGAGTGACGCGTCCAAAGTGGTTCAATAGATGGTATTGTGCCTACTCTTTTATTCCCCTCATTTCTGCTCTATAAAGTCAATGATGGGCTAGAAAACAAGCTTTCAGCCCCTCAAATGGGGTAGAAAGTCTATCTCTCTCACAACAAAACGCCTTGTAGCAAGTTTAGAAGTATTTCATTGTCAAACTGGTTAGGGCTCCTTTTTCCTCCAAATGAACTAAAAAATCATTTTCAATCTCAAAAAAATGCACGGAAAGTGAACAAGACAGTCGAAGGCCCTCATTACATGAGAGGCTGTCTGTATTTTGTTGTTATGGCTCTGACGTGCCCCCAGTGATTGTTCCAGTGTGCATGCAGCTTTAAGCGCATTTTGGAATTAATGCCTCAGGGGTTGGTGGTTTGTATCCTAAAGCGCTATGGGGACGCACCTGCTTATAGTGTTGCCGCCACCATTCGATGAGCACTTGCGCTTCCCGGAGCGTATAGAAGATTTCCCCGTTCAAGAGCTCATCCCGCAGTTTGCCATTCAAACTCTCATTATAGCCATTCTCCCAGGGGCTGCCTGGTTCGATAAACAAGGTGCCGACCCCTAGCTGGGCGAGCCATTGTCGAACAGCCTTCGCGGTAAATTCTGGGCCGTTATCCGAACGAATATATCCCGGACAACCGTGCTGCAGAAACAGCTCAGCCAGCCGATGTAGCACATCATCGGCTCGAAGATGCCGAGCGACCTCAATAGCCAAACATTCTCGGGTATATTCATCGACAATGGTCAGCAAGCGTACCGGGCGACCATCATGGGTCCGCGTGGCCACAAAATCGTAGGCCCAGACATGATTTGGATGTTGAGGCTGGAGCCGCACACAGGAGTCCTTGTTGATCCAGAGTCGCCCCCGTTTGGGTTGCTTCTTCGGCACTTTTAAGCCTTCCCGCCGCCAAATCCGTTCCACGCGTTTATGATTCACGTGCCAGCCCTCGACTCGAACCAACGCGGTGATGCGTCGGTAGCCATAGCGCCCATACTTTCGAGCCAGCCGCACAATCGTTTTAGTTAACGCTTCTTCGTCCCCTCGGACCTGAGCCTGATACCGCTGTGTCGATCGAGGTTGCCCCAGCACCTGGCACGTCCGCCGTTCCGCCACCCTCAGTCGTTGCCCAATGGTGTGAACGGCTCGGCGGCGTCGGGTGGGGCTTAGAAGTTTCCCTCAGCTGCTTCCTTCAGAATCAATTTATCCAGGGTGAGATCTGCCACGGCTCGCTTCAAGCGGGCATTCTCGCGCTCCAAGTCTTTGAGTCGTTTCGCCTGATCAAGTTTCAGTCCACCATATTCCTGCCGCCACCGATAGTAGGTGGGATCGGTGATATTCCACTTCCGACAAATGTCTTTGACGGTCTGCCCTTGCCCCAACAGGACCTCCGCTTCCCGCAGTTTGTGAATGATTTGTTCAACCGAGTACTTCACACGTGCCATGATACCCTCCTTTTTTATATGCCCTAGCCTGTAACATAGGCCTCGGAGCCGTTTAAAGGGGGCACGCCAAGATCATGCAATGGTAGGAATAGAGGAATCAGATGAAGTGTGAGGTGTCTAAACAGAATCTGTAGACTTCTATGTCGCGCATTGTTCCTTTTATTATACAATTTTGGTATGCTTGGGTATTGAAGAGTAATGACCTTTTTATACCATTGCAATTTCAATGCGGAGGTCAATTATGAAAATCGTATTCGTTATTACAGCATTGGGCTTGTTTATCTTCTCGGGAACGGTTATGGGCAGTGAAACAAGCGTCATCGAATTGGATGAAGATCTTTGTAAAAACTTGGCGTGGGCCTATGGATCTGACCCTACTTCTCTTACAGTAAAAGAGCTCACGATACTTGAGTTTTGCCTTGCCCTGACCTTTAGTCAGCAGCCGGTTACCGATCTGTCGGCAGAAACATCCCCTGCAGGTTTTCGTATTCAAATCCAAGGCCCTTCATCGGGGAATGGAGATACTATTCCACCCAAAAAGCCAACAGGACTCAGAGTTGTAAAATAGGCAGGATTGGACGGGCAATGAGAGGGTTGTTTTGAGCACACAACCGTCTATGGTCGTTTGACGGAAGTATCCTCACTGTGCGATTTTCGTAGCAAGCGCCCGTAGCTCAGCTGGATAGAGCATCGGCCTTCTAAGCCGGTGGCCGCAGGTTCGAATCCTGCCGGGCGCGCCAAGTTCTGTCACTGTTCAAAAATAAAGGAATAAATTCCTACCTTCGTGGAAGGCCATTTCATGCTAACCATCCTCCATATTCTTCATAAAAAGCTGTCGGATAACAACGTTTGAGCGGCTTGAAAGATCTACTCAAATTTTAAGCGGGGAGCAATCATTTCTATTCAATAAACAGAGATGTAATATAACTAGGATGAGGGTTATTCCCACGGATTAATTAGCAGCGCGCCCGTTCCTTCAAAATCAGAAATATTGCGCGTCATGATATGGAGGCCATGGCGGGTGGCTGTTGCAGCGATGAGGCCATCACTCACGGGCAGCGGTTTTCCTTTCTTTTGTGAGGCGACCAGGAGTCCCCCCCATAGTTTAATGATTTCAATATCGATATTCAGAATATTCTGCTGGTATTCAGTTTCTAGGAAAGTCAGTTTATTTCGTAGTTCGCGCTTTTTTTTACTTTCATTGAGAAGGTGAATACCTTTGGTAATCTCACCAACCGTCAGGACAGATAAATAGCTGTCCTCGGGATTCAACATCGAAACACGCTTGCGAACCTTTTCAGAGCTGCCTGTGCGCCATAGTTCTGAGACCACGCATGTATCAAGCAAGACCCTCATAGCTCAGTCGTCCTGGATAGGGATCGATCTCGCTTGAAGTCCACCCCTTCTAGGTCTATGTTTTCTTTCAGCAAGAATTCAATAAAGTTGGGCTTTTCGCCCGTCAGATGCTGGTAGTCATTTTCAGAGATCACAACCACTCTGTCCTCACGGCGGGATACCAGTTGAGGGCCTTCTAAAAGCGCCTTATTCACCAGTTCACTAAATCGGTTTTTAGCTTCAGCAAGTTTCCATTCCATGCCTACCTCCATATATATATCTAGATTGTCTAGATTATTATAGTATGAACAAGGCAACTCGACAAGCTTTATCTAGTGTGTAGCCTTGTTCTATAGGGTGTCTATAGAGATAGGCGAGGTTCTAAAGATGTTCTCCAAAGAATCCTTTTCATTCTTCGAGAAAACTAACCGATTTATTCCAACTTTCTTCTTTCGGGCGGTCCATTTTTGTTTCTTTTACTCTCCCAAAATATTTGCTGACAACCTTTTTCGGAATTGCCAAATAAAAAATCCTCTGTGAGTAACACTCGCAGAGGATTTTTTTTGTTATGAGATTGTCTAGGTTATTTGAAGCGTTTATTGAATTCTTTGATGACTTCATTGGTCAGATCTAAGCCATCTCGATTATAGAGGACGATTTTCAGTGTGCTTTCGCTTCCTTTGTCGACCACGACATCGAAACCGTGGCGTTTCGCAACAATGCTAGTGGCCGTTTCAATTTTCTTCATGTATTCCTGGACAAGGTCTTTTTGTTTTTGTCCAAGTTCTGCCTGAAATTCTTGCCCGCGTTTTTGCCATTCTTGATACTTTTGCGCAAAACGTTCTTGCCGGCTCTTTTTTTCTGCATCACCAAGAGATGAGGAAGCTGAACTAAGTTCTTGTTGGAGTTTTTCTAATTCCTTTTGGTCATTTTTCATGACCGTTTCGCGGGCTTTGGCATGTTCTTTGAGGCCTGCGAGCGCTCGGCTGCCAGCCTTTGATTTTTCAATGACCGCTTGAGGGTCAATCACGCCAACTCGGAAGGAGCCTTTTGATGCCGCGAGTGCCGATTGGCTTATGAATACTACTGAACAACAGGCGACGAAGGCCACGATCGCGAGTTGATGTAATCGGTGAACATTCCAGAACTTCATCGTCATCATACAGGTCCCTCTACAATTTAAGGATGAGATTTTATAGGTCCAGTGGACCGCTTGAATGGAAACTACCTTGTTAGCTTCTTGAGCGTAACCAGGTGATCGTAGCCTGTCAAGCCAGGGATAGCATCCACATAGAAGGGGGTTATTTGATAGAATCTTCTTGCTTGATCCGTAGACTTGCCAAGCTATGACATTATGAAAGAACAATGGGTTCCCTTCAATATCGTGTGTTTTGGAGATAGTTTGACGTTGGGATGGGAATCTCCAACGTTTCAATCTCCAATTGTCGCAAATATTCCTTATGGCAAGTATCTGGAGGAATGGTTAGAGGATCGAGGACGGATATGTGTTCGGGGCGTGTGTGGAGAGACCACACAGGACATGCGGGCTCGTTTTCAGATAGATGTACTAGATCAAAAACCCACAGCCGTCATTATCCTTGGAGGTACCAATGACTTAGGTTTGGGCATGACCCCACATGAAATCTTGGACAACCTGCGATTTTTTTATGAACAAGCCCAAACTCATCAAATTTTGCCCATCGCTATCACTGTGCCTTCTTTGCGAGACGACTCTTGGCAGAATGTTTCTGGAGATGATGATTGCGCATTAGAGGAGCTTCCACCTGTTATTGGAGAAGCTATTGCAGCCCGCGTCATTCTGAATCAATTGATTAAAGACTGTTGTCAAGAGCGACATATTTCAATAGTGGATTGGTTTACAGAAACTTGCGAACCCAAGACACAGGCTCTTGCCGCCTGCTATTCCAATGATGGGTTACACCTGAATACGGCAGGCTATAAGCGATTAGCAGAATTGCTTTGGGTCCAGGTGATTAAGGGACTACTTGCTTAGATCTTGGGAGTCACTTGTCGGATTTTGAACTGGACGGCGTAGAAGAAGTTGTGCTTGATTCCGATGAGGAAGAGCTTGAGGAACTCGACGTACCCGAGGAATTTGTTGAAGACTGAGAAGTACTGCCACTTTCTTTACTTGCTGAACCCTCACTACTGGGTTTGCTCTCGGCCGTTCCTTTAGTTTCAGAGGAAGTGGTCGAATTGCCGACTTCTGTTTTTTCGCCTTTATTCTCAGATTTTGATTGGGGGTCCTTGAGCTTATCGGAATAATCCGTCACATACCAGCCAGTTCCCTTGAACATAATGGCAGGAGCGGAAATCACTTTATTGACGGGTTTGGCTTCTGCGCATCCCAATTGATCACAGGTTTGAATTGAGGGGTCAGTCATTTTTTGTTGAAGCTCAAATCGCTTTTGGCAACTGGTACATTCATATTCGTAAATCGGCACCGGAAACTTCCTCCATCAAACTGGGGTCAATATTATAAGGCGAAAATACATAGTCTAGATAAGATATCTTTTCTCAAGGTCAAGGGAAATAGGGATCATTTTTAGGTAATATTCTAATCTCATATACAGAGAATAACCACTATTCAAGTTTTGAAATGGCCTGCGCCAGATGGTGTAGGCCTTCCTCGATGGCCGGCAATGTCCCGGTATAAGAAAACCGGAGATGAGCCGTTGTGCCAAATGGTTCTCCCGGCACACAAGCCACCTTGGCTTCATCCAGAAAAAATGTGGCCAGATCAAAAGGGGTCGATAGGGTCTTTCCCTCGAAGCGTCGACCTAACAACCCAGACACATTGGGAAAAGCATAAAAGGCTCCTGCAGGCATGGGGCAGTGGATGCCGGCAATTCGGTTGAATCCTGTCACGATGGCTTTTCGCCGTGCATCGAATTCCTTGACCATATGGGTGATAAAGGAGTCTCCTCCTAAGAGAGCACCGACTGCAGCTTTCTGAGAAATTGAGCTGGGATTAGAGGTACTTTGGCTTTGGATAGTTCCCATTGGTTTCAGTATTGATTCAGGCCCGGCCGCATAGCCAATTCGCCAACCCGTCATCGAGTAGGTTTTTGAAACACCATTCACAATGATCGTGTGGTCGATCATGTCAGGGTGGATGGTGGCAATGGAGTAATGTTGATGGTGGTCATAGACCATCTGTTCATAAATTTCATCAGAAATCACCAGCAAATTGTGCTGAAGCGCGAGGGCGGCAATCCCTTCAAGCGTTTCTCGGTTGTACATACTGCCAGTGGGATTGCAAGGTGAATTGAGAATAATCGCCTTTGTTCGTGGCGTGATGAGACTTTGTAAGGTGTCCAGATCAATGGCGAAATGTTCTGATTCGGATGTTGGCAAAAATACTGGCGTGGCATCTGCCACAAGAATTTGTTCTGGATAGGAGACCCAGTAGGGCGCGGGAATAATCACCTCATCTCCAGCTTCAAACAGAGTGAGGGCTAAATTGAACAGCGTATGTTTGGCTCCACAGGACACCACAATCTGTGACCGGGAATAGGTGAGGCCTTGATCGCGTCGAAATTTTTCAATGATGGCATCCTTCAGTTCATCAATGCCTGTCACCGCGGTGTATTTGGTAAATCCCTCTTGTATGGCAGTAATGGCTGCGTTTTTAGCCATATCAGGAGAGTCAAAAGAAGGTTCGCCTGCGGTAAAATCAAAGACTCGTTGCCCTTGAGCCACTAAGGATTTCACTGTGGCGGAGAGTTGTAATGTTGGCGAAGGCGTGATCCGTGTTGTACGAGTGGCAAGTTTCATGATTGAGTCAATCGCAATTGAGCTTTCAAGCGTTCGGCAACCTCAGGGTGTAAAAAGTCATGAAGGGGGCCGCCGACGGAGGCCACTTCTTTGACCATACTAGACGTTAAATACGAATATTCTTCACTGGCCATCAAAAACATGGTTTCTAAATTCTGGTCCAATTTTCGATTAACTAAGGCCATCTGGAATTCATGTTCAAAGTCAGACACGGCACGCAGTCCACGGATGATGGCCTGGGCCCCTCGACGACGGACGTAATCCACGAGTAAGCCATCAAAGGGCTCCACCACGACTCCAGTGAGATCTCTGGTCACAATTTTAGCCAGTTCAACGCGTTCCTTCAAATTAAACAATGGGGCTTTACGAGGATTGGGGGCCACAGCGACGACGACTTCTTGGACGACATGAAGACTACGGGCAATCACGTCAGCATGGCCTCGGGTGATCGGGTCAAAGGTACCGGGATAAATGCCAATGGTCATATGTTATGCCTGAGTTGGTGCTATCGGACTAGTTTGAGAATCTAGTTGATAGAAGGTCAGGGCGGTATCGCCATACTTTGCTGTTCTGGTTAGAACCCATTGGCCAATGGCTAATGGGGGGCTTGCTTTAGAAAAATGTTCATAAATAATTTGGCCGGATTGGGCGACTAACTTGGCGTGTTCAATCTGTGTGAGAAGGTGGTGACTGTGTTCAAATCGATACGGAGGGTCAATGTACAATACATCAAACGGTTGCCATCCTACCAAAATGGGGTTTTGGATGGCGAGTACGACATCCTGAATCAGGACCCGGCTCTGTGTCTCCATCCGAAATTGTTTCACCGTATTGAGCAGAAGTTCCCCAGCCATGGGATTCTGTTCGACAAAGACGACTCTGGTCGCTCCGCGGCTTAACGCCTCTAGTCCAATCGCTCCACTTCCGGCACAGAGATCGGCGACACATGCGCCTGAGATCTTTGACCCCAAGATGGAAAATAAGGCTTCCCGCGCCCGCAGGGAGGTTGGCCGGATATTGTGTCCTTGTATGGTGGGGACTTTTCGTCCTTTCAATTGTCCAGTAATGATTCGGATCGATGAGAGTTCCATGATGATGAAGACGATAGCATAACCAGCAAAACCTCAACAATTGGGCGAATTTACGTGCCTGACAGCGGTATTTTGACGGACTGAAAATATGCTGCGTATAGTGAAAGTAATTATATTGATAGACTTCGTTCAGAGAACCTACCATGAAAGCCGAGCAGACAAAAAAAGGCATTCAATCCTGGCCGGAACAAGAACGCCCGCGTGAACTTCTCCTGTCTCAAGGTCCACAAAGCTTATCTGATGCGCAACTTTTAGCGATTCTCCTTCGCATTGGGCGTCCTGATTCTTCTGCGGTCGAGGTGGCGATGGATCTCTTAACTCAATTAGATGGCTTGCGAGGTTTGGCCAATCGGAGTTTGGAAGAACTTTGTGCCATTCCGGGCATTGGGCCTGCGAAAGCGGCGCAAATTCTTGCTGCGGTCGAATTGGGCAAACGGGCTTTAGCCATGCCGTTGACGAACGGAAAACGGATTCAAGGAAGCCAGCATATTTTTCAACATTATTATCCCTTATTGCGTGATTTGCGGCATGAGGTGTTTAAAGCTGTTCTACTAGATGCGAAGCATAAGCTCATTGGAGATTTTACCGTGTCTCAAGGCAGTTTGACGGTCAGCATTGTCCATCCGCGTGAGGTCTTTAACCGTGCCGTACGAGAATCAGCAGCAGCGATTATTTTTGTCCATAATCATCCCAGCGGTGACCCGCAACCAAGCCAAGAAGACCATGTCCTGACTCATCGGTTGATGACGGCTGGCGAAATTTTAGGTATTCGCGTATTGGACCATATCGTCATTGGGGATGGGAAATACGTGTGTTTTGCAGATGAGGGTTTGTTAGCACCTGGATCGTCATCAGCAAGATCACAGCTAGGACAATGAAACTCAGGTGTTCTCTTTTCTACCCAATACTCTACAATGTAGCTTTCATTGAGAATTTCATGGTAAAAATACATATCATTCCCTCTAATCGACATCCGTCGGCAAAAAATATACAGGAATTGTGATGGCAGATATTTCTCAAAAAGAAGTTGAGCATGTGGCACAGTTAGCCAAGCTAGATCTAACGGAACCTGAAAAAACGCTATTTGGTGAACAGCTTAGTCAGATCCTGACCTTTGTAGAGCAATTGCAAGGGGTCTCGACCGAGGGAATTCCTCCAACCGCTTCGGTTGCAGATCAAGAGCTGGTTTTGCGAGAGGACGTTCCACGAGAAGGGTTGTCGCAGGACCAGGTCTTGAGCAATGCTCCCGAGGCCTATAATGGATTTTTCGTGGTGCCTAAAATTATCGGGAAATAGGTGAATATGGGTGCTTGGTTGTTTCCAAGGACCATAAAGAATAGATAGGATCTGGTTATGTATAGGCAATTACTTCGTTGTAAAATTCATCGGGCCACCGTGACAGAATCGAATCTGGAATATGAAGGCAGCATGACCATTGATGAGGAGCTGATGGATCATGCGGGTATTTTACCCTATGAGCTGGTGATGGTTTCAAATCTGAATAACGGCGAACGCTTTTCCACCTATGCGCTTCCTGGGACCCGCGGCAAAGGAGAGATCATTCTTAACGGTCCAACCGCTCGAAAAGGCGTGACGGGCGATATGATTATTATTTTTTGCTATGAATTTTTTAAAGACGATGAGGCCAAACGGCATGTTCCCAAAGTCATTCAGGTTGATGAACGAAATGCCATTCGTGAGACGAAATCTCATTGACATATCTCTGCAGCCCCCTGCGTTTGCTCAACTCTAAAGGTTTCCAGTTCTCATGGCGTTATTTAAGCTCACATTAAAAGAGTTACAGGATAAGTTTACCGGTGGTGAAATTTCGGCAGGCGAAATTGCCAGGGCCTACTTACTGCGAATCGGTCAAGTTGAACCTAAAATCAAATCCTATATTTCTGTCACGCCTCGAGATGAATTGCTAGCCAACGCACAAGCCATTGATGATGGATTAAAGGCGTGGCGCAAAACCGAACCGCTCATGGCTATGCCACTGGGAATTAAAGATAATATTTGTACCAAGGGGATGCGCACGACTTGCGGATCACGGATGCTGGAGCATTTTGTTCCTCCCTATGATGCAACGGTCATGTCTAAATTGCATTCTCAACAACCATTGATTCTTGGCAAAACGAATTTAGACGAATTTGCGATGGGGTCCTCGACCGAACATTCGGCCTTTGGTCCTTCGAGAAATCCATGGAATCAAAAACATATTCCTGGAGGATCGAGTGGAGGGTCGGCAGCGGCGGTGGCAGCAGACGAATGCGTGGCGGCCTTAGGCTCAGATACCGGCGGGTCTATCCGTCAACCGGCTGCATGTTGCGGGGTGGTGGGACTGAAGCCTACGTATGGACGGGTTTCTCGCTATGGTTTGGTGGCCTTTGCCTCTTCCCTGGATCAAATTGGGCCCATTACGAAAACGGTGACCGATGCCGCCATCATGCTCAATACGCTTGTTGGGTATGATCATTTGGATTCGACTTCAGCGAGACGAGATGCGCCGGACTTCACCAAATCGACCAAAAAAAAGGATATCAAAAAACTGGTTATTGGAGTGCCTCGGGAATATTTTGCGGAAGGTCTGGATCCCGAGGTCAACGAAAAGATTCAAGAAGCCATTGGCGTGCTAGAAGACATCGGCGGCAAAATTCAAGAAGTCACATTGCCTTCGACGGAACGAGCCATCGCCACGTATTATCTCATTGCCACGGCTGAAGCGAGTTCGAATCTTGCGCGGTATGACGGAGCCAAGTACGGGTTTCGGGCCAAAGAATCTAAAGAATTGGTAGAGATGTATCACAGCACCCGTTCACAAGGGTTTGGCCCTGAGGTGAAACGCCGTATCATGCTGGGAACCTACGCGCTCAGCGCGGGTTACTATGATGCCTATTACGGAAAGGCCCAAGCGGTGCGGACGATGATTCAACGTGATTTTAACGAGGCCTTTCAAGACGTGGATATTTTGGTGAGCCCGGTGATGCCCACGCCCGCATTTCCTCTTGGAGAACGATTAGAAGATCCCCTGCAAATGTACTTGTCCGATATGTATACAATCCCAGCCAGTTTAGCCGGGTTGCCGGCTATTTCTGTCCCTTGTGGGTTCAGCTCGATAGGTCTGCCGATTGGCCTGCAACTCATGGGTCGCCCGTTTGAGGAAAATATTGTTCTTCGCGTGGCCTATGCTTATGAACATGCGACGAACTGGCGCAGTAAGCGGCCGGTGATTCGGTCCTGAAAGGATAAGGAACGTATGATGGATTTGGCCGTGATGATCATTGCAGTGGCTGTGGTCGTGTTGGTGGGGTATCTGGTTCCGACCATCTTACAGGTCAAGCGAACGGTGGGCCAATCAGAACGCCTCCTGATTCGTCTGAATCACGAGCTACCAGGAATGTTAAAAGAAGTGAAAGGCACGAATGAAAATATTCGTATCATCACCGAGCAAGCCCGGGTCAGCGTTGATCGTGCGACCTTGTTCTTAGATGCTGTGGGTGATGTGGGGCAAACGGTGAACCAAGTTCATCAAACAGTGCGTGGGAAAGGCGGGAACCTTATGGTTGGCATAACCAGTCTTCTTGCAGGGATTAAAGCTGTCACGTCAACTGTGAAGCACCGAGTGAATAAAGAACCAAAAGGCAAAGAAGGAGGGCATTCTTATGGCGACTAATTCTGGAGCTTCTGCAGGATCGGTGGCATTAGCATTTTTAAGTGGAGCATTGTTAGGGGCGGTGACTGCGGTCGTGTTTGCTCCCCAAGCCGGACGCGAATCTCGTGGACGTATCACAGGCTATGCGCGACGTCAAACTGAAGGTCTGCGAGATTTCAAAGACCGCGCCACAGATACTGTTGAAGAGGCTGTCGGGCGTGGTCGAGAGTTCGTAGACGAAGTCTCGTGTGCCGTGCGGGAGGCGTTAGAAGCTGGACGAGATGCTATGCGTCGTGAGCGAGAGATGAATTCACTCGATTAGTTTCGTGTAAATTTCTGTAACACGAATCCCTTTACTAGTCATGGCCTATGAACCTGTCATTGGAGTTGAAGTCCATGCCCAACTCCAAACTCAGACGAAGTTGTTTTGCGGATGTCCAACGCTGTTTGGGCGTTCTCCCAATTCACAGGTGTGCCCTGTCTGTTTAGGGTTGCCAGGAAGCTTGCCTGTTCTGAATCAACGAGCGGTCGAGATGGCCCTTCGCACCGGGTTGGCGTTAAATTGCAAGTTAACTCCGGGCAATCAATTCTCCCGAAAAAATTATTTTTATCCTGATCTTCCGAAGGGCTATCAGATCTCACAATATGATTTGCCGATTTGTGGTCCAGGCTGGTTGGAAATATCGGTAAATGGCAAGACCAAACGGGTGCGTATTATGCGTGCCCATTTGGAAGAGGATGCGGGAAAAAACATTCACGATGAAGGCGCGGAAGGCAGTCATGTGGATTTGAATCGAGCGGGGACACCTCTGTTGGAAATTGTCACGGAGCCTGACCTGTTTTCTTCCGACGAAGTTGATGCCTATCTCAAAACCTTACGGGATCTTTTGGTCTACTTAGATGTGTGTGATGGGAATATGGAGCAGGGGAGTTTTCGCTGCGAACCTAATGTCTCCATCCGACCTAAGGGCCAGGAAGCGCTTGGGACCAAGGTCGAATTAAAAAATATTAATTCATTTCGTTTTGCCAAAGATGCTCTAGAGTATGAAATCTCTCGTCAAGGGGAACTGTTAGATGAAGGAGGAACGGTTCAGCAGGAGACCCGCTTGTGGGATGTTGACAAAGCCCAGACAGTTGTCATGCGCAGCAAAGAAGCGGCGCATGACTATCGCTACTTCCCCGATCCTGATCTTCTGCCCCTGACCGTTGAGCCGGCGTGGATGGAAGAACTTCACGCGACTATTCCTGAATTGCCGCGAGCTCGCCTACAACGGTTTATGAAGGACTATCAATTATCCGAGTATGATGCCAGAATATTGACCGATTCAAAGGCGCTAGCTGACTATTTTGAAGCATGTGTGAAGCTATTCCCTCATCCAAAGACCGTAAGCAATTGGGTGACCGGGGAACTTCTTCGCGAACTCAATATCTCTGGTACGTCAGCGGAAGATTCGCCTATAGCCCCCAACCGCTTAGTAGACCTTTTGCAATTGGTCGAATCTGGAACGGTGAGTTTAAAAGCTGCCAGAGAAGTATTTTCGGAGCTGTATACGACTGAGGTCAGTCCAGAACAATTAGTGAAAGATAAAGGACTCGTTCAAGTATCTGATGAAAGCCAATTAACCACAATGATTGAAGAAGTTTTGGCTGCGCATACCGCTCAAGTGGAACAATATCGTGGAGGTAAGGGGGCGGTTTTAGGATTTTTGGTCGGACAAGTGATGAAAGCTTCAAAAGGGAAAGCCAATCCTGGGAAGGTGAATGAGCTCTTGAAGCGTGCCTTGGCCCCTTGATCTAAGGCCCCTTTCAGGGTACACCTTAATAAAGAACCGATATCGAAAAACCGGAGAATATATGAGTGCCATACAGAATATCACCGCCCGTATGATTTTGGATTCTCGGGGAAATCCCACAGTCGAAGTTGATGTTCGATTAGTTAGTGGAGTGCTGGGACGTGCGGCTGTCCCGTCCGGTGCTTCCACAGGCACACGGGAAGCACTCGAGCTTCGTGATGGCGATAAGAAACGGTGGATGGGCAAGGGCGTAAACAAAGCCGTGACAGGTATTCACAAACGCATGCTTCCTGCGTTGCAAGGAATGGATGTGCAGGATCAAGCTGGGGTAGATGCTCGGCTTATTCAGTTGGACGGGACCAAAGGAAAGACGAAATTAGGAGCCAATGCGACGCTTGGTGTTTCGCTGGCTGTCGCTCGTGCCGCAGCACAGGAGCTGGGCATGCCGCTTTTTCGATATTTGGGTGGTGTATCTGCCAGAGAGTTGCCTGTTCCGATGATGAATATCATTAATGGGGGTGCCCATGCTGACAATGGATTAGATATTCAAGAGTTTATGATCATGCCCGTCGGGGCCAAGAACTTTCATGAAGCGTTGCGCATGGGAACAGAAATTTTTCATCATTTAAAGGCGCTGTTGAAAACAAAAGGATTGAGTACAGCGGTGGGAGATGAAGGGGGCTTTGCACCGGCCATCCGTTCGAATGAAGAAGCCCTGGACAGTATTTTGCAAGCTGTTGATCGAGCTGGGTATCGACCCGGCCGTGATGTGGTTTTAGCTCTAGATGCTGCTGCGAGTGAATTTTTTAATAAAAAAGCTTATCATCTGCAAGGTGGATCTTCTTCCAAAAAGTCTTCATCAGATATGGTGGAATATTATGCGCAGCTTGTCAAAAGTTATCCGATCGTGTCGATTGAAGATGGATTGGATGAAAGCGACTGGAAAGGATGGAGTCTTTTAACCGAGCAACTCGGTGGAAATGTGCAACTGGTTGGGGATGATTTATTTGTGACGAATGTGGAATTTCTAGGACGTGGGATTCGCCAGGGGATTGGCAATGCCATCCTGATTAAGGTGAATCAAATTGGAACATTGACAGAAACGATTGAAGCCATGCAGATGGCTCAGCAGGCTGGTTATGGCGTGATTGTCTCTCACCGATCTGGAGAGACTGAGGACACCACAATTGCGGATTTGGCGGTGGCGTTGAATGCCGGACAAATTAAAACGGGGTCATTGTCGCGTACTGATCGGTTAGCCAAATACAATCAATTGCTTCGCATTGAAGAAATGCTCGGCCCGTCTGCAGTCTATCGTGGGCGAGATGTCTTACCCATAGAATCGAAATCATAAGCACAGTGCGTCCCAATAATAAAAAGCGAGTGTCGCGTGGATTTTGGGGAGATCTGGGTTGCCGGCTTCCGGTAGTCGGTGCATTTTTTATCATGAGCATGCTGGCAGGAACCATGTTTTTTAGTGAAGATGGATTGCCACGGTATTTTAAGATGCGGGAGAACCGTCAATATCTCGTGAAGCAGATTGAGCAATTAGAGTATATGAATGCGGCTATGCAAGGGGATATCACTCGTATCCAACATGATCCCCAGCGATTGGAAGAACTTGCGAGAGATCGATTGGGTATGGTTCGTCCCGGTGAAAAAGTGTATCAGTTTGTCGAGCCCTCGCCCTCTTCTCTGACGGCCAGGCCGTAGTCTGAGTGTTACCCTCTCCCTTTTTTTATCCTCAGAGGCGTTTATCTAAGAGCCATTTTTTCTTTTCCTACTCCAGATTCCTCTTATGAAGTCGGGTCAACTTGCGATCCTCGGTCGTCCCAATGTGGGCAAGTCGACTTTGCTGAATGCCCTAGTGCGAGAAAAAGTTGCGATTGTTTCTGATAAACCTCAAACTACCCGAATGCCGATTGTGGGTGTCGGGCACTATCCCGATGGACAGTTAATCTTGGTTGATACGCCAGGGTTGCATACCCCGCATCATCGACTCAATGCTCAAATGGTACAGTCTGCCTTGGGCATTTTGACAGAATCTGATGTGGTATATGTCATTGTGGATAGTCAAGTGCCACTTGGGCCAGGTGATCAATTTGTCATTGACCAAGTCAAAGAAACGAACAAGGAACAACCGTTTCAAGCGGTCTTTCTACTTTTGAACAAAGCCGATGCTGTGGAGAAGTCTCGTTTGTTGCCTCTCATAGAACAGTACCGCACTCGATATTCATGGACAGAAATTGTCCCGCTTTCAGCCAAAACAGGATTAAATGTCCCTCGATTAGTTGAGCTCACGTTTGCCTGTTTGGAAGATTCGGGAGATGTATTGTATGACAAAGATTTTTTGACCAATCAATCCATGCGCCAGATGGCGGGCGAAATTATTCGTGAAAAAGTCCTGGCCTCAACCCATGCTGAATTGCCATATGCCGTGGGAGTCTTCATTGAGCAATTTGAGGAAACCAAAAAACTCACAACTATTTACGCGGTGATCATGGTTGAGAAATCGAGTCAAAAAGGGATTATTATTGGGAAAGGTGGACGACGACTGAAAGAAGTCGGTCAACAGGCGCGTGAAGAAATGGAAGGCCTCTTTGGGATGAAAATTTTTTTAGAGATGTGGGTCAAGGTCCAGGCTGGATGGCGTGATGATCCACGCGTCTTATCCGATTTAGGCTATGGCTTGTGAATAGTGAGAAGTAAAAACTAAGTGGTGAGGAGAGAGGTGAAACAGGAGCTTACGAAAATGAATTGCTGTATTATCGGGCTTGTTGTTACTCACTTTTCACTGAGTTGAACAATGACTCTTGGAAACTTTACAAACACGTTCAACACTAAATTCGAGATATGCCCTTAGTCCGCACCAGAGGCATTATTCTTCGAAGCCTAAAATGGGGCGATGCAGATCGCATCATCACCGTATATTCTCCCAATTTGGGAAAAGTGCGGGGTGTAGCCCGTGGAGCCCGACGGATGAAAACTCGATTTGGGGGAGTTCTGGAACCCTTTGGTTTGGTGGATATGACTCTTTTTCAAAAAACACCGGAGTCTCTTGGCCAAATTAGTCAAATTGATTTAGTGACAAGTTATGCCTCGATTCGAGAAGATTTAACTGTGATGACCGCAGCGGCTAGGATGGTCAAAATGGTTGACGCCATTACAGCGGATCGTGACCCCAATCCGAACATGTATGCCGCGCTAGTTCATGGGCTGGAATCATTGCGGTCAGACGACGATGTGGTCCTCACCGCGCTCTTGTTCCAAATACATGTGCTGGGCCATACGGGATTTCGTCCACAATTCAATTCCTGTACGGAATGTGGAACGATCGCGCAGCAACAGCTCTCTCAATGGTTTTCTCCACGCCTTGGAGGCATTGTCTGCCGCGATTGTGGGTCGCGGGACGTGGGTCGTATGTTGTTGTTATCGAAAGGCAGTGTGGCATTTATTGAGCAAGCACGACGGCTATCCATGCCGAACCTGTCTCGCCTCAAAGCCATCGGGAGTGTGCGTGTCGAAGTTGAAGCGGCGATGGAAGCCTATTTTTATGCAGTTGTCGGAAAATCGCTTCCCACATTTGAGCCGTGGGTCTCTTAGGCAATTGCCCGAGAAGGAAATGCGAGAATGACAAGGGAACAATCACTTGAACCAACTGATATGGAATGGCTCGACAAGGGAGTGTTGAGTATCACTTGGAGTGATGGGCATAAAGGTGTGTACCCTGTGCGGTATCTTCGTCAGCATTGTCCATGCGCAGGTTGCGTAGATGAGTGGACAGGGGAGCGGCGTCTCAAGCCCGATTCGATCCCATTGCTTATCCTCTTAGAAGATATTGAACCGGTCGGACGTTATGCCTTTCGTTTCAAATGGAGTGATGGTCATGACACGGGCATTTATAGCTATACCTCTCTTCGCAACATGTGCCAATGCGACATCTGTGTCCCTAACAAACCCAAAAAGAAAGAGCTTATGTAGCTGTTGATTTGATTCTATGTCACTTCGAGCGCACTAGAGAAGTTTTAAGAGGCGTTATTAGATGTCTCTTCTCATTTTGCAACTTCATAATTTTGTTAAAAACATGGGTTCAGAACTGACAGAAAATGGTACAATATCAATGAATAACACAGTTTTCTATGAGACAGTTTGGCTATTTGTCATGTTTGGTTCCCTCTAGCATTTTCCTCGATTCCCTGTCATTTAGCCTCTACTATGGTGTTTTAATCAACAAGTGGGTCTTCACCCTCACCTTCTCCCTCGAGGAGAAGGAATTTTATGAGACATCAGTTGAAAGTTAAAATACTATAGTGCCGTCTGGAAAACCTGTCAGCGTCTGGCGATCACTCGAAAAAAAACTGTACTTTACGGCGAGCGCAACGAGGCGGCTCGCCGTCAGTTTCAAAAAGAGCTGGCAGGGTTAGAACCGAAAAGCCTTGTGTACCTAGATGAAAGTGGCGTTGATGCCTCGTTCCACCGTCCATACGGGCACGCGCTTCGCGGCACCAAAGTGATGGGTGAAGTCTCGGGGACTCGAGCCCACCGCATCAGTCTCATTGCCGCTTTGAATGGTTCCCCTCTGCTGGCTCCATGCGATTTGAAGGGTACTGTGCTACGCAAGTCTTGAATACGTGGGTGGAAGAGGTGTAACTCTCTGAGCTCAAGCCCGGACAAACGGTGATCATAGATAACGCGTCGTGCCATAAATCGCCGAAAACTTACAGCCTGCTCGCCAGGAGAGGCTGTCCCCTCAAGTTCTTGCCCACGTATTCCCCTGATCTCAATCCGATTGAACACTATTGGGGTATGCTTAGAGTGCGGGTGCGTAAAATCATGACTCCAAAACGACCTCTTGCTCAAGCTTTCGATCAGGTTTTCTTGCTTATCAATAAAAAGTTAATCGACTATATATCGTGAGGAGACAGAGTTTTCCTGCAGCGCGAATTTTTTCAAAAGGGGAGGCCGAAACCTGCAGAAAAATTGAAGCCATCTTCCGAGAACCCGAAATCGGCGCGAAAGATCGCGGCACGTTCTAGGGTAAAACGACCGCTGATCCCGTAGCTCTGGCGCACGCGTTCCTGGAAGAGGCCTATTCCGTTCTCCGCGACACCCCCAACTTCGTAGAAGATCGCCAGTCCGAGGCGTTCAACACGAATATGCCGCCAGACGGTGAAACCGCGGGGAAAGACCCAGAAGCGATATTCCGTCGCTGCTGTCCAGGCCGCATCGTCTCGCCATCGACCAGCGATATACCCGCGCAGCACCTTATTGCCTCCGAGCGTTGGCCGGGCGAAGAACGGCAAGTCGCCGGAGCTGAGTTGACTTTCGGCGTGGAGCGCGATGGTGTCGGTTGGCGGATGCTCTTCTTCCTCATCTCCTCCGCTGTGAAAGAGTCCCGGGACGGGGATCAACTGGTCGCCGAAGAGTTTGTAGATCGCCCCACGGTTCCAATTATTCTGAAGCAGCGCGGCATCGATCCTTGCTCCTAGGACCGTTCCGCGGTAGGGGTTGCGCAGGCTATCCCTCGTGTCCCAGCGAAGGCCTGCAGCCAACCAGCCGAGACCATAAGGGTCCGCCTCGGCAAAGAGCTCGGGAAACTCGGTGCTGGTTTGTCCTGCATTCCCGACCTGTCCCCGGCTGAGCCTGTGGTGTTCCCCTCGTATACCCAGTTCGAGAACGACATCTTGGAACGAGTCCTCGAGAGAGGTGGATAGCCCTATGTCAATAAAAGCCATTTGGTCGGTAAAGCTCGTCTCCTCGCGTTCTTTAGTCGACGGACCGATCCCAAAGAAACGGCGGGTCAGGGTCTTGCGATATCCACCGCCCATGCTAACGAAGCTGCGTTCCTCCTGGAGTATGCCACCACTGGAGACTTCAAGATGTTTGAGCCAGCGTCGCCAACGCACCACATAACTCTGTTGGCCCTCAGTTGTGTAGGAGAGGAACACGCCCATGAATTCGCGACGACGTTGGGCGCGAAAATCGATATCGGTCAGTGCCACACCTAATCCAGTTCCAACATCGGATTTGGCGAAGACGATTGGAACGAGGAAGCTTGAGACCAGGAAGCGCTGGAAGAACCCGCCGGGTTTGAGTCGTCCTTCGGGAACGTAACGCCAACGTTCGGGCCTCTCGACCAGAGCGGCCTTGTCGATCTTAGGAATCCGGCCATCGTCATCTACGCCACGATAAGGGTCGTAGGCGACTTCTCTCTCAGTTTCGGCCGAATTTGGAGCACTCTCTTCGGCCACCACCGGAGGCGCGAACAGGATGAGCATCGGTATAAGCCAGGACATATAGTATGAGACACAGCGGATGGGACGCCTGCGCGAACCTTGCATCGCAACTCGTCCCTGAACAAAGCCAGTGTTGGCACCATGGCGTCTATTGATCAAGGGAATGGGAATTGTGAGGAAAGGGAGATAGAAAGCTTAATGAACGAAAGCGTCCCAAGATTGTAGTGAGACGGGTTGGATAGAGGAAAATTGTTCAATGGCTTGGGTGGCCTTTGACACATAGAAGGCATACTGGGGCTCAGGGTAATTGTTGACGATGGATTGTAATGTGGAGAGAGCGGTATGCCAGTCCGATGACTGACGGGCAGATTCCGCAAGATGCATGGAGCAAGAGGCCGCCATAGCGCGTGGGTCAACAGATAAACGAGAATTCCTGCTGCTTGTTAATCCTTTCAGGAAATCAGGAATAGGGATGGGAGAGTCCTCAAGCGAAATGGGTGATGGAGCTGCAAGTAAGACCTTAAGGCTTTCTTGCATAGCCTCGATGTTCGAGCCGACTACGCAATGATTATACTCATCCCACAAGCTAATAAACGCATCATTTTGCAGGGCAAGTTCTCCAGGATTTTTTGGCTGAAAGCTCTGACAGCCCATGATGCTGAAACTCAGAAGCACCATTCCAGCCAGCATTGTAGCTTGTTTTTTGAATATTTTTGGGGGTTTATAAAACTTCATATTATTTTAATAATTTTGGCACTCTTATCCTCTTGACTTAAACGTCAGCCTAAAAATTAAGCAAATTGTATGCTTGAAATGAAATCAAAAGAAAATCAAGTATTTATAAGATAGTTAATAATATATTATGGGATTACTGACTTAGCGTCGTCTTTTCTATACCACAAGGTGTGCGATAAATGCCGCAGGCTGATGATGTTGGAAGTTGAAATATTAACGTGAAGATTTAAATTCATAATGGGCAAATAAACGTTTGGTTTCTGGGTGAAACCGATAGCTCTTTTGCTGCTGAATATCTCGTTTGTCGAGAAGAGGGACAAGCTGTCCTGTGGGATGTAAATAGAGTGCCCGTAGAGGAACAGATCGAGTCGTATGGCGAATGAGATGGCACCGGGTTGGACGAATGGAGGTCAACCATTCAGCCAATTCCTGAGGATTGCCGATTGACGCAGAAAGCAACAACAAACGAGTTTGCGGTGGACAAAGAATAAGCGTTTCTTCCCACACCACTCCTCGTTCCGGATCTGCTAAATACTGCGACTCATCAAGAATAACTAATCCTAACATATGAAGACGAAGGTCAAGATCTCCGCTGGCCGAGTCATAGAGGACGTTTCTTAGAATTTCGGTTGTCATGACCAGAAGCGGGGCTTGTGCGTTGTCTCGCCGATCTCCTGTCAGAATGCCCACTTGATCAGATCCAAAGCATTGCGAGAATTCCATATATTTTGTATTGGAAAGTGCTTTGAGTGGAGAGGTGTAGATCACGGTTTGATTCGCAGCCATCGCTTGTTTGATGGCTTCAAGTGCGACATAAGTTTTTCCGCTTCCTGTTGGCGCACTGACAATGACGTCGGTCTGAGCAATGGATTCCACAGCCTCTTGCTGCCAAGGATCGGGAACAAATGGTTTGGGTTCTGGTACTCCTATTCCGTCAAGAAGCTCAGGCAGTTCAACGACTGGAGATGTGGCTTTGAGATGGTGGGATCTTTTTTTCGAGCGAGGTTGAGGGTAAAAAAGTGTATGATCCTCTTCTGTCGTTGGCTCAGATGGAGATGTTTTGGGGATGGGAGATCTCTGTTCTAATGCGCTGGCGATGGCCATTTTTTGATCAGGAGGGAGAGCCAGAATATTGTCAATAAGGCGACGCTTGCCAAGTCGAAAATGCCGATGGATATGCCCTTTCGCGAGTTGATGTAAATACTTGACAGGGAGAGAAGCTAATTCACGCTGTAGATCGGCATCATTCATCAGTGCTCTTTTTTTTTAGTTAGGGTAATTCGGCCAAGACTTCCCGTCGCATATTCACCATGGCTGCATGAGCGGAATCTGCCAACCCTGGATGGGTCGCTTTAAGCCCATAGATTTGTGAAAGAAATTCCAAGGTTCTGGCTAAAAGACGATAGACATCACCTTCAGCCATTGAAGTGGACTTGACCAGGGAAGTCCAACTGAGATCGGTCTGTCCAATCCAGCGTTCCGCGATCGCGGCGACATCTGATCGCAGGAGCGGAGCTGGTTCATAGGCATGAAGTGAATCGGCGACCTGCCTCACTTGAGAAAGCATTGAACTCATCCCAGCCGATAGGCGCATATAGGAACTAGGGCGATCATCGTCATGGGCGATACTTGCCATCACTCCTGCCAGAAGAGCTGGCGTTACGCCGGAAAATGCCTCCATCCGAATGAGTTCGGTGATCAACAGGGAATGGTTAATGCGAATGAGACGAGCCCATTCGCCGTCTTGTGTTAATTGCAGGCTTGCAGTGATGTAGTCAAATTTATGGAGCACATCACCCTTTTGTTGAAATTGATGCCACAGACCATCACGTAAAGCCTGAATCGTTTTCGTGAGTTGTTGGGCTTTTAGTCGTAGGCGTGAGGCGAGGGGGAAATCTTTCTTGCATGCGGCATGTGAGGGGCAGGACGGACAGGCAAATTCATCTGTGAGCACAGCGGTTAACATCGGATCTTCCATGTCTTGCTTGGCTTCAAAAATCGGCACGGTCGGCAGCCTGGACGGCAATTGAGTCAAGACGGTTTTAAAATGATGCAGAGTGCGAGGTGGACACCACGGTAAAGTCCGAATGGGTTGAAAGTCATACACCTGATCGTAGATCTGTGCCACGCGTTGTGCCTGGCATTCCCCAATGGTCCCCTTTGCATGGAGGACGGACAACATTGGGGTGCCTGTGCCGCGGCTTCGATATTGGCGAAGAATAATGGCGGGACCTTTGGCCAAGGCAACGAGGCGGCCTGGAGTCAGGAATGGCAAAGAGGCCTTGAGATAGGGTGTATCAGTATGCAGGACTGGCCGGCGATGAGCTTTGCGGCGGCGGGCCAAATCGAACACTTTCCATTGTGCCACCCAATCCGCACATTCTCTGGGACCATAGGGCACAAGTTGTTCGTTTATGTCATCCAACCGATCTTGGTGAACCGTGGCGCGTTGATTCAGTTGAAACTGTGCAAAACTTTTGGCCAACAGTCCTTCGATTTGATCCACTGTATGAGCCTTGAGGAGATTCAAGACCATAGGGTAGGAGACCAAAAATTGACTATCAATGGCTTCAGGATGGCCCGTGAGGCCCTTGCCTAACACATGCAAATCGATGTATGGCGATGGGGTAATGACGACAAATCCCACAAAGTCTTTTCCCCGGCGTCCTCCTCGCCCAGCTAACTGCTGAATTTCGCTGACCGTTAAATCTGTAAAATCTTGTGACTTACGGACACTGGATTGACTCACAACTACGGTTCGGGCGGGGAAATCTACACCAGCGGCGAGAGTGGTGGTGGCAAACACCGCATCTAGAAGCCCTCGCCGCATCAGTTCTTCAACAGCCATTTTCCAGGAAGGCAAATGTCCTGCATGATGGGCGGCTACGCCATATTCCTGCACGACAGGGATGAGGGGATGATCCGCGATACTTGGGAATTCTTGAGAAAATTGTTCAAAAAATGTCTGAATGGCTACGGAATGAGAAGCTGAGATACCCGCTGACGTATGGAGAAAGGTGTCGATAGCCTCGTCGCATCCGCGTCGAGAAGTCAAAAAGATAATGGCGGGAGTTAACTGGTGCTCACGAAGGATTTCAATGAGGTCAATCGGATGAATGGCAGGCGGCATGGACAATAAAATTGTATCAGGAGTGATCGGAAAAAACACTAACGGGTCTTTTGAAAATAGCCGTCACCGGCGTTCTCGCCCTTTTTCCTTGCTCACATAATCAGTACGCTCCGTGCGCAAGAATGGCTGCGGCCTTGCTGAACGAACCTTTTTGAACAGACCCGAGGCTTCTGACATGTGACGTCGCAGAGATGAAAATTTGGCCGTTAATATCATCAGTATTCAACAGCCCCTCCTAATGTGTCTCTATATAGGTAAAACTATAAAAATCGGGATAACAGGTGAAATATCCCGCAGATGACGATGTGTTGGTACAAGAGAAGTGAACCACCAATGTATACGAAAAACTGTCAAGCTTCTTCTCAGGAAGCCGATAAGATTCATAAGATCATGGCGATAGATGTAATTGTACGAGGTTGTCCAGGGGCCACGGTGGTAGACTTTCATGGCCGGTTGGATATGCATTCCCGATGGCATATGAAAGCGATCATTAATCAATGTTGCCAGACCGAATTTGAACATCTGATTCTTAATCTGCAAGGATTAACATTTGTGGACAGTGCAGGTCTGGGATTTCTCATATTGTGTTCGCAACAATTCAAAGACCTGGGACGCAAAATTTCCTGGATTGAACCTCAAGGTTTTGTTGGGGACTTGGTGAAAAATTTACAACTTCATGATCTGATTGTGATTTGTCCAACCGAGCAGGATGCTCTTTCCTAATTGTTTTCATCAGACGGGAGTCTTCTCACTTGTTTATGGGATTCATGTGGTTCGTGCGGCGTTGTTTGAAACCTAAAGAAGAGGTTTCAGATTCGCGAAAGGTATAGGCCGTCGTTTTCCCTTCCGGTTTATGTGTTTCCATCCTGGAACGTGTCTGACTTTCTTCTCTCAAGACTTCCAATTTCCTGATTGATTTGTGCTTGCAATGCTGGAGCCTTTTGGAATTGCAGCAGTTGAGTTGGAATAGCACTGCGATGCCCAGAGAGTAAAAAGGCCATCGTGCAATTCAGTAAGAGGTAGGGTCCGCTCGCCATCCCAAATAATTCGAGCCCCAACAGAACCGCTGTCACAGGTGTGTTAATGGAACCGGCTAAGAGTGCCGCCAATCCTAACGCGGCAAACAGACTGGGATCTTGACCGAGAGCCCATCCAAGTGCAGACCCTGCCGTTGCTCCAACAAAACATATCGGTAAAACAATCCCGCCGCTCCCACCGGTATTCAGTGTCAGGGTTGTGGTCAGGATTTTTCCCAATACCAAGCCCCAGGCAATCGAGCCTCCTTCCAACGCTCGTTGAATCGTCTCCTTCCCCAATCCGAGGACTTCCGGCGAAGCAAGCCAGGTGATCCCAAAGAGGAGAGCTCCTCCAATAGCACCTTGGAGGAAAGGTGAAACCGGCAAATAATAGGTTAGCCGCTTAGCGCCGTTAAGACATTCAACAAGCACTAGTGAGCAAAGGCCAAAAATCATGCCTCCCAATAAGGCCAGTAATAAAAGCGTGCCATCCATGATCGGAAAGGCTGAGGCCACAAACCCCATGGCTGGCATTCCAGCAAATTGTGCGGTTATGGAGCCGACCATAGCGGCGACCACGGAAGGAAACAAAGCATGATACGTTAATGAGCCAACAAAGAGGGCCTCGATCCCAAAAAACGCTCCAGCGAGGGGAGTACCAAAGATAGATGCAAAGCCTGCACTTAATCCGCAAATGACCAATGTCTTTCGATCTGGTGCGTCAAATTGAAGAATATCAGAGATCAGGGAAGCGAACCCACTGCCTATTTGTACACAGGGTCCCACGTTCCCTGCCGACCCTCCGCTGCCGATTGTGAGAATGGTGGCGGCGATTTTGGCTGGGATGACTTGCCATGAAATTTTTCCAGATTGTAAATGGATTGCCCGGATCACTCGTTCCACGCCTTGCCCGCCGGCTTCCGGGACTAGGGCGGTGGTAATCCAGGCTGACAGCGCTAAGCCTAGGGGCAATAGCCAAAACGTCCAAGACACGCTTTGCATTTGGCTAATAAAAAGATTTAAGAACAAGACAAAGCCTGTACTTGTGAGGCCCACGCACGCACCAATCCCTGCTGCGAGGATCAGCCATTTGAGGACATGAATGAGGAGAATGAGTTCTTCGGGGAGTTGACGGGTCATAAGTGAATCGGGTCTGATCGGTTCACCTTAACAGGCTTAAAATCTTAACGATAGCACTTCTTACTTTTGACACAGAATGATGAAGATTGTGTTGAGTCACACGAACAAGTTTCATGCGGGAGAGGATCGGATGGAGTCTTTTCGTTGACTATATCGACGACCATTGGTAGCTTGAACTGGGAAAGTAGAAATCTCTTACTCTATACAGTCCCGCCTTCCATTGCTCTTTTCTCAGTATTTGCCACACAGTGGTTTGCCGAGCGACGTCAACCGTTGAACGTTGTATGAAGCCTTCACGCTCTTTTATTTACCTGTGTCTTGTGGGACTGTGTTGTTTTGTCAGTTACGACATGGTGCGTCGTCCGGCTTTGGCCTTACTGGCTGATTCCCTGGGAGCGAGTCCTTTTATGGTGGGAATGATGATCGCGCTTTCGACTATCACAGGAATATTTTTGAAACTGCCCATGGGGATACTGTCAGATGTCGTAAACCGGAAGCGGTTAATGATAGGCGGAGTCTTAGCGTTTACAATCCCGCCATTTTTCTATCCCTTTATTTCTGATTTGTCCACGTTGGGAGCCCTGCGCTTGGTTCATGGATTAGCCACGGCCATGTATACACCATTAGCCTTAGCGATGGTTGGTGAATGGTTTGTACAACAGCGTGGTGAAGCGTTTGGGTGGTACACTTCTGCGGCTCAAGGTGGTGGGTTGCTAGGCCCGATGATTGGCGGGCTCATCGTCTATGAATATGGATTTATCCCCGCATTTATCCTAGCGGGAATGTTTGGCTTGTTGGCGGTAGGCTTTTTTTATTTGATCCCTTCCTCTTCCGCCGTTAGATCTTCTCCACAACATTCATTTGCGACGCTCTGGCTAGAAATGCGTGATGGCCTGCGGCGTGTTTGTCAAAATACTTCAATTCTCATGACGAGTTTGGTTGAAGCTGCGAAAATGGTGGGCAATGGGACACTCATGGCCTTCCTTCCTTTGTATGGCCTTTTAATTGGATTAAATGCTGCAGAGATTGGCGTGTTGTTTGGCGTCCAAGCCTTCACGTCCTTTATCGCAAAACCGTTCATGGGCCGTCTATCCGATCGAAGTTCCCGGCGTCTGCTCATTGTTGGCGGATTGTGTTTGTGTGCCTTTATGATGATGTGCATTCCTCATATTGAAGCCTATGGGTTGTTACTCTTGGTGGCGGGTGCCTTCGGATTTGGAGAAGCGGTCGTGACGTCCTCAACCACCGCGTTAGTCGCAGATTTGTCAGAAGGAAAAAGTCTTGGTGCCGGTATGGGATTGCGCGGAACGATTATGGATACCGGACATGCCGGTGGGCCATTGGTGGCGGGATTACTCATTCAGCAGCTTGGCTATGGTCAAGGGTTCTTTTATATTGGCATGATATTACTGATCACAGCAGTGTATTTTGGCGTCATGATGATAGGGATCAAGAAACCGGCCATGCTATAATGGTTTCCGAATGGAGGAAAAGACTTATGGACGAACCAATGGGAACTGGGGACATCGTCATTGGCGTGTTGGCGGCATTAGGTGTGGTGGTATTAATTATCGTCTTTCTTGTGGTTGTGAAAACCGTTCTATTGAAAAAAGATGAAGAGACGGATGAATAGCCCTCAGGAGTCATATGTTTAGTGGGATTGTTGAAGAAATGGGCGCAATCCAGTCTATGGATAAAGGTCTCGCTGGTGCTAAGTTTTCTATTTTGGCCTCCGTGATTTTAGATGATCTGCATGTGGGGGATAGCGTCAGCGTTTCCGGTACTTGTTTGACGGTGACGAACATTGAAGAGCAGGGTTTTTCTGTCGATGTCTCGACCGAGACTTTGAATCGTACGGTTTTAGGAAATATTGCTGTTGGAACGCCCGTCAATCTCGAACGGGCCATGAAGTTAAATGCGAGAATGGGAGGCCATCTTGTCACAGGCCATGTCGATGGCCTAGGCGTATTGCGTACACGTGAACAGGATGGGAATGCGATCCAGCTTACCATCGAAGCGCCAGAAGAAATTATGCGCTATTGCGTGGTCAAAGGATCAATTACAATGGACGGCATTAGTTTAACGATCAATGGCGTGAGAGACCGTTCTTTTGCGGTGGCGATTATCCCTCATACCGCACAAGTGACCACGATAGGTCTTAAGCAAATTGGAGATTCTGTGAACCTTGAATCTGACCTGATTGGCAAATATGTTGAACGTCTGCTGCAAGCCAATGGCACCTTGTCTCCACCTTCCGCCCCCATCATTGATAAAGACTATCTTCAAAAACGGGGCTTGATGTAATTCATTGATCTATGCCGAGTGATTCTTCATTTGCAGCCAGGCATCCACTGTGGCGTCTTTTTGGGATTGTGACAATTTTTGTCATCGTTGTGCCCGCGACATTATGGGGGATTGTGCAACTCTATGAAGTTCTGTGTGCCTGGTTGGGGGGATGTGAAGGCATGGCTCGTCCGCGTAGGACACCGTAAGCCTCGAGGATTAAAACGCTATGGAAACAGTCAGCACCTATAATCACGTCAAGATTCCAGCTTTCATGTATGGTACCGCCTGGAAAAAAGAGGAGACCGCCAGACTAGTTGAACTAGCTGTCGATACTGGGTTTACTGCCATCGACACGGCCAACCAGCTCATTCATTACCAAGAAGCCATGGTAGGAGAGGCACTGTTGGCATTAGCCAAAAAAGGCATGAAGCGAGAATCTCTTTTTCTCCAAACGAAATTTACGTCTGTCTCAGGCCAAGATCACCGTACACCCTATGACCCCTCTGCAGACCTTGCGACTCAAGTACAGCAATCCTTTGAGAGTTCTCTACAACATCTCCACACAGATTATGTTGATTCGTATGTCTTGCATGGCCCGTCTTCTCGTTGGGGTTTAAGCCAAGGGGATTGGGAGGTGTGGCATGCCATGGAAGCCTTGTATGAAGCAGGAAAGACCAAGATCATTGGTGTGAGCAATGTCCATGCTGATCAACTTCAAGAATTCTGCGAAAAGGCTACCGTGGAACCGATGGTTGTACAAAATCGCTGCTATGCGTCAATGGGCTGGGATAAAGAAGTGCGAAACATTTGCCAAGCACAGGGTATTGTCTACCAAGGTTTTTCGCTCCTGACTGCCAATCAAGAGGTCTTACGCGAACCACAGGTTTGGGATATTGCCAAGCGGATAGGGGCCAATCCTCTTCAGGTCATTTTCCGTTTTGCGTTACAAATCGGCATGCTCCCACTCACAGGTACGACAGACGAACAGCACATGAAAGACGACCTTGCCGTCCTCACTCACTTCAAACTCTCCTCAGACGATCTCCAAACCATCGAATCCATCGCCCTCTAAAAACAACAAGGTAAGGGGTCTAATTCGCAGAGCCTGTCTTGAGCCTTCTCGAAAGACCTAAACAAGGTTAACCAATATATCTAAGCAGTCGCCCAGTGGGTTGGACAACTGGTGTTGGGTCATTGACTCGGGAGAGTTCTATGAACCAATTCATGCCTCCTCTCCCTCTGCAGGGAGGGACAGAGGTGAGGGTGGAGACGAATGTGCAGCTTACAATAATGAGAGCAAAGTTGCAGAAGCGATTTTTATTCGCGGAAAGAAGCATCCTGCCTATGTTCAGGAACTTGTATGATCGTTGAAGATTGTTGATCAGAGAGGAATGGTTCTTCAGTAATACGTGCAAGATCTAACTCTGAATCTTGTTCTGTTTCACTCGATGGAAAAATGAAGGGACTGAAGATTAACAGACTAAAGAGGATAGGGCCGATGATTGGCATCCTAGATGGACAACAGGGAATGTCAGCTGGTTCTGGTCCTTTTCGTCTGGCTCGCCTGTCGCAATATTTTTTATAGGCGGTCATGATGTTGATATCGGTTCTCTCAAGGCATATGTTAATGACTTTCTTCCTCTGGTATGCGTTCTTGTTTGTTGGTTTTTATTCTTCCAATGTGGAAATGTCGCCGGGGTCTTGGCCGAGTTCTTGAGCTTTTAGCACGCGGCGCATGATTTTTCCTGAGCGCGTTTTGGGAAGTGAAGGTACGATGTCAATTTCCCGTGGCGTGGCGATCTTTCCTAATTCTTGTTGAACATGGTTTTTTAAGCTTTTGATCAGTTCAGACGATTCCGTTTGTCCCTGTTTTAGGATGACAAAGGCTTTGATCATTTCTCCAGCTGTTTTATGGGGTTTACCAATGACTGCTGCCTCCACGACGGCTTCATGACTGACTAACGCACTTTCCACTTCAGCTGTTCCAATTCGGTTGCCCGCGACTTTCACGACATCGTCTGCACGACCCATGAACCACATGTAACCATCTTCGTCTTTGTGACAGACATCTCCGGCGGTATAGACCCCAGGGATAGTATTCCAATAGAGCTCGTAGCGTTCGGGTTCTTTGTAAATCGTACGCATCATTGATGGCCACGGTTTTTTGATGACGGCAAAGCCACCTCCAGAAGGGATGCTCTTACCTTCTCGATCGGTGACGTCGGCTTCAATGCCCAGAAACGGTCGTGTCGCCGAACCGGGTTTGAGATCGACACATGGGAGAGGCGTAACCATGATGGCGCCGGTTTCTGTTTGCCACCAAGTATCCATAATGGGCTTCGTGCCGCCGGTGACGCGATGAAACCATTCCCAGGCTTCTGGATTAATAGGTTCGCCAACAGACCCCAGAACTTTCAGCGATGAGAGATCATATTTTGCAGGCCAATCTTCTCCATATTTCATGAGTAGCCGAATGGCCGTAGGTGTGGTGTAGAAAATAGAGACACCATAATGTTCGATGAGATCCCACCAGCGCCCGGGATTGGGATAATCGGGTTTGCCTTCGGCTGTAAGGATAGTGGCGCCATTCAGGAGCGGGCCATACACAATATAACTATGTCCCGTAACCCAGCCTGGGTCCGCTACACAAAAGAACAGATCTTCTTCCTTGAGATCAAAGACGTATTTGGTTGTGAGATAGGTCCCGACCATATAGCCGCCGTGCACATGCAAGACACCTTTGGGTTTGCCGGTTGTTCCCGAGGTATAGAGGATATACAGAGGATCTTCTGAATCAAGCTGTTCCGCGTCACATTTGGGTGATTGATCTTTCATGAAATCATCCCAATTGATTTCTTTTGAGTCTTGGAGCGGAGTTGGGGGTGATTCTCGTTGAACAACAATCACCTTTTCGACGGTCGGGCAACTGGCTACGGCTTCATCAACAACGGGCTTTAATGCAATGGTCCTGCTCCGGTCATAGCTTACATCAGCGGTAATGACGACCTTGGCTTCACAATCATGAATACGTGTTTGAAGAGCTGGCGCACTGAAGCCAGAATAGACAACAGAGTGAATCAAGCCGATTCGGGCACAGGCCAACATGGCCACAATTTGTTCCGGGATTTTAGGGAGATAAATCGTGACACGATCGCCTTTCCTGAGTCCAAGGCCTTTGAGGGCATTGGCACATTTATTTACCTGTCGATAGAGCTCGGCATAGGTAAATATTCGTTCTTCGCCGTTTTCGGCGACCCAAATTACTGCAACTTTGTTTCTTCTCCATGTTTGCACATGGCGGTCTAAACAGTTGTAGGCAATGTTGCACGTCCCGTCGAGAAACCATTTAGCCCAGGGGTAATTCCACTCTAAAACCTTATTCCAGGGAGAGAACCAATGCAGTTCTTTAGCAATGCCTTCCCAAAACTTTTCGGGGTCAGCGATAGAGGCTTTGTACGCTGCGTCATAATCCTGAATATGGGCCTGTGCTTTTACCTCGGGAGGAGCTGGGATCACACGGGTTGAGCGTTGCAGGGTTTCAATGTTTTCACTCATAGAGAAAACTCCTTCTTGTCTATTTGGCGCAAAAGATTATAACTAAGTACTGAATCTTAGCCCATTATGCAAGCCCCTGTTCTTTCCTTCAAGTAGAGTAAAAAAGTTGGATGAAAAATTGAGGGTGTTTGTGAAAGGAATAAACAGGGGTTCTTAGCGATATTTTGTTCAAAACAAAAATAGTAGGATCCCAATTGTCTACGTGCTAGTTTAAAGTTGATCCGAGAGACGCTAGTTGATTTTGCAATTGTCCAAACTTCGCAACATAGTCGGCTTGGCTGCGGCGAATCACCTCGTGAGCTTCTTCACGTCCATAGACATGGGTAATCCCACAGTTCTTTTTCTCTGAGCCTGGCGCATCTTTATAGGTGAGAAAATAATGCATGAGGCGTTCTACGAAGGAGATGGGACAATCTTTAATATCTTGCCATTGCTCATGCATGGCATCACCTTTCAGAATTGCCACGATCTTATCGTCGGCTTCCTCTCCATCAAGCATACGCAATCCGCCGATCGGAATCGCATCAAGCAAGAGATCTCCGTGGGTAATACTTTTTTCTGTGAGTACGCAGATATCAAGTGGATCATGATCGCCGATGAGCCCAGGCCGTCCGGTTTTCTCGGCACTGAACTCTGCCACGGATTGGCCGCAATAGGTCTGAGGGATCAGGCCGTAGAGGGTTGGACAGACATTGGAATAGCGTTGGGGGCGATCCACACGTAAATGTCCAGATTTTTTATCCAGTTCATATTTCACATTGTCAGTTGGGACGATTTCAATATAGACGGTTAGGCATTCTGGAGCGTCCGCTCCAATCTCAACGCCATGCCAAGGATGAGATTTACATGGAAAACCAAGTGTTTGCCATAAGGCGAAAAATTCTTGATCGGTCATAGTGTGTGATCCAACTGATCCAAATTGGTGAAAAATTTATGTGGAAAGGCAATTCTTTGTTTGTCGGCTAAGATCAGGAAAGATCTGAGTGAGAAAAATCGATTGAGGGGAGATTTTTTAAGAAAACTATTTTCCTATGCAATAACTAACACTAACGGAAAAATTTCTTCAAGAATTGTATAGGCAATTGAATTTTTGTGCCAAGGAGTGAATTGCTTAGTTCGGAGGCTGATGGTGAGGGTGGAGCCAATCCATGAAGGTTTTGACGGGGTTGAAGGTGGAGCGGGGGATCTCGACAAAGAGAGTATTCCAGTTTGCCATGCCGCCATTCCACAGCCCTGGCCATTCTAACGCTTTAAGCGGACGTCCTTGATACGATTTATGCGAAATAAAACTCGTAGTGGGATCCCTAAATTCTAGCAGGTTAAAGGGTGAGCCCTGATAATCACGGACCCCGCAGACTAAGTCGACTGGGTTGAAATGGCTAGCAGTGGCAAATAACTGCTGCTGCAACTCAGATGTCGGGTCAGCTTGCGATTGCTCAACAATTTGTCGTGACTGGGACCCATCGACATGTTGTACCCAAAACGGTCCGCCACCTGCATCACCGGTATTTGGCACAACACCACAGACGCGGATGGGCCGATGCAACAATTGTTTGAGCTGATTCGCTTGCTCCTGAATATCTAAGTGGGTAAATGATTCAGAAAGTATGAGTTGGATTTCGTCTTGTACAAAGGTTTTGACATTCTCAATTGTCTCAGATTGCGGGGAGCTAAGTTGTTGAAGATGATCGAAAATGCGATCTTGAATCGTGATCAAATACCCGCCTAAGGCCTTTCTCCATTCCACAATTGGTTTTTTGAGATGGTCCGGTACGACATTATCGATATTGGAAATACACACAATATCGCCTTGATAATCATGTAAATTTTCCAATAGTGCTCCGTGCCCACCGGGTCGAAAAATGATATCGCCTTGGGTATTCCGAAAGAGTTGATCGTTGGAATCAAGGGCAACTGTGTCCGTTGAGGGTTTTTGAATAGATACCGTCGAGTTAAAATTTATTCCAGTTGCAACGACCTTCTTGCGAATTATTTCTAAATGAGCTTTTACTTGGTCCTCAAATTGTGCTGATACCGTCAGGTGGATCTGAATGTTCTCACCACTGGTCTCTGCAAACATTATGGCTTCGTGCACATGCTCTTCGAGTGAGGTCCGTGTCCCATCTGAATAGTGGTGGAAGGGAAGTAAGGCTTTAGGAAGATTGGCATAGTTTAACCCTGGCTTCTGTAAAAGCATGTGAAAAACTTGCGCCATGTGTTTTGAGTCGTAAAGATTGTTGAAGTCCATTCCTGCTTTTTCAATATGCCGTTTAAGATCTTCAAAAAACGGAAATTGATGCAAGTGTTCCCAGGCTTCAGTAACGACTTCAGGAGATTGTAGATCCTCTTGCTCGCTAGGGTTGAGAGTGTCTGCCTTTTCCACAAATTGAAGCAAATCTTTAAACATACGGGTAGCGGCCCCCGATGCTGGAATAAATTTACTGATTCTTCCTGCGGCATGCGCTCTGTGAAATGGTTTCTGATAGTTAGACAATTCTTGAGAAGAAAATTGCCTGATTCCATCGCCAACATGACAAGGGCGTATGAGATGAAGTGGGAGAACTCCCTGCTGAAGCAACTGATACTGGGTGTCAATCTGTTCGATTGATAAGCCATGTTTCTGAAGAGTCTGGTGATCGTGTTGGCTAAGATTAAGCATATGATTATTTTCGGTTATGAACTGAAGAAGAAGAGAATCTGATATCTTTTTATAAGCATATGATTCTCGTGTTGTCTTTGCCGTAGGGTTTTCATTGATCAGGGATGTCTTCCATCTCTTTGAAATTATTTCTGCCGACCGTCAGAGACGAACCAAGAGCTAGTTTTGGCAGATAACTACTTAAGTACACGATTGTATAGCGAATTCGTATCAGTTTAAATATAATTACGCAATTGATCTAAAGTTTTTCTTTAAATTTTTAGCTGAGCCCCATTTCATTTAGAAGTTGGGCAAGAGCTTTTTTTTGTCAATCGGTATGATACCAGTAAGGAGCGAGAATCATGACATTTCGAATGTTACTAGCTTTTGCCATGGTGGCATTACTCTTCAGTGGATGTAGTACGACGGCAACCGTCGAGGGTCTTACCGATATGACTTCTTCCAGTACAGGAGAGACATGGTGGACAAGTGACGGTCTGGTGAAGCAGGGACAACATGCAGAATTATTTGTCGCATTAAACCATGAAAACCTGCTTCAAGATATTGCCAAAGGAGAAGGTGAATATCTCCAGGCTTTCGGTCAGGTACTCAATGTCCCTTCGTCAGAACAACAGACCTTTGCTGCGCGGTTGCAGCAGAATTTCCCCGATCTATCGAGCATTAATGTGAAGCAAGGCGGTGTTCATTTGGCGACGTTCATAAATCAAGTGGCGTTGGCTACAAAATCCCCTTCTTCGCCACTATCATAAGCAGGACTTCGCTTTAAATAGTTTGAACAAGCAGTCCTTTTGCTTGCGCCGCTCAAAAGGTTTTTTCTTTTGAGTGGTGCAACAGTCTGCTGTATTGTTCGAATTTCCGTCTCAGTCCTGAGCTCCTCCCTGCAAATATCCCAGTCCAATTTTCAAGGCTCGTCGGGTAATTTCCGGCCAACGGGATTCAGGGTATTCAGCTAACACCTTGGCAGATTTGAGATCCTGAATATCTAATTCCTTAATTCGAATAATGCCATCTTCGACTTTCACATCAGCCACTGAATCCCCCTTTGTTGAAGTCAACCCTTATCCGAGAGACATAAGATCATAGCCGTACATAGAGAATGAGTCGACGTTTTAATTTTCTTGACAGGTTCTAGGGGCAATGCTAGCATTTTCTTAGCCCCTCGGATACAAGAATTCTACCGAAAGTTCAAGATTTTCCCGCATTTACAGCAAATAGCTATACTTTAAGATTGAACAATTTCAATATGAAACATCCTTTGCGATTCGTCATCTGTGCACTATTCAGCTTAGGCCTCGTGGCCTGTGGAGGACCTCCTGATTGGGTGGAAGAAGGCTCTGGTGCTCTTAATCAAGATGAAGAAAAGTCGATTTATGGTGTAGGCTCGATTGTGGGTGTCAAAAATGAACCGCTGGCATGGGAAGCCGCCGAAAATCGAGCGAGAGCAGAACTGGCCAAGACATTTCGCGCCTATACCGCGTATTTGATGGAAGATTATGCGGCTTCGACAACCGCAGGAGATTTTACGAAATCAACCGAAGAACAAAATGTTGAGCGTGCCGTGAAAACCTTCACAGCGATTACCCTCAATGGGGTACGGCCGGTGGACCGCTATAAGGATGAGGACAATACCACCTATTATGTGCTCACGAAACTCTCCTTTGAAGAAATGAAAGAAGTGCTTCAACAAGCGCAGGAACTGGATGCGGAAGTACGTGAGTATGTTCGAAAAAACGCAGAACGTGTGTTTAATAAACTCGAGCAGGAAGAAGCCAAACGTCCAGGAGGGCTTTGAGGCTTGATTGTTGGTGCTGGTAAATATCTCATGAAGAACGTGATATCCTGGCCCTTTCGATTCCTTGTGTTATGCAGTGCCGCTCTCTGCCTGCTGACGGTAATTGGTTGTGGGAAAGAAAAGCGAGTGACACGGGTGGATCCTGGTGTGGTGACGGATTTGAGTGGTCGTTGGAATGATACCGATTCTAAGCTTGTGGCTGAAACGATGATTGAAGAAATGGTGAAGCAGCCCTGGTTGCAAAAATTTACTGAATCCCAAGGCCGGGAACCAGTCGTCATTGTGGGCACTATTCTCAATAAAAGTCATGAACACATTGATGTGGGTACGTTTATCACCGACTTGGAACGTGAAATGACGAGTTCCC
Organism: Nitrospirales bacterium; assembly: GCA_965223295.1. GTDB lineage: Bacteria > Nitrospirota > Nitrospiria > Nitrospirales > UBA8639 > Nitrospira_E. Next base: position 714,492 of record CBDCWC010000002.1, on the reverse strand, counting down.
AGAAAGTCCTATTTGTCGCGAGCCAAAGTGAACGGGAAGAAGTGCGACAAGAACGTAAGGAGCAAGGCGTCTTTGCTCGCGAAGATACACAAAAACGTCCAGGACAGGAGCTCGGTGCCGATTACATGTTGAAAGGCACTATTGCGACAATCTTGGATGAATCGGCTGGTACCAAAGCTGTTTACTATCAAGTTGATTTAGATTTGATTGACTTAGAAAGTAATGTTAAGTCCTGGTACGGACAGAAAAAAATTAAAAAAGTTGTTGAGCGAAAACGCACGTTGTTTTAATCCTATGCGTCACCGTGTCATTCTTTCCTAGTCTTCACGTCTTTCACTCCTGCTGTTCACAATCCGAGCTTCTCCGATTTTCTGATTCAACGGCATGCCCATTTAGCCTTCCGTGTCTCTCTAGTTTTCGCCACTTTCGAATAGTTGCGTTAGTGCTCGGTGCCATTCTGTTTGTGGGTTGTAGTGGGCCAATGGCTCACTATGCTGACATCGAACAGAGCTTGTTAGCTGGACAGCCTGCGCAAGCGGTTGAAGTCATGCAAGCCGCAAAAAATAAATACGGAAAGAAAAGCCAATTGCTGTATCTCATGGATTATGGAATGGTGCTCCATCTAGCGGGAAAATATGGCGAAAGCAATGCAGTACTAGAAGACGCCCATCTTCTGATCGAAGATCTCTACACCAAACGTATACGGGATGAAGCTTCGGCGATGTTAGTGAATGAGGCCCGTCAGCCCTATGAAGGGGCTCCGCATGAGCATGTCATGGTAAATGTGATCAAAGCCTTGAACTATGCATTGCAACAGCAATGGAGTGAGGCTCTCGTTGAAGCAAGAAGAATCGACCATCGTTTAAATGTCTTGAGCGATAAAGTTGAAGACAAAGACTCGTACCAAGAAGATCCCTTTGCGCGGTATATCGTTGGGCTGTTGTATGACATTACAGGTGATCTCAACAATGCGTATGTGGGATATCGAAAAGCCGAACAGGTCTATGAACAGGGGCAGGCCTGGACGCGGGTCGCCCTTCCGGATGTGCTGAAGAGCGATCTCATTCATACGGCCAATCGTTTAGGCTTACATGAAGATGTCTTACGCTATCAGAAGAAATATCCCAATATCGCTAGAACATCTTTGCCATCCGGTCATCGAGACCTCGCTCAATTAGTTATCGTGACCTATCAAGGCAAAGGTCCCAAAAAAGAAGATCTTTTCATCGATGTGCCGGTGAGTCTCGATGCGCTGCAACTCGTGGCGCTCGCGAAGCCCGGGTTTCGTGGCAGCAATAGAAGAACAAGGGGAGGGGAGGCGCTTCTCTATGGTATCCATGGTCGTATTGCCCGCATTGCGTTGCCTCGTTTCTCCCTGAACAAAAAGCCGTGGATTGAGAGCACTATTCGGTTAACAAGTCCGCAGACGACCATGATGGTACAATCCCAACGCATGTATGACGTTAATGCGGTGGCTGAAAAAACCTTAGCTGATGATTATGATGGTTTGGTATTACGAGCCGTTGCCCGAACGGCGATGAAAATGGCTGCAGCCGAAGGCATTCGTATTGGCGCACGAGCAGCAGGAGGAAGAAAAAATCGGGATTGGATTGGACCCCTCGTTGGAGGACTCGCACGAGTGGTGGCTTTAGCCACCGAAGAAGCGGATGTCCGCTCTTGGCGGACGCTGCCAGGAGAAATTCAATTGGCTCGAATGTGGGTCGAACCGGGAAATTACTCAGTCGGTATTGGTTCTAGGGCCCTTCAAGCATCGAGTGAAGAAGCGGTGCGAGGATATTCTCTCCATCTTGACAAAGGTGAGACCCGCTTTCTTCTTCAACAGAATGGGCCTTAAAGAACCATGAGGGGCCAACCCACCCAATGTTTGAGTATAGTGTGTGCCGTACTCATTGGTGGATGTGCCTGGTTTAGTGCTAACGCTCGCCCTGAATGGATTCAATCTCCACATAGTCTCTACCCTTCAGAACAATATCTCACGGGATTAGCAGAAGGCGACTCCCGGGGACAAGCTGAAAAACGAGCTTATGCAGCCGTAGCCAGAATATTTTCGGCTAATGTCCAATCACGGTCAATGGATTATGAATCCTATGCGATGAAGGAAACTGATAGTGGGAGTCGAGCCAAGCGAACTGTGCAGTTGGATCAACGCACGCGCGTGACGACCACCAAAATATTAGAAAATGTCAAAATCTTAGAGGTGTGGCGGCAACCATTAACGAAACATTTTTTTGCATTGGCAGGGTTGAACCGGCAGCAAGCAGAGGAGGCGATAATTGATCGGTTAAGAAACATAGATGAAAGCATCAAGAATTTTGTTGACCAAGGTCGGGCTCACTCTCAGAAAATTCAACGAATCCGTGGATACAAACAAGCAATGGCTCGTTTGGCTGATCGAGAATTTCTGAATGCGGATTTGCAAGTGATTCGATCAAGTGGAAAAAGTCAGCCCGCACTGTATCGCCTTTCAGATCTTCAAAGAGAATTTCAAAATTTTGTTGCAAAAGAATTTGTTGTTTCCATTGCCATGACTGGGGAGTACCAGGAAGAACTGGAACGGGCAATTGTCCAAGGTCTAGAGCGTGAAGGGCTGATGGGTGTGGCGGTTTCTAGTCAAGACGTGGATTCACACAAAACAGTAGATATGGCGATTGTCGGCCAGGGAAAGCTCTGGACGATAGATTTACCTGACCCGCTATTCAAATACGTCCGTTGGTGTGGAGATATCGATATATATGAGCATCCTTCCCAACGACTTATTGGCATCATTTCTGAAACCGGCCGAGAAGGTCATGTCACTGAGCAGGAGGCCAAAGTCCGAGCTCACGGCAGAATGCAACAGGTTTTAAGCCAAAAAGTCGCGCATCTGCTCACCCAATCGATATTTGATATGAAGAACAATAGCCCTGTGCTACAACAAAAGCGCAAAGCCTGCCCTCAATAAGTCACACATGTGCGAGTTTAAGCGCCGTATATTGTCACGGTGGCACTACAAGAGGCTTAGAGCGTTTGCATCGGACAGCTCAATGGCGTCGTGGTAGCAAGCAGAAGAAGAACTACAACAAATGTATGGCTGGGTCCTGTCCAGGCCCCAAAATGCGGGTGATGAAGATGCCGGTTTTCGTGATGGTGTAATAGATTGCATGGCGTTCGTAGAGATGCCGACGATACCCTCTTTTCAGCTCCGCTACATTCCGGCCAAGTTTGGGATTGTTGGCCAGAGTCACAAAGCATTCATGGAGTCCCTGAACATATTCTCTGGCCTGTTCTAACCCAAAAGTGAGAATGGAATATTCATAGATATGGTCAACGGCTTTTTCCGCGCTATTCGAGAGTTGGTAATCGGCCATCGTATCGCAGTCGCTTTTCTACATTATCCATGATCTCAGGAACTGTGCGTGGGCTCATCCCGCTGGTTTCTCCTTCTTCAAGCATCTGTCGTAATTGACTGATGACTTCCTGGCGTTCCTGGTCGCGACGCACCAGGTCGCGAAAATATTCACTTTCATTGTTATACTGGCCGGATTCAATGCGCTTACCGACCCATGCGCCCATCTCATCGGGAATAGCGATTGTTTTTCTGATCATGATAAAGACCTCCTTCTTTGTTTCTCATTCATAATACCACAGCGTATGAACTGTTCATACTTTTATTTGGCTCATGGATTTCAATTTTTTGCCTCAGCGTAGTTTGAAATAATATAAAAGTGCGTAACTCCTCTGAGGCTGAAGCATGCTATGTCATAGCCTGTTGACTCATCCTAGGGGTGGGATACGTATTATACTTGTGCCAGCTTTACTATTCTCTGAATAGATGACTCTTAAGCAGGCTACTAGCTACCCAATTAGTGGTTTAACGAAAGTGGAGTAGGTCTTGATTGTCTGGGATAAGATGTTGCCAGTTTTTGGTATGAATAATCTAATAATTTGCATGAATTTTCTGAAAATTTGATAACTTGTTGATAAATAAATTGCTTGAAGTTTTCTGCTTGTTGATAACTCCATCTATTAATGCATAGCTTTTAATTTTGTCTCATAAAAATAGAAAAAGCCTTATAAATATTGCCTATTTTATCTTTATAATTATCCATATGAGAGCGTCCCCATTGAATGATTTTCATAAACAATCGAGTATCTCGATAGGCAGGAGTGGAGTCTGTCTGATGAGGTCTTAGGTCAGCAGAAGCTGCCTCTAAGCCCTGTGGTGGAAAGAGTGAGAGTTGTTCGGGAGAGGGAGTAAAGCTATTACTTCGGATAATCAGAGAACGTATATGAGTTCGTCGTTGAAAGTAGGCACGAAACCGAGTTTGAGCTGTGAGGCGCATATTTTCCTCTTAACTCTAGGTGAGAACATGATTCATGAGTGAAAAATACAAAATAGGCATAAGCAGAGACCTATCCGCAGTGGCGAATTACGCCGATGACAACTCCTTCAATGGCAAACTCATCTGCTGGTGTGACGATAATGGGGCTCATGGTTAGATTTGCAGGATGCAATTCGATCTGGTTGTCTTTTTTGTAATACTTCTTAACTGTCGCCTCTTGGTTGACTAAGGCGACCACGGTCTGTCCATTCTGAGCGGCCTGTTGTTTGTGGACGATCACGAGATCACCAGACAGAATCCCTTCATCACGCATCGACTCGCCCTTGACCTCTAACGCAAAGTTTTCGCCCGTCCGCAGCATGGATGGTGGGACCTCCACCTGTTCCACTTGAAGAATGGGTTCAATTGGAATTCCAGCCGCAACGACCCCAAGCATTGGAATTTGAGAAGAGGGATCAAGTTGTGAAAGAAGGGCTTCGACCACCCCAGGAATGCGGCGCGTTCCGCATTCATAGCGGGTAATGGTCATGCGAGTGGTGTGAAGGCGTTCAGCCAATTCCGATTGAGTGAATCCAAGGCGTCCGCGAATCTGTTTGAGAGCTTGAGGGGTCATGTATCCAATGGTTACATATTGGCTTTTGGCTGTCAAGGAGGCGACGGGCGAGCCATGTTTGTTGCGTAAATCTTGCTGTATATCTCAAGAGCGAATTGGTGACCAATAAGGAGCAGTTCTAGCTGGCTGACAATGTGCGAAAGGAACGTGAGGAGAGCAGAATTGCTTGTGTCTTTGTCTCTATGTATTTAGGGAATAGCGTGTGGGGCCATGGCTTGGAGGTGAGGGAGATTGAGGATGCGAGCTGCTTGCCGTGCCCGGCGATGAGTTCTTCTTTTTTGAAACGGCTGAGAATCCGGCTGGTGGTTTCTTTGGTAAGTCCGGCCATATCAGCTAGGTCCTGATGGGTGAGTCGGACCGAAATGCGAATTCCATTGTCTTCTTGCACGCCTGAACGTTCGGTTAAGTTGACAAGAAGTGCAGCCACGCGTTGTTCGGCGCGGTCTAAGGCAAAGGCTTTGGCATTATCTTGTGATTCGCGAAGGCGTTGGCTTAAATAATTGATGATACTGACGGCCGCCTCGGGATTGCGTTGGATGACATCAAGCATCGCCTTGCGATGAATTTTGATGACGGTTCCCTCACCCATGGATTGGGCGCAGCCGGGATGGGATTCACCTGAAAACGCAGAGGCTTCACAGCAAAAGAGATCTCCGGGCATGAGGACTTTAAGGGTTACTTCGCGTCCGTCGGCATTGGATTTCACGCATTTCACATTGCCCTCTTGAACAATATGAAACCAGTCAGCCGCGTCACCTTCCCGAAAGATGAACTGGCCCTTTTGCATGGGCATTTCGACGGCATGTTGGGCCAATTCTTGTCTGTCTTGTTCAGAAAGGCAGGCAAATAGCGGAAGAGAATCAAAGGAGGTGTGTGAAGCCATGGCACCTCAATGTTAAACAAGTTGTTTAACTTTTTCGATGATGGCTCGGGCACTGAGACCGTAATGATCTAACAGTTCGGCGGGCTTGCCGCTATGGGCAATTTCCTGAATGCCCATTTTGTGGAGGCAAACGCCTTCTGTTGACAAAGCGCTCAGGACGGCATCCCCCAATCCGCCATGAATGTAATGGTCTTCAATGGTGAGGAGACGTTTGTTGGTAGCGATGGCAGCTTGCTTGAGCGTGGCGGTATCAATGGGAGTAATGCTATACAGGTCGATGATGCGCACGGTGATGCCGGCCTTCTGTAATTCGTCGTAGGCTTTTAGTGCTTCAAAGAGCGTGACGCCGGCTGTAACAATGGTGAGTTGGTCTTTGTCGCTTTGCCGGAGGACTTTGGAGCCTCCAATCGTAAAGGTCTCATTTGTGTCATACAGGATAGGCGTTTTAGGCCTTCCAGTACGCATGTATACCATGCCTTTGTGGGTAGCCATCGTTTCCACCAGCCGATAGGCACACACGGCATCGGAGGGGTATAACACGACCACTCCAGGCTGAGCAGCCATCATCGCAAGATCCTCTAAGCCCATTTGCGATGGACCATCTTCTCCTATGCTCACGCCCACATGGGAGCCCATCAATTTAATATTGGATTGGCTGATGGCGGCCATGCGGATGAAATCATAGGCTCGTGAGAAAAAGGCAGCGAATGTGGCAGCAAAAGGAATCTTGCCACAAGCGGCAAGTCCGGCGGCTGTGCCGACCATATTTTGTTCAGCAATAAAATTTTCAAAGAAGCGTTCAGGAAATCGTTTGCCAAACTTATCTGTGTACGTTGAGTTTTTGACGTCCGCATCTAAAGCAACGACATGCAGGTTCACCTCACCGAGTTGTGCTAAGGCTTCGCCAAAGGCTTCGCGTGTTGCGACAGAATCTGTTGGTTTGTAGGATGGAGCTGGTAGCGCTGTGGCGGCTCCGTTTGTCCGCTGCACGGTTGTTGGTTCGACAATGTCGAGACCCGGTGCGGGAGATGTCAGGTTTTGGCTTAAGACGCGAATGGCTTCTTCGGCTTGCTCAGCGTTGAGCGGTTTGCCGTGCCAGCTGGGGTGATCTTCAGCAAATGAAATTCCTTTACCTTTAAAGGTTTTGGCTAAAATCATCGTGGGTTGCTGGGCGGTGTGTTCTGCCGTTGCAAAAGCCTGGAGTAATTCCGCATGGTCATGACCATCGACACAGATGGCTTTCCAGCCAAATCCCTCCCAACGTGCCTTGTAGGCATTCACATTATGTTGCAACATGGTCGGGTCTGATTGCCCAAGCCGATTGATATCAATGATGGCGCAGAGGTTATCTAATTGAGCCTGGCGGGCCACATCAGCTGCTTCCCAGACCGAGCCTTCTACTGATTCGCCATCACCCAAGACCACATAAGTCCGAGCAGGTGTTTTATCTAAATACTTATTATTCAGGGCGATACCAATGCCCACAGAAAGGCCTTGTCCGAGTGAACCAGTAGCCATATCCACAAACGAGAGGCGGGGGGTAGGATGTCCTTCAAGATCTGACTCTAATGTACGAAGCTCAAGTAATTCTTTAGGGTCAAAGAGCCCAGCTTCAGCCCATGCGGCATACAGCAGTGGTGCGGCATGGCCTTTGGATAAGATAAATCTATCATTATCAGGGTTACGCGGATTTTTCGGCTCGTACCGCATCACTGAAAAGAACAGTGTGGCGACGATATCGGCAGCGGAGCAACAACTGGTTGGGTGACCGTTTCCAGCCTGGGTTGTGGCTCGAATGCTATGAATACGCAGTTGATCGGCTTTTTGACGAAGCTGTTCAGGTAATTGGGTAGCTCCAATAGTGGTCACACACGACTCCTTTTTTTCTGAGTTTGGGATAGCACCTGAGGTTGTCTCAAACCGTAGCAGACCCCTCTACCCCAGTCAATTTTCAACAGTTTCTTGTGCGTCAATTCATGATCACGGTAGGGTATGATGAAAGTCGAATTAAAGTAAGTGCCGAGATCGTAGTGAGAGGAGAATACTCATGATCAAGATGCAATCAATTGTTTTAGAGGTCAAAGGAATAGCAATGGCTTGCCTCATATTGGCGGGAATGCTGGTGGTGAATTGTTCGTCAGCTCCGGACCCTCAGCCGGAACCTTCAAAAAACGAGATCCAGCAAGACGCCGACCGATTCTTTGACAAGATGAAACAAGAAGAAAGTCAATCGCCTTACCCAGAATAAGAGCATTTCCTAGAATCTTGGAAGAAAAATCTCATCTGACAAAGTCGTTATAGCTAACTTTCTTAGCTGCCTCATTGGCAGATAGGGTATTGTGGCCTACGATTTCATTATGGTTCCTTTTTGGAACCGTATGTTATCACAGAAAATAGGAGTGGCCTTCATGGCGAACTTGACGATTAAAAACATTCCTCAGACTCTTGTAGAGAAGTTAAAACTTCAAGCATCTCTGTGTCGCTGTAGTCTCAACAATGAAGTCATCCGCTGCCTAGAATGTGCAGCGGGAAGTGTTCCTCTTGATCCTGACAGCTTGTTAGCCAAGGTTCATGCCATCAGACCGACATCCATTCACGCACGCCTCACCGATAAAACGCTCCAGGAATTAAAGAGCAAAGGAAGGCCGTAATTGTTGCGGAAACGAATAAGTTGATCTATCTCTATGTCACGGGACAACGCACTGGAGAAGCTGAAGAAGTGTTGCGCAAAGACCCAGCCTGGGCCGCTCCTCTCCTCTGGCGTTCAGAATTTCGGAATACTTTGATCGGTTTAGAGCGACATCAACAAGTGAGTTTTGCCGATGTTCGGATCATCGTAGCTGAAGCAGAGCAGTGGATGGCTGGGCGTGATTTTCAATTGTATCGCAGCAAGTCATGCAGTTGGCGAAAAAGTCTGGTTGTTCTACCTATGATTGTGAATTCGTTAGCCTTGCGATAGATCTAGAAATCCCATTGATTACGGCTGATCGGCAGGTCCTCCGAGCTTTCCCAAATGTGGCTATGACTCCAAAATTCTTTGTCCAATAGTAAAACAAGCGAATGTGTGATGGAAAGCTGTGCTCTATGATCTATTCGGTGCTATCACCATTACGTCGCGCATTCGGACTGAGGCACAACTTATGAATTGCACTGTGTTTGGACTCTTCGATTCGGTTTGGACACAGGTATCTGCATTGTCGCAGCCCCTTATAGCGACTTCACGTTAGAAGCGTACTAGTTTAATTCGAGTCTGACCCCTATTAAAAATTGTCTTGGGCTATTGGGTGAGCTCAGCTTGAGTGGGAATTTGGTCCAGGATGGTGGAGCGGACTTGATAGATGCCTTTGAGTGCTGCGCCTTTAGCATAGACGAGGCCTTTTTCTCGTTTTCCTAACATGAGCAAGCCGATCTTTTGCCCTTGACGGCCTCGCCCTCGAATTGTAGCAGTTGGAGTGTCTAATGCTGTTTGGGTAGAGGTTGTTGATCCTTCGGGATGTGCGATTTCTGTAGGAAGATCCGTGACGCGGCTAACAAAGAGGTTAACTAATTCTTGGTCTAAAGCCAGATTGGGATGGTTGTCGAGTGTCCAGTCGTCGTGTTGTTTAATGAGGACGTACATGTCTTGCGGCGTGATGACCTCCAGGATGATCACATCCTGACTGTCCATGCCGAAGAGACGCTTGTCTTGAAAATAAAAGGCTCCTTGAGTCATTGGCTTCAGGATATTTGGAGAGATTTCATAGAGCGGCCCTGTCTCGGATGTCATGGCATAGGCTTTTTCTGGATTTTGAAATTGATAAAGGCTGATGTAATGTGTGTGAGGTCCTTCTAAGATGGTGATACCGATATGAGCCTGCTTCGGTTGTCCGAGAATGCGTTCTTTATCTTCTTTGGAATCAATAAACCCTGTCGCGTGGAGTCCGCTTAGTTCCATAAGCAATGTGCCCATCGTAATTTTATCGACTGGAGCTTTCATTGGACTGGTAAACATCCAATTAGGGGAGAGACTGTGGATTCCCGCCGACCTGGCCATCACCATGGTCGTATCAGGATGTTGAATATGGACTTCTTGAACGCGTTCGCGTTCAAAGAATAAGAGGTCTTTCAATCGAAAATCCGGCAAAGTTTTTTGTGCAAACGTCATGACATCCAAGGTCGTGATCACGACCTGGCGGTCTGATTTCGTTTGGACATAGAGGGAGGGCGCAAAAGGCCCACGATCACCGAGTGCGAGTTCATGGCTAAGAGTTGGAGTCGTAAGCGTCAGTGTCAGATAGGGAGGTGCTAGCCCGTACTTCTCCAAGGTTTCTGGACCATCTTCAATTACCCGTTTGATTTTTCCAATCGTGAGGGCACGGAGGATGCGCCGCACTTCTTTATTGTCGGCTGGAGATTGAATGGGTTCGGTAATTTTCCATCGATATTTGTCGTCACGTTCCAGTTGAATAGTTTCAGACCTTGTGGCCCAGGTGATTGCGGTGATATCTCGATCATCAAATGGGATGACTTGCCGTTCTTCTGTTTCTTGTTTTTTAAATTCACGGGTTTGAGGAATGTCTACAAACAGGATATAGCCTCCTAACCCGAGCACGATGAGGACTAAGACAATGGTCAGACGAGTGGGGTTATTGAACATATTGGGAGTATTGAATAATGAAGATATCAAAGGCCATATTTCTTTAGGAAGTCCTGGGTGATCAAAAGCCTCGGGTCTGTTCAAAAAAGTCCGTCCAGCAAGGCCGCAGCCGTTTTTGCGCGCGTAGCGTACTGGTTCTACGTGAGCACGGAAAAAAGGCGAGAACGCCGCTGGCGGCTTTTTTCAACAAACCCATATTATAGGCTTCGTCGCCTCTTCCATACGGAAAGGCCTAAAAAGAGTACCATCAGGGGGAGCACCAGCACCTGAAAAAAGACTAAGGCCTGTTCCTGGGAGGGGTTGGGAACGAAAGGATGAAATGCGGGCTCTTTGGGTGTAAGGGACACGAGTGCTTCTTCCTGTGTGAGCCAGGCAATGGTTTTTAAGAAAAAGTCGGTGTTGCCGGGATAGGTCAGCCATCCGTTTGTCGCGAAGGCCGCGTTGCCGACGACGACGATAGCTGATTCTGGCTTCTGATCTTGCCCAACACGTTTTGAGGTTAAAACAGCAGCAACGGTGAATGGACCTTCCTGGTCCCGGTCTTCATCAAAGACGGGTTCGGTATTTGTCAGTGTCGTTTCTTCCCAACTTTTGGGAGAGGTTTGGGCTAATGATTCATAGTCCCAATCTTTGCCCAGCGCGGGGTCGAAGGTGATGGATCGCGAAACTGGGAAAATAATAGGCGTCGTAAAATTTTCAGTGATATCGTGTGTGGTAAACGTGCGGACCATTAAGGCTGTGGGACTGCCGCGGCCTAACCGATCTTGTTCATCGGCAAGAATTCCTGTTCCTAGTTGAATTCCCCAGGGTACGAGGAGCTGATCTAACGAATTTTGGCTGCTCGGGTCGTTCATGACTAACAGCCGGCCTCCTCTTCTAAGAAATTTGGTGATCTGTTCACGATCTTCTTCGGCTATGGCTTGGGTTGGTGAAGGAATCACGAGTAATGACGCATTGCTGGGTACGATTTTGTTCCACTCGACTGTGGAAACCTCATACCCTTGCTTTTTTAAGGCATCTGCGGCGCGTGACATTCCCGGAGTTTCGGTATCCGAAAAACTTTTTTCTCCATGCCCGGTTGTAAAGGCAATGCCTTTTTTGAGGTCTCGTGTCACCCGTAGCAGAGCATTGGTGACATCAGCTTCAACGGCGCGCTGGAGATAAATCTTCTGTGGACCGCTTTCAACCACAGCGGTATCAATGCGTGTCACTTGATAGGCCTTGGCTTTATCGGGATGTCGCTCGGGATCGATGAATTCCACTGTCAACAGAGCGCTTTCTTTATCGTAGGTCGTTAAGAGGTCCTGGTAAGCGCCATAGCCGGGGCTGCCCTCTCGCGTAAAGACATGAATGTTGACCTCGCGTGGTAAGGCCCGAAGGACTTGATAGGTCTGACGACTTAAGGTGAAATTTCTGGTTTCTGAAAAATCCCATTCCGGAGCATGTTTATTGGCAAGAAAGTTCGTGAGTCCAACGGCCAGAGCGGCAAGGAAAATAGCAAGAATGCTGTGAGTGCCTAATTGGGCTGTGCGCTTTCGGGAGCCTTGGACGAGTCCTTGAAAATGAATACCAACATAGCCAAGTAAACAAAGTGTTCCGATTCCCAGAAAAATAGACCCGGCGTTCTCCGCGTCGGGCATGAGGAGGGGAAGGCCAAATCCTCCTAAGGTAAGGATCAGTCCGCCTACTCCAAGTATTGTGGCGAGGCGTGTTATTTCCATCGGTAGGCATCTATGGCTTGGTGCGCCGCGAACCACATAAAGGCGATCCCTGATATGTAGTACATGAGATCTTTCATATTCAGAAGTCCACGGATTAACCGTTCAAAATGTTCTGTGAAGGAGAGATAAGAAAGAATATGACCTGCTGGTGAATCACCAAAAGCCGCACTAAGAGCTCCGAGTACCCAAAGTCCCAGAATAATCCCAAAGCTAAGAAATGCCGCAATAATTTGGTTCTCAGTAAGGGCCGAGGCAACAAGGCCAATGGACAACATCAGAGCGCCTTGGAGCAGGAGGGCTACATATCCAAGGATAATAGGATTCCAATCAAATGTGGCATAGGCTGCTAGGGTCAAAGGAATGAGGCCGGTCAGTGAAAGAAGCCCTGCATACACAATCACCACGCTCAGGAATTTGCCCGACACTATTTCATTCACGCCAATAGGCGACGTGAGAAGCAACTCAAATGTGCGAAGTTTTCGTTCTTCCGCAAATAGGCGCATCGTTAGAAGCGGTAAGATAATCATCAGAATAAGGTTCATGCTTTGAAACAAGGGACGAAAGATCATTTCATTGAGATTGAGTTGCGCATAGGTATTTTGTAGTTGCATGAGTCGAATGGCTTGGTTGCTGGCGCTTGCCACGGCTTGGTAGGCAAGCAGTCCCACGACAACTAAAAAAATTGCACCAATCACATAGACGACTGGCGAGACAAAGAAGCTCCGGAGTTCTTTGGCAATAATGGTATGAACGGGATTCATGGCAATGTTAGAAAGAAGAAATGCGTGCAGGATTGTGTCATGTGGTTTGTGAATGATTTTCGGTGGTTAGAACCTTAAAGACATCCTCCAAGCTAACGGGTTGTGTGGTCAACTCTAAGAGCCCTGCACCGCTGTCGACAATTAGAGTGGTCAATTTTTCCCGGATGTCTTCTCCGGCTTGGGTTTCCAGCATATACGTGTGAGGCTTTTCACCCGGTCTCACCTGAAGCACTCCGGAAATCTTCTGTAGGGCAGCCAAAAGGCCGGGGTCAGATTGCTTGACGGTCAGATGTAAAATTTCTGATTGCCGGAGCTTGGCTCCGAGTTGTTCTGGTGTATCAATGGCGACAATGTGCCCTTGATGGATAATGATAACCTTTTGGCATATCGTAGTGGCTTCTGCTAGAAGATGCGTACTCAAAATGATGGTATGAGAGCCCGCCAGGCTTTTGATTAAATCTCGAATTTCAATAATTTGATTGGGGTCTAAGCCGGTTGTTGGTTCGTCTAAAATGAGCACAGGAGGATTATGAAGTAAGGCTTGCGCTAAGCCGACCCGTTGGCGATATCCTCGAGATAAATGTCCGATGACGCGTCCCTGCACTTCCGTCAATCCTGTTTGCTGGATGATGAGGGCCATGCGCTCTTGCAGTTTCGCTGGTTCTAGTCGTTTAATCCTTCCGACAAATGTCAGATACTCGGTCACGGTTAATTCTAAGTACAGCGGAGGCGCTTCCGGAAGGTACCCAATATGCTTCTTCACCTCCCATGGCTCTTCTAGGCAGTCAAAGCCTGCGACTTGGATGGTTCCTGATGTTGGAGGCATGAATCCGGTCAAAATGCGCATGGTCGTGGTTTTGCCTGCTCCATTAGGACCTAAAAATGCAACAATTTCTCCCTTGGCAATGGAAAAAGAGACATCATCCAAGGCCGTGACCTGGCCATACTGTTTGGTGACATGCTGAACATCAATCATGACAAATATCCAGAAATTGTGTCGTGAGAAGGGAAGGCTCTACTCGTTGAGACAGTCATTTTGATAGGAGCCAAATCATACAGGTGTAAAAAAAAACCCGTCAAGGTATTGTAAAAGAATGCGTTGCTTGCACATTGACAGTGTTTTTGAATGTTGTATGATTCAAAAAATCTGAGACCATATGGGTTCACGCCTATTTTTGACTATTCTGTCTATCAACTACTTTGAAATACCGACTATCACGTAAAAAAAAGAGAGGTTCTTGGAAAGGTATGTTCCTTCCTCTTGTGTTGCTGTTGCCTGTGGGTTGTGGCTCCTTCCATGAAGTCGCTGTCGTGAGTCATAGCGAGGAAGTATCTCCGGTAGAAGCATTAGAGGTGGAGCCTGTGGCAGCTCTTGAAAGTCTTAACCTTGAAGATATCTCAAGATCTTCCCCTGCTGATCAATCCAGTATCTCTGAGCAAGATACGAAGGAAATTTTCACGCAATCCGCAGAGGACACGATACTACCTTGGACATTACAAGATGTATTTTTTGATTATGACCAAATCAGGATTCGGAGAGATTCAATGCTGATCCTTGAACAAAATGCCAAAGTGCTTCTTAAGCGTTACCCGAATCGCCAAGTCCTCATCCAAGGGCATTGTGATGAACGCGGAACTGAAGAGTACAACCTCATTTTAGGTGAACGGCGAGCTCTCGCCGTAAAGAATTATTTGGTTAATTTAGGCGTGAGCGCTTCGCAGTTGCGGGTCCTTAGTCTGGGAAAGAGTCAGCCATTTTGCTCGCAACGTTCATTGACCTGCTTTCAACATAACCGACGTGCCCACTTTGTTCTCAAATAAAAAAACTGTTACCGATGTGTTCTTGTTTGTTCTGCAAAGGTTCTTTCAAAATTTAATCCGTCACGCTTTCTTCCTTTCCTCGCCACCCATTTGAGTTATTGTTGCACGCTGATCCCAGCAGTAGGTTAGGCAGTACATCATCTTCGATGATGTGTTCTCAGTGGTGGGGTCAGGTAGTTTTGGAAGGAGGGGGATTATGCGTATTGGATTTCTCATCATAGGACTCGTTCTTGTCTTACCTCAAGTGGGAGGAACCGAGGTCTGGAATTTTTCGTGCACCGAAGCGGTTTCTTTGCTCAAATCAGCCCAAGATCGTGTTGTCAAAAAACATGATCAACTCCAAGAGGCAAAATTCAGTCTTCGGCATGCTCCGAAAGAATTTGATGGTTGTCGACGAAGTCGTCGGGGATTTGATGGCGGAAAAATTTATTGTGTCAACCATCAATCCAGAAATGGGAATATGCTCAAAGATATTCTTGTGGCTCAACAAAGCCTTGAAAGGGCACAGAAAGATTTTGATCGGCATATTCAAGAGGTGCTTCGAGCCTGCCCTGTTTCTCAATACTAGTTTTTGACCGTATTGTCCTCTACGGAGTTCTTGCTCCATCAGCTTGTTCTTCAAAAGTCTTCCTGCTTGCTGTATCTCAATTGATGTCGAGAAGTATCGGCATGTATCGCTTGTCTTGTCCTCTTTCTTGGCGTTTTTCCATCTCCGCTTGGTCTCAACCTTAATGTGCCATCCTTATTGAACCAAACCTGAAACTTCTTGTGTAAATGGCACCGATCCTGTAAATTACCTACGGGTTCTCACTGTTTTTTTTCAGAACATTTCCTTTGCGGAAGAGGTTCATGTTTACTCTAAAAAAATTTCTGGCTCCTCTTTTCTCTCCGGTGTCAATTTGCTTGGAGTTGATGGCACTGGGAGTGGCGTTGTTATTCTTTTCGAGAAAGCAGAAAACAGGAAAACTTCTTGTTGCTCTGAGCATGCTGGTCCTCGTGATCTGTAGTTTCGAAGGTATTTCGGGTCGAATTTTGCAGACGCTCGAATCACAATATCCTCCATTAAATTTAGCGAAACTAGCACCGCCGGAAAATGGAGGAACGGGGACGTGTGCTGTGAAGTGGATTGTGGTGTTAGCAGGTGGAGTTTCGAGGGACCCGACACTACCTATTCAACTACAGATTTCTCATCATTCACGTGTTCGCCTTGTAGAGGGGATTCGGCTCCATCATCGTATTCCCTGCAGTAAGCTTATTTTAACGGGCGGTATTGGGTTTGATGGGGCACCGGAAGCCACCACATTGAGTCGGGTGGCTGAAGAATTGGGGGTTAAGAAATCGAATATGGTATTAGAAGTTGAGTCACGAGATACTAAAGATCATCCCTTATACCTTCGACATCTTATTCATAATGAACCATTTGTGTTAGTGACCAGTGCGTTTCATATGCCGCGTGCGATGAAACTGTTTATAAAACAAGGGCTTTCTCCAATCCCTGCTCCTGCTGGTCAATGGAAACCTTCTCAAGAATTTGTGTCTCCCAGCAACCTTTTTCCTAGCGCCTCAGGACTTCGATTGGCCGAGCTGGCTGTTCATGAATATATGGGGCTGACGTGGGCATGGGTTCGAGGTCAAATATAGTGGGGGAAAAAAGGTGGCATATTCATTAATTGTAGGGCTATTTTTCAAGCCTCATCTGTCCGATAGGGGGGGCAGAGGTTTTTTAAGACAGAGGAGGAAAGAGCCCGATGACACAATTTGATCAGGATGAGAAACAAGATCAATGGAAGGTAATGCGGGGGTGGCCTATTTGGTTGATCCTGTTCTCTTGTTTAAGCGGATGTAGTATCTGGGAGTCAAATCTTGACCCTGACTACCAATCTACAAGGGCAGAGCGTTTGTGCCATCCTTATGGAGATTGTTCACAGGGAGAATGGATAGCCATCGATGGAAACAATATGAATTTTTTTGAAGCCAAAGAACAATGCGATACATACGTTGATCAGCTTCACGGAAATGGCTGGTGGCAGGATTCCGTATCCAAAGGTCTCGAAGTGAGAAATTGTATGGAAAAAAAAGGGTTTGTGTTGCAACAATGAGAAAGAGTCATTGGCATCTATTTACAAAGTCAGCTAGATATCTTACCCTTCATACCCATTTGTGTCTGTAGCCGTGACGCAAATCGTTGCCTGAATGCTTGTTTGCTGTTTCATTGAAAATACGATTTTTTCGTGAACTTTCCCCCCTCCCTGTGGACTGGTTGCAGGAATATCCTTATATTTCACTCTTCCCTTTCCCACATCATGATAAATTGTCGTTTTAGCTAAATTTGTTAACGGTGTTCCATTAGCTTTGGTTGTAGGTTCTTCATACGATACGGTCACGTAAGGCTTGGATTTCTGCACGGTGATCTGGGCTGACGTTACACACGGAGTTGAGAAGCCTGATCGTGGAATGATTTTTTTAGGAGGAGGCTGTTGCGGGGGAGGAGGGGCAGGAAAATTTTTTCTTGAAGCCGTCTTTCTTGGAGTGATGGGTTGATCTGGTGGATGGTGTGGCTGGCAGGACGGGCGGAGCCAACATAAAACAACATCCAGGTTGCCTTTGGATTCAGGTGTCGAGCATCCAATAAAAAAGACTGTAAGAATGCATAAGAGGGAAATCTTGAGAAAAGACATTATGTGGAATTAGCTGTTCCTTTTTATGCGCTGTTTTTTAAAAGAACGTCTCTGGTCAGCAGTCATATATTATACTCTCTTGTCGGCTGTGGGGGAATACTTATGAGTGAGGTGCAAGGGAGTGTTGCCTTTTTTTATTCTGAAGAAGGGCCTATGGGCGTATGAAAAATGATAAGACCAGCCGGTCATCTGGGAAAGTGCTTCGGAATCTCAAGTCCATAAAAAAACCGGCGCATCTGCGGATTGTAAAAAGTCCAAGAAAAGTTTTTAAGGAATTGAAGCTTTTTGCTACCGATGTTGATGGGGTTTTGACAGATGCCGGCATGTATTATGGTGAATCCGGTGAGGAATTCAAAAAATTTCATACGCGGGACGGCATGGGAATCAAGCTGCTGCAAGCGGAGGGCATGCTGACAGCTATCATTACAATGGAACAGACCAAGATTGTGGCTCGCCGTGCGAAAAAATTGGGGATTCCCGAAGTATTTCAGGGGGCAAAAGACAAAGTCGCTGTGCTCAGGCATCTTTCCGAAAAATTTGGTATTCCCTTTGAACAGATGGCCTATATGGGCGATGACGTGAATGATGTTGCCGCCTTACAGACGGTGGGATATGCTGCAGCCCCAGCCGATTGTGTCGAGCAAGTTCGCCAAGTCGTCCATTACATTTGCCAAAAAAAAGGTGGAGAGGGGGCCGTCAGGGAAGTTATTGATATGATTTTGGCTGCGAGATAAGAGTATGGAGTGTTGAATAATGAAGATATCAAAAGCCACATTTCGCCATGAAACCCTTGGCGATCAACAACGTCGGGTCAGTTCAAAAAAGTTCGTTCGCCTGTGCGAAGCCGCTTCGGCGAAGCCAGGTCCAGCAAGGCCGCAGCCATTGTGGCGCGCGGAGCATACTGGCACTACGTGAGCACGGAACAATGGCGAGAACGCCGCTCCCGGCCTTCGTAGCCCATCGAGTTACTTCGGCGGAGTAGGCGGCGGCTTTTTTCAACAGACCCGAGTAGTCTGACTGTTGGTCCTGTTTTTAGTTTGATGAAGAAAATCCGATAAGACTAATGACTCGATAGAACCCTAACCCTGTCACTAACGCCGAGCCATCCCATGTTTGGGAGCAATTGTATTGGATGTGACAGAACTCAGAAAGACACATTATGAATGCTCATGTGTATGGAGTCATTTTAGCGGGAGGTAGTGGGACCCGATTTTGGCCGTTGAGTCGGGAGCGCTTTCCTAAGCAGTTGTTGCGGATTATTGGCGAAGGAACGCTCTTGCAACAAACGTTTGAGCGGTTTCTGCCTCATGTTTCTCCTAAACAGATGACGGTCGTCACTAATGCTGTGCAAGCAGAGTCTATCAGGCTTCAGTTAAGCGCTTGGAAAGATGATCTCGTTGATAACATTATTCTTGAGCCCGAAGGAAGAAATACGGCTCCAGCAATTGCACTGACGGCGCTGCAACTTCTAGCTCGAGACCCTGAGGCGATTATGGTTGTTGTGCCAGCGGATCATGTGGTCAAAGCAGAGAAAAAATTTGTCAAAGCTGTGAACTATGCCACAACCTTAGCGAGAGACGGGTATTTGGTCACATTTGGCATTCAGCCTTCACGCCCTGAAACTGGCTATGGGTACATTCAACCTAACAAGCGCAAACGAATGCGAACACAAGGAGGGCTGGCGGGGTATGGAGTCGCCAGATTCGTTGAAAAACCGAACCATTCCACGGCTAAGCGATATTGTCGGTCAGGAAACTACTTCTGGAACGCCGGAATATTTATTTGGAAAGCTTCGACGATTCTTGAGGAGATGGCTCTCCATCAACCCAAATTGTCCAAGATTCTACAACGCCTTCAACGATATATTGGAACATCAGAATTCCCCGCACAGCTTCGAAAAGCTTATGCGAAACTGCCTTCTCTGTCTATTGATCATGCCGTGATGGAACATTCAGCGCATAGTGTGGTTGTCCCGGTAGAGTTTGGGTGGTCGGATGTAGGAAGTTGGGGAAGTTTGGAGGAAGTGGCTCCATTGGATAAAGCTGGAAACGTCCGGAATGGCAATATTGTTGATATGGGAAGTCGAGAGTCCGTTCTATTTGCTGATCGTCGAATGGTAGCCACGATTGGACTGGACAATATGGTGGTTGTTGATACCCCTGACGCGACGCTTGTCTGCCCGAAAGATCGAGCACAGGATGTCAAAGCCGTCGTCAACGTACTCAAAAAACAGCAGGCTCCTGAACATCTAGAACATCGAACGGTTCAACGTCCTTGGGGGGCCTATACGGTTTTGGAGGAAGGACCAGGGTATAAAGTGAAGCGGATCGAAGTGATGCCTGGCAAGCGGCTTTCATTGCAGTTGCATCATCAACGCAGTGAACATTGGGTCGTAATTACTGGGACGGCACGAGTCACGCGGGGCGAAGAAGTGTATGATCTGCAAGCCGGCATGAGTACAGGTATTCCCAAAGAAACACCTCATCGATTAGAAAATCCTGGGCAAGGCTTATTAGAAATTATTGAGATTCAAAATGGGCCGTATTTAGGTGAAGACGATATTGTGCGGCTCAAGGATGATTTTGACCGTTTGCGGCCAGTTTGATAGACGGTATTGACAGGAAAACATCTGAAAGGAATCGTGATGGGTATTTTTCGGGAATATGATATTCGAGGGATTGTTGAGCATGATCTCACCCCAGATGTTGTGGAAAAAATTGGACGTGCTTATGCCACGTTGGCCCGCGGACGAAATGTGAAGACGATCACAGTTGGCCGGGATGGTCGTTTGACTTCTCCTTCGCTTCGAGACTCATTAGTTGCCGGATTGACAGGAGCTGGTGTCAATGTCATTGATTTAGGTCTATGTGCTACTCCGCTGTTGTACTTTTCCCTCTTTCATTGTGAGGTGGACGGAGGCATTATGATTACCGGAAGTCATAATGCTGCAGAATATAATGGCTTTAAAATGTGTGTGGGAAAAGAAGCCTTATATGGCGAGGACATTCAGCGTTTGCGAGGAATTTTTGAGAAAGAAGTATTTGATTCTGGTCAGGGAACGATTGTTGAACAGCCAATTATTCCTCAGTATCTTGAATTTCTGAAAGAACAATTTTCCACCGTGAAGGCGAATGGTTTGCGAGTGGTTATTGATTGTGGGAATGGCGCGGCTTCACTTGTCGCGAAAGAAGCTCTGGAACAATTGGGGTGCCAGGTAACGGGCTTATATTGTGATTTGGATGGACGTTTTCCTAATCATCATCCCGATCCTACAGTTGTTGAAAATTTAGAAGATTTGATCGGCAAGGTTCACGAGGTCAAGGCAGATGTTGGCATTGGTTATGATGGCGATGCCGATAGAATAGGCGTGATTGATGAGCAGGGTGGCATCTTGTGGGGTGATCGTTTATTGTTGTTGTTTGCACGAAATGTATTAGCGGAACAGCCCGGGAGCACGTTTATCTCTGAAGTCAAAGCGTCGCAAGTTTTTTATGATGATATTCCTAAGCATGGCGGACGTGCGATTATGTGGAAAACCGGGCATTCTATTATTAAAGCCAAAATGAAAGAAGAAAAAGCTGTCTTGGCAGGGGAAATGTCGGGGCATGTGTTCTTTGCTGATCGGTACTATGGCTATGATGATGCGATTTATGCTTCATGTCGATTGATTGAAATTTTGGTCAAGCAAAAGAAACCGCTTTCGAGTCTCTTGTCTGGTGTGCCTCAAACAGTTGTCACCCCGGAAATTCGTGTTGACTGTCCGGATGATCAAAAGTTTCAGCTTGTTGTCGCGCTGACAAAACATTTTCAAGATCTGGCCACTTCGCAAGACGTGACAACAGCACTACCTATTCAAGAGTTGATTACGATTGACGGAGTGCGGGTCAGGTTCGAACAGGGGTGGGGGTTGATTCGGGCTTCGAATACTCAACCTGCGCTGGTCCTACGGTTTGAAGCGGTGTCTCAGGATCAATTATCTCAGATGCGGGAATTTTTGGAGGCCCAATTGCATGAGGTAAGTCAGGCTCTCACCGCATAATTAGTCTCTAATGGTTCCTCACTGTTTCCTTCTTCTTTAACGTTCGAAGTGATCATAAGATCGCATTGTCCTAAAGACGTTCTAGGCCTGTCAGTGCTATCATCTTTTACATGTCAGCATGAGGCATGACCTCCACAATGATCGAATGAGCATTTTTGACATTCTGAATTCGTATCTATAAATTTGTCGAATCGATGATTGCTCCTAAAAACTAAAAAGCTTATAATAGCGCATCCTATCATGGAAGATAGGTCTACCGATGAGTCTTTCCGTTCCTTTTTTTCCCATATGCGGTCGAAATTTTTTCTCGCCTTTGAGTCAATGAACGGGTTGGTATGTGACGTGGTTTCTTCTGTCGCGAAAAGTATTGGCTGTGACATTGTGAAGAAAGGCTATGAGGGGAGGATGATAACAATTGAATCGAGAATTGTTGCTTTAGAAGAAAATTGGAAGTACATGGAAGATTTTTTTATGTGTGGATCACAAACCTTGGCTGGATTGCAAACCTAAGGGAAGGAGAATCTCGTATGGTATTACGAGCTATGTTCCTTGTCGTTGGGATGGTGCTGGGCATGTCCCTGGGGTGGAGTTTTTCGGATGGCCAAACTGAAATTCTTGGTGTCGGTGCGGCTATCGGAGTGGCTGTGGCAATTGGCATACTTGCTGCTGAGCAACGATTGCAGTCGATACCCTTTCCTGTCGCATTGTGGGGAGGGTTGGGTCTCGTTATCAGTCTTTTGGTTGCGGGACTGATTGCCTTTTCCACTGGTCTCGTTGGAAATTCGCAGCAGTCGGCCTTTTCTCTCATTGCGACCTTGCTCATATTTCTTGGCATACCCTATTGGGGGTTGAGCATGGGGACAAGATTTGGCAAAGATGGGCTGACCGAACTAGACCAGGACTCGGGTAGTGCGGACCAAGCGTTGACGATGAAATTGCTGGATACCAGTGTCATTATCGATGGACGAATTGCTGATTTATGTGAAACTGGTTTTATCGAAGGGACCTTAGTTGTTCCGCATTTTATTCTCCAGGAACTGCAACATATTTCGGATTCTTCGGATGGCTTAAAGCGAGCTCGCGGAAGACGAGGATTGGATATTCTGAACGTGCTCCAAAAAATGACGAACATCCAAGTCAAATTAGTTGAAGATGACTTTCCTCATGTCAAAGAAGTCGATACAAAATTAATTGAATTAGGGAAGCAAATGAATGGCAAGGTCCTGACCAATGATTTTAATTTGAATAAAGTTGCTGGGATTCAAGGTGTGGAAGTGTTAAACATTAATGACTTGTGTAATGCACTGAAGCCGGTCGTCTTGCCCGGTGAAACTATTCGCGTCTTCGTCTTGAAAGAGGGCAAAGAGTCGGGCCAAGGTGTGGCATATTTAGACGATGGTACGATGGTTGTTGTCGATCATGCCCGGGCCTCTATTGGGAAAAATGTGGATGTCGTGGTGACCAGCGTCTTGCAAACCAGCGCAGGCCGGATGATCTTTACACGCCTCAAAGAAGAAACTGAACGCGAAGAGTTAAGCCTGGCACGTGTCTAAATCTGTTGTGGCGGTGGTCCCTGCCGCGGGCCTGGGGACTCGCATGGGCGGAACGGCCCGTAAGCAATATCTGACTCTTGGCGGTATCCCTCTTCTAGTTCTCTCCCTCAAGGTTTTTCAGCAGATTCCAGCAATACGTGAAATTATCCTCTCTGTTCCAAAAGACGATCAAGACTATTGTTGGCGTGAAATTGTGAAACCATTTGGGTTGGAGAAAGTGACTCAGATTGTGGCCGGTGGAGCACGTCGTCAGGATTCGGTGCGTCATGGACTTTTCGCTATTACTGAGCCTCCCGAGTTGGTCTTAGTTCATGATGGTGTGCGCCCTTTCATTCAAGAGGACATGGTTACACAAAGTATTGCCCGCGCGGAACAAACGGGTGCTGCGGTAGTGGCTATGCCTATTCATGATACCGTCAAACGAGTTGATACATCCCATATGATTCAAGAAACCCTAAAGCGAGAAGAGTTATGGCATATTCAAACGCCACAAGTTTTTCGATATGATTGGCTCTGCGAGGGGCATCGACAAGCCGAGCGCGAACATTGGAATGTTACGGATGATGCGGCTTTGATTGAACGAAAGGGCTATCCGGTTTCTGTTGTAGAGGGGAGTTGTTTTAATATTAAGATCACCAAGCCTGATGACCTAATTTTTGGCGAAGCGATATTGAAGAGAGACCATATGCAATCCTGACGGTGGTGATGGTGTTGAGGAGTATGGTGAAGTGAGAAATCAAAAGAGCCAAAACCTATGAGAGTTGGTCAAGGATATGATATTCACCCTTTAACTGAAGGGCGGGTGTTAATTTTAGGCGGAGTGACGATACCTCATTCGCACGGGTTGGATGGCCATTCTGATGCCGATGCGTTAACGCATGCCGTCTGTGATGCGGTCTTGGGCGCATTGGGAAAAGGCGATCTTGGAACGCGGTATCCAGCAAGTAATCCGGCCTTTCAAGATATGTCCAGCTTGCTAATGTTGGAAAATGTTGTGCAAACTCTCCGAGAAGAGCATTATGCCCTGATGAATCTGGATACCGTGATCTGTGCCCAGGCACCGAAACTGGCGCCTTATTTGAATGATATGGGTGAGAATTTGGCTCGAGTGTTGAGGGTTGATCGTCATCAGGTGAATATCAAAGTCAAAAGTGGCGAAGGAATTGGCATGATTGGCCGGAAAGAAGGCATCGCGGTCATGGCCATCTGTTTGATAGAGTCTCAGAAAGCTTGAGGGAATGTGAGAGAAGGTCCATTGATTTTGGCCGTTGGCCCAGGTGCTCGAATGTTGAACATGTCGCAAATTGCACAAGATCTTCAAGCGGTTTTTGAGCGGGATCCGGCTGCGACGAGCCGATTAGAGGTATTTTTCACGTATTCTGGGTTTCATGCCCTTCTGGCCTATCGAATTTCCCATTGGCTTTTGAAGCAGCATGTGCCATTTTTCCCTCGGCTGATTTCTCAACTTGCACGTTGGCTGACTGGAGTGGAAATACATCCGGGCGCGACAATTGGAGTTGGATTCTTCATTGACCATGGAATGGGAGTGGTCATCGGGGAGACCACAGAAATCGGAGATTACGTGACGTTGTTTCAGGGAGTCACGTTAGGAGGAACTGGGAAAGAACGCGGCAAACGCCATCCAACATTGGGGAATCATGTCGTCGTGGGGGCAGGAGCCAAAGTTTTGGGAGGAATTTCCATTGGGGATAACGTGAAGGTTGGGGCCAATGCTGTTGTGCTTCGGTCAGTGCCGGCAAATTCAACAGTCGTGGGAAATCCTGGCCGTATCGTCAAATATGATGGAGCCCGTTTACCCGAGGCCACGATGGATCATACAAATATTCCAGATCCTATCGCTGAACGTTTTGAAGCAATGGAGCAAGAACTAATCACGCTTCGAAAAAAAATCGAACAGACAGATTAGTCATCATAAATTTGGAAAAAGGGACGGTTGAATAATGATGATATCGACGGCCACATTTAGCCTCTGTGGCGTCACATGTCAGAGGCCTCGGGTCTGTTCAAAAATTTCGTCCAGCAAGACCGCAGCCATTTTTTCGCGCGGAGCGTATTGGTACTACGTGAGCACGGAAAAATGGCGAGAACGCCGCTGGCGGCTTTTTTCAACAGACCCAAAAAGAGTGATGGCTCATGTTGTTTTCGGTGCCATGCTCTTTTACACTAGATGTTGATCATTTTTATATGTTTAGGGTTATAAAAATTTTCTGTATGGTCTGTGGAAGGAGCAGTTGAGATGACACCTCGTGTGAGAGAAATTTTACGAAATTATGAAGGCAATTCTCCCGGCGTATTAATGAAT
Organism: Nitrospirales bacterium; assembly: GCA_965223295.1. Taxonomy (GTDB): domain Bacteria; phylum Nitrospirota; class Nitrospiria; order Nitrospirales; family UBA8639; genus Nitrospira_E. The sequence continues at coordinate 689,121 of CBDCWC010000002.1, read as the reverse complement.
CTGGCTCGGTTACTCATGAATGGAACATTGGGAGGGACGGGACGTTTAGTGATTCTCCCTGTTGATCAGGGCTTTGAGCATGGTCCAGCTCGATCATTTGCTCCGAACCCGGCGGGGTATGATCCCTTTTCACATTTTCAATTGGGAATTGAGTCTGGTTGTAATGCCTATGCTGCGCCTCTTGGGTTTCTTGAAGCTGGGGCTGCCGAATATGCCGGACAAATTCCTCTCATCCTCAAGCTAAATAACAATGACTCCTTGCAAGAGACCAAAGACCCTAATTCCGCGATTACGGGAAGTGTGCGAGATGCTCTGCGATTAGGTTGTTGTGCTGTTGGCTATACTATCTACCCTGGGTCAGCTCATAGCCAAACCATGTATCAGCAATTGCGTGAGATTGCTGAAGAAGCGAAGTCGTATGGCCTTGCCGTGGTGGTGTGGTCCTACCCTCGTGGTTCAGGGTTGAGCAAGGAAGGGGAGACGGCCATGGATGTTGTCGCTTATGCGGCTCAAATCGCGGCTCAGTTAGGGTCTCATATTATCAAAGTAAAAGTTCCCAGCGCTCATGTAGAGCAGGCGGCTGCAAAAAAAGTATATGAAGCGGAAAAAATACCCATCAGTACACCCGCTGAACGTATTCGACATGTGATGCAAAGTACGTTTGATGGTCGACGCATCGTCATTTTTTCAGGCGGGGCCAGGGGCGAAGATAATAAGATTTTTGATGAAGCCCGAGCCATTCGGGATGGGGGCGGGTTTGGATCAATTATTGGACGGAATTCCTTTCAGCGTAAGAAACCGGAGGCATTGGAATTTCTGTCAACCGTCATGAAAATCTATTCAGGAGAGTTGCAATAATCTTACACACCCAATGCCGCGCAGTAAATTATCTAACCAACAGTTTACCCCCTACTACGCTTGGATGCTCGCGAAGAGCATCCAATGAACAACTTAGTTTAGTGCCTTATCTATTTTCTCCCCTTGCCGCCATTCCCTCCGCCATTACTGTGTTCAACAGGATTGCTGTGCAGCGAAACATTGCCAGCGGCATCGTGAGCCGTGATGGTGTAGATGGCAGACGAGAGTGGCGATTGATCCACGTACGTCGTGTTGATCGTTTGCCCCATCGCGACATTGGCGTGCCCCCTTTAAACGGCTCCGAGGCCTATGTTACAGGCTAGGGCATATAAAAAAGGAGGGTATCATGGCACGTGTGAAGTACTCGGTTGAACAAATCATTCACAAACTGCGGGAAGCGGAGGTCCTGTTGGGGCAAGGGCAGACCGTCAAAGACATTTGTCGGAAGTGGAATATCACCGATCCCACCTACTATCGGTGGCGGCAGGAATATGGTGGACTGAAGCTTGATCAGGCGAAACGACTCAAAGACTTGGAGCGCGAGAATGCCCGCTTGAAGCGAGCCGTGGCAGATCTCACCCTGGATAAATTGATTCTGAAGGAAGCAGCTGAGGGAAACTTCTAAGCCCCACCCGACGCCGCCGAGCCGTTCACACCATTGGGCAACGACTGAGGGTGGCGGAACGGCGGACGTGCCAGGTGCTGGGGCAACCTCGATCGACACAGCGGTATCAGGCTCAGGTCCGAGGGGACGAAGAAGCGTTAACTAAAACGATTGTGCGGCTGGCTCGAAAGTATGGGCGCTATGGCTACCGACGCATCACCGCGTTGGTTCGAGTCGAGGGCTGGCACGTGAATCATAAACGCGTGGAACGGATTTGGCGGCGGGAAGGCTTAAAAGTGCCGAAGAAGCAACCCAAACGGGGGCGACTCTGGATCAACAAGGACTCCTGTGTGCGGCTCCAGCCTCAACATCCAAATCATGTCTGGGCCTACGATTTTGTGGCCACGCGGACCCATGATGGTCGCCCGGTACGCTTGCTGACCATTGTCGATGAATATACCCGAGAATGTTTGGCTATTGAGGTCGCTCGGCATCTTCGAGCCGATGATGTGCTACATCGGCTGGCTGAGCTGTTTCTGCAGCACGGTTGTCCGGGATATATTCGTTCGGATAACGGCCCAGAATTTACCGCGAAGGCTGTTCGACAATGGCTCGCCCAGCTAGGGGTCGGCACCTTGTTTATCGAACCAGGCAGCCCCTGGGAGAATGGCTATAATGAGAGTTTGAATGGCAAACTGCGGGATGAGCTCTTGAACGGGGAAATCTTCTATACGCTCCGGGAAGCGCAAGTGCTCATCGAATGGTGGCGGCAACACTATAAGCAGGTGCGTCCCCATAGCGCTTTAGGATACAAACCACCAACCCCTGAGGCATTAATTCCAAAATGCGCTTAAAGCTGCATGCACACTGGAACAATCACTGGGGGCACGTCATGCCAATGATTTAGGGGTCAGACTCGAATTTATAAAGCTTGGATGTCCATGGAATTAGTATTTCACCTTGGTAAGATATAGCCCATGGGGCGGGGCAGTGCGACCGGCGGCTCGACGATTTCTGGCATGAATGACGTCAGAGATGGTACCGGGTCTTCGCTTATGCAAGCCTATCTCAACTAAAGTGCCGACAATAGCCCGAACCATTTGCTTCAGAAAACGATCACCCTCAATACGAAATTTCAATGAAGATCCTTCGAGATCAAGAGAAAGGTCTGTAATGGTACAGATGGGGTTTTTCGTCTGGGATCGTTGACCGCGAAACGAAGAGAAGTCATGAGTGCCTAAGATTTCAGGAAGGGACTGTTTCATGGCTTCCGTATCTAAAACATAGGGGATATGCCAAGTTCGATAACGGTCCAAGGCCGGGCGAGACGACCGCAGAGTCATTCGATATTCATACGTTTTTCCTTTAGCACTAAATCGAGCATGGAAATCTTCTTGAACTTGTTCGCTAGAGCGCACGGAGATATCTTTGGGAAGATAGTTATTGAGTGCCGAGGACCATTGTGCGCCAGGCAAACTTTTATTGGACTGAAAGCTAGCTGCTTGTCCTAAAGCATGCACCCCTGAATCCGTTCGTCCTGCTGCCACGATTGGAATGTGTTCCTGCGTAACTCTAAACAATGCCTCTTCAAGAACAGCTTGAATGGTTGGGTGGTTCGGTTGGCGTTGCCATCCCGCGTAGGCCGTACCATCGTATTCAATCGTGAGTCTAATGATTGCCACAGTAAAGTTAGGCTATTGTAACGCTCTGCCGAGACAGCGAAAAGTTGGAAGGATGGTACCGAACCCCAAGCCAGAAGAAAAGATCGAATAGAAGTTGGGGAAAAGTGGAGTGAGAAGGGGGGAAGTTATCGAGAGGCGGTTTGTAGAGGTTTGATGTACGATTTGATGCCTTCAAAGATTCCTTGAGCCACGCGTTTTTGATATTTTGAACTTTTGAGAAGTTTTTCTTCAGTGGGATTTGAGATGAAAGCAATTTCGGCCAAGATGGCTGGCATGGTGGTCATGCGAAGGACAAAGAAGGGGGCCGTTTTAACCCCGTGATCTTTGACTTTGTAAAAAGGCTTTAAATAATTCACAAGCGCTTTTTTCGTCGTCCAGGCAAACTCCTGGGAATCTTCAATTTTTTTGTCATGCAGCTTATCTGCAAGGATGAATTGCCAGGCTGGTCCATTATCTTGAAGCGGTGTGCCGTTTTCTCGCGCGGACACTTCAAGGGCCCGCGGATCGCTGGCTTCTCCGAAGTGATACATTTCCAGCCCTCTTATAGACTTTTTCGTATTGGAGTTAATATGAATTGAGACGAACAAGTCGGCTTTGCGTTTGTTGGCAAAGATCGCTCGATCTTCTAATTCGATAAACATATCTTTTTCGCGCGTCATTAATACTTTGGCGCCAGTTTGTTTTGCTAACAGGTCACGAAGATGACGAGAAATTTTTAAAACAATATCCTTCTCTTTCGTACCTTTTCCACCTAAAGCACCCGGGTCTTTCCCTCCATGGCCCGGATCAAGCACAATGATCATCTGTTTTTTCTGCGTGAGGGCTTTAGGAGGAGGCACAACGACAGGAGACGATGGAGTCTTTTTTGTTACCTGAGGTGTCACCGATGATTTTGCCGAAGCTTTCGGTGCTTTCACAACTGTAGTGGGTTGTGATGAATCCGGATATAAATCTAAGACCAGCCGAGCAGGATTTTGCAGGACGTACCACTTGTATTTCTTCCAAGATTTGGTGGGTATGGTGAGGACAAGAGATCCTTGCTTCGTTCTTGACACATGTATGGTAATCGGAAAATTTTTGCCGTTCGTTTTTGACAGCGCTCGTTTGAGAATACGTGTATGAGGAAGCTTGAGTTGAAATGATTGATTCCTGTGCTGGTCGGATGGTGCGGGATGAATATCTTGATCGATGTCCAAGACTAAACGAGTGTAGGTTTTATGCTGGTGGGTTCGAATATTTCGAACCATGCTCTCGTTCGAACGTTTTGCCACTAATTGGAACGGAGGGAATGATTCTTCTTGCACCGGCAGACGGAGCCCACCTTCCCCCGCCCAGGTTGGAGCAAAGGTGGAAAAAAGAAGCACCAGATAGGAATAGAAAACTATCGTTCGCAAGTAAAACATAGAAAATTCAACCGTTCCTCTATTTTTTCGCAGATGATTTATTTCTTGTCAAGATAAGGTTGAGGTGCATCGTCGCTCATTGAAGTGTAGACTGGACATTAGAACTTTGTCATTGTATAGGGCCTAGCTTTCAAGTATGACACCACAACATCTTATCATTGATGGCTATAATGTGTTAGGGGCCACGGGGCTTCCTCCTCAGAAAGTTATTGGATCAGGAGAAGTCCACCGCGAACAATTTGTCACGCGTCTCGGTTTGTATGGGCAGAGTATACATTGTCCTATTACCGTTGTGTTTGATGCGTGGCGGCAATCAGGAAATAACCGACAGACGTCTCATCATACGGGAGTGACTGTGATATATTCGGCGGAAGGGGAACGAGCCGATCAAGTCATTCAACAATTAATTCGGAGGTTTGGAAAAGAGACGGCTGTGGTATCATCCGATCTTGAAGTTGCCAACGTGGCGCGAGCCTTTGGCGCGTTTGTGATCCGGTCACAGGAATTTCTCACTCGTTTGCACAGGGGGAGTCAAGCACGTTCGTCTGCTCGGTCTTCTCGAGCCGGACCGGAGGGAAAAGAGGCCAGTGAAGATATGTCAACACGGCCAAAAGAGAAGAAAGGCAATCCGCGGAAATTGCCCAAAAAACTACGTCAACGGAATCGTATTATGAAGAAATTTTAAAGAGACGCTGGGCGTTATGTGTGGTGAGTTCTGATATTTCGGAGAGCCCGGTTGTCGAGTCGCCAAATTTTAATTCCGCGATCTGTTCGGCAACATGTTTGACATAGGCCGATTCATTGCGTTTTCCTCGAAAGGGAACCGGCGTTAAATACGGAGCGTCTGTTTCGATTAAGATGCGATCATCAGGCACCGTGCGGATCACATCTCGAAGCAGCGTGGCATTACGAAACGTGATGATTCCCGAAAACGACAGGTAGAAACCTAAATCTAGAGCCTCTTTGGCCAACCACGGATCTCCGGAAAAACAATGAAACACGCCTCCGACGGATTCAGCTTGCTCTTCCTGAAGAATGGTCATCGTATCTTCCTGTGCTTCCCGTGTATGAATGACCAGGGGGAGGTTTAGAGATTTGGCTATGGTGACTTGTTCTCGAAATTGCTGGCGTTGGATCTCACGTGGGGAATGATCATAATGATAATCCAAACCAATTTCTCCAAACGCTACAACCTTAGGTTGCTGAGCTAATTGTTGGAGTTCTTCATACCAGTGAGGCTCGATTCGTTTGACTTCGTGGGGATGCACTCCTACCGTGGCATAGACATTCGAACGCTCAGCGGCTAATTTCACGGCTGCTGTACTGGTGGTCAAATCACAACCAATCGTAATGAAAGCCCCGACACCTGCTGCTTCTGCGCGCTGAAACACGGCTTCACGGTCAGCGTCATATCGGGCATCATCTAAATGCACATGGGTATCAATCAACATGCAATCACTCCTTTATTATTCAAAAGAGCATGGTAGCATATCAAACAGATTTGCTGCAGAGAGTAAGGCAAAGATCGTCGTTCTTGAATCCAGAATGTACACATATCGTGAGTCTCATCCATGTCATTTGACGAAGAATGGTTTCGAGTCATTAACGGATGGGCCGGGCAGTTGCCTGAATTGGATTGGCTCATGTTCCAATGCTCCCAAGAGAGCAATTTAATTATTCCCGGAATATTGGCCATGGCCTATTGGGGTTGGCGTAGATGGGACGAAGCAAAGTTTGCTCTACCGACTTTAGGGCTATTGATCGGGTTCAGTGACTTACTAGGCGGGCAACTAAAAAATCTGATTGCGCGTCCGCGACCCTGCCAAATTCTTACACAGGTTCATGAGCTGGTAGGCTGTGGTGGAAGTTTCAGCCTGCCGTCCAACCATGCCTTGAACTCCAGCACGGCCATCGCATTCCTGGTTGTGCTGTATCCTACGCTGGGCTGGATCTTATGGCCGCTCATGGGTCTTATCGGTCTCTCACGGATCTATCTGGGCGCCCACTACATGACGGATGTGTTAGCAGGATGGGGAATTGGCTTGGCCTTAGGCTTTAGCGCGGCCTACATACTCAAAATAAAAATATTTTCTCAGAAAAGTCCATAGCATAAATTTGCCATTATCACGTCGGAGCTTTCCAGAAAAAGACGACGGCCATCCGTTTTGAGGCTAAGGCATGATCCCAGCCGAAATAGCCAGTGGCGGAGTGAATGAGGTCAGCTTTATAGGCGACCAGACGATTGAAGACATAGGGTGCCTCTAGAATTTCCTCGAACATCGTGGGGTCCATTTCCCGGGAGATCCCAGGTACTTCGCTGAGACTTTCATGTTCTTTCGGGCAGTAATTTCCATCCGGCGTTTCTCCAGGAAGATGTAAGCGATAAAATGAAGTTCCACAGTGAGTGGTGGGCGGGTTTGGATGCAAATAAAGGACGGCCGCATAGTCACAGATTCTGGCCGAATCGACATGGGGGCGTGCCACCCCTTCTGATCCACCACAAATCTGAATATGGTTATGTCCAGAGAGGCCTGCTTCCGAATCTGTCTGAGGGGTGAGGGTTGGGACGTTCAAGTGTTGTTTGACGCAGGTTTCAATCGTGTGCATTTCTTGAGGCAGCAACGCCTGAGGGGCTCTCATGCCAGGCCAAGGTTCTTGACGCCATGGCGAACCTAGGGTCCATGTTGTAAATGTCATGCAGCGTTGAGCGACTTCAAGAGCACTGGGCAACACATTGTCTTGGATCCAGTAATCTTGGCCAAGAATAAGATCACGATAGGGGAGAAGACTCATAGGTTTCATCAGTCCTTAATGTGAGAAATGTATCTGAAATATTTATTCATCAAGCGAGACGATAAAAGTCTGAGCTGGTGGTGGTCAAGTCACCTACGATATTTAGCTGGACGATACAGTTTTTTTACTGGCATGATAGAAAGCCAGATATATATGTGAGTTTCTGTCGAGAAAAACGGTAAGGCAGAGGAATTTTAGATGTCGCCAATTTTAGTCAATAGTACTAGTCAGCAGGTCTCAGACCTTATAACTCAGGTCGATAGAGACGACTGGTCACGACAGTATTGGGAACAGGGAGAATTTTTGGCATTGGAGAGATTATTGCCAACGTCTTTGATCGATGAGTTGATGCAGGAAGTTGATACTGTCCGCCCAAAAATCAATCGTAACTTTATTCCTAAGCATAAAAAGGGCGGAAGCGTAAGCTCTTATGTTCTTCAAGATTCTGCTCCTTCTATGCTGACCTTGTATCAGAATAACGATTGGATCAGTGTTCTTAGTCAGGTGGCTGGAGCCCCCCTGTTGCTCTGCCCAGATGAAGATCCCCATGCCTGTGCGCTCTATTTTTATACCGAGCCTGGCGATCATATTGGCTATCACTATGATACTTCCTATTACAAAGGGGCCCGGTATACGGTGTTGATCGGTTTGCGTGATCATTCTAGCAGTCGACTAGTTTGCCGTCTTCATACAAAAGATGCGGGGAAGCAGGTCAAAGAGCTCTCCTTAGCCACTGAACCTGGAACGTGTATTTTTTTCAATGGAGATAAATTGCATCATGCGGTGACCCCATCGGCTAAGGGAGAAGAGCGCATTGTCTTGACAATGCAGTATGTCACGGACCCCGCTATGGGGTTCGCACACCGCTGGTTTTCCAATATGAAAGATGCAGTTGGATATTTTGGGTGGTCGGCGTTGTTCCGACGGCCTAGTCGGTAGACTGCGGCACATTGACCAGGGTTGCGTCTGAGTCAGCCCCAATCACGATCACCGTTGTATTGTCTTCGCCTCCTAAGCGGTTCGCTGTATCCACCAGTGAGTTCGCAACTTCTTTCAATTTTGGCGCACCCCTTTTGAGGAGTGTTTGAATCTCTAGATCACTGAGCATCTTGGTGAGCCCATCTGAACAGAGCAAGAGGAGGTCCATAGCTTCTAACTCATATGTTTGAACTGTAGGAAGGGCTTGGACATCAATGCCGAGTCCTTTGGTCAGCACATGACGGAGCGGATGTGTACGAACCTGTTCCGGGGTAATGATCTTGAGGGCCAGCCGCTCTTCCATGAGCGTATGGTCTTTGGTCCAGAGAGTCAGGGTTTCCTGGCGAAAGCAGTAAGCACGGCTATCTCCAGCATGTGCGATTACCGCGTAACTTGTGTTGTTATGCTGCGTGATAACGACTACTACAATAGTTGTGCCCATGCCTTTTAGTTCGCTTTTTTGGCTGGCTAGCGTACGAATACGCTGATTCGCCGTTTCTATAGTCTGTACAAGATAGGATTCAACTGTCTCTATAACAAGTGAAGTCGTTGGACTTGCCGCTAGGAGACGTTGAAACTCTTCTGGAATAGTCTCCACCGCAATTTGACTTGCAATTTCTCCACCGGCATGTCCTCCCATGCCATCTGCTAAAACCCACAACTGTTGATCGTGATGAACTGAAAAAGCATCTTGGTTCATTTTGCGCACTCGACCGATATCGGTGAGCCCAACTCCAATCCAGGTTTGTGGTGGTACGGTAGTCATAAAAAACTAGTCGTCATTTCAGGTGGACCATATGCTTGGACCATTCGCTCACAAATCAGATCTGTTAAGGGTTCTAAGTTCTTGCAGTCGGCTTCATTGTAGGCCATTAAGGTTTCTCGCGAAGCTTGACTCCCGTTCTGCCATTCATGCCACAGCCGTACGGCATCCCATCCCGTTAAGCCTTCTAATGAGCTTTTCCGATGACATCCTATTTCATATTCGATGGCTTTTAATCCGCCTTTCATGCCGAGCCTTCTTGCTGCAAAACAGACATCCAGATGAGGTTGATCAATGTGAAGGCAGGGGTAAGTGGCTTTCAGAAAGGGCAAATCAAATCCTGAGCCGAAGAAGGTGACGAATAAATCATATGACGAGAGTTCATCTTTCAGGCGATGTTCGGAAAGTGTCTCCCCCTGAATCAAGGTGGTCATGTGGCCCCGCCCATAAATTCCAACAAGCGTAATCTTTCCATGTGGTGCTGGAAGGCCATTAGTTTCAATATCTAAAAATGCGGTATTTGTTCGAAAATGAGGGTACAGGCGCCAATGGTCTCTGGCTTTTAATAATTTCGCGAAATAACGGGAATTGCCTTGATGCCATTGCTCGTTGGCTTCTTGCAGGATGGCATCATACAGGGCTTTGCGAGCAGGAGAAATAAAGGGAATTGATGATTCTTGAAGAAAGGACTCCCAGTTGAGAATACCATATTCCCAAAGCTTCTTTTCAGTAGATTCTCCAATTCCCTGTAAAAAGATAAATGTCGAAGGCAACATAGAAAGTCAGGTCAAACTGCATTTCATTCTAGCCTTGATTTCATCAAGAGGACAAGCTACATTCGGCAGTTGTTCATTGTTCATGTATCAGGATATCAACAAAAATTGAGGCTATATGGAATTTCGTGCACAAAAGATCAAGATTACTATTGGTGGCATTCAAGTCGTTGCTGAATTAAAACCCAATCGGACGGCTCAAGCCATCGTCGATGCGCTTCCACTCAATGCTCCGGTGAATCAATGGGGAGAAGAATTTTATTGTAAAGTTCCAGGTGTGAAAGATTATCGGGAAACCGCGAAAAATCAGGTAAAAATAGGGGATGTTGCGTTTTGGGGCATAGGGGAAATGCTAGCCATTTTTTTTGGACGGACGCCCATGAGTTTAGGAGAAGACCCTGTGCCTGCCGATCGTGTGAATGTCATTGGTAAGATAGAGGGTGACGCGAAAGTCTTACAACAGGCGGTGGGGGCCACCACCATGCAAGTCGAATTGCTTCCTGAGGGAACCTCATGCGACTAAATACCACACGTGTTCGTCATATGGCTACCATCGTCGTGGAACGTTTGATGGAGCGAGGCCTTTTGCAAGTCGACGGAAAACCCGATCCCGTGATTCAACAGGTAGAGTCGGCGATTACAACAGAATTGCAAGTTGAAGATCGGTTGAACGCCGATGTGCGTGAGATGCTCAAACAGTTTGATCGAGAGTTTACGGAAGGCCGCGCGGATTATCAGAAAATGTTTTCAATGGTCAAACAAAAACTGATTAAGGAACGCGGACTTGTTTTATAGTGATACCTGTAGCCGCAATTCAGATTGATTGGAACTAATCTTCCTATGGCGCTTTCACTCAGTGACGATAAGCAAATGCATTTATCTCATGTCATTTTGGACCGCTTGAAAAGTGCGCCGCAAGCCAGGTTGGTTGGTGGTCAGGCCAAAGTCCTTCGTGAAGTCAAACTTGTCATTGCCGAACATATGAAAGTTGAAGCCGAGCTGGATCGACATGTTCGCGGCCGTTTGGCATCCTATTCCCGCAATATTCCCGAAGGTTCCCAGGAATGGGATGTGCTCTATCACAAAACATTTGAAGAAGAGTTACGCAAGCGCAAGCTTGGCTAAATTCTTTCCCGCCAGTCCTACTTTTGTATTCTGGGTTAACTTGGTTCATCAGATATTCTGGCTTGTGGCCCTCCTTGAGAGTGTTGAATATTACAACGCACCAGAGGCAAATTTGCCTATAATGACCTTGGTTTCAAGAGCTCCGAGGCTGTTCAAAAAAGTCTGCTCGCCTGCACGAAGCCGCTTTCAGCCTTCGTAGCCACTGCGGCGAAGTAGGCCCGGCAAAGCCAGGGAACGGCGCTGGTGGTTTTTTCAACAGGCCCGCTTTGGCACTCTGCCAGGGTGCGTGGTATGGTTGACCATAGCTTCGGTTTACTGGCCAGATACAGCAAGACTATTTTTTATGGATGAACGTGAAAAAACGCTAAATGGTCTGGGCGCTGCGCTGCTGTCGATTCTGCCTGGTATGGGACATATGTATTTAGGCGTCAAGCGTGCGCCAATTTTTCTTGTGTGTGGGGTTCTCATGCTGGTGATTTCCAAATTTTTCTGGCCGATGGGCTGGTTGTTTTATCTGCAACTATGCATTTTTGCTGGAGTCGATGCGTTTGCTTTTGGCAAGAGAGGGCGGGGACTTTTTTAGCTATGAAGTGAACGCTCTACAATCATGTGGAACATACGAAAAGATTTGAGATGGAGTTTCGTTTGGAGCACTATCGTAATGATGTGTTTCGCTTGCCCTTTTATGGTGTGGCCGGGAGACCGGAATATTGAACTATTCGTAACTGATGCTCTGACATTCCCGAGTAAGACTGTCCAATTGCAAGCCCGCCTGACTGAACAGGGTCCAAATGGTGAAATCGGAATGTCTGAAGAGCCGGTGGAGTTTTCCATTCAGGGGCGTAAGATTGGCCAAGCCTCGACTAATGACAATGGTTGGGCGCATCTAGAGTTTACCCCTAAAATGCGGGGCAATTTATCATTACAAGCTAAGTGGGCAACTTCTGCAAAAGCCAATGTGGTGTCAGGAAACGGTGTCGTTTTGTCCTGGGAGAGACGACGGCCTATATTGCTGATTGATTTGGCAGTGTTGGTCGACCGTGAATTTGACACCCAGGCTCCCCCTCCCGATCTGTTTCCAGATCCTGGATTGGTTTTTGGGACTCCGAATGCTGCTGCCCCTGCGGAACTTCATAAATTAGCAAAGTTTTATTATAACCTTGTGTATTTGGATCGGACTGGAAAGGGAAAGTTGGATGGGATTCAATCATGGTTGCGAGCACAGCATTTTCCACCAGGCGTGATTCGTATTCTTCCCGGTACAGCGACGGCTTTAAGTGAATTGCTCATGCACTTTAAGGAAGAAGGATGGGAAAACGTCAGCGGCGGAATCGGGCGCACCGCAGACTTTGCCGAAGTGCTCGTGAAAAACCGTTTGCAAACCCTTATTTTACCTTTCCCTGAAAACGATGAGCGCTTTCCACGGCGAGCTATTATTTTGACTGATTGGTCCCGTGTTCGCCGCCATCTCTAATGAAGGAGACCGTTTCAGCATGGGAGTGTTGAATAATGAAGATATCAAGAGCCATATTTCGCCATGAAGCCCTTGGCGATCAACAACGTCGGGTCTGTTCAAAAAAGTTCGTCCAGTAAGGCCGCAGCCATTGTTGCGCGCGGAGCGTCCTGGCACGACGTGAGCACGGAACAATGGCGAGAACGCCGCTGGCGGCTTTTTTCAACAGACCCAGTATCACTAACAGAACACGATGAAAGCGGCTAAATCTAAAACACGCTTTGTCTGTCAGGAATGCGGTCACCAGGGTGTTCGCTGGAGTGGCCGATGCCCAGAATGTGGGGAATGGAATTCTCTGCGGGAAGAAGTCCAGCGAAATGCTTCGGCCCTAAAGCAGCGCACGGTCGCTGGCAGTACCCCGGAAGCGATTCCGATCGGGGCGATCAATCAGACACACGAATTTCGTCTGCAATCTGGGATAGAAGAATTAAACCGCGTACTTGGTGGTGGGGTGGTGCCAGGGTCGGTTGTTCTCATCGGTGGCGATCCAGGTATTGGCAAAACCACCTTACTGCTACAAACCCTCAATTCTTTAGAGCAGTCGGCAGAAATTGGTCTGTACGTCTCGGGGGAAGAATCTCCTCAGCAAATCAAAATGCGAGCCGACCGGTTAGGAATTCGGCCTCCCAATTTATACGTTGTTGCTGCCACGGCCCTTGAAGAAATTTTTCAAGTAGCCGAAACCGTAAGGCCGCATGTCTTGGTCGTCGATTCCATTCAAACTGTGTTCTCGGGAGAGTTGACTTCGGCTCCGGGAAGTGTGAGTCAAGTTCAGGAAATTGGCTGCCAACTCATGTGGTATGCCAAACGTATGAATGTTCCTGTATTCATCATTGGTCATGTCACAAAAGAAGGAGTGATAGCCGGGCCACGCTTGTTGGAGCATATTGTTGACACGGTGTTGTATTTTGAAGGGGACAAAGGCCAAAGCTACCGCATTCTTCGTGCTGTCAAAAATCGGTTTGGACCGACCAATGAGATCGGCGTGTTTGAAATGAAAGATGAAGGTCTTACTGAAGTGGATAATCCTTCAGCTATGTTTTTAACTGGCCGCATCGGAACAAGTCCGGGGTCTGTTGTCGTGTCCAGTGTCGAAGGCTCTCGTCCGTTATTGGTGGAGCTACAGGCTCTGGTGGCTGAAACCAGTTACCCCATGCCCAAACGAATGGCTAAGGGAATAGAAAACAATCGGGTTGCGTTATTATTGGCGGTGATGGAAAAACGGTTAGGCCTGCATTTTACCGGGCATGATGTGTATATCAATGTTGTGGGCGGGCTGCGAATTGATGAGCCTACAGTCGATGTCGGAATTGTGTGTGCGGTGTTATCGAGTTTTCGAGAAACGGGTCTTGATGCCCGTCTTGCTGTCATGGGTGAAGTGGGTCTTGGCGGAGAAGTGCGGCCCGTTCAACATGCCGATCTTCGCATTCGAGAAGCCATGAAGTTGGGGTTTACACGATGCGTGGTGCCCAACTCGAACCTTAAGCAATGGAAGCCCATTGAAGGAATAGAGGTGTTGGGCATTCAGGAAATTGAGGAAATTTGGGATGTGGTTTTATCTCCGGTGGTGTAAGTGAGAGATAGACACTTTTTGAGAAAATCTTCGGTTTTTCTTAAAGGCATGGTGGTCACATTCATGGTGTGGCTGGTGGGTTGTACCGCCATGAACCAGGGGGCGTTTACTCCTCTATCTCACGAGCAAAGCCGTGTTGTGCTTGAAACGTTGCGTCAAAAAGAAAGCATGATCCGCACGCTTCGAGGACTCTTTCGAGCCTCCATTTCCGGGTCAGGGCTTCCATTTTCACAGGGCTTTAATGGGATGGTGTCCTATGTGAGTCCTGACAGAGTGCATCTACGGGGGTTTTTACGAGTCGGGGTTCCTATGATGGATTTTCATCGTGAAGGAAGTCAGTATCAACTCTATTTTCCAGCTGAAAATAATCTTATTACCGGCGAAATAGATGAGGGAAGTGCTGGCACTCAATGGGATCAAACTGTTCATTTGAGTATTCGAGCCCTTGATGCCGTCTTGGGGAAAATCGAAGGGTTATCAAGAGAAGATATCCATATTTCGAAATCTTCTACGCATTATCGTTTAGATATGGCGGCTCGACAGACTGAGGATCACAAAAGCGAAGAGACGTATCATGTCCGTACCTGGGTTGATGCGAAGACTTTAGAATTGACTGCTATTGAATATCGGCAATCGTATGACGATGTGATTGTCTCTGTGGAATGTGAAGATTACCGGGAGGTGAAGATGCCTTCTGTCACAGAGGGAGATCTTTTTCGATTGCCTTTTGTGGTGAATGCCACAGATCATCGGCCAAGCGGAGGCTCGATTACTTTGAATTTCCAAGAGCTCATTCTGAATGCGACATAGGGAGTCCGTTATGTTTAAGAATGTGGCATACGAATAAGAATATGGTTTTGCGTTGATTGTCTTGGCCCTCGAAACGGCAACATCATGCTCTAGTGTCGCCATTTTACAGAATGATGAACTTCTGGGCTATGTAGAATGCGATTCTTCCCGTTCTTTGACCACACAAATCATTCCTGCCATTCATAAGCTTCTTGAGGTAACCTCGCTCAAAATGACTAACCTTGAAGGGTTAGCTGTCTCAATTGGGCCTGGAACATTTACGGGTTTGCGTGTTGGGCTTGCGACCATGACGGCTTTTCGACTGGCATTAGGTATTCCCTTAGTTGGGGTCCCGACGTTAGAAGGTTTGGCGTGGAATCTACCGGTTGAAGAGTTGCCGATTATGTGTACCGTGGCCATTCGCGCAGATATGGTCTATTGGAGTCGTTTCCGATGGCAACAGCAGACTCTCATGAGAATAACACCAGATCAAATCGGAACGATTGGTCAGATCTCTGAGGAGTTGACCGAACCAACAGTCTTGTTGGGGGATGGATGGCTGCGAAATAAGGAACGGTTGTCTGTTCAGAGTTTTCCTATTGTGGAAGCTCCTTCAGAGGCCGTGTGGCCGTCCGCAAAAAGCGTCGGGCAGGCTGGGGAAAAACTGCTCGAGGAAAGACGCTATCTTCCTGAAGGTTGTGCGCCTCACTATATTCAGCCGTCATATGCAAAAACTTCTGAGTCGTTCTCTCAAGTTCCGGATGCATCTAGGACTCCCTAAATGATAGATGAGCGTGAGGAGATATCACGATTAGCTTTAGAAAGAAAACAGTCACAGGGTTGCATTATGCATGACCCGACGCGATGGAATATTCTTCAAGCAACACCCAAGAATCTTGATGTGCTAGTGGCTCTAGAAGAAACCTGTTTTTCCTACCCCTGGTCCAGAAAAAGTTTTGAGGCCGAGTTGATAGACAATCAATTTAGCCACGTACTTATCATCCCTCATCCGGAGTATGGACTTGAAGTTCAAGCAATTGGTTATATTTGTGCATGGATTATTTTTGAGGAAATTCGCTTTCTCAATTTGGCCATTCATCCCGAATTTCGTCGTCAGGGACTTGCTAAACGACTCATTCATGAAGTCCTGAGTATTGGTCTCGAGTCTAGCGCATGCCGAGGAATGTTGGAAGTTCGAGAGTCTAATGATTCTGCCATTAATCTCTATAAAAGCTTTAATTTTCAATCCTACGCCACGCGAAAATCCTACTATACGAATCCTACGGAGGATGCTATTCTTATGGCGTTGGAACCTATTGCCACGCGAAACAGAAAGGAGGTCTGAGCGTGGGATGTGTCGTGAAGAATGAGACCGCTATTCACACAATTTCAACATGAACCAGGTGAAAGGGGGAAACCCACTATGACCGATGATCACATTATTGAGAATTTACGGAATTCAAATGATGAGTATCGCGAATTAGAAGAATCTCACCACCGGTTAGACGCCGAATTGCAGCAATTGCTGAAGCACCATGTACTTACCCCTCAAGAAGAACTTTTAAAAAAACACATTCAAAAAGAGAAGCTTGGAAAAAAAGATCGGATGGCGGCGTTTATTCGGGAATATCGTGCAAGCTTAGAACAGGCTGGAACGCCTAGCTAACGACCTTTTGTCATTGCTCACGTCACTGGTTTGTATCTGAATAATGGCTGCTTTTTCTCCAACTATGGCCATGAATATGGTGGTGCACCCCCTCCAGCGCCATATCAAAGAGATCAAGCGTCGGCTTATTATCGTGGGGGCCACGATCATGGTGTTTTTTGTCGTGGCCTTTTCCTACTCATCCTTGTTGATCGAATGGTTTAAGCGGCCATTCGAAGACGATTTAATTTTTTACGCACCTGCCGAGGCCCTATTCGCTTCTATTAAAATTTCTTTTTTAGCGGCTGTGGTTGTGAGTGTGCCCATGATTCTCTATCAATTTTGGAAGTTTATTGAGCCATCCTTGCTCCAGAAAGAGCAGAAGTGGGCTGTTCCACTGTTTTTTCTGGGGCTAGGATTTTTTCTCTTAGGGCTGGTGTTTTGTAACTTGATTATCTTGCCGCTCGTCATCAACTTCTTTGTCACTTTTGGGATGGACCGAGCGATTACTCCTGAATTGGCGGTGGGGACCTATGTTGATTTCAATGTCAAATTTCTCTTGGCCTTTGGCTTTGCCTTTGAAATTCCATTAGTCCTTTCTCTCTTGGCGCGTGTGGGCTTTGTGCAGGCATCAATGTTAATGCAATATCGTAAACATGCGGCCATGGTGGCGTTGATCCTGTCAGCGGTAGTGACGCCGGACGCGACCTTATTTACGATGTTATTGATGGCTATACCCTTAATTGTGCTGTACGAAATCGGAATTTGGGGGGCGAAATATTTTGGTCGTGTGCCCAAGCCTGTGGCCAAAGACCAAAATAGTGAAGATTCAGAATCCGTATCGGGAGAGAAATCAGAAATCTTATAACATGCAGGGGCTGGATAAGGCGTTCATGAAATTTCAACGACATGTTATATCTATATTCTGGGTGCTTTGCCGTGTAAGTCTCCTAGTGCTGTTGCCGACAGTCACAACCTTTGCCGAAGCTCCCCCTCTTTTTTCTTCCTGGTACCCTGTTTCGAATTTGCCTCTAGCGCATTCAGGTGATTCTGATGGTCCCTGGGAGGGGGCCGCTCCAAGTATTCAAACATTGGTGGTGACGCCGGATGGCATGCTCTATGCTGGTTCATTTGGTATGGGATTGTTTCGGAGTGCAGATAGAGGCGCATCATGGGAAGGGCTCAATCGCGGACTGACAGACCCCTTTCTGCTGTGTCTTGCCGTGACACCGGGGAAGCATGTATACGCGGGAACTATGCGTGGTGGAGTTTACCGTCTCTCTTTGAAGGGAGTAAAATGGGAGTCCATTAGCAGGGGCTTAGAAGATACTGAAGTCAAATCTTTTCTCGTTCATGATCATCGTGTTTATGCTGGAACTGGCGAGGGAGTTTTTGAATGGTCGGAAGCCAACCAAAGGTGGCATAAAACCGGAACCGGTTTAGATCGGGTGCTGGTTCCGGGGTTAGCTATCATGGATGACGGACGCCTTTTTGCCGCCACGTCTGGGAAGGGCTTGCATCATGTTCAACTCCAGGAAACAGGGGTATCCAAGTGGGTCGATTCCCGATCCGTGTTTATTGATCCTCGGGAACGATTGCCGCATCGCTATCTTCGTGTGATTGCCATCAATCAGGCACAACATATTTATTTAGGCACCCAAGATGGCGGAGTGTTTCGGAGTGTGGATCGTGGTGCGACATGGGCGCCGTTGAGTCGAAGCCTTCCAAATGACTCGATTAGAGGAATTGTGCCGATCGAAAAAGATGTCGTGGTGGCCACGGGGAAAGGAATTTTTCGATGGATTCATGATCAGCAACAATGGCGTCCCATGAATGATGGGCTGACGCGCTTGGCCATTCAAACTTTGACTATCGCGAATTCGGGTGATTGGTATGTGGGAACCAACAGCGGAGCCTTCCGGAGTGATGATGGAGGTGAACATTGGACAAATATTAGTCAGGGCTTTGGTCTGCAAATGAGTCCGAAGGGACCGTACGATTAACGAATCTATTACGTGAACAGAAAGGACCAAGATTCAAGATGAGTGATGTTGTTGTGACTGAGCAAACGCGAGTTAAGATTGACATTGACGTAGAGGGAACGTCTTGGGGAGATATTCAATTGAAGTTATATCCTGATCGGGCTCCCAATCATGTGAACAATTTGGTGACTTTAGCCAAAGATAAATTTTACGATGGCACCACATTTCATCGTGTGATTCCCGGGTTTATGATTCAGGGAGGCGATCCCAATAGTAAGGATGCTGATCGGTCTCGTCATGGGACAGGTGGACCTGGGCACCGGTTGAAGGCCGAGTTTAATCAAACGCCTCATAAGCGGGGAATCCTATCCATGGCACGGGCACAAGATCCTAATAGCGCTGGCTCTCAGTTTTTCATCTGTGTGGCCGATGCGAATTTTTTGGATGGGCAATACACGGCTTTTGGGGAGGTGGTTAGCGGGCTGGAGGTTGTTGACCGCATCGTGAATGTTGAGCGTGATGGAAATGATAATCCCCTTCAGCGCATTGAGATGAAGATGACCGTTACCGAAACCAATGCCTAAACAATGGGGGAATGATGTTTTCGCATTGTTGTTGGCCGGAATATTTTATGGATGTACAGCTCCGCCCCTCTATTCTTATGTAGTCTATGAAAATCCGACAGCTTTTGTACGTTTAGAAACATCCCCCTGGGCTGAGGTAGATGAGCCCGCAACCTGGAACGCTCATCCCATTTCTCTATCCCGTCGCCAAATTCATCAGGCCCTGCAAGGTCTCCGTGTGCGAGAGCATCGTGCGGAGTTCATTCAATGGATTCTTGGAGCGGCCGAGATGGAGCCGGTTTTTCGGCAAGAAGAAGTGAACCTGTTACTTCCTCGCCTACTGGAAGGTTTAGAGTTGGCGGTTCCTCAGGAGCTTGTCACGTTTTATCTGAGCCACCCTGTGAATGCCACGACACGAGAAGTGACGTCAGGAGGGCTTTACGTCACGGAAGGACGGTTGCATATTATTCTCAGCAACTACCGGGCTGTGTATGGAATTCCCCCCGCAGGGCTCATTTATGACCGCCGTTTTCCACTCTTTTCGTTGGGGCCCTTAGGAGTTGATATTTTTTATGAAGTAGAAGAGCACGATTTTGTGCTGGCGGAAACAGAAAACCTGTTTGATGCGGTCTTTGGCGATGAGCGAAGTGGAGAAATCGTATTAGACCTTTCTCAGTTGTCAATGATCAAAATGTAACAATCCTGGGAATGTTGAAAAAAGCCGCCAGCGGTGTTCTCGCCTTTTTTCTGCGCTCAGGTAGTACCCGTACCCTCTGCGCACAAAAATGGCTTCGGCCTTGCTGGACGGACTTTTTTGACCATTCCCATCGAATTAAAGTCCCCATAGCTCTGAAAGCCTTTTCGTCACTTGAAATTGTATGATTCAACAGGTCCATCCTGTAAAAATGAGGTCTCAGAACATGAGGCCCAGCTGCCTCATGAAATACTATCGAATCTCAGACTGTTTAGGGTGCTCTGTGGCTGCAGCCACAGAGTCGCTTGCTTCTGGTGTGGGACAGGCTTCCCGTGTCATATAGAGTAAATAATTGCCCATTCCCCGAATATCTCCCTGTTGTTCTAAGGGGCGATGATGGACCAGCACCATTTCATATTCTTCAGCCGTTGTGACAGGAAAACCGATCGGATCAGAATAGACTTGGCGGTCTGGAAAGCCCAAAAGTGTCCCATCAGCCAGAACATCTGGCACTGTCCGCAATAAAGTTTGTTGGCGAGTGCGATTTTCCAGCGCAATCAGCAATGCTCCATTATGTCCATGGGGATAGGCATATTTCACGCATCCATCCACTAAAAACTTGAGTGGCTCTGTCATGACGTGCACGCCAGGTTCAATGGCAATACCTTCATCAGATTGATTGGCTGGCCGTTGATCAAATTTGCTGTAACACACGACATTGACTCCAACTTGATACACTTCCATGGGGTGCATCTGCTCTCCCTTGGGTGCCGTATAAATGGTAAACCGAGCCATAGCGTCTTTTGTGGGAGCCGCCTTATGGTAAAAGGCGACAAGGGCCATAAGTTTGTGTGTATGATCGAGTTTGACTCCGTAACCAGTTGGAAATCGGGTTTCTCGCATTTCCATTCCTGCACCGGCAAAAAATAACGGTTCCCCAGGACAGGAAATACTATCCTGATTTGTATCTAACAGCAAAATATGGTGGAGGTATTCTTGCGGTAGTGTTTTCCCTTCTTTTGTAAAGACTTCAGTTGAATACCCCGTCATGTAGCGATCTTCAGGAAGCTTGAAAAAATGTTTTGGCATACTTGCCGCTAAATCTCCGCTATGGTGAACTGGGAGGTCGATGGGACCAAATGTGACAGTGACGGAATTAGGTTGAAGAGTTATGGACGTCAAGGGCTTATTTAAGGTAGGGATTTTTGGTGAGCCATGAGATTCTTGGTCATGTGCCATAACGACGGTTGTCGTGAAGCCACTAAATAAGAGAACGAATACACAAAAACGACTAAGCATAATAAGAGTGCTCCTTTTTGCAAATTGGTCGGAGTATAAATAAAGAAAGAGGTAGAGAGCTACGCATATTTTCAGGTAGTGGCTTCTGAAAAGCGAACATAGAATGATGAGAAATCAGCTGTCCTCAATAACAGCCATTTCTCCCAGTAGTCACGATCTCGTCTTGGAGGGAACAGCAAAGAAACTTATGGAGGGGGAGACGACTCACGTCTAAATCAATTACCATAACCTTACCTGCTTGAAAATAGTCAGTCAAGGAAAGACTGGAATAAGAAAAGCAGCAATTTTACTGGAAATTTTATGCATTTTCGACTCTAATTAGTAGCATGCGTATGCGAAACTCGTCATCACCCAAGAAGGGCCTTCCGTCTTCCGACGCCGTACATCAGGAAGAACTGTTTACGAATCGATTAGCGGAAAGACGGAAAATTCAGGGGTTGTCTCAAGCGACTTTAGCTAAACAAGCTGGAATCACTCGGCAAGCGGTCTATGCGATTGAGGGCAATCAATATTTGCCCAGCACACAAATTTCTCTACAGTTAGCAAAAGTTTTAAATTGCCGCGTGGAAGATCTGTTTAGCTTGCAAGAAGAAGAAACCATTATTCAGGCAGAACTCATTGGATCGCGATCGACTCAGAACCATTCCATGCGGGTAAATTTGGCAAAAGTCGGAGAGCGAGTCTTGGCTAGACCCATGGCCAATCTTGGAGATACGTTAAATTTTGTGATGCCCGCGGATGGAGTGATTGTCGAGGATTCTTCGCGCGGTTCTCGAACAAAGAATGCACATGTGGCTGTAAAGTTACTACATACCCCAGAAACGATAGAAAAAAATCTTGTGATTGCCGGGTGTGACCCCGCACTTTTTTTGGCGAGAGAACACGTGAGAAAGATTCATGCTCTTTCAAGCGTCACGAATTGGACTCTGGGGAGCGCCAATGCCCTTCAGGCACTTCAACGTGGAGAAGTGCATATGGCTGGCTTACATCTTGTGGATAAAAAATCAGGCCAAAGTAATGTCCCCTATTTGAAGCGCCATGCACGCAACCGGAGTTTTGTTGGGGTGCATTTTGCATCGTGGGTGCAGGGGTTGCTCATTCAATCCGGCAATCCTAAACAGATCAAGACCATTCAAGATTTGGTGAAGCCAGGCATCCGTCTTGTGAATCGTGAGGTGGGAGCCGGTGCAAGATTTTTCTTAGATGCGCTACTCGAAGAAGCAGGAATCACGGCAGAAAAACTTACAGGTTATCAGAATGAAGTGACGTCTCATATAGAGGTCGCTCGTTATATGCGGGATGGACGAGCGGATGTAGGTATTGGTGTTGAATCAGCTGCCCGCTATTTTGGGTTGGGCTTTATTCCGCTTCGAGAAGAACAGTATGACTTAATCATGCACACAGACTTTCTCAATCGACATCCCATGGCCTCGACGTTTTTAGATGCGGTTGTGAGCAAACCTTTTCGACGAGAGGTTGAGGCGCTTGGAGGATATAATCTTGCCGACATCGGAAAAACCCTCGAATGGTAACAGAGGCTGTTTGTATTAGGGGTCAGACTCGAATAAATTTTCATCATATTCGGGCCTGTATAGGTAAATTTCATTTCGAGTCTGACCCCTAACGACTGGAGGAGTAATTCCTTCACTCATACAAGGTCAGTCGTATGATAAAAGCATCCGAATCAACGGCAAATCAGTAGGCGTCGAAGTGTGACGGGAGAGGACGAGCGATTTGAGCTCTTAATCTTTTGGCAAAGAGTTTGTATTTAATTATGTAGGGGTATCATTGAAGGGCTCCGCTGCTATTTGATATCTGTCCTCATAAACAATATATCCTGGTCGATTTGTTCTAATTATCTCAACAGAAATTCCATAATCTTCAAGGATTTGTCGAAGACTGTGCATTTTAGCTATATGTTCATTGGCCATATCTTTAAACCAACTGATTGCAACATTTTTGGCATGAGGTTTAGCGGAGCGTGAAAACCTACATGGTGCTTTGAGGTTATTCCTGAACCAATTGTAGATTTCCTTGTATTTGCATAGATCCTTTTCTTTTAGGATGTCAGCCTGTTTTAGTTCTGCGAAGGCTTGAAATGGTCCTTGCCTGCGGCCGAGCCATTGTCTTTTGTTTGAATGACGAAGCGAATATACATTGAAAGATTTTAGTATTGCTCGTAGATACCCACGGGCTTACGCCGCGTGGCACTTAAAATTCAAATTCAAGTTGAAGCTGCCCTTTGTCCACTCGTTCTTGATGCTCCACGTACCGCCGGATTACTGCCTCATTCAACCCCACCGTCGAAGAGAAAAATCCCGGAGACCACAACACTGCTCCCCAGTACGTCCGCTTCAGTTCGGGATATCGAAGTCCCAGTTGTCGACTCAAATTGGCTTTCATCTTGCCCACAATACTCGAGACTGCATATTTCGGAGGGATCACCACCACCATGTGAATATGGTCAATCTGCACACTCCATTGCTGGACCTCTACCTCAGGATGAAAAGGTTGAATCTGAGGTAATTGCTCCTGGACAAAGAGTTTGATTGTCCCCCGCAAAATGCGCCGACGATACTTGGGAACCCACACCACATGATAGTGGTGCTGATAGGCCCCATGGCCACTGAGGCGAACTTCCATGCGCCATAATCATCAAAAATCCCTCATGTGGCAAGGAGCCCCCCGCTTCCAGCGGGGAGCGCTTTCACCCACAGGCTCACGCCGCGTGGTCCTCCGCGCTAACTTTGATAGAAAGAGTTAGTGTGAACTTAGAGTGTGTTTCGGCTGAAAACCGTAAAGTCTAAATATTCAAAAATAGACAGCAATTGCGGTGTACTGAGAAGTGGCGGAGGAGCGACAAGAAAATTATTGCCAAAAATAGGTTACGAAATGGAATTTTTGATGGTTATTATTTGGAGACTTCTGAGTTAAAGGCGACAGCTTTGATTTGAGCATGGACACGTTGGCCTGGCTTGAGCTGGAGCCTGGTCAATGATTTGCGGGTAATGGTGGCGAGTAGAGGACAACCGATATCAAGTTTAATGTCTATAAAAGGATGTTCCGTATTGATCTTTCCTATTTCTACGATGGTCGCTTCCAGAAGATTGAGAACACTGGTTTGAAACGAGAGCGGACTCGATACAATACTGACGTCCTTAGCCAGAATTTGTACCCGCAGAGGCTTTCCTATCTCTCCTTGTTGACGTGGAACATGAAGATGGCCACCGGCAAACGCCAATTTTGTGAGGCCAAATTCCTGATCTTGCGCGGCAATAGTGGTGTCCACAATTGCCCCGAGATGGTGCTCTTGAACGAGATGCCGTAGGTTTAGTTGCGAGAAGACATCCCCAATCGGTCCAATTTCTTCCACCTTTCCTTCTTTCAAGAACACCACAGTTTTCGCAAGCTCGACAATTTCACCGAGGTCATGGCTGACGTAGACAATGGGAATGTGAAATTCTGTTTCCAGTCGTTGGATGAAGGGTAGGATTTCTCGTTTCCGTTGTGCATCAAGTGAGCTAAGCGGTTCATCCATGAGCAAGAGTTTGGGACTAGTCAATAAGGCGCGGCCGATCGCCACGCGTTGTTGCTCTCCTCCAGATAACGAGGCAGGACGGCGTTCGAGAAGTGGTTCAAGGCCTAGAACATGGACGACTTGCTCGAAGGTGATGCGCCGTGAGGCTTCTGCAATGCGCTTCCAGCCGTAATGTAAGTTGGCTCGTACGTTTAAATGAGGAAAGAGGCGAGACTCTTGAAAGACATAGCCAAGAGACCGTTGAGGTAGCGGAACAAAAATGTTTCGACTTTCGTCCTGCCAAGTGTCGTCACCTAGGGTCATGGTTCCTGAGGATGCATGCTCCAAACCTGCGAGACATCGCAATAATGTTGTTTTGCCGCATCCTGATGGGCCAAAGACTGCTATGATGCCTTTGGCGGGAACTGCGATGTTAACCGTCAGCCGAAAGGTGGAAAAGGCCAGATCAAAGTTGGCGGTTAATCGACTCATCTGACATGAAGAGGCAACCGTCTGTTAACGGTATAAACGGCCAGGAGCACCAGAAAAGAAAAAATAAGGAGTCCGGCAGAGAGCATATGTGCTTGAGTATATTCCAGGACTTCCACATGATCATAAATGGCAATCGACAAAACTTTGGTCTGTCCTGGAATATTGCCGCCTACCATGAGTACGACACCAAATTCTCCAAGTGTATGGGCGAATCCTAAGACAATAGCTGTGAGGTATCCGCGGATAGCCATAGGGGAGGCCACAGTGAAAAACGCATCCAACTTGGTGGCACCAAGCGCCCAAGCTGCTTCGAGAGAGTTCTTTCCAAGAGTTTCAAAGGCTCCGTGGAGAGGTTGCACAACAAAAGGGAGTGAGTAGAGCGTAGAAGCTATGACGAGCCCAGTAAACGTGAAAGACAGAGCCGATCCTGTGAAATCTTTCCAGGGTTCGCCGATGATACCCTGTGGCCCAAGAGCGATGAGGAGATAAAACCCCAAGACGGTAGGGGGTAAAACGATGGGAAGGGCCACAACAGCTTCGACGGTGGTTCGTAATCGTGATGATGTGAATGCCAGCCACCACGCAATAGGGGTGCCTACAAGAAGAAGGACGATGACCGTGACACTCGCCAACTGTAACGTGAGCCACAGGGGGCCTAAATCCATATGAGGCATGACTAGGGCTTCTTCTGTTGTTGAGAATCGGGAATGCCATAGCCCCGTTGCATGATGATTTTTTTTGCAGCTGGACTTTTCAGATATTGTAGAAAAGCGAGGGCTGTAGTATTGCTGGCTCCATGATTCAAGAGTATGGCTTCTTGCACTATAGGATCATGTAAAGTTGACGGAACATCCCACCGGTTGTCTTTGTTCAGCGCGTTGGATGATCGTACTTGTGCAAGAGCGAGAAACCCCAATTCTGCATTGCCAGAACTTACAAAATGATGAGTCTGAGCGATATTTTCGCCATATACGAGACGAGGTTTGAGCCTCTCCCATAAATCTAAACTCCGCAGGGTTTGCTCGGCAGCTCGACCGTAGGGGGCGGTTTTCGGATTGGCAATCGCCAGATGAGTAAAGGGTTGTGTGCTTAGAGAAGTTGTTCCATCTTTGCCAATAAGGTTGATGTGTGGGCTCCAAAGCGTTAAATACCCCAACGCATAGGGAAAACGACTTTTCTGGACCCCGAGTCCGGTGTCTTCTAAGTGTCTTGGCCGTTCCTGATCAGCCGAGAAAAACACATCAAACGGTGCACCATGTTGAATTTGGGCAAAGAGTTTGCCACTAGAGCCAGAAATAATGACGATTTGATGTTGCGTGTTTTGAGCGAAATCCGAAGCTAACAATCTGAAAGTGCTTAGAAAATTTGATGCTACTGCAGCCCGCGTCTCTTTTGCCTCAGCAGAGACCGTGAAGAGACTGAACGCGACGGCAATGACAAGAAAGAGGCTTCGCATGTTCTCAATTTCTTAACGAGGTTTGCCCATGAGTGTGCATGTTTAAAAAATCTCTGGCATTTTGCCAGCAAGGCTTATGGCGTTATTTAGGTTAGGACCCCTAAAGAATTTCTAAGAATATTGTAATTTTTAAATATCATATATGTCAATTTATAATTACTTTTTTTATTTATAGATGAGCAAAAAAGAATGCGAAATAGCCCTGCTTCTTTGAATTGATTGAATATCACGAAGGCTTTAAAGATGACGAAGAAATCGAAGTTTGAATTTACTCAAAAAAAGAAAAAGCTGTATAAGGGACTATCAACTTTGCTCGAGTTGATCGCTGAAACGAGTTTTGCAGCCGATGGAAATAAGGCAATCCGGGCCCGTTGTTATTTTTGGCTGAAAGAGAAGTAACGCTAAAAAAGGGATTAGGGGGTGGTGATCCCGATGGGGTCGTCGGGGCTGGCGCGTTCAACAGTGATGGCTTTGTCGTTGGGGAGTACCACGGCTTTAATCCGATCTCCGTAGTCGAATTTTTCGGATATGGATGTTGTAGGTGTCACTTCGATCTGAATTTCTCCCCGTTCACCACGAACAATAATAAAATCGCCATCGATCATTAATACATCTGCGACAATTGTTCGGTTTTTTGGGGGCTCAGGAGCAGGAGGCTCTTTCGAAGCAGTCTCTTCCGACGCTTCGTCTTGAGTTGTCACTGTCGGTGGAGCAGATAATGCTGAATTAGAAGAATCAAAACTCGCTTCCTTGTGGATGCCAACAGGGTCATCTTCGCCTGCACGAACGACCGAGAGAGCCTTATCACTGGGTGTAATACGAGCTTTTATTTTGTCCCCAAATTTAAAGTCTTCGCTTAATTTAGTGTCTGGCGTAATTTCAATTTGGATTTCACCAAACTCAGTTCGAACAATATAAAAGCTGCCGTCAACCATAAGTAAGTCGGCGATAACGACCCGTACTTTCGGGGTGACATACCTGGGCGGAGCCTTTTTATCTGCATCTTTTTCAGCAGTCTCTTGGGGTGTGGAAGGAGATGCTGGAGATTCTGTAGGTTCGTCGGTAAAAATACCTGTGGGTTCGTTGGGGGCTGCGCGGGTAATGGTCAGTGCGACATCATTGGGCAGTAAGACCGCTTTGATCCGATCACCATACGCGAATGTTTCGGATACTTTGGTGTCAGCAGTTACTTCAATTCGGATTTCTCCTCGCTCTCCCCGTACAATATGAAAATCTCCTTCAACGTCCAGAACGTCGGCAACAACCGTCCTGGTTTTTGGAGCGGAAAGAGCTTCCAGGTCGTCTTCAGCCAAAAGAAGGCCAGGCGAGATGAGGCAAAACAAGAAGACGCTAAAAAAATTAGAGGCTGTCTTTAAAGCGAGGAATCGAGGAAAAACCATTAGCATGGATTTCATTGAGAGGGAGATGATGTCAATGGCACCTCATGTACCAATACCATGAGTTTTCGTATGAATTGGTGCCGAGGCGCAGAATCGAACTGCGGACACCAGCCTTTTCAGGGCTGTGCTCTGCCAACTGAGCTACCTCGGCACGTCAATTTGTATAATAATTTGACCATATGACTGCGCAGAAAAAGCCAAAGTGTGTAACAAGATTTTACCTATAAAATCAAGCAAAAGGATAGGGTTTGTCAGAAGTTTGCGACAGTCCTAGATTTCTTGACGGTTTTTATGACTGACAGGTATTCTCCTTCACGGTTTTGCTTTTTTATTTCATCGATATGCTGTCTCTAGATCTCGCTTTTTGAAGGCGGGGTTCGAGATAGATAAAGGCCTTATTATGGAAGAGCAGGTTTCTCAGGAAGATCTTAAAGTTTTAGATGAGTCTGAAGAACTCAAGGATGAACAGTCTAGTGAGGAAGAAGAAAAGGAACTGACTCATGAGGAATATTTAGAGGCTCTTCTGCAAAAGGCAAAGGATGCGACCCGTCCTTTGAGCGGAATGATTGCCATAAAAAAAAATGCCGCGTTACTGGCTATGGCTGATGGGCTTGAAGAAGCCAAAGAAGCCCTTCTTGAAGCCAACGAGGAAGATCTCAAGGCATTTGAGGGAGATGACGAACGGGCAGCCATGGCTGATCGCCTTCGTTTGACTCCAGCCAGAATTGCGGATATGGCCAAACAGATTCGAGAGATTGCGGCGTTGCGTGATCCTGTGGGCGAATCCAAGGGACTTTGGCAACGGCCGAACGGCATGAGAGTCGGCCGGGTGCGGGTTCCAATTGGGGTCATTGGGATGATTTATGAATCCCGCCCCAATGTCACGGCTGATGCTGCGGCACTATGCTTGAAGTCTGGCAATGTTTGTGTATTACGTGGAGGCTCGGAAGCCTTGCACTCGAACAAAGCCATTGCCAAAGTATTAGGCGAAGCTGCTGAAAAGTGTGGCATTCCGGATGGCGCCATTACCTTTATTGATCGGCCTGAGCGAGAAGTCGTATTGGCCTTACTGAAATGTGACCAATACATCGACCTCATTATTCCGCGTGGGGGCGATGCTCTAATGAAAACGGTGAATGAGCACGCGACCATTCCGGTCATTAAACATGACAAAGGTGTCTGCCACGTGTATGTTGATGTTGGCGCAGACTTAGCGATGGCTCAAAACATTAGCCTCAACGCCAAAGTTCAACGGTCTTCAACCTGCAATGCGATGGAAACATTGTTGGTCCATGAGAAAGTGGCCAAAAAATTATTGCCGCCTTTGGCAGAAGAATTTGTCAAAGCCAACGTGGAAATGCGGGGTTGTCCGAAAACTTGCAAGATCGTTAACGAAGCTATCCCCGCCCAAGATGACGACTTTGGCTACGAATTTTTGGCACTCATCGTTTCCATCAAAGTCGTCAAAGATCTTGATGATGCCATGAGTCATATTCACCAATATGGCTCCCGCCATACAGAAACCATTGTGACAAACGATTATGACCGTGCCTTGCGATTTCTAAGAGAAGTTGATGCCGGAGCTGTCATGGTTAATGCGTCCACGCGCTTAAATGATGGCTTTGAATTTGGCTTGGGGGCTGAAATTGGCATCAGCACAACACGTATCCATGCCCGTGGACCAATGGGACTCGAAGATTTGACCTGCTCAAAGTACCTCGTCTATGGCACCGGCCAAATCCGCGAGTAATTTTTTTGACTTTTCCAAGACCAGCATGAACTATCGTGTTTGAACAATCAAATACGCTTTTCACCCTCTCCCTCAAAGGGAGAGGGAGTTCTGAAATGTCTTAGTTGAAAGTTAAAATACGGTCAGTTTCTCTCCAAGTTGCGTTGCCTCGAGTCATTTTCATGGCTGGTTTTATATAGATTCCTTTATTTAGGTATGAAAATTCAAACCGCGTTAGCGCATCCAGATGCCCTAACATTCCCTGAGCATAACGAATACAAAGCAAATTGGGATTCTGCCGGTGGACATGCGGTAGAGCAACCCACCGGCCATGTTGTGTTCTACGGCAAGCATGGCCAGCGGATTCTCTTGGCCGACCCGGATGGGTATCCGTTGCATGAATGTCTTTGGGAAACATCTAGATCTGATATTCCCATGCTCACGTCGGCCAGGCTTTTCCTGGATTGGAAGAAATGGGTTGGTATTAAGCCTGCCGGTCTTGTCAACACCATGACTCTAGATCTTTCAAGGCGGCCCGGGTGGGAACAGTTGACGCGAGATGATCTTCGAGCCATGGCCGCCCAAGCTATGAATGCTGATATCTCAACTGTTGAATTCTTTTACCGTGATGAAGACTTAGAAATCCGCAGTGATGGGACAGCTAAGATTCGGCAAATAAAAGATGCGTTTTACGTGTTGCCGGAGAGTTCGTTTGAGGGCGAAAAATTCATGTCCTGCATGAGCCGTATGGAATGGGGGCGAATCGACTATTTGCCGGTCGTCGAATTATTTTTGTCACTCCTCCCTGGGACGGGGAGTGCCACGTTTGAATTGATTCGGGGGCTGTATGATGATCAGCAGAAGGATACTCCACGGACTCTGTACTACCGAGGTATTCCAGCCTATCCTTCCGTTGGCGCCTTCCGGTTATTCAGTTTGTTTTTTTCTCCGTCTTCTCCATCTGGACACAATCCCGAGGAGTTGTTTTTAGATGTGAATCGATCGCATGAGGTAGAATGGTTGCCAATACCAGAATATCCTGTCCGCTATATCGATGAGGCTCAACGCTTGAGTGTCACCGTTCATCGTAAGACTATCCAGAAAGTGACCTGCTGGGATGATGCCTCGGGGCTTTCTTATCTTGCGGTAACTCCGTCTGGAGAGGCCAAGGCTGATGGCCGTGGAGCCCGCATTCTCAATAAAGAACTGCATCTCTATGATGGCGATGATCATCAGACTTTTCAAACACAACCATCATGGAATCAATTGTCTCAAGCACACGGACAAGAATGGCAAGCCCATTCAACATCGTGGCGAACGTGTTTTCCGCAGGGCCCTCCTGAGTTGTCTCCTGCAGAGGCTTTTTCTGCTGTGTTGCTGTATCCGGATCACGCCGCAATGATCGGTGAAAAAGAAAGCCAACCGTTTCTCTTTGATTACCTGGATGATTTCTTGGAAGAACAAACAGAATTGCGGCAATTTCGAGATACGGCAGATCATGTATTGCTAGCTCGATGTGAGGCGAGTCTTGGGGCGTGTCTGCGATGTGGGGTTCCACAACAGCATACAGTCTGGTATGAGTGGCCTGCACTCGCCCAAAAACAGGCTCAGCATATTTGGAATAGCTTACATCGTCAGAAGGGGTTATCCTGGCTGCATCACTACCAATTTCTCCCAGTTCCTCAGCAGGCTCTCATGACCACCTATTCCCCATTTGATTGGATGTATGTGTGGATTCCCTTCGCGGTCTATGATGATCCGCAGGAGTTGCGGCAGTGGAGTTGGTTTTTCGCTAACAATCTGGTCCCTGGGGGAATTGGCTGTATCGCTGGACCGGGAATCCTGGAGCGCAGTCTGCAGGAACATGGTCTCGCCGTGCTCCATGCAGAGCAAGGCGCCTCCTTACCGACATTCAAGATTCATCAGGCCATTCTGCAAGCAGGGCAGCTTCAGCCAGAACTCACCCTATGGATTGTTCAGCAATCTTAAATACTGTGGTACCGTCACACACAGATTCCATACAAGGGGAGTGGTGAATAATGACGATATCAAGAGTCATATTTCGTCCCAAAGCCGAGGGCGCTCAAGGAGGTGGGGGTGTTCAAAAAGGTCTCCTCGCCTGCGCGAAACCGCTTTCAGCCTACGTACCCACTGCGGCGAAGTAGGCCAGCGAAGGCAGGGAACGCTGCTGGCAACTTTTTTCAATAGCCTCATAAGGAGTGTAGCTATGACTGAGCAAGAGAAACAGTTAGTGGTGTTTGCCCATGCCCTGGCACATCAAGAGAACGAAATTCAATATCTCAAGGCACTATTAGTCGAAAAAACCAATATCAAAATCGAAGAGTTCCAACAAGAGCAAGATGAGTTTTGGGCCAAGAGTAAACACTATCGCATTTATGAAACGATTAAGAACCTTCAAACCCTTCACCAGGAGATGGAATCCCTTCCCCACACGATTGATTTAGATATGTATCGAGATCATCTTCGTTGGCCCAGCGACCCACCTGAAGAAAAAGCTTAGTCTGCGCCATGCCAGACCCTCTTCACCAACAGCGTAAGCTTGAACAAGGCATGACGCTCGACTTTCAGAACCAGATGACCTATGCGGATTATCTGAAGCTGGAGACGCTGTTGACTGCTCAGCAACCGTTAAGCCGTCCCCCCCATCATGATGAGCTGCTCTTTATCATTCAGCATCAAACCTCTGAACTCTGGATGAAACTGATCTTACATGAATTACGTGCAGCCATTTCACATCTTCAACAGGATCATTTCAATCCGTGCTTTAAAATTTTGGCTCGAGTCAAACAAATCCAACGCCAATTATTTGAGCAATGGGCGGTATTAGAGACGTTGACCCCAAATGAGTATGGTGAGTTTCGCAAAGTCTTGGCCAATGCTTCAGGATTTCAATCGATTCAGTATCGGTCCATCGAATTTATACTCGGAAATAAAAACGCCGAAGCTGTTGAGGTGTATCGTCATGATGATCAGTTGTATCAAGAAATGCTGAATACCCTGCGTTCCCCCAGCCTGTACGATGAATTTTTAAGTTCATTATCCCGACAGGGCTATGCTATTCCCCAAGGCTGTCTTAAGCGAGATTGGGCTATTCCGCATGAACGGAACCCAGCACTCGTACCTATTTTCAAGAAAATCTATGATGAGCCGAAATCCCATTGGGATGCCTATGAAATGTGTGAAAAACTGGTGGATGTCGAAGAAAACTTTCAACTTTGGCGGTTTCGGCATTTAAAAACCGTTGAACGGATCATTGGCTTCAAACGCGGCACGGGCGGATCATCAGGAGTGCCCTTCCTCAAGCACGCTCTTGATTGCACTTTTTTCCCAGAGCTCTTTGATGTCAGAACAGAAATTGGCCGGTAACCCCATTCAACAGACTGTTGCCGCACTTGGGCAGGAAGCATTAGACGAATCCCTGCTGTGCACATATATTCATCCTCTGTTCTCACAAGTACTTAGCCGGAAAGAGATCTATCTGGCGAATCATTCTTTAGGCCGCCCGCTCGACCAAATGGCTCTTGATGTTCAGGCAGCACTAGCGAGCTGGTATGAGAAAATGGATGGAGCATGGGATGATTGGTTGGCTGAAGTTCAAACATTTCGGCAACAAACCGCCCGTCTTATTCATGCACCTTCCCATGACTGTATCGTACCAAAGGCAAGTGCAGGGCAAGGGTTGCGGGCCATTCTGAATTGCTTTAATGACACCATCCCAATTGTCACCACCACAGCAGAATTTAACTCTATTGATCATATCCTCAAGGTCTACGCACAACGTCATCGGCTGACGATGCAATGGGTTCAGCCGGATGACCAAGGGGTGTATCATGAAGAAGATATTCTGTTCGCTGTAGGAGAACCGGGAACCTTGGTCGTTCTCTCAATGGTGCTCTTTACCTCAGGACAATATCTCTCGGAATTAAAGGAGTTGATAGTTCAAGCTCAGGCAAAGGAAGCGTATGTCTTGCTAGATGTGTATCACGCCGGGGGAGTGATACCCGTTGATATACAGGAATTGAATGCCGACTTTGCAGTTGGTGGATCGTATAAATATCTCCGCGGCGGGCCAGGTGTCTGTTGGCTATATATTCATCCGCGTCATCTCACTGGAAGTTTTCAAACACTCGACACGGGATGGTTTGCACAGCCACACCCATTTGACTTTGAGCGAAAAGAATCGGGGCAATACGCACAAGACGGGAACGCGTTTCTGGAATCGACCCCTGCTGTTCTGCCCTTCTATCAAGCTAAGGCTGGAATTGAACTGACCTTGGAACTGGGAGTGGAACGATTACGTGCCTATTCGCTTCATCAACAAGCGCTATTCTTAGACCTGTTAAAGGAACAGAGGGTAACCATAAGTGGGATACCTGAACAGCGAGGGGCTTTTCTGGCCATTCCTCATAAGCGTGCAAGCCATATAGCAGAAGAACTAAAAAAACGTGAGATCGTCGTCGATGCCCGAGAAGGAAAACTGCGTATCTGCCCTGACATCCTCACAACTGAGACCGAACTCCTTGAGACCGCTAAGCAATTAGGTTCAATCCT
This sequence comes from Nitrospirales bacterium, assembly GCA_965223295.1. GTDB lineage: Bacteria > Nitrospirota > Nitrospiria > Nitrospirales > UBA8639 > Nitrospira_E. The sequence continues at coordinate 654,918 of CBDCWC010000002.1, read as the reverse complement.
CAAGTCGATTCCTTGAGGTGATTTGGTAATTAGGGGTTAGACTCCAATTATTTAATTCGAGTCTGACTCCTATTATGTCCTCTATAACTACTTGACAAGTTGGGGTGTGGATACTAGGATTGATTAACCTTTAAGACTCATCCAGTGAGGTGAGTAAGGAGAACAAGTGATGCCGACGGCCACCCCAAAGGCCACAGATTTATGCCTTTCTCATGATGCCAGGAGAAGGGCTTTTTTTTGTCTTGATTTTTTGAAATTAAGGTAAAAGTTTAGTTTTTATGAGTGACCAGAAGACCGAACGTCCCTTGATGGATGCCCAAGAAATGTCGCGGGCTTTATCCAGAATTAGTCATGAAATTATTGAACGCAATAAAGGGACGCAGGATTTAGCGTTGGTGGGCATTCGAACAGGGGGGGTGTATCTTGGCCAGCGTTTGATCGACCGTATTCAACAGATTGAACAACGCGAGATTCCGTTTGGTGAGCTCGATATCACGCTCTATCGGGATGATTTGTCAATTCGCAAGGACCAACCTGAGATTCGAAAAACTTCTATTCCATTTAACATTTCAGATTTAAAGATTGTGTTGGTAGATGATGTGCTCTTTACCGGACGAACCATTCGAGCGGCCTTGGATGGCCTGATGGATTTTGGACGTCCTGCCGAGATTCAACTGGCCGTGTTAGTTGATCGCGGACATCGGCAGCTTCCTATTCGAGCCAACTATGTAGGAAAAAGCATTCCGACTGCCCGTGATGAAAATGTTCAAGTTTTTTATGAAGAGCTGGGACAAATCGATCGGGTCTCAATTATTTCTAAAGCAACCGAGTAACAGGGCCTATGGGCTTGAAACGCAAAGATGTGTTGACCATTGCCGACCTATCGGTTGAAGAGATTGAGTCTGTGCTTTCGACAGCCGAATCGTTGAAAGAAGTCGGCGGACGGGATATCAAAAAAGTCCCGGCTCTCCGTGGAAAAACCGTCGTGAATTTGTTTTTTGAGCCAAGCACCCGCACTCGCACTTCGTTTGAGTTGGCGGCCAAGCGGTTGAGTGCGGATGTAATTAATTTTTCTCCCTCCACCAGCAGTGTCGTGAAAGGGGAAACGCTGATTGATACGGCCAGAAATATTGAATCCATGCAAGCTGATATTATTGTATTGCGGCATTCTTCGCCTGGTGCGGCCGAGCATTTGGCTCGTTTTGTTCAATCGTCCGTCATCAATGCCGGTGATGGCTGGCATGAACATCCTACACAAGCGCTGTTAGATCTCTATACGATTAAAGAGAAGAAAGAAAAGGTTGAAGGGTTGACTGTTGTGATCGTGGGCGATGTGGCTCACAGCCGGGTGGCACGATCAAATATTGTGGCCTTAACAAAAATGGGCGCGGAGGTACGAGTTGTCGCCCCGCCCACCATGTTACCCCTCTCTGTTGAACGGCTGGGAGCCAACGTGTATTTCCAATTTGACGAGGCGTTAATTGGAGCAGATGTCATCATGATGCTGCGGCTACAGCGAGAACGGTTGGGGCGGGCCCTGCTGCCTAGTATTCGAGAATATGCCACTTTATTTTGTCTGACTGCAGAACGGCTGAAGCTGGCTAAGCCTGAAGCTATCGTCATGCATCCCGGTCCCTTAAATCGAGGAGTCGAAATTTCCCCTGCAGTTGCCGATAGCTCCTCAGCCGTTATCTTGGATCAAGTCACCAACGGCGTGTCGGTGCGAATGGCCTTAATGTATTTATTATCGGGCTCTGCCTAACCTTTTTCAGAATTAGGAAATTATGAAGAACCTCTCATCTCAACCTACGCAATCTCGAATTATTTGTATTCAAGGCGGAACGGTCATTGATCCTGGCCATGTGAACAAACGGGCTGACGTGCTCATCCAAAATGGAAAAATCATTGAAATCGGTCATCCGCTGAAACATGCGGCGGCGGAAGATCCTTCCCTCATGATCTTGGATGCCAGGGGTTGGATCGTGTCGCCGGGATTGGTGGACCTGCATTGTCATCTGCGGGAGCCGGGCTTTGAATATAAGGAAACGATTGCCACTGGATCCGCCTCGGCTGTGGCCGGTGGATTTACGTCTATTTGCTGTATGCCAAACACGCAACCTGTTAACGATAATGCCGCAATCACTCAGTTTATGCTGACCAAAGGTGAACAGGCGGGAAAGGCTCGTATTTTTCCCATTGGGGCTATTACTAAAAGTTCTGCCGGCGAAGAATTGGCAAATATTGGGGAACTGGTCGAGGCTGGTTGTGTGGCTATTTCAGATGATGGACGTCCGGTGATGAATAGCTTGGTCATGCGCCGCGCCTTAGAATATGCCAAAGCCTTTGGGATACCCGTAGTTGATCACTGTGAAGACTTACACCTCACGGATGGTGGGTGCATGAATGAAGGGGTTGTCTCGACGGAATTAGGCATGCCGGGGATTCCTGATGCCTCCGAAGAGGTCATGGTGGCGCGCAACCTGGCTTTGGCTGAACTAACAGGCGTGACAGTCCATCTGGCTCACTTAAGTACGGCACGTTCCGTTGAATTGGTGCGTCATGCGAAAGCCCAAGGATTGCCGGTTAGCGCAGAAGTCTGCCCGCATCATTTTTCTATTAGCGAAGAAGCGGTGCGGGGCTACAAGGCTGATGCCAAAATGAATCCGCCTCTGCGAACTGATGAAGACATTGTGGCTCTTAAGAAAGGCCTCACGGATGGTACGATAGATGTCATTGCGACCGATCATGCCCCTCATGCTCTTCAAGAAAAACAACTAGAGTTTGATGCCGCGCCATTTGGTATTGTCGGCTTTGAAACGGCACTGCCGTTAACGCTTCGCTTGGTCCATGATGGCACGTTGTCTCTTGAACAGGCACTTGATAAGTTGACCCGTGCGCCCGCCCAATTGTTTAACCTTCCCATAGGAAATCTGGCGCCGGGAAATGCGGCGGATCTTGTGGTCTTTGATGCCGAAGAAGAATGGGTTGTGGATCCCGATCAGTTTCACTCTAAAAGCCGGAATACCCCGTTTAGCGGCATGACTATGAAGGGAAAAGTTAAAATGACCTTGGTAGAGGGTCAGTTAGTGTATGATAGCCGTTAACTCATGGCTAAGAAGCGGACGAATTGGGGAATGATAGGATTTTTTGCGGAAATGTTCGCGTTGACCGTATGGGTGGGCGGTTTGATGATGATTATTGCCGTGGTGATTCCCGCGGTGTTTAATTCCTTTGGCATGGAACCCGCTGGCCGTTTCTTGCGTCGCGTTTTTGATGGTTACGGATATGTAAATCTGGGCATTTTATGTGTGTTGGGCCTTTTAGCATTTCTGCGTTATCAGGCCTATGGCCACGATGTCTCCCAACCATTTTCTGTCAGTGCAGGGGAATGGTGGATTCTCGGGGGAATGGTTATTGTTACTCTGGGAATCTTAGGAGTCTTAGGACCTCAAGCCGTTGCCCTCCAAGAGGAAGCCTTTGAGGCCATATCCAAAGAGCAAAAAGAATTAGCGTATTCACAATTCTTTCGCCTTCATATGATCGTACGAGCCCTTCATCTTGTGAATGTTGGGCTGGCGTTTTCCTTATTCATTTTAAAACTACGAAAAACGGTGGTTTATCGTCTTTCTACGGCTTCCTAAAATGTCTTTGTTCTTTATCAAGCTCATTCATGCATACAAAAAAAATAAGGTCCTGCTATGAAATCGGCTATGCTTGCATTAGCAGATGGTACCGTATTTAAAGGAGACGCTCTTGGCTTTGAAGGCGAAACCGTTGGAGAAGTCGTTTTTAATACCGCGATGACCGGGTATCAAGAAATTTTGACGGATCCTTCCTACAAAGGACAAATTGTCTTGATGACTAGCACACAAATTGGCAATTATGGGGTCACACCCGAAGATGATGAATCCCATCGAGTGTGGGCCGAAGGCTTTATTGTACGGGAAGCCTCTAAACGAATGAGTAATTGGCGGGGGCGTCAATCATTCGAAGACTATTTGATCCAACACAAGATCGTGAGTATTCAAGGCATTGATACCCGTGCGCTAACCAGTCATATCCGAGACCAGGGTTCCCAAATGGGAGTCATTTCCCATTTAAACTTTGATGAGAGCTCATTATGTGGAAAAGCACAGGCGGCACCTTCAACGGTTGGCCGAGATTTGGTCCATGAAGTGTCCTGCGCCGCTTCTTATCAATGGTCAGAGGGAAGCCGTGCGCTCAGCTCTACGACAAATGGAGTTTCTTCGTCTCCACCGTCGCCAAGCCCTTCTTCTTTTAAGGTTGTGGTCTTGGATTTTGGCGTCAAGCATCATATTCTTCGGAGCTTGGTAGATGTAGGATGCCAGGTTCAGGTCGTTCCAGCTTCCACAAGCGCAGAAGACATTCGCCAATTGCAACCAGATGGGGTGTTCCTCTCAAACGGTCCAGGTGACCCTGAAGGCGTGTCGTATGCCGTTCAGACAGTCAAAGCTCTTCTTGGGTGGAAACCGATATTTGGTATTTGTTTGGGGCATCAAATTTTAGGACTGGCATTAGGGCTCACCTCGCATAAGCTGCCCTTTGGGCATCATGGAGCCAACCATCCTGTGATGGATCTTCGGACAAGAAAAATTGAAATTACCTCACAGAATCATAATTTTGCCGTAGATCTTCCATACAAAGGCGATGACGCCGGGTTCAGGGCCTCACAATATTTTGATACCTCCGTTGGCCGGATGGAAGTGACTCATCGTAGTCTCAATGATGGTTGTTGTGAAGGCATGGTGGGACTGGATAGTCCAATTCTTTCGGTTCAGTATCATCCTGAAGCCTCACCTGGCCCTCATGATTCTTCTTACCTTTTTCAACAATTTATTGACATGATGAAAGGGCAGAAACATGCAGGTTAGATTACGCTGGGTATTGGCACTGTTTTTGTTGCTTTCTAACGGATGCATTCACATTGATCTCTTTTCCGGAAACGGCGAATTGCAGGAAACGACTATTTCAGGTGAAGGGACTGATAAAGTTTTACTCATTGATATTTCTGGAGCCTTGACGACAAGCAAAGATTCAGGAATTTTCTCAGAACCCAGCCATCCTGCCCGTTTGAAAGAAATTTTAACCAAAGCTCAAAAAGACAAACATGTGAAAGCCATTGTCCTTCGTATTAATACTCCTGGTGGAACGGTGACCTCGTCCGATATTCTCTATCATGAACTTGAAGAGTTTAAACAGAAACGCAAAATACCGATTATTACCTCCATCATGGATGTCGGTGCATCTGGCGGCTACTACGTTGCCATGGCGTCTGACGCGATTTATGCTCATCCATCGACGATAACAGGGAGCATCGGCGTGATCATGGTGACCGTCAACGCCGAAGGCCTTTTGGAAAAAGTTGGTCTTCAGCCTTCGGCCATCGTTTCAGGTCCCAAAAAATCTATGGGGTCGCCATTTCGGTCTATGAACGATGATGAGCGCGAGATTTTTCAAGACGTGATAGACCGGCTCTATGCACGCTTTCTCACAGTTGTCGAGAACGGTCGGCCGAACTTAAGCAAGGGAAAAATTCGAGAATTGGCCGATGGCCGAATCTATACGGCTGATCTTGCTAAAGACCATGGGCTCATTGATGAGATCGGGTATCTGGACGATGCGATTGAACGTGCCAAAGAAGATGCTGAATTAACCGATGCGCAGGTTGTAACCTATAGTCGAAAGAGTCCTGACACGCATCAAAATATGTATTCTCAGTATAAAGCGCCTGCGGTTGGGCAAATTGGATTTCCATCAATGAATGTCAACACAGTATTGGGCTTGCTACAAGGTGGAGCTCCACAAATGATGTATATGTGGGTTCCATAGAGGATAGTCGTTTTCAATGAATCACATTCTGTTTAGACCAGAGGTTTATCACAAATTGAGTATAGTCAGAGCTGGCTGTCTCGGAATCGCTTGTTTGCTTATTTTTGCCTGTCAAAAAGCTCCTGGGACGGCACGAGATCAACTCATTTATATTTCTGAAGAAAAGGAAATTGCCTTAGGCCTATCGGCGTTTCGGGAAGTGCTGAAAAACGCTCCGCTTAGCCGGGATCCAGAAATTACTCTGATGGTCAATCGAATCGGGCAACGCATTGCCAAAGTTGCCAATAAGCCTGAGTATGTTTGGGAGTTTGCGGTTATCGATGATGATGAGCAAATCAACGCATTCGCCCTTCCAGGTGGAAAAGTTGCGGTGTTTACCGGACTGTTAAAGTACACAGAAACCGAGGCTGGGCTAGCGACTGTGATGGCTCATGAAGTCGCTCATGCACTACAGCGCCATGGCGCCGAGCGATATAGCCGAGGCATCATCGAACAAATTGCGAATCTTGGTGCGTTAGCCGGAGCGGCTGCAGGAGGTATCGATCCTGGTGTGGCAATTGGAGCCATGAGCGCCTATGGAGTGGGTGTGGCCTTGCCAAATTCTCGTGCTCAAGAAACCGAAGCGGATTTTGTTGGATTGCAATTAATGGCCAAGGCTGGCTATGACCCACGGGAAGCCGTTCCGTTTTGGGAACGCATGAGCGGTTGTCCACGTAAAATGATCGGAAAGTTTTGCTTCCGCAGTCAAAATGCCGTCCCTGAATTTTTGTCAACGCATCCGTCAGATGTGACGCGGATTAATCAAATCGAAGCCTGGATTCCACAGGCAATGCGGTTCTATCGGCCAGAGTCGGCTGAGCCAACAGAAAAAACTGCGCCATCGGATGCCTCATTATAATGTGGCTTGCTTGAGACTTCTCCATGCCCCGTCGGAATGATATTCATCGCATTTTGTTAATTGGATCTGGACCTATCGTCATTGGACAGGCCTGTGAGTTTGATTATTCTGGAACACAAGCTTGTCGAGCCTTAAAAGAAGAAGGATATGAGGTAGTGTTGGTCAATAGTAACCCAGCCACCATCATGACCGATCCTGATCTGGCTGACCGAACCTACGTCGAACCGATTACGGTAGAAGTTCTTGAAGCAATTATTGAGCGAGATCGCCCCGATGCACTCTTGCCGACAATGGGAGGACAGACCGCCCTAAACATCACGGTGGAATTGGCTCAGCGTGGTGTTTTAGAAAAATATGACATGACGCTGATTGGCGCTTCGTATGCGTCCATTCAAAAAGCCGAAGATCGCGATCTCTTTAAGCAAGCGATTGAACGGATAGGGTTGCAGGTTGCTGCGAGTGGAACGATACGATCCCGTGCAGAAGCGCGAGCTCTGATTCAAGAAATCGGATTTCCGGCTATCGTCCGTCCATCGTTTACCCTTGGCGGGGCGGGAGGAAATATTGCGTATAATCGTGAAGAGTTTGACCAGTATATTGACTGGGCTTTAACGACCAGTCCGGTTGGTCAGGTTCTCTTGGAAAAATCTTTGCTAGGCTGGAAAGAGTATGAATTGGAAGTGATGCGGGATGCCAAAGACAATGTGGTGATTGTCTGTCCCATTGAAAATATTGATCCTATGGGAGTGCATACGGGAGATAGCATTACCGTTGCTCCGGCCATGACCCTATCGGATAAAGAATATCAGTATATGCGAGATGCGGCGTTACGCATCATTCGCGAAATTGGCGTCGAAACGGGTGGTTCAAACATTCAATTTGCCGTCAATCCTGATACAGGTGATCTCATTGTTATCGAAATGAATCCTCGCGTGTCGCGGAGTTCGGCACTTGCCTCCAAGGCCACAGGATTTCCGATCGCCAAAATCGCGGCGAAGCTTGCGGTTGGCTATTCTCTTGATGAAATCCCCAATGACATTACTCAAGTCACCAAGGCCTGCTTTGAACCGACAATCGATTATGTCGTAGTCAAGATTCCACGGTTCACGTTTGAAAAATTTGAAGGCATTGATCGCACCCTCACGACCCACATGAAATCAGTCGGCGAAGCCATGGCGTTGGGTGGAACCTTTAAAGAAGCGTTGCAAAAAGCCCTTCGCTCACTTGAAACCGATCGCTACGGGCTCGTGTCTTTACATGGATTAGATGGAAAATACGAAAATGGTTCTGATCCTCATCCGCTTTTAGATACAATTCATACGGCCATTCGGATACCAACGGCTGACCGAATTTGGCATGTAGCAGATGCGCTGAGGATTGGCATGTCTGTTGATGAACTGTATGAAATTACGAAGATCGACCGTTGGTTTTTAGACGAAATTTTACAGCTTGTACGTTTTGAAGCTGAGTGGGTAGAGGCCTGTCAGGTTTCGCTTGGGACTGGATCATTAGTAGAAGCCTCGTTACATTTCCCCGATGATTTGCGCTCCAATCTCCATAGAGGGAAAAATTTAGGGTTTTCAGATCACCGCTTAGGCCAATTAATTGGACGTCATGAAGATTGGATCAGGAAAGCTCGAAAGAAGGAACGGGGCGAATCATCGACGGTGTTTAAACGCGTAGATACTTGCGGAGGTGAATTTGAAGCTCATACGCCCTATCTCTATTCGTCTTCGGGTAAAACGTGTGAAGCCCGCTCAACTCAACAGCGAAAAATTATGATCCTCGGGGGCGGCCCCAATCGGATTGGTCAAGGCATTGAATTTGACTACTGCTGTGTTCATGCAGCCATGGCTCTGCAAGAAGAAGGTATAGAGACTATTATGGTGAATTGTAATCCGGAAACCGTTAGTACCGATTATGATATTTCCGATCGCCTTTACTTTGAACCCTTGACTAAAGAAGAGGTTTTGCGAATCATTGAGACCGAAAAACCTGAAGGTGTCGTTGTCCAGTTTGGAGGGCAAACCCCATTGAAATTGGCGGTACCTTTGGCCCAAGAAGGCGTGACAATTGTTGGCACCCAGCCGGATGCTATTGACCGTGCAGAAGACCGCAAACGCTTCAGTGATATGTTGACCGAGTTAGGATTACAACAACCCCGTAATGGAACGGCTCGGTCTTCACATGAAGCCCATATTATTGCGATTAATCTTGGATATCCTGTTATGGTGCGGCCATCATATGTATTGGGCGGACGAGCCATGCAGATCGTCTATGATGCTGATTCTCTTGATCATTATCTACACGACACGGCATTTGACTTGGGTGCTCACCCCTTACTTGTCGATGATTATATAGAAGATGCTGTTGAGGTTGATGTTGATGCTATTGCCGACGGAACAGACGTTGTCGTGGCCGGTATTATGGAACATGTGGAAATGGCGGGGATCCATTCTGGAGACTCTGCCTGTTCATTACCGCCTCATTCTCTTTCTCCCACCATCATCAGTCATATTCAGCAACAGACAGTGCTGTTGGCCAAAGAACTCCAAGTGAAAGGATTAATGAACATTCAATATGCCGTCAAGGGGGACCAGGTCTATATTCTGGAAGTCAATCCGCGAGCTTCTCGGACCGTTCCCTTTGTCAGCAAAGTCATTGGTATTCCTCTCGCCAAACTAGCCATGAAAGTGATGGCTGGAGCAAAGTTACAAGACCTTGGCTTTCTCGAAGCCCCACAATGTTCCCATATTGCCATCAAAGAAGCTGTCTTTCCGTTTACAAAACTTGGCGTGTCGGATGTGCTGCTTGGTCCCGAAATGCGTTCGACTGGAGAAGTCATGGGTATTGATGATAATTTTGGCTGGGCATTTGCCAAATCCCAAGCGGCAACAGGCTTGCCAGTTCCATTGAATGGGACAGCTCTTCTTAGCGTGAAGGATGGAGATAAGCCCGCAGCTCTTGGTTTAGCCCAATGTTTATGTCAATTGGGATTTTCCATCACCGCGACAAAAGGGACCGCCGCATTTTTGGAAAAACAAGGCATGATGGTTCAAGCTGTGAACAAAATTAATGAAGGACGTCCTCATATTGGAGATTTGTTGAAGAATAAGGAACTGGCTCTTGTCATCAACACTGTTGGCGACAAAGTCTCACATGAGGATTCGGCGCCTATCCGGACCGCTGCCGTGTTTGGCGGGGTTCCTTATTTTACGACGATGCAAGGGGCGCAGGCCGCGGTTTTTGGAATTGAGGCCATGAAAAAAACAACCATAAGTGTGAGGAGTTTGCAGGAATATCATCATCAGCCTGTGTAGGTATGATGTTGAGTTCTGAAGATGAATGTCCAATATGTATTGGTGCCCATAGCCAATTATTTGTTCATTATGGGGAGTGGTAATGTATGAATATTCCAATGACTAAAAAAGGCTATGAAGCCTTACAAGCCGAACTGACTCGTTTGCGGCGAGAGGAACGCCCCAAGGTGATTCAAGCCATTACGGAAGCACGCGAACATGGCGATTTGAAAGAAAATGCCGAATACAAAGCAGCCAAAGAACATCAACAGTTTATTGACACCCGAATGGCCGAACTGGAATACAAACTTGGCAGTGCCCAGGTTGTCGAAATCACGAGTGGAGACAGTGAGACCGTTGTCTTTGGAGTGACTGTGACGTTATTGAATATGGAAACCGAGGAAGAGAAGCGGTACACCCTGGTAGGCCAAGAAGAAGCAGATCTAAAGAATGGGTCAATTTCGGTTCAGTCGCCTATTGGTCGAGCACTGATTGGGCACCGAGTGGGTGACATTGTCGAAGTCCATCGGCCAGCGGGAGCGATTGAATATGAAATTCAATCCATCTGTTTTGAGGAGCCGGAATAATGCCTTCAGCGATTTCCTTGGTCACTCTTCTCACAGATTTTGGAGAATCGGATTACTTTGTTCCCAGCATGAAAGGAGTCATACTGGGCATTAACCCGCAAACCCGTATCCTGGATCTTACTCATCGCATTCCTCCCCATGGGATCCAGCAAGCGGCGTTTTTTTTGAAATCTTGTTATCAATATTACCCCGATGGCACCGTTCATGTCGTCGTCGTGGATCCAGATGTGGGAAGCGATCGACGGGCATTACTGGTTTCAACTTCGCGTTATTTTTTTATTGCGCCAGATAATGGCGTCTTAAGTTACGTGTTAAAAGAAGAAGCGTCTGTTGAGGTACGAGCCATCGAAAATAAACAATATCGGCTGGATTCAGCCGGGGCCACATTTGATGGACGGGACTTGTTTGCACCGTCGGCTGCTTGGTTGACCAAAGGCCAAGTCCCTGGCTCGTACGGACGATTGGTCTATGACCATGTCACCCTTCCTGAAGACCCGCCGAAAATGAATCAGCAGGTCCTTCAGGGGCGCATCATCTATATTGATCATTTTGGGAATGCCATTACCGACATCACGCCTTCTGATATCGAGACCTTTCGTTCTGTGACAAAACAAGACTGCGCGGGTCTCAGAGTTGGAGCTTTCACCATTAAAGACTTCAAAACCTATTATGGCGAAGGGGCCACTGGCTTGCCTGAAATGTTAATCAACAGTAATGGGTATCTTGAAATTTTTATTAAACAAGGTCGTGCCGTCGATCGTTGTGATTTGCAAGTGGGACAACGAGTGGAACTGATCTAGATAGAGTTTTTTCTGGACGACAGGACATAAAGTCATCGCATACTAAGCATCTGCCTTACATGTGCTTGCTTGACGAATGATGGCAATTGACATTTTGAGAATATCAACCATTTGTTTTAATTCTTGAAGGGTAGCTGACAGAGGAGGCATAAGAATCATTGTATTGCCAATTGGCCGAATGAGCAGACCAAGGGTCCGGGCAGTGATGCCCACTCGCTGGCCCATGCGATCTTCAGGGGGAAACGGTGTTTTGGTGTGTGGATCCTGAACTAACTCGATGCCCACCATATATCCGCATTGACGAATATCTCCAACCCATGGGTCTTGTGATAGTGATTCGAGAAATTGCGAAAATTTTGGCAGGCGGCTTCGTATTTTTTGTAATGTTCTCTCACGTTTAAAAATAGAAAGATTCGCCAAGGCGGCTGCACAACCCAATGGATTGCCCGAATAACTATGGCCATGAAAGAATGTTTTGCCTTCATGGGGCTCTCCTAGAAATGCCGAATATATTTCATCAGTGGTGAGAGTGGCCGCTAAAGGAAGATAGCCCCCGGTTAATCCTTTGGCTACGGCCATCAAATCTGGAGTCACGGATTCATGTTCACAGGCAAACATCCGTCCCGTTCGGCCAAATCCAGTCGCGACTTCATCGGCAATCAATAACACCTGATATTGCCGACAGAGTTGATGAACACGTGTCAGATATCCAGGAGGGGAGGGAATGAGCCCTGCCACGCCTTGCACCATTGGTTCTATAATAATCCCAGCAATTTTTTCATGATTGGCTTGAAGAAATGTTTCCAGCGGATCAACGCAAGCTGTCTGACATTGAGGGAATTGTAGATGCAGAGGACATCGGTAGCAGTACGGCGCCTCAATATGATGGCGGCCGGAAAAGACAAGTGTTGAAAAAGGCTTTTGGAATAATTCAATGCCACTGACACTCATTCCCCCAACCGTATCACCATGATACGCCAGGCCTAAGTGGATAAATTGCGTTTTGTGAGGTTGAGGTGCAGTACGTTGCTGCCAATATTGAATGGCCATTTTTAAGGCAATTTCAACAGCCGTAGACCCATTATCAGAATAAAAGACTTTGGTGAGTCCTTTTGGTGCCAATCGAACTAATGCTTTCGCTAATTGAATCGCAGGAGGGTTCGAAAGACCTAGAAGTGTGGAATGCGCGACTTTTTGAAGTTGCTGACGAATCGCTTGATCAAGAACTGGGTGACGATGTCCATGGAGATTCACCCAAATAGATGAAGTCCCATCTAAATACTGATTACCCTCAAGATCGTAGACATACGAACCTTTCCCCTTTTCAATGATCAGGGGCGTATGCTGTTCCCATTCCTGCATGGGTGTAAAAGGATGCCAGAGGTACTGGCGATCATCGTTTTGCAACTGTTGGCTGGTTGGGTGGTGTTTCATGGTATGAGCTTGGGGAGACCTTTAAAATTTATGTTCAATGTTTTGACAACCTTTTGAAGCCTCACTACAATCCTAGACATTCTGAATGCGTAAGACCTTCCCGCAAACCCACATACGAAATTTCTCTATTATTGCCCATATTGACCACGGCAAATCCACATTGGCCGATCGGTTTTTGGAAATGACTGGAGCCGTGTCTCAACGTGAGTTTCGCGCGCAGTATCTCGATGATATGGATTTAGAACGGGAACGTGGGATTACCATAAAAGCGCATGCGGTGACCACCGAATTTCACACCTCCAATGGAGAAAATTATCTCTTCAATTTGATCGACACGCCCGGACATGTTGATTTTGCCTATGAGGTGTCTCGGAGTCTAGCCGCTTGTGAAGGTGCACTCTTACTCATTGATGCGACGCAGGGGGTGGAAGCCCAAACCATTGCTAATGCGTACCTGGCCATAGCCAATGATTTAGTCATTATTCCTGTTATTAACAAAATCGATTTAGCCAGTGCAGACGTCGACGGTGTGAAAACACAAATACGTGATGTGTTGGGTCTGACCGAACATGAAGCCTTTTTGGTGAGCGCCAAGGACGGGCGAGGCGTACGGGAGGTGCTCGAAGGTCTGGTTGATATTATTCCTGCACCAATAGGTCGATCAGAAGAGCCCTTAAAAGCCTTAATTTTTGATTCCTGGTTTGACAATTATCAAGGTGCCATTGTGCTGTTGAGAGTGATGGATGGAACGATCCGTCAAAATATGACGATTAAAATGATGTCGTCAGGACGAGAATTTGAAGTCTTGGAAGTCGGGACCTTTTCGCCAAAGCGCACCAAAGTCCCTCAATTAGCTCCCGGGGAAGTGGGATATATTTGTGCTGGTATGAAGGAACTGTCCGACACCAAGATCGGCGATACCATTACCGAGGCTAAGCATCCTGCTTCCGAGCCTTTACCGGGTTATCGGGATGTCAAACCTGTAGTTTTTTGCGGACTCTATACGACAGACAATGCCAAATTTGAAGATCTTCGTGATTCATTGGAAAAGTTACAACTCAATGATTCCTCTTTTGATTATGAACCGGAAACATCTCTGGCGTTAGGTTTTGGTTTTCGCTGCGGATTTTTGGGCTTGCTTCATATGGAGATTATTCGGGAACGTCTCGAACGAGAATATGGTCTTGATCTTATCAGTACTGCTCCGACTGTCGTGTATCGAGTCTATACGACCACAGGAAACGTGATCGATATTGATAATCCATCTAAACTTCCTGACCCTTCTCATATTGAGCATATTGAAGAACCCTTTATTAAGGCCACGATTATCGTTCCGGAGAAGTATATCGGAAATATTCTCCAGCTTTGTCAGGAACGGCGAGGAATTCAGATTGAATTAACCTATCTTGATCCCACTCGAGCCATGTTGACCTATGAGCTACCTTTAAATGAAATTGTGTTAGACTTCTATGATCGCTTGAAATCTCGCACTCAAGGGTATGCTTCTTTGGACTATGAACTCTTGGGCTACCGTAAATCTGAGTTAGAGAAACTTGACTTGCTATTGAATGGAGAAACCATCGATGCCTTGTCCATGATTGCCCATAAAGACAAAGTGACGGTTCGTGGACGCCAATTAGCTGAGAAAATGAAGGAATTGATTCCGAAACAGATGTTTGAGATTGCTATACAAGCGGCCATTGGGAAGCGAATTATTGCGCGGGAGACGATTGGAGCCATTAAGAAAAATGTGACCGCCAAATGTTATGGCGGAGACATTTCCCGGAAACGGAAATTATGGGAAAAGCAAAAAGAAGGGAAAAAGCGAATGAAACAAATAGGACGGGTAGAAGTACCCCAAGAAGCCTTTCTGGCCATTCTTAAAACCGATCCGAGTTGAGTTGCTGATGGCCGATCACGAACCGCAGCCAACTGAACCGTCAAATTCCAGCCTAGAAAAATCGTCTCCTGAGACTTCGGTCGGCAAAGACAAAGCTTCGTCCACAAAATCCATTGTCAGAGAATATGCTGAAGCCCTTATTATTGCCATTATTTTGGCATTGACCATTCGTGTCTTTGTTGTGCAGGCCTTTAAAATTCCTTCAGGATCCATGATTCCCACTTTATTAATAGGCGATCACATCCTTGTTTCCAAATTAGCCTACGGCGTCCAATTGCCCCAAGACTGCGAGTTTCAGGTGGCATTTCCGCCACTCACTTGTTTTTCTTCTACCATCCTCATGAATTTTGACCCTCCCAAACGTGGGGATGTCATCGTCTTTCGTTATCCTGAAGATGAGAACAAAGATTTTATTAAGCGAGTGATTGGGACTCCTGGCGATGTGATTGAAATTCAAAATAAAAAAATTTTAATCAACGGAGAACCGTTTAAAGATAAGGACTTCACGCAAAGGGTGGATCCTGGAATGATTGATGGCCGCATTAATCCACGCGACAATCTAGGACCACTAACAGTCCCTGCTGACTCGTATTTTGTGATGGGCGACAATCGAGATCAAAGTCTGGATAGTCGATTTTGGGGGTTTGTGAAAATGAATAAAATTAAGGGGCGTGCGTTCCTTGTGTACTGGTCGTGGAAAGGGCAGGGGGATTGGAAAGATTGGATTCGCTGGGGCAGAATCGGAAAAGGCATTCAGTAACACATAACCATAGTCCTCGTTCGATAGTTCTTTTTTCTTTCGCGTATCTTGCATGAAGACTTTTTCTTCTGTTGCCACAATTTCCTCACGAAAACTCTCTCAATATCTTCGCCGTTTCTCTCAGACCAATATCTTAGTCCTTGGGGATTTAATTCTGGATCATTATATCTGGGGATCGGTAAGCCGGGTCTCACCGGAAGCGCCAGTTCCAGTTGTGCACGTGAAATCCGAGTCCTATCGAATGGGGGGAGCGGCAAACGTCTATCAAAATATTCTCTCTCTGGGAGGCCAAGTTGAACTATGTGGCGTATTGGGCTCCGATGCAGCCGGCAAACAGGTCTTACAAGAGATTCATCACCCATCAAAGCTAGGACCCGGAATTTTCATCGACAAAAGCCGCCCAACCATTAAAAAAACCCGAGTTATCGCACATAACCAACAAATCGTTCGATTTGATGTGGAGCATCGTGATTCCGTCTCTCAGCCAATTCAACGAAAAATTCTTCGGCATGTGACTGCGAGGCTGCCTCATCTTTCCTGTATTGTGATTTCCGATTATGCGAAAGGTCTGATTACAGAAGAACTGATGCAACACATTCGAGAACTGGCAAAACCATATGAGGTACCCATTATTGTGGACCCCAAAGTCGAACATATGTCCTACTATGCGGGGGTGACGGTCATCACTCCCAACCATCTTGAAGCTAAACAAGCAGCAGGATATTTGCCGACTCAAGAGATTCCGATCGAACAGATTGGCACGTCTCTCCAAAAGCGGTTGCATTGTCAGGCTGTGGTCGTGACCAGGGGAGAAGAGGGCATGAGTATTTTTGAACAGAATGGAAATACATGGACCATTCCGGCGGTGGCTCGACAGGTTTATGATGTGACAGGGGCAGGAGATACGGTCATTAGTACTCTGGCGTTGGCGTTAAGTGCAAAGGCTCCCATTGCGGATGCCGCAGTTCTGGCCAATCAGGCTGCAGGCATCGTTGTTGGAATCGTGGGGACAGCCACCGTTACACAATCTCAGCTTCGACATGTTTTCACACATGATATCCCTTAATCCATTATGGTGAGTATTTGTCTTCCGGCTCGCTATGGATCCTCAAGGTTTCCTGGCAAGCCCCTCAAAAAAATCGCGGGCAAACCTCTGATTCAGCATGCCTATGAAGCTGTGCAGCGTGTCCCACAAGCAGGTCAAATCTTAGTGGTCACAGAAGATAAGACGATCCTACAAACGGTACAAGATTTTGGTGGAGACGCCCGTCTGGTCACTGAATCTTGTCGAACCGGGACTGACCGCGTAGCAAAGGTGGCATCCGAACTGACGCATGATGTGGTGGTGAATGTACAGGCCGATGAAATTTTGCTTCATGCTGACTTACTGAGTGACCTTATTTTGCCATTTGTCCGTTCAGAAGCACAGATTGGCACCTTGAAGAGAAAAATCGTCAAACAAGAAGACTACGCCAATCCTTCCATAGTGAAAGTCGTCACCGATAAGCAGGGACAGGCCTTGTATTTCTCACGCAGCCCCATTCCCTGTTGGCGGGATGGAATCCCTGAAGCAACCGGTCACATAGCCTGGATGCATTTAGGAATCTATATTTTTCAAAAAACGGCATTGCAGCAATTTCAAAATCTTCCCACTGGGCTTCTTGAAGATGCCGAAAAACTTGAACAACTTCGGGCCTTAGAACATGGCCTGCCAATACAGGTGTGGGAGACCGTTCATGCGTCTCTTCGTATTGATACACCAGAAGATCTTGCCACTGCAGAATCATTTCTGGTAACGAACTAATGGGGTTGAATGGAAGGAAAATGTTGTCATATGGAGAGACTTGAAAAGAGATGGAACAATATGGTGAAGTCATGCAAGATACATTCATTGCATTCAAGCATTTTCCATTGCTTCAATCATGAGTAAATTTATTTTCATTACCGGGGGGGTTGTTTCCTCTCTAGGAAAAGGGCTGTCGTCGGCCGCCATTGGGCACTTGCTGGAAAGCCGAGGCATGACCATTACCTTCCTGAAGTTAGACCCCTATATTAACGTGGATCCAGGCACCATGAACCCCTATCAGCATGGGGAAGTGTATGTGACAGATGATGGGGCTGAAACAGATTTGGATTTAGGGCACTACGAACGCTTTACGACAGTCCAATTACGCCGTGACAATAATTGCACAGCTGGCCGGATTTACGAATCGGTCATTCAAAAGGAACGAAAAGGAGAGTATCTTGGTGCAACAGTTCAAGTAGTCCCTCATATTACGGATGCCATTAAACAGGCGATCATGAATGTCGCGCATGATGTTGATGTGGTCATCGTGGAAATTGGGGGAACCGTCGGTGATATTGAAAGTCTTCCATTTCTCGAAGCCATTCGGCAAATGCCCTATGATGTTGGACGCGAAAATGCCCTGTATATTCACTTGACGCTCGTGCCCTACATTGGAACAGCCGGAGAGCTCAAAACCAAGCCAACGCAACATTCCGTTAATAAATTGCGCGAAATCGGAATACAGGCACATATCATCCTTTGCCGGACCGATCGTTATCTCCCGCCAGGGGTCAAGGATAAAATTGCACTATTTTGTAATGTGGATAAAGATTCCGTGATCACCGCTAAAGACGTGGAATCGATCTATGAAGTTCCAATTGTTTTACGAAAAGAGGGGTTAGATGAACTGATAGTACGGTCTCTCCGCCTTGAAACCCGTCCGCCTAATCTTCGTGATTGGGATATCCTAGTGCAAACGATCAAACGGCCGCGTCATGAAGTCACAATCGCCCTTGTCGGAAAATATGTTGAATCACGGGAATCATACAAAAGTCTTTCTGAAGCCCTTGTCCACGGTGGTCTGAAAGATGAGACAAACGTAAAAATCCAGTGGGTCGAGTCTGGGGAAATTGAAAAAAAAGGACCTGAGCGCCTTCTGGCTGATGTTGATGGCGTTCTGATTCCTGGAGGATTCGGCATTCGGGGGATCGAAGGGAAGATTGAGGCTATTCGACATGTGCGAGAAAAGCACCTACCATTTTTGGGCATTTGTCTTGGGATGCAATGTGCGGTTATTGAAATTGCACGTCATCTGGCTACTTTAGACAACGCCAATAGCGCAGAATTCAATGCGGAAACGCCTCACGCTGTAATTGATTTACTACCTGAGCAACGTTCTATTCAAGATAAAGGCGGGACCATGCGCTTGGGGGCTTTTCCCTGTACATTAGTGGCAAATACGTTAGCTGCTACAGCCTATCAAGAATCAAATATCCATGAACGTCATCGTCATCGTTATGAATTTAATAATGATTACCGAGAGACATTAACCGCTAAAGGGTTAGTCATCAGCGGGACCTCTCCCGATAAAAAATTGGTTGAAATTATTGAGTTGCAAGGACACCCCTGGTTTGTCGGTACCCAATTTCACCCTGAATTTCACTCACGACTCTGTTCCCCTCATCCGCTCTTTACCGCGTTTATCGGAGCGGCACTTCAACGAAAATTCGGCACCTGACGACCGGATTGCCCATGGCATATTCTCACGTTCAAATTGGCTCCATTGCAGTGGGTGGAGATGCCCCGCATATTTTAATTGCTGGTCCTTGTGTCATTGAAAGTGAATGTATTGCTTTAAATACTGCCTCGACAATCTCGAAGATTGCTCAAGAATTACAAATTCCGTATATCTTTAAGGCATCGTACGATAAGGCCAATCGAACATCGATTTCTTCTTTTCGCGGCTTAGGGCTTGATGAAGGATTACGGATTCTCAAGAAAGTCAAAGATGACGTTGGTGTCCCCATTCTTACCGATATTCATCAGGTACAGGACGTATCTCAAGTAGCTGACGTGGCGGATATTTTGCAGATTCCCGCGTTTCTTTGTCGGCAAACTGACTTGTTAGCTGCTGCTGCAAAGTCTGGCCGAGTCGTAAATGTCAAAAAAGGCCAATTTTTGTCTCCATGGGACATGACTAATGTTGTGAAAAAACTGGAAGAAGCTGGCACGAAGAACATTTGCTTAACCGAACGAGGTTCAAGTTTTGGATATCAAAATTTAGTTGTGGATATGCGCTCCTTGCCGGTCATGAGGGATTTGGGCTATCCGATCATTTTTGATGCGACCCATTGTGTCCAACTACCAGGTGGAGGAGGAACGTGTTCCTCAGGCCAGCGAGAATTTGTCGCTCCCTTGGCTCGAGCGGCAGCGGCGGTGGGGTGCGATGGCTTTTTCATGGAGGTCCATCCTCATCCAGAGGAAGCGCTATCCGATGGCCCCAATATGGTACGGTTAAGTGAATTGAAAATGCTACTTGTTCAATTAAAAACTATTTGGGAAGCTGCAGGAAAAGGAATGTTTTCTGCTCTTACTTGATATCGCGCTTTAAATTTAAAAAGAAACAATGAACTCTTCAGATATCCTAAAATCTAAAGCGCCACATGCCAATCTAGAAAGTAGAGAGGCAAGTTTGAATCTTCCTAACTCCATTACTCTTCTGAGGATTCTCTTAATTCCTGTGTTTGTTTGGCTCTATTTAGAGCCGACCCCGGAGAGAGCTTTATGGGCTGGGTTGGTTTTTTCTGCTGCGGCTTTCACGGATTTCCTAGATGGATATCTAGCTCGACGAAGCGGGCAAATCACGAACTTAGGGAAATTGTTGGATCCTGTAGCCGATAAACTCCTGGTGGCTTCAGGCCTTATTCTTCTCGTGCAATCTCAACAGGTGGCAGTCTGGCTTGCGCTCGTCATGATTGCCAGAGAGTTGGTGGTCACCGGAGCGAGAGCAGTGGCAGCAAAAGAAGGCTTTATCGTGCCGGCTGACTCATTGGGGAAATTTAAAGTTGTTGGTCAAATTGGAGGGATTCTTTGTCTTATTTTCCACACGGCTTGGCCAGAATTTCAAGGTGCGTTGTCCTCTGTAGGTCTCGTTCTACTCTATGTGGCGTTAGTCCTCTCACTAGCTTCAGGCTGGCATTACCTCGTCCTTATCTTTAAAAAACTCAGCCCACAATATTGGTAGCTCCTTCTAAAGATAAGCATGAATGTTTATGTATGTCCTGGCTGCCCTAGGAGCGTATCTTTTAGGATCAATTCCGTTTGGGTTGATTGTCAGCCAAGCATTAGGAGAGACGGATCCCCGCACTCAAGGCAGTAAAAATATTGGATTTACCAATGTCTTGCGAGTCTCAGGCAAAAAAGCCGGCATACTGACTCTGCTTGGAGATATCGGGAAAGGGGCATTAGCAACAGGTCTGGCTTTATACCTAGAAACTCCACATGGCTGGGTGCTTCTTATAGGTCTTGCAGTTATTCTTGGACATATTTTTTCGGTATTCCTCAAATTTAAAGGTGGCAAGGGCGTGGCGACGGCCTTAGGTGCAGTCTGTGGCATGAGCTTATTTTTGGGTCTATGCTTACTGGGAGTTTGGCTAACTGCTGTCGTATTGTTCAAATATTCGTCAGGTGGCGCGCTAGCTGCATTTACGGCATTTCCGTTTCTCGCATGGTTTTACGAAAGAAACTTCTTCCTTTTCCTTTTTGCGTTAGCAGTGTTAGCATTAATTGTGTACTGTCACAAAGATAATATCGTTCGACTCTTAAAGGGGACAGAGCCAAAAATAAGCTTCTCGTCTATTTGACATAATATTTATTATGCGACATTTAGATATTCGAGAAATTATATGAAAAATCTATCAAAAATAGCTATCTATTCAATCGTTTATGCCTTTTTGCCACTAAGTTTCGCTTGGGCCACTGCGCCAACAGATAAAGAGCTCCGTGGGCTTCAAGCTTTGGAAGAAATTCAATTTTCAATTACCAGCCTAGCGGAACGTGTCACGCCTATGGTTGTTAACATTACGCCGATTCGAGAAATCACCTCGCCTCAGGGATTTAAGAGACGGGGTTCCTATGCCCAAGGAAGCGGTTCCGGTGTCATTGTCCGAGAGGATGGCATTATCGTAACGAATAATCATGTTGTGGGTGAAGATACGACAGAAGCTGAAGTCCGTCTCTCTGACAAAACACACCAAATTGGACGCATTATTGGTCGCGACAAAGAAACAGATATTGCCGTTATTAAGATTGAAACTGACCGAGAATTACCTGCGGCACAATTTGGCAATTCGCGAGACCTAAAAGTAGGCCAATGGGTCTTGGCTGTTGGCAATCCAATGGGACTGGATCGAACTGTGACTTTAGGCGTCATTAGTGGAATTGGACGTGAACGATTAAATTTATCCAAATATGAAAACTTCATCCAAACTGATGCAGCAATTAATCCAGGAAATTCAGGTGGTCCTTTATTTAATCTTCGCGGTGAAGTCATCGGCATTAATACGGCCATTATCCATATGGCACAAGGCATAGGGTTCTCTATCCCTGCAAACATGGTCTCTCGTGTGGTTGATCAATTGGTCTCACAAGGTCGCGTGGTGCGGGGCTGGCTGGGTGTAGGCATTCAGGCGTTAACAAAAGAACTGTCCAAACAATTTGGAATTAAGGAAGGACGAGGCGTTCTTATTAATGAAGTCTATGAAGATGACCCGGCTCATGCCGCAGGCATTAAGCCCGGAGATATTATTTTGAAGGTCGATGACCAGTCTGTTGACTCACCCAATCAACTGTCCCGCTTGGTGGCCCAAGTTGGACCTGGGCAAGAAGCCAAAGTTCACTTGCTGCGAGACGGTAAAGAGTTGATTTATCATGTTCCAATGGCCGAAAGGCCGGAAAAAACAACCTTCGCCTCACTCCCCTCACAAAAATCAGAGATCAAATTAGGCTTGGATGTTCAAGCGCTCACGGCAGCCCTAGCCGAAGAGTTTGAACTGAAAGAAACAGTTGGAGTGTTAGTTTCAAAAGTAGAGCGAGGCGGTCTAGCTCATTCAGAAGGCATTCAAGAAGGTGATTTTATTACTGAAGTCAACCGTCAAGGAGTCAGAAGTGTCGCACAATTCTCTGCAGCCTTAGAAAAAATTAAACCCGGGCAAACCGTCCTTCTCCGCATCATCCGCAAAGCCCGCGCCTTCTTCATCGTCCTCAAAACCCAGCAATAAAAAATTTTTTCTTTTCTCTGGCTTTCTCCACATGTTAAAAATATAGGCGATTCAGTTCTGCTGCATCATGCTCAACATATGTCATCGGGTATCCATTATCTCCTCTCGGTCATACTGCCATTCCTGCAATAAACCTAATTGGCGGAAAAGCAGCTGTCAGAGTGCAGACTCACGAAAACAGCCGGGACTAATGCTTTAATCACTTAATCCTAATGGATTGGGGAGGCGTAGGCGGGGTTGGTGGAGTTGGAAGTATGGTGTCGACACGATTGGATGATGGAGGAGGTGGGGCTTGAATATCGAAATTTTTGGGTATGGCACGTGAAGGTGCGGCTTGCAGAGTTTGCGCCAGACAGATTTGCAGTTGAGCAATGGTTTGCACAGTCAAAGTGCTAGGATCTTTTGCATAGTCTGTCGCGAGCTTTCGACAAAGAGTCCCTTCCACAGCTTTCTTGACTTCAAGCAGGTTGGCTGACGTTATTCCCCCAAAGGTCATCATCCCCAATCCAGTGACAACTACCACTACTATTGTTTTCATTCTATTCATAGCTCTTTAGTTATTGTGCTTCAAGCAAGGCGAGGTCATTCATACATGACAGATCCTGCATTGACTTTACGTCATTTCACGGTTAATTTTGCATAATTAATGGAACTATTGACTAGCCTGACTTATAAAGTCTGGTCGTTTCTTTGAGAGCCTCCTGCAAGTTTCCCCCTCTACGTGGTTCTATTGCAAAGTAGAAGTCTATCAAGGGAGAAAAGACAAATCTTAAGAAAGGAGAATGTTTATGATTCATCCTACGGCATTAAGAAGCAAACGCAAGACTTTAATTGGTCTCATGGTCTGTATTGCCGGTTTTCTCCTTTGCATTTCTCAGGTGGCATTCGCAGCTACCATGACTCTTCTAGAGGATAATTTTGATAATGAGAACGGCGGTATGGGACAAACGAACTTCTCTACTTTCACCAACTGGAACGTAACAAATGGCAGTGTCGATCTCTTAGGTAATGGATTCGTGGATTTTTACCCAGGCAACGGCCTCTATCTCGACCTAGATGGGTCGACAAGCCATGCGGGAAGGCTTGAATCGAAGAACACCTTTTCATTTAATCCGAATGACCAAATCATTCTCACCTTTGATTTGGCAGGCCCCTGCGCCACCACTTCTCCTATATGCAGTGAGTTCCCGAATCAAAACGAGGGTGACAACGCTGTTACCGTGGTGCTTGGTTCTCTTTACCAAGAAACGTTCGTGCGGGATTTTGACGATCCTTTTCAGACAGTCACACGCATGGTTTCTTCCGATGCCTCAACCACAGGAACATTGTTCTTTGCTCATGCCTCAGGTGGAGACAATGGTGGAGACAACATTGGCTTGATTCTCGACAATGTGCGATTAACCAAAGAGTCCTCGACTCCCGTTCCTGAGCCAAGTACGTTAGGCCTTTTCATATCTGGCTTAGTATGTCTGGAACTCTTTCGTCGTAGAAAGAAGTTATAAAAATATAGCCTTTAGCGCTTATAAGAACAACGTGGAGTGCTAGTGCTCAAGTACGATCTTCCTCAGAAGATGCAGTTCATAGTACCGTGCGAAGACCTTGGTACATGAAGGCGGTTGCCTGCTCTTATAACCTGAACGGTTATTCTTTCCGAAATACACGCACCCTCACTAAGTCGACGCGACCGCTTCCTTCTGTTGTTCTTCTACGACTCGATTGACCAATTCTTTGGGAACGTCTTCGTAGCCAAAAAATTCCATTCGATAACTGCCTTTTCCTCCAGTCAGTGATGTGAGCGTTGGTGCATAGGTGAGCATTTCCGCTAAGGGCACATGAGCTTTGACGATTTCATGATGGCCTTTGGCATCCATCCCCTGAATACGCCCACGACGCGAGTTGAGATCACCAATGACGGTTCCTACCAGATCATCAGGAACAGTCACTTCCACAGCCATGATTGGTTCAAGCAAGCCTGCTTGGGCTGACTCCATAGCTTTCTTGAAGCCCATTGATGCAGCGACTTTAAAGGCCATTTCTGAGGAGTCAACCGGATGATGTGAGCCATCATAGACAGTGACTTGCACGTCGATCACCGGAAAGCCGGCAATAATGCCATGTTGCATGGCTTCTTGTACGCCTTTTTCAACGGCGGGGATAAAATTCCTCGGAATCGCGCCGCCCACAATCTTGTTGTGAAATTCGAAGCCTTTTCCCCGGGACAGCGGTTCAATCTGCAACCAACAATCGCCAAATTGCCCATGTCCTCCTGTTTGTTTTTTGTACTTGCCTTGGGCTTGAGCCATACGGTGAATCGTTTCTTTGTAGGGCACCTTTGGCATATGTAAATTTACGTCTACCCCATATTTCCGCCGTAACTTTTCTAAGGTCGCATCGATATGGACTTGCCCTACCCCGCTCAGAAGCATTTCCTTGGTTTCATCATTTCTCAAAAATTCCAGAGAGGGATCTTCCTCCACCAACTTATGTAAGCCTAAACTCACCTTGTCGATTTCTTTGTTACTTTTAACCTCTAACGCATAAGACATGACAGGTTTTAAAATCGTAAGACCGGGGTAGGCAATGGGATGTTTCTCTTCACAAATCGTATCGCCAGTTTGTGTGTCTTTAAGCTTAGCGATTGCCACAATATCGCCCGCGTCCGCGTGATCGGTTTGTTGATGTTTTTTCCCGATAGAAAAGAAGAGGTGCCCACCTTTTTCTTTGACTTGCCGTGAAGCATTGAAAAAAGCTGAATCGGCTTGGAGTGTTCCCGACAAGACTCGAACATAGGTGAGACGACCCATGAATGGATCAATCGTAGTTTTAAATGCGAGGCCCGAAAATGGTTCTTGAGGGTTGGGATGTCGCTGACAGGCTTCCTGAGTTTGTGGCTGAATACCAGCCAAGGGATGTAACTTGGCGCGATCTTCAGGCGAGGGCAGAAAACGGATGACGGCATCCAAAAGACTCGCTATTCCCACGTTGCTGGTTGCTGATCCACAAAGAACGGGAACAATTTTTCGCTCCAGAGTACCCAACGTCAAGCCATCAATCAGATCTTCATCCGACAGCTCTCCATCCGTGAGGTACTTTTCCACCAGTTGATCATTCGTCTCGGCCACTAGTTCGGTAAGCCGACGTCGATGCTCAGTTGTCAACGTTTCATGTTCTGCCAAAAGATCCTTTCGTTGAAATTTTGGTCCCTGTATATGAGAGGTTACGAACTGGCGAGATAGGAGATCAATGACTCCCGACAGTTGTCCATCTTGCATTCCTGGAATCGTCAGCGGTACCCCCTTCAGCTCTAAGCTTTTTTGGCACTCCTCCAAGATCGCCGTAAAATCGGTCCCGTCCTTATCTAATTCATTGATAAAAATCAAACAAGGCAGTTCCTGCTCTTGAATCAAGTCCCACACCCGTTCAATTTCTGAACGAAGCCCCGTTCCAGCCCCGATCACTAAAATCACGCCATCCGCAGCCCTCAGCGACGACTGGACCTCCACTCCATAATCCGACATACCCGGAGTATCCAGGACGTTCATTCTTGTCCCCTGCCATTCAAATTGAATCAGCGCAGAACTCAAGGAATGATGACGATGTACTTCTTCCGGTTCAAAGTCGGCAAGAGTAGTGCCCTGTAAGACATGGCCCATACTGGGAATGAGTCCGGCCGAAAAGGCGAGAGCTTCAGTGAGGCTGGTTTTTCCGGCTCCAGGATAGGAAGCCAGGACAACATTGTGGATGGTGCCGTGTTTCATACGAACCTCCTCGTGATGTTGGCAATCGTGAATGAATTCTAGGTAGACCATAGGGCGGAGTCAATGAAAAAAGTCATTCCTGCATGTCAGGGATCTCTACGCAATTGCTCTGGCCCTGTCAGTTGCTCGACAGCTCATAATGAACTTTTCACGTTTCAATGCCGTGTTTCTGCTTTCTTCGGCAAAAATTTCCCAGTATTTCCAAGGAATTTCTTTTTGCCAAAACTTTGGCATTTAGGTTGCTCTAGTACTAAGTCATAAGAGAAAAAATCCGAAGGCGCCCTGAATCATTCAGGCGATTCAGCAACCCTCTCCCTGCCGACCAGCCTTCTCCGATTTGCTCTTAAAACAGTTCACTAAATTCGGTTGAACTTCGTGGGGGTTCTTGTGAACCCGGGGAATTCTTTGACCAAAAAAGTAAGTAAAAACACTTAATTAAATGGGGGAAAGAATGATGAATGAAATTTTATTGGACACGTCAACATCCGTCTCGAAAAGAAATCAAGAATTCGCTCCCGAACGATCTGAACTATTCAGAGAAAAGAGACAACCAGCACTAAACGGATGTGCTCCCGTTCCAGTATTTTTTCATTGTCTCGGCGGAAATTGGGAAGGTCAGATACAACTAGGGGCAACAGGAGCTTTAGAATTGAACCTACAAGGAATGCCTCCCGTACACGTCGGGCAGGAAATGACCTTTCAGTGTTTTGGAACAAGGTCCACACTATTGACCTCAATGCAGCAGGGAACGATTCAACACGTCACAATCAATCGAGGGCCGACGGTATGGGAAGGGAGCACCCTTCTTCGTGTGATGCTTCATCATTCACAAAAACCTCCCAGAACATTGGATAATTCTCCAATTGATTCGTTCGCATTGGAGCCTGGCAGTTTTGTCATGAGCCAAGTCACGAAACCTAAGTCGGGTCCTTCATGTGACAACGAACTCCAGAATCATGAATCCCACCCTCTTCAAGTTTCTAAAACACAGACATTCTGCAATCCAAACAATCAGGCTTCTCCAGCTAATCAACCTATTAAGAGCAACAGAGTGGCGCTGGAAAATTCCAAAGGCCACACTATTATCGCCTATCATGATTATCCAATTGAAACTGATCTTTCCAGATTGCCGGTTGTGGTCATGGCTCCCGGCTATGGGGAAACGAAGCGTGACTATCTTACGTTAGCCTATTATTTTGCCAGCAATGGGTTTCATGTTGTGCGTTATGACCACACCAATCATGTGGGAGAGAGTGATGGGCAGCACTTTGGTTTTACCCTTTCTTCAATGAAACAGGATTTCCAGTCGGTAATACGGTTTGTTCGTCAGCAATGGCCTCAGAGCCAGGTTATCGGAGTGGCGTCGAGTTTAGCTGGGCCGGTCACCATCAAAGCTGAAGTAGAGGAACCTTCACTGGCACTGTTAGTTCTGCTGGTTGGAGTCGTCGATGTTGAACGAACCGTGGCCACGGTTCATCAAGAAGACCTCTTTGCCAACTATCGGCAGGGACACATTCCTTATTCCACAAATATTTTGGGATTTAATGTGAATGGACACTTTTTAACCGATGCCGCAACCAATAATTTCTCCAAACTCAATCACACGATTGACAATGTGCGGGCCTTGCAGACTCCAATCTTCTATATCTCAGCAGGGAAAGATTGTTGGATTGACCGCCAGGATGCTGAAATGGTGAAGCAGGCCGCAGGCACACGTGTATCAGAATGGCTGGATATACCTGAAGCGTTACATCGAATTCAAGAAAATCCAAAAGTGGCACGCAGAACCTATCGACACATTATTGATCATTGCCGAAACCATGTCGCATGTGCCGCATCTCAAACTGAGATTCATGAACCTAATCGTCTAACCCTTGGTCGGCAAAATCGCCATGAAAAAATGGCATTACAGGCACATTCTCACACCGATGTTGGCCAAGGTTTTTGGGATGATTATCTTGGACATTTTCAATCCGTGGGAAAATGTCAGGATTATGTTCAACTGTTAGATCATGTGTTTCGGGCGTTGGGGCCCATTACTGCAGGGCAATATGTGTTAGATGTCGGATGTGGCAATGGGAATGCGGGGCTGTTTTTATTGGAATCTCTGAAACATCAACACACTTTTCCTTCTCTAACTTCAGAGCATTCGATTCGCTATGTTGGTATCGATGCGAGCTCTGAAGCACTTGGACGAGCTCAAGCACACATGACTCACACGTACCACGGGCTGCAAAATACACGTTCGCCGGAGTTTCCCTCCTTTCAAATGGCATGGGCACAGGTAGACTTGCAGCAGCCGTTGCCATTTCATAATCACCAATTTGATCGGATCGTTTCAAACTTGGTTCTTGGGTATGTGGCTGATCCTCACTCATCTTTACAAGAATTGTATCGAGTTCTTGCTCCCGGCGGCCGAATGGTACTTTCCAATCTGAAACCCAATGGAGACTTTTCCGGCATCTACCAAAATCTAATCAACCAGGCGAAGGAACATGCTCAGAAAGCGGAAGCCCGGGAACTCCTGAATAATTACGGGAAAATTCGACAAGCCGAAAAAGAAGGGCAATTTCGTTTTTTCGATCAAACAGAATGGGAAAAAGCTTTAGATTCGCTGGGATGCGTGCATGCAGGGGTGTATCCTGCATTTGCCAACCAAGCGTATGTGATTATCTTAGAAAAGCCCATCGCTGCTGGAAATTTTTCATTGCGTCCATTGCAAAAGACTACTGGACCGAAAACTCCAATCAGCAACACATCCAATGATTTCAAAGGCGCGGCATGACTTTGCACGAGTGGAGTGTTGAATAACGAAGATAGCAAAGGCCATGTTTCGCCAGGAAGCTCTTGGCGATCAAGAACGTCGGGTCGGCCCGTCCAGTCCTGCCCTGAGCTTGTCGAAGGAAAGGCCACAGCCATTCTTGCGCGCGGAGCATACTGGCAGTATGTGAGCACGGAAAAATGGCGACCTGCCTGCGCGAAGCCGCTCCGGCGAAGTCAGGGAACGCCGCTGGCGGGTTTTTTCAGCAGACCCACGAGTTGAAATCGCTCAATGAGCTCAGAAAGAACACGATTCTCAGAATAGCCATGAACCACAGACTCGTTCAGCAACAGCTGTCGTGAGCCTTCAATGAGACCATGTGGGAAAGGGAGGAAGAACCCCAAAGCTTTGACTTCTAGGCATATTTATTGTCCAATAAGCCTTCATGTGGCAAAACCGTTGCTAGGGATGCCTTTTTCTCACCCGGGGAATTTTCTTCTACGTGACCCTGCATGCCTTAAGTGGATTTCTGACCGGTCTAGTCGCCACCATTTCCGGCCTACTCGTTTTTGCCAAAAATCCTTCTCATCCTAAGCATCAAGCCTATGCCTTCTATGTGCTCGCAGCTGCAATCTGGGGGTTTGGCTATGGAGCATGGCAAATTTCCTCATCCCATGATGCGGCGTTATTATGTGTACGCCTCCTCATGATTGGGGCAATTGCCCTCCCCGGGACTTTTGTCTGGCACGTCTTCACATTACTGGAATTTGAACACATCCACCATAAGCGTCGATTTTTGTGGGTCATCGCTGGCGTCACCACCTTCTTATGGGTTGCCAATGGAACACCCTATTTTGTGGTTAACGTTCAGCCTGCCGGAGGTTTTTCGTTCTGGCCACAACCCGGACCTGTCTTTCATTTCTATCTCCTCTGGTTTGGGCTCTGTTCTCTCTATGGGACATGGTTATTGTTCCAAGCCGCTCAGAGAAAACATGGCGCCGAACGATCACGGTATTATCTTTTAGTTGGTGGTTCTATTGTGGCGTACGGTGGTGGCCTCACCACCTTCCCCTTGTGGTATGGCATCAACATACAACCTGTCGGGGCAATTTTGGCAACCGTGTACATCTCTGTGGTTGCGTTCACCCTTCTCCGCTATCGCCTTCTTGACCTTGGTACGGCATTGGAACGCGGTGTCACCGGCAGCCTACTTGTCGTATTGATTGCATTTCCCGCCTATCCCGTCTTACTACTCGGCCAACATTGGTATTTAGGATCCATCAATATTGGGTATTCCTTACTTGAACTTTTCGTGTTGTTGCTTCTGGTGTTTGGAGCCTCTTCATTGAAAACGCAGGCAAAAAATCTCATTACGAAAGCGCTATTTAAGGAGCGGTATGATCAATATAAGACCGTGTTGAATTTTTCGAAATCCCTGGTCTCTATTTTAGAACTTCAAGATTTGACGGCCACAATTGTTCAATCGATCTGCCCAACGTTAGGACTCCAATGGGGTACCTTATATTTACGAAAGAAAAGCGGCCAGGACTATCATCCCGTATCAAGTTTTGGAAAATTATTAACCGAGTTTTCTGACGTACACCTTGCATCCCGCTCATTATTGGAAGACTCCTGGCAACAAGGGACAACAAGTTTTTTGGTCAATGATTTGAAAGACTTCGCCACAGATGAAGAATCGCAAGTGGTACTGACCAAACTTGGGCAAATCGGAGCAGAGGTCTGTCTACCTCTGGTCAACAAAAATCGCCTGTTAGGCTTTTGTGTGTTTGGCCCACGAATAACAGACGACGGGAGCTATTCAGTCCAAGATTTAGAATTACTAGCCACCTTGTCCCAAGAAGCTTCAGTGGCCTTGGATAATGCTCTCTTGTATGAAGAGCTCAAACAATCTCAATCATTAGTACGCCGAACTGACCGATTGCGCTCACTAGAGACCATGGCAGGAGGCTTGGCCCATGAAATTCGCAATCCTTTAACCTCAATTAAAGCCTTTGTGGATTTGGCACCGGAACGAAAAGACGATGAACAGTTTTTGGCTAGATTCAGCAAAGTGGTCAAGGAAGATGTGTTTCGTATTGAACGACTAACTCGAGAAATATTGGATTATGCCAAACCAATTGAACCGTTCTTGCGAGAAGAAGATCTGAATGAGATTTTGGAATCGTGCTTGTATACGCTACGCGTCCGCCCTTCCCATGAACTCATTGTGATTGAAACCGATCTCATTCGAGGTTTACCGAAGGTCTATGCTGACCGTCAAAAACTGAAACAAGTCATTCTTAATTTTCTGTTTAATGCCGTGGAAGCCATGATGCCGGCTGGCGGTGTGTTAACCGTCCGCACTAGACATCTCACCTCCCCTGGAAAACCAGAATGGGTTCAAATAGAAATTCAAGACGCAGGTTCAGGGATTGCTCCTGAAGATATTGAACATATCTTTGACCCATTTTTCACGACCAAACATCTCAGTGAAGAACATGAAGGAACTGGACTAGGATTAGCCATTGCCCACCAAATTATCCAAGAGCATGGGGGAAAGATTGAAGTACAAAGTTTGCAGGGACGGGGTACGACCTTTTTTATCAACTTGCCCAGTCTGTATTCTCAGGATCCTACATCAATTAAACCATCTGAAGGGACGGCACAAACCCCGCAGACATCCTAGTATGGCCGCATAACCATCAGGCCTTAAGTTCGAAATGACACGTCTCTTTCGGCTTTCGGTATTGAGAGTCTCTTCAGAGAAACGTCGGGAAGATTCGATGGATATACTTGGTTCCCTGAATAGGGAGGAGCTTTCACAAATCCACTGGATGTCTAACTATGAATTTTACGAGAGTGTTGTTGGGTTGTAGGAACTTTCCCCTGCCTCGGAGACGGACTCAAAAGAGCAGGCCTTACAAGCCTTTTGAGAAAACTGACAATATTCTCAACCCTGCCAATTGAGTCAAGAACAAATACGTCGACCAAAGAACCCGACTCTTTTCCTGTTGAGTTATAAATAATGAAGAGTTTAAGTAGATAGAGACCTACGCGCTTCAAGTATTTGACCTTCCCAATCTCCGGTTCCTGGCCTCAGGCGAAGAACACGAGTACAATTCAACCCAGCTTTGTGAAGCCATGCGCGCACATCTTGTATGGGGTAGGTATTGCCGCTCTCTGTATAGAGCAACATCGTCACCGCAAACAAATTAGCCTCTAAGGGCCGAAGCCCTCTCGGATCTTCCAAGAAGGTATCTTGAATGAGGAGTCGTCCGCCAGGGTTGAGCACTCGTTTGATTTTCCTAAAAATCTTGAGATTCTGAGACGCAGAATAAATATGGAGCACATTGGAGTACCACACAACATCGTATTTTCCAGAAATTTCCTCATCCAGGAAATTCCCAGGTTGTAGGGAAAGACGAGACGTGAGCGATTGTTCTTTCGCTAAAATTTTTGCGACTTGCAGCGCAGCTGGCCGATCCATCACTGTTGCCTGTAACTGAGGATTCTCCTGAAGAAACGCCAACGCATAGGTCCCAGGTCCGCCACCAAGATCGAGAATGGAACGTGCTGACTTCAAAGAGACTTGGCTGGCCACCTCCTGCGCTGGTTCTTGAGACCGATGATGCATGGCCCAAGAAAAAGACTTCCGATATGCAGCCGTTTCTGGTTCATCATGGTCAAAGGGAACACCTGTGGTCACCACTTCGGTAAGACGAGACCACTCCGTCCATTGCCGCTGTATCAAGGCAAGGTAATCTCCGCGATAGTCGGGACTTTCTTTTTGCAGGTATTGCTTGACCATGTTACTGGTTCGATATCGTCCTAATGCGGGAACCAACAAGCCTGCACTGGCTAAATTCCGGCAAAGAATATGGAGCCCACGCGTGCTCACTTTCAACTGTTTGGCTAAGGTAGGAATCGACCAGGTACGATGTCCCATCACATTAAAGAGGTCCAGATCTAAAGCAGAAAAAATAACCCGAGATAACCGAAAGCCATACGCCATTTCGCGAAACTCAGAAAATGATGAGAGAGTCGGCTTGCGTGGCATTAAAAATAATGACCAGATGTGCAGTGTGCAGGCTGTTGCATACTCGTGTTATGGACGAAACCAGGTTTGGCAGGATTGAATCTTCGCACAGACTTCGGCAACTGATTCCAAATCAACCTCTTGTTCAAAGTTCGCGGCCACAAAGTCGTCATTCATTTCTATTCGTTCCGTAAATCCTTCGGCCATCAATTTTCGGCGGTACTTTGACGTGGTTTGTTGAAGAAAAAACTTGACCTGTTTGGCTAACTCATCACTCCCTAAATCTTCCGCGGTTCCATCGGAAAGCATGCTTTTCATATCATCTAAATCATACCCCGCCATACAGACCAGACGACCATCAGGCGTCACTTCCAATAACCACTCTTCATCAGGCAAAGATAAGGTCAGCGGCTCGTGGTCGAGAGAATCAAACCACCCTGCAATTGTTGTGAGCAGAGAAGTGCGCGCGGTGGCCCAATGAGGAGAAATGGAAAGGATGTCACGCATGAGAAGATTCCGCTGATTTCCTCAGCCGTATCGATAAAGCTTGAAGACGTTGCGTATTTTCATTGAGTTTGGGAAGTTGATATTTTTCATCAATACGTACGACCTTTTGTAGATACTGGACAGCCTGTTTCCAATCCCCTCTTGCCTCATAACAACTGGCCAAAACATACCAGGCTCCACCCATGCGTAATTCGTCTTTCAGTCGTCGAGCGACATCCAAGCTCGTGAGCGTACAAGACTGAGCTTCGTCTACTCGCCCTTGTTTCAAATACAGTCGTGCCATCATTCGAAAGACATCGGCCTGGCCTTCGTCATTTCCAGCCCGACGCATCAAGACGAGGGATTCTTGATAATAGGAAAAAGCCTCTGCCTCTTGCCCAGTTTCGCGGGCAACCAAGCCTAAATCCGAAAGTAACACGGCTTTGCCTGCATAGTTCGACAACAGATTCATCATATCCAAGGCTTCTAAATAATACGCGCGGGCGCGTTCCCACTCTCCGGCATCAGCGGATACATTGCCTAGATTGGCTAATGTGATACTGATACCACGATCCTCACCAAGAATTTTCTGCAGTTCCAGCACTTCAGCGTAATATGTACGGGCTTGTTCACGACGCCCACTCACAGCACAAATATTTCCAAGATTTCCTAAGGTCGTGGCCAAGGCTCGTTGATCCCCATTTTTTCGATCGACTTCCAATGCTTGGGCATAGCATTGAAAGGCTTCAGTATAAAATCCTTTGGAAAAATATTGGTTGCCTAAGGAATTGAGATCAGCAGATTGAGACCAGGCCATTGTAAGTCACTCACAACCCTGACCAAGCATGACAAAAGACAGAAGGAAAGGAGGGGACGGCATCGTGAATCTCGTTACGCCTCAACAAGCATCTGCTCTACCAGAGTTTTGGCTCCAGTCAGAAGAGATGTTCCATCACCCACAAGGAGACTATCAAAATTATACTTACATAATCGACGTAAACCTTCACGCGCTCGCATGATATCAGTATATT
Organism: Nitrospirales bacterium; assembly: GCA_965223295.1. Classification (GTDB taxonomy): domain Bacteria; phylum Nitrospirota; class Nitrospiria; order Nitrospirales; family UBA8639; genus Nitrospira_E. Next base: position 620,253 of record CBDCWC010000002.1, on the reverse strand, counting down.
TTTCAGGAGGAAGAAGGCGCAACACCCCTTCTGGATTCCCTATGATGGCATCACCAACAATAAGAATACCTTTTCCTGTTTCTAAAAATAAGGCACTTTCCCCGGGTGACTTTTGATAAGCTAGTTGCATGACCCAAATACCGCCGGGCAGCAACTCTCCATCCTTATAGGTTTTAACAGAACTGAGCGACATTTCTGGAGCATCACATTCCGGCACCATGACGGTACATTGAAACTCGCTGCGTAATCGACCGGCCTCTCGTTCGTGGTCCCGATTCGTGATAATAATATAATCAACTGGACCGCCTTGCTGGGCAAATGCCATATCCTTCGCCTCCATTGGAGGAGGATCGACAAGAATCCGGTGTTCGCCAACAGTCAAAAAGTGGCCATTAAAATTGAGTTGCTTGTCTTCAGAGAACCACGACCACTCCCAGATGTTTGGAAGCAGAGCCTTCATAAGGCGCCTATGGTTTCCTGCAACATGGACCGTGTTTTTTCTTGAGCAGAGGATTCTTCAGGAAGGTCTAAAATATCGTCTTCATGAACCGTCAGAAAGGTTCGATTACCTCCTTTTGAGAGGGAAATCTTAAAGAGACTTTGTGAAGGCGTCGTTGGAATCACGACTTCAACCGTCTCATCGAGATTGGCAACCAGTTCAAGAAATTTTTGTTTTCCTTCTTCAAATTCATCCATGCCATTCCTATCCTTCTACCGACGATTCTTTTGCGTTACATGGCAGAAGGCATCGACGAGCCTAAGAGCTTCTCGACTTCTGCTAAAATCATTTCATGGCCTGCCAAAGTTCCGTCGGTGAAAAAATTCCCCACCCGTTGCCAACGGATCAAGCCTTGTTGATCAATCACATACACATTCGGAATAAATTTTCCGCCGCCATAGAGTTTATCGGTGGTTTGCTCAGGGTCTAATAAATAGGGGTATGTCACTTTGACTGGAAATGTTTGGAGAAATTCACCGACGTCCCCTTGAGAATCACCTGAAGAATTGACTCCCACAACTGCGACAGGCTTGCCCTGAGTGGCTTCATAAACTTTCTGCAAATTTGTGCCTTGTTCCAAACACGGCTGACAAATGTGAAAGAGGCCTAGCACAATGACCTTTCCTTTAAATTGATCCAGAGAGACCTTCTGGCCATCTAACGAAGTTAACGTAAAACTTGGTGCGGGCTCACCTACTTTAAAAAAACTTCCTGCCTGTGCAATGGCAATGAACCCAAGGACCATGGCTGCAAATATGAGGCTTCTTCTGAGTTGTCGTGTCATCATGAATCCTCCTGTGATTATGTCAGCATCTGGAAAAATCTTTCCGCTTGCTAGACTACTCTACCAAGTCAATGTTGGCTGATAGATGTTATCACAGGATTTTTGAGGGCAGCAAGAAAACAGCGGTGGTGTTACGATGAAGGGATCTGGTCGGGCTCAAAAAGCCCAAGCTGCATTTGTTCCGCTTTCGTTAAACTAATGGGATAGTTTTCTGTGAAACAGGCATTGCAGTAATGATGAGAAGCATCAGGAGCGGTCGCTAGCATACCTTCAAGACTTAAATAACCTAAACTGTCAGCCGTGATATAGCGTCGAATTTCTTCAAGAGAGCATTTCGCTGCAATAAGCTCCTTTTGATTTGGTGTATCAATTCCATAAAAACAGGGGGCAAGCACTGGCGGGGAACTCACTCGCATATGAATTTCCCGAGCTCCAGCTTGCCGAAGCATTTTCACAATTTTTCGACTCGTGGTTCCGCGCACAATTGAATCATCAACGACCACAATACGTTTCCCTTCTAACACATCGGGAACAGGATTCAGCTTCAGTTTAACTCCAAAATGACGTATGGCTTGTTGCGGCTCAATAAAGGTCCGGCCAATATAATGATTTCGGGTTAATCCAATTTCAAAAGGCAAGCCCCTGCCCTCAGCATATCCAAGTGCTGCTGGAACCCCTGAGTCAGGAACCGGGATAACCAAATCGGCTTCAGCCGGGCATTCCTTGGCGAGTTGTCGGCCAAAGGCTTTGCGTATGGGATACACCGCATGCGAGCCAAAAATTTTAGAATCTGGTCTGGCAAAATAGACATATTCAAAAATACATTGTGCCCGGCCCCGATCAAGAAAGGGATGATACGAAGTTAATTCAGTCCCTTGAATCACCACAATTTCTCCAGGCTCAATTTCCCGTTCGAATTTGGCATCAATCAAATCAAAGGCACAGGTTTCAGACGCAACCACCCAACTGTCTTTGTACCGTCCCAAACACAAGGGACGGAAGCCAAACGGATCACGAGCAGCGATGAGATGATCGTCAGTGAGCAAAACCAGCGAAAAGGCTCCTCTCACCAGGCTCAAGGCATCAATCACTCGATTAACGACTGTCTCACCTTTGGAATGAGCGATTAAATGAATAATCACCTCGCTATCGGAATCGGATTGAAAGATTGCGCCGTAGGCCTCTAACTCGCCCCGTAACACACCTGCATTAATGAGATTACCATTATGTGCTAGAGCCAAATTGCCAAACGCAAAATTGACGGACAATGGTTGAACATTATGTAGATCGCCACTCCCTGCGGTGGAATAACGGTTATGGCCAATCGCTTTGGCTCCCGGCAATTGTTTCAACTTTCCTTTTGAATAAATATCAGCAACCAGCCCCAACCCTTTTTGCTGATAAAACCGTTCCCCATCAGACGACACAATTCCTGACCCTTCCTGTCCACGATGCTGTAACGCATAGAGGCCTAAGTAGGCTAAATTTGCCGCTTCTTTGTGACCGGAAATACCGAATACCGCACATTCTTCCTGAAAACCATCAGGGGAAGATGAACGATGAATCATCGGAAGAGATTTCATAGATTCAAAAAGGAAAGGAAATTGAAAGACTGACCAATGAAAAAGCCATTACACCTGTTTACCTGCAAGATGCTGGGCGAAACTGTTATGCCAACGATCAGCCAGATCAGCGATAGGCAAAGAGAACTGACTTATTGGTTCCAGGTTGGAGCCCATGACCTTCACAGCCAGCTGTTGCTCCTCAGTGACATGGCCTAATATGCTCATCAGCACATTTCCATTCAGATCTTGAATCGAGGATTGCACTGACTCAAGGTTTTCCGGTTTAACCGAGATCACGACTCGTGACGGACTTTCACCAAATAACAGGGCATCAAGGCGTAAGCGTTCCTGGTTGAGAGAGATATTAGCTCCTACCTTTGACGTGGGGTGCGTGAGACAACTTTCAGCAAGCGTTACGAGGAGCCCTCCCTCTGAACAATCATGGGCTGATTGAATCCATCCTTGTTGAATCAAAGACAAAAGGCATTTCTGCATAGCCTGTTCACGCTCAAGATCTAACCAGGGAGGCATCCCCTGCTCTCTCGAATGTATGACTTTAAGATATTCTGTCCCACCAATATCTTCTCTTGTTTCTCCCAATAGAAGAATGGCATCACCAGGCTGTTTAAACCATTGTGTCGTAATATCCTCTTGCCGTTCAATGAGACCCACCATTCCAATAATGGGCGTTGGGTAGATAGAGAGACTGTTCGTTTCATTATACAAACTCACGTTACCGCTCACCACAGGAATTTCCAGAGCCCGGCAGGCATCGGCCAGGCCCTCCACCGCCATAATAAACTGCCACATAATGTCAGGCCGTTCAGGATTTCCAAAGTTCAAACAATCTGTGGCTCCTAAAGGTTGAGCACCCGAACAGACGAGATTTCTAGCAGTCTCCGCTACGGCTAACCCTCCTCCCATGTAGGGATGAAGAAGACAGTACCGGCTATTCCCATCGGTGGCCAGAGCAAGCGCTTTGTCGGTCCCTTTCAGCCGAATCACGGCGGCATCTGATCCTGGACACACAACCGTATTGGTCCCCACCATATAGTCATACTGCCGAAACACCCAACGTTTACTCGCAATTGTTGGAGAACCTAACAGCTGAAGCAACGCGTCAGCCGGATCTTTGACATCCGGTAGGGCATCCAAATTTAAGGCTTGCAACGGGTCTTGATATTGAGGCGGTGCTGAAGGACGTTCATAGCGCGGAGCCTCATCGGCAATAGCCTTGGCCGGAATTTCGGCAACAATGGCTTCCCCTTCTCGTACACGAAGAAAGCCATCATCCGTCACACGTCCAACAACGGCCGCATCAATTCCCCATTTTTGGCATACGGCTAGAACAGCAGCTTCCTTGCCTGGTTGTGCGACTAACAGCATCCGTTCCTGCGATTCAGAAAGAAGAATTTCATAAGGCGTCATATTAGGTTCTCGCCGGGGAACCTTGGCCACATCCAGTTCGATACCCGTTCCCGAACGTGAGGCCATCTCACAAGACGAACTGGTTAAACCCGCCGCTCCCATATCCTGAATGCCGACCAAAAGGTCTTGTTCTAAAAACTCGAGGCATGCTTCAAGTAAGAGCTTTTCTAAAAATGGATCACCAACTTGGACGTTGGGGCGCTTGGCTTCAGAGGCATCATCAAAACTATCAGAAGCCATGGTGGCTCCATGAATGCCATCTCGTCCTGTTTTCGCACCAATATAGAGAACCTGATTGCCTGCGCCTTTAGCCAGCCCACGCAACAGGCGATCTTTTTTGACAATACCTAAACAAAATACGTTGACTAAAGGATTCTTAGAGTAAATATTGTTAAAGGTAATTTCCCCGCCGACGGTGGGTACCCCCATACAATTGCCATACCAGGAAATACCGGAGACGACGCCTCTTAAAAGATGCCGATTATGTGCGGTATCGAGCTCACCGAACCTCAGCGAGTCTAAAAGTGCTATCGGTCGCGCACCCATCGTAAAAATATCACGGAGGATTCCACCGACTCCGGTAGCGGCTCCTTGAAAAGGTTCGATAAAAGACGGATGGTTATGCGATTCCATCTTAAAGACCGCAGCCAATCCGTCGCCTATATCCACCGCGCCGGCATTTTCACCTGGTCCCTGGACCACATGCGGACCTTCGGTGGGAAGCCGCTTGAGATGTACTCGTGAGCTTTTATAACTACAATGTTCACTCCACATCACGGAAAATATACCCAACTCAGTCATGTTTGGTTCACGACCTAAGTGGGTTAAAATTTTCTGATATTCGTCCTCAGACAACCCATGTTGTGTCACAAGTTCTTTGGCAATCGTCATAGGAGGCAAAGCCTTATACACTGAGTTTTGGCTAGACGAACAACAAACATGAAGCAGATTTGGCCGAGTGGAAAACGTGAAAAGTCGGAAGAAAGCAAAGCTCTAGTCACAAAATTTGAGATTGCCAGAAATTTGGTTTTCTACCCCTCTCCCAGGCAGGAAAAGGGAAGGGTGAAGATTGAAACACTCCACTCACACATAGAGGGAAGAATGTACCACAGACGCGTCCACTCTGTCCTCTGCCCTATCTAAGATGAGGGCATCTTCAATGGCAAATGGTCTGTCACATAAGAGGCATAACGCAGCGCTGAATAAATCTGCTCTCGACTGATCTGAAAAATTTCTTCAACATCCTCATATGACTTCCCGGCCCCTAGGGTCCCCACGATGGTCGCCACATCGAAAGAAGAGCCAACAACACATGGCTTTCCGTCACAAATTTCAGGACTCATCGTTATGCCAGGAAAGACTTCCATATATGGATTACGCGTTTCAGATGATCACTGTCTCTTCAAACCGACCATGGCGTTTCCTTCAAGAACGCGGCCATCATCGATTCAAAAATAAGGCGGCCGTCCTGATTATTGAAGATCATTTCGGCACAACGTTCGGGATGGGGCATCAGGCCTAACACATTGCCTGCGGCATTCCGGATGCCGGCAATATTATCGACGGATCCATTCGGGTTAGCAGCCGTCGTAGCTTTACCATTCTTGTCACAATAACGAAAAACGATTTGGGCGTTGGCTTGAAGAGCTGATAACGTCACCGGGTCGGTATAGTAATTTCCTTCGGCATGTGCGATAGGAAGCGTCAGAATTTGGCCAGCCCGGCATTGATTGGTAAACGGTGTATCGGCATTGTCGACACGCACATACGCATCTTCGCAAATAAACGATAAACCCGTATTACGCAACATGGCTCCGGGCAACAATCCGGCTTCTAAGAGAATTTGAAAGCCATTGCAAATACCTAAAACCAATCTTCCCTGATTGGCAAAGGCGATCACGGCTTCCATAATTGGCGAGAAGCGGGCAATCGATCCGGTGCGCAAATAATCCCCGTAGGAAAATCCACCAGGCAGAATGATGGCATCCATGCCCTTGAGAGAGGTGTCCTGATGCCAAATGAGCTGCGCTGTTTGCCCCATCACATGGGACACCACATGGGCGCAGTCACGATCGCAATTGGAACCGGGAAAAACAATAATGCCGATGTTCACGTGGAGTGTCGTTGCTTTCGTCTAATCTAGGCTACGAATCACTAATTTCGTATCGAAAATCTTCAATGACAGTATTGGCAAGTACCTGTTGGCACATCTTGGTAATGTGGGATTCAGCCGTTTCCTTCTTTGCCGCTTTAATATCAACTTCTAAGAATTTTCCCATTCGCACGTTATTGACATCATCAAACCCAAGGGTTTTGAGTGACTGTTGGATGGCTAGACCTTGAGGATCGTGAATACCATTTTTTAGGGTAATGTAGATTTTCGCCTTCATAAGAGCCCTGCCCTAGTTACAGACCCGCTTGAGTACTTCTTGATAGGTTTCTTCAATGCGGCCTAAATCTTTTCGAAAGCGATCTTTATCCATACGTTCTCCAGTTTGGATATCCCAAAAACGGCAGGTATCTGGTGAGATTTCATCGGCTAAAATGATTTGCCCGTTCCACAGACCAAACTCTAACTTAAAATCCACCAGCATCATCCCGCGCTTTTGAAAAAATGGCAAAAGCACTTCGTTAATCTTGATGGCCTGATCCCGCAATTCTGCGACCTGAGCGGGCGTGGCCAATTTGAGCAGCCGAATATGGTCATCCGTAATAAGCGGATCTCCCAATGAATCATCTTTATAAAAAAATTCGACTAAAGGAGGATTGATAAACATCCCTTCTTCTAAACCTAGCCGCTTGATAATGCTTCCAGTCGCTCGATTTCGAACCACCACTTCGATCAAAATAATGTCGACCCGCCGCGCTAACATTTCCCGGTCGTTAAGTTGTTGAATAAAGTGACTGGGAATTCCCGCATCTGCTAGGACCTGAAACAGTCTGGTTGATATTTTGTTATTCACAATCCCTTTCTCTAGAATAGTTCCTTTCTTTTCCGCATTGTACGCGGTAGCATCATCCTTAAAGTATTGGATGACTTCATCTTCCTTCTCAGTGAGAAAAATTTTTTTGGCCTTACCTTCGTACAACATCTCACCTTTTTCCATTTTTTGATCCTTTACCTTAAAGGTTTACTTGAATATTTAGTCTTGCGTCACTTGTCAGCGATAGAGGGTTTTTTTGATCCAAAGACTCGTCTAAAAACCTGCTGTTGGTGACGGACATAGGCTCTGGGATTAAAACAGGCGGCAATATCTTTGTGTGACAAATGCTTGGCAATAAATGAATCACGTTCTACCAATTCTTGAAATTTTCCCTGCCCTTTCCATGCAGCCATCGCCTGACGTTGAACATGCTCGTAAGCATCTTTTCGAATAGCCCCTTTGTCAATGAGGGCAAGTAACAAACGCTGCGAAAATATCAACCCACCTGTTTGCTTGAGAGTCTTCATCATATTAGTTGGATAGACAACCAACTTAGACAAGACCCTTGTTATTCGAGCCAACATATAATCCAGCAAAATGGTGCTATCCGGAATGATAATTCGTTCAACAGATGAGTGGCTGATATCCCGTTCATGCCAGAGTGCCACATTTTCCATGGCGGCAAGACTATTACTTCGAACGACTCGAGCTAATCCACACAAGTTCTCTGACGCAATTGGGTTTCGCTTATGTGGCATGGCGGAGGACCCCTTTTGCCCGGGCTCAAAATATTCCTCAGCTTCCAACACTTCTGTACGCTGTAAATGTCGAATTTCCGTAGCTACCTTTTCAATACTGGCTGCAACAAGTGCCAGGGCCGACAGAAATGCGGCATGGCGGTCCCGTTGAATCACTTGATTCGAAATAGGTGCCGGTGTTAATCCCAATTGACGGCAGACAGTTTTTTCTATCTTGGGAGGCAAATGGGCAAACGTTCCCATCGCGCCAGAAAGTTTTCCCACAGCAATATCTGTAACCGCAGCATTCAGACGCTGGTGTTGACGTGTAAATTCTTCATACCAAATGGCAACTTTCCAACCAAAGGTGATCGGCTCTCCATGAATGCCATGCGAACGTCCAACCATGAACGTGTCTTGATGGGCAAAGGCCAAATCTTTTAATGAAGCAAGCAAGACATCAAGATCGTCCATGAGTAGACTGGAGGCCTCCACCATTTGTAAGGCCAAGGCGGTATCCAAAATATCAGACGAGGTGAGACCTGCATGGAGAAACCGGGCGTCTTTTCCAGCTTGCTCTGCGATAGCCTCTAAAAAGGCAATGACGTCATGCTTCGTCACACGTTCGATGGCAGCAATACGGGAAGGATTAATGGAGACTTTTTTCCGTATCCGTTTGGCTACCCCCTGAGGAACCTGCCCGATCTCCTCCATAGCCTGGCAGACGGCTAACTCTATATACAGCCAATATTCATATTTTCGTTGCTGGGTCCAAATGGCCCCCATCTGTGGCCGCGTATACCGATCAATCATAGGGTTGAGAAGGCATCAAGACGCAGGTTTTGGTGGTGGGATTTCTTCAGAAACCGTTGGCATCGTTGGCTGACGTTTTTTGCTCAAACGTTCTTCTCGTCGAAGAATATGATCTAACATGCCATTGATAAATTTTTGAGCTTCTTCATCCGCAAATCGCTTGGAGAGTTCAACCGCCTCATTAATCGTTACGGCAGCAGGTATGGCAGGCTCCCATACCAGTTCGTAGATGGCACACCGAAGAATATTACGATCAACGACAGGCATGCGCGCAATGGACCAATCGATAGCATAGGCTTGAATAATATGATCAATATCCGCTTGATGATTCTTGACTCCATCAAACAAGCTCGAAGCAAAAGCCCGCACCGAGTCAGAGACGGACTGGTTTTCCCAAAACTTTGCTTCCAAACTTTCATTTTTTACTTGAAATTCTTGCTGAAAGAGAAGTTGTAACGCTAATTGCCTGGCGACTCGGCGAGAAGAGCCTCCCTTGGCAGAAGGTGCCTGAGAAATATCTGAGGGAATGGTCATCGTCATGAGTGGAAGTTATCGTAAAAATCCAGACTGGCGAGTATTAGCATTGCGTAATTCCTTAAGAAGAGAAATCATTTCAATAGCGGTCCGCGCTGCATCAGCGCCTTTATTCCGCTCAGAAGAACTAGAACGTTCCATGGCTTGTTCAACATTATTCGTTGTGAGGACACCAAAAATAACTGGAATCCCTGTTTCCAAAGCCACAGACCCGAGGCCACGACTCATTTCTTGGCTAATGTACTCAAAATGGGCTGTCTCACCCTGAATCACTGCGCCCAAACAGATGACTGCATCAACTTGCTGAGATTGCGCCAAGACTTTGGCCGCCAGGGGTAATTCAAAGGCTCCCGGCACATAAACAAGCGTCATCTGCTCATCATCCACGCCTAGTTGCCGTAAAGTCTCAGTGGCTCCGGCCAATAAACGACTGGTGACAGATTCGTTAAACTTACTGACAACAACACCGACGGAATAAGCTGTGCTATCCAGCTTTCCTTCAAAAGTCTTCACTCTGTTAGGTGTGTCCTTCGCGACTGTGTTCTCTTAGAAAACAGAGATAGGATTGTGTACCACTTACATAAGGGAACTGCAAGCCCCCTTTTAGACATTATTCAGGAGATGGCCTAATTTGGCTTTTTTGGTCCGCAAATAATGCACATTGGATTCTTGAGGCGTAATTTCAATAGGCACTCGTTCGACAACTTCCAGCCCATATCCCTCAATTCCCACAATCTTTCGAGGATTGTTCGTGATGAGACGGATTTTTTTAAGGCCCAAATTTACCAAGATTTGTGCACCAATTCCATAATCCCGTAAATCGGGCTTAAACCCCAATTGCAGATTGGCTTCTACTGTGTCGCTGCCTTGGTCTTGAAGATCGTAGGCTCTAATTTTATTGGTCAAACCAATGCCACGGCCTTCCTGATTCAAATAGAGCAACACACCTTTGCCTTCTTTCTCAATAAGTTCCATGGCTTGATGCAACTGCTCTCGACAATCACACCGTAATGATCCAAATACATCAGCCGTCAGACATCCGGAATGAACGCGAACCATTGTGGGGCTCCCATCAATTTCCCCTTTGAGCAAGGCGACATGCGTTCCTGCATCCAGTTCATTCTCAAAAACCGCAGCGTTAAACTGCCCAAAGGTTGTTGGAAGATTGGCTCGAACCACTTCCTTGACAAAGGTCTCACGATGCAAGCGGTATTGAATCAGATCTTTGATGGTAATGATCTTTAATTGATGCTGCGCCGCAAACTTCATCAGTTCAGGGACGCGAGCCATCGTGCCATCATCATTCATAATTTCACAAATAACGGCAGCTGGGGAGAGTCCAGCCAATCGAGCCAGATCCACAGACCCTTCCGTTTGTCCAGCACGGCGGAGCACTCCACCCTTATGCGCCTTGAGGGGAAAGACATGGCCTGGTCTTGCAAAATCACTGGGCTTGGCTTCAGGAGAGACGGCCAATTTAATCGTTGTTGATCGATCAGCAGCGGAAATGCCAGTGGTAATATTTTTGGCGGCATCGATAGACACCGTAAAGGCCGTTCCAAACGTTGCGGTATTTTCTTGGGATTGAGGAGGAAGCTTGAGGGCCTCTACGCGTTCAGGTGTTAAGGCTAGGCAAATCAAGCCACGGCCATGTTTTGCCATAAAGTTTACCGCATCCGGAGTCACTAATTCGGCGGCTAATACTAAGTCCCCTTCATTTTCGCGATCTTCATCATCAACTAAGACCACGCACTTGCCGGCTTGAATGTCATTAAGGGCTTCCCCAATACTATGGAATTGGGTATCGGGTATTGATGGTTTTTTCATAGGCATCTCTGCTGTGCCGCTCAGTTTGATGTGAAATACGGCGACCTTTGCACTACTGTCCTTAAGCCTCCGAAGAAATCGACTTTGATTGTCTGAAACGAGTTGAACGCTGGACTATCATAACACTAATTGCTGCAATTCCCGAAACGAAACCCAAGGCATAAAATCCTGCCGAAAATGTGCCATTCAGATCTTTCAACCACCCAAAACACGTAGACAGCAAAAATCCGCCTAAGCCCCCAGCAGCTCCAATGAAACCAGAAGCCGTACCCATCATACCCTGAAATCGAGACGAGACCACTTGAAATACCACTCCATTCCCAAATCCCAAGCAGAGCATGATTCCAAAAATAAGGAGGAGCGTTCCGCCAATGGTCGAAACTTGCCCTGAGATCCAACATAAAATCACAATGATTACAAAAAGGCTTGGAAGAAGTGTGATCCCACTTAGGCGATCAGCCAGATAACCTCCAATTGGCCGTGCCACACTACCTGCTAGGGCAATGAGAGCTGTCAGGGTTCCTGCTCTGACCATATCCAACTGAAACTGATCATGAAAGAAAATAGGAAGATAACTCGAAAGGCCCACAAATCCTCCAAACGTGACAGCATACAACCCACATAACCAGTACATTGATTTATGCCGTAGTCCTTCGGAGAGAAATGTGGAAAATGTAAATATTCCCCTATTTATTTGACTCTCACATGGCGATAACGAAGACTTCACTAACAGAAAAAACACAACACCCGTCCCGAGAACAGGTACCAGCATCAATCCGAATACGTGCTGCCACCCAAATAAGGCAGCTAAACGGGGTGCCAAAAGCGAGGCCAGCAACACCCCGCTGTTACCGACGGCCGCAACACCCATGGCCAGACCCTGATGAGCAGGGGGATAGGCTTGGCTCGCGAGTGGGAGGGCAATAGCAAAACTTGCTCCGGCAATTCCCAAGAGGAGCCCAACCATGATAATGCTCTCGAAGCTGGTTGCCCATTGCCAGCCCAAAAGTAGTGCTGCCGCTTCAAGTCCCAAAATGGCCAACCCTGCTGTTTTTGCTCCAGCCCAATCGCCTAAAGGCCCAACTACAATCCTGAGTAACGAACCTCCCAACAAAGGAATGCCAACTAAAAGGCCTTTTTGAAAAGCAGAAAGCCCAAAATCTTCTGAGATGGGAATGCTCAATGCTCCAATCAGGAGCCAAACCATAAAACTTACTTCAAAATGCAGCCATGCACCAAGTAGACTAGGCCAATGACCTGCTCGTAAGGCATGTAATCCCTCTTTCAACATATTCGATCAGAACTTAAAGTATGTGATGAAATAATAAGGCATGATTGACTAACCAATCGCTATAGCATTTAGTCAGTAGCAAAAATCAGCTATTTTTTTAAAATTTTTCCATAAATATAGGGAATAGGGGGAGTTCCCATACACTTTGCGGTTCCCATATTCTGTCTTTAGGGCACCTCTAAAAACTGTTCTTTTTCCCGATGGCGACGTAGGCAGCGTGCTCACATCCTCATGTATTGGCCCATACACTGCGGTTTTCCGCGCGCTGCTTTCTTGCCCTCAGAAAAAATCTTCAGTTTTTAGAGGTGCCCTTTAATCGTCTTCACAGGAGACATTTGGTCATGGACAAAAAATTCATTACAATATCTTAAGAACCTTTTGAACAAAAAGTAATCTCAACCGATGCAGATAAAAAAACATTCAAAAAAAGACTCGCCTAAAGTTATTGATGTTCCGGTCAATGGCAATGAATCTTCAGATTCTCTAGAAGAATTAGATTTTCAAACAGAAGAACTCTTGCCTGTTAACATTTCCCCCGACGGGGAAGATTCGGAAAGTGAGGACAAGCAGGAACCCAAGGATGCCTCAACATGGGCCAGCTTGTCCACAGCTCTCACCCCGACAACCACATTAAGCCGTTACTTAGCAGAAGTCAGACGCTACCCCTTTCTCACAAAGGAAGAGGAGCTACAACTGTTTTATGAATATCAATACCTTGGGACCCGCGAAGCTGCCGTGAAACTCATTTTAGCCAATTTACGTGTGAGCGTAAAAATCGCGTCTGAATATGGACTCGCAGGGCTGGATCAAATGGACCTGATTCAAGAAGGCAACGTGGGCTTGCTCCAAGCCATGAAAAAATTTGACCCCACAAAAAATGTTCGATTTTACGCCTACGCCGCCTGGTGGGTTCGGGCATTTGTTCTCCGCTATCTTCTCAATAACTTTAGATTGGTCAAAATCGGCACCACTCAAGAGCAACGCAAACTGTTCTATAATTTGCGCAAGGAAAAAGCCAAACTTGAACGTGAAGGGTATATCCCTGACCCAAAACTCTTGGCCGATCGCCTTAATGTCCGTGAACGGGATGTCGTGGAAATGGATCAACGTTTGGGCAGTTGGGAACTTTCTTTAGATCAGCCTATGACGGAAGAAGGGGAAGGGACGTTTCATGATTTGCTACCGGCCGTTCAGACTCCTGTGGATGATCAATTGGCAAATACCCAGCTCAGAGTGCTCTTTCGACAGAAACTTGCCGAGTTTGCTCGCAGTCTCACAGAGCGGGAAGAAGATATTTTGCGAAACCGCATGTTGTCAGAAACCCCTGTCACCTTAGAAGACTTAGGCAAAAAATATTCAATTACCAAAGAGCGAAGCCGTCAGATTGAGACGAAAATTATTAAGAAATTACGTGAGTTTATGAAAAACGATATTCATGATTTTGAAAACCTCAGGAAGTAAGTCCTAGCTATTAGTACGTAATTTTCAATTATGGACGATTTTTCTTATAGCAGACTTCTCTCTCAGAAACCCCAGAATTTCAATTTTTTCCGGGTTCCAGGTAAAAAACTCTCTGCGCCCTCTTGACTTCATTTCATCTCGACTTATCTTTCCTCCGTCGAACGAGAAAGCAGACTCTTCAGTCATTTCGCAGGTTAGATCGTTCTTGTCGATAACAAAATGCCAATTCACATTTCACTACACTTTTCTATTTATTTGCTCACAAACCATTGAAGGAGGTAAGCATGGCAGCCACGAAGGAAAAAAAGGACACGAAAGCCGGAAGCAGCGCCAAAGGATTCCGTCCCCTTGGAGATCGAGTCTTTGTGACGTATACAGAAGAATTAGAGCGGACGGCAGGTGGCATTTACGTGCCAGACTCAGCTCGCGAAAAGCCTCAACGGGGAACCATTGAAGCCGCTGGTGCCGATGTGGAAAATGTCAAAATCGGAGATCAAGTTCTGTTTGACAAATATTCTGGAACCAAAATCAAGATTGAAAACGATGACTGCTTGATCTTGAAAGAAGAAGATATCTTGGGTGTCTTTGAAAACTAAGTGTGCTGATATTCTCAATAACCAATTGAAGATTGATATCCATTTACAGATGAATTCCAAGGAGGACATGTATGGCTAAGCAGTTACAATACAGTGAACAAGCGCGTGGGTCGATTCTTCGCGGCGTGAACAAATTGGCGGATGCCGTCAAAGCCACGTTAGGCCCTAAAGGCCGCAATGCAATTTTAGACAAAAAGTTTGGCGCGCCAACCATCACAAAAGACGGCGTGACCGTCGCCAAAGAAATCGAATTGTCAGATGCCTATGAAAATATGGGAGCCCAGCTTGTGAAAGAAGTGGCCAGTAAGACCAGTGATGTGGCTGGTGACGGGACCACGACCGCCACGGTGTTAGCTCAGGCCATCTTCCGCGAAGGTGTGAAAAATATTACGGCAGGCGGCAATCCCATGGAAATTAAACGGGGGATTGATAAAGCCGTCGAAGTGGTCATTGAAGAACTCAAGAAAATCAGCAAACCCTGTCAATCCAAAAAAGAAATTTCACAAATTGGAGCCATTTCAGCCAATAATGATCATACAATCGGCGACTTGATTGCTGAAGCCATGGATAAGGTGGGAAAAGATGGCGTCATTACGGTGGAAGAAGCCAAGTCCATGTCTACCTCATTGGATGTTGTAGAAGGGATGCAATTTGACCGTGGATACATCTCTCCATACTTCGTGACCAATGCTGACCGCATGGAAGCCTCGATGGAAGATGCGTTCATTATCATCGTCGAAAAGAAGATTAGCGCCATGAAAGATTTGCTGCCAATTCTGGAGCAAGTTGCAAAAATGGGCAAACCCCTCGTCATCATTGCTGAAGATGTCGAAGGTGAAGCTTTAGCCACATTGGTGGTCAATAAGTTGCGTGGCACCCTGAATGTCGCAGCCGTCAAGGCCCCTGGCTTTGGTGATCGACGAAAAGCCATGCTGGAAGACATTGCCACATTGACCGGTGGACAAGTGATTTCAGAAGAAGTTGGCTTAAAGTTGGAAACCGTGAAACTCACTGATTTGGGCCGCGCCAAACGAGTCAACATCGACAAAGACAACACCACAATTGTAGAAGGTGCCGGTGATCCTAAACGGATTGAGGGCCGTGTCAAACAAATCAAAACTCAAGTTGAAGAAACCACGTCTGAATATGACCGGGAAAAATTACAAGAACGGTTGGCAAAAATGGTTGGTGGAGTTGCAGTCATTAATGTTGGGGCTGCCACTGAAACAGAAATGAAAGAAAAGAAAGCTCGTGTGGAAGATGCCCTTCATGCCACCAAAGCTGCGGTAGAAGAAGGCATTGTTCCGGGCGGAGGAGTCGCCTTACTGCGCTGTATCCCAGCCTTAGAAGCCTTAAAACTCAGCCACGATCAACAAGTTGGCGTAGATATTGTGCGCCGGTCCCTGGAAGAGCCAATCCGCCAAATTTCTATCAATGCTGGTGCCGAAGGCTCCATTATTGTTGAAAAAGTTCGCGCTGAAAAAGGCAATCGTGGATATAATGCTGGCACGAGTGAATATGTAGATATGGTTGATGCCGGCGTGATTGACCCGACGAAAGTAGCTCGTTGCGCCCTACAAAATGCGTCCAGTGTGTCAGGCCTAATGCTGACCACAGAAGTCATGGTCACCGACATTCCTGAAGAGAAAAAGGAAGCCCCGATGGGCGGTGGACATGACCATGGCATGGGCGGTATGGGTGGCATGGGCGGTATGATGTAATTCTCAGATTTCAAATCTTGAGAAACCAAAAACCCTGGAGGGCTTGCTCTCCAGGGTTTTTTTGTTCATCTGTTCGACAAGCTCATCGACAGATTTTTCTGAATTGGGAGTGTTGAATCATGACGATATCGAAAGTCATATTTCGCCAAGAAGCCGAGGGCGATCAACAGGTTCGGGGCGGTTAAAAAAGCTGTCCAGCAAGGCCGCAGCCATTTTTACGCGCGGAGCGTCCTGGCATGACGTGAGCACGGGAAAAGGGCGAGAACGCTGCTGGCAGCTTTTTTCAACAGCCCCGAATTTTAAACAGGCAATCGCAAAACAATAGATTCGATAGTGTTTAGAAAATTTCTTCACATAGCTCCTCTAGCCTTATGCCTCATTTCGATAAGTTGCACACCCACTCTTACTTGGGTGTCTGACCCGTCGCCTATACCCTCCTGCCAGCCAGATCGATTGTTGCAATGGAGCGATTTTACCCCAAGAGTCCCAACGGACCAGCGAGGCGCCGAAACAGCCATTCGCTTTCATCAACATCCTGCAGAGCATCGATTGTCGATAGCCTTTGATCCCGACCATTCCTGGGTTAAGCCAGATCTAGTTGATCCTAAAAATCGCAGCATTTGGCGTATGTCAGAACATCTCTTAGCTCACGAACAGCTCCATTATTTCATTAGTTGCTTGGTTGTTCGTCAAGCCAATCTTTCCATGAGCAAGGAAGATGATTTGTGGGAAATGTTACGATTGACGAAATTGGTCGCGCAAAGATTGAATCTTCAATATGATACCGACACCAAGCATGGGTTAGACTTTGATGCGCAAGAATCTTGGGAAAGAGAGGTTATGAGTCAGTTTCAAGACCTGAGCAAATCCCCTGCCCTCCCTGCGCCTTTCATGAAAGATGAAGAGTCATAGAATTTTTGACAGCACGCTTTGATAATATGGTATAAGTGAAGACGATTTTTCACAAATCATTAACAGGCTTTATTTTTTTCTTTTTATCTTCAATAGGTCACCATGTCTAAAACATCCCACTGCATACAGTCTATAAGATATTGCATTCGTACATGCTTTATTCACCCTGTCATATTAGGACTGTCATTAACATGTGCCTCTTGGTTTCTGACACAACCAATCAGTATGGCTGAATCTCAGTCACGTACTGAATCCAATTGCACAATTGGAATGGCCAAAGGTGATAAACATGCCGAATGTAAAGTCCCGATTTTAGATGGATGTACCGTGGCCCAATTTCCAGGTTATGACGAACCCTGGGCAGAAGCCTCTAAAGGAGGGGCCACATCGTGTCAATTTGATACCCAAAAGACCGATTGGAAAACGTCTATTGTGGGGACTTGCCAAGCCTGTCAAACCAAACAATGTACGGGAAGATTTACGGTCATGTTTAATTGCACGGGTAATGTGCCATCTGCAAGCCCTGCCTTTCCTCAGCAACCCTAAAATTTCCTCCACATACACTAGCCAGTCGACTTACTCATGGCTTACACGTCGACTCTCGTCAGCCAAATAAAAGCTCATGCACGAGAATTAGGTTTTGATGCCGTCGGCATCGCTCGTATTCCTAATCTTGAGCCCATTGCGCCATTAGATTCCATTACGGCTAGTCACGACGACGCCCCCCTTCCCTCTAGACTCTGGAATTGGTTAACACATTGGTTGGAACAACGTTTTCACGGAACCATGACGTGGATGGAGCGAGACCCTCAGCGACGTTCAGATCCAACTAAAATACTTCCGGGGTGCTGTTCCATAATTATGGTGGGCATGAATTACTACACTGGCCATGATCCTGATGAATCTCTGCATACTGGTCGGATCGCACGCTATGCCTGGGGACAGGACTATCATGATGTGATGAAAGCCCGCTTACATCAATTAGAAAAATTTCTTCACAAACAGATCCCTGACATCCAAACACGAAGTTATGTCGATACAGGACCTGTTATGGAAAAAGCCTGGGCACAAGAAGCTGGAATCGGATGGATTGGGAAACATACCAATGTAGTGTCGACCACGTTTGGATCCTGGCTTCTATTAGGCGAAATCCTGACGACAGAGGAATTTGAACCTGACGAACCTGCGACCGATCTCTGTGGATCATGTTCATTGTGCATTCAAGCCTGTCCAACCCAAGCCATAGTTGAACCCTATCGAGTCGATGCCGAGCGATGCATTTCTTATCTGACGATAGAATATCGTGGTGCGCTTGACGACATTCCAGCCGAACTCCGTCAAAAAATGGGGAATCGTATTTTTGGATGTGATGATTGTCTGGATATTTGCCCGTTTAATGTCCATGCACAACCAACTGTTGAACCAAGCTTTCAACCATCTGCTTGGACCCTTCATCCTCAATTGTCGACGTTAACCACGCAGACTCCTGAAGAATTCCGTAACATGACGAAAGGCAGTCCGATCCGTCGGCCAAAGTATGAGGGCTTTCAACGGAACATCGCAATCGCCCTCAACAATCAACCACCTCCGACATCACCTACCGCAACTCGATGATTGTCACGCCATCTCCGCCTTCAGCCGGATCGCCCGCTCGATAACTTTCAGTATAGGGTGAGGTTTGGCAGAGCTTTCGAATGCCAGTTCTTAAGGCACCAGAACCCTGCCCATGGATAATTTTCACGTATTTGGCTTCAGCCATGAGCGCCTGATCCAAGGCCGCCAGTGTCTTCTCTAAAGCATCTTCAAGTCGTATGCCTCGCAGATCATGCTCATGTTGATACACTCCAGTTGCCACTGAAGATGCGGTTGAACTCTGAGACTGGGAGGGAAAGCTTCGTTGAGATTGAGATCGGTGCTTGGATGTTGTGTGAGAAGAAGAAATCACACGGACTGCCGAGGGAGAAATTTTTATGGTTTGCGCACCGACACGAATCGAGACAAGTTTCTTCCCCTCTGGATCTTCCTGTAAAGTACCCACGGTGCCCAGTTCGTCAATTTCCACTCGATCTCCTGACTTCGGAGGAATGAAGGAGGAAGAACCCTCAATAGGTAACTGCCCTTTCATATGGTTATCAATATGCGTCAACGACCGACGTCTGGCTTGTACTTGTGTTGCGCTTTTTTCTTTTTTGAGTGTTGCGACAATGTGATTCACTTCGCGTTGGGCTTTTGCAAATTCGCGCTGCCATTGTTTACGATAACGTTGCCGGTCTTCTTTTTCCTGAATGGCCAATTGCTGCCGAATGTTCCGCGCTTCATCAAACAACCGTTGCGCTTCTTGATGGCGCACCTGAGCGTCAGAACGCTCTTCCTCTAACTGAGCATAACTATGTTGAAGTTGTTGAAGAATATGGTCAAGATCCTGATCATCTCGTTCAATTAGTCCTCGCGCATGGAGAAGAATCTCGGCTTCTAATCCCAATCGATCGGCAATATCTAGTGCCGAAGACCCGCCTGGAATCCCATCAATCAATCGATAGGTGGGCAAAAGACGCTCCATATCAAATTCCTGACTAACATTACGCACATGCAAATTCCGATAGGCCAATGTTTTTAAAGAGGGATAATGGGTCGTCACCAAACTGATACACCCAAGATCACTTAAACGGCGTAAGATCGCTTCTGCCAGGGCAGCGCCTTCGATTGGGTCCGTCGAACTCCCCACTTCATCTAACAGAACCAACGAAGAATGCTGCGCATCATGATGATAGGATCGCAGATTGTCCAAGAGAGTAATGAGAGAGAGAATATGGCCTGAAAAACTAGAGAGGTCACGGCTTAAGTCTTGAGTGTCGCCAATATCCGCAAACACTCGATCAAAAAAAGCCATATCAGAATGGGGTGCGCAGGGTAACAACAAACCAACTTTGACCATCAAAGCTGCGACCCCCACCATTTTCAGCGTAACCGTTTTCCCTCCAGCATTCGGGCCCGAAATGATAAGTGTATGGACATTTTCATCGATATGGATGGTATTGGCTACCACTCCATCTTTCGTTAACCGCAAGAGCGGATGGTTGGCTTGAATCAGGTGTATCTTATTCTCCTGGTTCAGATGAACGGGTACTCCTTCAATTTTTCGACTGAGCCGCGCTTTGGCGACGAGACAATCCAACTCAGCCAGTAATTCAAAGTTTTCCTGAATAGGTGCAACAGATCCTGAGACCATATCTGAAAGGTCCTGAAGAATACGACGTGTCTCTTGAGCAACTTGCAAGTCAGCAAACTTAATGGCATTATTCAATTCGATTAAATTTCGTGGTTCAATGAAAACCGTCGCGCCACTACTAGAAATATCGTGGATAATGCCATCCACCTCGTGCTGCCGTTCAGATTTCACGGGAATGACATACCGGTTTTCACGTTCAGCAAAATACTGACCTTGCAGTTGCTCTTCATATTGTTGGCCAGCCAGCAATTGTTCCAAGCGCCGGCGCATAGCCTGACGAAGATTTTGACTTTTTTGTGTTAATTCGTTCAGTAGTGGACTAGCCGATTCTCGCAAATGTCCTTGAGCATCAATACAATGATCAATGGTTTGGCGCACGAAGGACAGATCCTGGAATTGAGCAAACCGTTTCCACATCGTCGGATACGCTTCCTGATGTCCGTCTAACCATTGCTTCGCATGTTGACTGATAGTTGACACAACAGAAATATCTCGCAAATCCAAACCTTCCAAGAAACCACCTTTGGCGACACGTGCCAGAAGAGGACGAACATCTGGGAAATTCAATGCTGGAAGGGAAGAAGTCAGTTCAAAGCTCTGAAGCATTTCAAATGTTTCTTGTTGTTGTGCCCGTGCGGATTCAAGGTCACGCACACAAACAAGCCCTCGGCAGAGTTCGGCTCCCATGCCTGATGTTGCTTCTTTAGCAACAGCATCAAGTAACTGCTGCCATTCCAAGACTTGTTCAGTCTGTTGAATAAGAGAATGGTCGGCCATAGATGCGGAGTGTAAAAAGAGTGAAGAGAGAGCGCAACCCTGAGAGGGAGGAATACTAAAGGGCACCTCTAAAAACTGTCCTTTCCCGAGGGCCGCGTCAGCCGCGTGCTCAAATCCTCATGTATTGGCCCATACACTGCGGTTTTCCGCGCGCCGCTTCCTTGCCCTCGGAAAAAATCATCGGTTTTTAGAGGTGCCCTAAAGAGAAATTAGGTCTGTGGCACGTTAGCCACGAAGCATAACGGGAAGAAGGCAAAAGGCAAGGGAAATTGCGTAAGGAGCGAGAACCCTATTTTTTCTCTATCGTCTCAACAGAGGTCTTCAGATCTTGAATGGCTCTTTGAATATTCTCCTTAATATCCTGCCAAGCCAGTTCGCTGTTGTCCCTCAACTTTTCAATTCGAGGAACCAAGGTATCTCGCTGTTTTTTTAAGATCTCTAATTGTTGCTGGAGTTTGGCCTTGGTTTTTTCTTGTAGAGCCAAGCTTTGTTCACGTAGTTTCTGAATCTGACCATCTAAATCAGTGATTTGTTTTGCCAGATTGTCGGTTCCCTGCTCCGAATTACTCTTCACATCACCTCCCTCAGCCAAAGCCGGAGCAGTACCAAAACTTAACCACAGACAACCAACCATTATCCCTATAGCACATTGGCGCATCAATTTTTGTAGAAGCGTATGTCGCATAGAAGCCCTCCCGTTCACCATCTCATCCTTATTTTCATCCTATCACACGTCTATCTTCTTGCCTATCTCGCCTAGAAAGCCATTGTTGACCAATGAAGGAATATTGGTCCATCTAATTTATTCTCGCTCAAGAAAAGCGCCCATAGCACTTGCTCCACTGAAAAGCTTGTCTTAAAATGCCAGCCTTTTACTAGGAAGTTCTTTATGACACAAGAAGATGCACGGGCCTATCTCAACTACCTTCTCACGCTAAATCTCCGGCAAGAGGAAGCCTTTGGCCCCTTGGCGTTGGCTTTTGTCAAAGACCACGATCTTGGGCAGTTGGGTCTTCTTCCTGAGGAACAATTTAACTTAATGATGGCCACCGCGACGGTATTTTCGGCTGAGCCCAAACGCTATACCATGAAGCTGGAATTGCTGCAAAAAGCTCGCCAGTTATTACCCCAAACACGATACGACGATCCAGAACTGGTTCGAGACCTCGAACATCTCATCAAGAAAACTCAAAGCGACTTACAGCGCTATAGCGAGGCTATGAAGGTGTCTCGTGCTCAAAGCCTTGAGCGTCAAAACCTCATTGTCGAAACAGATTTTCCTGAATACTTTTTAGAAATTGCTCAAAAACGTGCATCCACTTATTACCAGGAGAAATATCGACTGACCAAGGAGGCAAAAACTGCCCAACATTTTGGCGGCACCCCGAAAAAATTCGAACCAGACAATGCCTCAATTCACAAAGAATTCCCTGGGGCTTGTGCCCCTTTCATGAATGCACGGTCAAACCCATTACATTTGCTGCTGCCTTTTGATTTGAAAATCAGCCGAAGCCCTGAAGAGCCGCTCGAAGGAGGCATACGAATTTTTTACGGAAAGATGGGCTACTCCTATCCGTTGCGCTATGAAATGGGAAAATTGTGCAGCTATCATGATGGACAAGTCTTGGATGTGGATCTTCAAGATCCTAATCTTATCTTCGTTTCAGTCTCAGCGGTAAAAGATCCAGAATTTCCTCTCCAGCCTTCCGGAAGCGAAGGTTCAATTCCACCAGAGTTGGCCTACCCCATGGCTATCCTGGAACATACGGGAAGTTTGGGCCCCTTTATCCAAGTGAGCTGCAATGTCAAAATTTGGTTTGATGCCGCCATCGTCTCACTCCTTATCCAGGGAGCACCTGACTTGGCCGAGTACGGCCTGCAAGGTGGCGCCGGACTCATGACCCGTTCGTATGCTTCGGATAAGGTTGAGTCCTATGTGGAAAACCTTTCGCAGCCTTGGCAGGAAGGGCTGAGTTTTAATTTTGTCAATTTGCACCTTGCCCTCAATCCGGGCATTGAGACAGCACTCCTTCCGACTGGAACCCCAATTTTTTCAGTGTTTCCCGTGTTAAATCGACAATGTTACCGTTACATTGATCGCCATACGATTGATCAAACTCCTTAGTTTCGCTCCACACCCTTTTCTCTGTGGTATCCTAAATAGGGTTCTCGAAGACTGAAGATATCAAGGGGGACATTTCTCCAGGGACCCGTTGAGTACGGGAAGCCTCAGGTCGGTTCAAAAAAGTCCGTTCAGCAAGGCCGCAGCCATTTCTGCGCGCGGAGCGTACTGGCACGACGTGAGCACGGAAAAATGGCGAGAACGCCGCTGACAGCTTTTTTCAACAGACCTTAAATCTAGTGTCTGAGCTCATGTGAATCATTCACACCACTGGCAAGGAGCCCATTTGTGTTTCGTCTATCATGGAATATTTTTTTCATTCTTGGAGTTTTGCTCGTTGCAGGCTGTATCAGCTCCTCCCAAAAATCTCCACATCTTAATCAAAAGGATACCTTACGCGGCATTGCTTCTTGGTATGGTCCCAGCTTTCACGGCAAACCCACCGCTAATGGGGAACCCTACGATATGTGGGCGCTCACCGCAGCGCATAAGACCTTGCCGTTTAACACATGGGTCCAAGTTAGAAAAGTCAAGACAGGAAAAACAGTGACAGTGAGAATCAATGATCGGGGGCCATTTATTGAGGGAAGAATTATTGATTTATCCTATGCTGGTGCCCGTGAGTTGGAAATGATTGGTGAAGGGACTGCAGAGGTAGTGGTCACGATCGTCAACCCTACACATCCATCAACTACCTCTTTCCCTCCACAACCTCTTCAACAGTTCTGGGTACAGGCTGCAGCCTTTAGGACATTGCGGGAAGCCATGTCACTGCGTGAACGTTTGGCGCGTCAATATCCTCATGTGCGAGTCAACACGGTGAAACTCGCCTCAGGAGAAAAGCACCGTGTGCAAATCGGATCATTTCAGTCCAAAACTACAGCCGAGAACACCGCCAAACAGTTAAAAAAAGACTATGACCTGGATGCCTGGATCATTTCTCCTAACTAGTTGATTTTTATTTGAATTTTCGAATATTTCCTTGAAATAATTGCAACAATCCTCAACCTTGTGGTAGCCTATTTTCTACATGGAAACTGATGGGTCACATGATCACATCTCTGATGGATCCTCTGCTGGCCAAACTATCAATCCCTCTCTAATTCTTCTGATTCCTTTCTCCCTCATATTCCGTTCTGCATCTCAAGTCTCCACGTTGAGCGCCATTTCCGTCTGCACCCGTCCTGCCGGAGCTCGCTAATCCACCCATGGATTTTATTGCTGTTTTTATCTGTCTAGGGTTGTCGGCATTCTTCTCCGGTGCGGAAATCGCCTTCTTCTCCATTACAGAATCCCGCTTGAAAACGTTAGTGGACGAAGGCCATAAAGGGGCCAAAATGGCTCTCAAACTTCGATCTAATCCCCAACGACTACTGTCTACCATTCTGATTGGCAATAATCTGGTAAATATCATGGCAGCTTCCATGGCTACCTTAATTGCCATTCGCCTATTTGGATCCGAAGCCGTGGCCGTGGCTACCGGGCTCTTAACCTTTATGGTTTTATTATTTGGGGAAATTGTTCCCAAAACCCTGTGCGCCAAATACGCTGAAACCGCCGTCCAAATTCTGTCCTATCCCATCTATTGGCTGGAACAAGCGTTTTCCCCATTTCTCTATTTCCTGGAACCGTTTATCTTGAAACTCACTGGCGGGCGCGGATTAACCGTACCCTTTATCACCGAAGAGGAACTCAAAATCATGTTAGATGCCGGCGGCAAGGCCGGAGTTCTCGAAACAGATGAAGTCAAAATGATTAAAAATGTGTTCGAGTTCAATGATGTGACCGCCGAAGATGTCATGACCCCGCGCATCTACATGTTCATGCTAGACGGGACACAGACCTTAGAAGGGGCACGGCAAGATTTGTATAAAGCCAAACATTCTCGCATTCCCATTCACGACGGAAATCCCGATAACATTACGGGCATTCTTTATCGTAGTCATGCTCTCATGGAGCTGGCTCAATCCCACGCCCAACGAAAGCTGAATGAATTAGCCAAACCCACTCTGTTCATTCCTGGCACTAAACCGGCCGATGAACTTTTAAAGCAATTTCAAAAAGAAAAACGACATATAGCGTTGGTCGTGAACGAATTTGGCGGCGTCATCGGCCTCGTCACGGTCGAAGACTTACTGGAAGAAGTGGTTGGAGAAATATTAGATGAAGGTGACCTGCATGAAGAATGGATTCGCCGGACTGGGAAAAATCAAATCCTGGTTGATGGCCGGACCGAAGTGCGCCGTATCAATGAATTTTTGAATGTTGAATTAGACGATGAGCAAAATACCATCAGTGGGCTCATTCTTGAAGAGCTGGGACACATTCCAGCCGTTGGGGAAAAAGTGAACACCGACAATTGTATTCTTATAGTTCATGAAGCCGACGAACGTTCCATTAAAAGCGTCCAGATCATCAAAGAAGAAGTCATTCCTGAAACCGAAACTGAAGAACCCTCTCCCGTCGCTACCGAATCTTAGAAAAGTAGACGCCCTACTATCCTTCTCCTACTTCGCCAACGCATCGGCTAGTAAGCCTACGCTTGTGGCAAAGTAGGTGGATCGGTTCCATTTCATAATTACTCTATAATTGTCATATACCAGATAGGCTGGGCCGCCCTTTCCATCTGGCAAGACCACGGAGGCATTCATGGAGGCCACGGGAAGATTTCGCCCATTACTACGGCGAACCCCCATCTTTTGCCAGACTCGTAAGGGCTTAGAAATTTTTAAACTTGCTTGTTGGAAATTAAATTCGGCGGGTAGTTTGGCGCGCCGTCCCCAAATTTGTTTACCGCGCCAACCTGATTGAGCTAGATAATTTGCAGCTGAGGCAAAGACATCGGCCAGGGTATTCCAAATATCTTTACGTCCGTCACCATTATAGTCAACGGCTAAACGTAAAAAGCTAGAAGGCATAAATTGGCATTGTCCCATCGCCCCTGCCCATGATCCTTTCATAGCCTCTAAAGAAATGTGTTGATCCTCTAAAATCCTGAAGGCATTCAACAACTCGGTGCGAAAATATTGGCTTCGCCGCCCATCAAAGGCTAGCGTGGCCAGAGCCTCCACAATGGAATATCCCCCTGTATTTTTTCCATAAAACGTTTCAATGCCCCACAGAGCCACAATAAACCGGGGTTGGACACCATACTCCTTGCCAATTTTATTCAATAGATTACGATGTTGGGCCATCATCTGACGTCCACGCTGAATCCGTAGTTGAGAGACAATTTTTTTACGATATTCTGCAAACGTCATAGTAGACTCAGGCTGTTTTCGGTCCAATTCTAAAACGCGCGGAATAGGAACGACGCCCTTAAAGCCTTTATCCAACAGAGAAGAGGAGATTCCCGCTTTTGTCGCCTCATCTTTAAACTCTTTCACCCACTTTTCAAAATTCTCCTCTCCATACACCGCAGAAAGCACAGAAAAGAGGAGCACGGCTGTCATTAATATGATTTTCATAGATTTTCCTTCACGGCTATCCAAGTGAGTTACTTCTACCACTGAAAAAACGCCCGTCTATTCCATCGGAGTCACTCGATTAACTACGAAAACCGGGATCGGTGTTCTCTCCATTTCGCCACGATCACATCATACTCAGTATGGCCTGCACATCAACATGACTGTTGTTAGGCCAAGAAAACAAAAGAATCTAGAGTCAGGAGAATTCCTTTCCCAATAGTAAAGCTCTAAAGCCTGATTCATCCAGTACTCGCACCCCCAACTTCTTAGCCTTCTCTAACTTTGAACCAGGATCAGCACCAACCACGAGATAGTCCGTTTTTTTACTGACGCTAGACATAACCCGTCCACCAACGGATTCAATCTTGTGTTTGGCCTCCTCGCGAGTGGTGCCCTCCAAGGTCCCCGTCAGAACAAAAGATTTCCCGGCTAGGGGCTGAGAAGACTCACCGTCCCCTACGCTCATTGACTCAATCTGCATTCCTAGTTCTAGCATACGCCGCATGACGTCAAGATTACGTTCTTCTTGAAAAAAACTTTCCACACTGGCCGCGATCTCTGGACCAATCTCATGAATCGCTTGAAGTTCATCTTTTTGAGCCATTTGAATATTTTCCAATGTCCCGTACTGCTCAGCGAGGATCTTTGCGATATGAGAACCAACATGGCGAATCCCTAACCCAATTAAAAGCCTTGACAATGATGCGTGCTTGCTTTTCTCCAAACCTTCGATTAACTGTGTCGCTGACTTTTCTGCAAACCCCTCCAATTGAAGCAACTGCTCCTTCTCCAAGGTATAAAGATCAGCCAGATCTTTGACTAAACCCTCATCAACAAATTGTGCAATGGTTTTCTTGCCAAGCCCATCAATATTCATCGCCCCTTTCGAGACATAATGTTCAAGAGACCCTTTTAATTGCGCAGTACAGACCGTCTGCCCCGTACAATACAAAATGGGACCTTCTTGAATGGTATGAGATTGGCAAATGGGACAAAACAGTGGTGGAACAAAAGGGTCTGTCCGTTCCTCGCCAGGTATCTCGACTCGTTCCACAATATCGGGAATGACATCCCCTGCCCGTTCCACTTTCACCGTATCACCGAGTCGCACATCCTTTCGGCCTACCTCCTCCACATTGTGCAAGCTGGCACGGCTGACAGTCACGCCGCCGATATCTACCGGATCAAGCATGGCAATGGGTGTTAGTGCCCCGGTCCGGCCCACCGAGACGGCAATCGCCCGGACTTTGGTGAGTTCTTTCCTGGCAGGAAATTTATACGCAATCGCCCACCGGGGACTGCGAGATTTTTCTCCCAACTGCTGTTGCCAATCAAGACGATCAATTTTAATCACCACCCCATCGATTTCATAATGAAGAGTCTCTCGCTGCTCAGCTATTTTATGATGATAGTCAAGAGCCGCTTGGATGCCTTCGCAATTCTCACGAAAAGACGGAACGGGAAGCCCCCAGGTTTCTAGACATGAGACAGACTCATAATGTGTGACCAGTTTTTCCACCCCTGCGGTCATCAAGTCATAACAAGTAATAGTCAACGGCCGTTTGGCTGTAATCTTTGGATCTAGTTGACGTAAGGCACCGGAAGCGGCATTACGCGGATTGGCAAACGTCTCTTCGCCTTTTTCCGTCAACTGCTGATTGAGCTGATGAAAATCAGGCAATTTAATATAGACTTCTCCCCGTACGACCAGATGCGCGGGGTATCCCGTCTTCTTTTTCAATCGTAAGGGCAAACTTCGAATCGTACGGAGATTATGAGTGACATCTTCCCCAATCACACCGTCTCCTCTGGTCGCGCCGCGCACAAACAGTCCGTGCTCATAGGTCAGCGCAACGGAGAGGCCATCAAACTTGGGTTCAGCTGAATAACCAACAAGCGACTCACCTAATTCACGACGGACTCGTTCATCAAAGGAGCGGACGCTTTCCTCTGTCATTTCCGAATCCAGGCTTAAAAGTGGATATTCATGTTGAGTCTTTTGAAATTGTGCAAGTGGCGCCCCTCCCACTCGTTGCGTGGGGGAATCTGGCGAAATCAAATCCGGAAATTGTTGTTCGAGAGCCTGTAACTCCTGAAACAGCTTGTCATATTCGGCATCAGAAATTTTAGGGCGGTTGTGTACATAGTACCATTCATCATGCTGACGAATAGTTTGCCGTAAGTTGTCTAGTTGTTCCTGGAGAGTCGCCACAAGAAGCCGTGTCGTTAACTAGAGCTAGGCATCCGCTTATTCCCGAATAAACCGAGAGGCATAACTACGGATTTCATGACCGTTTAATACATGAAACTGCCGCAAGCGGGCAACCGTTTGCCCTGAAAACCGATGTAAGGGCAACGGCACCAACTTACGACCGAATCGACGGGCAACTTGTCGCCAGGTGTTTTTCATGGGAACGGGGGAGACCACAGCTACGTAGGGTTCTTGCGAATAGGCACAGGCTCCTGCCAACAACCGCTCCTCTAACGTGGCCGTAAAGCCAAATAAAGGATGTTCCCAAATATCAGGAATAGGTCGTGGGGGATACAAAAACATGACACCACCATACTTCGCCTGACCAATTCCAGGCCCAATCATCTGTGTGGAAAACGGAGTGGCATAAAAGCTTAAGGTCGATTCTTCATAGTGTTCCCCATACCAAGTGGCTTGCCAGGTATAGACATTCGGATCGGCTGGCACATCAAAGAGAAAAACGAGGACTTCTATGGTCCCTCTGGCTGGAGGAATAACTTTGACGCGCAAATCAAAGACCGAACGCTGAGACGGCCTGGTCCAATGTCGTAGCGTCTCCCGTAGATCAATACCATCCTCTAATGATGTACTGAATTTTTCGGTCTTCGCCAAATCAGCTCCTAATATCTGCTTACATTGCTGCCGGACATGGGCAGCGAAAGATTCAATCCTTTCATCTTCTGGGGGCCAAGAACATTGTCGATAAGGGTTCCATTGATAGGCCCATGCTTGTTTCTTTGGAGTTGGCGGTTTGGGACGGAGTGTGAGACTGCGCCATTGTTGTGGATGACCCTGCAAGCGATTGACAGCGGGAAGAAGCTCTCCTCCAGGATCCTGTAATTGGCCAATTCCCATGGTTACGGTAGGTCTTGTTCCGAGACTTGACGATTCGTATTGATACCTATAGGTCTTGGCCGTTTCTAACAGAGTCAGAGCAAACGCATCTCCGGCCATTTGCTGCGCAGCATGAACAAGCGTAAAGAGATCGGGGGTCAGGCGCTGCTCCAGCAATGTGCGATTGCGGACATAACGAAAATATCGTTGAAGTAACTGAGGCGTGACCCAATTGGACTCCTGTGCAACAGCCGAAGATCGGGAGGCCAGCCATCGCGACCGAGATTCCAAAACCAATTCTTTGATCCCATCAATCGACAAATGCTTATCAGATCGAGCTTCCTCGCGTCGCTGCTCATAGAGCTGCGTCACATAGGGCAGCTCACCCAAAAGAAAATAAAGAGAGGCTGGCTCTACATTCCACCACACTGGGCGCTCAGTGAGTGACTCCGACCCACGATAGGGTGCACGATCATGATAAGCCTGACGTAACCACGGCCAATCCATCAGGGGACAGAGGCATACAATCTTTTGATAGTCAAGTTCCAGTTCATGCAGACGAAAGGCCATCCAGGCGATGCGGGATTGCCGCTGTCCGTCTAGTTCCGGCAAAGGCAAAAATGGAATCGCGGCTGCGGAAAAACTTTCCAACGAAGCCATCTTGAGCGCATAGGGATCGGGGCCGCTCCATGGCGTTGCCTGAAACATTGAGACCTCACGATCGATATAGGCTCGTGTTATGCCCTCTCCCATTGCCACCCGTATGCCCATAATAACGGCTTGGCATGGATCAATGGGAACATACGAACAACAGGGAGCATCTTCGTCGTTTTGTTCCGGGCATACCACCACGCTTACCACTGGCAAGCTTGCAACGCCTTCTTCCAGAAATGGTTCAACGGAAGGAGGAAGCGGCACAGCCACGCAATCCACTTCATGAGAAATGATAAAATCCCGAACGGTTTGTGCCATATCGCCACTTCCATGGACAATGGGCAAAATCGTGATGTTGGGAGACAGTGAAAAGATATGATGCGATTGAGACACGTTGAAAAAGAAACTTAAGATATGGGGTTTGTTGAAAAAAGCTGTCAGCGGCGTTCTTGCTCTTTTCCCATGCTCACGTCGTGCCAGTACGCTCCGCGCGCAAAAAGAGTTGCGGCCTTGCTGAACAGACTTTTTTGAACATACCCGAGGTCTTTGACATATTACGTCTCAGACACGAAATATGGCCAACGTTATCATCATTACCCAACAGTCCCGAGGTATAGAGCATCGAAGTTACTCAAACAGCTCTCTGCAATAGCTAGCTAAGAAAACACGAGACGTTGTCTAGTTGCAAGACCTACTCGTCAATTAGTGGTCAGGATGCAGAGGCGAATCTTCTTCAAAAAAGAAATCACCTAATCCTTTGGGAAGACCTTGGCTACCAAGAGCATGTGAGCGGCGTTTGGCCAGAGCACCTAAATCCATGGCCTCATCACCCAGCACCTTAATTAAGGCTTCCCGCCAGGCTTCATCATGGGCTAACGGATGTGTGGAATCTTGCGCCATCCGTTTCATGGCATATTGCACCATATGAATCCCATCTCGCACCGAAAACGCCAAATCAAGTTGATGGGCTTTTTGGAGAAAGTCCACCGTCAGGTTTAGTAAGTCGGCAGACGCAAAGGGCAAATGATAGTGCAAAATAGCCAACTCATGCTCTTTAGATGGAAAGTCAACTTTTAAAGTCGGTTGTAAGCGGGATAAGATATAATCTGGAACTTCGTATGTTGAGGCATCTTCGTTCATGGTCACGCAACAACGAAAATTTTCATGTGCTGCGATTTGGACTCCGGCTACAATGGATTCAACCAATCGGCGATGATCCAAGAGCGAGGCGAGCGAGGCCCAACTTTTTTCATTCATTCGATTGCCTTCATCGAGTAGGCAAATATTGCCGGTCACCATAGCCGTGACTAATGGCGAGGCTTGATAGGTAATGCTTCCTCCCTCTGTAATGACAGGAGAAACGAGCAAGTCTTCTGGACGTGTATCTGCCGTACATTGATAAATATACAGGTCTTGTTTTCTCGTCTGCGTGGCTGCCATCGCCAAGGTTGTTTTTCCAACGCCGGGTTGTCCGATAATGCGTGGAGAAAGCGGATAGTCATTCTGGTCAACGACCAACCAACAGGCCAGAAGTTGTTGTAAAATTTCATGGCCCCCGATCCACTGCTGTTGCCGTATGATAGGACGAGCTAAACGAAGAGAGACTTGGTCCACTTGATAGGTTGTTGGTTCCTGTGGAAGAGAAAAATCTGACGGCATGGCGCAGAAAAACTAGCACACCAATTTTTCAAGGGTCAATGAAGAGACGTGTTCGGTTCGTCTGTCAAAAATGGTGGACTATTTGGTTTGACATTACCCTGAATCCGAATTATTGTGTAGGAAAAGATAACTGGATGTTTTCTGCATCTACCCTTTTAGTCCGAACGTAACCATTGGAGAAAGGGACATAAACGACACTCAATGGAGGAGGAATCCGCAACATGACGCTACCAACGTTTACAGCAGGTCAGGTCACTCACATTTCATCTACTGGGATGACCTATCTAAAAATTGCAGCTGGCCTTTTCGTCTGTAGCGGGCTACTGTCGGGGTGCGTAAGCACAGAAAAATATGAAGCCGAGAAAGCTCGTGCGTTAAACTTTCAACGACTCCTTGCTCAGGAAGAAAAACGAACGGGCGAACTGAACGTCAAATATCAAGATACCCAACGACAACTTGGCTCCCTTGAGTCTCAAACTCGTGATCTCAACGCCGAGTTAGAGGCACTTCGTGATCAATTGAGCCGTTCTCATGACGAACTGTCTAGCGCTCGTGATGGCAGCATGGTTAATAACGATGATCTGAAACTTTCCGAACCTTCTATATCGGAATTTGGACTTGAAGACCTCGATTTTAAAGATTCCGATCTGGCAAAGCTTGAATCAGACCTGGACCTAGACGGCAATGATGTTCCACTAGATTCTGTTGCTGAATCGTCCAGCATGGCCATGGGTGGCGGCACACATACAGTGGTGAAGGGAGAGACCCTGTATAGCCTTTCTAAACAGTATGGTGTGACGGTCGATGATCTCAAAGTCTGGAATAATTTGATCGATAACACCATTCACGTGGGCCAAGAAATTACCGTCAGTAAATAGTTACTCCTTCTTCACCTCCTAGAACATACTCAAAGCGAGAGTCCATAGGGGAAGCCCTTTTGGATTCTCGCTTTTTTGTTGCCACTCATATCTTCTATTCCCCCAGTTCGTTGACACCTTATAGGGCGTATGCTACCGTCGAATCCATGAAAAGTGCTTATTATTCAGTGGGTTTTGAAGATTTCTGCGCTTTGACAGCCCGGGGGAATTTGGTTCCGATCTACCGAGAAATCTTGGCAGATTTTGATACACCCGTCTCAGCTTTTACAAAGATCAATACGGGTTCACATGCTTTCTTATTCGAGAGTGTGGAAGGTGGAGAAAGTTGGGCACGGTACTCGTTTTTGGGCAGCCAACCATCAGTTGTCTTATGGGAGGAAAACGGCCAGGTCATTACCCAGCAGGGGCAAAAACGGTCACGAATTCCCTTAAAAGCGAATCCTTTAGATCATGTACAAGAAGCTATGGCGCCATATCATCCCGTGCCAGTTCAAGGGCTACCTCCTTTTACCGGAGGGGCTGTAGGATTTATCGGCTATGATATTGTGCGATCCTTTGAGCCGATCCCGGCCTATGTCAAGTCCAAAGCCATGACACCCTTGTTCGTATTTTGTATCACGGACACTTTATTAATTTTTGACAATGTGCTCCATACGATCAAAGTGGTCGCCAATGTGCATGTGACTAAGAAAAACAAAACCCACTTGCGGAAAATATATCGTGATGCCCGTGATCGTATTGAGGCCATTATTGCCAAGTTGCACAGAACAAAGGTTCGGCAACCTGTCCGAAAGGGGCGAGCAGCTCTGAAATTTCAATCCAATATGACTCCGACAGACTACGAAAAGATGGTGCTACGTACGAAGGAATATATTCAGGCTGGAGACATTATTCAAGGCGTCATGTCACAACGGTGGGAAACCAGCCTCCGGGTCGATCCTCTGCAAATTTATCGAGCTTTGCGGGTGATCAATCCTTCGCCGTATATGTATTATCTCCGGCTTGGCGACACCACACTTGTCGGGGCCTCACCTGAAACGTTAGTACGCTGTGAAAATGGCAAAATTGTGGTTCGTCCCATTGCAGGCACACGTCCTCGAGGAAAGACATCTATAGAAGATCAAACCCTCGAGCAAGATCTTCTAGCAGATCAAAAAGAACTGGCTGAACATCTCATGTTGGTCGACCTCGGACGCAATGATGTTGGCCGCGTGGCTCAGACTGGAACGGTCCAGGTCGAAAAATTTCAGACGATTGAGCGTTATTCCCATGTCATGCATATTGTCTCTCAAGTGACAGGAATCCTAGATTCCCAATATACATCCTATGATGTCTTAAAGGCTTGTTTCCCTGCCGGCACCTTATCTGGCGCGCCCAAAATTCGGGCTATGCAGATTATCGAAGAATTAGAACCCACACAACGAGGTCCCTATGGCGGCGCAGTAGGATACTTTAGCTTTTCAGGCAATATGGATACGGGCATCAATATTCGAACGGTTGTGATACATGGCAAGAAGGCGTATATCCAGGCAGGCGGTGGAATCGTGGCAGATTCCGATCCCGCACGGGAATACGAGGAGACCCGCAATAAAGCCGGTGCCGTCATGAAAGCTCTAGAAATGGCCGTATGCGGCTTAGAATAAAATCCGTGAGGAGTAAAAAGTAAGGAGTCAGGTAAAGAACAGCTCTGATTCGAACGATCATAAGACTCTGAGATTTTTCTACCCCTCTCCCCCTACTATTCACACCTAACTTTTTACCATGATTCTAGTCATCGACAATTACGATTCGTTTACCTATAACCTCGTACAATATTTGGGGGAACTGGGTGCCGACGTGCAGGTCATTCGCAATGACAAGCTCACGACTGAGGATATTGAACGATTGGCACCAGACCAACTCTTGATTTCTCCCGGACCCTGCACCCCTCGAGAGGCAGGGATCTCGGTTGAAGCTATTAAACAGTATGCAGGGAAACTTCCGTTATTTGGAGTGTGTCTCGGGCATCAGTCATTGGCCTATGCGTTCGGCGGACAAATTGTGCAGGCTGATCGCCTCATGCATGGCAAAACCTCCATGGTCCATCATGACGGCAAGACAATTTTTCACGGTTTACCGAATCCGTTTGAAGCCACGCGCTATCATTCACTCATCGTAAACCCAGAAACATTGCCAGATGACTTCGAAGTCTCTGCGGAAACAGTGGAAGGCGAGATCATGGGACTTCGGCACTTGCCCACTGGAGCAGAAGGCGTACAATTCCATCCCGAATCCATTTTGACGAAAGCCGGAATGAATCTGCTGAAAAATTTTTTAACCTTTCCTACTCCCACGTCTCTCCACAGATAAGTCGATTTCGACAACGAGTACGCCAAAGGAATATCAATTTATGAGTGCTCTCAAAAACATTCTCTCAAAACTTCCCGATCGGATAGATTTGACGGAAATAGAAGCCGAGGAGGTCATGCGGGAAATCATGGCGGGGAATGCCACTGATGCTCAGATCGCCGCCTATTTAATGGGATTGCGCATGAAGGGGGAGACCATCGAAGAAATTAGCGGTTCCGTGCGAGCCATGCGAAGCCTGGCCATCCGGGTTCCTATTTCTGATCCCCAAGTGGTCGATACCTGTGGAACAGGAGGTGATGGCAGCCACACCTTTAATATTTCCACCGCCACGGCATTTATCGTGGCCGGTGCTGGCATTACAGTAGCTAAACATGGGAATCGCTCGGTGTCCTCACGTTCAGGGAGCGCCGATGTATTGGCGGCCCTCGGTGTGAATATTGATCTCTCTCCCCAAAAAATTGGAGACTGCATCAATGAAGTGGGCATTGGATTTTTATTTGCCCCGCTCTACCACGGCGCCATGAAACATTGCGCAAAACCCCGAGCCGACATGGGTATTCGAACGTTAATGAATATCATGGGCCCCTTATCGAATCCAGCGGGTGCCACCATTCAAATCTTAGGCGTCTATGAGGCTTCCCTCACAGAAAAGCTGGCACAAGTCCTTGTGCGTTTGGGAACACAGCATTGTTTTGTTTTACATGGCATGGATGGATTAGACGAAATTTCACTCACTGGCCCCACAACAATTGCTGAAGGTAAAAATGGACGAGTCGCGAGTTATGTCGTGAAACCTGAAGATTTTGGATTGAAACCAGTGGCTCCTCAAGAACTCTTGGGCGGAACACCAAAAGACAACGCGGCAATTATTCAAGACATTTTACGAGGAAGCCATAGTCCTAAACGAGATATTGTTTTGATGAATGCCGCACCGGCGTTAGTCGCTTGCAATAAAGCAACATCACTGAAAGCTGGCTATGAAGAAGCGAGCCGAATTCTGGATAGTGGCGCCCCATTTGAAAAACTGGAAAAACTTATTTCCTACACCAAAGAACTTGCGACATGATTCTTTCACGAATTTTAGAACATAAAAAAGCAGAATTGCGCCGGAAGCAAAGCCGTGGCTATCTGTCAAGTATGAAAACTCGTATTGCCGATCAACCGGCTTCCTTAGGATTCATCAACGCCCTCGAAGCTCACAGTGAAACAGGAAGCCCAGCCTTAATTGCCGAAGTCAAAAGAGCCTCACCCAGTCAGGGTCTCATGCGTCAAGAATTTCAGGGTCGATTTGACCCGGTCGCTATTGCGACCAGGTACCGTGACGCTGGGGCTCATGCTCTTTCTGTCCTTACCGATCAGGAATTCTTTCAAGGCAGCTTGGAATTTCTAACATCAGTCAAAGATTCGGTAAATCTTCCCACCCTTAATAAAGAATTTATGGTAGGGGACATCCAATTTTACGAAGCCCGCGCTTATGGCGCGGATTGTGTATTATTGATTGTGGCAGGGTTGGATCGCATTCAGCTTGAAGATTTTTTTGTTCTGGCGACAGAGCTCAACATGGATGTTCTCATTGAAACGCATAATGAACAAGAGCTAGACATTGTCCTTGAACGAATTCCTCAAGCTAAGCTAATCGGTATCAATAATCGTGACCTTAAAACATTTTCTACTGATTTGGGCGTGACAGAACGATTAGGCAAAAGGATTCCTGCGGACAAACTTATCGTGAGTGAAAGCGGCATTCATAAACGTGAAGATGTCGTGAGAATTTCAGAAGCCGGCGCGCAGGCCATGCTCATTGGCGAATCTCTGCTTCGGGCTCACTCCATTGAAGAAAAAATCAAGGAGTTACTCCCCATGCCAACGACTTCAAACAAGCAACCTACTGAAACTCGTTGGGTGTGATTGTTCCTTTCAGCATCAATCGATAAGAAATCCATTGTTCAAGATTTACTTTTATCTTCACGTCATACCCGCGAAGGCGGGTATGCAAAAAGGGTCTGTTGAAAAAAGCCATCAGCGGCGTTCTCGCCATTTTTCCGTACTCACGTACTGGCAGTACGCTCCGCGCGCAACAACGGCTGCGGCCTTGCTGAACGGACTTTTTGAACAGCCCCGACATTGTTGATCGTCAAGAGCTTCCTGACGAAATATGGCTTTTGATATAGTCATTATTCAACACTCCCCAAAAAGATAATCCTGGATTCCCATTTTTATGGGAATACCTATTTCATGAATAATCGCTCCATGTCCATGAAAATTAAAATCTGCGGGATTACCAATCTGGACGATGCCACAGTGGCCATTGACGCAGGAGCCGATGCGTTGGGCTTTGTATTTTATGCGAAAAGTCCCCGTTATATAGAACCTGCTGTCGCTCGGCGAATTATTGCTCAACTTCCGCCGTTTGTCTTAGCTATTGGGGTTTTTGTCAATCACGATCCGAACACGATCAGAGCAATCGTCGATGAATGCGGTTTAGCCTTTGCCCAACTCCATGGCGATGAAGCACCCGCATTTTGCGAGTCACTCGGAAGACCAGTGTTACGAGCCCTTCGCTTACGGGATCATGGAAGTTTGCTTGCATTCGCAGAATATAAAGGCCGAATGGGCATCAGAGGATTTGTCATCGATGCTTTTTCATCAGAAGCCTATGGAGGCACAGGGCAAACCGTGGATTGGTCCTTGGCCCGCGAAGTCGCGAAAACCGTCCCCATTCTCCTGGCAGGAGGTCTCACGCCAAACAATGTCCAAGAAGCCATTCAACAGGTGCAGCCGTATGGCGTGGACGTGAACAGCGGTGTGGAAGTACGTCCAGGCAAAAAAGATCACAACAAAATTCGCGCATTCACTCAAGCAGTTCGTCTTGAGTGTTAGCCATGGCGTCGCTATACTCTCCTCTTTTCTAATTTTCGATTTTTTCCTCAACATGGCAACCTCTCCAGATAAATATGGGCGTTTTGGGCAATTCGGCGGCATGTATGTCCCCGAAACCCTGATGCCTGCTATTCATGAGCTTGATCAGGCGTATCACAAGATTAAGCGCGACAAACGTTTTCAAGAAGAGTTTCAGACCTGTCTGAAAAATTTTGTGGGCCGTCCCACGCCTCTCTATTTTGCCGAACGTCTCACAAAAACTTTGGGTGGCGCTAAAATTTATCTAAAACGAGAAGACCTCTGCCATACGGGAGCACACAAAATTAATAATACGGTTGGCCAAGCGCTGCTTACACGCCGTATGAAAAAGAAACGGGTTATTGCCGAAACAGGGGCTGGACAGCATGGCGTGGCTGTGGCAACAGTTGCCGCGATGTTTGGCCTCGACGCTGAAATTTATATGGGGACGGAAGATATGGAGCGCCAGGCGCTCAATGTATTCAGAATGCGATTACTCGGGTCAAAAGTAACAGGTGTCGATGCTGGCAGCCGAACATTAAAAGATGCGATTAGCGAAGCCATGCGGGATTGGACAACCAATGTTGCGACGACGCATTATCTCTTGGGTTCTGTGCTGGGAGCCCATCCCTACCCCATGATGATTCGTGATTTCCAATCGATTATTGGCCGAGAAGCCCGGAAACAAATTATCAAGCAAGAAGGGCGGCTTCCTCATTGTCTGGTAGCCTGTGTGGGCGGAGGAAGCAATAGTATGGGACTTTTTTATCCTTTCGTAAAAGATACGACGGTAAAAATGGTGGGAGTGGAAGCTGGCGGACATGGCATCAAGAGCGGCAAGCATGCCGCCCGTTTTTCTGGAGGACGGCCAGGAGTGTTGCATGGCACGATGACCTATCTCCTGCAAGATCAAGATGGCCAAATCAATTTAACGCATTCTGTTTCGGCAGGCTTGGATTATCCCGCGGTAGGACCAGAGCATAGCTTCTATCATGACTCCGGACGCATCCAGTATACCTCGGTGACTGATAAGGAAGCTCTTGTGGCGTTTGACTTGTTGTCTCAGGAAGAAGGCATCATTCCTGCGTTAGAAAGCTCACATGCGATAGCAGAAGTGATCAAACTCGCTCCAACCATGAAGAAAAATCAGATTCTCTTAGTGAATCTTTCTGGCCGTGGCGATAAAGACGTGCAGCAAATCGCTAGGATGCGCGGCATCCCTCTCTAGGACTTCCTCTCCTTTGTAAGGAGAGGATTGAGGCAAGGTAGAAGCCTCAAGGTACTAAACAATTACCATGACTAATTGCATTCAACATACCTTTGACTTTTTAAAAACTAAAGGAGAAAAAGCTCTTATCCCGTATATCATGGCAGGAGATCCTTCTTTAGAGATGACGGAATCACTCGTCTTGACATTGGCCGATGGTGGGGCGGATCTCATTGAACTGGGCGTGCCGTTTTCAGATCCTATCGCCGATGGTCCGGTCATACAACAAGCGGCTGAACGTTCGCTTCATGCAGGAACAACTCTCAAGAAAATTTTTTCGACTGTTCGATCGCTGCGAACCAAGACCCAAGTCCCCCTTATCTTCATGGCCTATTACAACACCATTCTTAATATGGGTTTAGAGAAGTTCTGCGATGAGGCAGTTGCGGTAGGAGTAGACGGGGTGATTGTGCCAGATCTTCCGCCGGAGGAATCTGATGCGCTCTATGAGGCAACAATGGAAACGGGTGGTCCCACAATCATTTTTCTCTTGGCGCCAACGAGCACTCCTCAGCGACGAAAAGACGTCATCTCACGTACACATGGGTTTATATATTATGTGTCCCTGACTGGTATTACCGGCTCGCAAATTACCAATTTCAACCAAGTCAAAAAGAATGTGTCCGCTATTCAAAAAATAGCGAAAAAGCCTGTCGCTGTCGGCTTTGGCATTTCAACTCCAGAGCAAGCCCGCAACGTCGCGCAATTTGCCGATGGCGTAATCATCGGCAGCGCTCTCGTTCGCACCATTGCTGAACAGCATCAAGATAATAATTTTCTCCTCAATATCAAAAGGCTTATCAGGAACCTCAAAGCAGCGGTTTCTTCAAAGAATTGATGGTAGATTTGGTAGTTGCGAAAAAGATCTATCTCCGCATATGAAAAACCCGTTTTCCTAATATTAGGAAAACGGGTTTTATCGTCTTTATAAGAACAATTGAAAGGGTTAACGAAGCACTAGACTGAAGAGCTATTCTTCATGCGCCAGGCACCAAGTCCAATCAAACCCGAACCCAATAGCAGAATGGTCGATGGCTCAGGAATCGCCGGGCCGGGGCCAGGCCCTGGATCAGTATCTCCAATTGGGCCTGAAAAACCGGAAATAATAGTCGTTGCGGCACCACAGCATGAATCAGTGGAGTGCGCACGAAAACCGAAGATATCTCCCGTCAACACATTAAATGAAGCTGTTCCACTGTCCTCAAATGCAAATGAATCGGTGAGTTCTGTGAAATTTCCATTCAACAGATACCCAAAAGGATCAAAACTAAAATCGTCATCATCTGTTATGGACTCCCATGTGAACCGCACTTGACCATTGGCTACAGCCATAATCGTGAAATCCTGATTACTAGAACCCTCCCCATCAGCCGGATCATCGTCTGTACTGATTATTGTAATAGAATTTGGTGCACCGCTCGTATCAATGATGCCGTCAAATTCGGTGGACGCCGTCCAGTTACTGACGTCATAGGGCCCAATAAAGTCTGCGAGTGCATAAACTGGAGTCAGAGCCAGTAATAAGACAAAGAGACCACTGAGATAAATTTTGGAGTGCGACAGTTTCATGCTTATTCTCTCCTTTCTAGAATAAACAATATTATTAATGGCAAAAATTAAAGCATCACTAAAGAAAATGCATAACTTATACCCACCGCTTTTTCTTTTGATTTAAGCAGGAATTTACAAATTTCTCGGCTTAATGGCACTACAAATGTAAAATATATCGACTTGTTTACTGGCTTTACCCCCTAATTTTTCTAAAACACTAAGAACCAAACGGATGATTACGCTTATGCCCTATCAGTAACAAAGCACAACTTGATGCAAATTAAATTTTTGTTACAGAACCAGCTAAAACTTGATGAAAAGATAAAAAGTATGAGAAGAGATATAAAGGGCAGAAACTGTAAAAAAACGATTACAAATTGGTACGGTGGATACTACGAGGATATTGCCAAGCCCTATTCCTGCCTAGACTTTTTATGCAAAAGAATATTTCTGCACTGCAAACGAATGCATGGAGGATTAAACAAGAATCTTCGGTTTTTTCTTGAAAAAATGATCAGGTTTCCAGATAAACCTACATAGGAAAATCCGCTACAAGAGCTTACCTAACTTCAGGACGCAAGAGTTTCTCTCAGCTTTTCATCCAATGATTGCGCTTGACTCAATACAGACCTCTCATTCGCTTATCATTATTATCAGAAACCCCCTAGAGGAGTTTTTCGAACTATTCCGTCTGCATTCAATTTTTTCCGCAACTCGGTAGACCTTGCCGAGTACTCGACATACTCTAAAATTTTCACTCAAAAAAGCTCGATTTTTTGAGTGTTTTCTCAAAAATCTTTTAGTCTTCAAATGGCACAATTCTTGGTTATTCTTAGGCCTAACAGAGACACTCGCTTCAAATACGGAGAGGTTTTCCATGAATGATGCCGATTACCTAGATCCAGAAGACGAAGAAAAAGCGGTAGAAATTCGCATAGAAGATGTGATTTATCGATCCGATGAAAGCCCTGCCGTCGTCTTGGCTATTAAACGAACCTGCTCTCTTAGCGGAGAATGTAAAACCGGACATGTCACCTTAGGCCAAGAAAATACCCTTCGCCTCTATCTCGAAACGTAGCATAAATTTTCCTTTTTTTTGTTTCCTCTACGAGCCCGTTCCTAGCAAAACGTTCTTGATCTCCGAGGTTTTTGTCTCTACGAAAATCTTTCGAAGTAGATACCCACGGACCTACGCCGCGATCCTCAGCACTAGCTTCGATAGATAGAAAATACATCGCAGTACGCTAATTTTAAAGGTTCAAATCAATTTGAAAGACTGGTAGATTGAGAGAGACTATTAGAATTCAGAATATCTAAGGACATGCAGATGTGTGCCAATGAGGAGTTTTCAAAGGTCTAAAGGCTCATGGCTTCTTGAAGTAAAGCTTGCAAACCATC
Source organism: Nitrospirales bacterium (assembly GCA_965223295.1). Lineage (GTDB taxonomy): Bacteria > Nitrospirota > Nitrospiria > Nitrospirales > UBA8639 > Nitrospira_E. The sequence continues at coordinate 577,827 of CBDCWC010000002.1, read as the reverse complement.
TTTAAGGTCAGTCATTTTCTTCATATCAATTAATGAGTCTAGCCGGGCAACATGAGCTTCTGAAAAAGGAATATCACCCAAGCGGGCCGGTCGTTGCACAATTTCTAAAGGACGTCCGACACAATGAGCCAGTACCTCAATGAGATTTAACAAACTGAGACTTTTCCCCGTTGCGACATTACACACGCCCGTCATCTCGTGTTGAAGAGCCTGAACGTTGGCATTCGCAATATCTTTGACAAAAATGAAGTCCCGTGTTTGCTCACCATCTCCAAAAACTGCAAGGGGTTGATGCTGCTCAATCATGGAAATAAATTTACTGATGACCCCGGCATAATGGGATCGAGGATCTTGCCGTGGGCCGAACACATTAAAATACCGTAACCCTAACAATGATAATCCAAACTCTTGTGCGAATAATGCGGCATATTGATCATTGATAAGTTTTTCTAAACCATAGGGGGAACAAGGTAAGGCATTATCGTCTTCGGAGAGTGGTAACCGTTGGGGCTGGCCGTAGACCGCAGCACTAGAGGCATACACCATTCGTTGTACGCGAAAGGTACGTGCGGCTTGAAGCACATTCACAAAACCTCCAATGTTTATGGAACAAGACAGAGTAGGGCTTTCGACAGAGGCCTGAACAGATACCTGAGCCGCCAAATGCAGGACATGCGAAATATCCTCCATGGCTCTCTGCACCGCTTGGTCATCACGGATATCACCCTCTTGAATTTCTAAAAGAGAATGAGTCGGCAAATTCTGCCGAGATCCGGCAGAAAAATTATCCAACACTCTGACAGGAATATTTGCAGCAAGGAGTTGTTCGACCGAATGTGACCCGATAAAACCAGCGCCACCCGTGACCAAAACACGCATAGTGTTCCCCTCTTTCAAATTCAACCCGATGTCAAAGAGATAACCCTGTCAGCAAACCGAGCAAAGTTAATGCCATCATCTTGTGCCCCGAGCTTGTTGTTCATCCCAAAGAACTTCCCTATAATGCATTCACAAATTTTTAACGTGCTAACGTTTCATTCTCTCTTCCACATTTTTGCAGTTAAGGAGCAGGAATCATGAAAACAGACATCCAGGAAGAACAACATACGGACATTCAAGACGACCCAAAAGCTCGAGACCTCCTTCAAACGGCCTTTGCCAAGACGTCTCGTTGGCAACAGGACTTCAAAGGGTTTCAAGCTGATTTACGAGTCAATGTGAACGGAAAAGAAACCAAGGGCACGGTTACGGTGAAAGGGCCGCGAGATGTCGTCGTGGCAATTGATGACGCCGATCTCCAAGCCTGGGCCCAAAACCAAATTGGGATGATCGCCGTCCATCGCGGTCCCAGAAACTTTCAAGAGTCTGATGGGAAATACACCTTGACGTTAGGCGGGGAAGAAACACATCCACTTGGACAGCGGATTAACATTCATGGAGACGGGATGGGTTCTTGGTATAGAATCAAAGACAACCGCATTACTCAAATCAATCGAAACATGCCTCAAGCCGCATTTACTATCAACGTAGAAGATAGCGCAATGACTCAGGATAACCAGCATCTGACGACGCGATATACGGTTTACTATTTCTCCCCAAAAGATCGCTCACTGAAAAACGTTGACAGCTTCTCGGATACGCATGTTCGAATAGGAAAGTCTGACCTTCCAGCAACGCGGCGTATTCTTTCGTATGAAGATGGAGAAGTCACGGCGCGAACCTTAACCTTTGAAAACCACGCTATGCTTTCTTAAACGCAGACTGGTTTTCAGTCGATCGAATGTTCGACTTGAGTCAGCTTAAGCAACCCTGGACAGAAGACCAAAAGGCGAGAGGGAGAGAAGATAGAAAATCTTCTCTCTCCGCCTTATTTTTCATTAGCCTAAGAAAAGAAGAGACGTTGTCTTCGCTCTAGTGAAGACACGACTTCTGAAGCGTTAACGTAGACCCTGACCTCCAATTCCTCCGCCAAAACCACCAAAATTTCCGCCAAAACCTCCCTGCCCTATACCCCAATATTCTCCACGCTTCCAACGTGGAAATGGGTGCTGCCTTTCAGGACGGGTAAACCGCCACAATGCATACAGCATAAGAAACACCACAGTCAGGTTCATCCAAAAACCAGCTTTTCTGGTCGGACGACTTTTTTCTTTTGGAAGAGGAGCTTGCCCGACAATAGAGGCCAAGGCCAGTGACGAACGATACACATTCATCCCATATTCTTCGGAATGAAACATCGGCTGTAAATACTTTAACGAAATATCATCTAACACTTGAGGAGCAACCACCGTGATAAGCGATTTCCCAACAACGACAACAGCCTGCCACTCCTGCATGGCAACTAACAACAGGAGGCCTCGTTCTTGTTGAGCCGTTCCTATTCGCCAGGCTTCATACAGCCGCTTGGCATAGTCTTGTGCATGAGAAAATGAATGAATCGTCTCGACAGTCACCACTAACATTTCAACGCCCGTATTGGTTTCTAAGTCTTTGCAGACAGCCCGAATTTGGGCATACCATTCTTCACTCAAGACCTGGGCATAGTCACTCACATAGCCAAGTGGAGTTGGAAGTTGTTCGTTTTCCTGAGACCCACCCCAAGCTTTCGAACAGACAAGCAGTATACTACTGAACATCAGCACAATCAGGAGGCGATAGAGGGAGATCATAGATGCCCCTCTTGCCGAATCACCCTGACCCTTTCCAAAACTCTTTCTAAGCACTGGAGATATCGCTGGTAAGTTTTTGGCCATTCCAATGAACCAGGGCTACTCAGCCCTTTTTTAATATTCAAAATTTCGACAAAAACAGCCGAATCAAACTGCAGTGTCGTTGGAAGAGCTTCAAGAATGCGTAGATCTTTTTCCTGTGAAGACTGCCCTAGACAATGCAACACACCACGAAGACAAGGAATAACAGCAGTTATGGAAAGAATGAGTAATGCCTGAATAGCCTCAATCCGACCCTCGCCTTCAATAAACCGCTGTCGTAACCGCAAAAGATTAGCTACTAATTCTTGTTCACATTGCCAACTTAATTTGTTTTTATCCAAGTTAATTTTTCCAAACGGGCCTTGGCCAACCAATACGATATGATGCTGATTCATGAGGAAGAATTCTAACGGAAATACTCGAGCAGTCTTCTCAAAATCGTCTTTTCCCATTAGTAAAGGTGCGACAATTTGATGTTTCCCCCATTCTTTATGCAACCGGGCTGCATGTTGTAATTGGTCAATAGATATTTTACTTCCCACCAGAAGAAGATTGATATTCGAACGGCCAACAATATAATCACCCCGTACGACGCTTCCAAAAAGAATGAGGCTGCTTACATCAGATGCCCACGTTTGCGTAATCTGACAGACATACTGGGCCAACACGTCCTGAACGTCTTCAGGCAGATCTAGGGTACGAGGAATGGACATGGTACTTTATGAATAGCCAAAAGTGATTGAAGATTATGCGGGTATGTGATTCGCTCTTGGATCAGGCAAGAACCCTGCGGCTTGAAAACGATCGAGCCATCCGAATGGGGCCGCAGCTCGCAGCCCAGCAGTAGCTGAAAGAACTTGATATTGCAAACGCCGATTTGAATCCATTTTGCAAAATACGCGATCCCGGAGCCTGGCTAAAAGAGGATTTCCTGTATTCCAAAAAAAGACTTCTTCATCAGCCAACCGTTGTAACATCGTGACTTGAGGGCGCCGAGCTACTTCAAAAGGTTTGAGGGACTTCACTGACCAATCTTGCTTCCGATGACAATTTTCAAGAATATCGGCAAGGGTGATGGCATCCACCATGGCCTGCATTCTACCTTGGGAGGCATGGGGATTCATTCCATGCGCTGCATCACCTATTACCACCGCACGGTCAATGACCCATGTCTTAGCCCGGACTCGTCCCGTGCCCATATACGCGGTTTGTGTCCAATCAATCAATGAATTGAACAGAGAGCCGACTTCGGGAGCAATCTTTTTCCATTTTTCACGAAGAGCCGATACCCCTTCAGATTTCATCTGCCCAAGAGAGTCTGAAGATACCATATAGAGTGCATAGACCTTTTTATCGGGAGCCGGGAACAGACTGAGAATGGTTTTCTGTCCAACATAATATTGTCCGTCATCAAAGTCTTGCGATGAATCTAAAGCCGCGACCAAATAACTTTCTTTGTAGCGATACAAGGACGCTGAAATTCCCATGGCATCTCGAACGTGCGAGAAAGGACCATCAGCCCCCACAATGACCTGAGCGCGAATACGAACAGGTTCACCACCAATTTCGGCATGAACACCCGCAATCTTATTCTTTTCCAAAAAAAAGGACTTAAACCTTGCGTTGAATTTGATCCCGTCAGGGTTTTCTTGTTGCAGACAATCAAGAATCGTACGATGTACGATATTCGGAAACATGACCAAAGCACGATTAAATGGAGCAGGCAGCATGCCATAATCGATTGTACAGAGTCTCTGCCCACCGCTTTTACGAAAGTGAAAAAACCTGACAGGCTTGGAGGCCGAAGGAGAGAGTGCATCTAACAATCCTAAATTTTGAAGTAATGCTTGACCATTGGGTTGAAGAATTTCTCCCCGCAATCCTTGAGGAGGCCCAGCCGCTTGCTCTAAGGTAAGGCTTGGAATCCCTTTTCTAGATAAGGCAATGCCAAGAACCGCCCCTCCTCCACCAGCTCCAACGATTAACACTTCAGTGGCAAGATCCATCTTTTACTCTATCGACAAAAAATACTCATATAATACTTAAAGTTAATGCTCCCATGCAGGAACGGACTGACACCAAAGTCCGATGCGTTAGTCTGAAAGAATGGCTTGAAAATGTTCATCCGCTTCTTGCCATGCTTGCGGAAATGAATGAGATAACCAATCACGAAGGTAGACCTTTTGTGGGCCAGAGAGCATGGATCGTATTTGGTGCGACCGCCCCTGGAGTGGTTGGAGAAATCCAACTTTTTTGACAGGATCTAGAGTAGCGGTACGTACATACATATTGGTATACACGGAAGGCCTCTGCTCGTCCCCATCTCCTTGGAGCCAAACTGATATATATTTATCCATGTGCAGCCCCGAGCTATCTAAAGCTGGATCCGTTTCGTGAAATAACTCATTTTCGGTTTGCTCTAATGGCACCGCGTCTTCTGCTCGAAATAAAAAATTTCTCTTCCACATCGCGACTTATCCTTTATCAAAAGCTACGAAGGAATAACGGAAACGATAGTCTCAAGGGATTTAGAAGAAAGTCAAGGAAGAAGAGTTTTTGCTCATAGGGAGAGACTTTACGGTTTAAATTTACCATCCTTTTAAGTTAGAATTAGAGACTTTTCGTCAAGTATTCCTCTTTTTTGCCCTCTCTAGTCATGGGACTATCCCAGCAAAACGGGACCATACATTATAGATATTCACTAAAATGAGTTAGGAGGAGACATTTGTGACCATACGATCTATGCGCCTTACATTATTTTGCTGCCTAGGACTCAGCATGTTACTTAGTAGCTGCCAAGGGAAAGGGAATACGATAAATTTTGACCCACATGCACTTCCCTCCAATAGAGCACAAGCCGTCCATGAAGACTTAACGATTTTGGTCGAGCCTTTTCAGGATGCACGTCCCCAAAAACATCGACTAGGGTCTCGAACACATTTCTGGGGCGGGAAAACCCATTTCAATGCCTGGAATGGCAATATCAGCGAAGGCATGGCGGATCTGGCGCTAGAGTATCTTCACGAACGGAATTGGCGTGCCTCTCAACAAGGCGAAAACCAATCAGGACAAGACTCCTATCAAGATGTGACCTTAACCGGAACAGTGTTATCCTTAAATGCCAACGCAAAAAGTGGATTTGGCTTTACAGATATCACCGTGGATATGAGGGTCCGCTTTGAGGCCAATAATAAGGTGGATGGAAGTACCGTTCGAATGGTGTTAGGAGCTAACGGCTCAGATAGGGTTGCAACCTTTTCTCCATCCGATGTCGACCATCTTATTAATGTGGTCGCGAAAGACTTGTACCAACAGTTATTTCAAGATCTGATTGTCAAAGACAAAGCCTTTCGCTTGCAATCTGGCTATGGGTTAAACCCATAGCCTTTCTTGTCTGAAATATGCCAGACTCTAGATATACGAGAGATTTATGTTAATTTAGAAATCCACTTTTTTATCAGGAGGTTTTATCGAATAAACAAACTCACCTTGCAATGAATTGAGGAACTTTCGAGCAACTTCTCCAGAATTCGTATTGCTTTTTCACTCTTGAACGATTTTTCATTTTTTCCGTTTTCATGAGGCGAAATCACTGGAAAAGGAGTTGTGAATGAATCGAGAGCCTACCGGATCTTCTCTCCCTCAATCGAACATTCTCATCGTTGAAGATGAGCATGGCCCACGAGAAGCGTTAAAACTTATTCTTTCACCGTATTTCAATCTGTATACGGTCGACCGGGCCGAAGTTGCGTTGCAAATCCTTGCCACTCACCCCATCGATCTGGTCACCCTTGATTTAAAGCTCCCGGATCAACCAGGCACCGACCTTCTTGCCAAAATCCGCGAAAATGGACACGATGTTGATGTCGTGATCATTACAGGGTATGGCACATTACAATCAGCCATTGACGCGATACGACTTGGGGTCGCGGCCTATGTTCTGAAGCCGTTCAATGTCTCCGACCTGCTAGAAATTATCAAAAAAGCTTTAGAGCGTCGAACACGCCTCTCCTCACTCCAGGGCGCTCTCCAAGCCCTGGGAAACCTCTGGACTTCAGGCATTGATGTCAAAACCGCCATGACCAATATTGATACCCTATTAGGCGCCAAACATCCTGAGCTGGTCCAACATGCCAGCCGAGTCAACTTTTATTCATCCTTACTCACGGAACATCTTCAACTAAATCAAGATGAACGGGAAGCCATTCACCTTGGTGCCTATTTGCACGATATTGGCAAGGTTGGCATCCATGATCGATTAATTGCCGGACATACATCCATTTCGGAACAGGAACAGGAACTCATGAAATGTCATCCGACGATTGGAGCGCAGTTCATCAGTAACATTCCCTTTCATCCCGCTGTTGAACAGATTATTCGTTCTCATCATGAAAAGTTCGATGGATCGGGCTTCCCCGATGGCCTGGCTGGAGACAAAATCCCCTTTCCGGCTCGGATAGTAGGATTAGCCAATGTCTTTGACAATTACTGCACAGGGCAAAGTACTCACCAAACCATGCCGGTACCTGAAGCACGAGAGACCATTCGACAAGAAGCTGGAAAAAGCCTCGACCCAGAACTAGCTAACCTGTTTGCCACAGTTGTTTGGTAAGAACTATTCGTCACGGACCCTTTCACAAGACCACGGCATCCATTTCTCACCGTATGGACAAGATAATGTCACACATGACTGAATTACCTCAATCCCATATGACCGAGAAGTGGGAGCAAGCGTTTGATGCACTCACCGATCATGTCATGATCTTGGATCATTCTGGGAACATTGTTTGGGCGAACCGAGCTCTGCGTGATCAGGTTGAGCCCGACATCGGCCCCATTGTTGGCCAACACTACCGCTTGCCCTATTATGGGAACATCAATCCACAACATCCTCCTCCATGGGACACGGTATTAGCGGGCGCGCTTTCAGCTGTTGTTGAAACCTCTTTTCCGTCTCTGTCCGGCTATTTTCTCGTATCGTGTTATCCACTGTTTGATACTCAAGGGACGCAATGGGGTGCGATTTCGGTCGTCAAAGATATTACTGATTCCAAGCGATTCGAAGAAGCTTTGCGCAAAATTGCGCAGAACGATCCGGCGCCAGGCAGCATTGCCTTTTTACGATCATTAGTCAAAGATTTATGTCAGGCTCTGAATGCCCCCTATGCGATTCTTGCTGAGCTTGAACACGTTCCCCATCCCAACACACAAACGATCGCTATTTGGGCAAATGGATCTTTTGCGGAAAACATCGCATGGACCCCACCCCCATTGGTCTTTGAAGATCTGATACACATCAAAGGTTGCACAGGCAATATTCTTTCCACGCCGCTCTTTCCTCCAACATCTCTCCTCTCGGCATGGCCAGTCACAAGTTATTTAGGTAGCGCGTTGCGGGGACAGGCAGGACAAGTCATTGGCTTACTGTTAGTACTCAGTCCCGAACCAATCGCACAAACTCACGTGGCAACATCCATCATCCAATTGTTTGCTGCCAGAGCCGCGAGCGAACTTCAACGGAAAAAGACCGAAGACGCTTTGCGCGACAGTGAGCAACGGTATCGAGCCATCATGGAAAATGCTTATGACTTAATTGTTGAAATTAACAATCACAGTCACTGCAATTATGTGAGTCCCAACTGTCGGGCAGTCCTGGGATATGATTCCACAGACATGTTAGGGAAAAGTTTTTTTGATTTCGTCCATCCAGAGGAACGGCAAGAGCTCTTGAAGTCATTTCATCGGCAAATACATTCGCTTGAAGAAATTGACATGATCTGCCGTATTCAAACCAAACAAGCTGAATGGCGATGGTTCGAAAGCCATATTCATCCATTTCGAACAAGTGTCGGTACCATCATTGGTGTCATTGTGACACGTGACATCACGGAGCAAAAACGATTGGAGGAAGAGCGCCTACGCGCTACAAAATTGGAATCTGTGGGGTTACTGGCCGGAGGTATCGCACATGATTTCAATAATATCTTAACCTCGGTCTTTGCCAACATTGGGTTAGCCAAAATGATTACTGGGAAAGGAGCTTCCTCAAGTAAGGAATCTGTTGTTGAACGACTGACCGCTGCTGAAAAAGCCTGTTTGCGAGCTCGCGATCTGACCAAACAACTCTTAACATTTGCCAAAGGTGGAGCTCCGGTGAAGAGTACGACCTCGATTGCCTCGATTATCACCGATACAGTGGAATTTGCGTTACGAGGCTCGAGAGTTCGTTGTCACCTGTCTATTCCGGAGCATCTTTGGCCAGTTGAAGTCGACGAAGGCCAGATTAGCCAAGTTATACAAAATCTTGTGATCAATGGCGATCAGGCTATGCCCGAGGGCGGTGCAATTACAGTCGAAGCTGAAAATTGTTCTATACCTTCCCCTGCTGACCTTCCCTTGAAACCAGGGAACTATGTTTGCGTGTCAGTGACCGACCAAGGCATCGGCATTCCAGAAGATCATCTCTCTAAGATTTTTGATCCTTATTTTACGACCAAACAAAAAGGCAGCGGGCTGGGCTTAGCCACCACTTATTCGATTATTAAACGGCATGAGGGACACCTTGCTGTCTCTTCAGCACTGGGAAAAGGAGCCTGTTTTACGCTCTATCTTCCAGCTTCCTCTCTTCAAGAGGCTCCGCCTCCCGAATCCTCTGACGTGTTGATCCAGGGGAAGGGGCGAATTCTCATTATGGATGATGAAGAAGAAATCCAAGATGTGTTGGGAAAAATGCTTGAACATCTTGGCTTTGACATCGATCTGGCCCATGATGGCAAAACCGCTGTGAGCTACTATGCACAGGCGTTAGAAAGTAATGCTTCTTATGTCGCCACCATTTTAGACTTGACCATTCCAGGTGGAATGGGTGGCCAAGAAACTCTTCGAAAAATTAAGGCGTTAGACCCCAACGCTGCTGTGATTGTCTCAAGTGGCTATTCCAATGACCCTGTGATGTCACGTTTTCAAGAGTTTGGATTTTCCGGCGTCATTGCCAAACCCTATAACCTCTTGGATCTCTCCAGAGTCCTGAGTCAAATACTCTAACGTTTTCCATACCGCCTGTCTGGTTATCTCCCCTGTTCTTACCGTAATTCATGGGGCTTTAATATACCTCGTTCTGTAATAATCCCAGTAATTAAATGTGCTGGTGTCACATCAAATGCGGGATTCCATACTGAAATGCCAGCAGGAGCAATCGCCCGGCTTCCATGCACTTGAGTCACTTCTAACGGATTTCGCTCTTCAATTGGGATGCCGTGTCCATTTGGAGTCTCTAAATCAATTGTTGAAAAAGGGGCGGCAACATAAAAAGGGATCTCATGGGCATTTGCCAACACAGCAACCGAATAGGTTCCAATTTTGTTGGCCACATCTCCATTAGCTGCGATGCGGTCAGCACCAACCACACAACATTGAATACTTTGGGTTTTCATCAGGGCTCCTGCCATATTATCTGTAATCAATGTCACCGGGATCCCATCTTGATGAAGTTCCCAGGCCGTAAGCCTCGCACCTTGAAGCACAGGCCGCGTTTCATCCGCATAGACACGAAGCTGCTTGCCTTCTTCCCACGCCGCTCGCACGACACCCAACGCCGTACCATAGCCGGCAGTGGCTAACGCCCCAGCATTACAATGTGTCAAGATATTGTCTCCATCCTGAATAATCGCGGCACCATACTTTCCTAAAGCTTTATTAATCTGAATGTCCTCCTGATGTATCAGTAAGGCTTCCTTTAACAAAGATTCTTGTAGGGCCGTCACATCATGAAACGAAGTTCCACCAAGAACTCGTTTCATGCGCTTCACAGCCCAAAAAAGATTAACCGCCGTAGGACGAGTCGTCGCTAACGTGTCACACACATTTGCCATATGCCGATGAAAACCATCAAGACTCACTTTTCTATATTGTCTCGCACCCAAAGCGATACCCAGAGCCGCCGTCACTCCTATGGCAGGCGCTCCGCGCACTCTTAACTCCCGAATAGCATCAGCCACACAGACATAGTCAGAACAATTCAAAAAACACACTTCTTCAGGTAGCAGACTTTGATCTAAAATACGGACTTGATCATTCTTCCATTCTACGGTTGGAACCATGGCATTGACCTTTCATAGCAACCTGTCAGACCAAGAAATGTCAATCTTGATCTGTATTCTGTTCTCTAGAGTATTTTCGTGTTTTCTATTTTGCCGTCGTTTCACTTGATTGTTGTGGCGTCAGATTTGACGATTCGGAGGTAGAGGATGACCTCTCTGCATTTGATCCATTCAGGACCTCAACAGGGACCAGCACGGTATTTTTCAAGACATCAAACGCTAATTGCGCAAGTCCCGTTAATCCATTCTTTAACGATTCCTTTGGCATATAGGCAATTTGCGGTTCAGCTAACTGCCCACCCATGGCAAACATCGCTGTCGCAATACCTTTCCGATCTCCAGAAAATATTTTTCCAAACAGCGGAATAGATTGCAGCGTATCAGAATAGGCTCCAAATGGACTCACCGCCGCGACTGCATTCAAGTCATCTCTGTCTAAGTCATACATTCCCGCTGCCGTGGCTTTCATAATGGGACTTCGTAAGAGAAAATCTTTAGTTGAGAAGCTTCCTTCTTCAATTTTCAGAGACGTGCTGATCGCTTCAAAAGGAAATCCAGTTTTTTCAAAGCTCACTTTGTCTCGCAGGACATGAGGAAGGTTTAAAATACCCAGAATTTTCGGCAGGATGGTTTCTTTCCGAACGTAGCCATCACGCAACGAGAGTTGGATTCCTCCATGTAATGACGGAATGACTCCTCTCGGATTTCGTCCATGGCCCTGCAACATACCTCGAATGTTCATGCTTCCTGACACGAAACGCCGTTCATCGCCCAACACCAATAAAAATTTTTCAAACGGCAGATTATTTCCATCAAAGGACGCACGCATCGCTGCTGGTTTCCCAGGAGGAAGAAGCACAAACACTCGTCCTTTGAGACTTCCCTCTTTTTCTACCATTGTTTGGATTTTATCGATTGAAACTAAGTTGTCATGAATACTTATGGCAGCTGATAGTTTTTGACCAGAAAAGGCTTTATAGATTGGGCGATCAACTAAAATGGACCCTTCCAACTTTCCATGATCGGCGAGCCATTCAAATCCATCACGTAAGATTGATCGCTCTTCTTTAGGAATCAGTAAATCAATATCAAATCGCGGCGACTCCCACATCAGACTGACTTGTGGATTCGTATGCCAATTTCTCATAAATCCCTTTACCACCGCTTCACTTTCTCGCATACGAAATTCCATTCGCTTTAAATCAAGCAGATCCCGATCAATCCGCAATCGCACAAACACATTTTCAATGGTTTCTTCGATGCCAGGAATGTTCGCCACGCCATCCGTCATCGCCATCCACCCTTTAACGTCCCACTTTTTCCAATCTTGGCCAACCCCCTTCCCACCCAATTGCAATTCAAAAATTCCTGTTTCCATGGCATTCCCAAACATGTGCACTTTGTTTGGGAGTAACCCGATCGAAATTGGTCCTGAATTAAGACGTCCTTCCCATGCCAATGTTGATTGATAGCGTATGACACCTTGACCTTGAAGACGCAGAGGCAACATGGCAAGTTCCATTCGTTCAACACGAATCGTTCCTTCGGAACGCACCTGACCATCGAATGTCAATGTTCCCTGCTGACCTGCCTCTTTCTCTAAAAGGAAGGGAATCGACAATGAAGCTTTTTCTCCATCAATTTTTCCTTTCGCCTGCAAACGATTTACGGGACCCCGCATCGTAACCGAGGCCTGTAAAGGCCCTCGAACTTTAATCCCGGATTGCTGTCTCACTGGCCCTTTATTGGAAAAAATATCTTGTCCATCAAACCCCGCATGCACCCGCAATGGTTCCAAGCGAAGATCTCCTTGGTGGAGAATAGTCCCGTCCATCGTTAATGGATAGACTCCTACTGTTCCTTGAATGTTTTTTAAGACCGTACTATCCGGAGAAAATTGAATGGTCCCTTGAGCATGACTCAACGAATAGGGTAAGCCAGGAATCGTGAATGTCACATGTTGAAGCTGATAGTCGCCTTGTTGAAATACGAGACCGTCTTCATCCAACACATACCCTGCAAATCGCAAGCGTAACATTCCATCACCTTCGGACACCGTCCAAGACTGCATTGGATTTGCGCTATCACTAGAATCGCCTAAATGACTGACAAAATCCCACACTTTTTTGGCGGGAACTTGACCCTGAATTTCCACCTCACCCCAAGGACCCAGTTCCTTAAAAAACAAGACCCCCTGATTGACGTTAACAGGTATGCCATCATAGACCCCCCGCGCATCAGAAACTTGAATCCGATCAGGTTCCACACTCACAGTAGCAGTAACATGTTCAGTTTGAGGAATTTCCGGCACGTTCAGAAATCCGTTATTGAGGCGAAAGGTTCCTGTCACAGAAGTCTCCACATCTGACCGCGTTGAACCGATAACCCGTGCTTCAAGCAACTCTAATTCTCCGCCCCATTTTGCCTTGTCCCAAATATCCACAAGAGGATCAGGGAGCCAAGCTCGAGACACCGTCTGTCGAATCATTTTAAGATCAAGACTAGCGGATCGCATCGATACTGACATCATTTGATGGCCATCTTCCAAACCCTCAACATTCACGTTACCCGCTAAGGTCATGGCCGAATTAGCCAGTGCAATATTAGATAGATGAAGTTGAGAACCCTTCCCTTTTTTCACCCATTTGATTTGAGATGTGACTTCTAAATTTCCAGGAAATTTAGCAAGAAGCCCACCATTGTGAACATATTCGGCTAACTGACTCACAACAATATTCTTGGTCTCAAATTGTCCATTGAAGGCTAACTGGTCAAAATATATAAATTGCCTATCTAGAGAAGGTGAAGCATTGGTTTGACCCACCAATGTGCCAGATAGTTGAATCGGGGCAGTATCTTGGCCTTGTCGGAGGTTCCCTGATACGGTCAGGCTTGAGTCAACGTTGACACCTTCATACGAGGTTTCGGTCTCACAGGTAACATTGTCTAATACAATGCCTCTCACACTATCAGATGGGGATTCATCGATAATAATAATCTTTCCATTCGCGACGACGAGTTTGCCAAGCACTAAAAAAGAGGCAAGAGAGGAAAGGGATGAATTTTCATCAGAGTGGCCTAATACCCACCATTTTCCCGACGAATCTCGATGAATTTCAATTTCGGGACTATCAAGAAAAAATTCTTTCACGACAAGCTTTTTCTGCAGCAACTGCCCCAAACCTAATTCTAGACTCATTGACTGTGCACGAAAAACAGCATGAGAATCTGGCTGCTCTTTGACAACAATATCTGAAACAAGAAAATGAGGAGACGGAAACAACGCAAGCGATGTATATCCTACCGTCACTTGCGACCCAACGGTTTGCTGGATATGTTCAAGCACCAACTCCTGTAAATATTCGGGATTCAAAAGTCGGGGAAGAATGAGTAAGAGACTCGTCAGGAGAAGGAGTCCAAGACCTCCCCATATCATGATCTTTTTTCGCGCAACCCTCAAGCCATAAACTCCACTATGCCATGACGATTAATACGGCAGTTGAGAAAAGCCTGAAACATTAGTACGACAGATTTCGCTTGAGTATCTTACTGAATTTTAATTCAAAGATAAAAAGATGGGGCAGTACTTCCAACTCAACGTCGATAGCTCATACATACAGTATGTACTAGACGAATAGGCGAAGTGCTTTATCTTCACAAAACATCTTCACTGTGAGTAAAGATTGATTGACCCTTTCAGCAAAGGTGAGATACTCTAGAAGAGTACCATAGATTGGCTATACCTGAATCTTTTAATCCACAGAATTCCTCACCCTAGATTAAAGCCTTGCTCAGCCTTGAAGCCATCGCACACCTTTCTCACAAGATTTCAGGTTTCATCCCTCCTGACATTATATGATGTACCACATCCAGTTAATCCTGAAAAAATGCTTTCAGGCTATGATAAGGCCCATGCCCATCGCACTGCTCGCATGTGTGTACCCGTTGCCGAGACATTAGGCCATCCGCTCTCTCGGCTTAAACAATTTGAAGTTGCCTGTCTGCTACATGATATGGGACGAGCTGGCCTGGACCCAAAAGTTTTTGGCACTATTTGGTCATGGGCGAAGCAAAAAGGTATACCCACAAGACCACGAGAATGGCGGGCGAAATATCCCCAGACACCATATGGGCAAGAATCACAAGCCTTTATCTTACGCTATAAGAACGAGCTGATGAAACTCGGGCTCCCTATCACCGCAGCAGTCAAAGACCATATTGACATGCGCTTGGGCTTTGCCAGGAGACTCAAGAAATGTCTTCGTCCGGTCAAAACTCTATTACCAACTCTGAACATCACATGGGCCCCCTGGATGGAACGGATTATGTTGTATTACTATTACCCAGAAAAATTAGATACGGCCCCAGCTTGGATGCATCAATTGGGAGAGATCCTCGTCGCCTGCGAACAGCTCGAAGCCTATAGCAATCATCGACGTGGGAAAGATTATTATGCCCGGTCCGAAGAGAGTTTTCAGACGGCATTTACCTATCTCCGTCAACTCACCAAACAAAACATCATCAGTCGAGAGGTATTAGCAACCATTTGTCAGTTAACCCGTGAAGGATGCTTTACCACGACATTGCGACAATCCCGCGGCGGAAAACTTTCGACTGCCGAGCAACGCTATCTGACCTCGGTAGCGGCCTAAAGTATCATGACGGTTAAAACTCATTCTCTACAAATTGCCATGCAAGGGGATTCTTCTATAGAGAATCTCACTCTCATGATGAACAACATACTCAAGAAATCATGTATATTAAATGGAACCTTGACAGTATTTGTGAAACATACCACTGCGAGCGTTATGATTATCGAAGACGAACCAGGCATCCGAGCGGACACGAAAAACTTTTGGACTAACCTCATTCCCCCCAAAAACGAATGGGAGCATAATGTTCAGAATCACGGAGAAGACAATGGCCATTCCCATTTGCGCGGGCAATTGCAAGGCCCTTCCCTCACCATTCCCATTGTTCAAGGATCGCTGACATTAGGCACCTGGCAACAGATTGTGTTAATTGATTTTGATACCCGTGCGCGCACCCGGGAACTCGTCATACAGGTCATGGGAGGCTGACAAAAAGAAAATCGTTTAACACTCGCACCCGATCACATTTTCTACCTCAGTTTCACGCAACCCTTACTATGAATACTCCAACTCCCCAATGTTATATTCTTATCCTCTTTATGGGATTTATATGCTTCCCCGCCAATGCTAAAACACCTTCAATACTGGATAAAGAGCTTTCCTCCGTTGTGCACTTGGCTGCCAATCAATCGCTGAGCACCGAAGAACGCAATACGATTGCCGTCTTTGAAAAAGCCGCAAAGTCGGTTGTGTATATTACCAACACCGCCCTTCGAAGGGATTTCTGGTCTTTAAATACATTTGAAGTACCTCAAGGTTCTGGTTCTGGATTTATTTGGAACACTCGAGGGCACATTGTCACAAATTATCATGTTGTCTATGGGGCCGATTCTATTCAAGTCATTCTAGACGATCAATCCACACATGCCGCTCGAGTCATTGGCGCAGATCCCGATCACGATTTAGCGGTCTTACAGATCAAGGTTCCTAAAAATCAACTCACACCCCTCGACATTGGTAACTCAATCGATCTGCTCGTGGGCCAACAAGTTTTAGCCATAGGGAATCCATTTGGGCTGGATCATACTCTAACCACAGGAGTGGTTAGTGCCCTAGGCCGCTCTATTAAATCGGTAAACAATCGTACTATTGAAGGTGCGATTCAAACCGATGCTGCAATCAATCCCGGCAATTCCGGTGGCCCACTCCTCAATAGTTCGGGAAAACTGATTGGCGTCAACACCCAAATTATGAGTCCTAGCGGAGCTTTTGCAGGAATTGGCTTTGCGGTACCTGTCGGCATCGTCAAGCGCATCGTGCCGCAACTCATTCAATATGGAAAAGTCATTCGACCCGGCCTGGGCATTTCTCTCATACCAGACTCCATTGCCAATCGTTGGGGAGTCAAAGGAATCATCATCGCCCGTGTCCTACCGGGCAGCGTGGCAGAAAAAGCAGGCTTGAAAAGTCTCGAAGAACTTCGCTCTGGAAGAATTCGATTAGGAGACATCATTGTTTCAATAGATGGCGCTCCAGTGAACAATTTCGACGATCTCGCGACTATATTGGATCGTCACAATGTTGGTGACAGAATCAAAGTTGGGCTTCGCCGTAATAACAAAAAACGCACTGTTACCATCACTCTCCAAGCTGTTAATTAAGCTTCCCATCTTCCCCTCCTCCTTTGTTAAAGAAGGAACTTCTCTCGAAGAAAGGGAAGCTTGCAAGGTTGAGTCTTCTATCAACTTCGTAGAACTGTATCAACAAAAATCCTGTATTTTTCACAATCTGTTGGGTAGCATGAAATCCTTCAATCATGACTCTTGTCGTGAACGGTTGGCTCGTGAGCATGCCGTCGGAAGTCAGGACCGTGATCACACGCGGAGCGACGGTCGGTGCCGGTGAACGATTTTCATATGTCAGTGACCGTAAGGCGGCTTGATAAGCTTCTACTGACGCTGAGCCTGAAATCGTTAAGGTTTTATGTTTCAGTGGTCTCTTTGGCGTGCAGCACAAACTTGCTATCGATGAGATCGCCTATGATGGTTTGACCATCCACAACTTTGCCTTGAATAATCAGGCGCGACAGGGGCGTCTCGATCTCCTGTTGGATCAACCGTTTCAAGGGTCTGGCACCATAGACCGAGTCATATCCTCGCTCGGCCAATTCTGCGACCGCTGCCGGAGTCAGCTCTAAGGTCATCTGCCGATCTGCCAAACGAGATCGTAATCGCTCTAATTGAATTTCTACGATTGGTCCCAACTCTTTCTGTGTCAAGGGATGGAAGACGACGACTTCGTCAACTCGATTTAAGAATTCCGGGCGGAAATGTTGTTGGATTTCTCGAAGCACCACTGCGCGGATTCCTTCATAATCCATATCACGCTGCTGCGCTTCCAAAATCTCTTGACTGCCTAAATTAGATGTCATGATGAGCACGGTATTTTTAAAGTCCACTGTTCGTCCTTGAGAATCTGTCAAACGCCCATCATCCAAAACTTGAAGTAGCACATTAAATACATCATTATGCGCTTTCTCGATTTCATCAAACAAAATGACTGAGAAGGGTTTCCGTCGAACGGCTTCGGTCAACTGGCCGCCTTCTTCATAGCCCACATACCCTGGAGGTGCGCCGATCAATCTGGCCACCGTATGTTTTTCCATATATTCGGACATGTCGATCCGCACCAAATTAGATTCATCATCAAAAAGTGTATGGGCAAGCGAACGCGCCAACTCCGTCTTCCCTACTCCAGTCGGACCTAGGAATAAAAAGGAGCCAATGGGGCGATTCGGGTCTTTTATGCCAGATCTGGCGCGTAATACGGCATCCGCCACAGCTCGGACGGCTTCGTCTTGACCTACGACACGTTGATGTAAATGGTCGTCTAAATGAAGGAGCTTTTCTATCTCCCCCTGCATCAGACGATTCATCGGAATACCTGTCCAACGACTCACGACTTCGGCAATATCTTCTTCGTCGACTTCCTCTTTCAACAAGCGATTTTCCTGATTTTTATTGGTCAGGCGCTCTTCCTCTTCCTGCATTTCCTTTTCTAAACGCGGCAATTCTCCATACCGCAATTCTGCTACTTTGTTGAGGTCATAGTTTCGTTCAGCCTGTTCAATGCTCTGCTTTATTTCTTCAATGGACTGCCGCAACTCTTGTAGTTTGCCGACTGAAGATTTCTCAGCATCCCATTGAGCCTTCAGGTCAGCCAAGGTCTGTTGTTTACTATCGAGTTCTTGTTCTAAATTCGCTAAACGCGTCTGGCTTCCAGAATCTGTTTCCTTTTTTAAGGCTTCTCGTTCAATTTCTAGCTGCAACACTTTTCGGGAGATCTCATCCATCTCAGCTGGCATGCTATCGATCTCCGTTCTTAATCGAGCCGCCGATTCATCAATCAAATCGATGGCCTTATCTGGCAAAAATCGGTCACTGATATATCGATGAGACAACCTGGCCGCGGCGACCAACGCCGAATCCTTGATACGTACCCCGTGATGCACTTCATAGCGCTCTCTCAAGCCCCGTAAAATTGAAATGGTGTCTTCTACCGAAGGTTGATCGACCACAACCGGCTGAAACCTCCGCTCCAACGCCGCGTCTTTTTCAATATGCTTACGGTATTCATCTAAAGTAGTCGCCCCAATTAAATGCATTTCGCCACGAGCGAGCATGGGCTTTAAAAGGTTAGCAGCATCCATGGCTCCTTCCGCTGCACCAGCTCCGACCACGGTATGCAATTCATCAATAAAGAGTAACACTTGGCCTTGCGAAGCTTGCACTTCCTTCAGCACGGCTTTCAAACGTTCTTCAAATTCTCCTCGAAACTTTGCACCTGCTACCAAAGCTCCCATATCCAAGACCACGACACGTTTTTGTTTCAGGCCCTCAGGAACATCACCTTTGATAATTCGCTGGGCCAAACCTTCAACAATCGCCGTCTTCCCTACGCCAGGTTCACCGATTAAGACTGGATTATTCTTGGTACGCCGGGACAAGATTTGAATCACTCGACGAATTTCTTCATCACGGCCAATGACAGGATCCAACTTCCCTTGACTGGCCAATCGCGTAAGATCTCGTCCATACTTCTCTAAAGATTGGTAGGTGCCTTCAGGGTCTTGACTTGTTACGCGTTGATTGCCTCGCACATGCTGAAGACCCGCTAATAGTTTTTCCCGCTTGAGCCCTAAGGCTTTAAATACACCGCCTTCTTCAACCATAGCCAACAAGATGTGTTCTACGCTGAGGTATTCATCTTTAAGCTCCTTCATTTCTTTTTCGGCCTGGCTCAAAACGTTGCCGAGTCTGGGCGTCAAATGGACTTGACCAGGCGCCGAGCCACTGACCTGAACTTGAGGAATTTTTTGAAGGGCTTGTTCTGCTGCATTACCGACAGATTTTGGAGAGACTCCTGCCTGCTCAAGAATCGGTATGGTCGAACCATCAGCTTGCTCCAATAAGGCAACCAACAAATGTTCAACGTCGATGCCCTGATGATTCCGCCGCATCGCCAACCCCGAGGCGGTTTGTAAGGCTTCTTGGAGCTTTATCGTCATTTCATTAGGATTCATTGGAGCACCTCTTTCTTTATTTTCGTCTTTTTTTATTCACAAAACTTCTTCAATCACTCGATGGACATCTCAATCTTCCCTTCTTATGATCTACCACCGAGATAACCATTTTTTTATAGATTTCAAGTCCTTGTTTAAAATTTTTACCTATATGATCAAACACAAATATTCAAAATCTTCCAGCAGAGGATTGGTCGGACGGAAATTGGAAGGACGTTCATTGGGCTCAACGATGAGGAAAAGGCAGCTAATGCTCGGCCAGAAAGTGAGGGTTGGGTTAAAACCGAGAATATAAAAGGGAACCTTTTGGTGCAGTCCAAATGTCCGGCATCGACCAGAAGTAGTCATTCATCCGTTTCTTCTCGCCAACTTCAAATGTCGCCAGCCAATTACGAACAGCACGAAGGATGGTAGACATGCAGCAATACTCAGTACCAGCCCGAGGTAAGGCTGTCGGCAGCGAAAGTGCTCATGAAACAATGAAAAATCACCCTGGCAGAATTGGTGTGCTAAGTGAGACGACGAAATGACCCATAGATATCCGTCGAGAGCTACGAGCAACAAACCGACAGCGGCAACGATTTCGATTTTTCCGCGAAGCCTCATCACACTATATTCGCAAATCGAACTCCCATGTGAAAGTCACTCTTTGGATCGAAAGGGGAAGTCTCGAAAATGTTGAGTAGACGGCTTACTCCCCTTTAAGGCTTCACTTCCATGGTAAGCATATTGCTATTCACATTCGCACTTTCGAGCTTCGCGCGTAATTTTGTAATCTCATTGCGCAGAATGCCTTCGGTGGAACGGTAGACATATTGCCCCAATACCCTTAGTTAATTTTATATACTGAACGATAGCAAAAATAGCTACCTACTAAGAGCAAGATCCATCCCAATATGTCTTTATAAGGATTGGCAATCGTCCACCATTGGGTGGCATAGGGTCTACTGGAGTAAAGCGTCAACTCTTCGATGTTCACGGCATAAATATCAGCTCCAATCATAAGGAGACTGAAGGCTAACAATGGGATGTTAATGCTGCGCTTCCTCACCCCAGTGGCTCCACACATTCCACACTATCATTCTTCGGATTATTGACCATCGTGGTCATTCGCGTAGGCCATCTTATACAGTGCTAAATACAAAGGGAAAAACATCATTAACGACAGGATTGTTTCCACAAAGAATATTCCAGTGTTCCATGTATTCCACACATCAGGAGTGGAACATAACCACGTCACAATACCCTCACGGACCATAAACCCCCAAAAGATATATTTCCAGAAAGACGAAGTGGATAGTTCAATCCCATAAGCAAATGCAAAGATTCCGCAAAGTCCAAAGATCCACAGCAAGGCCATTAACCCGTTGAGCCAGGTGAAAATATGCTCAGGTGAACGGTCGAAGCAAATCGCCATGAGAACGCTAAGAATACCCAATAGGCTCCAGCTATATCCCTTCCAATACATGCCTCCTCATCGGCAGATTCAAGGATTTGCTGTTCATTAGCTACGATGAGAACTTTCTAAAGCGAAATCAACTGATGAGAAGAACCACAAACGAGAGGCAACAGATGCTAGAACAATCGGAATACAGCGGGATCGGCGCACTTTTATTACTCCTAATTGTGTCCGCTATAGGTCGAAAGCTGTCGTTGAGTACAGCGCACTTAAAACGACCCCAATATGTAATTGCGAATGAATCGGTCTAAGACGCTTTGACAATTTGTCGGTAAAGCTGGTGAACTCTTAGGGTATGCCCACGGTAATCTATCAGTAAATGCTCAGCGGTCTGTTTGACGTTATCTTCTTTGGGGTAGCCCACTCGAATGGCACATTTAGCGATCTCTTCAATTTTCGCAGGTAACAAGTGCGTTTGAATCTCGTGAACCATTTGAATTTTTGTCTCAAGATTTCGCAAAAATATATAAGACTCCTTCAATTGCTGAAAGACCTCCGTTTTCAGTTTTCCAACCTTCACCAACTTCAATAAACTTTTGAGCGTTTGCCTGTCACGAATACTGCTATACCGATAGCCCCACCGCAACTGAAGACTTTGCACGATAAACTCA
Source organism: Nitrospirales bacterium (assembly GCA_965223295.1). GTDB lineage: Bacteria > Nitrospirota > Nitrospiria > Nitrospirales > UBA8639 > Nitrospira_E. The sequence continues at coordinate 555,773 of CBDCWC010000002.1, read as the reverse complement.
ATTTCCCGAATACCGCCCGTGCCTAACTTTACATTGCGTTGCAGCTCTCCTTTACGAGTCATTTTGGACACCATTTGAGAACGAAGAACACGAATCTCTGAGAAGACCTGAGGAGCGGTGTCAGGGCCTCCATACACAAATTTTCCCAATTTTCGGATGAGTGATTGCCCTATTCGAATATCCCCTGCAATAGGCTTGGCCTTTAAGAATGCTAAACGTTCCCAAGTTCGCCCCCGTGTTTGATAATAATGACAGGCATCTTCTACCGAACAGGCTAATGCCCCGACCTGCCCTTCCGGACGCAAACGCATATCTACTCGAAACAAAGCTCCCTCGGCCGTTGAAGCAGACAACACATTCGTCAGTTCTCTGGCTACAGCATGAAAATAATCTGAACCTAAGAGAGACCGCTGCCCTATTCCTGCGTTCGTATTGCTTTCTGGAGCCTGATAGACATAAATCAGATCAACATCTGAACTATAATTTAATTCCCACCCACCAAGTTTTCCCATGGCCAGCACAGAAAAACCTATTCGTTTTTTCCTTTTCATAGGGGTTTGCTCCCCCCAGTCCCCATGCTGCCGCTGGAGCTCTTGCTCCACAAGTTCATACGCGGCCTGAATCACCCCTGCGGCTACATCCGATAGTGCTGTATACGTTTCAATGGGAGTAGCAATACCAAGCAGATCACGAATGCCAAGGCGAAGCATTGCCCGTCGTTTGAATCGTCTCAAGGCTTCGCATTTACCCTCAAAGCTCTTCACTCCTGCCAGTACCGTTTGTATCGACCCTGACAAATTTGATCGTGTTTGCCGTCGGACTAAGACTCGGTCATCTTCAATCCAATACACTAAGAGTGGATCTCGGATGAGCGTCTGTGCCATCGCTTGACTGTTGCCAAACACCGTCCCTAACACCTCAACAAGATGAGGGACCGCTATCAAATACTGAAACAATTGGAGGCGGTGAATGCCAGAATCCACATACCGTTCCCATTCATTCAAAGCTTGATCAGGGTCAGCGGTCTTCGCCACGGTCGCCAAAAGAGAAGGAAGAAAATCTGCTAAGATCTTGCGTGTATTCGGTTCGCCGGCCATCGCTTGAAGATTCAAATCGGCCCGTTTCCAATCCTGAATCCCGAAAGCTTGTAGCAACTGTGCGACCTTTTGTGGAGCAAGATCAGAGGCCAGGAGGATTGGAGTTGGATCAGGAAAAATGACCTGCGTTTTTACCTTTTTACTGGTGTGTTTTGAGATGTGCCGAGTCGATGAGGATTTCATGAAGAAAGCAGATTATACGAGACTCTTTTAGACCTTACAACGACAATTTTTTTCAGTATACTTCGCATCATGAATTCCTCTGTCCTCATTGAACGCCTCGAACAACTGTCTCCTCATTTACCCTCCTCTTTTCTCCAAGACTATATCACGCAAATGGACCAAGATTATTTAGAGCAATTTTCTTCTGAGGTCATAAGCCAACATGCAAACATGGTCCATCAACTCACGTTCGAACAAACTTGTGCGTTGACCATCAACACACTTCCATCGCGGCGCTATCATATTCACATCGTCGCCTACGATTATTTTTCTGAGTTTGCCACTCTCTGCGGCATACTTGCCTCGTTTGGGCTGGACATACGAGAGGCAGCCATTTTTACCTCTACTCCAACCTCTGCCGCACCACCTGTACCCATTCACAGATCAAAAACCTTGCAGGCCTGGAAATCCCTCCCTGTACGACGGTCATCAGGACGATTATCTCGGAAAATCGCAGTCGACGTCTTTGAAGTCCAAGCGAAAAAAGATTCTCCATTTGAGAGATCTGTTCAACAAGACTTCCAACAGATGTTGGTCTCTCTTCTCCTCTTGTTACAGAAGAATCAGGTACGCCAGGCTCGTCGTTCTGTTAACCGCCGACTCATTGAACATATGGAAAAAGGAAAAAGAAAAACCGTTGATTTACTCCATCCCGTTCATCTTACCTTTTCGAACAGTGCATCTTCTCCGAATACTATTTTGGATATTCGCTCAACTGATACGCCTGCCTTTTTATATACATTTGCAAATGCCTTGGCCATGCGAGGCATTTACTTGGTGAAAGCAAAAATTGAAGTCAAAGGCACACAAGTCTTGAATCGTCTCTACATTCACGACCGCCATGGAAGAAGAATTTTACGTAAACAGGAACAACAAGAACTACGAACGGCTGCCGTCTTATTAAAAGAATTCACGCATTATTTAAGTTGGGCTCCTGACCCCGGAAAAGCTCTGGATCATTTTGATCAATTTCTCGATCAATTATTAGAGCAACCGAAAAAGGGGGCTACCCTTGCCATTTTGAGTAAAGGATCCACTATGGGAAACCTGGCTCAACTGTTTGGAAGCAGCGACTATCTGTGGGAAGACTTACTACGCCGTCAGCATGACAACCTATTGCCTATGATGCAGCGGTATCAAAAAGGATCGTTGGTTCGCTCAAAAACGACTTTAAGCAAAAGTCTCGAAAAAGCTTTGCTGCCGGCAAAAACCATTGCGCAAAGAAAGCAGCGTTTAAATCAAGTGAAAGATGAAGAACTTTTTCGTATCGATATGCGGCACCTTTTAGAAAATAGTTCTCTTCACGATTTTTCCCAGGCCTTAACAAATTTGGCTGATGTCATCCTGAATCATGCACTCGAACAATCATATCGAGTGATTCAGCCTAAAGCCTCACGGACCTCTTCGATTCCCATGGCGATCTTTGGGTTAGGGAAATTAGGTGGAGGCGAACTGGGGTATGCGTCAGATATTGAAATTTTATTTGTCTACGCCAATCCTCAACGCACTGAGAAACGGAACATTGTTCGAATGTCCGCCGATACTTTTGAACGATGGGCACAAGAATTTCTGCAATGGATCGAAGCCAAACAGGAAGGTATTTTTCATATCGATACCCGGCTTCGTCCGAATGGTGACAAAGGCACATTGGCCAACACCGTAGAAGAAATTCAACAGTATTATCGCAGTCAGGGAGGGGCCGCCCCATTTGAACGGCAAGCCTTCATCAAGCTTCGTTTCATTGCTGGAAACTCTCGCGTCGGAAAAGCTGTTGAAACCCATAGAAATCAGTTCGTGTATGGGCCAGACCCGTGGGATTTAGGTCTTGCGCTCAATCTGCGTCAACGCCAAATAACCGAATTAGTTCAACCTGGTGCGACGAATGTCAAGTACAGCCCTGGCGGGCTCATCGATGTGGAGTATACCGTTCAATATCTCCAACTGATACATGGCCATGCTCATCCTTCAATTCGAACACCCAATACACTAGAAGCCATTGAACAACTTTGTCACGAATCCATTCTCACATTATCAGAGAGAGAAACGTTACATGATGACTATATCTTTCTTCGGCAACTCATTGATGGCTTGCGAATTGTGCGGGGACATGCCAAAGACTTAGTGCTGCCTCCTTCGGGATCTGATGAAATGGTATTCTTGGCTCGCCGTTTGGGCATGACGTCAAGAGACTGGCAAAAAAGTGCGGAAGCGTTTGAAAAAACGACGCATTCACGAATGAAGCAGATTCATGAACGGTTTCTTTGGCGATTCTCAAGTCAACAGTGAGAAATAAAGAGGAGAAAGGAAGCAGAGGAGGAGAAAGGAACTCAGAATTTCTCCTAACCCCCTTACTCCTCACTCTTTACTGTAATTTACACGTCGTAATACATGAAGAATTCATGGGGATGCGGACGGAGACGCATGGGATCCACTTCATTGTCTCGTTTATAGGTAATCCACGCCTCAACTAAATCTTCACTGAAGACTCCACCCTTCAAGAGAAATTCATAGTCATTGGCAAGGTTATCTAAAGCATCTTCTAAATTCGACGGCAAGGTTTGAATATTGCCTAATTCTTCAGGCTCTAAATCGTAAAGATTCTTATCCATGGCTTCACCCGGATGAATTTTATTTTGAATGCCATCCAACCCTGCCATTAACATCGCGCTAAACGCCAAATACATATTACAAGAAGGATCGGGGAATCGCACTTCGATCCGCTTGGCTTTGGGGCTTGGGGAGTACATCGGAATTCGAATCCCCGCTGAACGGTTACGGCTGGAATAGGCCAGCATCACGGGAGCTTCAAACCCTGGCACTAACCGTTTATAGGAATTTGTTGTTGGATTCGTTAACGCGGCTAAGGCTGGACCATGCTTGAGAATCCCACCAATGTAATACAAGCATTGTTGTGACACACCGGCATAATCTTTTCCAGCAAAATTTGGCTTACCTCCTTTCCAAATGCTTTGGTGAGTATGCATGCCTGTGCCATTGTCTCCGAAAACGGGTTTCGGCATAAACGTGGCTGTTTTCCCATGACGACGAGCCACATTGCGGACAATGTATTTATACATCATCATCTGATCCGCCATTTTGAGGAGCGTATCGAAGCGGAGATCAATTTCCCCTTGACCCGCCGTGGCCACTTCATGATGATGTTTTTCAACTCGAATACCCGCCTTTTCCATTTCTCGGCACATTTCTGAACGAATATCTTGCTGGGAATCCACGGGGGAAACAGGAAAATACCCTTCCTTGTGCCGAGGTCGAGACCCCAAATTTTCTCCATCCTTTCCTGAATTCCAAATACCTTCTTCCGAATCCACAAAGTAATAACCGGAATGGCTATTTTGTTCAAAACTCACATGGTCAAAAATAAAAAATTCAGCTTCAGGCCCCCAGTAGGAAGTATCACCAATCTTGGTGCTCTTAAGATATTGCTCGGCTCGCATAGCCACGCCGCGGGGATCGCGTTCATAAATCGTACGGGTGATGGGATCTTGAACATTTCCAACCATACTGAGCGTGGGAATCTCCGTAAAGGGATCCAAACGAGCGGTATTTGGATCCGGCACCATCAACATGTCGCTGTTTTGAATCGCCTTCCATCCACGAATTGATGAACCATCAAAACCGGACCCTTCTTTAAATAAGTCCAAGGATAATTCTGAGGTTGGTATTGAAAAATGCTGCCATGTTCCAACCAAATCAATAAATTTCAGGTCAACCATTTCTACCTTGTTCTTTTTGGCAAAATCCAATACTTCTTTCGGGGTCATTCACATACCTCCTTCGTCTGAAATAGTCATTTATAAAAACTCAACTCTTGTTCATATCTGTGGCTTAGCCCAACTACAATTTCTTCAATTAAGAATAGGCTCGTTCGCTATGTTGACTCAAATCCAAGCCCATTTCTTCGTCTTGCGGGGATATGCGAAGACCAATTGTCAGATCAACAATTTTGAGAATAAGATAGGTACCCACAACTGAAAACGCTAAGGTTACCAAAGCCAGAAAGACTTGTATACCGAACAAGTCCGCATTCCCAAAAAACAGACCTGTTGCCCCTACAGATGCAAAGAGCCCTGTTGCCAGAATACCTATTAGACCGCCGACCCCATGAATGCCCACGACGTCCAACGAGTCGTCATAGCCTAACTTCATTTTCCAGACAACCGCGACATAACACATCGTCCCAGCAACAAGACCAATGATGATCGCTGCCATGGGCCCGACGAATCCGGCTCCTGGAGTAATGGTGGCCAACCCAGCAATAATCCCACTGGCGATTCCCAGAACAGTAGGTTTGCCTCGATGCACCCATTCAGCCGCCATCCAACTTAACCCACCAGCCGCTGCTGCGATATGCGTGGCAATAAAGGCCACTCCGGCTCCGCCATTGGCACCTAAGGCGCTCCCCCCATTAAATCCAAACCATCCAAACCACAATAAACCAGTTCCCAATACAGTCATAGGTAAATTATGTGGTGGCATCGGCTCTTTTCCAAATCCTTTGCGAGGACCAACCATCAGGGCACCAACCAAAGCACCGAACCCAGAACTAATGTGTACAACCGCCCCTCCCGCAAAATCTAAAGCCCCCATTTGTTGTAACCAACCTCCACCCCATACCCAGTGCGCTAATGGCGAATAAATAAACACGGACCATGCAACTGAAAATATAAGTAATGCTTTAAAATTCATGCGCTCAGCAAAGCTCCCTGTCATAAGAGCAACGGTAATCGCTGCAAACATGAGCTGAAACACCATGAATACTTGATGAGGAACCGTTGAAGCATAATCTGGGCTGGGATCCATACCAACGCCTTGCAACCCTACCCAAGCTAAGCTTCCAATCACGCCGCCGATATCAGGACCAAACGCGAGACTATATCCACAAATCACCCAAACTAGCGTAATCAAACATAAGATCACTGCCGTATGCATGATAGTTCCCAACACATTTTTACTCCGAACTAATCCTCCATAAAATAACGCCAATCCAGGGAGCATCATGCATAAGACCAATGCAGAAGACATTAAAATCCAGGCCGTATCACCCGTATCAATTTTTAATCCGACTCCCTCTGCAAACACCAGAGAGGATTCCCCTATACTCAGGACTAATATTAGGAACAACCCTATCTGTAGAAATACGCGAGATACCTTCATACTGTCTCCTTCAAACAATCACATATGACGATTAGATAGAAAAAATAATACTCACTAGACGGCGCCTTCGCCCATTTCTCCTGTCCGTATCCGGATAATACTCTGTAATTCTGACACAAAAATCTTGCCATCTCCGATACTCCCTGTTTTGGCTGCTCGGGTAATGGCTTCCAAAGCTTCGTTGACACGATTATCTGCTACCGCAATCTCCAGTTTTATTTTGGGAACAAATTCTATTTGATATTCCGTGCCTCGATAAGTTTCTTTATGCCCTTTTTGACGTCCGAAACCCTTAACTTCGGTTACCGTCATACCTTGAATACCCAATTCAATGAGTGCTTCTTTTACCTCATCTAATTTAAATGGCTTAATGATGGCCTGAATTAGTTTCATCGGACTTGTCCTTCCATTTGACTGCCATATAAAAACTGCTCTCTTTCCTAACCACATCGTCAGCAAGTATTACAGAATCATGGGCAGCTTGAGTCGCCACATCCTCTGTCATTTCAAAACCTCATGCTCCTCAAATTTGATTAAAAAGCCTCAGGTGCGCTTTTCCTCTGATCTTAAAAAAGAAAAATCACTTCAGTGGCGAGCGTTTCTTGATGATCGACCCGACGCGCTCCATATTGAAAAGACTTGCGATTTGATTTGTCATAACGAAATTCTAAACGTGTAATTAAATAGGGAACAGGTTTATATTGAGCGGTGATGGTTCCCTCCCAAAGTTTTTGATCCCTTCCAGTGAGAAACCCATCAGCATCCTTAAACCATTCCGTACGAAGCCGCATCCCCCATTGATCGTCAAAATCATGGATCACGTACCCCGCTATCCCATGCCATTGCGCATCTCTCCCCGCCACTCCATTTTCCTGTTCAGCCCAGTAGCCTTCAAGAACGAGAGAAGTTTGCGTTGAAACCTGGGCTGTGATAATCCCACCTGCTTGACCAAGATCAGAGTTCTTTGCCCCCACGGCGCCTTCTGGGCCCCAGAACCCAAAGAGCGATACACTCAGCCAGTCCATCGGCGTCAGACCGAGTAGGGCTTCAACCGATTTGCTACGGTTAAAATCTGAAGTGGCGCCATTCCACGCATTCACCAAACCAACGGAAAGTGCGACCATGTCGGTAAACTGATAGGAAGCTCGAATGCCTGTTGTGGTAAAAGGTTCACCCAGGCCGAAAAGCCAGGACCGAGAAAAGTTTGGATTCAATGGGCTTTCAATCACTTCATAGCCAATTAACGTATTCATCCGGCCAATACGTAGATCCAAGCCATTACCGATCGTGGCTATGTACTGAATATAAGCTTCCTGAAAATCCACATCATCCGACCCTGAACCTCCAGTCAGTTGGGCATCTCTACCAAAATTAAGTTTCGTGCGAAAACCTGCACGGTCGATCAATTCACCATCTGACTTTGCTTCTTTTTCAAATACCAATTGCGCCAGATGCGGCCGAAATGAATTGGCATCCACATCAAAGATACGCAGATTATTCGTCTGTGAATTTGGATTTTTGAAATTATGCGTGTAGGAGGCTTCCACATACCCATAAAAATTAAAATCCTCTTTCGTCAATAAAGCAGCCTGGCCTACCATCGCAGCCCCCAGAACGAGCATTCCTGCCATCATAGTGAACAAGCCCAGATGACTTATTTTCCGCATCATGCCGTCACTGGTTGCTCGATTCATACCATGATTCTTCATTCATCTCTCCTTGGTTACGATAGCCACGTCCATGCTGCCATCTGAATGTAGAGGCATGCGCCATATACCTTTTTCCTGACCTGCTAATCTCACATTCTAAAAGGGAATGTTGAAAAAAGCCGCCAGCGGCGTTCTCGCCATTGTTTCGTGCTCACGTAAGACCAGTACCCTCCGCGCACAACAGTGGCTGCGGCCTTGCTGGACGGACTTTTTTGACCATTCCCGTCGCATCGAAGTCTCCACTGCACTGAAAGCGTTTTCGTATCTTGAAATTAAATTATTCAACAGTCCCTAAATGTCAAAAACTTGTATCAACGATAGATTGAAACAGCAAAAAAAAAGCCCTCACCCAGATTTTCGCTGGTTGAGGACTTCATCGTCCGGCTTCTATTGGTTTGAGAGTTAAAACGTCGTTGTTTCAACTCATCAATTGTAAATATTTTTTTACCATTGAAATGATAATGTGTCAAGAGAAATTTTGTCCCAACCGTAGAGTCTTGTCTCCGTTCATGAAAATGAATCAAGAAACTCTCCGCCTGAGATATTCTTTTTTGAGCGCTGGGAGAAACAGTTTATCAGAGTGATCGACTTGGCATTGGCCCTGACACTTGTAAGAATAACAAAGAAATGCGTCTTGACAAGATGAAGCAACCTCAAAGTTGTATAACAAACAGGAAAAAGGAGTACGTGTGATGGATCAATTTCTCACCGAACAACTCTCGCCATTTCTCGCCAAAAATTCCATGGTCATCATGGAAACAAGCTTCAGAATTCTGTTGATTGGAATCGTCGCCTATATGGCCATTAGGGCAGCTCGCTTTGGACTCAATAAACTCGAACACTTCTTGCTTCTCTGGCGTGAAGATGACGACAAAGAACGCCTTGCCAATGAAAAACAAATTAAAACGCTTATAGGTTTAGTCCGCACGATTTGCCTTACTTTGATCTGGGTCATTGCAGTGGTCATGGGGTTGGATCAATTAGGCTTGGACATCGCCCCGGTTTTAGCAGGAGCGGGTATCGTCGGATTAGCCGTAGGATTTGGTGCACAAAATTTGGTACGCGACGTCATCAACGGATTTTTTATGATCCTAGAAAACCAAGTCCGAGTCGGTGATGTGGCCGTTGTCAACAGCACAGGCGGCCTAGTCGAAGCCATTAGCTTTCGCACCATTACCTTGCGTGACTTATCCGGAACCGTCCATATTTTTCCAAATGGGACCGTGACGACATTAGCCAATATGACCAAGAATTGGTCAGCCTATGTCATGGATATTGGCGTGGCATACAAAGAAGATACAGACCATGTCACGGACATCATGCGATCGGTGGGAGCGGAATTACAACAGGATGAGCTCTGGCGCAAGAAAATCCTTGAACCCATTGAAATCCTCGGGGTGGATGCATTCGGAGAATCAGAAGTCACGATCAAGGCTCGAATCAAGACACGCCCCATTGAACAATGGTCGGTAGGACGAGAATATCGACGGCGCCTGAAAAAGGCCTTTGATCGCGAAAAGATTGAAATCCCTTTTCCCCACAGAACTCTCTATATGGGCGAAGCCAGCCCAGCATTCCACATCACGGGATCTCTTTCTCAATCCACACCTTAAACTATACATTTAAGGTCTGTTGAAAAAAGCCGCCAGCAGTGTTCTCGCCATTTTCCCGTGCTCACGTAATACCAGGACGCTCCGCACGCAAAAATGGCTGCAGCCTTAGTGGACGGACCTTTTTGAACAACCCGAGGCTTCAAACATGTCACATTGTAGAGATCAAATTTGGTCGTTGATATCTTCATCATTCAACAGTCCGTTGACCAAATGATGTTGAACCCCGAAGGTAGGTCAGCGAAAAACTACGCTTAAACCGATGTAATAGCAGGATTAGTAGAAGCTTGATGATGCGGATTCAAGAAAGCAAGAAAAAGATTCAGGACTTGGAGCTATGCAAGTTAGACCAATATCCCCCTGCCATGAACCCCCAGCCAATGAGGAAAGCCAGCCCACCCAAAGGTGTGAGCATACCCAGCATACGAATATCAGTGAGAGCTAACGTGTATAGACTGCCTGAAAAAATGAGGATGCCAAGACAAAAACTCCAGCCCGCTTTCACAAATTTTCTATGGCTAAACCAATGTGTGCTTAATCCGGCAATCAGCATCGCTAGAGCATGCAACAAATGATACCGCACACCTGTTTCAAACACGGCCATCATTTTTTCCGAGAGAATCGGGCGCAGGCCATGTGCTCCAAAGGCTCCGGCTGCCACCCCGATTCCCGCCAAGATAGCCCCGATACATAGAATTCGATTAGCCATAGCATTCCCTTCAGGTATCAATATCCTACGTTATGGAGAACTTGTGGGCGGCATCTGTCGCCCCCACGCCACGGTCTGCCAGAGACGTTCATGCCCCCAAAATAACCCAATCTTTATCAATGAATCACTGAAGCCTGCAAAGAGGGCCATGGAGACCTCCCCGGAAATCACTAAAACCACGATTGTAGTCACCAAAGTTGCAATGACTCGCCAGCTAAGCCCCTTGACTACACTGCGTAAATGCGTATCCATATCTTCCCTCTTGCCTCATGTAAATATTTCACTATAAAAATAATTAGAATTTCAAAAATGCTATTTCTGTTTTTTAGATAGGCCTTTTAAGCGAGAACCGTTTTGGGTCTTTACAAAATCTTCCAACGAATAATGATCTAAAATAGACGCAATGGCGTTCCGCACATCCAACATGATTCCTTGAATGGGACAAGTGGCTGTCTCTGCATGTGGACAGTCTAAACATTTTTGATAGGCGGTTTGACTTACGCACGCAATCGGCGCAAGGGGGCCATCTAGAGTACGAATAATTTGTCCCAAGGTAATTTCCTGAGGAGACCGTATCAAAAACACTCCACCATTCAAGCCACGGCGGCTCCCTATCAGTCCAGCATTTTTTAACGATAAAAGAATCATTTCTAGAAAACCCAACGGAATCCTTTGGCGATCAGCTAAGGTTTTTCGTTGCACCATCCCCTGCCCATATTGCTGAGTGAGCTCAATCATTGCTCGAAGGCCATATTCACTTTTTTTGGAAAACCGCACAAAACACCATTAAGTTAATTAAATTAGATAACTATTATAACACAAAGGAAGCCGGCATATCCAAATATCGACTGTTAATTATGAGAAATTATGTCGTAGGCACAAGGCCTATTTGGTGTTGCAGCCACATTACAAATTCGACCATCTAGGCGGGGTTGTATCGCATGAGGACTTGTGCGAAGAGTAGTGAGAAGCAGGCCTTTAAGCGATCGTTCCACTGAAATCCACTTCAAAGATTTCAACATGGAATATCCATCACCACCTTCTATAAGAAATTTACTCGTAATCACCTGTAGCGGTCGATCCGGCAACTCACTTATTTTTCCATGTTGAAATAATCGAATCTCATCGACACGGGAACCTTTGGGGGCTCGCGGATCATGTTTGTACGCAAAACCACTGATTTGCAGCCAATGTCCTTTCCCACCCCAAACTTCTGTGGCGCGTTCCAAGACAGCATGCAATTGTTCTTTTGTCAATTCGGCTTGAACCAATTTGCTATCGTAGTGGAGCAATTCCTCAACATGACGCCGTGTAATCGCTCCAGGAGGAATGGTTTGATTGACGCGAAGTGACCCAGCATTAATAAATGCAATATCTGCACTGGGAACCACGGAACGTATCTGGTCCGCGACCCAATTACCCAGATTTGTCTCGTAACTCCGGATTTCGAACTCCTCACCATTTAACGGCACAGAGGTCTGCCCCACCGCTTGCTTAAGACACCCCGGCCCTTCATTCTTATTCGCACAATACCACTTCCCATGATTGTTCAAAATATGGCTAACCCACTGCTGCATGTCAGAGTCTGGAGTCAGGACAGTTCGGTCTAAAAAGCGATACCCAAATGAGATGAAAGGCTTTCTATCGATCATTTGTATATGGACAACAGTTGCCGTACGAGCGTCCGAGTCAGCTTTTAAAATCCAGCGGCCATCGACCTCGACATGATGTCGTTGATGCTCATGTCCTCCAATGATCAGATCCGGCCCTCTTTCGCCTAATGTTTCAAGAACTTCGCGATCCTTATGAAGTGCCAGATGAGTCAAAGCAATCACCACCTCAGCCCCCTGCTCCCGCAACAGGTGAGTTTGTGTGAGGGCCACACTCACCGGGTCTACAAATTCATCAACATATGCAATCTTGTGGGCAGACTTCTTATTCGTGGTCAACCCCAAAATTCCTACTCGTACACCTCCGCTTTTGACAATTTTGGAGATTTGCAAATTATCCGACGCGACTAACGGCCGCCCACCTTTCTGGGAAAACCGTATATTCGATCCAAGCCACTGAAACTCAGATTGACGAATGCGACTTTGTAGAAGGGCCGCATGCTGAGGCTTTGATTTTTCAAACTCGTGATTCCCAAACACCACAAACATATGTGAATCATGAACTCCCAGTGCCCCGTCCAGTCCATTCATCGTGTCAACCATATGAGCCCCTTGAGTCCATTTCGACAGGAGTGATGGAAATAAAAAATCTCCGGCATGAAGCAAAAGTAAATCTGGATAGTCCTCCTCCAATTCTGTACGAAGTGCTCGCACCATGCTCAAGCCACCTTTCCGCCCACCTTCCACACCCTCCACTCGATACACATCGTTAACAGCCAATATCGCTACTTCACGTTGAGCCTTTTCAACAGCAAACACAGCAATCGGAGCCAGAGCAATCAGCAATACGGCCGTAAAAAAGCACCTTTTATTCCACCTCATAGTCCCAGAGCTCACAATATTACCCATTCGTTCTCTTTTAAAAAATTTGGTTACTCAACGGCAACAATGAAATTCTTCTACTTTTAGAGGAAACCAGCTTCAGTCTCAATAAACAAGTTTGACGCCGGAGGAGAAACAACGTTCCTCCGAAGTTTAGGCAAGTTAATAGGCTATAGGCAGGATTTGTAGGACGCCAATGGAGAAACTTTGAACTAATTGCTCAAGATTCTAGAAGAATGGAACCTCATTCTTTAGAGTACTTCAGCCGATCTTTGCCCATCTTTGCAATACCAGTCGATGCAGTTATTTAGAGTAAACGGCTTGAAGACGCCAGCAAAGGACTAATGAGATTTTAATTATGTAGCGTTATTCTCTGCTTTTTGAGTTACCTTCGATCTCTGCAAGAAGTTTTTGCAGAAGTGGTTCCAACAATTGACGCTCCTTATGGTTGAGGAGTCGAACCACATCTTCTGCGTCTTGTAGTCGTGCTTCGATTGCCCGGTTAATCAACTCCAACCCTTTAGAAGTGAGAACAATCTGCAATCCTCGTCTGTCCAAGGAGTCAGGTACCCGCTTTACTAAACCCGCCGTCTCTAAACGATCAATCCGGTTGGTCATAGCACCTGAGGACAATACCACCGCATGCCTTAATTGTGTCGGTGACAATCGAAAGGGTTGGCCCACTCGCCGCAGGGCCGCGAGGACCTCATATTGCCACAAGGTTAAATTTAATGGCTCAAGACTCGCCTCTCCACGCCGTTGAAGCAAGGTAGACAACCGCAGGATTCGCCCCACGACGTTTATGGCTGATGAGTCTAAGTCCGGTCGCTCTCTTGACCATTGTTTAATGAGACCATCGATAAAATCCGATTTCATTACTTTCATTCTACCATAAATCTTTACATGAAGATACTTGACATAAATCTTTATATAAAGTATTTTTATATAAAGATATAATACCATTAACTCCTTACATACTTATGATGACTACTAATCAAGATTCAAAGGAGAACGGGATGTTCGATTCACTCATATCAAGTCCCAGAGAAGAAACTTGTCATTCCAAAATGGATTAATATTGCCCTCCCCGCGTTGTTTGTTCTGCTCACAACACACAGTTTTGCAGAACCAATGCCAACAAAAGGACAACTTACACTCTCATACAGTGATGGGAAGCCGGTGACGGAAGGGTTAGATAACGTCAATGCCGTGCTACGTTCCGTCGGGGTTCGTGTGAGTACATTGCCCTTACCTAAAGCCGCCACACCGTTGCTCAAAATCTCACAAACCAGAGCTCTGACTCCAGAGGAAGGCACCGAGCTTTTGTCATTTTTCCCTCTGCATCGAGGCGAATTGCTGGATGAAATTCGCAAAGCAGGTCGAAAACCCGAGGTCCACCGGGGCGGGTTTTTATCCACATCAGAAGTTGGAGTCCCTCCCTATCCAAAAGTGTATGATATGAAGGCTCTTACGCCAGAGGTTATGGCTTTTCTTCAAGAGAAATTTGGAAAGCTCCACGTGAATAGCGCAGAGAATGGGATGGGCATTGATGAAGTGATGACGATCGTATCAGGTGGTCCATGGACGTGGTTCTTTGTCTTGCCCGATAATGTGATTGGCAAACTGACTTTTGGGCATGTGGGACTTGAGGGACCAGGATGGCGTATTAGTTATCCAGGCTTGGGGCCGCATGGTGGCTATTTAGATGCTGAATATGGCTTGGTCGTTGCTTATGCTCATGGACCCAAAAACTTTGTGATGCGTTATGAAGAACCCAGTGTCAGCGGTGCTCACCTATTGGGCACGAATTCGTGGATCGATTTTTCTGGTACAACCCCCAAGCTTCTGGATAGTGTCCCGATATCTGCCAAGGACAATCAACAACATAATTAAGGAACCAGCATGAATAAAAACGAACTAGAGAAGAATTGGACTGATCGAGGTTTTTCATTTGGTATTGGAACCATTAAGGCAGGGAACGGAATTACGGAAGCTGCCCATGCTGATAAAGATGAATTGGTTTTTATGGAGAGTGGAACCTACGAATTTACTATTGAGAATGAGACATTCATCCAAGATGGTAACAGTGAATTTCTTATTCCAGCCGGAACTAGCCATAGTATTAAAAATCTCGGAACAGAAAATTGCCCAATATACTATGGCTATAAGTCAAAAAGCTTATAAGAGACAGTTGCAGAGGATTCGGTATGCTCTCCGCTAAACCGTGTGCTTCAGCAAAAATGTAACAATAATTCCAGGAGAAGGGTTAGATTTTCCCAGCACCATACATTCGAACCGCATAGAACTGGCTCTCTACAAGGTTTTTAGGTGATTTGAGGAGCGAAGAGTCTAAGGGGGTGTGCTTAAGAGAAACTGAAATAATATCTGTAACAGCAATGCGTTACATATTTTGGTGGAGGGCACGGGAGTCGAACCCGCGACCTCAACGTTGCGAACGTTGCGCTCTCCCAACTGAGCTAGCCCCCCACGCTTGAGAAGGTTGGGATCTGAAGGACCTCGTAACCGTTGGAATTATAACGAAGCTTGTGCGATCTTGCTATCTCTTTGATCGTCTGAATTGTTTTTTCTGCTAATCAGTAATTCTACCTCCCCTCCCCCTCCTTACAAAGGAGGGGAATTTCTAAATTCCTCAACCTACACTATTGAAGTATTTTCACGGTTCGGCCTTCTACCCGCAGCCGTCCTTGCGCCATCAATTGCAATGCTAACGGATAGAGGCGATGCTCTTGTTCTAGAATCCGGACAGCTAACATTTCGACCGTGTCTTCTTCGTGAATCGGCACAGCCTGTTGGCAAATAATTGGCCCTTCATCTACACCCTCTGTAACAAAATGGACTGAGCAGCCACTCACTTTAGCACCCCACTCCAAGGCTTGTTTTTGGGCATTTAGTCCTGGGAAAGCAGGGAGTAGAGAGGGGTGGATATTCAGCATCTTATGAGGAAACATCCGAATCAGTGCAGGAGTCGCAATACGCATGTAGCCTGCTAACACAACGCATTCAACCTCATGTTCCTGAAGAACCTTTCCCACCGCCAAATCATAGGCTTCACGGGGCTGACTTTCTTGCGCAAAGGACTTAGGAGCAAGAAAGACTGTCTGAATACCTCGACTCTTCGCGAATTCCAGCCCAGGCGCCGTGGCCTTGTTACTCACAACGACTTTGACTGTGGCATCCAGTCTACCACTTTCAATTGCCTCAAGAATCGCTAAAAGGTTTGATCCTCGTCCTGAAATTAACACACCCAGCGCCAGGGACATCATTGCAACTTTCTAAGATGAATAGACAAGTTGGGATTTAGAAGAATGCGAGGGACCAATTTCCCCCATCACCCACCCGGCAATCCCTTGCCCTTGTGTCGCGTCCAAGATCTGGCCAATTTCATCCGGGTGAGCGATGATTGTGAGACCAACACCCATGTTGAAGACGTTGTACATTTCTTCTTGATCGATTTTCCCCGCCTGTTGAATCACATTGAAAAGCGGGGGCGGTTGCCAACTTGAGCGATCAATCACAGCACAACAATCATTAGGAATGATACGAGGCAAATTTCCTGTAATGCCCCCGCCGGTAATATGCGCAAGCCCATGCAATTGGCACTTGGCCAATAACGCCTTCACCAACTTGACGTAAATCGTGGTAGGCCGAAGTAGCGCTTCTCCTAGCAACTCTGAGAGATCTGCCACTTTTTTTTCAGGAGTCCACCCTTGTTCGTCAAATAAGACTCTTCGCGCCAAAGAATATCCATTACTATGAATACCGCTGGATGCCACTCCAATCACCACATCGCCAGGCCTGACTTTCTCTTTTCCCAACATGTCGGAACCTTCAACGACACCAACGGCAAAACCAGCCAGATCATATTCCCCTTCCGGATAGCACGAAGGCATTTCTGCGGTTTCTCCGCCAATCAATGCACATCCAGCTTGCCGGCAACCCTCAGCAATACCTTGAACCAGCGCTTCAGCAACTTCAATTTGCAAATGTCCAGTAGCTAAATAATCTAAGAAAAAGAGCGGTTCTGCACCACTCACCAGAATATCGTTCACACACATGGCCACGAGATCAATGCCAATGGTGTCATGCTGGTTCATCATCTGGGCTAGTTTTACTTTTGTCCCAGCCCCATCAGTTCCAGATACCAAAATCGGCTCACGATAGCGACCCGAGGGGAATCGAAATAGGCCTCCAAATCCACCCACATCTCCTAAGACCTCTGGACGAAATGTCGACCGCACGAGTGGCCCGATACGCTTGACAAATTCGTCGCCTCGTTGAATATCGACACCCGCATCACGATAGGTCGTCATGACGAATCCTTGTTACTGCTTGGGGCTAGTTGAAGGTTGCGAAATTTTTAATTCCACTAACGCCTCTAGATGCGCTGTTTGGGGAAACATATCGAAGGGCCGTATCCGCTGAACCTCATAGCCCTTTTCACAGAACGCCTTGATGTCCCTGGCTAATGTCGGCGCATCACAAGACAGATAGAGCAATCTCGGAACTTTCAACGCTCCTAACAGCTCGAGAACGTTCAGAGTAAGCCCTGAACGCGGAGGATCGAGAAGGATAACATCGTAGAAACCGGATTGCACAGTGAGCAGATAGGATTCAACCGAGCTAATCTTCACGCGACATCCGCCAATCTTATTGACACGTATTGACTCGCGAGCATCATGCATAGCAAAGGGATTACCTTCCACACAGGTCACATGGGCACCCTGTTTGGCTAACAGGAGACCTAACGGCCCCGTGCCCGCATATAACTCTAATATCCGTTGACTTTTTAAGTTTTTTCCCAACCATTCCACGATAGTTTTGCCTACCAATTGAAAGCATGGCCAGTTAGCTTGCATAAATGATCGAAACCCTAACTTGAGACGTATCCCTCGAAAGTCTTCCCATAGATGGTCAATGCCCTTTACAATTGGCTCGTTCCTCTTCCCTCGCTTTCCATTTTGTTCCGTTTTTACAGATTCATAGATCCACCCTTTAATGTTGGAAATGTCTGCGCAGGTATTCAGCAGACGTTCAACATGATCTTTTGCCATTGGCTGTCCACGAAAGATCAACAATCCATTTCCATCCATTGACGACCACCGAATTTCCACACTTTCCAAATTCATTTCCTTAATACCCATAGAGCAAAGCCTTGAGCGGACAGCATCAAGAACAGCTCGAACTTTTTCATTGACCAGAAAACAGGTCTCAACAGATAACAGTTGTTGAGTTCCCGATTCAAAAAATCCTAAAAAAGCACCATCAGGCCCCTCCCCTATTCCCATACGAAGGACTTGCCGATAGCCATAAGCTTGAGGAGATGGAACGACTGATGAAATTGAGAAATCAGAAATCTTCCCAATACGACGGAGGCTATCTTCTAAAATTAACCGCTTTTGAGCAATCTGCTCCTCATACTGCACATGCTGAAGCTGGCATCCCCCACATCGATCAACAAGCGGACAGACAGGTAACACCCGGCTTTCTGCCGACTCTTGAACTGCGAGAATTTTCCCCTGAGTCACTCCTTTTCGCCTGTGCAAAATCTCAGTTTGAATAGTTTCACCAGGAATGCCTCCATCACATAACACCACGTGACCATTCAAACGTCCAAGGCTGAATCCGCCAGCGACCAATTTTTCAATATGGAGGGATTGGATTGATCCAGGCGCTAGAGATTCTGAAGACAAGTGAGAGCTATAAGGCTTAATGTTCAGGCCGGAGTTCGACATTGAGAAGCTTGATCTTTCGGTGTAAATGGCTACGTTCAATTTTCAACTCATCAGCAGTCTTCGAGACATTCCAATTATTTTCTCTCAGCTTTTGAGAAATCACTTCCCGCTCAAATACATTTCTGGCTTCTCGAAGAGAATCAAAGTTCGTGCCAACGGACAGCGCTGGCACACCACTGGACGCTCGACCTTGCAAAAACATTTCCACGTCTGGGGCATCAATGACCGGCTTTGGCACCATGATCAACAAACGCTCAATTAGATTACGAAGTTCTCGAATATTCCCAGGCCAATCATGTCGTGCAAGAGCTTCCAGGCCTTGGGCATTAAACTCTTTAGGCTTCATCCCCTGTTCCTCAGAATGCATTTTGAGAAAATGTTGCGCAAGAGCGGGAATATCTTCACGTCGTTCTTTGAGGGGCGGCACAACAATGGGCAGTACATTCAGTCGATAATACAAATCCTCTCGAAAATTGCCTTTGCCGATTTCTTCAGCCAAATCTTTATTTGATGCCGCAATGACGCGGACTTGGACATTTAACAATTTGGTCCCACCTACCCGCGTAAATTGTTGTTCCTGTAGCACTCGCAAGACTTTGGCTTGTGTGGCTAAACTCATATCGCCAATTTCATCCAAAAATAATGTACCGCCGTCAGCCAATTCAAACTTACCACGCTTCATCGCAGTCGCGCCGCTAAACGCGCCTTTTTCATGGCCGAACAATTCACTTTCAATCAAGGTTTCCGGAATGGCCGCACAATTAATTTCAACAAACGGACGATTGTGCCGTGGACTTTGCAAATGAATTGCACGGGCCACAAGTTCCTTCCCTGTCCCATTGGCTCCGGAAATTAAGACCCGGCTGTTGGCCGGGGCTGCCATCTCAATCATGTCTCGAAGACGATTCATCGTTGGGGAAGACCCGACCAACTCAAACCGTCGTTCTACTTGAATACGAAGATTGAGATTTTCTTCTTCCAGTTTCCTTTGGTGCAAAGCATTACGGACGAAAATAGTCACTTTTTCTAAATCTAACGGTTTTTCCAAATAATCATAGGCACCTAATTTGGTCGCTTTGACGGCAGTCTCAATGGAACCATGGCCAGACATCATGACAACAAGTATCCCAGGATGCTGAGAACGCAATCGCTTCAATGTTTCTAAGCCATCCATCTCCGGCATCCAAATATCCAGAATGACCAGATCCGGAGAGTCGCTGCGGACAACTTTCATGGCTTCAACCCCATTGGTGGCGACAATAACCTGATACCCTTCGTCTTCAAGAATATTACTCAGGGAATGTAAAATGGCTGGTTCATCATCGACAATACAAATTGATTCTGCCACTAGACCTCCTTCATCAAAGGCATGAATAGGAATTTCATAGCCACATGCAAGCTCAACCTCCTCGATTCAGGCACTGCTCAGCCAAGAACAACCGCCTGTATCACAAAGGCAAGTCAAACCGAAATAGCGCACCCTGTGGATGATTATTTTCGGCATGGATCGTGCCATTGTGATCAGAAATAATACGATGCACAATGGCTAAACCCAGCCCAGTCCCAGTTCGTTTCTTAGAAAAATAGGGCACAAATAACTTTTCTTGGTCGTCCGATTGAATACCGATGCCATCATCAGCTACGTGCACAATAGCACGATGCCGCCGCCAATCTGCCTTAGTCGTCACCCAAACATGCCCTCGATCGTTAATAGCCTGAATAGCGTTATCAAAGAGATTCACAAAGACCCGCCGCATCTGCTCAGGGTCACAATTCAAATCAGGAAGCCCTTCATCAAATTCCACGACAAATTTTACATCACGGTGCGCTCCAGTATAGAGAGAGATCACTTTCTGAATAATGTCATGCAATGATTGCCGGGACATTTGAGGCAACGGCATACGGGCATACTTCGAAAATTCATCGACCATGCCTTTTAAGCTCGTCACTTCATTGATGATGACACCGGTAGACTGATCAAATATTTCTTCAAAGCCTGCCGATTTTTCAAAAAACTTTTTACGCAACCTCTGAGCAGACAATTGAATGGGCGTCAACGGATTTTTAATTTCATGGGCAATCCGTTGAGCCACTTCCTGCCAAGCGGCGGTTTTTTGGGCCTTGATGAACTCCGTGCGATCTTCAAACACAAACACAAACCCTAAGTTCTCGCCTGCTTCGTTTTGCATTCTGGAAATACTGAGGCCTAAGGTCAAGAGCCGTCCATTGGGGGTTTCCATCTGCCCTTCCATCGACAAACTATCCGTTTCTTCCACAAGCATTTGGTCATAAGCCTTCTGAAACAAATACAAATTAAATTGCTTAAAGGCTTCATAAACAGGCCGCCCACGCAACTCCTCTCCTTGAACGCCAAGAATACGTTCGCCGGACGGATTAAATCTGGTAATCAGTCCAGACATATCAATAGACAAGACCCCTGCGGCAATCGTTTCTACGACGGCTTCGGTATAGGCCCGGCGTTGGTCAATTTCCACATTTGACTGAATCAGCGATAAGTTCATTTCCTCTAACCGCGATTTATTCGTGCGCAAATCCGTGGTCATGCGATTAAACGATTGGACCAGCGTACCGATTTCATCTGTGGCTTTCACATCAATATTAATATCTAAATGTCCTTTGGCAATCGCTTCGGTTCCTTCGGCTAAGCGTTGAATGGGTACGGTAATACCCCGAGCCACATAAAACCCAAACCATGTTGCGCCAAATAAAATGAGCAAGGTGACAACCCCGACAAAAAGATACGCCCCCCCCTTAATGGGAGTTTTCATGGATTTAATCTGACGGTACTCGTCAAATTGCTTAGCAATCGCATCCATTTTTCGCAATAGTGATTCAGGCACATAGGACGACACGACTACCACACCACGTACTTGCGCACCCCTCCCAGTGCCCATGATTGGAGCCGCCGCACGAATCAATTTTCCAACCGGGGCTTCCTGTGCCGAAGTCTGCGCTTTTCCTCTATCCAACACTTGCAAGACCAATTGTCCAACCGGCAAACTCAAGACCGCATCAGATAACTGAGGATCCATCTTTCGTGCCAGGGTTTCCATTTTCGGAGAAAATACTTCGACTCCTGCTAGATGATATTCATGTTGCATCCTGACCAAGACGGATTTTAGCAATTCACGATGTTCAGGCCGTAAAATATCCTCTCGAAAAATTTCTTTGCTAATGACCCGAGCCGTGTCAGAGGCTAAGGCTTCTCGTTCCTCTTGGTATAAATGTGCAACATCTTCGGAATCTCGCAACACATGCATAACTTGATCGCTAAACCACACATCAATCACTTCACTAATCACTCCGCTGGCTACCAGGGCGAGGAGGACCGTAGGGATCAGAGCAAATCCAATAAACGCTGCCACTAATTTTGATCGAAACCCTGACCCTAATAACTTATTCCGTTTTTCAAAAAAGGCCCGGATTAAATTGCGGGAGAGCAAGAGCGTGAGCACAACCAAACCCACGCTATCTAAATAGACAAGAAAGAGTACTAAAGCATAACTAGGACTCGGAAGGATCGAATCAGGAAGCAGTGGGCCCGAGAGGCCATACCGCGCATAATAAATGGTCAAAGCAATACACGGCAGCAGGAGAACCAGAACAATCCAAACCGGCATATAATGACGCCGTTGACGTTTTTGCGCTGATTCTGTTTTGGATGAGTTGTCCGCTGGCGATTCCACAGCCGGTTTGGCTCGTGGGAATTTCCGAGATTCTGGCAAATGTTCAGAGATCAGATTCACGGAGACTTGCCTGTGAAACATTCAAAAACTAGGGAACAGATCCATTATTCCTCAAGGTTGAGGACTTCGCAAGGAAATGTGAGGGGTTGGGCGTCGACTGGCGCCCTTTCCCTTTTGAAAACATGCTTAGGGAGCGAGGCGTGTGCGCTTGAAAGACGGCGTTCAAGACAACGGCGAAACCTTGTTGGCTTGACCAGATGTGGCACTAACATATTTCATCCGCAAGGTATACAACATGTCCCCTATAACGGATCCTTCTTCAGACGTGAGATTTCCCTTTGTTTTTTCTTCAAGCATCGAGAGGATATCAATAATTTCCTTGGCTTGAGGCAAATTGACTGGTGGCGATGGTTGTAGAGGATCCAAAGACTCGCCCATGAGCATTAAAGAAGAAGTCCCAAGCGAAAAAACGAACGATGAAAACGTCAGCGGAGGAGAAGGAGGAACAGAATCATCAGAAGACGGTGATGGCGCTGATGGTTCAGGACCTAAAGACGGTTGAGCCGTCGGCTCGGCCGATTCTTCCGATGCCGAAGAACGCCCCCGTTTATCCCGAATTACAAAGCCTTGCTCTTCTTCACTCATCCTCGAACCTCCCAGTAGAGGAAAACAGTATCATTATCAGGGCATGGCTATCAAGAATCCAGAGATTACAAGGAAAGACCAAATTAGTATAATACTCTCGATATTCACACCAGATGCCTTTGAAAAACCTATTTTTATGAACACCGAATCTCCTGAAGCTCCTGTGCCCAACCCGCACACGCCGCCGGCCACTGATGTCGTGGCCATCGTGGCTAAATTGCGAGGCCCAGAAGGCTGCCCCTGGGATCGGGAACAAACCACCCAGTCCTTAAAACCTTTTTTATTAGAAGAAGTTTATGAAGTCCTCGAAGCCATTGATACTAATGATCCCTCTGCTTTAAAAGAAGAGTTAGGCGATCTTCTACTCCAGATTCTCTTCCACAGCCAAATTGCTGAAGAACAAGGCCACTTTTCCTATCAGGAGGTCAAGACGAACTTGGGCGAAAAACTTATTCGTCGACACCCTCATGTTTTCCAGAAACACAAGCATCAGTCACCGACAACGTCGGGCCAGGTTGTCAGCCAATGGGAACAATTAAAGCAGCAAGAAAAAGTTCAGCAAGAGGGACCATCGTCGGTTTTAGCCTCAATTCCCAAAGCATCGCCAGCGCTTCAACGGGCCTTTCTGGTACAAAAACGGGCTTCCAAAGTAGGCTTTGATTGGAACACGATTGAGCCGGTTCTTTACAAATTGAAAGAAGAACTTGATGAACTCTATGATGCCACCACACGCACATCTAAGTCGCTAAACCGGTTTCAAATGTCTCTGACAACCAAGCAGTCAGATTTGCACATCGAGGAAGAGCTCGGAGATGTACTATTTTCACTCGTCAATATCTCGAGGTTTCTTCAAATTAATCCAGAAGAAGCTCTGCGAAAAGCCACTAATAAATTTGTTGCGCGTTTTCACTATATCGAATCACAAGCGACCAAACATGGCAAACCACTCAACGATTTTCCTCTAGAGAAACTTGATGAATGGTGGGAAGCGGCCAAGCGTCAAGAAAGCGCAGCATCAAGCCAAATACGATCTAGCCATCACCCAACACCATGAATGAGGAGAAACCAACAGAGGGACGTCGAGTCGGCATTCATCCGATTATTGTCGTCTTTGGAGTCATCTTTGGGCTTTGGTTATTCATTAGCTTGATTATCCCTAAATCGAAGGATATTCCGGCTCATCGACAAGGCGCCTCGCCTTCTGCGAAGGGGCCTTTGCCTGGGATTGTTTCCAGTGATCTCATTCCTAGCTTTACCGTGACGGATACTGTGGTGGGCATGAACGCGGTAACCATACTCGTCCCTTCCGCGACAACCGACAGTCAAATTATTGCTCTTTTGCAATCATTTCAGAAAGCTCGTCTTGATGAGACGCTTGAGGAACTCATTCCTGCCACGACGCCAGAAGATAAACTGAGCCCTTTTGCTATCGCTGACATTTATATTTTTTCAGAAAAACAGTATGCCAATCAGGAGTCAGCGAAATCCTTAAGTCGAGGAGCCCATGCCCCTGGCGAATTTTACCCCAGCTCCATTCCCTATGAAGTCGCCATGGAACAAGTTCGTGGACATTACGCTATTGATTTGTATAACAAGACAAAACCCGAGCAGGCTTCTATTGGATTTGGAGAAGACGAAACGGGCGTCTATTCTAAACGGTATCAGCGGGTATTTTAAGAATAGTGTCAGGAAAACACATGATCACTTTATAAAGATACTGAAGAAGACAACCTGACCAAGAAACTAATCAGATCCCGATTTGATCTTTTATCGATTGCCTTAATGATTCTTTTTCAGTCTTCATCCATTGCTCTAATTGTCCAAAAAGATGAGCGAAAGAATCCCCTTGAAACGGCCCAATCATCACATCTAAGCGTTCAGCCAATTGCCCATCCGTATCCACTATTTCTAGTTTCTGATCAGCAATGGCTCGTACAAGCAACTGATTGCAGCGAAGCTGTTGGCCAACCGAACCTCCGGAAAGATTAAGAATCTTGTTCTTGAGATAGTCCAACTCATGTTCAATGGAAACTTTAATTCTCACACCTTGGGGTGTCGCCCAATCTGGTCGTTGCACTGAATAATCATACGAGAACGCAGGCTCCTTCGGCTCTCGATAGGGACCCATCACATTTAAAATAATTAAGTCCGATGGCATGGAACTGAATGATCTCCTGTCAAATCGAATGAGCCGATGAGGATATGGTCTCGCCGACATGAGCTGAAGCCCGTGCCTTTGACGTTATCTGAATCAATCCCCTGGGTTCATTGCCTTCGGTAGGCCCTGTCCAGGCTTGTAACCCATCTTTCATATAATACACATTGCAAAAATCATGTCGGCTTAAAAAATCACATGCGAGCCGGCTTCGATCCCCACCCACACAATAAACCACAATTTTTTCAATCGCTGGCGAAATTTCTGTTCGATAACGCGTCTCCAATTCTTCAATAGGAATGACGATAGCTCCAGCAATATGCCGTTGAGAAAACTCAGCCGTCGTACGAACATCCAGCCATAGAACGTGTTCAGACTGCGAAGACTTCGTTAAGAACTCTTTGGCCTCGTTCGCAGAAATTTCATGATACAACTGGCCCGACCGAATGAGACAATGAGACACATTCTTCCCCTGAGCTAACAGTGCAGTCTGAATCCGCAACGTCTCGACGGTCGATTCAATGTGAGCAATCAGCGATTTGACTTTTTGCTCCAAATAATACCGTTCTCGTTTACTATCAGATAACTCTCGCCGCAATCGCCAGGTTAGCCAGCATGCCACGATAGCAACGAGCAAACTCACACCGCTCATGATGAAGCCAAGTTCATTCATCGCATTTCTGGAATCTATGTATGTATTGAATGAAAAAAAATGAAACCCACTCTGAAGAACGAGCAAATAACGGGAAGGTGAATTGGTCGGGGCGAGAGGATTTGAACCTCCGACCCCCGCGTCCCGAACGCGGTGCGCTACCGGTCTGCGCTACGCCCCGATCACTGCCATACCAATGAACTCAGATGAATTTAGAGGATCAGAGACTGCGCAGCCAATCCATGTGTTTCAGCAACAGCTTGGCAGGTTAATTGGCCTTTAAAGATACTGACGCCTTTGCGCAAGCCTTTATTGGCCTTAATCGCCTCTTCCAACCCTCCTTCAACCAGCTGGACTATAAAAGGAAGCGTGGCGTTGGTCAAGGCTAGGGTAGAGGTATAGGGGACAATACCCGGAATATTCGAAACGGCATAATGAAGCACACCATCAACTACAAAAACAGGATCGGTATGAGTCGTCGGACGAGTGGTCTCCGCGCAACCGCCTTGATCGACAGAGACATCGACAAGGACAGAACCCGGCTTCATATCTGCAACCATCGATCGCGTAATCACTCGAGGTGTTCGTGCTGCTGGTAAGTAGACCGACCCTATCACCAAATCCGCACGTCTGAGATACTCATGTATCATGGCTTGAGTGGACGCCACAGTCACGATACGATTCTGGTATTGCGCATCCAACGCCCGCATCTGCCAGAGATCCAGGCTTAACACCGTGACCCTGGCTCCCATGCCGACCGCAATTGCAATGGCCGAAGACCCCACAACGCCTGAGCCAAGGACCAGGACTTCTCCTGGCGGAACACCAGGAACGCCTCCTAACATGGTCCCTGAGCCACCCTGCAATTTTTCCAGAAAATGAGCGCCGATTTGTACTGACATCCGACCGGCAATTTCACTCATCGGTCGCAACAGCGGGAATTGGCCTTGTTTATCTTCTGTCGTTTCATACGCAATGGCTGTACACCCGCTCCTTAACAGGCTTTCAGTCAGAACTTTTGATGCAGCCAAATGCAGATAGGTAAATACCACATGATGACTTTTCAACAATAGGACCTCTTCGGGCTGAGGCTCCTTCACCTTCACAATAAGCTGTGCCGCCCCAAAGACCTCTTGAGCGGTGGATACCATCACAGCCCCTGCTTCATGATATGCCCGATCCTCAAAGCCACTCCCAACTCCAGCCTCTTGTTGTACAACCACACGGTGACCTCGTCCACAGAGCTCCTTCACCCCTGAAGGGGTCAGGGCCACTCGAAATTCATGATCTTTAATTTCTTTGGGAACGCCAATCACCATGGCTAGACTCCTTTCCCATGTTCTAAGATACGATGTCCTGACAACTACCTCAGCTGCCGTCCCGACCAACGTGTCGAGAACACCTGTGCGCCCATGTGTTTCTCTCCTAGACAGCTTCCTGAATGCTCAGGTAAGATTGCCTCAGTTCTTTATCGGAAAATTCCTGAAAATAATCAATGAATTTGCTTCAAAATGAGTAAATTTACTCACCATATTTTTATCTGCCTGAATGAACGGCCTAAGGGAGATCCCAGAGGATGTTGTGCCGCACTGGGATCTATCGGGTTGCATGCCTTTTTTAAAAAAGAGGTTGAGCGTTTAGGCTTAAAAGGCATCGTGCGTGCCAATAAAGCTGGCTGTCTTGATCAATGCGAATATGGACCGAGTGTCGTCATTTACCCAGAAGGTGTCTGGTACTGGGTTGGCAGCCAAGCCGATGTCACTGAAATTATGGAACGGCACATCGGCAAAGGGGAAATTGTGGAACGGCTCCTCATGCCTGGAAAAAATGGCTCCCTCCCATTGGTCAAATCGTAATATCTTATACTTACTGACTGACAAGTCCTAACGATCTTGCTCATGACCAATGAAGCCAAATGGCAAGCCAACTTAGAAAAAGTGGCATACTTACAAACCTTCCCCGGATGGGTCTCATCATGGGACAAGAGCATCGGCTCGACCATTGAACAGGTTATTCCCATTCCGGAGCAAGACCTCCATACCGTGTTACTCCTTTCTCAGGGAAAATTTATTGTGACGCCTCCGGTGCATACCGAACCTCAAATGGTGACTGCGGGCCTTTTAGCCGCACGCCCACAGCTTGAATCAACACATGCTGAAGCCTTTCATGAATACGACCGGCTCACAGAAGCTGATCGAGAAGCTGGACGAGCAGCACGTTTGAAAAACATTATGAATGCCATCGATAATAACCTTGAACGTATTCCTGAACTCAAATCCCATATTCGAAAATTAGTTAATCAGTGGGATCATGAAGGGCCTCGCTCATGAATATGTTAGAAATGTTTTCTGGAGCTTTATTTGAAGGAGTCAGCCCCATGATGGTAAGAAGAGATCATTTACTCAGAAACCCCGACCGCTGCACCCATAATGGGATTTGCATTCCGGTATGTCCAACCGGGTCCTGGCTTTCAACCCCTCCCTACAAATTTGATTCTTCCCGATGCTTGGAATCCTGCCGACTCTGCCTGGATGCCTGTCCCACTCAAGCTATTTATGGCGTATTCCGTAAAGGGGAAAAGCTCCTGGGCCCCAAACAAGAATAAAGCATTTAGACAATCCGTTTCCGCCAGTACCCCCAATACGCTGCCCCCAGAGAGCGACAACCTCCTGTGATTCCCGTTGCAGCCACAATTCCATAGACATCACGACGTGTAACCTTAATAGGCGATTCAGGATTGAGGAAATGAGGGCTCATCGAGAGGGCTTGCAAGGTGCGAATTCCAATTAACAAAGGCCACATACAAGCCAAGCGCAAACGAATTTCCAAGCGGGGAATCTCCATTGTATATCGCCAACCTTGATCCAAATGCTCCCTCGCCTCTTGAATCAATTGTCGAAACACTGGTCGAAAAGCCTGAGCCGATGCTGGACTGAGAAGTTGCTCAGGTGAAAGATTATGTTTTTTGAGGAGGACTTGCGGGATATAACACCGCCCATTTTGCAAATCCCGAGGTAAGTCTCGAAGAATATTGATCATTTGAAGTCCCTTCCCATAACGAATCCCCAACGGGATCATGTGGGCCAGATTCCAAGACCGCATTCCTGAGAGATGGGCACACATCATTTTTGTCCAGAACTCCCCCACACAACCAGCTACGGCATAAGTATAATATTCAAAGTCAGGGATATCCGCTAAAGCTCTAACCGTTCCTTCATCACCTTGATGAAATTGTTGCAAATCAAATTCCATTCCACCAATAAGCGTGGATACCACCTGTCCAATCTGAAACTGATCAGAACTGGTCGCCCCTTGATACAGCCGAAAACATTGCTCGAGTTTTTCTAAGAGCCGACGTTCATCTGGATCGGATTGTTTTGTAATGACCTGCGCTTGGATTTTTTGAATATGCGGCCAAGTAGGAGTTTCATTTCTAAATTGTTGTTTCAATTTCTGTAAACACTGTAATCGCACACTATTATCTAAATCGCCTGTATCGGCAATCGTATCAGCGGCACGCGCAAACAGATACGCTAACCCAATTTGAGCACGAACAGCTTGAGGCAAAATGGCGAGAGTCAGATAGAAAGAACGGGAAACGCCCTTGAGCACGTCTCCCAACAGCAGTCGGTCAGATGGAGACAGGGACATACGTTACTGAACGATGAGACGACCTTCCATACCTTCTTCACGATGACTTGGGAAAAACAGTAATTGTTTGTCACAATAAAAGGAATAGACCCCCGGCTCCGTCAACGTCAGGACATGAGTCTGACTTTCCCCACTGGAAAGGTCAGCTTCTAGTACGCGCACCCCGTGAGGATCATCCAACAAAAAATTATGGGGGACCAGGAACGACTGATTGTGTAAGATCAGCGCTAACGACTGTCCAGCACCTACCACAGTTTCAGAAGGCGTAAAGACATAACTTTCCATACTAATCAAAATCTGTAGCCGACTTGATCGGGCACCCTCTTGAAAGGGTTCTTGCGCATGTGTTTGATTTTCTGAGCTCCAGAAGAAAGCGGACAAGACCATTCCAAGAAAAAATCGTGTATAATAGGAAGAAGGTCGCATCAGAGAGGTTTTGAGAAATTATAGAGCTATCATAACGATTCCACAAAGAATGGTCATCTCATTCACATTCTTGACTTTCCCGTTTTCATGGTTATCTTTTATGTACGAGCAGGTAAAAGTTAAAGTATACGATCACCTTCGCTTCCTATGTCGTACAACCACTATTCGTTCATTTATATGATATTTGAGGATCAAACACCGTCGGTTACCGTGATCTTCCCATGGAATATCGGACACCGAGTTAAGAATTATATAATAATTCGAAACGAGGTATTGAATGAAGCGATTACGTAGGTATCACAGTCCAGAATTTAAGTACGAAGCGGTGGCGTTAGTTGTAGAGCATGGGTACAGTTATGCGGCCGCCGGCCGTAGTTTAGACGTAAGTGGGGGTATGATTAGGCGGTGGAAGGATGAACTGGATACTCATAAAGCGGAAGCCTTTCCTGGCCAAGGGAAACGCACCGCTGAGCAACAGCGGATCTATGAGCTCGAAGTTGAGAACCGGCGCCTTCGGATGGAGCGAGACATCTTAAAAAAAGCCACGGCCTTCTTTGCCAAGGAACCCACATGAGGTATCGATTCATCGAGAAACAGAAGAAGGCCTGGCCTGTCACCCTCATGTGTGGGGTTCTGAACGTCTCTCGCAGTGGCTATTATGACTGGGCCGCACGTGGCCAGAGTCCGCCGGAGCACTCGAATCATCAACTTGATCGACGGATACGCGAAATCTTTACTGAGCACCGCCAACGGTATGGCGCGCCACGGATCACGAAGACTTTACACCATGAGGGCCGCAAGTGTAGCGAGCATCGCGTGGCCCGACGAATGCAGGCTCTGGGACTCAAAGCGATTCAGGCGAAGAAATTTAAAGCCACAACCAACTCGAAACACTCCAACCCAGTCGCCCCCGATCTGCTGGAACAGGACTTTCGGGCTGAGGCCCCAAATCAGAAGTGGACCAGTGACATCACCTATGTGTGGACGCACGAGGGTTGGCTCTATCTCGCGGTCGTGATGGATTTGTATTCACGAGCGATTGTAGGGTGGTCGATGAACCAACGCATGACGCAACAACTGGTATGTGATGCCCTAAGCATGGCGTTGTTCCGTCGTGGCTTTCCCAAAGGCACCATCCTCCACTCTGATCGTGGAAGCCAGTATTGCTCAACACGCTATCAACAATTGATTGCAAACAGTCAGTTGCGTTGTAGCATGGGACGACGAGCGACTTGTTATGATAACGCCGTCACAGAGAGTTTCTTCCATACACTGAAAGTCGAACTGATTCATCGAGTGCCGTACCCGACGCGACAGACGGCGAAGATCAGTATTTTTGAGTATATTGAAACGTATTACAATCGCCGGAGAAGGCATTCGGCTATTGGACAGCAGATCCCGATTGTATTTGAACGGGTAGCTTAACGCTGTGTCCGATGTTATAGGGGAAGATCACCGATGCGTTTAATCAATCTAGAGGAGATTGTCTATGAAAAAGCTTAAAGGAATTGGGTTGTTACTGGTCGCCAATATCCTTATTTTCATCACCCTATCTATTTCTTTTACGGTCTTGTCAGAATTTGTCCTTCCGGCTTTTGGCATTGACCTCCGAGGATCTATCGCTCAGCAAGACTTATTATGGGCCTTTGTCTTAGGGTTCGGTGGAGCATTTATTAGCTTAGCCTTTTCTAAGCAAATGGCCAGAGCTTTCATTGACTGTAGGCAAATCACCGAACCACGTACTCAGGCAGAAGTCATGCTCTATGAAACGGTTCAAAAGATTTCCGCAAAGTTAGATATCACCATGCCGGAAGTCTGGATCTATGACTCCCCCGACCCCAATGCTTTTGCGACTGGACCTTCAAAAAACAACTCCATGGTTGCCGTTTCAACAGGGCTCATGAACTATTTAAATGAGGGAGAAGTGAGGGCCGTGATCGCCCATGAAATGGGCCATGTCTATAACGGCGATATGTTTACCACAACAGTCCTTGCCGGGCTCATGAATACGTTTGTCTATTTTATCAGTCGGATGGTGTATCGACAGATTGCTGAGCGCAACGCAATGCTCGGATTTGCTTCCTATATCTTCCTGCAAATTATCCTCTCCTTCTTGGCTATGATCCCCATTAGCTGGTGGTCAAGAAGACGGGAATTCGCAGCGGATCGTTTTGCGGCAAATACCGTCGGAAGCCAATATATGATTTCCGCCCTCGAGGGCATTGACCGATGGGTGCAGCGTGCTCAGTTTGAATATAGTTCTCAGGATGCGTTAGCCACCATGAAAATTTCTGGACAATCCCAAAGTTTCATGCAGCTTTTCTCCACACATCCTCCCATCGAAGATCGAATAGAGGCATTACGACGACTTTAAAACCTGTTAATAATTAGCTTAGAAAGCGGGACTTGGCTTCAGCCAAGTCCCGCTTTTTTTTGACAAACTTCAGGCTTTTCAATATTTCTTGAATAACTAAGTCAAGAGATTAATTACGCCCAGTTACAAGCTCTTTTTGTTGGAACACTTGAGGAATTTCAGGCAAACCATGTTCCTTCAAAACAGGAAGGAGAGAAGCAGGAGGTCGTACCAGTGCTACAGGAATGCTGAGTTGTTGAAAATGATGGAGGCCATACCCACAGAGCACCAGCCCGATAGGATCCACAGCTTCAACATCAGAAAAGTCAATCACCACTTGTCGATCATTGAATTTCATCGCACGTTCCGTAGCCTCTTCGAACATCTGACTTAATGTTTGATCCATAACTCCAAAGATTCGAATGAGAATGGCATGTGGGAAGACTTGGAAACTCCAACGCATGACATGTTCTTTCTTTGGCATTGTATTATTCCTTCCTGCAATAAAAAAGGAGCCACCTGAATATAGCTCTATCCAAGCAGCCCCCATCTATATATGGGTATAAAAGGAATGTATTTTCAGAGCATATTGCCCCTCTACCTTCTTTCCAACCCGCCCATAGGACTATTTTCAAATTTTGCTCTTCTATCTAGCTAAGATCCTACCGCCACCTAGGGATTTACTTTCATGAAGCCACGAGCACTATGAGGGTGTGATGAGTTCACTTGCGTCTGTCCTCTGATGCTTATGGGGCTGAGAAGCATGAATGATTGTAGATCATTTTCCAAAGTTAGTTAGGGCAGGAAAGACAGGTCGGCAGGATAAAAAAATGGCCAGAGGCCGATTGATCGAAATCAACCTTCCTCTGGCCACACACAGGAGGATGTGCGTTCACCCTCAAGATTAGACGTTAATTGTTCACATTGCTACCCGCCAAAAGACGTAATAGACATTCAAACTCTTTAAGCCCTCCTGAATGATTCTACGATAAATTTTATAGAAAGATTATGAAAATAAAATAGGAACGGTCAGGTCTAGAAAAACGAAGTCGACTAGACAAGGGTACCTCTACTCGTGCACAAGGCAATTTCATTTTTACGCTTTCGTGAAAACATTTTCCTTAACAATCCGTTGCAATTCGACCATGATCTCTCTTCAAAGAATTCACTTATTTCGCCCACCGCCTCTTCCACCGCCTTTCCCTCCCCCTCCAGGACTAGTCTTAGAAAAAATAGCCTCCACAACCTGGTCTTTCGACAGCTGAACCACACACTCCCCACTTCCACTACATGCGCCAGTCCAACCAGAAAAACTCCACTTATGACTGGCTTCAGGTGTTAACGAAATGACGCTACCAGTCTCATAGGAAGCGGAACAAATGCCACTTGCACAACGGATTCCACCGGGATTGCTAACAACAATGCCATTACCACTCACAGATACTGATAGCTGAGAAGTGGCAGCCGCATTGTATACACTCACTTCATTGGAAGGACCACTTTCGTTCCCACCTGTATCATAAGCCGTGACCGCAAAATAGTAAGTCATACCAGGTTCAAGATCCGACACCGTGTAACTTGTGACATTCCCGACATCTATCGGAGTTTCATAGGACCCTTCTGTTATACCTTGATAAAGAATGTATCCAGCTAAATCTGTTTCAGTATTCGCATCCCATTTCAACGTTTCGGCAGATTGAACGGATGCAGGGAAAAGAATCAGACCACACCACAACCCAAATACAACCAAGGATTTTTGAATAGAAGGTTTCGAGTAAACATTGAACATGAAATACCTCCCTGGGGAAAGGCCTCGCCTCCACGTCTTCTCATCATTCGAAAACCCAGCTCTTAGTGGTACTGACCCGTGGCTTTGCGTCCTCACCTCACAATGAGTCTTCCCTTATCGGGAAAAGACCTTGAAAATTGAATTTTAGAAGAGATTTTTCGCTACAATTCCAAAAACTAACGTCTGCATTTATCTTTCGGGAAAAAAAGATAATACTGAAGGAAAGAAACAGCAGAATTCCTGAAAATAAAAAGCAGAAATTGTAGAACGATAATGAAGAAAAAAATTAAAACGGAAGGAGCCTAAACAGGCTAATTCTAGATGATGCCAACAGTCTATTTTTTAACTATATGAAATGCTAGCTTAAAGTTTTTTTGTGTCAATATTCACTATACAAAAATCTTTTAAGGATTAATTAGGAAGATCTTCTATCTATTTAATAAATACCTATACACTTTCTCCTCGTGCCAAAATACAGCTCAAAATCTTTTGACTCAACTTCTAAAGTTATGCCATGAGGCTTTAATTTTTTCCAAAATCATTCTTGTAGAGAGTCGGGAAGCTATAGGGTTATCGCAAGGACCTCTCGATCTAGGGCTTTCACAGAGCGTGCCTCAGGGTCGCTCCGATCATCTCTCTCGCCATCGCACAGGGAACCGAGTTACCCTCGGCTCCCCAATGCATTCTATTTATTGAGAAGTTGCAGCAGTATAGGCATAGTCCTCTGACTGCCAGACACCCCCGGTCTTCCACCACAGCCGTACCCACACTGGCTGGCCGTTTGTCGGTATATTTGAGACCGTCCGGGAGAGCGTACTACTCCCCATAGAACCACTGTTAAAGATATCCTTGCTACTTTTTTTGCTGCCGACGTACAGCCACCACTCGCTCACCGTGGTCGTGTGGGGAGTCCACTTGAATGTGACTGTACTATCTGCGAACGTCGATTGCGCAGCAGGACTACTGATCGCTGGGGTGCTGTTAGTGACGCTAGCAGCAGTATAGGCATAGTCCTCTGACTGCCAGCCTCCTCCCGACTTCCACCACAAGCGCACCCACACCGGCTGGCCATTCGTTGGCAAGTTCGACACCGTCCGAGAGAGTGTACTACTCGCCATGGAACCAGTATTTAAGATGTCCTTACTACCTTGTTTGCTGCCGACGTACAGCCACCACTCGCTCACCGCGGTCGTGTGGGGAGTCCACTTGAATGTGACTGTACTATCTGCGAACGTCGATTGCGCAGCAGGACTACTGATCGCTGGGGTGCTGTTAGTGACGCTAGCAGCAGTATAGGCATAGTCCTCTGACTGCCAGCCTCCTCCCGACTTCCACCACAAGCGCACCCACACCGGCTGGCCATTCGTTGGCAAGTTCGACACCGTCCGAGAGAGCGTACTACTCGCCATGGAACCAGTATTTAAAATGTCCTTACTACCTTGTTTGCTGCCGACGTACAGCCACCACTCACTGACTGAGGTCGTATTCGGATTCCAAGAAAGCTTTATTGTCGACCCTGATAAAATTGATCCCACCTCGGGACTGGTGAGGGTTGGTAGTTGTGCCGGTGGAGGCGGAGCTGCAATATGCACCGTCACCGGGGCCGAGGTACCCGTATTGCCCGCTACATCTCGAGCCACAGCTGTTACTGTGTAGGCCCCTGGCGTCGCAGTGGACGTATCCCACACCCGGCTATAGGGTGCCGTCGTGTCCTCAGCGCCCCAATTCGTCCCATTCATTTGGAATTGCACGCCAGCGACTCCTTGATCATCATTCGCCGCTGCTTGCAGCGTAACCGTTCCTGTGAGAGTTGCTCCGGCTGTCGGCGCAGTCAGCACCACCGTTGGCGGCATCTCATCCGGTGGGGCCGCAATGTGCACCGTCACTGGCACTGAAGTACTTGCATTACCCGCCGCATCTCGGGCCACCGCTGTGATTGTATAGGCTCCTGGCGTCGCAGTGGACGTATCCCACACCCGGCTGTAGGGCGTCGTCGCATCTTCGGTTCCCCAATTTGTCCCATTCATCTGGAACTGCACACCAACAACCCCTCGATTATCACTTGCGTCGGCCCGTACCGTGACCGTCCCTGTGAGAGTCGCTCCGGCTGTCGGCGCAGTCAGCGCCACTGTTGGCGGCGTCTCATCTGGTGGGGCCGCCATATGCACCATGACCTCATCAAAGGCGGTCAACTCACCATCATCCGCTGTCAGCCGCAGTACATACACTCCTGCCACCGTGAAGCTTGCCGTCGTATCCACCGACGTCGCCGCCCCAAACGTCACCGGCCCCGGCCCACTTGTCACACTCCAGAGCGTGCTGACCATCGGTGGGGTTGGCAACCCATCATCTGTCACCGTCCCATCTAACGTCACTGCCGTTGGTAACGTGACCGCCTGATCCAGTCCGGCTGTTACCGTCGGCGCTTGGTTTGTTGCTCCTCCCTTACCCCTAGGTCCCGCCGTGAAGTTCTGGGTAACTTGGGCCGTCGTCAGGGCCATGTCGTAAATCGCAACTAAGTGATACTCGCCCAACCATGCCCGTTCCCCATTCACCTCATTCGCCAGTACCAGCGGCATCGTGGTATCCCACGTGCTGAAGTCCCCTCCGACTGTGCTCGTGGCTAAGATGGTGTTATCCAGGTAAATCTTCACGTTGCCCGCGGCATCCCGCGTGTAGACCATATGTTGTAATCTATCAGCCAGTGTGCCCTCGGCGGTCGGAACCGCCGGCGTTCCATTCAAGCTCGTGCTGCTTGTCCGCAAGCGTACTTCAAGTCGATCGCTTGCACTACTAAACACCCCCTGTCCAAGCGTTAAATTTCGCAAATAGGGTGAGGCCGAGAGGCTCACAATGCGGGCCGGGCCGTTCTGGGTCAGATTGGCCGGATTCACCCAGGCCTCTACTGTGACCGCGTTACTGGCCATCAGCGCCGTGTGCACCTTAGTTGCAGGCCCGTCTGAACTGACGATGGTCTCCGCGTTCACCTGCAGGGCACCCACACCTGGTCGCCACGTCACATCGTTTACATCTGCAATGGTTAAATCTAGCGGCGTGCCCATCCCTGAAGTATCCGCCACCGTGGCCCCGGCCCCCTCAGTAAACTCATACAAAGCTACTAACCCAGCCGTCACGCGCGAGCCTCCCTCCGTCTCCGTCACGGTCACCTGCACCGAGATCGACGAAGCCGTGTTGCCTGCCGCATCTCGCGCCACGGCTGTCAACGTATAGGCCCCTGGCGTTACAGTCGTCGTATCCCACGCCATAACATAGGGGGCCGTCGTGTCCTCAGCTCCCCAGTTCGTCCCGTTCATCTTGAACTGTACACCCGCCACCCCTGTATCATCACTCGCCTCGGCCTGCAACATGACAGTTCCCGATAGAGTCGAACCTGAAGTAGGCGAAGTGAGCATCACTGTAGGCGACGTGTCGTCCGGCGGCGCCGCAACATGTATGCTCACTTCATTGGAAGGCCCACTTTCGTTCCCCCCCGTGTCATGAGCCGTGACCGCAAAATAATACGTCGTATCAGGTTCGAGGTCCGATACCGTGTAGCTTGTGACGTTCCCCACATCTATAGGAGTCTCATAGGATCCCGCTGTTGTACCTTGATAAACAATGTATCCGGCTAAATCTGGCTCCGTGTTCTCATCCCATTGCAGAGTTTCGGCAGATTGAACGGGAGCAGAAAAAAGGACGAGACTAAACAACAATCCAAATCCAACTAGCGTCTTTTGAATGAAAGGGTGGGATAGAACGTTGGACATGAGATACCTCCTTCGCAAAAAAAGGCCTCATCCCCACGTCTTCCCTTCTTTCGGTAACCCGGCTATCAGTCACGCTGACCCGTGGCTTTGCGTCCTCACCTCACGATGAGTTTGCCCTTATCGAGAAGAGGCCAAATATATAAATTTCAAGTAGAGGGGTTTCGCTCCCTGTTTCTGATCAACGAGAAACTCTCTCCTATAGCTTTCCTTTCTCGGCAAGAACCCCGAAACCTGTAAGAAAAAAACAAAAGACTTTTTGGGAATACAATGCAGTAATTGTGAATACAACAATTAAGAAAAGAACTGAAATGGGAGGAGCTTCAAATTCTTGATCTTGGGCTATTCTAACATTTTACTTTTCGGCTTAACTTGTTTGGTTAGCTTCGAGTTTTTTAACTCTCAAAACTAACTCACATAAAAACTATGCATGCTACATTCAAGTGGACTTACGTTACATGTGTTAAATGTATTTTCTCTCTGATCGTAATGTTCTTATTCAAATTACATGAGATCAATGAAAATCATAAAAACTTTGACTAGAGACTTTCATGTTCATCAAGATTGTTCTTCTATACAGCCTGAGAGACGACAGATACGTCAAAAGTCTATCCAAGCGTATAGGCATCAAAAGTGTCTGATACACCATGGCATTCAAAGCTTTTTACAGACGAAAGGAATTGACGAAATCTGCTCGTGCCGAAATCAATCACTCGCCAGTTACAAATTGCCGGCACCGACATGGCTTTCGGTTTACCTCACCACCAGTGCTTCATAGGTTCGCGAGAGGCGACCTTGTTTCAACAGATGGTGCCATTATGGGAGTGTTTCTCTAAAGCAGACTGATATTGAATAGAGGGAATGCGATTGGAGCGGGCGATGGGATTTGAACCCACGACAACTTGCTTGGGAAGCAAGGACTCTACCACTGAGCTACGCCCGCTCAACAGGTTAGGTATGGCATTCTAGGTAGGAGCTACAGGTTAGTCAAGGATGGCTTAGTCAAAGCACAAGACTCTAATCTATCAACTACTCATTTCAATCACTGCAAATTTACGTTTACCAATTTTCAGAGAAACTTTTTGTTTTGGCGTAAAAGAAACGACACCGTTACTGTCGTTTATTTTTTTTCCATCAACTTGAATGGCATTTTGAGAAATAAGCCGGCGCGCTTCACCCTTACTCGGCACTAATTCCGTCCTTAGCAAAATATCAACTAAAGAGAAAGAGAGATCATTGGGATCCTTAAAGTCTTGTTCTGTAAGCACGATATATGCATCCGGTTCATCCGGAAAATCTCGCTTTTGAAAGCGCTGTTGAAAATCGGCCCTCCCTTCTTCCGCACCTTCCAGACCATGGTATTGTTGTACCAACTGCATTGCCAATTGCTTTTTGGCTTCCATGGGGTGCTGTTGTTTCACCTCATCCAGGTTCGAAATAGTCAACAATTCATAATATCGCATCATCAGGTCATCGCTGATTGACATTAACTTTCCAAACATATCTGCAGGACAATCTTCTAACGCAATAACGTTGCCAAAGCTCTTACTCATTTTTCGGACACCATCTGTCCCCTCTAATAATGGCATCGTGAGTACCACCTGTGGCTTTTGCCCATAGTCACGCTGCAAATCCCGCCCCACCAACAAATTAAATTTTTGATCAGTCCCGCCCAATTCAACGTCTGATTCTAAAGCCACCGAATCATACCCCTGAACCAGTGGATACAGAAATTCATGGATACTAATAGGCTTTTGATCTCGATAACGTTTAGAAAAATCGTCACGCTCTAACATGCGAGCCACACTATAATGTGAGCACAAAGCAACCAAAGCTTCTGTTCGCATCTCACTCATCCAACGACTATTAAATTCAATTTGGGTTTTTTTCGGGTCTAGGGTCTTAAAAATTTGTTGTTCATAGGTTTTAGCGTTCGCTAATACTTGCTCTTTTGTTAAAGCCTTCCGAGTCTCAGATACTCCACTGGGATCCCCAATCATTCCAGTAAAATCTCCGATGAGAAAAATAACTTGATGCCCTAAATCTTGAAAATGTTTCAGCTTCTGAATCAGCACGGTGTGCCCAAGATGTAAGTCAGGAGCCGTTGGATCAAACCCTGCTTTTATCTTCAAAGGACGTTGCTCTTTCAAGGACGAAGCTAATTTGGCTTTCAGCTCGTCAAGCTGAATCACTTCAACAGTTCCTCGAAGGATAAGGGCTAATTGTCGATCAAGTTCCGATAGCACGTCAGTCACTTTCTAGATAGAAAATATTAACTCCCAAGATTATCGACGGTGCTTTTAACTTTCACAAATGGCTGAAGCTGTTGAAGTCGTTTCTGACCAATTCCTGAAACATTCACTAATTCGTCGATATGTTGAAAATTTCCGTTCGCTGAACGATACGTAACAATTCGGTCGGCTAATACTGGGCCAATGCCAGGCAAGGCTTCTAGGTCCTGTTGAGAACTGTGATTGAGATCAACTGATAATGCAAGATCACCAATCCGCCGACCTGGTTTTTGGAGATTACTCACGACATTCCTACCAGGAGGCTTCTTGGAAAAGTTATGTCGGACAGAGACAACCGGAAACTTCTGAGGCTGTGAGACAACCACAGTGGGCAAGTCAGATCCCAATTCGCCGATGGGTGCAGATGGCCAACCCATCCACATTATACCTGCAATGCCGACGACCAAAATGGCACTTTTCAGAGCTAGGGATGTTTTCCAAGACAGTTCATAGAGATGGGGATTCCAGAAAGGCATAATCATCCAGTTTTTTCCAGACGACTAAGACGGGCGCTTCCTAGCCTGGTGAATGGCCAAACCTTCAATGTCCTCAACCGCTTCCATAAAACCTTCCGATAGAGTGGGATGCGCATGAATCATATTAGCTACGCCAGAGACAGTGATACCTGAATACATGGCTAATGCGCCTTCATGGATAAGGTCTGCCGCATGGGAACCGACAATATGCACGCCTACAATTTTTTGAGATTGTTGATCTGCGATAACTTTAAACTGTCCCGTGGTTTCACCAACAGCCTGAGCTTTTCCCAGTCCTCCATAACGAAACCGTCCGATCATTGGCTGTATGCCTTGTTCCCGTACTTGTTGTTCCGTCAAGCCCACTCGTCCAATTTCTGGAAGCGTAAAGATGCCTGCAGGGATCACGTCATAATTCATTGTCTGAGAAACGCCCATGGCATTGGACGCAGCAACTTTCCCTTGAGCTGACGCCACATGAGCCAACATAGATTTCCCGGTGACATCCCCAATGGCATACACACCTGGAACCGAAGTCTCCATATGATCATTCACTAAAATCTCCGCTCGTTTTCCGATTTGTACACCGACAGATTCTAATCCGAGGTCACTGGAATTCATACGGCGCCCTACCGAAACAAGCATCTTCTCTGCCGACACGGTCTCCCCTGAATCGAGAGTAGCCTGAATTCCCCCTTGGGTGAATGCCCATGTTTCAATTGTCGTATTCACGTAGAGC
Organism: Nitrospirales bacterium; assembly: GCA_965223295.1. Taxonomy (GTDB): domain Bacteria; phylum Nitrospirota; class Nitrospiria; order Nitrospirales; family UBA8639; genus Nitrospira_E. The sequence goes on along the minus strand of CBDCWC010000002.1, from coordinate 514,358 downwards.
TGAATTTTACGCTTTTTGAATTCCCGAGTGAGCATCGCAATGGTGTCACTATCTTCAGTCGGCAACACCGTGGGCATCATCTCAACAAGTGTCACCTGGCTCCCCAGTCCACTCAATAAACACGCAAACTCACAACCCTCAACGCCACCACCGACGATCAGCACACTTTTCGGAATCTCTGTTAAATCCAGGGCATCTTTACTTGAAAGAACCTTCTGACCGTCAAGAGGAAATTGAGGTAATTGCGGCCATGAGGACCCAGTCGCCAACACTATTGCATCGCCTTCCAAGAGACTCGTGCTCTCATCTTCATAAGTCACGCGCACCTGCCGCTCAGTCACCAAGGTACCGCGTCCACTGATATGCTGGATATCCCAATGTTTGAATAAAGTGGTAATCCCTTTCACTAAAGACTGCACCACTTCATTCTTTCGAGCAATCATTCGCGTAAGATCAAAACCAATCGGACCTTCAAAGGTGAGCCCCCATGCTTCAGCATGCCGAGCTCGCTCTCCAAGGTCCACAAGATTCAAGAGTGTTTTACTAGGAATACAGCCCCAGTTTAGACAAACCCCACCCACGGCTTGTTCTTCAACCACCGTCACTTTAGCACCGAGTTGTGCCGCCCGAATCGCAGCCACATAGCCTCCGGGTCCTGCACCAATAATAAGAATATGTTTGGGTCTCGACATTATGCTTCAGATGTTAAAAAGGATTCATATCGCTCAGCAGTCATGAGCCTATCCACTTCACTGGGATTAGACAGTTCTAATACAGCAATCCATCCGCGACCATAGGGGTCTTGATTTAACAATTCAGGATGCTCTTCTAAGTCTTGATTAATTGCGACCACTGCCCCCGATAAAGGGGAATATATAGTCGAAGTCGCTTTTGTAGACTCCACTTCACCGAGTTCAGCTTCCGCCGACAGCTTGGCTCCAACCTGCGGAAGATCAACAAACACCACATCGCCCAACGCATCTTGAGCAAAATTGCTAATTCCTAACGTCGCCCTTTTCCCTTCAATACGAACCCATTCATGTTCTTTGTGATAACGCAGATCCTGAGGTTCCATCTCTCCCCCTTTTTTTACTATCATATTGTCTATTCAGTTCTGGTCTAACCTAGATCTCTCGGGCTTTACCAATTTCTGACATTCCTATCGATTGTTTCGAAGAAGCAAAAACAATCTCTCATGAGAGGGCAAAAGAAAGCAGTTCCTGAGGGCTTAAGAAAAGGCACGGAGATCGTGGACTACACCTATCCCCGAAGGAAAATCGTGTAGAGGAGAATGCTCTGCTTGCTGACGGAGACGTTGTCCACTTTTGGCAGGCATACTGACCCACACTCGCCGCGGATTATCAACTGCGGGGAGTAAGCGATCAAGAACGGCTTTCGTTGAAATACGGCGCAACTTCTCTACGACGGCTTGCTCAGTAAATGTTGAGCGTCGATCAATTTCTGGTCTCACAAAGAAAAATGAAAAAGGGCGGCCCGTCGCATCCATGGCATCTTCTCCATACTCAACTAATGCGCCCACCGGATTCGTCAATCCATGTGGATGCAGCTCTAAGCCAAACTGCACGGCAGGATACTGCGCACGAAGACGATCCACGACTGTTTCAAGAATCGTTAGTCGTTCTCGAGCTTTCCACCCCGCCCATCGCCAAAACAACGCATTTTTCTGATTGACCCCCTTCATCCCAGAAGTGCCTTTTGAGCGTTTAGAATTCTTGATGGGATCAAACCCCTTATGAAAAATTCGCGCGGGATCAAAGCTCACCCCAAATTGTTTTTCAAATCGCTTGACCCCAATTCGAGTGACTCCATCGTACATCCCAAGAGGATGATCATTCAGAAACACCAGACCATCCACACCTTCGTTGCAGAGCCTGATTAGAAAACGTATCAAAAATTCCTGATAGGCGGGATGAAACAGATCGAACTGTTTCGAAGGATTTGAGGTTCCTGTTGCAATCTGATAGGTCAGGTCCTGCCAAACCTGATGCTGTGAAGGTGCCCAATGACCTAGACAGCGAAGATTAACCCCCACATACATGAGTAGCCCGACAGAATGAATTCGTTGAGCATAGTTTCGCAATAAGGCTTGGAGCTCCACGAGAGGTGGAAGCGACTCCTGCGAAGAGACCCCGATCAATGCCCTTCGTTGGCAACCAAGATCAATCAGCAAAGTCGTCACTCCATCTTGCTTCATCTTCTGAATACCCTGATCAAATCCTTCTGTCGCCGGCAACTGATTTAACGCAAACCTAATGGCTTGAGTCTGTTGGGGTGCCGCATCAAATTTCTCGAGTAAACTCTGAATTTCCTGAAGGCGTTGAGCAGCCGTATCTTGATAGCGTTGATCAAGTGAAGCCGAGGCCAAGATGCCATATTCTCGCTGGGCAGATTCCCAATCTTTCACCTGATCATATGCTTGCCCTAACAACCACCGTCCCTCTCGTTCAAGTTCGGCATGAGGATGTAACGCCAATAATTTTGACAAGTTCCGGATTGCCTCTTGGAACTCACGCCCATCAAAATAATGCTGGGCTTCTTGTAAAAGCCGCTCATGTATGTGGCGAATACGCTCACCATTGTCAACTTCCAGGATAGGCTCGGTGGCATCTGGCTGAATTTCAACCGCTGGAGGAAAAGGCTCAGTCATTGGGGGCCCCTGTATCGGACGGGTCCGCCCACAGGATGCCAAAATCCCAACGCATAGGATACACAATGCTAAAGCTTTCAGCGAAGATGCAAACATAGTAGGAAACGGGGACATCTCAATGCGACTCACTCTTATTGTATTTCAGATTCGGCAAAAAAATAACGAATCTCGATTTCTGCGTTTTCAACCGAATCAGAGCCATGTACGGCATTCGCTTCAATCGATGCACCATGCACCGCACGAATGGTTCCTGGATCCGCTTTTTGAGGATCCGTCGCCCCCATAAGATCGCGATTTTTTTTCACAGCATCGGCCCCTTCTAAGACTAGTACCACGACAGGACCGGAACACATATAGGTCGTCAAATCATTGAAAAACGGACGCTCCCGATGGACGGCATAAAAGCCCTCAGCACAGGATTTGGACAGACGCATCATGCGTATGGCTCTGGGGTGTAATCCGGCCTCCTCATATCTTCGGGTAATATCACCTATGGCATGTTTTTCTACGGCATCCGGTTTAATAATCGCTAACGTTCGCTCAGCCATACAAATCAATCCTTTCAGATGAATAAATAAAGATAAGTAAGAAGACGTCATTTTACGATGCAACTTGCAAACTTGCAATCCAAAAATGACAGGAAAATTCTTTAAAAAACAAGCATTTACTGGAAAGGAATCAACGGGATACTAGGGAAAGACAACAAACTCACATGCCCAAGCGAATAGACAGGAAGATATGGATTCTTCCACCACAACAACATGAGATGCCCAAAGCCAAGTCGATTCAAGGTACTGGACGAAACAAAAGGGCACTTCTAAAAACTGGATATTTTTTCTGAGGGTAAGGAAGCGGCGCGCGGAAAACCGCAGAGTATGGGCCAATACATGAGGAGTTGAGCACGCCGCTGACGCCGCCATCGCGAAAAAGAACAGTTTTTAGTGGTGCCCAAAAAAGAGTCAGGAAGACAGGGAGAGAGAAACCTTATTTTTCAACTCCACCACAGGCTTCCAATAACTGGCCCACAGCCTTCAGAAATCGAGTATCATCAAGAGGTTTTTCGAAAAAAGCGATATCCTTATTTATCATTTCTCCTTCATCCCCTTTCTCTCTATACGCCGAACACACAATAGCTGGAATTTCTGGTCGCAACTCTCTAATTTTTCCAATCAACTGGATACCGGTTATTCCAGGTATATGCTGGTCAGCAACCACTAAAGAGAATCGTGAAGGATTTTGAGCAAACAACTCTAACGCTTGATTCCAATCGGTACATGGCATAGCCTGATATCCGTGTGTCGTGAGGAGTGCCTCGATAAATGTGGCAAATCCAGGTTCATCATCCACAACTAAAATTTCGGAACCATCCCCTCGGATAAACTTTGCAGAAGGCGCTTCGACAGGCTCTTCTACTTGCTTCTGTTGATCCCTTGGCAACGGCGCAAAAAGTATGCGAAATATACTTCCTTTTCCCTCTTCACTCTCCAATAAGATATGCCCACCATGTTTTTCTACAATGCCGTAAATAGCCGACAGGCCTAGTCCAGTCCCTTTACCGACATCCTTCGTGGTGTAATACGGATTAAAGATCTTCTGAACGATCTCTGGGTGAATACCTGGACCCGTATCACTCACGCTCAGTTCAATCCAGTCTCCTTGAACCCGTTTCTTCGAAACCGACGACACCACATCTAACCCACGAGCCCAGCCCAACGAAATCCGTAGACAGCCATGGCCCTCCATGGCATCACGAGCATTGAGAGACAGATTCATCAGAATTTGGTGCAGTTGCGTAGGACTCATCATGACACTTGGAAGATTCGGCTCGCTCTCGAATTGAATATCAATCGTCATCGGCAGGGTTGCACGTATAATCTCAATGTCATTTTCTAGCAAAGGGGCAAATAGCATGGGAACATCATCGATTTCATCATTTCGACTGAAGGCAAGCATCTGTGAGACCAAATTCGCCGCACATTTGTTGACGGCACACATTTGGCGCATATACCCTATCAGTCGCTCTTCGCCCAAACTTTCGCAACCTGCCAGCACGAGCCCAGAATAGCCCGTCATGATTCCTAAGAGATTATTGAAATCATGGGCAATGCCACTGGTTAGCTGACCCAATGATTCCATTTTTTGTGCTTGCTGAAGATCTTCTAATAACCGTTCTCTGTCAGCAACTGCAGCTTTGATGTCAGTCATATAAGAGCCCGACAGAATAATTCAGCACACCTTCTGAATCGACAACGGCATTAATCGTCTGCAACGCGGGAAACTCTTCTCCGTTTTTACGTGTATTCCATATTTCACCTTCCCAACGCCCAGTTAAGGCCAGGCTTTCCTTTATTTGCTGGAAAAATTCCTTATCATGCCTATCCGATAAAAAATAAGCCGAAGATTTCCCAATGATTTCATCAGCGGCATAACCCGTCAGCTTTGAAAATGCCGTATTCACCCCGATAATCTTGTTTTCAAGATCAGTTACAAACATCGCCTGACTGCTATTTTTATAGATGAGCGCTGCCAGTTCCCGCTCAGTAATATCCGTTTGCGTGCCCACCATCCGTAAAGCCTTACCGCGCTCATCACGACTGACCACTTTCCCTCGAGATAACACCCAGGACCACTGTCCCCCATGACGTAAGACCCGATGCTTGTTAATGAAGAAATCTGTTTTACCATCAAGATGCGCCTGCAAGTCCTCTTTGACCTTCTCAAAATCAGCCGGATGAATCGTCGAATCTTTCTTGAAGGATGGCTGGCTATCATCCACCACATAAAATACAGGGAGATCGACTCCAGAAAGATATTGAATACTGTTTTCAATATCCCAATCCCAGACATTGTCTTCATTGTCACTCAAGATGTATTTCAGAATAAAGTTCCAGCGTTCTTCGCTTGCAGCTAATGCCTGTTCAGCTTGTCTCCGGCGAACCTTTTCCCGCATCAGCTCGACAGTACGAACGGAGATCCCCTCATACATGTTGAGTACGGTATCGATCAGCACTCTCATCGAACCACTCATCTCTTCATTGGCAATGGCTTTAGCTTCTTCCAGAGACTTCCCTGATTCCATCGCCTGAATCGTTTTGGCCATGCGTTTGTCGGTATCTAAAATATGATAAGCCAGCCACTTCGAAAGAAAAGTCACAATATCCTGGATGACCTTATCCAGGGATTTCTCACCTTCTTCTTTTTTTAAATTCCCCACATTACTAAGGAAGGTTTCATGTGTTTTAAGATGATTCATGTACCACTGATCATCCTTAAAATGCGCACTCCAAATTTCCTCTTCCGACTTGAAATGATAGTTGGCATAGGCCGCTAACTCATCGAAGACCGTATTCATCTCGTCCGGCAAAGAACAGTTCGCCAGATGCCCTGCTAAAGTATTCAAAATAGTCACTAATTTCTTATGCTGTTCATCAATAACATCAATGCCGGTTTCAAAGTTTTTGGCCCAGGGAAAAATTTCGAGTTTATCCATGACTTCCTCCTGCAAAAGAGGATAGATAAATGAAAGCAGGCATCAAAAAATACAATGCGGTTTTTATGACAGCGGAGTGTAGGGAAAAGGCGGAAAATGGTCAAACAAGGCGAAATGAAGAACGTGCAAGCTATGGCCTGCAATTACTCAAGGACTCAAGCCATGATCTTCAAACAACCGTTTAAGGGAAATGAGGCTGTACCCTTACTGGCATTACAGAATGGCTTGACTGATGATGTTGAGAAACTTAGTTGGCCAATTCAATGACTGTGATAAAGACGGTCTGAAAAACTTACGATGCATGAAAATCTTTACAAAAACCTTATACAGTTGAAGGAAATTTTTGCAGAAACTTTATGAAGAGCCAACTTCTGGGATGGCCCTTCCTACCGCTCTTCTGTACACGCTTTGAGAGGACGTGTATCTTGAACAGACCCTATCGAAAAAACTATTTCCCGAACCTGCTTCACATTTGCACACAGATCGCCCAATCCCGGAGCAACAAATCGAAACGGACCTCCCTGCTCATCGGGGAAACCTTCTCCATTTTGTTCATACAGCAAAATACCAAACTGATGAGCCTGATCTACCGTGAGACAGGCTGAATAATTTTGATCTTCGGAATAAAAAGTCACATGATCAACTCCTACTTGAAGAGTCACGGCTTCCAAGAGTGCTTGAATTTTTACACCCGCACCCCGCATATTTGGCATCACGGCGCCAATATCAGAAACTTGATATTTCTCAGGCAGATTCCGTAAATGTGCTCGAGAAAATTGCAGGGCATGTTGAACATCGCCCTCTACACTTACAACTGGCTCCTCCACACACTTTTGTACTGTCATCCCCTTAACAAGCGCTGTCAACATCTCATTCATGGGCGTTGGCACACCTAATTCTTTTCCCTCTTTCACAACATACCCGTTTAACTCATCAATTTCAGTCTGACGTCCAGCCTTCCAATCATCGTACATCGAAGTATGAATATCTCGAAGCTCTTGCGACCATCTCACAACTTTCTCAGGCATATCTCCGTCCAACGGCACTCGCTGGGTGGCCATCGCGATGGCGGCGACTTCTTGAACAATCGTGGTAATGACCGGTTGCAAGGCGGGCTCGTCCAAAGCTTTCGCAACATGATCATTGAGAACCACGGTCAGAGGATTAAAGACACAATTCCAACACATTTTCTCCCACTTAGCTTTGCGAATATCATCAGTCAAAAAGCATGGGATCCCCGCTTCCTTAAAGAACTCTTGTATTTGTCGAAGACGCGGTGTCTCCAACCCCATTAACTCGCCAATTGTGACCATTCCTTTCTTGAAATGCTCGATTACACCAGGCTCGGCAATCTTGGAATAAATAAATGCGACTCCGCCCACCACACGCTCCCGCCCAAACCTCATTTTCAACCTATCTTCAATCGTGACACCGTTTTGTAATGTTAAAATCGTCGTATCGGGTCTCAAGATTGGCTCAAGTTGATCCATGACTTCATCCAGATCATATGCCTTCACACCTAGAATGATTAGATCAGACTGGGGCAAGTCTTGTGGATGAGATGCCGAAGGAGGACGCACGGTAAAATTCTCTCCAATCGCACTTCGAATTGTCAGGCCGTTGATCGCCACGGCCTGTTGTGTTTTGGGCCGCAATAAAAAAGACACATTCGAATGCTTTCGTGCTAAATGCGCTCCGAAATACCCACCAACCGCCCCTGCCCCGACAACCATAATCTGTTTCATCTGCCTCACGTCTCCTTCTGCGCTAGTGAATGTGTTCTATTATAGCGCCCAGTATACCAAAGAAAGATCTATGAACTATCACTCTCACTCTTGGCAACAAGAGTCAATAGACTGAGAAGAGGCACGGACAAGAAAGACAAGGGATCATCCTTTACAAATCACATGACGACAAAAGACATGGACGATGTGGAAACCGCTCTATACCAAAATATCAAACGTTTTCCTGCTTAGGGGCCAAGCTAATAGGCAAGCCCACTATCCGTGGCTGCCCGGCTATTCTCTTTGGTGCGTTCTTTGTCATCAGCAGCCTCTCTATATTAGCCATTGTAATGAGGTGGATGAATTATCCCAAATTATCTCTTCATATCCCATGGTATTTCGTTGATCTAAGCAGATGGCTCTTTCAGCCTGTGAAGGTTGGCTGATAGTTCATGGCGTCCAAGGCCTGTACAGGTCCTCAAATATTTCAAATGGCAGACAACAGCTTTCCGACCAACCCTGCCTCTGAGAATCTCCACGGTGCAACCTCGCGAAGATTCATCAGACCACAGTACCTCTTATGAGTCATAGTTTTTTCTTCTACGACTTTGTTAATTATCCACCCATCACTAGTTATTCAGGGACTACCACTCTGGCCGTATCTAGACCCGAAGGAACATATCATGAAATCTCAGTATTTTTGGCGGAAATGGAATTTTGTATTTTTGACTTTATTCACATTAGAAATAGGCTTAATCGGGCATGCATGGTCACACGTTGATGAGGACTATGCAGCAGCAGAACTCGCTCGCCAACGCAATGAACCCGCATTTGTTACACCTCAACAACAATCCTTATCAACCAATGAGCCCCTCGCAGGAGAAGCCTTAGCAGCCAATGAGCCTCTCGACCAGGTCGGTCAGTGGGGTCCAGTAACAACTTGGCCCTTCGTATTTGCGTCCGCCGCCAATCTACCGGATGGCCGAATTATTGCCTGGGGCGGGAACAACCGAACTACCTTTAATGGTGGTTCTAACACATATACAGGTATATGGGATCCGGTAACAGGACAGATTACCGAGGACAACTATGCCCAACATTCAATGTTCTGTGCAATTCCTACCATGCGGGAAAATGGTCAAATCTTTGTCGTCGGAGGTGATGGAACGAGAGAACGTACCAGTCTTTTTGATTATCGCACCAACAATTGGCGACGTATCGACGACGCCAATATTGGTCGCTGGTACAACGGGTCCCTACAACTCCCAGATGGCCAGGTCTTTATGGCTTTAGGCAGTCCCGGAAGTCGTTACCCAGAGTTGTGGACGGAAGGCTCAGGGTGGCAATGGCTCACTGGCATTGATCTGCAAGGTCCTATTCTTGACTACACAGATTATGGACGCCCGGAATGGTTCCCCATGCTCACGGTAGCTCCCAATGGCGACATTCTACATCTTGGCCCCACTCCCCAAATGCATTACATCACTCCACAGGGTAATGGCTCAATTCAGGAAACTGCCGCGGGGATTACCGACTGGGATGCAAATAATCAGGCAGGCACGATGATCATGTTTGACAAAGGCAAGGTTTTGACGCTTGGAGGAGTCAGTGCCAAAAATAGGGCCACCATTGTGGACATGAATGGGACAACGCCTCAGGTGACGCCGGTAAACAATCTGATACAACCGCGCGCCCATTCCAATGCTGTGGTGTTGCCAACAGGGGAAGTCTTGGTCGTCGGTGGCACATCCCAGGATGTATGGTTTAGCGATCAGGGTACAATTCTGACCCCTGAAATCTGGAATCCACAGACTCAACTGTGGCGGGAAGTGGCAGACCACACAGTGCCCCGCAATTACCATTCCGTGGCACTGCTCATGCCTGACGGCCGTGTCTTTTCTGGCGGCGGGGGATTGTGTGGCTGTAATGCCGATCATCCTGACCACCAAATCTACTCGCCATCTTATCTTTTTAGTGCCGACGGCACGTTAGCTACTCGTCCCTCGATCACTAGTGCCACAGACATTTCAACATTTGGAGCCACAGTCGACGTAGTCGCCACCCCCAACATTCAGAAATTCAGCATGATCAAAATGTCGGGAACGACTCATTCTCACAACACAGATGTACGATTCCTCAACGTGCCTTTTAGTAGCGACAATGGAAACTATCAACTGACATTGGAGAGTAACCGCAACGTATTGACACCGGGTTACTGGATGCTTTTCGCACTCAATGAGCAAAACGTTCCTTCTATCGCCAAAGTCATCCAAGTCGTGAGCGAACCTCCCACGCCAGGCGCTCATCAATATGTTCGCTTTGTTGCTGATTCTGAAATTAATGGAAAACCATGGACAAGCATGGCTGAACTCAATGTGTTGGACACCAATGGCAATCCATTAAACCAAGTAGGTTGGTCGGTGGTCTCATTCGATAGTCAAGAGACAGTGGGAGAAGACGGACGAGCCGTCAATGCTATTGATGGAAACACCCAAACCTTCTGGCATACCGAATGGTTTGCCAATGCTGGGGACGACAATGATCCAGCTCATCCTCATGAGATCGTCGTGAACTTGGGTGCAAGTTATGATCTAGGTGGATTTAAGTATCTGCCCAGACCAGGCGGTGGCAATGGGACCGTGTCGGCCTATCGATTTTATATTAGTACGGATGGTATCAACTGGGGATCACCTGTCGCGCAAGGGACTCTTGCCAACAACGCAAATGAAAAAACCATACTGTTTGTCTCACCTCCCGGCAATCAAGCTCCCGTCATAACCAATCCAGGAAATCAAACCAACATTGCAGGGGACGTCGTAAGCCTACCCATCAGCGCAAGCGATCCAGATGGAGACACCCTCAGCTACAGCGCAACTGGACTACCTCCGGGCTTGAATATCAATAGCAATACTGGAGTAATTGCGGGAACTTTAGCCAGTGATAGCGCCGGAACCTATACAGTCACACTCAATATAAGTGATGGCATGGAGAATGTCAGTGTCGTGTTTACGTGGACTGTGACAAATCCTGGCCCAGTGAACCAACCGCCCGTTGTAACAAATCCTGGCAGTCAAACAAATATTGAGGGGGACATCGTAAGTTTACCCATCAGTGCAAGTGATTCGGATGGAGACATACTCTCTTACGGTTCCAGTGGGCTACCCTCGGGCTTGAGTATCAATAACACTACTGGCGTGATAAGTGGCACGATTTCTAGCTCTGGGACATTCAATACAACCGTTAACGTGGTTGACGGCAACGGTGGTCAAGACAGTACTACATTTACCTGGATCATTAGTCCTGCTCCAACAATAACCATTTCTCCCTTCACTTCTTCCCCTCAACCAACTGATCAATCCATCACCTTCACAGCGACCGCGAGTGGCGGAAACGGAGCACTACAGTATAAGTGGCTCTTCGGCGATAATACTCCCGAAACAGCATACAGCACCTCGGCAGCAATCTCGCATACATTTCAAAACCCTGGCCGTTACATTGTCACCGTGACGGTGACGGACAATAGTGCGCAAGAAGTCTCTCGACAGTTCTACCAGGCAATTCATCGTCCCTTCACAGCAAATCGTCCATCCAGCTCTATGAGTGTGATGTACGAATCACGAAGTGGAAATGATCGAATATGGGCAGTTAATCCTGACAATAATACAGTTACTGTCTTTGATACGATAACCAACACTAAAGTTGCAGAAATTGGCGTTGGGAATGAACCACGGAGCTTAGCTACGGCACCAGATGGTCGTATATGGGTTACCAATCAAGACTCGGCCACGCTGAGTATCATCGATCAAATCTCATTAAGTGTTGTCAACACAGTTAATTTCCCATCTGGCTCGCAACCCTTTGGCCTACTCTTTGATCCGTCTGGGAACAATGGATACCTGGCACTTCAAGCCACCGGTATGTTGCTACAGCTCAATCCGAGCAACGCTAGCCAAATAGGGAGTGTGAATGTTGGCCCCAATCCTCGCCATATCGCTATCACCTCTGACGGCAGTAAGGTCTACGTCTCTCGATTCATTACACCACCATTACCCGGCGAGCAAACCGCCAGTCCACAAATTGTTGGAGTGGGTGGCGAAATCGTTGTCGTGAACACTGGAACCATGAGCGTTGGTAACACGATCGTTCTAGCTGTAAATAATGGGGCTGATTTCGAAGCAGGTGCTCGTGGGGTACCAAATTATCTAGGAGCTCCAGTTATTTCACCAGATGGCACTACTGCATGGGTGCCCTCGAAACAAGATAATATTTTGCGCGGAACATTACGTGATGGAAACAATCTAAACTTTGAGCATACTGTCAGAGCGATTTCATCCCGTATAAATTTATCCAACGACAGCGAAGACTTTTCAGCGCGCTTGGATCACGATAATGCTGGGCTGGGCAGTGCAGGTACCTTTGGATTGTATGGCAACTACTATTTCGTTGCCCTAGAAACGAGTCGTGAAATTGCTGTCGTTGACACCTATCAGCAAACTGAACTTTTCCGTTTTGATGTGGGGCGTGCACCTCAGGGTCTTGCGGTTTCACCTGATGGCTTAACACTTTATGTTCATAATTTTATGGACCGTAGCATAGGCATCTATGATCTCTCAGTTGATAAATGTCGGATCATTCACGGTCAATGCCATTGCAAATTATGAGACAGTCGCAAATGAAGCATTGTCGAGCCAAGTCCTGAACGGGAAACAACTGTTTTACGACGCTCGAGACAATCGCCTAGCCCGTGATGCTTACATAAGTTGTGCCTCATGTCATAACGACGGTGATCATGATGGGCGTGTTTGGGATTTGACAGGCTTTGGTGAAGGATTACGAAATACCATTAGTCTAAATGGGCGAGGCGGGTCAGAGCATGGTCGTCTCCATTGGACCAGCAACTTTGACGAAGTGCAGGATTTCGAAGGACAGATTCGTAGTCTAGCTGGCGGTACTGGATTAATGGATGATGCCGATTTCAATGCCACGAGTGCCCCCGTTGGGCGCGGCCAAAGCGGGCTTGAGTGCCGATCTCGATGCCTTGGCAGCCTATGTCAAGTCTTTAATGAGTTTTGGTAGCAGTCCAAATCGCGCGACCAATGGCGAATTGACCCCCGATGGGGCAGCTGGTCGTTCGATTTTTGAAACAAGTCAATGTGCCAGTTGTCACAGAGGACAAGCTTATACAGACAGCGCATCGAATAATCTCCACAACATTGGCACGATTAAGACGAGTAGTGGTAGTCGTTTAGGTGGTCCTTTAACGGGTCTAGATACTCCGACACTTCGTGGCTTATGGAGTACAGCACCTTATCTGCACGATGGGTCAGCCGCTTCGCTGGCTGATGCGATCAACGCGCATGATGGCGCCTCGTTCACGACTACGCAACTCAATCAGTTAGTGGCCTTCCTTGGTCAAATTGATCAACACGAGCCGGCTCCACCCATTGTTAATTCTTCACCAGTTCTGACAAATCCAGGACCTCAAACTTCTACAGAAGGCGAGAGCATTGCACTGAGCCTCAGTGCGTCTGATTTAGATGGAGACACACTGACGTACAATGCGACAGGATTGCCGGCTGGGTTAAGTATCAATGGCAGTACCGGAGCCATCACTGGAATCGTGACGAGTGCAGGAACATTTACTCCCACAGTTGGTGTAGATGATAGTAATGGGGGACAAGATAGTGTGACCTTTACCTGGACGGTGAATTCCACCCCGGTGAATCAACCTCCGATCGTAACCAACCCCGGGAACCAAACCAATACCGTGGGGGACACGGTGACGCTTGCTATTATTGCCAGTGATCCTGATGGTGATTCGCTGACTTATACGACAACAGGCCTGCCGCCTGGATTAACGATCAATGGGGCGAGTGGTGCAATCACCGGGACGGTGACCACGGACGGCCAGAGTTCCGTAACGATCATCGTAAATGACGGGCGTGGCGGGCAAACGACTGTTAATTTTAGCTGGACCGTCGATCCAGCTCCACCAACTCAAGATGTGATGTACGTCAGTTCCACCTCAGGTGGTTCGGTTGGTGGCATATCCTTCGCTGATGAGGACATCATGGCCTTTAATCGAACGACCAATACGTGGAGCCGATACTTTGACGGCTCCGATGTCGGTTTATCTGGTAATAGAGCCCGCGATGTCAATGCCTTTCACGTCTTGAATGATGGCACGATTTTACTCTCTTTTATCGGGGAAACAACAATTCCTGACGTAGGCAGTGTGGACGACTCGGACATCGTTCGGTTTATCCCCACAAGCCTGGGAACAAGTACAAGTGGTCGCTTCGAGTTGTATTTTGACGGCTCGGATGTCGGCTTAACAACCAACGGAGAAGATATTGATGCCCTGCATCTCTTAAACGACGGGCGGCTTGTCATCAGCACAATTGGCAACTCAGACGTAACGGGTACAACCTGGCGGGATGAGGATCTCCTGGTCTTCACACCTACTTCGCTTGGTGCTACGACCAGTGGTTCCTGGGCTCTCTACTTTGATGGATCAGATGTTGGTCTGAACCAATCAAATGACGAAGACATCTTTGGCGTGTGGATCGCTGATAGTGGCGAAATCTATCTGACGACCCGTGGGATATTTAGTGTCAACAGTACTTCTGGTGATGGCGCAGATGTGCTGCGCTGCACGCCTAGTTCCCTGGGCACCAATACCAGTTGCACGTTCGATCTAAATTGGGATGGCTCGGCCAACGGCTATGGGACGGAGAATATCGATGGCCTATCGCGCGGATAGTGTTAACCAGTCTGTTACCAAATTATTCACGTTGGCAAAGTGGCAAAAGAAAATGCATGTCATTCCTGAGAAATATATTTAACCGAAATGACTTGTGCTTCAAGGTACAATTCTAAACCTGCACCTTCCGCAGGGTGATCAAAGCCTTGATTGAGTTTGTGCCCGATCGCCGTGAGTTGGGAATATTTTCCCCAGTTGCTTGTCTGCTCAGGAATGATCAGTGTCTCCGTCACTGTCATTAGGATATCATCCTTCCCATCTTCTCCTAACTGCGAGTCGGAAGAATCTTTGTCAAAAAATGTAAAGGTGACGTTGACCACGATTTTCTCGTGTGAGGGATTGCTCCATTGTGTCCAAATTTCAAATGTCTTGAGATCATTCTT
Organism: Nitrospirales bacterium; assembly: GCA_965223295.1. GTDB lineage: Bacteria > Nitrospirota > Nitrospiria > Nitrospirales > UBA8639 > Nitrospira_E. Next base: position 499,330 of record CBDCWC010000002.1, on the reverse strand, counting down.
ATGGAACTTCCCAATTTCCGTTAAGCCAAGCGGGAGAGGATACGCCTGTCGGTTCAAAAAAGTCGGACTGGCAAAGAGAAGAGGACTCGAAAAAAGACCAACGAAAAGAAAGCAAAAAAGAACAACTCGAACGACTGTCATTTTGCAGTGCACCAGATTTTCTCCAATTTCTAATTTATGACTAATCTCGTTAAGTCTCCTTCCTTTTCGGCAACTTTGCCACATTCCTTGCTTGGTTCATGTCAGGAAATTTTAAAAAAGAACAATTTCTTATAAGTAGTAGGATTAAACAAAAAAACGCACGTCACATCTCTACCGTGAACTCTTGAGAAACAGTCAAAATATTTTTCCTTGATTTATTAACGTACTGTAGAGGTTGACTCTTCAATCGAAAAACACGGAGAGATACCCAATGAAAAAAATCAAAACAAATTTTAGCGTACTGCCTAAAGAGCCAAAATTTTTTCCTTGAATAATCTCAAAACAACAGGCTTCAAGCGTTCGCAGTCTATGAGAGTATGACACAGAGAATTTCTTTCCTCGAAACAATCTAACTAATCTCAGAAAAAGAGCGCTGATATGTCAACGCCTCCTTTTAAACAAAAACAATTAGGGTCTCCCAACCAGAAGCATATTTCCAAGGACATTTTGACCAACAGTAACCTTTTCATTCACACGATGACTTCAACAGAACCATTCAAAAATTTATTGGCCTTCCAGGATTTTTTTTTAGATTTCCATAGTTGACAGATGTCCTGCCTTCTTTTGTGGTATTGCTATTATTCACCTTTTTTTTAAATTTGACCTTGAATCTATTTTATTGGTAGTACTTTATGGCTTCACTTACCCCCTTATAATCTCTCTATACCAACAAAGGAGTGTCCCCCATGACAACGGCGACTCGTCGACGCGGCTATTGGTTTAGCCTGAACGGACTAGTCCTCGGCCCTCTAGTGCTAGGGTTGTGGACAACGACCGTTCAAGCTGAATGTACAAATCCTGCACTTTTTCAGCAACTATCTCAAATCAGCATTCATTCTACCGATTCCCGATTGACTCAACATCGTGACCGTGACCTCATACATGAGTGTAAGAAAGAAATGTGGCAGCGACAACATGAAGAGGTGCAAAACATCCTAAGTGAATTGCGAGTCCGTGAAACAGTGTTGCCCGATGATCCTCACAGTCACGATCGCATCCATCATCATGATCAAAGCACAGATCCGAACGTACGCTTTGAAGCTGTAGGCAATGTCTTTCCGCCACAACCAAAATCGATGGAAAATATTAGAACAGAACAGTCGGTTGCACTAATGGGTCGTGCGGCTATCGCTCAGGAAAATGCAAACACACTAACGCTGCAGTCACCAGATGTCCAAATCGCTTTGGGTGATCGTTATGTACATGTAGGCCAAGAATTACTTGGAATGAAAGGACAAAGAAATAACCACCAGGTCCGCCATACCTTTTTCAGCCACACAAATAATATGACCGTTGAAGTTCTTGTAGACCAAGATTCAGTCATCACCATTCATCCAATACCTCCGGTTATATATCAGCCCCCACTTACTGAAACAGAAGTGGCTGAGGCCATCCAGATAGCCCGCCGTACGCTGATTGCTGAAGGTAATACCCAAGTAGCGGAGTTAGAAGGCAACACGATTTTAGCATTGCCAACAGACGGAAATTCAGCATTTTTCGACCATCGAATAGGATATGTCTCCTTTCACCATAATGTTGATGTGGGACCGGAATACGTCGCCTGGGTTGATCTGACCGATCAAGTCGTCGTAGAAAGTCGGGAGGATTAATCAAATGAAGGCAAAAAAAATATTCATGTTCACATACTTGATTGTGGCATCGGCATTGATGCTATGGACTCCTATAATCGTTCAAGCACAAAGTGCTGGGAGTGTTAATTGGGAGGGATGGACCTTAGACTATGAGGTCTCAAGTCGTTTTGATGGCATGTCACTGAGTAACGTCAGCTACCAAGGCGTGAAGGTGTTGGAACGAGCCAGCATGCCAGTCATGACAGTATTTTATGAAAATAATGCTTGTGGCCCTTACGCAGATCGTCTCGGAGGGTCGGGGCTGCCTGTATCATGGGCAGGAAATAGTTCAGTGGTGAATCGGACATTTACCCAAAATGGTGAAACTTGGCGAGAAATAGGGTTTCAGGATCAAATTGGGGCCTATATCTTATATCAAGTCTGGTATTTGAGCGGGAGTGGTCAAATTGACGCCCATATCTTTGCCAAAGGCTTACAGTGCCAAACAGACCACCTCCATTATCCGTTTTGGCGGCTGGACTTCGATCTGGCTGGAGCAGCGTCTGATCAAATCAGACGACATACCGGTACCGCTTGGGAGATCTATTCCAATGAATTCGATGCAGCTGCAACCGAAGCGAATAATCATCAATGGCAAGTGAGAGATACGGTCAATGGAATGACAGTTGATGTCGCGTTCGATACCAATACCTGGAATGTCCCAGGGACGGTAATCCCCGAAACCGAGTATGCTAATAGTCAGGTCTACGGACGACTATATCACAGCAGTGAAGCAGGTGGCTGGACTGACGGCGCAATTACCAGTGTGCTAGGAAACAATGGGGAAAATATCAATGGTCAAGACAATATACTCTGGTATCGAAGCTATTTACCTCATTTAGCTTCTGAAGGGGGAGAATTATGGCATTCCACAGGTATCCGCCTGACAGTAAATTTACCTAGTGGACCAGGTGGGAATAATCCGCCAACTATTTCTAACCCTGGCAACCAAGATCATCTTCTTGGTGACGTGATTAATCTAGCCATTAATGCCAGCGATCCCGACGGCGATCAATTAACTTACAGTGCCTCAGGTTTACCCTCAGACCTAGCTATAAATAGCGCAAGTGGGACGATAACAGGGACGCTGGATACTGTAGGACAATACAACGTGACGGTTACCGTGGATGATGGACAAGTTAGCAATGCGAGTACTGATTTCACCTGGACAGTAACTGACACACCATCAGCTGAAACTATCCTCTATCTGAGTTCTACATCCGGCGGTTCAGTAGGTGGCGTTTCCTTCGCTGATGAGGACATCCTGGCCTTTAATCGAACGACCAATACGTGGAGCCTATACTTTGACGGCTCCGATGTGGGTCTTTCTGGTGCTGGAGCCCGTGATATCAACGCCTTTCACGTGTTGGATGATGGAACGCTACTATTGTCCTTCATTGGAGATACCACGATTCCCAATGTAGGCACTGTCGACAACTCCGACATTGTCCGCTTTATTCCCTCGAGTCTCGGAACAACCACGAGCGGGATCTTTGAATTATATTTTGACGGCTCTGACGTCGGCCTGGCAACTAACGGTGAAAAGATTGACTCATTACATGTCCTCGCTGATGGACGTATTGTGCTAAGCACAGCTGGGAATGTTAACGTGATCGGAACTCGTTGGCGGGATGAAGATCTCTTAGTCTTCACACCTACTTCACTTGGTACAACAACGAGCGGTTCCTGGGCTCTCTACTTTGATGGGTCAGATGTTGGTCTGAACCAATCAAATGACGAAGATATCTTTGGAGTTTGGATCGCAGATAGTGGCGAAATCTATCTGACGACCCGTGGGATATTTAGTGTCAACAGTACTTCTGGTGATAGCGCAGATGTACTGCGCTGCACGCCAAGCTCCCTGGGCACCAATACCAGTTGCACGTTTGATCTAAATTGGGATGGCTCCCTCTACAGCTACGGAGCCGAAAGAATGGATGGTCTATCGATAAAACAGCCTTAACGAGCAATTCGTTTATGTGAACTTGTTTAAGGCAGTTCGGTCGTGCTAGAAACTGCGGCTGAGCTGCCTCAAACGTATTACAGGTAGGTTAAGGAACGCCTATACGGTAGCGCACTTCAAGCATGTGCAAGTCTACTCCCCGATTATCTCCATAGATCATGCCATCGGACATATGATGAAATCGATACCCAGCAAAAAGATTCCAGGGCAGATGAAAAAGAATACCTCCATGGGCAATAAATTGAAAAGGACCTCCCACATTTTGCCCAGGGAATTTCCATTTGCTGAGCAACGCCCCTCCAACACCAAAATCTAGCGTGGTTCTCCAATGGCTTTTGTTCATAGCGATGCCTCCGGTGACCGTACTTATAAACCCTGTGTCTCCGTCGCCTCTCAACGCCCCAGCAGTGGTATGGAGTTGATACCGGGCGTCCCACCCCCAGCCAACGGCCCAAGAACCAGGGAACCCAAGAGTTCCTACCACGTCAAATTGTTCAAAATCGACTTTTTCTCCTGGTGGTAAACCCGCGTCTTTATAGTTCACCGCACCACGAATACCAATTGAAGTCCATTCAAATTCTTCTGTCCAGCCTACCTGTGGGAAAAGCATTATGAGATAGAAAAAAAATGAAGTATGAACAATTCTTCTCATATGAATCTCACCAAGTAAGGTTAGATATCAAAAGTCGAATCAATTCATCAAGAGTCAGTACGACGAGTAAATAGGACCACGTTCATGTATTTCAAGGTCTGTTGAAAAAAGCTGCCGCCTACTCCGCCGGAGTAATTCGATGGGCTACGAAGGCCGGGAACGGCATTCCCTGACTTCTCCGAAACGGCTTCGTGCAGACGAGCGGACTTTTTTGAACCGACCCGAGTCCACTCATCATCAACGAGTCCCTGGCGAAATATGCCCTTTAATATCTTCATTATTCAACACTCCCTTTCATAAAAGATAGACTCTAAATGTCTACAAATAGCTAAGCTCTCGACGCAATCAACTTCAAGGATTAGAATGAAGAGCTTGTGATCATTGCTCTCTGTTGAGCAGTCAAATTTTTCTAAAAATTATTACACAGATGTGAGAACATGAGTTGTGAAGAGAAAGAATAAAATGACTAGACCAGAGAAGGGATAAGAAACAAAACGCTAGAGAATTCCTACAAGAGCTGGAGAGTTTTTTAGCAACAAAGCGTTCTACTCTTTCCAGGCAAACCCAGTGGCAGCCGCTAACGAGCGAGGGGTTTGCAGGCCTGTCAGACGACGTTCTCCAATAATCCAGGTGGGATAACTCTTAATTTTCGCGGCAGCGCAGGCTTTGGTAAGTGCACTCCCTCGACCGCCGGAACTACATTCAACATAAGGTAAGCGCTGGGCTGAGGCCTCAAAAACAGCTTTTTGTTCCTGGCAACGCGGACACCAATAGGCTCCATAAAATTTTACCCCTTTCTCCACCAGATGTATCGCCAGAGCCTGAAGCTGTGGATCTTCCGGACCAGCAGCCGCATCAAATACACCGCTATAATGTAAATGCAAACCTCCAACAATCACGGCTGCGATAATCAGCGCCTCTTTTAGGGAAGTCGACCATTCAGAAGGTTGTTGAATCAACGTAAGAATCATAATCGTTGTTATGATCGCAAACGAGGCCAAACAATATGGGCAGGTCGCCTCAATCTCAACCACTGAGATAACAGTGAGGTAGGCACTAACAGCAAAGCCACATACCGAGACAAAAAGCACGAAAGTCCAACTAGTGGGTTTTAATTGTGTTCGCCAGATACCATAGGCCAGAGTCACATAGGTCAACCATCCCCAAAACGCCATGGGCAGTCCCATCAACATCGACCATCGACTGGCTTGCACAAGATCACAGCCAGAGCCTTCAGCGCAAAAGGCCGGGTGATCTTCAAACCATGCAACATACGTGAGATAGGACGTTAGCAAAATTCCAGCGACTGCAAGCGCAAACAGCGTCATCGTGAGTACAAACGCCACTTGTGGCTTTTGCGAGGCAGGCTGCTCTGCAGAATTTTTTGATGGCTCGGACCGACCTAATTGTTGTCGCTTATTTCGTTTGCTCACCTAACATCCTCTCTTCAATATTCATGTGGGGAATGTTGAAAAAAGCCGCCAGCGGCGTTCTTGCCCTTTTTCCGTGCTCACGTAATACCAGTACGCTCCGCACGCCAAAATGGCTGCGGCCTTGCTGGACGGACTTTTTTGACCATTCCCATCGCATTGAAGCCGCCATGGCTCTGATGGCCTTTTCATAACTTGAAATTGAATTATTCAACAGCCTCATGTGTGACAACTTACCTATTTTTTGCTCAATGGCTGCATGAGAAATATCAAAACCATCAGGAGAATGCAATTCGACACAACCAGTGGAGATGTGCAGATACCTATCTACAGAAAGACGAATGGGATGCGGCATGATACTATAACGACACACAGCATTTTGAATTTTCTACAACCACAAACACGGAATCTTGTCATATGAACATCGTCGCTGGAGAAAATATTCCCTATCTGAAAGAGGCCTTTGGCAGCCTGGGAAATTTAAACATTCTTCCTGGTCGAGCCATTACCTCCTCAGATTTGGTAGACGCCAACATTCTGTTGATACGCTCCATCACTAGAGTAGACCAACATTTATTACAAGACAGTCCAGTGGAGTTTGTTGGTTCGGCCTCTGCAGGCATAGATCACTTAGATACAAGCTACCTGAAATCCCGCAACATTCCTTTTGCTTCGGCGGCAGGGTCAAATGCCAATTCAGTCGCAGAATATGTGATCGCAGCACTGCTCTACCTTGCCACACAAGGAAGCTTCTCGCTAACCCAAAAAACTATAGGAATTGTCGGAGTCGGCAACATTGGAAAATTGGTCAAGCAAAAGACCGAGGCTCTAGGCATGCGCCCCGTCCTTCATGATCCGCCTCTAGCTGAACAAAAGCAGATCGATCACCAGTCTCTAGAAGAAGCATTAGGGTGTGATGTCGTCACGTTACATACGCCCCTCACTTCCGAAGGACCTTACCCTACCTACCATCTCCTGAATCAAAAAACTTTTGAATACATAAAACCGACCGGCATTTTCATTAACGCTTCGCGAGGCGAAGTCGTGGACACCCATGCCTTGCTCACAGCAATCCAGCACAACCGAATAGGCTCAACGGTTTTAGATGTGTGGGAAGCTGAACCCGATATCAATTGGGACCTCTTTCAAGCCGCTACCCTAGGGACTCCCCATATCGCAGGACACTCACTGGATGGCAAAGCCAATGGCACCTTCATGATTTATTCGGCTCTATGCAAGCATCTCAACAGGAAACCCTTGTGGAACCCGATACAATCACTACCGGAACCAACTGTGCCATTCATTCAGATAGACCATAAGGAATGTTCACCCCAAGTACAAATACAGGAGACAGTCTCAAAAATCTATGACATTGAAGCTGACCATCAGCACATGAAAAATCTTCTCAACATTCCCTTGGAAGAAAGACCTACATTTTTTGACAAGCTTCGCAAACACTACCTCGTTCGTCGGGAATTTCACAGAACTCATGTGAGCATACCCCCAAGTATGAAAGGACTTCGACAATATCTTACCGGATTGGGGTTCTCGGAAATATGAACAAGACTCTCAGTAAAACCAATGCATCTTTATAGTTCAAGGGAAGAAGGCGAAATCTTGGCAAAACGCTCTTAAAGTCTTTCTGGGAATTCAATGTAACCCAGAAAACTGATTTTGCCGCCAGGCTTCGTATACCACAACAGCTACTGCATTACTTAAGTTCAGACTGCGACTCCCCGCTTGCATAGGAATTCGTAGAGTATGGGTTGGAGGAAAAGCATCTAAGATATCGGCAGGCAACCCCCTTGTTTCTGGACCAAAAAGCAAGGCATCACCTGGTTGAAAGGCCACATCATGATAGAGTTTTTTCCCTTTCGTCGTGATCGCAAACACACGGGAAGGCTTGTGAGCATTTAGATAGTCTTGCAGCGTGGGATAATCGTTCATCCGCGCCAACTCATGATAGTCCAATCCAGCACGACGCGCTCGCTTGTCATCTAGTTCAAAACCCAAAGGATGAATGAGATGGAGACCAAAACCCGTGTTCGCACAGAGCCGAATAATATTTCCCGTATTTGGTGGAATTTCTGGCTCAAAAAGAACAACATCCAACATATTTAACAGTCACTTGGCAGATCACCTACGGAAGCGATTCATACATAACAAAAAAATTCAACAGGTAGAAGAGGACTCACCTCTCCAGGTTCTCCTATAAAAACTCAGACTAAGCCACCTCCTGAGCGCTAAAAACGTCAGACTTCTCCTTGAGCCTGTACTTTCAATGTCTTTATTACCCTACCCATCTCAGTAGGAATTTCTAGGAGAAATTCCATCCAATTGCTAGATATAGGATGACGAAAACCTAAGGTTCGTGCATGCAGAAACATCCGGGAGGCGGATAACTCCTTCAAGGGAGAGGAATCTTGACGACCATAGATCTCGTCTCCAATGATGGGGCAGCCGATTGATGCCAAATGTACTCGAAGCTGATGTTTGCGGCCCGTTCGTGGAGTCAGTTCAAGATGAGAAGCGACCTCTCCAAATCGTTGGAGAACCCTAAAAGCGGTCACAGCCAATTTTGGCTTCATGGAGTTGCTAGAGACCGTCCTGCCATAACTGGGATCACGGCCAATCGCTAATTCGATGACTCCATGGTGCTCTGGCGGGCTTCCATACACAAGTCCTTCATAGGTTCTCGTTATGGAATGCTTTTCAAACTGTGCGCAAAGGATTTGATGGGCCACGTCTGTTTTAGCCACTACCATGAGACCAGATGTTCCTTTATCGAGGCGATGAACTAAGCCAGGCTCGATATTTCCTTCCTCACGAAAATGCTCCAAAAGACTATTCAACAGCGTCCCATTCCAATGACCTGACGTAGGATGTGCAACCACCTCTGCAGGCTTATTGACGACCATTAAAGACTCATCCTCAAAGAGAATTTCAAGTGGAACGACTTCATCGTTTACAATCATCGGTCCCGGTTCAGGTGTATCCATTGAAATCCAGTCGCCAGGTTTAAGCTTCAAACTGGACTTCACTTTTTTCGCATTGACTCGAATACGCCCTGTGTGAATTAAGCGCTGGAGGCGAGACCGTGAGATCTTCCGCTCATGGCTGGCTAAGAACACATCCAGGCGCTTGACCCTTTCACCTGTTGACACCACAAATTCTGTAATCACGACAGTACGCTTTTTCTACTGCATAGGTTTAGGTATCTCAACAAAAAAATTCTTGAATCATTGACAGCAACTACTAATGCTTACAGAAAAACGTTACTCATATTAAACCCAACAAGTTGAATAGCATTCTTTGTTATTAGATTCTCATACATTTATTTTTTTTGTTTTTCTGCACTCGTCGCAAACATCTTCCTCAGATGCCGATAATGCAGAAGATAATCTGAGCCATACATAACAGTACCGGAGATACTTAATAAAAAAGGAGCAAAGACCATGACCTTAGGAGGCGTCGAAACTCTACAAGCATCATCACAAGCCTTGTCAGCTAGCGTCCATGACCGGAAAGCTCTCGAAGAAACCAAAGCGATTCAAAATGGCCCTGACAAAAGCAAGGAAAAACCGAGTCTCACGGCCCCTTCTCCTGTTCAAGATCAGGTCACTTTGTCCAAAGAAGCTCAGACCCTTTCAACGTCTAACTCTCAAAACCAACCAGACAAATCATTCCAACAATCACCATCTCCACTTGATAAATAGGGCTCTCAGGGGCACCTCATTCAAAGGTGCCTCTACAAACCCTTCTTCTTGAGAAAATATACGTGCTGATTTCTTCTGCTTATCAGAATATGCACAAACGCTCATCGACGTTCATACAACAATTCACAAGCTTGAGCATACCCTTGTATCCATCCTTCATGATAGGCCTGCTGTAAGGTTCGTCTTACCTGAGCAATTGCCTCAGCCCCTTGAAATGAGCCAGGGACCTCTGAGCACACCATTTCGACAGCAATATCCACAAGGCGATCACGAAGCTGCCAGAGTTCATCTGTCACCCAATCCCTCAGACCTTCTTCTCCGCATTGATGAACAACTTTTTCTAAGAACGTATCGTAGCCTTGTACTTGAACGACCCGCTCCCGAATCCGGCTCAACTCCTCCTTGATTCTTCTTGTATTCTGCATCATAACCTTAAATAATTGCTTACGAGACTCCTCTGAGAGTGTCCCTTCCATGCGTTGAATAACCACTGCCGGGGAGATGGACTCTTCCGGCTCCTCCCGACGGAACTCCATCGGCTCCACATGGCCCATCCGTAACCGATCATACGTTTTTCGAGCACCGGGATCACCTAGAATTTCATACGCAGCATTGATTTCCCTAATCTTCAATTCAGCTTGACGATCTCCCCGATTCCGATCAGGATGGTATTGGAGGGCAAGCTTTCGATAAGCCTTTTTGATTTCCTCCTGCGACGCTTGAAGAGACACTTCAAGAACCGCATAATAATTTAGAGCAGGCATTTTACGATTCTCTTACTAAAATACTGACATCATAAGGTCATCGCATGAATCAGCATCGTCAATGCTTCCATGTTCCTACGATCCCCCTGTTCTAGCATAGACAGAACAACATCACTTTATGAGCGTTTTCTTCCGTTACCTGCTAACTAGCCTCATGACGGTATTTCTCTCGTCCAATGGATACCTGAGTAATGGACCCTTCTTCTTGTCTTTTCCTTCAATCACTATCAATCTGCCCTATGGGGCTCCTGGGATCGACTATCATACGCGAGACCTTTTGAGATTTATCACGTCACCTCAGCAAGTTTCTATCACTGAACTGATTGCCAATAGCCAAGACTACGATCAGCAACTCGTTTCAGTACAAGGCCGCGTCATCCAACCAGAACTTCATTTAGATGAAACAGAACTCTATGTTGATTTTGTCTTTCGGCTTACTGAAGGAAACGATTCAATTGTCGTGTTTGGCCGCCATGATCGCACACAAGGTGCTCTACCCATTATCGTTAATCATTCTGTTGAGGTCATTGGCACATTTTTGAAAGAAGAAACCCGGAATGGTTTCCAAATTTCAAACATTCTTGAAGCCTTATCCGTCACACTGTATCCATTATCTATTCCAGAGAGCACGTAACAACAGTCTCCTCCGATTGTTGACTCATGTTTCAAGATAAGTCCTCAAGACACGCACAACACCTTCATAGTCTGACCGAGGAGGAGACACATGTGGAGAGGGCAACGTGACCACTTTTTGAAGGCAACCTGCCCAGGCGCCGGACTCAAAATCCTGCCGTGTCATTTCAATAGCCCTGCCAAATTTGTGCGCATAGTTGACCAGCGATTGCTCATCCACAAAGTTGTTTCGCCGAACATACACCAAGGGAATACCATAATGAACAGCCGTGACAGTTGTCGCATAGCCTGGCTTGGCTATGACGACATCCGCCTGCCGCATCATTTCTGCAAACGGCATGTGAATATTGGTGACATTATGCACTCGCTTAGCAGACGGATCTAATTGAAGGCCGCCGACTAAGAAATGAAACCCTGCACATGACTCCATCTGGTCCCATGGCAGGCTCGTCAACGGAATCCCTCCAAAGGCAATGAGTACAAGCTGTTCTTCATTACTAATCCCCAGAAGTTCTTTCAAACTCCGTGAGGATGGTCCTACCACTGGAAAAGACGGCCCGGCCTCAGTCATGAACGGAAAGCCCGGCATCTCAATACCAGGGTACAGTCGAATGAGCTGCTTGGCCTTTGCATATTCCCGTCGAATATGCTCATAGCAAGCCTGATGATCAGCTATCGATGATTGAATAAAGGGTTGCAATACTTCATCCCATGATAACGAGGCAATCGCGAGTCCCGGGAGATCAGCCAGATTTGCACCCGCAAGTGCCAAGTAGGAAATATTTGAAAGCACTAAATTGGCTTTCTCTGCATTCATCTCCTTGGCTTCTTGGGTCACTCGTTCCATCCAGTTTTCGTGAAATTCTTGGTGAGCTGTCCACGTTCCAGGAATATCGATATCCAGAGGTCCTTGCTGAATACAGCCAACATCTTGAGGAACAGGCTGCAATTCCCATTTCACATGTAAATAATCTTGAAAAATAGACGGATCCACGCACGTGCGCAGAATGACGTGCAATTCATTGACAACGGATCCTAATTCATTAAGGATAGGAATGATCTGTGCGGCATGCCCAAATCCATGAGCCGAAATCGAACACCAAACAACCGGCATAAGAACCCTTTCACAAAGAGACTAATCAAACTATCCTAAACGATATCAAGCGTACGCGAATATGGTTCATGCTTGCCTCACTCCCCATGAAATTCATAGAATTCTTGACAGGCAATTCCTCACCTTTCTAAACCATCAAACGTGATATCATATGAAAATGTATTGGCCAATCGATCTGAGGTTCGACAGCATGAGAGATCTTCTCCTGCTGTTCGTTTTAATCACAGCATGTACACCACAGCACACCCAACAACCTTCCTCGCCTCAAAATCGACAAGAGACGAAACTGAAAGTCTCAACGGTTGAGCAACAATTATTGACGACCATCCGAAACGCAGAGGGCTTGGGACAGGGAAATCCTCTTCTCTTGAGTAGCGTTTATAGCTTGGCCAATTTTTACCACGACCGTCAGGAATACAACAAAGCGGCCCAGCAATATCAGCGAGCCCTCGAGCTGAAAGAAGAAATGAGCGGCCCTAACCATCCGGATATCGCCGCCATTCTCCAGCGTTACGCTCGCGTGTTACAGGAAGCCAACCGCCCAACAGAAGCGGCTAATCTCTTAGCCCGCGCTGAAGCCATTTTGGCCAAATCTTCCGTTCAATAAACCCTTCTATAAATCTCTACCCATCAATCGACACAAACATTTCGACCGAGCTATAGCGGAAAAACTTACCTATCTGACACCAAGTAAAGCAGAAGTTACGGCCATTTAGATGCATTTTGTACCCATTTTTTGACATTGCTTTTGGCATAAGATTTGTTTATTACAACTGAAAGCATTCCATTGATTTTGACCAAGGATTGGTACATGAAAAAAACCCCTCAAAAACCGGCTAAACGAGGACGCCCACGGAAGACAGCAACAAAGAAAACAAATGCCAAATCTTCGCAAGTCGACAAACACCCTCGATGCTCACGATGCGGATCACGGACCGTGAACCTCGAACAATTAGAGCAAGAACTACTAGTCACACTGAGCTTACATTGCCTGATTTGTGGCCATCATTCATTTTTAGGCCGGCCGGTAATTCGTCTACTCAAACGGCCTAATGTGACCATCCCCGACTCAATCAAACGATCTGCTGCAGGATAAGACCCCGTTTTCCCTCACCCATATTCCCATACAGCTAACACCTACCACGACTCCATTCGCACTGATAGAGGATGAATGTTCCTTTCGATTAGTCCCTGTCTCAATTGAGTACAGGCAGATTTGCTGCCACACACACGCAAATCAGATTGTGCAAGATCCTGAACCAAATCAAGCAACGGAGTAAGATCAACGCACTCTTTCCCTGAGGGCGATACATGGGTACGAATAACCCGGCCAGTGAGAGACGACCAGTCACTTGGCCAAGAACGAGTTAATACTGGCACATATTGAAAGCAGTGAGGAAACTCTTTTGCGATTGCGACTAATTCTTCATGAAGCATCAATTGTCTTTCATGGCGCACACTCGCAATCAACGTCAAATGACCACGAGCTCCTTCTCGTTTTTGATTCCATTGCTGATTTCTCATATATTGAATATACGACAGAAACGGAGTGATACCCGTCCCAAATGCTAGACATACAAACCGACGTGCTTCCCAATCTCCATCAGGTTCTAAACGAAGATTCGTTTCCTTGCACATGCTGGCATTTTCATACAGGCTGACTTTACCCTGACTCTCATCGACAGATAACCGAACATCGATCCCCTTTCCTGTTTCATACCAATTATCAGCCACTTCAGATTGCCACCAAATAGAGGTATCAGCTTGAGCACGATGCGTATGATTAATAAACGTCTCAAGTATGCCTGGTTCCTGGCACGATGAATTCGACCGAGTATACATGCGCCGACGATATTTATTCGTTCGCATCCCCCAGGGCTTTGCTAAGAACGCTGTTCCTGGACGCATCGTATCCCGAAGAACATACCGCGTTCCTTTAACCTCGATACTCTCCGGCAAAGTTAATTGAATCTGTCGGATTTCTCCAGGATCAATCACATGAAGTTTCGCAATTTCAGCCGAAGCAGTATGTTCCATATACAAGCGTCATCATTCATGAGTTGGTTGCAAATTACACCAGATTAAAACACCATACTGAACGTCATCTACACATACTGTACTCACGTTTGATTCCTTGATCTGGTTTTTATATGATCTAGTATAGAACATACTTCTGATCAAATAACTGTGCATAGATCCTTTTTCTTTTGTACCTATGAGCAAGCCTCCAATGCAATCAAAGAAACCACAACCTGACTCCATCAAACAACAAGATACCACCACACATTCTACGTCTTCTCAACAATCTGAACCCAAATTGCTTTCTCAAACAGCACAGACAATCAAGCAGTATCAAGAGGCCCTATCACATCTCCCAGACACTCGGACCGAACGAATCATAAAAATTCAACAAGCTCTTAAGGAAGGCACCTACTCGGTTTCCTCGCAAGTTTTAGCGGACAAACTTATTCAAGAACTCTCTAACACACCTCCAGAACCCTCCACTTCGTAGTCTTTCAACTTCCCTCAAATCAAGCCCAATAGCCCCCTCCCTTTTTCTCTCTTGATTGCGATCTCATTCTAGATTTTCTATGCCGTTCCTGTATATCTCTGCGTATTCCTACACGTTATTCTTTCTCAATCTTTCCTCTCCTCCTACAGCCCTGTAGCCTGAACGTCCACAACCGAAAAGAGAGAGATGGGAACCACTTCTGACTACCCTGCCATGGGCTCAAATATTCTTTGGCTGACCATTTCCACCAGCCCAGAGAATGTGTTAATTAGGTCAACGCTACTCGGCTTGGGCGCTGACAATTCATTGCTCTGTGCGATTCCCAACGATCAACCACTTGAGTTACTGGCAACGGGAACACCATGTAAGGGTCGTTCATATATTGACGGAGAAATATTTGAATTTGAAACGGTCACTCAAGAAATCTTGACCTTTCCTCCAGCCATTCGCTTAGAAGCGCCACCAAATATCATTCGTCAAATTCCACGGTCCTTCCCTCGCTTACAGGTTGACCTCCCCGGAGCTGTACGTCCCCTGAGCAGGAATGGCCAAATTCTCGCGGTTCTTCCCGTTCAGCTATGCGACCTCTCTCCCACTGGATGTCAATTCAGCATTGCACCATCCGCCTGGCCAAAAGTTTCGGCCTTACATCTCTATCTTTCTTGTCGACTACCTGGCTTCGACCACCATTCCAAACTCCATGGAAGTATCGAATGGATTCACCCCACCAAGGAACTGCTCATCGGCATTCAATTTATTTTTGAATCTGACCAAGACATTGCCAAACAAGACATTCTTCAATGGTATACCTCTCAGAGAGCTAATCTGGTCGATACTACGGCTTAAGACCTGCCTTACGCCGGTAAATCTTGTTCATAGATAGGTCATAGAATAGAACCAAGTTATCTAAAAACACACTACAGTTGCCTGATTACAAAACTTCTGATTACAATACCCGCAATTTTCTCTAATTTTTAGCTATTTTGATCACCTGACTGATCATAAGCTTTTATCTTTACCGAGGATGTGTCACATGGCCGAGCGTATTAACAACCAAAACATTATTGACATCGCCCCGCTTCCTGCCCCGAGAAACATTCAGGAACGCCTCCCCTTGAGTCAAGAAACAGGGCAAATGGTCCTGCATGCCCGACAGGCCATCCGAAATATTTTGCATGGCCATGATACCCACCGTCTGATTGTTATCATTGGTCCTTGTTCTATTCATGATCCGGAAGCGGCTATTCAATATGCCGAACAGCTCAAACGTGTCAACGATCGTGTCTGTGATCATCTTCTTATCATTGCACGAACATATTTTGAAAAGCCCCGGACCACTGTGGGTTGGAAAGGCCTCATTAATGATCCAAAGCTAGATGGATCCTGTGATATCGGAAAAGGTTTTGAGTTAGCCCGTTCTATCCTTTTGCAAATTAATCAATTAGGCATGCCCTGTGCCACAGAATTTCTGGATCCGGTGACGCCGCAGTATATTTCTGATCTCATTAGTTGGGCAGCCATTGGGGCACGCACAACCGAAAGCCAAACGCACCGTGAAATGGCCAGCGGGCTTTCCATGCCTGTCGGACTCAAAAATGGAACGGACGGCGGACTGCAGGTTGCGCTCAATGCCATGATTGCCGCCCGGCATCCTCAAAGCTTTATAGGCATAAACGCCGACGGTCTGACTTCTATTATTAAAACGAATGGCAATCCCGATCGTCATCTGGTCCTTCGAGGTGGAGGCGGTCGCGTGAATTATAATCCTGAAGACATTTCCGAGGCTGTTCAAAGTCTGACAAAAGAAGATATTCCTCGTCCTATTTTAGTTGATTGTTCTCATGGCAACTCTGAAAAAGATCACACTCGACAAGTCCCCGTTGCTCGATCAGTCGTCAGCCAATTCACCGAAGGACAAAACGCAATTATGGGCCTTTTGATTGAAAGCAATCTGAAGTCTGGCAATCAGAAATGGGAAGCAGGCAAATCACTCGAAAGAGGCGTATCCATTACCGATGCCTGTATCGGATGGGATGACACAGAACATCTTCTTGATGAAATGGCAGAAACGTTGGATAAATCAACACACAAAACACCGGTATCCGGCTAGGGACAACGAGGTATTATCTGTTGAGAGAGGACATCGAAGAACGAGACTAGGAAGATAGTTTGGGAAGTGGTTCGACTTGGGTCCCGGTTGGTTGATGAGCCTGTTCATGAGTATGGCATCCCAAATGATGGCAGAGACGACGATTCCAAAAACCCGCCCATGCAATTAAAGAAGCGCCTAGCACATCAAGGAATATTTCCTGCCCACTCCCCGCTTCAATCCACAAATGGGAAATCGTCAAGACAGTCAGGCCAAGGATGGTCAGTATAGTCGGACGAATATCACGATGACGTGGATACGTTGCCAATAAGCCAAACCCTGCTAAGAGAGCAATAACAGCCAAGAAAACCCATTCCGTTTTTTCAGCCCAAAAGGCGCCTAAAATCCCATCTAAACCATCCCAGGAATGAGCCGCAATAACTGGAAGGGCCAACAGGGCCAATGGAGTAAGCGCACAATGTATCGCACAAATTAGAGATGCGATAGAACCAGCCTTCGAGAGTTTAGGACCAAATGTGCTCATTTCTGTCTTTCTTGTGTTATTGACATTGAGGGCAAAAACCTGTGAATTCCAAGGTATGATCATCCACTACAAATCGTGTGCGTGCTTCAATTAACTTTGTTAGTTTCTTTAACGGGCACAACAACAAATCGACCATTCGTCCGCAGGTTTGACACCGAATATGATGGTGGTGCTTTCGACCTTCCTTCAACTCATAGCGAGATTGGCCTTCCTGAAACACATCTAATTGGACCACCAAACTTAATTCCTTTAACACGTGCAAGGTTCGATAGACCGTGACGAGATCAATGGCAATCCGATCTTTCCGTAATTGGGAATAAATCTCGGAAGCACTCAACGGCTGATGCGTACGCTCTAACAGCGCTAAGACAGCTTTTCGGGTGCGAGTCATTCGCCGGCCTGTGGCCCTCAACCCTTTTCTAATTGTCAGCTCTAGCATAAGCAGTATTTTTAAAGTGATTCTAAGGAACTGCTAATTATAGTCTTTATTGCAAATCTTTTGCAAGTGAAGCTCCCAACAACAGACTCTCTCTTCTCTCTTTTCAATAGTCGAGGGCTGAATATGGTGAACACCTTTCTAAAAATTCAATGAAAAACAAAAAGTGTCAGCGTAAGAATCTTGATATGTCAATACAAGACCCAAACCATTTTCATATCTCTTATACTTTGGAACAGAAAAACAAACGATCGGGCTATTTTGAATAACATGTAGACAATGTGGGACTGTTGAAAACTGATGACATTAATCCCACATTTAGCCTCTGCGACTTAACATGTCCGAGGCCTCGGGCTTGTTCAAAAAAATCCCTTCGTCTGCGCGAAGCCGCTTTCAGCCTTCGTAGCCACTGCGGCGAAGGCAGGGAACGCTGCTGGCAGCTTTTTTCAACAGCCCCAGTGACAAAGAAAAAGTCTGCCAACAATAAACTGAATCTTCTATGGCACATCGTCTAGCATTACAACACGAAGACTTTTCACAAAAACAATGCTGCCAGATGAAAGTATAATGACGCACTCGATTGACGAACGACTCAATTGCACAAAATAGAGCAACTCCGAAGTGGGACTTCTCCTCTTTTCTTGCCTCCTCTCGTTAACGGATAGAAGGACTTCAGGGGGAGAGAAGTTTCAAATACTTGGGATCTCTCTAATATAGTTTGAATAATGGCAGAAGCCGATCGTATATCGAAACTCCACGTCCTTGAGCAACGTTACACTCGGTACACCAGATCAATCGAGTTCACCCTAATTTCTTCATGAGAATATCCCAGGAAGAACATGCCGACGCTGCCAAAACGGATAATTTGTCCAGCGGGTTTCCATGGCATAGTATTCTTGTCGGAGGTGAAGGTATTCCTTCATTTCGGTGATATTTTTCTGGAACTCCATAGTCAGAGCATTAATCTTACCCTTATGGTGCGATAAGATGGCCCGAGCACCGTGGAACCCAGACCGTAGTGCCTTTATGATTCCTTGTGATGACAAAGGATCAAAGGCAAGTGCGGCGTCTCCTATAGCAAGAAATGTACTGTCTGGTTTGGGTCTTTCAGTAAGCGAGGTATGGGCAGTTTTGATCTTGCCCATTTTCCATTGACATCCGTTAAGTCTCTGTTGCATATGTGGGATACTTTTCATCGTTTGATTCAGAAAATAGCGATGAGCATGGCTTTCCTTGTTTAGCAAATCTGTATCACTCATAAACCCCACAACAACCTTTTTCCCTGGTAATGGAGTGGAATACCACCATCCATTTGTTGTTGATTCTAAAAGCAGAGACTCCTCTGTATGCCATTCAGGGGCAGCAAAATATCCTAGAACCCCAATGAGCTTATCATAAGAAAAGATTTTCAAACCGAGCCGTCTCGCAACGATGGCATTTCGTCCAGTTGCATCAACCAAATATTTTGCCTTGAAGTTTATCTGCTGCTTACCTCTGCACGCACTGACTTCCCAAGTCGTATTTGCAAGATATAACGCCTCGAGGTGAAAGCCGCGATTGATAGTCGCACCTGACTCTTCAGCTGCTGCGGCTAACTCTCCGTCAAAACGATTACGATCCAGATACCAGCCTGAGCCATACGGATTGAGTAGAAAATCATGAATCTGTGGAGTAGGTGATCCCCAATATGAACAGATCGATTCATAGGGCAAATGACTGCTCATACTGAGCCGTTGCCAAAGACCCAATTCACGCAGAAGTGGCTTGATGTCCGGTGGAACGGTTTCTCCCACACGCAGATCTTTATAGAACGAACGCTCTAGTACTGTGACGCTAAAACCCTCTTTTACTAAGGTTAGGCTAAGAGCTAACCCCGCAGGCCCTCCTCCGACGACTAATACATCAACATTGTGGCATGATTTCAATTGGAAACGATTCCTTTCGTTTACGCAGACATAGACTACTCATTCATTGATGGGCTCCTGATACAAACCTCACCTTTCTGTTACTGAATAACACCAGAGCCATCACATCGTTTAATTGCCAACTTGTCCCTTGCCTTTATTTTCAGCGACAACTTTCTAAAAAATTCTTTTTTGACAGGTATCTCTTACACCTTCCGTTCTGCCTCGGTATACACGGTATTCCCACGACGAACCTTTTTCTTGATAAATCCAAGTTTCCACCAATTTTCAACCGTATCTAAGAAATCCCAGTCCTGGGGTATCCAATCATAAAACTGTGTGCCATCGGCAGTCACACTATTGGGACGTCCGCCTGGCCACCAACCTGTACCACATGCCCGAAAATCAGCCTGCCAGGGGATGGAAAGTGATTCGGTCAAAGCCCCGGGAAGAAGATCTGTATTAATCCGAAAGGGACGCTCATAGGTTGTCACATCATTAACCATTGCACCGACTTCAATTCCTGGATGAAATGAGCCACCAACAATTGAGCCCAGTGCCGCTTTCTCCAACTCAACCACTTGATCTTGCGGCGAGAGAGCATCAAATTTTTGCTGTTTTGGTGCACCGTTCCAATCTGCAAGAAAATCGCCCTTACTCCATTTTTCTAAGATTGTGTATTGATAAGGAGTGACAGTCAGTCCTGTTAAGAGAGGCATGGAACCCCTTGAAGGTGGTGGAGTGGGATTATTCACTCGGCTAAAAATGGCTTCACGAGCATTTCGTGCCGCCGAGCCGACTCGCGAATCATTGTTTCGTAGAAGTTTAATACGTTCACTATTAAGAAAGTCATGAAAGCCTCTTGCACGTCCACTGGTCCATACAATGAGGGCCGTTCGCTGTAAAATCGGAAAAATGTCTTTTGTAAAAGAAACCTCTGTCGGTGGAACAATTCTATGAGGTGGTGGCAACTCCATACTCTTTTGAAAAATAAGATCATAGAGCGTTACAATATTAATGATTGGTGTGGCATAGGCTGGCACTCCTATAATCACCCAGGCCGCCTCGACGGCAGGACGTTCACCAGTATCTCTAAGTTGAATCGAAGCACGTACCGGCCCATCAGACACATCATCATACCAACCAGGGCTGTACAGACCGACTAATGGTGCTCCATCTGGCGAGTCAGATTTCCCAAAACCTCCTAATACTAACAAGCGGCCATCGTTGTCGGTAGAAAGGGTTCCTAATTGCACTGAAGTCCCAAATATTGATGAACTCACTGCAAGAGACTGCCGAAGACCGCTAATAGCTTTTACTCCAGGACTTAATGGAACAGATTCCCGTTCGCCATTATTCTGGACAAAAGGCTTTCGATTAGAAAGTTCAACTTCCCAGTGGATTTCTGCATCCTTCCATGTGATTTCCCGCACCATCTGTGGCTCAGTTGAATTATCGCTATAGGTGTACTCATAAATTCGAAATCTCTGAGCCTGTCTTCGAATTTTTCCACGAGCATCCCGATAATTTCCATCTGGTTCAGGTTGAAAATCGAGTGATGAGACCTCAGGACCAATATAGTAATCGGTTTTTGCATTTCCAAGCCGCCCAATTCCAATCCCCGGGTGAATTCGATATTTACGCCGCAATCCACGCTGCAGTTTGTCCACAGCTTCATTAATCAAACGAGCTGTACTTTGATCGACAACTCCTGTCGTTTCGAGACCAGCAATCTCTTGGAATTTCCGCACCGCCTTTTTGGTTGATCTACCAAAAAATCCTTTCCTATCCCTAATCGAATAACCTAAAAGTTTCAGCTCTTTCTGAAGCAATTCAACATCATCACCTCTCATACGTACCATAAGTTGCCGTCTCGTGAGCTTCATCGCTTTCCTCCTTGTTTAGGATTTACTGTCCGTTATAAATCATGCATACGGTTTGCCGGCTGGCTTACCGATAGATACAACCTGGTTTGATAAGACATAACTAGGCGAGTCCCTCAAATTTTCAGAGTGGCCTATCAACTGTTTGCCGTTGACCTTTTTAACAGCCTCAGCGATTATCTAACCTATAGCTGCCGTAAGCCCCTTTCACCGCTTGCTGGGGCCTCAGTATGATTTCAAGGCATATTTCATCCTTACTGAGTAAAGAGTTTTCATTCCTTAGGACTTCGCCACGATACGATGTATTCCGTGAGTTATAGATCTTTTCTCCTTACAACTCCACGAGGCTGTTCCCATAGTTACCCCCATGGGAACAAAAACGGTGAATAACTTCAACTCTTTCAGTCGGCCTCAAGCTGAAACAGAAAACCCTTTAAAAATGTATTGTTTTTTAATTAAAAAAGTGGGTGGGACTCACTAACAGAGAAGAAAGGAACAAGCATCGCAGGAAAACCCAACGTCTCACAGTCTCTTAAGCTTTGATTGCTGAGAATTTTCACAATGGCCTCCATTCTCGAGACGCATACGTACAACCAAGGCGCAGGGAAGAAACCCGTCCGGAAAGGTAAGGGATAACCAGAAAAAGAGAGGGACCGCTATCGTTGCGAACATACTCCTTGCATGTTTAACGACAAGGAGAGAACAAGAAACTCTGATAGGTTAGATAAAAAAAGACGAGACTGCTCACTGGAGCTTCAAAAATATCTATTCCAACAGTAAGTCGGCCCGCCGATTGAATTGATGACAGCGGTGTTCATCATCTACATCACAAAGCACTAAGACATTTCCATAGGAAACGATATCTAAGCGAGTACGGGGAACACCCAAATGTACTAGATATTCTTTTACCGCCTTGGCCCGTTTTACACCTAACACCATATTATAACTTTCACTCCCTCGAATATCGGTATGGCCCTCAATGGTGAGTCCATAGCTTGAAAAATGTGTCATCCATTCTGCGGTAGCATCAAGACGTTCCCTCACTTCAGGAGTAATTTCCCAACTATCAAATGGGAAATAAATTGTCGGAAAAGGTTCAACCTGCGTGTGCATCTCAGAGACTTTCTGCTCACCTGCATTCTCAGGAATCACCATACGATCAGCAAGAGCCGATGATTCAGGGTCGAGTGCTGTGGGAAAGGACGTCAAAATCGGCTTGGTCGGAACGGTTTGTTCGGCTTCCGACGTACGATGATTCATCGATAGGGATTCGCAACCCCAAACTGAACATACGACAATTATTCCAAGTAATCGTAAAAACATAAAGAAACTCCCTCCGTTTTCCATGTTTGTCGGAGGAAGAGATCACAGACTTAAGGATGAACAATGAAGTGAAACATCTGTTTCTCGGATAGAAGGCAAGAACATTCAACAACGACGTTAACCAAAAACCTTCTCGTCCTAACACGCAACAAATTGGCATAACTCTCAACCCACCAGAAATTCCAGTCTTGACTCAGGATGAGAGAAATGAGAATATACCCATACCCTATGGGTATGGGTTATAAAAAATCAAGGACTAAGAGGAGAACTCATCTATGACCCCAGATATTCATTCTGATGCCATCAAACGATTGGCCTATATTGAAGGACATCTGCAGGGCGTCAGAAAAATGCTGGAAGAAGACCGCTATTGCGTCGATATTTTGAAACAAACGCATGCGATTCGAAAAGCCATTGAAAAGCTTGAAGCGCTACTACTTGACGGCCACCTTCAAACTTGTGTGGTGGATGGCATTCAAAAAGGCAAGGCCGAACAGATTATTAATGAACTTCGCTCACTCTATACGGTTGGGCGGTAAACTGGTGTCTTAACAAGGAGGCGGAAAAATGACCAAACGTGAATATTTTCCTATTCAGGGCATGACCTGCGGCAATTGCGTACGACATGTGGAACAAGCGTTCAACAGTCTTCCTGGTATTTCTCAGCTTGCAGTGAATCTCGAAAAACAGGAAGCAATGGTAGAATATGACTCCACCCTGCTGACCTATGAAACAATGGTATCAACGCTCAAAGAAGCTGGCTACACGATGGGGCAACCACCACAGTAACGATTGACTGTTATGACAACTCAAGTCACCCATGCCTCACTTCCTATTCGTGGGATGACATGCGCTTCATGTGTCAGTCACGTGGAACGTGCCTTGAAAGCCATCCCAGGGGTATCACTTGCCTCCGTAAACCTGGCCACCCAAACAGCCTCTGTGGATTTTGATCCCACCCTTGCATCAACTCAATTACTCACTAATGCCATTGAGAAAGGTGGGTATGAAATCCCCCTTGAGACTCACACGATAAACATTGGTGGAATGACCTGTGCGTCCTGCGTCAATCATGTCGAAAAAGCCGTACGAGCTGTGCCTGGCGTTCAAACCGCAAATGTCAACTTAGCAACACACACAGCCACCATTACCACATGGGCTTCAGACACCAAAGCACATGAGCTTCAACAGGCCATTAGAGATGCAGGATATTCTATTCTCCTTGAACCGGAAAGCGGGTTTTCGTCCAATGCAGAAATACCTGAATCGCAAAAGACTGAGGAACGCCTACTACTTCAACGAGCTATTGTAAGTGGAATTGCTGGGCTTCTTGTTATGCTGGGCACAATGAACTTGCTGCCAAGCTTCTCCGTCTTGCCAATGGGAGTTCGTCATACCAGCCTCTTCATTCTGACCAGTTTCGTTTTGTTGTGGGCCGGACAGCCAATTTATTCTGCCGCATGGAAATCAGCGAAACATCGCACGACGAATATGAACACTCTCATTGCAATCGGCACACTAGCGGCTTATGGATACAGCGCGGTTGCGACCTTTGTCCCGTCACTCGTCGAAACCCCCGGAATTGCGGCAGCCATATACTACGACACGGCTGTCATCATTATTGCCTTGATTCTCTTGGGACGCTATCTGGAATCTCGTGCAAAAAATCAAACATCCTCAGCAATTCACACACTCATGGGCTTACGGCCTAAGACAGCTAGAATTCGACGTGGCCATGAAGATCAAGACATTCCTATTGAACAGGTTCAATTGGGAGACATCGTAGTTGTGCGACCTGGCGAACAAATTCCAGTGGATGGCGTAGTACAAGAAGGACAATCTTCTGTCAATGAATCGATGCTCACTGGGGAGAGCTTGCCTATAAAAAAGGAACCTGGCTCTCAGGTCTATACCGGTACGCTGAATACTTCCGGAAGTTTTCTTTTTCAAACTTCTGCAATTGGAAAGAACACAGTTCTGGCCCGTCTCGTCCAACTTGTGCAGGAAGCCCAAGGTTCCAAACCTCCAATCCAGCGAGTCGCTGACTATATCGCCAGCATCTTTGTTCCATCAGTCCTGGGAATTGCAACCTTAGCCTTTTTCCTCTGGTGGAGCTTAGGGCCAGAACCGTCTTTAACCTATGCCGTTCTCACTTTTGTGTCCGTGCTAATTATTGCCTGCCCTTGTGCTTTGGGGCTGGCAACTCCTACCGCGATTATGGTTGGAACAGGGCGAGGAGCCGAACAAGGCATTTTAATTCGTCATGGTGCCGCTCTTGAAACTGCTCATCGGATCAATGTCCTGGTGGTAGACAAAACCGGGACGTTAACACGAGGCATACCTACGGTCACGGATATTATCGCCCCGACATGGAATCACCAGAAACTTCTTCGTCTAGCGGCTTCTTTAGAACGTCAATCGGAACATCCGTTGGCCGAAGCCATTGTGGATCACGCAGTACAACAGTCTGTGACGCTTAGAAAACCCACAAATTTTACAAGTACTCCCGGACAAGGCGTCCAGGGCACACTTGAAGGACAGACTGTGACGATCGGGAACACTTCATATATGACCAAAGTATTGGGAAACAGCAGTATGGACAGAGTCGCTCATTCAGTACAAACACTGGCTCAAGCTGGAAAAACTCCGGTCCTGGTGGGTGTCGACAAACAAATAGAAGGCGTCATTGGTGTCGCCGACACCATTCGCCCCGAAGCCAAGGAAGCAGTTCGAGAACTGACGGATGCAGGGCTCGAGGTGGTGATGTTAACTGGCGACCATCATCAAGTTGCTCAAGCCATTGCTTCTGAAGTAGGCATTACACAATTTCATGCGGGGATCCTTCCTGAAGAAAAGGCCGCTGAAATTCAAAAACTTCAACAGCACGGCAAGAACCACGTGGCCATGGTCGGTGATGGAATTAATGACGCTCCAGCACTCGCTCAAGCCGACTTGGGTATTGCCATCGGAACTGGGACGGATGTGGCTATGGAAACAGCGCAGATTACTTTAATGAGTGGCGACCTTCGGGGCATCAAAAAGGCCTTTCAATTAAGTCGGTCTACGATGCGGACCATTCACCAAAATTTGTTCTGGGCTTTTGCTTATAATATTGCACTCATTCCACTAGCTGCCGGCATTCTCTACCCATTTTTTCAGTACATAGGTGGGGTCCCGGACGGGCTACAATGGGTGTTTGGAGAATACGGTTTTCTTCAACCCATCCTCGCTGCAGCCGCGATGGCTCTCAGCTCAGTCAGTGTCGTGACCAATTCGCTACGCCTCAAAAATATCTCTTTAGCGTAATCCATTCCCCAGGTTCACATTCAAGATTGCTTTGGACTTACTCGGTCCGGAAGTGAATGCAGACAGAAACTTCCTCTTCCACGGGATCGGCTCTATCCATTTGAGGCAAGAAGGTACATTGAAACATGTCAATAACAATTGCAAGTAGTTTGTAGTAAAAATCTCCTGCCATCTACTTATCTACCCTAAGATCTGAAATGAACAAAACAAAAGACACAATTTTATATCACAGAAATTGTTCATAACGACGCATAACAAATCCCTTCGCCGTTAAGAGTTCGCCCCAAGAAACCGACAAACAGACTCAGGGAACCCACCAAGCACTCAAATAGTTTCTGCAGCACTGCTAAGGAGCCTTTTGTATGGGATCAAGTCGATTTTTCCTCCTAATGGGACTCGTGATCATCGGAGCAGTCGTAGGAGGACAAGCCATTTTCAAGCGAGTCCCTCTCGATCAAACGCTACTGAAAGTCAAAGGAGAAACGGCACCATCAGGGAAGATCACGACTGGATCAGAAGATTCGATAATCCCCTTAGAACGCGAAGGAGGAGTCTGGATTGCCAGCGTGGAATTTAATGATTTGCATCAGGCAAAACTCATCGTCGACACAGGGGCAACGTTTACGACAATATCAGAAGACCTCGCCTTTGACACTGGAATCAAATCTGACCCTCGCAATTCTTCTGTGAACCTCACGACCGCCGGAGGCAAAGTGCAAGCCACGATGGGGATTGCCCCCAGAATTCGCGTAGGAGAGACCGGACGGGATGATGTTCGCGTGGTTATTCACACAATCCCCAATCTTCCTGAAGGCATTGATGGTCTACTAGGACTCAGTTTCTTCGATCGCTTTCTGGTTCGCCTTGATCATTCGCAACGTCAACTCCACCTTACCCCAAAGACCTTCTAAAACGTTTTCCGGTTTCTCTGACCCGAATGCCTCTTTCTGCCGTTGCCTAACATTTCTTGACTATCCTTTCCTCTTTCTTCCATCGACTATTAGACCAAATCTTTTCTTGACAGTCTGCAAAGGCAGTATGGTAATACTACCTGTCCCTCCAACGAACAGGATGTCATTTATGCGATTTTTTATGTATGCCGACAATCTCAATCCAACCCAACTGAAACGACGCGCCCCAGAACACCAATTTTTATTCAACGCCTATGTCCCGGATCACACCATCACCTTCGGACGATGGTCTAATCAATGGCGGTGCGGGCTCGCCACAATTACACCCTCTGCCGGTGAACGCGTCTGGGGGTCCGTGTTTGAATTAACTCCCGAAGACGTTCAGGAATTGGACAAATTCGAAGGGGATCTCCCGGAAGAAGCTTTTCGCCACGTAGAAATTCATGTCTTTACGGAAAACGACCAAAAGGAATTTGTCACAACCCATATCGGACAAGCCATTGGAAAATTCAAAGCGAAAGACCATTATTTGGACTGGGTCATGGCGGGCGTCCGACATTGGAAATTGCCAAACGAATGCAGTGATATGTGGGACCTCTTCCGTTCTCACTAATATCACAACAGACAGACTCTTCTCTATACCTTCAACACCATTCACAATAAGGAGGCTCCATGCCAAAACCAAAATATCACATACTCGTTTGTACAAATGCCCGTCCTCCCGGGCATCCAAAACCGTCTTGTGGCGCAGCCGGTGCACAAAATTTACTCATGGCCTTAAATATGGGACTCATTGAACGTGGAGTGGAACCCGGAGAGGTTCTCGTGACAGGAACGACTTGCCTGGGGCCATGCGAACAAGGGCCCAATGTCGTGGTGTATCCAACTGGGACCTGGTATTCACAGGTCAAGGATGAAGATGTTGCGGTGATCTTAGACGAACATATTAAAAAAGGTGAGCCCGCAGCTCAACTCAACCCTGACTCAGTGTGGTCATAACGTCCTCCCACATAAGAGTACATCACTATGGGTGATCACCACCAGCACACCGACCATGCGCAACCATCGCATGTTTCCCATAAGGCCCATGCGACTCTCTCCCTTTCCTGCGTTGTCGTTACTTGCAGTGATACCCGGACTAAAGAGAGCGATACGAGTGGAAAGTTGATTTGTCATTTACTCAAAGAACAAGGCCACTCGATTAGCGAATACCATCTCATCAAAGATGAACCAGCCGAAATCTCTCAGCTTCTGCAACAAGCCGCTCAGCAGACCGACAAACAAGTGATCATTATTAATGGAGGAACCGGGATTTCCCGACGAGATTCGACATTTGAAGCTGTGGATGATTTTCTACAAAAACACTTAGACGGTTTTGGGGAGTTATTCCGCTATTTAAGCTATAAGGACATTGGGTCGCCTGCTATGCTCAGCCGTGCAGTAGCTGGCATCCATGAACATCTTGCTGTTTTTTCTATTCCAGGCTCACAAGGCGCAGTTCGCCTGGCCATGGAGCAGTTGATCCTTCCTGAAATAGGTCACATAGCCGGAGAACTGGCGAAATAGGAGCATTGCATTCTCACAACTACTTATCTAATAGACCATCTTGCCTTCAGCGACCATGACCACCTGACCGCCAACTTTGACTTCCTGAATCATATCATCATCTGAGGAAACTTGGACCAATATTCGAGAAGGACGATCCATTTCGTAGCCCTGCTCAACCACAACTTCCGTGATAGGTCCCACTTCCACGACACCGTTTTTCACCAGATAGGCACCTAAGGCGCCACTTGCACTGCCTGTCGCAGGATCTTCATGGATTCCAATTGGATCTGCAAACATACGGGTATGGACCGAGGCATTTTCTTCAACCGTCATCGTGGTAAAAACCATGATGCCATTTGAGCCCAAACGAGCGCAGACTTCTTGAACAGCCGAATGATTCACTTGCATGGACCTGATCCCAGTAAGGGTGCGAATCGGCACAATCAACACGGGCAAACCTGTTGAGACCACTTCAACGGGAAAGGGAGAGTCGGCAATCAACGATTTGTGGATCCCAAAGGCTTTGGCCAGTTCGTAAACAACTGCAACATCACTGACAACCTCCAGAAACTCTGGAGCCGGCTGGGACATCGCCACCTGTTCAATCTTGCCTTTCAACACAATGAGCTCAAGCGGGAATACCCCCAAATGGCATTCATAGAATACATGGGTCACAGGCTCCTGCAGCTCTAACCGTTTCAGTGATCCTAATACAAAAAATGTCCCTAATACCGGATGCCCGGCAAAGGGAATTTCTTGTGAGGGGGTAAAAATACGAATTTTTGCCGCAGCCTTAGGGTCTTTCGGCGGTAGAACAAATACAGTTTCCGAAAGATTCATCTCTCGGGCAATTTGCTGAAATTCGCGTTCGGTAAGGTCGCCAGCATCCGGAAAGACCGCGAGAGGATTTCCACCAAACGGTTCATCTGTAAAGACATCTGCCTGGTAAAATTGAAGACACTTTCGAGAAGGATCCATCGAATATCCGTCGGATGAAAAAACCTTACAAAAACAATTTAACGCTCGTTCTAGGGACTCATCCTGGAAAACATTCTGCTATCAAGCTGTCAAAGGAAAGGCTTCATAGGAACGTGTGAGGGGGTTTCGTACATAATCTTCCACATAATTTTTTAACGAGCCATTTCGATACAACCGATTATTCGCAAATTTGGTGTCTATTTTTCGCAGCATTCGTACTTTGACGCCAGTCATTTTCACAAACTCATCGACATGCACGCCAGCAATATCTCGTCCTTGTCCTCTTCCAGACTCTAACACGCATTGGGGAAGATAAAGAACTCTTTCGTTGGTCAACCGCTTGGCAATATCATTCAGGGTTAAGAGGACCGTGCAGTCGGAATCTCCACCCAACGTGGCATTGGGAACATGCAAAAATTTGGCCCGGTTCTTTCGAAACATTCTCAAAACTTTATACACACTTCCTGCTGTCACGACAGAATCTCGCTTTTCCAATTCCAAAGAATCAAACAGACTGATAATTCTCTGCCGGTTCAAAAAAGCCGTCACATAGGCTTCAGTATGGATTGTGGTTGAATTCGGCAGACCCGCATCATAGATTTTTTCCGCTTCAAGAGGCAGATACCGTCGGCCTTGCCGCATGAGAGTCTTGGTGGAGTCATTGATACCGCCTACGGGCGTTAAACAACCCATCCACAACACACATTGTTGATTAATTCGGGAAATGGTTTTGGCATCTTCTGACATCGTATGTTGATCAAATGCGTAAAAATTAGCTGCGGAAACGGCAGGCCCATCTAACACTTTCATTAAATGTTTGACCGAAGGAGCATGAGGCATCAGCTTCTGCCGGTACTCCCCGAGCGTAATGACGGACAACTCAAAATTAATGCGCCCAGGATATTGGTCCACTAATCGATGAATCTTGGGTACATGCACAAACCCGACAGTAAAAAACTGAACATTCTTATCTGTGTGTTTTAAAAAGTCTTCCAACCATTCCATTGCTTTGGGGTGGAGAAAAAGATCCGTCCATTCCATAAACTCATTCCCACCCAAACACCAAAACTGCAAGGGATCTGTTGGGAGGGAATTGATGTAATTCAACATAAACTCCCAGTCTTCCTGCGTCGTTTTTGGAGGATCTAATGTTTCTCGATAAGAATGATCTAATTCGTAACAAAATTCGCATTGAACAGGGCATTTCTTTCCCAAACTTAGAGGGATTTTCCCAC
Source organism: Nitrospirales bacterium (assembly GCA_965223295.1). Classification (GTDB taxonomy): domain Bacteria; phylum Nitrospirota; class Nitrospiria; order Nitrospirales; family UBA8639; genus Nitrospira_E. The sequence continues at coordinate 468,557 of CBDCWC010000002.1, read as the reverse complement.
CATCCATCTCCCGCTTCAAGACATCACGGTAGTTCTGAGCCGCAAATAGCTTGGGGGCTTCTAAAATGGGAAGTTCACGAGACATCGTAGGCCGAAAAATTTTCCCTCTTCTAAAGGCATGGCCCCAAGCAGATTGACATGGCACTTAAATCTTTGAAAAACTTGAAGGCTCTTACCGATCGAACTACAAAGATACAATCCCCGTGACTGACCAAAATCTATCACCAACTCCCGGCCTCGAAGAAGCAATCCATCTATTGGATCTCACGATACCATTTTCGAAAGAGACCTTGACTCAACAATATGAAAAAGCTCGGAGAACTTGGTATCCATCACGCTATGCAGGCCTCACCAACAATCCAGCGAAATACATGGAAATGTATAAAAAAGGAGAGGCGAAGACAAAAGAGATTCACGCCGCCTACCAACTACTATTGACCCACTTAGATATTCAACAAAACCCCTAACCGGCTTCTCCACTAGATTATTCCGTCATTTCGAATGCGAGTAAGGCTACAACAATGTTTTCAGCTAGACAAAAGACCTAGGGACTGTTGAATAATGATGATATCAACGGCCACATTTAGCCTCTGCGGTGTCACATGTCAGAGGCCTCGGGTCTGTTCAAAAAAGTCCGTCCAGCAAGGCCACAGCCATTTTTGCGCGCGGAGCGTACTGGTCCTACGTGAGCACGGAAAAATGGCGAGAACGTCGCTGGCGACTTTTTTCAACAGACCCACCTAAGGAGACGCGTGACTCACAACGCGTGACATACCAGACTCTCCAGAGCCATCATTCTCAGCAGGCCCGTGAGCAACAGGCCAAGTCACAAGACCATGAACTCCATCTGTGCGAGGTTCTTCTTGCCCCGCTTTCATCGCATAAATTTGGGGGAGATAGTTACTGCCATATTTCGAAATATAGAGAAAGACATGTTCTCGGGCATTCACCCGAACCGCCCAGGGCTCGAAGTCTTTTTGATAAAACTCCTCTGCCATCTTCATAGCATCTAAACAGGTCAACCCACCTGGCTCATTCAACGTATAGTAGTAATCCAGTGGCATATCATATTCGTCTTGTTTATGGATCGTGATGCCGAATTTCTCAGGATTTCGTACCATTGGCGTATGCCGGTAGGCCACAAAGTAAAAGAGCTCCACTGAATGAATATACCGCTTATTATCCAGCAAAAATTGACGGGTTTCCTCAGCCTCATCTTGTGTTTCGCCTGGAAAACCATAGAAAGCCATCACATGATTCCAAATACCCGCCTTAGCCGCTTCCCGTAAATTGTTCTCAATCACCGATTTCTTAGCATGTTTATCCATGAGTTCCAAGACGCGCTCATTGGCCGATTCCATTCCATAATACAGCGTACAGCAGCCCGCTTGGACAGCCTGCTTCCATATCTCGGGGTCTTGTAACGTCTCCTCGAACCGAATCAGCGTCGTCCACTTAATCTGCACCTTTTCCTGAATCAGCAACTGGGTAACTTTTTTCAACAAAGCAGGTGGATAGGATTCATCTGAAAACAGAAAATGCTTGGCATCATATTTTTCCTGCAACGCTTTAATTTCCCGAACCACATCCTGCGCCGGTTTGCCACGATACTGATCAAAGTACCCTTGGCCATGATCACAAAACGTACAACGTCCCCAATAACAGCCTCTCGTGGCCAGATAAGGCAAAATCCGTTCTGGCACAAAATACATATCCAGGGGCAACCCATCAAAATCCGGCAGGGGCAACGCCGTAGTTTTTTCAGTATAAATTTCCTTATTAACAATCACTCGTCCATCATGTTGCCACATAAGATTAGGGACTTGTTCCCAGGATCGTTCTCCGGCTAGAGCTTCCAGAAGCCAAACCAACGCATGCTCACCCTCATAGAGAATGGCTGTATCAAACACGGTCGTAAAAAATTTTTTCTGCTTAGGAAGATCTTCCTGCAACCGTGTGATGACATTACCACCAACGGTCACATGAATATTCGGAAACTCCGATTTAATCATCTTGCCAAAAGTCATACCAGCCAACAATTGCATTTGCGTACCAATGGAGATACCCACTACATCCGGCTGTTCTTTTTGAATGGCCGGGAGCACTAGTTGTCGACAAACATCCTGATAGATGTTCACCTGTTCATCTTCTAGACTGGCCAGGACTTCGGTGGACACGCCGGAGCGATACCCTAAATTGCTTTCCATCGGATAAAACACAAGAGAAGCTGGAAAATAGGCGGCAGAAATAAACTGCATCACATCCCGAAAGGTATTCAGCGCGCCCTCTAACTTCGGAGCTTCGTAAAAGGCTTCACCCCGCACAATACCTTTGGCTTCCTCTGCCTGTTCAGCTAGGTCCATCACGTCAATGTGATCTTGCGCACGAAGACAGGCCAGTCGCTCATGCTCGACATCGGATAATTGCTGCCGGACTTCTCTCTCTTCCAGCTCCCGGCGCTGTTGATCCATGCGCATTTTCACCCAAATCAAAAAGGTATCGGTGAAAAATAGATCATACATTTCAATGTTAATATCTTTTTGAATGACCTCGTGGCCATAGGAGCGGAGGACAGAGGTAAGGCTGGGGAGCGCCAGGTAAGGAGCCGTCGGCACCCATTCCGGCGGAAACAGCAGCATCGTCTTAAAGGTCCGCCGAGGCTTGCTGGTCGATGCCAGCCCGTCAATGTCAATGAGAGTTTCAGGCATGGGCATCCCTTCCTAGGGGTTAGACAGAAGCAAGGTGAGAGGAGGGATCTTCTGAGCCTAGTTGAAATTGCAACGCTGGCAACTTGTTCGAACCAAAATGCGAGACATAGAGGAACACATATTCACGGACAAAAATTTTCAAATCCCAACCCGCATAATGGTCTTGTTCAAATTCTTCAAAGACACGTTCAGCATCTTCGATACTCAAGCCCTGTTTCACGGTAAAGTAATAATCCATAGCTAAATCCCAGTCAGGATTTTTGTAGAAGGTGACGCCAAATTTTTCAGGATTTTGGGCTACTGGCGTATGACGACTCAAGTCAAATGTCCCAAATCCAATAGAATGGACATGTTCCCGATTATCTTCCAAGAATTGGGTAGAGAATTTGGCATCTTCATAGGTTTCTCCAGGAAACCCAAAGAAACCCATCACATGATTCCACACACCATGTCGAGAAGATAACTCTAAACTCTGTTGGATAATTTCAGTCGTGGTCGCCTTATCCATCAATTGCAACACCCGCTCACTTCCCGATTCATAGCCCATATGCAAATATTTGCATCCCGACTCTTGGGCATCTCGCCAAACTTGATCATCTAAGAGACTTTTCTCAAATCGAATATGCGTGGTCCAAGCGATATCCAATTTTGTCTCAACCAATTTTCTGGTGATCTTACGAAAGAGGGCCGGGGGATAGGATTCATCGGTAAAATGAAAATGCCGGGCCTGATATTTCTGCTTCAGCAACGTTAGCTCTTCAATAATTTGCCAATCTTTCTTCGTCCGATATCCAGCCGTATAACCTTCGCCATGATCACAGAACTCGCATCGTCCCCAGTAGCAACCCCGAGTGGCCAAATATGGCAAGATCGGTTCCGGCACAAAATACTTTTCCAACGGTAACCCGTCAAAATCCGGCGGCGGCAACGCACCCATATTTTCAGCAAACGTTTCACTATTCACATGAATCCCAGCATCATCTCTAAACATGAGATTGGGCACATGCAAAAGCTCTGTCTTATTAGCAATACCCTCCACTAATCGCAATAAAGCCGTTTCCCCTTCATACACAATCGCGCTATCAAATAACGCAAATAATTTGGGGATATTCGGCAATACATCACGAAATCGCGTGACCGTATTGCCGCCAATCGTGACATGTATACTGGGGAAATGTTCTTTGATCAGCGCACAAAACGTCATGGAAGAAAATAGTTGTTGCCGGAGAACAATGGAAATCCCAATCACATCCGGTTGTTCAGCAAGAATCGCCGGTTTCAGAATATGCTCAAAGACATCACGATACACATTCACTTGCGTATCCTGAACCGCGTCTAACACTTCCGATGACATAAAGAGCTTATAAGATAAATCCGTTTCCATCGGCGGCATGCAAATTCTTGCAGGGGAATACACAAGAGAAATCGTGGCAGTTACTTCTCGAAATACTGCAATGGCCCATTCCAATTTCTCACTGTCATAAAATTCCGGTGTCCGCACAATCCGTTTGGCTTGTTCAGCTTTTTCTGTGAGTTCTGCAATGCGACTACGAGTGCAGTCGCACAACGCCAGTTGCAACTCCACTTCTGCATCGGTTAGCTCTCGATCACGAGCGATTCTTTTCAAGCGATCTAACTGCCGCGGGACTTTTTTCAAGACATGCTTGAGAAAATCCCCGCTAAAATACCAATCATACATTTCGAGATTCACATCCTTTTGAACCACCTCATGCCCAGCCTCACGCAGAAAGGCCGTTAACGTGGGAAGACTCAAGTACGGCTCAGAGGGGTACCAATCGGGAGGAAACACTAGCATGACTTTGGCTTTTTTGCCTGAACTGCTGGCCTTCGTGGTTGAAGAGGATTGAACACGAAGAGGACTAATCAGGCCGCCTTTATCATAATTGACTCTCATCTACAGTCCCTAGGTAAAAATATGAGTTATCTCTTACTGGGAAATATCCGAGAAAAACAACGAGCAATCAAATGCTGATGAAAGAAAGTAACTCTTTGATTTTGCATTATTTTTTAACATAGCGATTGTGCATTCTAAGTCCTCTAAAAATGGATGGTCAAGAGCATACTTAAAATCAGATGCTCAAGAATCTATGGCTCAAAATTGACCCAAATGGAACAAGCTATTATTATAATGGACTCAATATGTTACATGGTCCCGCCTAAGAAGTAGACTCCGTTACCCACAACTAACTGCCTTCCTTTTCAACACAAAAGGAGCGCCTATGAGGAATCAAGTTATGACTGCTGTGCCTAAATCAAGAAATTGGATGTCGTACATCATGGATTCGCTCGTCAACTCGGGAGCCATGCCAGCCGCTGAAGCCCTCGAATACCTGACCAACAATCTTATTGGGGAACCACCTAACACACACTTGCACCATTCAAAGTCCCCCTATGAAGCCATTCAACAATTCTTACATCACATCTATGGTCCGATAGTCGAAGCGGCCTCACGGACCGTAAACATGCCATCAAAGGCCATGATTCACATGTTCACCGACATCAGTTTGATGGGAAAATCAGCGGTCTTGGTCGTCTACTATCCAGGACACAACCAGCCTCACCAATTGTTATTACTCGATTCCGCCCCTGCCTGGGATTTGGTTTTTGAACACTCCACAGCGTTCAATGAATGGGCAGAAGAACGATTCGGGTGGATTGCCTCAGCGCTTCAGATTGTGAGCAGTCAAAGTCAACCAGACATAGCTGAGCAGAAAGAAGACCTTCAAGCTGTTTTGGTGGAAACCTAAGCAGAAACCCTGCTAAGGTAATCATTATGCCAATTAATGTCCTACCCAAAAACACCCCGCGCGGCCGAGGGCCAGAGCCGACCCGAGCCAACGGTGAAACGCAGAACATGCAAATCGTGGATGGAGAAGAGGTCTTACAAGAAAAAGAAGCTGAGCTTGCCGACCAGGAAATTCAAGCCCTCTGGGAATCTCAAGAGATTGGACATTCCAGTTGGTCTGGCGAAGCCGGAAACCGCTACTCCGACCCCGAATAACTCCCCCCATAAAAGGTGTCAGACACCTTTTACAACCAACACTCGCCTATCCAACCTAGCTAGTGACAGCCACATTTCGTGATTCAAGTCAAATTTCCTCAGGATTATAACCAAGGTTCGGCGAAAGCCAGCGCTCCACTTCTGAGACTTCCATATTTTTCCGTTTGGCATAGTCTTGGATTTGGTCATGCTTGACCTTTCCTACCGAGAAGTATTTGGCTTGCGGGTGAGCAAAATAAAACCCACTCACTGATGCAGCAGGATACATGGCGTACGATTCGGTCAGTGTGATACCAGCATTCTTTTCAACCTCGAGCCATTCAAACAGATGTTGCTTCTCGGTATGATCCGGACAGGCTGGATAACCCGGCGCGGGACGAATTCCACGATATTTTTCTTGGATAAGTTCTTGATTCGTTAACTTTTCGTCCTGCCCAAAGCCCCATATTTTTCTGACTTCCCGATGCAACCATTCAGCAAAGGCCTCAGCTAAACGATCGGCCAGAGCTTTCGCCATAATGGAATGATAGTCATCGTGATCTTTCTCAAACCGCTGACATAGTGCTTCAATACCAATACCTGCCGTGACAGCAAAACCTCCAATATAGTCAGCCTTTCCACTCGACTGCGGAGCAATGAAATCCGCTAAGGCGTAGTTTGGATTTCCTTGTGGCTTTTCAATTTGTTGCCGCAACGTATGAAAAACCGACAAGCCTTTCGAACGAGTCTCATTCTCATAGATCGTAATATCATCGCCTTGACTATTGGCAGGAAATAGTCCATAGACGCCTTTTGCGATGAGAAGTTTGCTGTCAATAATTTCTTGTAACAATTTTTGAGCATCGTCAAACAATTCTTTGGCTTTTGAGCCTACGACTGGATCTTCGAAAATTTTAGGATATTTCCCGCGCAGCTCCCACGCATGAAAAAACGGCGACCAATCAATAACGGGAACGAAGGTTTCCAGCGAGACATCTTCAAGAACTTTCGCGCCAAGAACAGTCGGCTTGGCCAAGTCGGTTGCCTCCCAGTCAATCGCCACACGATTTTTTCTGGCGTCTTCTAAAGAAACAAGTTTCTTGGCTGTCGTTTTCGATTCATAGGCTTCCCGAGTTTTCTGTTGTTTTTCCTGGATGTCCTGAACAAACGCAGCCCTATCATCTGAGCTCAGTAACTTGCGCACAACATTCACCGCTAGAGATGCATCCAGCACATGCACCACCGGACTGGTATAACCCGGTGCAATTTTCACGGCGGTATGCGCCTTACTGGTCGTGGCTCCACCAATGAGCAAAGGAACAGAAAACCCTTCTCGGGCCATTTCCCGCGCGTTATGGACCATCTCATCCAACGATGGCGTGATCAACCCACTGAGGCCAATAATATCAACGTTTTCCTCTCGCGCCCTTTGGAGTATTTGATCGCATGGGATCATCACGCCCAGGTCAATAATTTCATAGTTATTACACGCCAGAACGACCCCGACGATATTTTTCCCAATGTCATGAACATCACCTTTGACCGTTGCTAATAGAACCTTCCCTTGACTCTGACTCGCACCTGCACTTTTTTCGGCCTCCATAAACGGCAATAAATAGGCCACCGCTTTTTTCATGACCCTGGCGCTCTTGACGACCTGTGGCAAAAACATTTTTCCCGCACCGAACAATTCTCCCACGACATTCATGCCATCCATGAGTGGCCCTTCGATGACATCTAATGGCTTCGGGAGTTTCTGACGGGCTTCCTCAACATCGTCATCAATAAACTCTACGATACCTTTGATCAACGCATGGGAGAGCCGTTCTTCAACTGTTCCTTTTCGCCAGACATCATCTTTCACGACGGTCTTGCCCTGCTGCTTCACCGTTTCGGCAAAGACCACCAATTCCTCCGTCGCCTCAGGCCGACGATTGAGCAAGACGTCTTCCACTAACGTGAGCAAATCTTTGGGAATTTCTTCATACACACCGAGTTGGCCGGCATTCACAATCCCCATATCTAATCCAGCCTTAATAGCATGATAGAGAAATGCCGAATGCATCGCTTCACGCACCACATTATTTCCTCTAAACGAAAAAGAAATATTGCTCACTCCCCCACTAACTTTGCAGAACGGTAAGGTGGCCTTAATTTGCCGTGTCGCTTCAATGAAATTCACCGCGTAGGCATTGTGTTCTTCCATCCCAGTTGCCACCGTCAAAATATTGGGATCAAAAATAATATCTTCTGGCGGAAAATCTAATTTTCCGGTAAGCAATCGATACGCGCGGGTACAAATTTCGACTTTTCGTTCGAGGGTATCAGCTTGACCCCTTTCATCAAACGCCATAATAACCGTCGCGGCACCATAGCGTTGAATCAGCCGAGCCTGTTCAAGGAATTTTTCCTCTCCTTCTTTCAAGCTGATGGAATTCACGACGCCTTTTCCTTGAATACATTTCAGCCCAGCTTCTATCACCGACCACTTTGAGCTATCAATCATAATGGGTACTCGCGCGATATCCGGCTCTGACCCAATGAGATGTAAAAATTCCACCATAGCTTTTTCCGAATCCAGGAGGCCTTCATCCATGTTTACATCGATGATTTGCGCGCCCCCTTCTACTTGCTGCCGAGCTACGGCTAACGCCTCTTCTAAATTTTCGCCAAGAATAAGCTTGGCAAACTTTGGCGAGCCCGTCACATTCGTGCGTTCCCCGATATTGACAAAGTTCGCTTCAGGGCGAATGGACACGGGTTCTAATCCACTCAGGCGGGTGATGCGCGGCACATGCGTTTTTTTGTGCGGCGCGCAACCTTTGACCCCTTCCGCAATGGCTTGAATATGATCGGGCGTGCTGCCACAACAACCACCAACAATGTTCACCCACCCCTGACTGGCAAAATCTCGAAGGTCTGCGCCCATTCGTTCTGGGGTTTCATCAAACCCACCAAAAGCATTCGGCAACCCCGCATTGGGATAGCAACTAATGTAGACCGGCGCCACATTGGAGAGTTCCGCAATATAAGGACGCATTTGCTTTGCTCCTAATGCACAATTAATTCCCACACTCAGAAGCTTGGCATGAGAGATAGAATTCCAAAATGCCTCAATAAGCTGACCAGATAGCGTCCGTCCGCTCAAATCCGTAATAGTCACTGATGCCATGATTGGGATCTCGCGATGAATTTCTTCGCAGTATTGAGAAATTGCGAAAAACGCCGCTTTGGCATTCAACGTGTCGAAGATGGTTTCAACCATCAGCAAGTCGACTCCACCCTCCACCAAGCCCCGGACTTGTTCGTAATAGGCTTGAGATAAATCATCAAATGTGACAGCACGGAACGCCGGGTTATTGACATCCGGAGACATCGACGCTGTTCGATTAGTAGGACCTAGGGCCCCCGCCACAAAACAGTGTCTGCCTGGCTGCTCCGCCATCACTCTCGCCGCCGCCCGCTTTGCAACTTGAGCCCCAGCCACATTTAATTCATGCGTTAATGCTTCCATTTGATAATCCGCCATTGAAATGGCATTGGAGTTGAAAGTATTGGTCTCAATGATATCGGCGCCGGCCTGAAGGTATTGCACATGAATATCTTCAATAATCTTTGGCTGGGTCAGCACTAGCAGATCGTTATTGCCTTTCACATCACAGACATGATCGACATATTGCGTTCCTCGAAAATCAGCTTCTTCTAATTTATGGTTTTGAATCATCGTCCCCATCGCACCATCCAGCACAAGGATTCGATTATTTAAGAGTTCCTCCAACTGTTCGATCATGCCCGTCCTCCCATCATGTTCGCTTGTCACACACATCAGATGAAATTACAATTCACGTACCTGCGCAGCTAAGCCTTTCTTGACTTGAAAGATTTTCAACTAATAGGATAAAACATTGTCTATCTCTACGTTGGTCATGTGATGCCAATGCCAAATACTATTTACCAAAAACCCATTTCTCAGCTCTCTCTTCTCATCTTGTCGCTTCTACTCTGCTTCGTCGCTAGCACAAACGCTCCTTCCAATGCCTCTGCCAACCCATATTTTGAAGATGGATTCTTGGGGCTCACACAAGAAGAATTACGCGCCAAACTGGGAACGCCAATGGCTGTGCGCTCTCGAAAAGCCGCGTTGCGGGTCTTTAGTTATTACACATTTGCAGATTGGCAAAAATATTTCAAAAACCTAGTGTCACCTGAAAATGGGGAAGATGTGTACACCTACACACGAAATGGTGTCCAGGTTCGCTATTCGTTTACCTATATTCCCGACCGTAACGAGGGCAAAGACTTTCCAACACTCTATGTGCAGCGTTGTGAAATTGAGTTCTCCCCGGCAGTCCCATTAGATACGATTCAATCTCTCGTACCTGAATTTTTACCCCCTTCGGATAGAGCAGCTCCCGCGTTTCGATCAAATTTATGGGTATTAGTGTTTAAAGGCCCACCCTCGCCTGAAGCCTCATTTATCGTGAGAGAACGAGAGAAGGAAAAGTTATCATGGTCCTTAGCCTACCAAATGTTTGCCATTAATGGGATTCCCACTAGCCTTTCAAGTCACACTCCAATTGACCGTTTAGAAATTGGCACGCAAAGTCTCCAGCTTGTCCAACGTCAACAACGATTAACCCACGAATCCATCATGAACCCTTTTTCCGAAGACTTTCAACAACAACCCGTGAAACCCCCAACAAAGAAATCAATTCCCCGTCCAGAATATGAAGATTGACACACCGTTCTTCTACAAGTTGCTTTCGTCAAGCGAGACAAATCGAAGGTCGCGCTCTTCTCCAATCGATAAATAGCCTTCTCCCCATTGCTCATCATCATAAAGATTCCATTCTCCGGTATGGTCTTCCGGCTTTAAACGGATCCCCCAATTCCCACCAAAGACAATAAACGCCGTTCCCGCGCCAGAATCTTCCACTTTCTGTGCATACGCAGGACACAGGGGTTGTTCAGGATCATCACACCATCCGACGACCTGACACCATTCTCCCCTTGAGCGCCGTTCATACGACTTGATGTGCGTTAAGAGCCGAGGAGGTCCGAGTTCGTTAAATCGAACAAAATAGGACCCATCAAAATTTGGATTATTTTCAACTTCAAGAAACATGAAATCATTCCCTTGACCCATTTTCAAACCCACTGATAGAGTGAGTTCTACTAGACAAATTCAAAGATCTAGAACAGACAAGACTTATCTGATGGCCGCTCCCTACCCACTAAACACCCAAGCATCCGACGACCAACCTTCCAGCACAATTCCAACTCCCTGGATCTGCCGTCGGCCAGTTCGGCTTGCCCTGTATTGCGTGCTCGGAGCGTTTGCTCTCTGGATGCTCGGCTGGGGCATTATCCCTCGATACTTGGACCCTACCGGCGAGCAACATGTTCAGGATAAAGCTGTCATGGCTGGAATGAGCCGCGAACAGGTCATGAAGGCCTGGGGTTCTCCCTACCAAATGAATGTCAGCTATACCGATAAGGGCATCCGACGAGAAGAATGGGTCTATGAGGATTGGATTGATTCCAGTACCATCAAACACCGGTATTTATATTTTGAAGAAGGGAAACTGTTGGGCGGATGGTACTAACTTACCCTCAAAACAGGTTTTCACTCAAGCATTCGCTGAACAAGCGATGCCACAGCCTTACTACCCTAGGGTGTTTCCGTTATTTGCATCCTTCGTTCCTTCCCAGCACCGCCTGAAATAATCAACACTCGCTTCCATTCCCGCACCTGATAGACCGCCCAGGCATTTGCTTCCCCTTTATAGTAAGCTTCAGGATCTTCCCCCTTTGCACTAAGATATGTGGGTTCCATAAACCCCTCATCCATAATGTATTCCATGAGATTTTCAGTTATCAGCCCGGGCCCCCTCAGGGACACGTGGGCTAACAATTCCAAAATACTGTCTGGATCAGCAATACTAATTGGTTGCATGGTTACAGATAGACTAAATATGTGATATTCTATGCTTAATGAATACGCCGTCGCAACGTTTAAGTTATTAGCGCCACTCAGGATCACCTTCCCTTAGTCATTCAGGAACATTTCATCTTCTCATTCAGACGTCAATGCCGAGGACACTTTCTCCCGAACAGTTCCGCGACCGCATTTTTGATGTGTTGCGCCGCAAACAACATTGGGCAACCGCTCTCTTTCAAAGTAACACAATCACAAAAAAACAATTAAATATTTTTTTTCACCAAGAATACGTCGTGTATATTCGCGATTTTTCTATTCTCCTCGCACAAATTCTTGGGAAAAACCCTCCATGGGAAGCTCGCCGACGCCTTGCCACAATTATTTATGAGGAAGAAACCGGCGGGTTTTCTCTTGGCCGACCCCACCAGGAATTATTCCTACAAATGATGAACGGACTTGGTTTCAATCGAGCGGGTTTTCGAGATGTGGAGTTATTGGGACCAAGCCGACTCTATCGCGAATGGCTCAATACGATTTGCCAAGCAGATGATTGGACCTTGGGAGCCGCCGTTTTAACGATCTTTATTAAGGGAACATCCAGCGACCCCGAAGAAGTTTTATATCCCACTCCTGCACAAAACCAAGCTGAGATTGAAGATTTAATCAAAAAGGACGCGCTCGTCCAACACCATGGCCTATCGTTAGAAGCTATGGATTATATTCGCGCAGAGCACATGTTTGAGCCCGGGGCTAGAAAAGTCATCTACGATATGATCGTTCATCATAGCACTGAGGGAGATCAACAACAGATGCTCCTTTCTCACTTAGAAGAATCCCTCAAATTATGGGGGCGCTATCAAGATGGCATAGCCAGAGCTTGCGGGATCAAGCCAAAATAAAGTTTGTGTGTATTGGGGCTGCCAATATTTTTGTGCTCGATACCAACAACTTTCTCGTTGCCTCATCATTCGGTTTATTCACGCATCCCATTGATCTAAACCTCATTCGCATTTAAAGACCTGCCTCTCTTTTGAAGACTCCACTTTTCTCATCTAGATTCTTTTCTGTTCTCAAACCGAGTGGAACATTGGCCCTCTTTCTTTTCTTGACGATTCAATGTTCTTGGACACCTGAAATCGAAACTCTTATTCATCAAAGCCCGAAAGGCCGCGTCGCATTAGAAACATCCAAACTCTTTACTCTTTTGCCCAATCATCCTCACACTTTCACAGAATCTCTCTTAAAGAATATCCTAAAAGAATTCTCTCAAATCCAGGAAAAGGGTATCCTCCAAGAACTTTTTTTTTCTAGCTCCACTTCACTCCCCGTTTTCTCTTCCACCCAGATTGATTTCTTAGTTCCCCACCTTGCTCAAGCCATTTCTCGAGCAACACCTGATGAGCTGGTAACATTTCAATGTGCAGGGGAAAATGAAGACATCGTACCCGTGGACGGGACCATTTCAATCTTCTCACCGACCATTATGGTTCTGACGTTGAAAAATTCTAGGAATCATCCAATCAAGGCATCTAAAACTTCGACTTCTTCAAAAAATCTCCAGAGAACCACGAGGATTCTGTATTCCAACAAAGAGGCCATCCTTTCCACAGAAGCCGCTCAACGTTTTATGAAATTTTCTCAAACGGATTCTTGGATCGCTATCAACTATTCAACCAAACCATCAAAAGAAGCATTATCAGAAGAAGAAGCACTGTTCCCTCCCACCATCGATTATCTCGAGAAAGAAAACTCTTCAGATATCGAGATACTTCAGAAACAATTACTGAATTTGCAGAAAAAAGTGGATGAACAAGCGGAAGAAATTCGACAGCTTCAGACCACAGACTCACAATAAATTCGGTTCTGTCGCAGACAGCCTCATGTGGTAGTCTAAGATCCTTACCAAGAAACATTCTATGCGTTTTGTCAAAAATTAGGAACTGGAAAAGAAAAGTATTTTGAACAGATCAGATTAGGTTAGGTTAGGGAGATTTGAACGATGAGTTCGAGTTCTATGGAAGCGTGGAGCGGCAATTCAAATGCTCCAAGTGCCAACCGTGCATGTCGCCCTTTTTCTCCAAAGATCTCCACAAGGAAATCTGACGCCCCATTAATCACAGTCGGTTGATCGGCAAACCCTTCTGCTGATGCTACATGACCCGTCAATCGCACGACGCGTTTGACGCGAGATAAATCCCCAAGCTCCTGTTGCAGAATCGCCAACGTATTGATGATGGCAATTCGGGCATTAACCTTTCCCTCTTCGATCGATAACTCTCGACCGACTTTGCCAGGCTGAAGAATCTTTTCATCCTGAAATGGTAAAACACCACTGACAAAGACCAAATCCCCTGCTTGACAGGCAGGGACATATGACCCGACTGGTCGTGGTGCTGAAGGTAATGTGACTCCTAGTCGCTGGAGATTTTCGGTAATAGTCATGCAGGTAACCGGTGGGGGGAAATTTTACGAGGATTTTCTGGAACGTGGCCGCCGTTGATATTTATCCACGGCCTTATTGTGTTCCGCCAAAGTAACAGAAAATTTATGACTCCCATCGTTGCGGGAAACAAAATACACAAAATCACTGGGAGTTGGATACAAGGCAGCTCGAATAGAAGCCAAACCAGGATTCGCAATGGGCCCAGGAGGCAGACCCCTTACTTTATAGGTATTGTACGGACTATTGACAGAAAGATCGGCTTTGCGAATATTTCCGTCAAAATACTCTAATGCATAGATGACAGTTGGATCACTTTGGAGTGGAATATTTTTTCGCAATCGATTGTGAAACACGCCAGAGACGAGTGCCCGTTCCGTAGCTAATCCTGTTTCTTTTTCAACAACCGATGCCAGCGTCAGCACTTCCTGAAGTGTCATACCCATTGATTTGGCTTGAGCACGAATTTCCGGCGTCACAACTTCATGAAAACGACTCACGAACGTTCGGACAATAGCCTCTGGTGGAGTGTAGCGGGCAAATCGATAGGTATCAGGGAACAAATAACCCTCCAGCGAATTAGCCTGAATATTCAGACTTTCAATAAAGGCTTGGTCGCGATTCAGACGGAGAATTTCTTGTTTGTCGGCTAAATCTTTCTGATCCAGAATATTCGCAATTTGCACGACGTTATAGCCTTCCGGAATCGTCACAGAATGCTCGTACACTTCTCCTCGGACCAACTTGTCCAGTAATTCTGTTGGACGCATACCAGCATGGAGCTCATATTCACCAGGTATGATTTTTCGATCAAGTTGTTGAACGCGCCCCAGCATCTGAAAAAACCACTCCGGTTCGATAAACCCTTGCTGATGAAGAAGGTGCGAGACTTGAGTAAAGGCCGTGCCGGGAGGAATATCAACAATTTGCACGGACTGAGAATTTCCTAGAGGCCTATTGAATTCCAGAAAAACTAACATACTGAGAAGGACAACAATCCCTGTCAACAGACCCACAATTGCCAGTTTTCTGAACAGCTTCATCTTACCCTTCCTTACGCTCTTTGAAACCCTTTTCGGTTCAATCTGAGGCAAGTTTGATAAAAAAATAACGTAGCAGAATGTTGCCTATTGACTTTTAACCAAGCTGAGTCGCGACATAGTCATAGACTTTTTCTAAAGCCGCATTGAGATGTTCCGGTTGATTGCCGCCAGCTTGCGCCATATCCGGCCGACCTCCGCCTGATCCGCCAACAAACTTGGCAATATGCTGGGCAACCTTCCCAGCCTGTAACTGTTTGGTTCGATCTTTTCCCACAATGACTAATAAAGCAACTTTTCCTTCGTGGGCCGAACCTAAGACCAGGAGGCCCGACATCACTTTATGGCGCAGTTTATCAGAAAAGATACGTAATTCCTGCATATTGAGCCCATCAATCCGTTGAACAAGCACAGGTACTCCATTCACTTCTCTTACCACGGCCTCTTGCCCTGCACCTTGCTGCTCTAAGGCTTTTTGCCTAGTCTCTGCTAAGGCCCGCTCAGCGTCTTTTAATGAGGCCAAGAGTTTTTTTGTTTTTTCGATAACTTCTTGTGGACTGGTTTTTAGCAGACCGGCTAATTCTTCCCATTCGCTATTTCGCTTTTGATCATGCTGTAAGGCACCATGACCTGTTAGCGCTTCAATGCGGCGCACCCCTGCGGCTATACCCCCTTCTGACATTAAACGAAAAACTCCCACATCACCGGTACGTTGGCAATGGGTTCCTCCACATAATTCTTTACTAAAATCGCCAATCTCAACAACCCGCACCTGGTCCCCGTATTTGTCACCAAAGAACGCCAAAGCCCCGCGACCCAAGGCATCCTGAATACCCATTTCTTCAGATTGCACCAAGGTGTTCAGACGAATCTGTTCATTGACCATGTTTTCGATATCTTCCATATGTCGGGAACCCAAACCCTTGAAATGGGAGAAATCGAATCGCAGCCGATTGGGCGCCACCAAAGAACCATGCTGTTTGACATGAGGACCAAGTATTTCTCGCAAGGCCGCATGCATTAAATGTGTGGCCGTATGGTTGCGAGCGGCATCGGCTCGCAGACTCTCGTCCACCATGGCGGTTAAAGAATCTCCTGTACGCACGGCTCCCTCTGTGATGTGTCCCTTGTGAAGAAACCAGCCCTTACCGAGTTTCGTCGTATCGGTGACACGAATTCTGGCTGAAGGCCCAACCAACATTCCATGATCACCAACCTGTCCCCCACCCTCCGGATAAAAGGGAGTGGTATCTAGCAAAAACTCCACATCCTCTCCCTGATAGGACTCATCGACAACCTGTTCACCCTTCACCATGGCTAAGAGAACACCTTGAGCCTGTGTCTGGCTATAGCCCACAAATTGCGTTACGGGAAACTGTTCAATGGCCTTCACCACATCTGCTCGAGACGCCGCTTGCGTAAATTTGGCGGTTTTTCTGGCACGTTCCCGCTGTCCCTCCAGCGCTTGCTGATAACCGGAATGATCCAATGCCAGGCCTTCTTCTTGAGCCGCGTCTTCCACTAAATCCAAAGGAAACCCATAGGTGTCGTAAAGCTTAAAGACCTTATCCCCAGAGACCAGAGTCTTTCCCTGCAGCTTGGTGTCCTGCAAGATTTGATTGAGAAGGGGCAAGGCCTGTTCCAACGTGCCTATAAACCGGCCCTCTTCCCCCTGAACGATCTCGGACACGGTATCGGCCATTTGCCGCAACTCTGGATACGTAGCCCCTAACTGTGTAACCACGGTGGGGACGAATTCAAACAAGAATTCGCGCTCCATTCCAAGCAACCGCCCATGTCGCGCAGCTCGTCGCATGATACGCCGTAACACATAGCCTCGGCCTTCATTGGACGGCAACACCCCATCAGAAATAAGAAAGGTCATCGCTCGCACATGATCCGCAATCACACGCATGGAGCGGTCATGCTCCGTGACCGTTCCATATTCATGGCCAGTCGCTTTAGCAATGTTCTCTAAAAGCGGTTGAAAGATATCGCTGTCATAATTCGAAGATACTCCTTGAGTAACCGCTGCCAAACGCTCCAGCCCCATCCCGGTATCAATACTCGGCTTGGGTAGTGGGTTCAAAGTTCCAGTTGAATCTCGATCAAACTGCATAAACACCAAATTCCAAATCTCCAGATACCGGTCACAGTCACATCCCACCGCACATGTGGCCTGCCCACAACCAAACGCTTCACCTTGATCGATGAGAATTTCCGAACAGGGACCGCAGGGACCCGTATCGCCCATCTGCCAAAAATTGTCTTTTTCATCAAGCCGAGCTAGCCGATTCTCCGATACGCCCATGTCTTTGTGCCATAAATCATAGGCTTCTTGGTCATCTCGAAAAACCGTGACCCACAACCGATCGGCTGGAAGATCGGCGGTTTTTGTCAGAAATTCCCAACCAAACGCAATGGCCTCTTTTTTGAAATAATCGCCAAAGGAAAAATTGCCCAGCATTTCAAAAAAGGTATGATGCCGCCGCGTAAAGCCGACGTTTTCTAAATCATTATGCTTTCCACCAGCCCTCATACATTTTTGAATCGACACAGCCCTAGAGTAGGGCCGCGTGTCTTCGCCCAAAAAAATGCGCTTAAATTGATTCATTCCCGCATTGGTAAAGAGGAGTGTGGGGTCTGCCTGTGGAATTAGCGGGGCACTGGGAACGGCGGCATGTCCTCGCTCACTAAAGTAGTCGAGGAAGGCCTGGCGTAGTTCCAGAGAAGTAGAAATCATGGCAATGGCATTGACTGTAATTCAAAACTTAAAGAAATAAATTATATTTTTCTTCGTTATGATTTTGCACCAACCGATTTTTTTGAATCACCTCGCGAAACCGTGGCCGGCGGGGCATCTTCGCCCTTCGGCGCCAACCCAAAACTCTCTCGAATTTTGGTGGCAATGGTGTCGGCGATATCTGGATTACTTTTCAGGAAATTTTTCACAGCTTCCCGCCCTTGGCCCAAGCGTTCTTCCTTATAGGAATACCAAGCTCCTGCCTTATCAATAATCCGACGATCCACTCCAAGATCGACGAGCTCACCGACCTTAGAAATCCCTTCGGCAAACATGACATCAAATTCCGCCTGCTTGAATGGTGGAGCCATTTTATTCTTCACCACTTTGACTCGCACCCGACTGCCCTTCACATCTTGCCCTTCTTTGATGGATTCGATTCGGCGAATATCCAAACGGACTGATGAATAAAATTTCAAGGCATTGCCGCCCGTAGTCGTTTCGGGATTACCAAACATCACGCCAATTTTCATCCGAATCTGATTAATAAAGATCAGCGAAGCTTGTGACTTAGAAATTGCTCCCGTTAATTTTCGTAACGCTTGCGACATGAGTCGAGCCTGCAAACCCATATGGGAATCGCCCATCTCTCCTTCTATTTCTGCTCGCGGCACTAAAGCCGCCACGGAATCCACGACAATGATATCTAAGGCGCCACTGCGAACCAGTGTTTCCGCAATCTCTAAGGCCTGCTCACCGGTATCTGGCTGTGCAATAAGTAAGTCGTCGGTATCCACCCCTAGCTTTTTGGCATAGGCAATATCCAATGCATGTTCGGCATCGATAAAGGCGGCGGCTCCTCCGGCTTTTTGCGCTTCGGCAATAGCATGCAAGCACAAGGTAGTTTTTCCTGACGACTCTGGCCCATAGATTTCAATAACTCGGCCACGGGGCAAGCCTCCGATACCTAACGCCATATCCAGAGTCAAGGAGCCGGTCGAAATTGCTGGAATATCAGCCGGAACTTCAGCTCCCCCTAATTTCATAATAGCCCCTTTCCCAAATTGTTTTTCAATTTGGGTCAAAGCCAGATCCAATGCTTGTTTCTTTCCGTCTTTGGGACTCTCTTTGTGGGACGCAGTACGATCAGCCATCAATGTTCCTTTGGTTCAATATCAATGAAAAATAGGGTCTGACTATCTTACCCGACGCACCCAAACAGGTAAATGCCTTTCTTGGGCAACTCTTTTAGGCCTCTGGATTACTATCTGACAACTGGACAGTTCCCAACGGAGTATATGTGGCTCCGAAAGCATCAATGTCACTTTGAAAGAGGAGAAATTTTTCAACAGTCATGAGGCCAATCGACTGTTCTGCTTCCAAAACCTTGTTTTCTATCAATGCTGCTCCAACAAGCGCATTGTCTCGTTTAATCCGGGCGAGAGTGAGATGAGGATGATAGGGTTTCTCTTCAGGTGGAAACCCGAGAGACTCTAAAGTTGCCTCAATTTCTAAGACTAACTGTTGCATGATGTGTGTCTGTCCTGTTACCCCAACCCAGAGTATGCGAGGACGTTTGATAGAAGGAAAAACCCCTAGACGTTGAATCTCCAATGAAAACGTGTTCTGCCTATTTCCAATAAGCTCCAGAGCAGACAGGAGCTGAGAGACTCGTGAAGAATCAACCCAACCCAAAAATTTTAAAGTCAGATGAATTGATTCAGGGTGCACCCAATTCATCGGCGGCAATACTTTCTTAAGTTGTCCTTGGAGAGCAGAAAGTTTTTCTCGAATATCAGACGAGAGCTCTACTGCAACAAAAGCCCGGATCATCTTCGCACTTTCATCAGGAAGTCTGTAGGTTGCGAACCTTCAAGATATTTCTCGCGTTGTTGTCATTCCCGTGAATACGGGAATCCAGGGTTATTTGTAAGCATCCTGGATGCCCGCCTTCGCGGGCATGACGAACTCGTGGATGGCACAGCACCTCTTCCATCGAGCCATTTGCAAAGATTTTATCCAACACAATAACACCGAATCATATTGAGGGCGGCTTGAGAAGTACGAAATTTAATTTCCGTACGGTTTCCTCCAAACTGAAAACGTTGCGATTGGGAACCTTTAGGGCCATCAATTGCTATATAGACCAGACCGACTGGTTTTCTAACAGATCCCCCACCAGGCCCGGCAATTCCCGTGACGCTCACGCCAAGATCGACACCACTTTTGGTTCGAATCCCCTTGGCCATGGCTTCTGCGACTTGAACACTCACCGCACCATATTTTGGGAACAGAGTAGAAGAGACTCCGGCCAATTTTTGTTTGGCATGATTGCTATACGTGACGACACCCCGATCTAAGTATCGTGAACTCCCCGGCACTTCGGTTAAACGATGCGCAATAAGCCCGCCCGTGCAGGATTCAGCCAAAGCAACAGTCCATTGGTGCTTGGACAACATTTCTCCAACCACCTCTTCCATCGTATTGTCACCCTCAGAAAACAGCCAGGGCTTCAGAGCTTTTCGAACCTGCCGGATCAGAGATTCTCCATCTGGAAACACCCAAGCTTTCTTGGAATTTGATGTTTTTGAGTTCTTGGGCCGCCAGGCACTCAGCGTCACCTGCACACCTCTTGTGGACGGCAACAAGCTTAGAGCAATCGCGGATTGTTTGTTCAAAAATGGCGTGACATGCTGTTGAATATCAGTTTCTGGCAACCCTATGGTGTTAAAAGAATGTGTCCAAAGAAAGGCCGTAGCTCGAAGCCTCTTCCTTAGAATAGGAAGAACTTGGGAACCCATCATTTCTCTGGCTTCTCGGGGAACACCGGGAAGGACAAACACAAGACAGCTTCCTTCATGAACGTAAAATCCAGGAGCAGTTCCAATAGGGTTATCCAAAACCGTTGCGCCAGAAGGAATACGCGCTTGTTGAGCTAACAGGGGTGTCACCTCTCGATTCCGCCTTTGAAGTTGACGGTTCAAAATCTTTAAAGCTTTTCGATGCACAGTCAGAGGACGATGACATGCCTTAGCCACAGCCTCACGCGTACAGTCATCGACGGTAGAACCAAGACCACCCGTCAACACCACTACATCGGCTTGCCGAGACGAAGCTTTCAGCACCTTTTGAATATCCAACCCATCATCTCCCATGACGATCTTATGCCGCATTCGAATGCCACATTGAGCCAACATCTGGGCAATAAAGAGAGAATTACTGTCTACACGACCTCCATGAAGCAACTCTGATCCGATTGCCAAAATATCAGCACGCAACAATTTCATCGCAGGACCACTCCATCTTAAATAAAGTTTGGAACTAAATAAATTTAGGGAATCGCTAACAAGTCTAGATCAAAACGTATCTCCCCGCCCGTTCCTGGAAAAACCAAAAGCGTACTCTGCGCCTCAGAATCAAATGTATCATACGAAAATAAACCCACAATTTTTGCGCGGTAAACCATTACCCCATGGTGTTGTCCCATGGCTTGCGCTCGCACATTAAATCGAATGCAAGTCGGTTTGACCATGGGTCTGTTGAAAAAAGCCGCCAGCGACGTTCTCGCCCTTTTTCCGTGCTCACGTAGTGCCAGTACGCTCCGCGCGAAAAAATGGCTGCGGCCTTGCTGGTCGGACTGTTTTGAACAGACCTGACGCTGTTGATCGTCAACGGCTTCCTAACGAAATATGGCCTTTGCTATCTTCATTATTCAACACTCCCACCATCTGACCATTCTGCTGAAAGAGCAGGTAACTCTCTCGCGCAAAGCTGAAGGAATCTCCAAAGATGATGACCACCACCTGCAACATGTCTTCTTCTAAGATTCGTTGAATATCTTGATCGGTGGGTCGTTCCCCACGTAAGGCATAGTGACAGGACATCACGGCAAGCCCGCTGACTTTCGTGACCATAAAACCGTAGGGCGCAAATTTTTCAGTCGATCCAAAATGCCAGTACAGCTCATTGGGAGGTCGGCGTTGTTCAGCAAAATCTGCTCCTCTTTTTAAGGCTTCCTGCACTTGTTTGGATGTGAGATTTTTGAGGAGGGCCTCCGCATCCAGGGCTCCACAAAGAATGAGGGGAACACTTAGACTTAGACTCAGGCCTATGAGCCTTTCCTGCAATGCAAGCATCACTTTAATTTTCAATCAGAAAATTTCTACATTTTTAATATTTTTATTCGTGTATTTATTTACGTATATTACTTATTTTTTCAAATTCTATAAACCTTTTTTCCGTAAGTTATTGGCAACACACGACGCAACTTGGACTTTGAAGTCCGTGCCGATTGACAAGATTAGAGTCTCGATGGTAGTACTTCCAGTTTTAGTTTTAAATCATTAGAAATACATAGGTTTTTCTTTCCAGGGGAGGTCGTATTATGGCTGGTGCCGAACAGGCTGGCAAACAACAATTTGTCAATTTTAGTTTCTATAAAGTCGACCCCTTATGGCGCCGCCTTCCTAAAGAAGAACGGGACAGAGGAAAACAAGAGTTTATCCGAGCTGCAGAGGAATACACAGGCAAAGTCATTGTGGTCCCTTATACCACCACAGGGATTCGTGGCGATTGCGACTTCATGTTGTGGCGAATCACCTATGATTTAGAAATGTTCCAAGAAATGAGCTCAAAGCTCTTAGCTACTGGCTTGGGACAATATTTGTCCACCCCTTATTCTTATTTGTCCATGACAAAGCGGTCTATTTATGTCGACAATCACGTACATGAAGGGCAAGAAAGCCGCCGTTTAAAAATTTCTCCAGGCCGAGCGAAGTATATATTTGTCTATCCATTTGAAAAAACCCGCGAATGGTACCTACTCACCAAAGCCGCCCGGCAAGGCATGATGGATGAACATATTGAAATCGGGCATAAATACCCATCCGTCAAACTCAACACCACCTACTCTTTTGGGTTGGATGATCAGGAATTTGTGGTGGCTTTTGAAACCGACTCTCCCCAAGATTTCCTAGACCTCGTTATGGAATTACGAGGCTCCGAAGGCAGCCGGTACGTGAAACGAGACATCCCAATTTTTACCTGTATCATGAAGAGCATGAAGGAAGTCGTGGAGACCTTAGGAGGGTAAACCTTTGGTTGGCCCCAACGGCTTAACAACATCAAGTATTCCTTAAAGGTTGTGCACTGGCAAGGGTATTCTTAGCCAGTGCATTTTTTTGCCAGTATTTTTCTCTTACTAACGGTATGGAAAGGTTCAATCATTCCAGATAGTTCCCATTTTAGAGTATTGTCAAAAATGCGCCAGCCTAGTCATTTGCACCTCATCTTTTGACAGCGATTTGACGGCTGTGCTATCACAACTCTATGATTTATTACTAGTTTTTGAGGATTACGATGGAAGAAGAAGAACAGAATATTTTATTTGTTCGCCGAGAACAAGACGGGGCAGTTACTTTGTATGTTGATGAAGATTGGGCGGCTGAACGAGGAGCCGATGTCTCCAAGCTCGTAAAAGTTCCTATACCTCGAGAGCTCTATGCCAGCGGAACGGTCCAACAACTCCGTGAATACGCCGCCACCTATCTCGAATCTATGAATGAGGCCAGCTCAGGATAACTCACAGTCTAATCAAAACAGGAACAGTTATGACATCAACCCTGCAGTATGAACACATCGAATCGGCTCTGAAGGCCCTTCCTCTTCAGAATCAGACCATGATACAGCTGCTCTTATTACAATATATGGACATGACCCAAGACCAAATTGATTATATGGCCACAGACCAACCTGATTCCCGCTTTTTATCTGGGACACAGCCAACAGGGAAAACGATTTCTTTGGAAGCTGTACAGAACGTGGCTTCCCGTTCAAATCAATATAAAAGCTATTATCGCCAAAAGCGCGAACGGCCAGGCATGCATGTAGAATTTCTCAAACAAGCACTTGCACTCATCGATCGAAAGATTGCAATGGCTGAACGCTTGCTTCGCGAAGACTTTCACACTGACCAAGAAATGCTAAAAACGACAAAAAACCAAGCACCCTCTGTTCTACTTCGGCAGGAACTGCGCAAATTAGATCGAGCCTGGGAACGAGAGGAGCTTACTCAAAAAGATTATCAAACTCAGCGACTCTTGCTAGAATTTCAAGCCTTGTTACGAAGACGGGCAATCTTTCGTCGCCGCCTTAAAATGTCACAACAAGAATTTGTGACGGCGGGCACAGCACCGATGAAAGATCATGAAATTGCCCATGTCTGGGGAATCCCGCTAGGCAGTTTAGCGGCCAGGAAAGTGAAGGCCCTAGAACAATTCCTGACAATTCTGCAGAAACAACAAGATCCCTCTTCTTCTGAAAATGGCACGACTCAACCCTTAGATATTTGGCGAGAAACATTTACCGTTCTGGCTCAACGGCCTATCGAACGATCCCTTGTCGAGTATGATGGATTCGAAAAGACCGAAGAAACCTTATTGAACAAATTGCAAGCCTTTGTGGATGGCACCATGTCTGAACCTGAAGAATCTAAGTTCTGGACTAGCATTACCAAAGTCAATGATACGGAGTTTTCAGGTTCGTGGGCTTCTCACGCACGCTCCATCCTGGCTTTCCAGCGTTTACATGCGCTCTTAAATGATATGGACCTTTCTGACGAGGCCCTGGAAGACGAAATTAAGGCCAAGATCACCCCCAAACTACCTGATGATCAAATTGCAACAGAAGAGGAAGAAAAACCTGTGGAACTTGGCGAACAGGGCTTAGGTGTTCTTCATTCCTTTATCGGAGAGCAGGACGATAAACGGAGAACCTAAGTCCAAGCGACACTAGGAACCTTTCTTCTCTGGTTTAATCGTCGCCATGATGCCATTAGCCCATTCAATACTTTGCCAGTAGAGAGATTTCAATATGCTTAGCTCAACAACCCCAATAGTTTGTTGGTCCCATTCTCCACGTTCATAGGCCAGAACACCTCTTAATATTTCCCCTAACTGACCCTCTTCCTTCAACAACGCATCGAGAATCTCCTCTGCAAGCGGAAGATCTGCCAAAAGCTGTTTCATTTCACAATCCAAATAGGCATCTAAGATCGAAAACATTCCTACCGTAAATCCCTGGCCTGAAGACACTCCAAAAAGAGGGCACAAGGCTTCACACATATGCGCTCTTATCAGGGCCACTCGCATAAGCTCTGTAGGCTTGTCTCCCATCTGGGATAACACGAGCAGGGAAGCCCATTGCCGCATGCGATCTGTCCCAACTAAACCAATAGCTTGAGAAATTGAATCGACCGATCGGGGCAAACCAACTGACGCAGAGTTGACATATCGCAGGAGCTTGACACTCAGCGCTACATCATTTTTGACTAAACTTTCAAGTTCTTCAATTTCCAGGGAAGGATCTTGAAGCTTCGCAAGAAGCAAGACAATCGCCATCCGATTGCCCAAAAGACTCACGCCTTCCATGATTTGCGGTTTACAAAAATAATATCCCTGAAAGTACTCGAACCCCAAAGCCAAGCATTGAGTATGCATCGCCAAATCCTCGACTTTTTCAGCCAACAACTGAATCGAATATTCCTGAAACATTTGCACCTGTTCATGAAGTTCGGCTTCAGTCAACGCCAACACATCAACTTTGACAAAATCCGCATGCTGTAAAAGAGGACGATGAGATTCCCTCAAGACAAAATCATCTAAGGCAATGTAATAGCCACTTTGCTTGGCTTCTTGAAGTGCCTCTAATACAGACGGCGTTGGGTCAATCGTTTCTAAGACTTCCAACACCACATTTTTTGAAGGAAGAATTTCATAATGCTTGCCCATGAAAGAATTTGCCGTCAGATTGATAAAGGCCAGCGCATCTCCCGCAATCTGATCAAGACCTAATTCTAAAAAGGTGTTCACCATCACTCGGGCTGTGGCCTCATCTCCATCCATGATATTGGCACTATTCCCAGTCCCATCCCGATAGAGCAGCTCGTATCCAAAAACCTCTCCATGACGATCAAATATGGCCTGCCGGCCAACCAACACCGATTGTTTCGGAAGTGCCTCAGCAGTATCAGTCATAATCAATTAATCAGTACTTAAGGTTAAAAAATAATGAAAGAAAACTCACAGTTTCAAGAAAAGGAATTGTGGGAGCTTCACGACCTATGGTATAGGTTTCTTCTTCTATTCGTGACAATAAGGTCAACATCTTCGTTTGTCTCAGTAAATGGCGGTGTAGCTCAGGTGGTAGAGCAGCGGACTCATAAGCCGCGGGCCGGGGGTTCGAGACCCTCCACCGCCACCACTTTTCCCCTAACCTCTATCATTCTCATTGATTAATTAATCCTGAGTCTTTTAGACTTTGCTTCATGCCAGAAACGGCCCATAGCAAAAAGAGGTATCGAAAGGAATAATTTCCGTTTCCAAAAAAAGCTCCTTACGTGACAGAGACTTTTTCCGCAACTTCTCTGGAAGAATCACCTGAGGAAGCTATAAAGTTGCTATTCGCTGACTGCTTGTTTCGTGGCAACTCAATTAGAATTGTGGTCCCTTTATTGGGTTGGCTTTGAACCTTGAGACGGGCTCCAATTTCTTTTGCACGTAGGGCCATATTCCCAAGGCCATGCTCTTGGGCCTCGACAAGATCAAATTCAAACCCTTTTCCATTGTCAGAAACCTCCAACACGATCAATGAGTCTGAAACTTTAACAGACACTTTCCCTTTTTTCGCCCCGGAATGTTGCACACTGTTGTGAATCGCTTCCCGCAACATATGCAGCAACTCTGCACCCTGATCATAGGACAGCAAATCTTCCACTAGAGGATCAACGTACACGGAGATTGGGAACGGTCCTTGTTTACTCAGATCGTCAACAAGCGTTTTCAGCGCAATTTCAAATTTGTTGCCCAGTAACACACCAGCTTTAAGATCCTCTAGAAACACATGCACCATTGTCGACATCTCTGATACTTGCTCAATGGTGTGACTCGTAGGCTTTCCAACTTCCATAGCCATTTGAACCTGTCGTAGCGTTCCGGCAATCCGTTCATGAAATTGGCAAATCGCAAGATTGCGCTCATCAATGACTTCTAACAATTCCTTATTTCGTTGAAGGATTTTCAAGATAGGGGCTAACATGACAATACCTCCTAACATCAAACCTGCCACCAACAACCCCAACATCTCCCCCAATATGCTTAACAGAGGCGGATTAACTTCAGTAATTTGCAGATAGAGCCCATAGGTCTGTTGCATCGCTAGCACGCTCACGGCCAAACCTAGAAGATTCCAGGCAAAGGGCTTTTCCGTTTCTCGCACTCGACGAATTAACACGAGGACTGTTGCCCAATGCAAACAACAGGTACCAATCAATACCCAGAATGCGGTTGGTTCATTTACCATTTCTACTCTTTCGACTCTTGTTCCTAATATCCCGCTTGAAATTTCCCATTTCACTCAGGCTTCTGACAGGGCTTTAACATTGCAGCCTGTCTGTTATGACAAGAACACCTCATCAGATTGAAAAACAACAAAAATTCGTCCTGAAAACCACTGATAGTAGTGTTTCATTTGTCGGAAATTTCTGTTGCTTTCTTAATATTTCTTAAGTCGTGATACGCGAATGCTCTTGAAGCATTTCACCTACATTCGACAAAGCTCTCTCTCCATTCTCCTTGATACGCAATAACAAGTCTAACCCTCTGTATTCATTGATTTTTTCTACACTCCATTCGGGGTATTTACCCATCTTCACCGTCTCCGCCACACTTTGTCCATATTCCAGGAGACTTTATGCGATACATCATTATTTTTGCCATAGGCCTATTTCTCTGGTCGGGGACTATCTCAATCAAATACCCCCAGCAGCCTTCGACTGTCACAGCGTCATCTGGCCACACTTGTACATCAGACAAATCTGAAGGGGAACAATTATTAAGGTACTTAGAGAGGGGGACCGTAAGCGGGATTCACGATAATGGAAGAATCTTGACTATCGGCCTACCAACGAAATGGAGAAATTTTTCCATTGAAAGACAACAACAAACGTACAACACAATAGCCTGTTATGCTGCCTCTCTACATCGGCCGTTTCAGTTTTTCTTCTCCCAATAACCAAAGAATTTTCATCGCTCATACAACTGGAAGGATTTCTTAAGATGCACGTTGCGCATCTTGAAGAGATTCTTGATAATATTCATTGAGCATGTGCCTCCCTGCTTCATCCATAAGAACCAATTGGCGCTGATCAAAGGTATTGGCCCAATAGAAATAGATCAAAGATTGGGTTGTTCCAACTTCCAAATGCATTTCTTTTCCCTGCCCGTCAGCAAAGGTTTGTTCTTGGAGAATTACTTTTTGAGGCAGCCGTTCATAAATATTCTGCGCAGAAGCAAAATGATTTTCGTAACCTGGAGAGGCCTCCTGCCGAGTCATATTACGAGGAGACCCCCAACAATCTTGAAGTAAATCATTAAATTCCCCATCATTAAGATTCTTCACTTGTTGAGTCAATTGAAACAAGAGATCCTTCTCCTGCCAACTGCCAAGCATGAGCCCTCGAAAACCCGATGCGGTCTTACAGAAACTCCAAGCTAATACCTGCTCCCACACACCAAATTGAAAAGTCCATGCGCCCCAATGAGGATGTTGCCCTTCAAACATCTCCTGATTTTCCGTCGTACCCAAAGACATGGCCATTTGTTCAGCACGCCCACCAACACATTGATACAATGTTTCTCCATCTCGGTGAAACGGATTTTCATGCCAGATCATAGGTTCATTCGCAGAGGCCCGAGACACTTCAAACAAAGGGCCATCAATATTCATCTCACCCAACTCATGATAAGAACACGGAACAGGCTCACTCAAAGGACCAAGGTCTTTTCCCCTTAGAGCGCGCTGAAAAAAAATTCGACGTCCAAGGTTCCATGTCTTCTCCAGACAGATCAATTTCCCTGCAGGAGCCAGCAGAGCAAGTAAGGCTTCTAAACGTTTTTTCAGGCCAGTCTGTATTTCAAGGGCTTCTTGCCGCGCAGGATCAATATCTCGCTCAAACGTTCCCCAATTCTTACTAGGCAAGCCTGGTTCTTGCTCAGACTGGAATAAGGCTTGAGTGGACAGAATGCAGTCGAATACTTCTTTATCATGCGAGCCGATATCCTGAAACACCCGATAGCAGACATTTCTCAATTGCCGTCTTTTAGCTTCGCATTGTGCCATTTCAATTGATCGAACTGATCGATCAATACCGACAAACTGAAGTTCTGGGTGCCGACGGGCATAATATGACGTAAGAATTCCCACCCCACAGCCAAAGTCCAACACACGGCCTTTGGAGGGAAGCCTCGAAGAAATAAGAGAACAAGTTTTTTGAAAGTAATTAAAACGCTGAGAATAGAGAATAGGAAGAACGGTAGGCTTGGCTAACAGATCATAGAATTGAATATCGGCTCGTTCATTCGCCCCCCCCTGCCGTTGTTCAACCAATGACTGCAATTCCAGCAAATCTTGTTGAGACAACGACTGACGTTGCCATTGAAAATAGGCTTGTTCATCATCAAATTCTCGTAGACCCCAAGAATGTAAATAATCAATAAGATCTCTATCTGACAGTTGGCCGGTTATCCCCCTTTCTTCCATCACTCATTCGTCAAAACAGGTAAGTGAAAGAGGATTAACGATCCAAGCAGTTTTACCAAGCATTCCAATTCCCTCAAAACAGTAAAACCTTGCAGACTCTATTTTAATTGATGACTAAAACTTTGAAGATAACATCATAGCGTCTTCGTAAGGCTGTGGAACCGGATGAGGTTGTTGCAATTGCCCCGTTCCCAACACCATATATTTTTCAGTCGTGAGCCTTGAGAGTGTTAAAGGGCCACGGGCATGCAAACGTTGGCTGTTCGTGCCCAGCTCGGACCCCAACCCAAACTGCTCTCCTCCATGAAGACGAGTGGAGGCGTTAATGAGTACGGCACTTGAATCAACTTCACGAGCAAACTGCATGGCAAAGTCATAATCACGAGTCACAATGGAATCCGTATGGCCTGGAGAATATTTCGCAATATGCTCCAAGGCTTCCTGGCGATCTGCCACGACTTTAATATTCATCACTAACGACTGAAATTTCTTGTTCCAGTCGGCTTCTTCAGCCTTATTAATACCTAAATGGCCAGTCATCTCCAACACTCCCAACATAGAAACGGTTTTGGGACATCCATTCAGTACGACCCGATATTCATGAAGCAACCGACGGGTTAGCCCTGGTAACAGATACCTAGCTACATCTCGATGCACAAGGACTGTATCCATGGCATTTGCGGCCATTGGCGCCTGTACTTTCGAATTGACCACGATCGTCTGTGCCAAAGGAATATCTGCATCCTGATCCACATACACATGACATAACCCACCATCAAACCCGATCACAGGCACCCGAGCCTGTTCGACAATGCCATTTCGCAAACTGGCCCTTCCGCGTGGGACCACAGCCTGAACATACTGCGGCTGACGCGCCACTTCCAAGGCGGCCTCAGGCGCTCCACGGTCAATAAAAATAAGTGCACCATCTGGCACACCTTGTTCCACCGCAGCCGCAGTCAGACAACTGACTAAGGCCTGGTTGGTATGAGTCCATTCTGGCCCGCCTCTATAAATACACACATTATTCGTTTTCACACACATGCCTAAAGACTCGACCGTCATGAAAGGTCCCATATCGGAAATAAGGCCCAAGACCCCAATGGGAGAGCGGACCGTATGGACCTGCATGCCATCAGGAGTCATCCAGGCCTGACTCATCTCTCCAACCGGATCAGGATAAGCAAGAAAATCTAAAAGCAGTTTCACCATGCTGCGAACGTCATCTTCGCTTATACGAATTCGTTCAAGCGCTTGCCGATGAGCCTGCTGCTCTCCATCTTTGGGAATACCATCTAAGTCCTGCTCATTTGCTTCTAGAATGTCTGATTCGTGAGCGAGCAATGACTCCGCCATGGCTTGCAATGCTTGGTTTTTCTTTTGACTGGATAAACAGGCCATCGGACGAGCTGCCGCCTTAGCTTTTGTTAATAGACCTTTGACATATAGCTTTACGGGAATCTCAACCATTACATTCACTCCTTGCATCAAAAAAAATGGAAAACGGCGCATTGACTATAGCCATGAGGTCTCATAGAGTCAAAATG
Organism: Nitrospirales bacterium; assembly: GCA_965223295.1. Classification (GTDB taxonomy): domain Bacteria; phylum Nitrospirota; class Nitrospiria; order Nitrospirales; family UBA8639; genus Nitrospira_E. The sequence goes on along the minus strand of CBDCWC010000002.1, from coordinate 437,542 downwards.
TTATCTAAAACGTTAGAACGCATACGCCCGTGAAAGGTATCTCGTGGAATGACCAAGGACTGCGAGAACCCATACGAACCGCCGGAAACCGAAGAGCATTGCTTGAATTGGTTTTTTCACCTATGCTACAGTTGATTGGTTTAGGAGCATCTTGTTAAATTTGCGTATTTTTCATGGATCTCTCTTCACTTGGAATAACCTGCCTGACTCGACAGTCTTTCTTCGTTGTCTCCTGCCGGTCCCATTTGAATCACCAGAATTCTTTGACAGTTTCAATAGATAGAACAACTTGCTGCTAATCCATTTTTCTCTGAAAGGGGGTGGGAAGGTCCGCTATGGTCACGATTAAATCGTTATTGGAAGCTGGGGTCCACTTTGGGCATCAAACGAATCGCTGGAACCCTAAAATGAAACGCTATATTTTTGGCGAGAAAAACGGAATCTATATCATTGACCTACAAATCACATTGCAATGCTTCCAAAAAGCCTACGAATTTACACGTGATACGGTCGCAGCCGGTGAATCAGTCCTATTCGTCGGCACCAAACGGCAAGCCATGAGCATTGTGGAAGAAGAAGCCAATCGCTCAGGAATGTTTTTTGTCAATCAACGATGGCTCGGTGGGATGCTGACCAATTTTCAAACGCTTCGCAAGAGTATTACGCAACTTAAAAAATTAGAAGCCGCCGAAACAGACGGGACGTATGACCGGCTAAAGAAAAAAGAAATCGTCAAAATGAAAAAAGAGCAGGCGAAGTTAGAAAAATACTTGAGCGGAATTAAGGGCATGAAAGACATTCCAGGCTGCATTTACATTTTGGACACCCGGATTCAGCATATCACAGTCAAGGAGGCCAATCGCTTAGGCATTCCCGTAATCGCGCTGGTTGATACTAATTGCGACCCAGAAGGAGTCGACTATCCAATTCCGGGCAACGATGACGCCATTCGATCTCTCAAGCTATTTACCGCGCAAATTGCGGATGCATGCCTGGAGGGGGTTGAATTGCGGAGAAAACGACAAGAGTCAGCCGCTAATGGAGACGGGTTTCTTCCCGAACCATCAGAGTCTGGGCCTTCAGAAGTGATGGCTTCAGAGAATGCACAGCCCGCCTAAAGGCTGTCCATTCATATCATTAAGTTATACATTCATTTACATTTCTTAAGTAGGAGAGAATGCGTATGTCTAGCTTGAGCGCCTTGGTGAAAGAGTTGCGAGGTAAAACCGGGGCAGGAATTCTTGATTGCCAAAAAGCTTTACAAGACACTGGAAGCGACATTGAAAAAGCGATTGATTTATTACGTCAAAAAGGATTAGCCGCTGCGCAAAAGAAGGCTGGACGTGAAACGAAGGAAGGCCTCATCTCATCGTATATCCATGCCGGGTCCAAAATCGGCGTTCTGATAGAAGTGAACTGTGAAACAGACTTCGTGGCGCGGAATGAAGAATTTCAAGCCTTTGTCAAGGAATTGTCCATGCAAATCGCAGCTGCACAACCTTTGTTTGTGAAACGGGAAGATATCCCAGAAGCCATGATTGAGCGGGAAAAGAATATATACCTGGCTCAAGTCAAGGAATCCGGAAAACCTGAAGCTGCCTGGGAGAAGATTGTGAACGGGAAGTTGGAAAAATACTATCAAGAGCAATGCCTTTTAGAACAAGCGTTCATTAAGGACCCGAAAGTGAAGATTTCAGACTTAGTCGCGCAAAAAATTGCAAAATTAGGCGAAAATATCTCGATTGCTCGATTCACGCGTTATCAACTTGGCCAAGACTAATGCCCCCCAAATACCGCCGTGTTCTCTTAAAAATAAGTGGAGAAATGTTAGCCGGCGAGCAAGGGTACGGCATCCAACCTTCCGTTCTACAAGATCTAGCCAATGAAATTGCCGATGTCCTAACAATGGACAGTGAAATAGCCATTGTTATTGGGGGAGGAAACATCTTCCGGGGACTCGCGGCCAGTGCCTCAGGCATGGAACGTGCTTCGGCAGACTATATGGGTATGCTGGCGACAATGTTAAACGCCCTGGCCCTTCAAAATGCGCTCGAAAAGCGAGACATCCCCACACGTGTGCTCTCTGCAATAGAAATGCGCCAGTTAGCAGAGGGCTATATTCGTCGACGTGCCATACGCCATCTTGAAAAAAAACGAGTTGTGATTTTTGCCGCTGGGACTGGGAATCCGTATTTTACAACCGATACCGCTGCGGCTCTCCGGGCCATGGAAATTGGTGCGAATGTCATTCTGAAAGGCACGAAGGTTGATGGAATCTACGATGCCGATCCAATGACGACCCCATCCGCTAAACGATTTACGGAATTGCCGTTCTTATCCGTACTGAATAAAAGTTTAAAAGTCATGGATGCTACTGCGATCACCCTTTGCATGGATAACGATCTCCCTATTATCGTGTTTGATCTTACTTCATCTGGGAATATCAGGAAAATTCTTGAAGGCGAGCCTATAGGTACTATCGTTTCAAGAAATACGAGCACTAACGAATAGAAAGAACGATCATGAGCGATCCAACCATCTCAAAAGTCAAGCAACTCATGGAAGGGGCTATTGAACATATTAAGCGTGAATTCACCGCTCTTCGAACTGGTCGGGCTTCATTAGGTCTCCTGGACCATATCAAAATTGATTATTACGGAACACCGACTCCCCTCAAACAAGTGGCGAACTTAGGCATTCCTGAAAGTCGGCTCATTACCATTCAACCCTGGGATGCTTCGCACATTAAAGAAATTGAGCGCGCTATCGTCAGCTCAGACCTGGGTCTCACCCCTTCAAATGACGGAAAACTTATTCGGCTTCCCATTCCACCACTTAGCGAAGAACGGCGAAAAGATCTAGTGAAACTCAGCAAAAAGTACGGCGAAGAAACCAAGATCCAAATTCGAGGCTTTCGTCGAGACGGCAATGATGAATTGAAGCGACGGCAAAAGGAAAGTGATATCACCGAAGATGAGCTCCGGCATTTGGAAAACGAAAACCAAAAATTAACGGATAAGTTTATTCACATCATCGATGACCTGATTAAGAAAAAAGAGGAGGAAATACTTACGGTCTGAGGCGTCCTTGTGACTGACACAACTTCTTTCCCATCCCCACCTAATACAGTGCCTCGTATGCCCCTCACAGTTCGTATTTGTCTTGGAAACCTCAAAGCGAATTTCCAACGTATACGGCAATTTATCCACCCTACAACAAAGATTCTTCCCATCATCAAAGCTGACGCCTATGGTCACGGGGCAGTCCACGTCGCTCAGACCTTAGCGCCTTTAGATATTTTTGGATTCGGCGTCGCCTCAGTCGCTGAAGGTATTCTCCTACGAAATCATGACATACATTCCCCTATTCTTATCATGGGCCCACTCTTACAAGATCATCTTAAAGATGTGATTACCTACGACTTAACTCCGGTCATCTCCCATCCAGATATTTATGAGCAACTACTTTCACAGCTTCCCTCCAACACATCAGCATTTCCCATACACCTCAAAATTGATACGGGCTTACATCGATTAGGACTCGATAGCAAAGAAGCACTCTCATTAATACGCGTTCTAGAAGCAACAGCCTCTTCTCCAGTGAGCATCCAAGGCCTGTTAACGCATTTTGCTGATGCCGACAACCCTGACCCAAACCTGACGAATCAACAAATCTATCAATTTCAGGCCTTTCTTGAAGAAGCCTCCAAAAAGAGAAGCCGCATTCCCATTCATCATATGGCCAATAGCGCGGGCATTCTTTTTCATCCAGCGTCCCACTTTGGAATGGTTAGACCTGGAATTATGCTGTACGGCTACGCCCCTGGCCCCACGAATGCGCCTCCGCCTATTGAACTTCAGCCAGTAATGCGAGCTACCACATATATTGCCCACCTTCGTTCTTTGGAACCAGGCGAAGTCGTCGGCTATAACGCTCTCTTTCGCACAAGAAGATTGTCACATATCGCCGTGTTGCCCGTCGGATATACACATGGTTTTCCCCGTCATCTCACCGGGATTGGCCATGTTCTGATTCAGGGAGTTGCGGCACCAATCATTGGCAAAATTTGCATGGATATGATGATGGTGGATGTGACAGATATTCCCAACCCCACGATGGGGGAAGAAGTGGTGCTCTTAGGGAAACAAGGAGAACAAGAAATTACCGCACAAGACTATGCCGGTTGGCTCAATACAATTCCGTATGAAATCCTCTGTGGGATCGGAGGGAAAGCCAATCGAACCTATATGCAAGCGGACTAGCTTTGGGGAAATATTCTCTACAGAGCTTGAACCAGTTATGAGGAGGTTTTCAATTTTCGTTGTAAGTGTTTTTCTACAGTCGCTATTTTTCCAGTCAAACGCCCTTTGTGCCCCTCTCGATAATCAACCTTCATAACACAAGAAATGCGAGGGCAATCTTTCTTCATTCGTTCGTAGCATTGCGTCACCACACCAATCACGTCTTCCCATTCCCCTTCTAACACCGTGCCCATAGGATTTAAACGATAATCAACTCCACTGTTATCAATAATGTCCAGTGAACGTGAAACATACTTCCCGACACTCTCACCCTTGCCGAGCGGGGACATGCTAAATTCCAACAAAACCATCAGACACCTTCCTTTCCCACCGGCTTCAATTCTGGCTCCTCAGACAACTTCCATGACTTAGGATACTGTAAGGTGGCATCCAAGGCGAAGCCATTGACAGCTTCCAACAAACGTTCCCTTCGCCGCTTATCGCTAGACTCAGTTTTCTGTAACTCTTCTCTCAAGGCCCCGAGCCAATCGAGAAATTGGTCAAACTCTTCATCAAACACCGATTCCAAGCTTTCTCTAAGCGTCCGGGCTAAAGCCGGGGCCGTTCCACTGGTACTAATGGCCATACGCAAAGGACCTCTCTTCACCAAAGCAGGCATCAAAAGAGTGGAATACTCTGATTGGTCCATTGACCAGACTAAAAACTTTTCGGTTTTGGCTAATTCATAGAGTGATTTCGCCAAAGCCACGTCGTCTTTCAGCACATTGAGGATCAACACCACATCTTGAGCATCGGTGGAACGAAAACTTCGTCCACGGTGGATAATCTTTCCAGAAGCCGTGAGCTTTCGCAATTCTGCATGCAGAGTAGGATGTACGATCGTGACTTTCGCCCCGGCCTCTAAAAGACGTGTCACTTTCTCAACCGCCTCTTCATCCCCACCTATGACTAAACATGAACGGCCTTCTAAATTTAAAGTGCCTTGAAATCCAGTATTATGACTCATCTAAATCCTCCTTACGAATCCGTATCATACCCAAGAACTATTGTGGAAGAAAACAACAATCATTCCTTCTTGTCAGGTCTATGAATGCCACAAGATATAGAACCACAATTTCATAGGTTCGGCTCTAAAAATTGAATGGTTTCAAACGCTAAATGGGAATGGGACAGGAAGAAAGACTGGATGAATCATGGACAATCAACCACCAGCTTGCTGCAGTCCTTCCGAACTTTGGACACCAAGCGACTCATAAATTTTGAGGGTAGCTTTGGATTTATTCAACGTATAAAAATGGATGCCTTGGACCTTGTTATCAATCAAATCTCTCACCTGTTCGGTCGCCCAATGAATCCCAACATGTTCCGCAGCCCCATCGTTTTCTGCCCGATCCATAGCTCGTAAAAGTTTAGCCGGGAATCGAGCCCCCAAGGCTAATTCCGACATACGCGCCATGCCTTTTCGAGAGCCAATTGGCATAATCCCCGCTATGATTGGAACCTTGATCCCCACAACTTCGCAGCGCTCACAAAAATCATAAAAATCCCGATTGTCAAAAAACAATTGCGTGCAAATATAATCAGCTCCCGCATCAACCTTACGCTTGAGGTGATCCATTTCCATCAAACGATTGGGGGTACCAGGATGGCCTTCCGGAAACCCCGCGACCCCAACGCCCATTGTCGGAAACTTCTGCTTAATAAAGGCCACTAAATCAGAAGCAAATGGAAACCCATCTTTGGGGATCTCAACCTGGGTCGAACCTTGAGGTGGATCTCCACGTAACGCCATAATATTATGAATGCCATTGGTTTGATACTTGGCTAATATTTGATGAATTTCTTCCTGCACCGACCCCACACAGGTTAAATGAGACACAATGGTTAAGTCGGTCTCTCGTTGCAACTTGACCACAAGGTCATGAGTCCGTTCGCGAGTGGTCCCTCCTGCCCCATAGGTCACGCTGACATAGGCCGGTTTTAACGGCATTAACGCCGAAATAGACGTAAAAAGCTCATCCGACGCTCGTTGGGTCTTCGGAGGAAAAAATTCGAAACTGATAGCAGGGTGATGCTGCCGCAACACTTCCGATATATGCATATCCATACCTTAGTGGCCTCTTCCGTTGTTGTCTAGTCGTGCTGTCGGCCAATTCACAGCAAAAATCAAGTTGGCAGGCCATACACACCAACGATACACGATAACACCTAATAACAAGACGAACACAAACACCGACAGGACATGCCATCCCAACAACACGCCCGTAGCAGAGGGAATGTTATGAGCAAACAACGTGGCGGAAAATATTTCATAACGAATGATCCCCATCAAAATGAGTGTGATGGCCACATTGCCTAATCCAGCCCAAACCAATCCCTTCATATATGGCGCCATGAACGAGGCATTTAAGAAGACCAAAGCCAATAAGGCTGCTGTCAGACTCACAAAAAAGATGAGAGACGTCAAGGTTACTCCTTCAATCAACACCACTTGAGGGTGATCCTGTAAGAGAAGAAATAACCACGGCCCAATTAACATTTGCGGGACCAGCCCAGATAGTATCCACCCCACCCCATAGCGAATCAGGTCAGACGAACGGCTCATGAAATTCAATGCATTCCCTCGCTGGTTGGACCCTGAGGTTAGTGTGCCAAGTAGGCCCATTGCTGTGACAAGCATTCCTCCAGTCACCATCGCTGAAAAAAAGAGATGAAAACTCTTAGGAATAAGCCGAGACCACTCCCACACTGGCAACCTTCCTAGCCACCATTCACCCGATACTTGACCTCCATGTGCCATTTCATCCCATCGGCCAATCCACAGAAAACTGACCACCATGAAGAGACTCATAACACATGCCATGAGCAGACCACTCGGAAGCTGCCGTTGACGAACTTGATGCCGAAGTAACCATAGGACACCAAGACCTAATAGATAGCCGCACATCTCTTCATAACTCCATGGACCATCAGCAAGATGTCTTTCAGGAAGGGCATAGCCCAGTAGCCAGGGAACAAGAATCCCCACTACCGTCGATATCACAACTAAAACCGCTACCACGCCATAGTTTAAGAGACAAAGAAACTGATGAAGCCCAGTCTTCTGCGAGTCTCGCACCATGGATTGAAACAAGAATGTTCCGAAACAAAGAACAGACAACCCTAATGGTAAAAGCACACGCCACACATCGAACACACAAAATAATAGGAACCCGTCAAGCATGATGATATTTGTTTAAAGCGTGTAGCGTCTTCTTCTAGGACAGGCTAGGCCGGAACGGCTTGAAACCAGCCATGACGATGAAGCAATTCAAGCGGCACTCCAAACAGGGCGGAAAGACTCTGTTCATTTAAAACATCGCATTTGGGTCCATCATCTCGGATGCGACCATCTTGTAATAGAACCACTCGTTCAATTTCCGGGGGGATCTCATGAATATGATGTGTCACCAAAATTACCGTTTTTCCCTCACGGATAAACCCTCGAAGAACGTCTAAATACTGAAAACAGGCCGACACATCCAACCCTGTCGTTGGTTCATCTAAAAGAAGCGTTGAAGGGTCATGTACCAACGCACGTGCGAGCAGCATACGGCGTTGCTCACCAGTAGACATCTGAGCAAATGGTTGATCGGCAAGCAAATCCACCCCCAATCGTTCCATCATGACATAACTCTGTGCCCGCTGAAAATGACTCACCGCCTGCTGATCATACAAATCCACACTGGAGAAAAACCCAGACAGCACGACATCTCGCCCAGGAGTCATGCCCCAATAGTCATAGTGCAAATCCGCAGAGACGACACCAAGCTGACATCGAAGATCCCACACATTCCAATTCTCATGACCAAACAGGCGAAAAGAGCCACTTTCCGGAAGAACCGGATACAACTCCCGTGAAAAAAGCTTCATCAAGGTTGATTTCCCAGAGCCGTTCGGACCTAGAATGACGGTCGAGCCTCCTTGGCTAATCTCTAAAGAGATATTGTGAAGAACCAACTCAACGCCTCGATAGACCGACGCATGACGAATATCCATAAGAGAGCGGTGCGAGGCTTCGTTGGCTTCCATAAACTTTTGAATTTTCTTATTCTTATGCTGAAATAAGCCCAGCCTGTTAAGATTCTAACCTTAGTACTAGCAGATGAGAAGAAAACCTGACCTCATGATGAGAATCTTGTACCTCTTGAGTCAAAAAATTGGTATGATCCTCTACTCTTATCAACCTTGTATGTAGTTGCATCGGTTCAACCTTGCCACTCAAAGAAGTACGAACACATATAGAATATCCAGAATCCTTTCCACTATGCCAATACATGAGGGGTTAGAAAGAAATCTCTGAGGTGAGTACATGTTATCTGCCACTCTAATATGAAGGCCATTGCCTAAAAGCCAAAGATTTTTATGAGGATGGTTGAACAAAACTGCTATTATTTGATATGGAAAAGATCACCCTTTGTATCTTACCGATGCGCAAGGTTCCACAATCAACTAAAGAAAGAAACATGTGACTATGGTATGGCTTAACTCTGCACTTTTTTGGAACATACTGGGCAAGCAATCCAACCAAGCATCAATCTCAACCACTTTTTTCGTACTGGCCCTACTCTGGAGTGTCCAGGTTGCAAACCCAACCTCTGCATATCCGGCGGAAAAACAGATCATCGGATGGCTTGAAACAGTACAAATTCTTCCTGAAAACCTTTCCCTTTCAGCAAAGATTGATACTGGCGCCGATCATTCGTCATTAAACGTGATCAATCAAAAAGAATTTAGAAAAGGCAAAGAAAAATGGATTCGGTTCTCCATTCCACTTAAAAAAAATGAAGCGATCAGGATTGAACGTCCCGTCCTGCGCATCGCCCGCATAAAGCGAAGGGGTGGTGTCCCTCCACAAAAACGGGCCGTCGTCTTATTCGATCTCTGTGTGGGCGCGACGTATAAACAAGAAGTGCCCGTCAACCTCACTGACCGTAGCAGATTTAAATACCCTATGCTCATCGGCCGCAGCTTTCTCAGTGGAACGGCCATTGTCGATGCGTCCATGACTTTTACTCAATCACCTTCCTGTCCTCTTCAGTAAACTCTCTTGAATAGGCGCCATCTCTACATCCTTGCCTTTATTTTAGTTCTGAGTGGACTCGGACTCTTCGCATACAAAACTCTCGTATTACAGTTTCCACTGGTTCCCGATACTTCGTCGCTCCTGTGGAATCTCGAAGTGCATGCAAGTTTTACGGCGCAGGATAAACCCATTAAATTAGGAATTTACATTCCACGCAATACACCCGAATATGTCATCTTAGATGAAAATTTTATCTCTCAAGGATATGGCTTAATTACCACAACTCCGGAAGAAGGAAATCGCAGAGCCATTTGGTCTATTCGCAAATCGAGTGGAAAACAGTCACTCTATTATCGTGCCGTGATTCGTCGCATGGCTTCTGGTTATGAGCCTGGTGAACCCAAAACCTCTCCATTGACCAAACCCACACTTGAAAATCCCCTACTCAAAGCCGCGCAAGCCCTCGCGAAGGAACTTCTTTCAAAATCTGCCGACACGGAGACGTTTGTCCAAGGATTAGTTAAACGCATTCATAAGCCAAGGCCTGATGAAACCATATCCGCATTGATCGGTCAAAACCCCACGCTGGAAAACAAATTGAACACGGTCGTGGAAGTGCTCAAAGCTTCCGGGCTTCCAGCACGCGTGATCCACGGCATTCGAATCCCTGACGAACCACGCACCGTCCTGTGGGTATCCTGGTTCCAAGTATACGATAAAAAAAAGTGGCGCTCCTTTGACCCTATTACTGGGACGCCAGAAATTCCCAAAGACTATGTGGAATGGTGGCATGGCACCAATCCATTCCTGGAGGCGAGCGGCGGCAAAAAGCTTGAATACACTGTCTCTGTGTCGCCAAATTACGAAGAAGCCATCCAAGCAGCCTTACTTTCCACCAAATTAGCCATGCCAAAGCTGTTAGACTTTTCCTTGTTTAACCTCCCTCTTCAGACCCAAGCCCTCTATCGAGTGTTACTTATGGTGCCTCTTGGGGCGCTCCTACTACTCGTACTACGGAACGTTGTCGGAATTAAAACATTTGGAACGTTTATGCCTATCCTTATGGGCTTAGCCTTTCGTGAAACTCAACTGCTTTGGGGCATCATCTTATTCAGCCTCATCGTGAGCCTTGGGCTAGGCGTTCGTTTCTATTTGGAGCAACTCAAACTCCTCTTGGTTCCGCGATTGGCATCCGTTTTGATTGTAGTTGTCATCCTCATGGCGTTCTTAAGCATTCTTAGTTATCAATTGGGATTTGATCGAGGACTATCGGTCGCCTTATTTCCTATGGTCATTATTACCATGACCATAGAGCGAATGTGCATTGTCTGGGAAGAACGAGGAGCCAGTGAATCACTGCAACAAGGCATCGGCAGTCTTCTCGTCGCCGTGCTGACCTATCTGACAATGACCATCCCCTACATCGAGCATTTGTTATTTGTCTTCCCTGAACTTTTGCTGGTTCTCTTGGCTGGCACCTTGCTGCTGGGACGCTATTCGGGATTTCGCCTTTTAGAATTACTCCGCTTTAAAGCCTTAACGCCATCCTAATGTGTGAGTAACTCTTGTCATGTTTGCCACTGCGAGAAAACTTGCCCAAGCTGGTGTCCTGAGCCTCAACCGTCGTAATGCGGAATATACTTTATGGCACAATCCACGCCATCTCTTCCCTCTTGTGGATGATAAACTCACCACAAAAACCCTAGCCCAAGAGGCCGGAATGGCCGTCCCCCCGCTGTACGGAGTCATAGAAATTGAGCATCAAGTCCGAGAGCTACGTACCAGACTCTCACCATACGAAGATTTCGTCATCAAACCAGCACATGGAAGCGGCGGGGATGGAATTATGGTTATCACAGGGCGTCATCATGACCGCTACAGAAAAGTGAACGGCCAACTCATCAACCAAGAGGACCTTGACCATCATGTATCAAATACCCTCAGCGGCCTCTACAGCTTGGGAGGACACCCAGACAAAGTTTTAATTGAATATCGAGTACAATTTGATCCCGTTTTTGCAGCCATTAGTTTTCAAGGTGTCCCGGATATCCGAATCATTGTTTTTTTAGGAGTGCCCGTCATGGCCATGGTCAGGCTTCCAACCCGAATATCTGATGGAAAAGCCAATTTGCATCAAGGAGCCATTGGGGCAGGTATAAATCTCAACTCCGGCAAAACGTTAAGTGGAGTATGGCTAAACGAGATTGTCACCGAACATCCTGACACGGAATGCCCCATAGCAGGCGTTCAAGTCCCAGAATGGGAAAAACTTTTAGATCTGGCAGCACGTTCCTATGAATTGACTGGCTTGGGCTATCAAGGCGTCGATCTCGTCTTGGATAAAGAGAAAGGACCACTCATTCTTGAACTTAATGCACGACCAGGGCTCAATATCCAAATAGCCAATCGTGCAGGTCTCTTGACACGACTTCAATTAGTTGAACAATATGGACTCAACCTTGAGACAGTAGAAGATCGCCTTACCTTTTCAAAGCAACACTTTGGCTCAAATATTGACCCATGAATCAACATCTCAGCGCTTAAGCAGGGAAAAGCCTACTGAGACTAAATTTCACCTCTCAAGACTTTTCCTTTTCAGCCAAATAGTGAGAGACCAGAAACATTCTTTCTGTTGAACAAGCACCCCCTGCTGATTTGTTTGTATATCATTTATTCACACCAATGTCTTACATTTGTTCGCGATCCCACCTGGGCTTTCATAAATTCCCTAGTCAATTATTTCTCCCAACAATGACGCGTTAACTTTCCATGATACATGATCAACTCGATCAGGATCCTCTTTGGTACAAAGATGCTATTATTTATGAACTCCACGTACGGGCATTTTGCGATAGTAATGCGGACGGCATTGGAGATTTTAAAGGTCTCACCCAAAAACTGGAATATTTGCAGGACTTAGGGATCACAGCTATTTGGCTCCTCCCGTTTTGTGCTTCTCCTCTACGAGACGATGGATATGACATTTCAGATTACACCAACATTCATCCAAACTATGGCAACCGCCGTGATTTTCAAGCCTTCGTACGTGAAGCACATCGCCGCGGACTACGCGTCATTACCGAACTAGTCGTCAATCACACCTCTGACCAACACCCTTGGTTTCAACGCGCACGAAAAGCCTCGCCAGGCAGCAAATGGCGAAATTGGTATGTCTGGAGCGACACCGCCGAGGACTATGCCGATACTCGCATCATTTTCAAAGATACCGAAACCTCTAACTGGTCCTGGGATCCAATCGCAAAAGCGTATTATTGGCATCGCTTTTTCTCCCATCAGCCAGATCTGAATTTTGACAACCCCGATGTTCAAAAAGCTCTCTTTACCGTCTTAGACTTTTGGCTGGAGATCGGTGTTGATGGGTTAAGGTTAGATGCCGTGCCCTATCTGTATGAACGTGAGGGAACGAACTGCGAAAATCTTCCTGAGACCCATGCCTTCTTAAAAACTCTTCGCACCCATGTCGAGAAGCATTTTGATCATCGCATGTTTTTAGCCGAAGCCAACCAATGGCCGGAAGACGCGGCAGCCTATTTTGGTGACGGTGACGAATGTCACATGAATTTTCATTTCCCCCTCATGCCGCGCATGTTTATGTCCATACAAATGGAAGATCGTTTCCCGATCATCGATATTCTCGACCAGACTCCAGACATTCCGGATACCTGCCAATGGGGCCTATTCCTACGAAATCACGACGAACTGACGTTAGAGATGGTCACCGATGAAGAACGTGACTACATGTACCGCGTCTTCGCACATGACCACCAAGCCCGTATCAACTTAGGAATTCGTCGTCGCCTCGCCCCGCTCTTAGGTAATGACCGCAAGAAAATTGAACTCATCTACAGTCTGCTCTTTTCTATGCCCGGCACCCCCGTCATTTATTATGGCGAGGAGATTGGTATGGGAGATAATTTTTATTTAGGTGATCGCAACGGTGTCCGGACTCCCATGCAATGGAGCGCGGATCGCAATGCTGGATTTTCCTACGGCAACCCTCAGAAACTCTATCTTCCCATCGTGATTGACCCGGAATACCACTATGAAGCTGTCAATGTAGACCTTCAGCAAAACAATGCCCAGTCATTGCTTTGGTGGATGAAGCGTATTATCTCATTACGTAAATCGTACAAAGTATTTGGCCGGGGAACGATTGAATTTCTCCATCCCGACAATCGTAAAGTTCTTGTTTTTCTTCGTCGATTTCAAGACGAAATAATTTTGGTTGCTGCAAATTTATCGCGTCACGCCCAATGGGTTGAACTGGATCTCTCGGAATTCAAAGGCCGGCAACCCCTCACATTGTTTGGACAAAGTAAATTCCCTCCTATTGGGGATCTTCCATACTTACTCACGCTTGGAGGCCATACATTCTATTGGTTTTCTTTAGAATCATCCTCGGCTGAAGTTGCTCTCCCCACAGTTCAACCTGAATCTGCCCTTCCCTCCATCACCATTTCAAAGGATTGGGACCATCTCATTCATAAACGAGAAAAAGCCAAACTCGAAAAGATTTTGCCCCGCCACCTACAAAGCCAACGGTGGTTCGGTGGAAAGGCTCGAAGGATACACACCGCAGAAGTTACTGAAGTCATTCCCATTCCTCCGGAAGATCCTCAGGCGATCTTAGCCCTCATTCACGTAGATTACGCCGAGGGTGAGCCGGAAAGCTATCTCATACCCTTGCAATATATTCCCGTTGAACAATGCGCAAACCTATGGGATTCCCCTGCTACCATTGCTCAAATTCGAATTAAACAGAAAGACGTTGAACACAAAGGATTGCTCATCGATGCCACATGGAAACAAGAATTTCTACAGACACTCTTAAAGGGTTTATCCCGAAGTCGACGCATAAACGGGCCTCACGGCGATCTCGTCATGCAAACTCAGAAAGCCTTTCGTCGACATCTCCAAACAGAGGGCACCCAACTCACTCCAACCTTAATGCGAGGAGAGCAAAGTAATACCTCTATCCTCTTTGGCGATCAATTTTTGTTAAAGCTATATCGACGGGTAGAAGTCGGAGTGAATCCCGATTTAGAAATTGGTCGCTTTTTAAGTCAGAAGCCGTTCTCCCATACAGCACCATTGGCTGGCGCGATCGAATACCAACGAGACAATGGAGAACTGCTGACCTTAGGAATCTTACAGCAATTTGTGCAGAACGAAGGTGATGTCTGGCAATATACCTTGGATGAAATGAGCCGATATTGTGAAGAGGCGCTCACCCACCCGCATGCTCTCGAAACATCATCCATCTCTTACAAACCGTTGCTATCGCTGGTGAATGAAGACCTCCCAGCAGAAGCTCATGACCGAATTGGGCCGTATCTGGAAGAAGCACGGTTGTTAGGGTTAAGGACAGGGGAACTCCATGCTACATTAGCTTCTGCTTCGCAAGAAGAACATGCATTTACTCCCGAACCATTTACTGATTTTTATCGTCGAGGGCTCTACCAAAGTATGCTAGGAACGGCGAATCTGACTCTCCCGCTCTTACGCAACCATCTAAAAAATGTACCTGAACCTACTAACGCTTTAGCCAAACAAGTCCTAACCGGAGAAGGGCAGATCCGAAAACGCCTGTTGACTATTCGCGATCATAAGCTGAAAGGCGCACGAATCCGCTGCCATGGGGACTACCATCTGGGACAAGTGCTGTATACTGGAAAAGATTTTATCATTATCGACTTTGAAGGAGAGCCGGCCAGACCACTCAATGTTCGAAAACTCAAGGACTCGCCATTGAGGGATGTGGCTGGCATGCTGCGCTCCTTTCATTATGCCGCCCAAACCTCATCTATCGGACTCGTTGCAGGAGTCCGTCCGGAAGATGCGATCCTTCTTGCCCCCTGGTCTCGCTTTTGGCAGACCTGGGTCAGTGTCAGCTTCCTCAAGGCCTATCTATCTATTCAGGAAATCAGGATTATCCTGCCACCTTCGATAGAAGATATTCAGCTCTTACTCGATGGCTATATCTTACAAAAAGCCTTGTATGAATTGAATTATGAATTGAATAACCGTCCGGATTGGGTGTCAATTCCCTTGGAGGGCATACTTCAGATTTTAGAAGCAACCTAATCCAATCAACGGTATAAGATCGAACGTGTTCCACGCACGGGCCATTTATTTTCACTGAGTTACCACGGAGTCAATCATGTCTAAACTCCCCAAAACCTTACAAACGATCACTATTGAACATGTCGAACCTGAACTCGATGGCGGACGCTACCCCATTAAACGCATCGTTGGAGAAACCATGGAAGTCACCGCCGATATATTCAAAGAAGGCCATGATACGATCGCAGCCATTCTTCGCTATAAGATTCAGGGCAGCAAGCAATGGCAGGAAACGCTCATGTATCATGTCGACAATGATCGCTGGGCTGGATCCTTCCTTCTTTCAGAAAATACACGCTACCTCTATACCGTCGGAGCCTATATTAAAAGTTTTGAAACCTGGAGAGCCGAACTCACCAAAAAACATGGAGTGATCGCAGACCTCTCTAGCGAATTATTAGAAGGCCAAGCACAACTCACTAACGCCATTCGTTATACGAAAGGGACCGATAAAGCCCCACTCAAAGGCTGGTTAGAAAAATGGAAAGGTGCCTCAAACCAAGAGGCGCAAATTGCTATCGCACTTGATACCGAGCTCCTTACGCTCATGGATCTGCATGAACAACGGGCAGCGTGGTCAACCTACCCACGGGAATTAGTCATCGTTGTCGATCGAGAACGGGCCCGCTACGGGGCTTGGTATGAGATTTTTCCACGATCGGAAGGAACGGTTGAAGGCCAAGGAGGCACCTTTAAAGATTGTGAAGCACGCCTTCCCGCTATTCGGGACATGGGCTTCGACGTCCTCTATCTTACCCCTATTCATCCTATCGGCGAGACCAATCGGAAAGGTCGGAATAACAGTCTCACCGCTCAACCAGGTGAACCCGGAAGTCCCTGGGCCATTGGCGGTCGTCATGGCGGCCATGATGCCGTTGAACCCACACTTGGCACTCTGGAGGATTTCGACCGATTGAGCAAAGCCGTTCATCAGCATGGAATGGAAATCGCCTTAGATTTTGCAATCAATGCGACACCTGATCATCCCTATGTCACGCAGCATCCAGAATGGTTCAAACAGCGTCCCGACGGCACCATCAAATATGCTGAAAATCCTCCTAAAAAATATGAAGACATTTATGGCTTTGATTTTTACTCAAAGGCCTGGCAAGAGATCTGGCAAGAAATGAAACGTGTGCTCCTTTTTTGGATCGAACATGGAGTGAAAATTTTTCGAGTCGACAATCCTCACACGAAACCGGTTATTTTTTGGGAGTGGCTCATTGGAGAAATTCAACAGGATCATCCTGACGTTATCTTTCTCGCAGAAGCCTTTACCAAACCCAAAATGATGCAAGTTCTAGCCAAAGCCGGCTTCACGCAATCCTATACCTATTTCACATGGCGCAACACGAAAGAGGAAATGACTGAATACCTCACCGAACTCACACAAAGTGAGATGAAAGAATATTTTCGGCCAAACTTTTTCCCCAATACGCCTGACATCCTTCCACCAATCCTTCAGGAGGCCGGACGCCCGGCATTCAAGTTCCGCTTTTTTCTCGCGGCCACCTTGTCACCCGCCTATGGCATGTACAATAGTTATGAACTTTGCGAAAACCGCGCGATTCCGGGTACCGAGGAATATCAGGATTCCGAAAAATATGAAATCCGGCATTGGGACTGGGACCGCCCCGGAAACATTCGAGACTATATCACGCGCATCAACCAGATCCGTCGGGACAACCCAGCCTTACAGGCTTTTACGAACTTACAATTTTACGAATGCAACAATGAGCACATTCTGTTCTATGGAAAAATGACACCGGACAAAACCAATATCCTTCTCTGTGCTGTGAATATGGACCCTTATCACACACAAGAAGCCCACCTCACCATTCCTCTCGAAGATCTGAACTTAACGAAAACCACCACCTATCAGATGCATGAACTCATACAAGACTATCGCCATGAGGTCGTGGGAAATGAATACATTATTCGCCTCGACCCCAATCAAGAACCTGCTGCAATTTTTCACATTCAAGTTTAAGGAGGATTTTAAAAACTCTGGAAACATCTTGGGGTACCCCTAAAAACTAGGATTTTTGTGTGAGGCAAGGAAGTCGCGCGCGGAAAACCACAGTGTATAAAGAAATACATGAGGGTGCACGGTGGATCTGTGCGCGCCGAAGGCTTGAGCACGCGGTTGACGCCGCCATCGCGAAAAAGGACAGTTTTTAGAAGTGCCCCATAATTAAAGGCTATTGATCATCATAGCTTCAGGTTTACCAAACACCTAATCAAAGCGCTTATACATTTTCTGCGGAAGGTTGTAGATCTCAATAAATCCTGCGGAGGCATTTTGATTGAAAGCTCGCATCCTTGTTGAATGTGGCCAAATTGGCATCAAACAATGAATACGGCGACTCCATCGCCACAACATCAGCCTTCCCTTTATACAGCTTCACCTTGACTGTTCCCTCGACTCGGTGATTTGCTGAATCCTGAAACGCATGAATGGCATCCATGGAAGGATCAAACCACTTAGCCCCATAACACAGATAAGCCCATTTTTCGTCAATAGTTTTTTTCAGCTCATTCAGATCTCTCGTATTCACGAGTTTTTCCAAGTTGAAATGTGCTTTGATAAGAATTTCCGCGCCGGGCGCTTCATAGACTCCACGAACTTTCAATCCGACCAAACGATCTTCAGTCAAATGGACAATGCCAACTCCATGCCGGGCTCCAGCATCATTGGCTTTTTCAATAATCTGACACAACGACAGTTTTTCCTCATTTATTGAGCAAGGGATCCCCTGCTGAAAACCAATCGTCACAACCTCCGATTGATCTGGAGCCTGTTCCGGAGTCACACAAACCTGAAGGAATTTTGTGAGATCCGGAATACAGGCAGGATCTTCAATATCTCCTCCTTCATTGGTGGAACCCCACATATTGTCGTCATGTGAATATAAATACTCCTTGTTCTGTTTAATAGGAATATTATGTTGTTTGGCATAATCAATTTGTTCATCTCTCCCCATGCTCCATTCCCGAACCGGTGCAATAACTTTCATATTGACATCAAGGGTTGTCACATAATTTTCAAATCGAACCTGATCATTGCCCTTTCCAGTAGACCCATGGGCAATGACATTAATGCCCCGCTCTTTCGCCACACGAACAGCCACTTCTGAAAGGGTCACCCGCGCCAGAGGCGTAGAAAGCGGATACCCGCCCTGATAGTCTGCATTGGCTTTGATCGCACGCGAAAGGATGGTTTCTGCAAATTCTTTTCTGGCATCAACGACGACAGCTTCTATCGCGCCAAGCTTCATCGCCTTGGCTTTGATCGCCTCAAGATCTTCATGGAGTTGGCCTACATCCACAGTGAGTGCAACAATAGAACAATCGTAAGCCTCTTGAATCCATTTGAGCATAATGGACGTATCTAACCCCCCCGAATAGAGCAAAACACATTTATCGAAGCTTCCCTTCTGGGCTTCGTGTGAACCAATCTTCTGATATGTCATTTTTGATTCCATGCGTTGTTCACCTACATAAGGTTAAAAATGAGTATGGATGATTACTCAAGGCAAAATGCCACAAATGAAGTGGAAATTGAAAGGGCCTCAGTAGAAGAAATCGTTTCTCCCGAGTAGTCTTCTACGCTAGGGGCAGAGCAAGATATTAGACAATTGAAGGAAGGCTCACAGGAGAGACATCCACGGAAACCGTAGGCGTATGCTGTCCGCCACCTACCATAAAGCCATTGATGGGGCTGACATCTCCATAGTCACGACCCCAAGCCACGGTGATATGTTCATCACTAGGAATACAATTATTGGTAGGATCAAAATCCACCCAACCGACATCAGGACACCACACCGAGAGCCAGGCATGAGAAGCATCGGCTCCAATTAATTTCTCTTGTCCCTCGGGAGGATGCGTTAATAGATAGCCACTGATATACCGTGCGGGCAAACCAAAACTCCGCAATGCGGCAATTTCCAGATGCGCAAAATCTTGACATACACCTTTTCGAGAGATCAACACATCCTGAACGGGTGTGGAAACATCAGTCACTCCCCCTTCATACGTAAAATCTCGAAAAATTCTACTCGTCAAATCCATCACTCCAGCCAACACAGGGCGACCTGGAGGAAAACAATCACAGACAAAATCATAGGTGGCATCATCAAGAGTCACATAAGGAGAATCATACAAATACTGCTGTGCATCTAATTCCACCGCATCGGTCGAACCCTGGAGCTGTTGAATAACCTGATCCCATGGAAGACTTTGATCCAAATGTATCAAGTCGGGCTTTACAACATCAACGAGGGTTTGGGCCTCCACAACGAGCGCAGAATGCGGTGTTTGAATCGTCAAGTGCGTGAGGGGATTACCAAAATAATCTGTTCTATTAGAACGCACAGATGGCGCAGGATCAATATCGATAGCTGATCGCAGACAATGTTGCCGAGGATGGGAGCGTAACGCTAACCGCAAGACATGATGTGAAATAGCCACCGGCTGGGTATAGGTGAACGTTGTGCGATGCGTGACTTGATACATCACGGAATACCTTCAAGCCATTGCGGACCAGATATTCGTTGTGCCAAGGAATGACTAAAATAGGTATGGGCTACGAGATCAGACAGTTGATGGACTCCTTGATCCAATTGTTTCAACACCCGTACTAGGTTCGCCCTTACCCTTGTATTCTTTGTAAATTCTGAAACTTGAATCATGTCCGTTAATCGAATATCTGTACAAATGCGGGTAATAATTTTTTGGGCCGGATTCAGTGAGGCAGACGCCTCTTCATATGGCAGAGCCCCCATATGCTCATCAAATATGAGGATCTGAAAAATCACAGAACGCGGATTAGTCTCATCCGCGAGAAGTAAATCAAGCACAGCGGCAAGTTTGGCGTCGGCTTTATAACGGGTGCGGTAGGTTAGAGAACTGTCCGCTAACTCTAGAAGCAAATTGAGACTTCCCGTGACTTCGGGATTTCCTCGAATCGCGAGATGTCGAATGAGCTTGGAAAGATGCCGAACGCGTTCTAAACGTCTGCCCATTTCTAAAAAACGCCAAGCATAACTACGCGTCATGTTCTCCATCACCATCCCATTTACCGCCGCTAAATATTGGATCATTCGGCTAAGCAGTCGAATGGCATCATCAATACTTTGGCCTTTGGTCCGAGCCCATTCTTTAGGGACTCCTGTGAGCTCAACCAAAATATTCCAGGTGTCTTGCGACAAGCGATGCCGCACCAGCTCCGCCGTACGGCGAACATTTTGCAGAATGACCGCAAGACCGTCTGGCGAATCTGGATCAAACAAAATGGTCTTGAGCTCCGCCTCTACCATATCGGCTCCCCCTTCAACCGCGCGTTTAGCGCGGCTAGGAGACAAATGCTTTTGCATGACCAACAACGCCACTAAACGAGAGAGTGTGTCTGGTTCATCACTCAAGCCTGCTTCCCCGCTTGTTCGAGAAAACAAGCTGCGCAAAAGACGGATCGCTCCTTCTGCTCGTTCGATATACCGCCCCAGCCAAAAAAGATTATCAGCCGTTCTGCTGGGAAGATCCCGCCCGCCTCGTCGAAGAAGCACAGGATGCTGCGCAGAAGCGTCCATGAGATGGCTATCAAAGACACGATCTCCCTTCACCCAGGTGTCTTTGCTGAAATCTCCGGGCTCGTGCCAATGCCCACGAGGATCAGATTGCACCGATACTCGGGCCAACCCCCCCGGCATCACAGAATAGCCATCTTTTGTTGCGGTGAGGTAAAGACGGAGAGTCATCGGTACGGGTTGTAACTGATCCTCTGTTCCCCAGAATGGAGTGGTCGAGGGAGAAACAATTTCCCGTCCAACGTATTCATAGCCCCATCTCGTAATCGCCTGAGAAAGGTCGCGGACATCCTGGTCAGTTAAATCTGGACCAAACGAAGAAAGACGTCGTTGAGAGAGATTGCGCTTCGGCGTGAGCACTCGACGAATCATGAGCTGCTGCATGTTCTCTAACACGTAGGCTCGTTCATTCGTTTGCCCACACCACCACGTGGCCACACTTGGAATCTTGAGCCCTTCACTAAAAAAGAACTGACAGAGTGACGGCAGAAAACTGAGTAACACCTCGCTGTCTACGAGTCCGCTCCCCAACGCATTTCCCATCGTGACATGTCCTGCCCGAATGGATTGCAGCAAACCGGGAATACCTAAAGCGGAATCGGTTGCAAGTTCAAGCGGATCACACAAATCTGAATAAATACGCCGCAGGACGAGATCAACAGGTTTCAACCCATCCACGGTTTTTAAAAAGAGCCGGTCATCCCGAACCGTCATATCCGACCCTTCCACGACTGGATAGCCTAAGTACCGGGACAAATAGGCATGTTCGAAATATGCCGCATTCTGTGGACCAGGAGACAAGACCACAACTAAAGGATCATCCCGCTGAGAATAGGCTAAAAAGTTTTGGCTAAACGATCGAAAAAATGGAGCAAGCCGTTGCACATGCATATCGTCGAAAAGATCTGGCAATGCTCGCGAGACAATCGTACGGTTCTCCAACGCAAAACCTATTCCGGTTGGTGCCTCTGTGCGATCCCTCAGCACCCACCATTTCCCGTCAGGTGCGCGAGCCACATCAAAAGCTAAAAAATGCAAATATGTTCCGCTGTGAACCTGAACCTCTCGACATGGTTGAAGAAACTGCGGATTGCCAAAGACCACGGCTGGAGGCAAGATGCCATTTTTCAACAACTGTTGCGGACCATATAAATCACACAGAATATGATTCAACAAGCGGGCGCGTTGGATAAGTCCAGCTTCCAACTGTTGCCATTCTTCTTGATCAATAAGAAGGGGCAATAAATCCAACTGCCAAGGTCGATCTGAATCCCGACCGTCCTGAGCAACCTTGTGAGTCACACCGCCAGATTTCAACAGTCGTTGAGCCGTTTCCTGGGCCAATTGTTTTTCAGTAGCATTCAGACTCGAAAACCCTTTCAGAAAACCTTCCCAATGAGAACGGACTGATCCATCCTGAGCAATCAACTCATCGAACGTGTCGGCCTGGGGGGGATAGAACAATGAAGTATTTGAAAAAGAATGAGGTGTGTCAGAAGATGGGAGCGACATCAGGAATCCAATAGTGAGGTGTCAAAGAAAAGAACTAGACTAAGTTGAGCATCATATTAAAGCATCGCCCATCACAATGTGGAGGTATTAGACCGGCCATCGAAGATCAAGCGTAAAAGGGAATTCTGGACGAGAAGTATCAGCAGGTTCTACATAGGACCCAGCCGTGTGACCAAACGGGGTAAACCGGGCCAGCCGACGGCTTTCTGCTTCATAGGAGTTGACCGGAAATTGTTCAAAATTTCGTCCGCCTTGGTGCGCAACATGATAGGTACACCCCGCGACCGCCCGTTCGGACCATCGGTCGTAAATATCGAAGATGAGCGGGGCATCCACACCAATGTTCGGATGCAAACTATTTGGAGGCTGCCAGGCGCGGTACCGCACTCCTCCTACAGCTTCGCCCTCTCGTCCCGTTGGAATCAATGGCACATGCTTTCCATTGCAGGCTACCACATACCGGGTATCGGTCAAGCCAGAGAGCTTCACTTGCAACCGCTCGACTGAAGAATCTACATAGCGAACTGTCCCGCCGGGAGCGCCGTCCTCTCCCATCACATGCCAAGGCTCAAGTGCTTGCCGCACTTCCATCACTAAATCCTGATGATGAATAGCACCATACAGAGGAAATCGGAATTCCAGATGAGGGGCAAACCATTCTTGTTGAATCTCGTAGCCTGCCTGGTTCATATCCTGAATTACATCATCAAGATCTTGTTTCAAAAAATGAGGCAGCATAAATCGATCATGCAGTTGCGTCCCCCACCTGACCAGCCTACCCGAATCGGGAGTTTTCCAGAAACGCGCAATCAACGCGAGAAGAAGCGCTTGCTGTACCAGACTCATCCGTTCATGTGGCGGCATTTCAAACGCCCGAAATTCTACCAGACCAAGGCGTCCCGTCGGACCATCCGGGGAATAGAGTTTATCGATGCAAATCTCCGTGCGATGGGTGTTGCCGCTCACATCAATGAGCAAATTTCGAAAAATCCGATCCACGAGCCAAGGCGGTGGATAATAATCGCCATTCGGAAGTGGAACTTGCGTAAATCCAAGTTCTAATTCATAGAGAGAATCATGCCGGGCTTCGTCGATGCGCGGAGCCTGGCTGGTTGGACCAATAAAAAGCCCAGAAAAAACATATGAAAGAGAAGGATGGCGCTGCCAAAATGCCACGAGGCTCCGCAAAAGATCTGGCCTTCGTAAAAACGGGCTATCAGCAGGAGTTTTCCCTCCCACAACCATGTGATTGCCACCACCAGTTCCAGCATGACGTCCGTCTAACATGAATTTTTCGGTTCCCAGTCGGCAAAGCCGGGCTTCTTCATAGATACCTGTCGTGATCACCACCATATCCATCCAACTGGAGGCCGGATGGATATTGACTTCCAAGACACCAGGATCTGGAGTAATTTTCAACACATTGACGCGGGGATCATAGGGAGGCGTGTACCCTTCTATATGAATAGGCTGGTGTAGTTCGGCGGCTGTATCTTGGATGGCGGCAACTAAATCAAGATAATCTTCGACCGATTCGACCGGAGGCATGAAAACCCACAGATGCCCGTTCCGAGCTTCAACAGCCAACGCTGCGCGGACGGCCCGTTTCGTACCAGTCCCTGTGACTTGCCCATGGATCAGTTGAGGTTGCTCTTCTTGGTGTTCTTGCCCCACCTGCCTTCGAAGAAATGGCTGCCGGTTGGGATCGGGATCAGGAAGAGGACCGCGTTCTTCAAAAGGATCAGCGGGAACAATATACGGGTATTCGCCAGGTGCTAACACAGGAAGGGAAGGCAGGGGCAATCGAAATCCAACCGGAGAATCACCTGGCACCAGAAACAAGTGCTTGGTGCGGGTCGACCAAGGCTCACTCATCCATCGGCACTGGCCATCACGAGCATTCCATCGTTGCAACGGCAACACGTAGCCTGCCGGAGTGTCCAACCCTTTCTCAAATGCTTTCGCTAACCTGGCTCGCGCCATAGGATCATCCAAATTATTTGTAGCCGGATCAAGTTGTTCGGGCAACTTGCGTTCTTGCCCGATAAGATGCCAGGGATCTTCGTAGACTGGATAAATCGTTTCACAGCCCACGTCGACACGTCGAGCAATACCCTCAATAAATTGTTGTGCATCTTGATGAGAGACTTCTTCTGTGGGAGAGTCCTCAAGAATCAGGTGATCTTGCTCCCATATAGCAGCTCCATTTTCCCGCCAATAGATACCAAAGGCCCATCGAGGCAATTGCTCGCCGGGGTACCACTTCCCTTGCCCAAAGTGCAGAAGGGCTCCAGGCGCAAAGCGATCACGCAGACGTTTGATGAGCTTGGCCGCAAATTCTTGTTTGGTGGGACCTACTGCTTCCGTGTTCCATTCCGGAGAGTCTGGATAGTCAAGCGAGACAAAGGTGGGCTCACCGCCAATCGTGACTCGAACATCATTGGCCGACAACTCGGCACTCAGCCGATGACCAAATTGATCGATAGCCTGCCACTGTTTTTCAGTATAGGGTTTCGTCACCCTTGGCGATTCTGCAATCCGCGTCACGGACATGTCATGAGAAAACTCCGTTTCACATTCATCGATGACACCGTTAATTGGCGCCGCCATAAGTGGATGCGGCGTACAGGCCAAAGGAATATGGCCTTCCCCCGCCAGCAATCCGGAGGTGGGATCAAAACCCACCCACCCAGCTCCCGGAAGATAGGCCTCAACCCACGCATGTAAATCCGTAAAGTCTCGATCGGTTCCCGCAGGTCCATCTTGCGATTTCACGTCAGCGACCAGTTGAATCAAATACCCTGAAACAAAACGGCTGGCAATCCCTAAATGCCGGAAGATCTGAACAAGGAGCCATCCGGTATCGCGGCAAGACCCGCGGCCAAACTCTAACGTTTCTTCGGGAGTATGGACACCAGGTTCCATTCGAACCACATAGTCGATTTGTCGTTGCAATTGCCCGTTCAGATTCATCAAAAAGGGAATCGTGGGATCATCGCTGGGAGCTTTAAAGTTTCTCAGCCATTCTTGTAGGCGAGGCCCAGCCTGCTCCACTTCTAAATAGGGAAGAAGGTCCTGCTTGACCATTCGCTCATATTGAAAGGGGAGTGTTTCAGCTTCCGGCTCAAGAAAAAAATCAAAAGGATTATAGATGACCATATCGGCCACTAAATCCACCTCAACATGAAATTCCTGAACCTTTTCTGGAAAGACAACCCTCGCCAAATAATTACCGTGAGGATCTTGTTGCCAATTCAGAAAGTACCCTTTGGGCTCAATGTTGAGAGCATAGCTCAGAACAGGCGTTCGACTATGGGGGGCCGGTCGTAAACGAATGACATGAGGAGACATCTGCACCAGGCGGTCGTAGCGATAATGCGTCTGATGATTCAGTGCGACGTGGAGCGCCATAGATATTTACTCTAGCTGATATAGGAAGAAAGACTAATTTAGAATTGCGTAGCAGTCATACAGCACGCGTGGCAATCATAGCATTCTCTCAATAGCTTTGCTAATGGGCTTGTGATTAAAGTACGGAATTGACTGCTATGAGTAATGATTCATCGATTGATCTTTCTCGAAATTGTTATTTTGTTGGACAGCTATGTTATATTGTTAACTTTTTTAATTGAACACATTCGTCACGGAATAGTAGGCTATGGTTGCCAGATTTCAAGGGATACACTTGTGAAATCTCTGTTTGAACGCTATCAGATGAAATCCGGATTCGATGAGATCTTTGAATCCTCTGGGGTACCTCGGCCACATTATCGCCGTCTCGTCCAACGGCTCGGGAACTTCCCTTTGAAAGACTTGGCATTAAAGCGGAAACAGGCCGATCAAGCTTTCTTGCGACAGGGTATCACCTTTACCGTCTATGGGGATCCGCAACAAACCGAAAAAATATTTCCATTCGATCTGCTGCCTCGAATCATTCCGAATTCTGAATGGCAAATCATTGAGAAGGGTATTCAACAGCGGGTTCGCGCCTTAAACATGTTTCTTGTCGACCTGTACGGAGAACAACGGATTCTTCAAGATAAGATTGTCCCTCGAGAACTCATTGAAAGCTCCGATCAGTTCCAAAAAGATTTGGTAGGATTCTGTCCTCCTAACGAGGTATTCATCCACGTCTCGGGCATCGATTTAGTACGCAACCATGAAGGACAGTATTTCGTCCTCGAAGATAACCTTCGGACACCCTCAGGCATTTCTTATGTTTTGGAAAACCGTCTAGTCATGAAACAATTGTTTCCGAATCTCTTCGCCGACATGCAAGTCCGTCCTGTGGATCACTACCCTACCCAGCTACTTGAAAACCTGAAAGGTTTGGCCCCACTCAGCAAAGAAAACCCGACTGTTGTGCTCTTGACTCCAGGCGTGTTCAACTCGGCTTATTTTGAACATAGCTTTTTATCGTTACAAATGGGCATACAAATGGTAGAAGGCCGTGACCTGGTTGTAGAATCCGACAAGGTCTATATGAAAACCACACAGGGACTCGAACAAGTTGATGTCATTTATCGGCGTGTAGATGATGCCTTTCTCGACCCAGAAATTTTTCGCAAAGATTCTGTCCTTGGTGTCCCCGGCCTTGTCCGTGCCTATCATGCAGGCAACGTCGCCTTAGCGAATGGGATCGGAAATGGCATCGCTGACGATAAAGCTGTCTATACCTTTGTCCCCAAAATGATCGCCTATTATTTGAGTGAACAACCGATACTCCAGAATGTGCCGACATATTTGTGTGAAATTCCAGAAGACCGCCAATATGTACTGGAACATCTCGGAGAGTTAGTCGTAAAAGCCGTCGCAGAATCCGGTGGATACGGGATGCTGATGGGTCCTAGTTCGACCAAATCACAACAAGATGAATTTCGAAAAAAAATTCTGGCCAATCCTCGTAGTTATATTGCCCAACCAGTCGTGACATTATCTCACCATCCATGCGTCATTGATGGAGAAGACACGCTCAATTTAATGGGACGACATATTGACCTGCGCCCATTCGTCCTGTGGGGAGGAGAGATTACTCTTTCTCTCGGCGGTCTCACCCGTGTCGCACTCAAGGAAGGTTCGTTGGTCGTGAACTCCTCCCAGGGTGGCGGCAGTAAAGACACGTGGGTGCTTTATCGTGATGAATAACGCATGTTAAGCCGAACAGCAGAATCTTTTTTTTGGATTGGTCGCTACATCGAACGGGCGGAATATACGGCCCGATTCGTGAATGTGCATTATCATCTGTTGACCGAAATCGGCACAGGAGAAGATCAAGCCAATATTTGGACCCGCTATCTGGAGGATACGGGTGAACTTGAAACCTACCAAACCCTCTACAAAGAAGTTCTGACCAAAACAGTCATTGAATTTGTCACCCTCTGCCGAGACAATCCGGACTCCCTCACCAATCTTATTGCGGCAGCACGGAACAACGCGCGAGGCATTCAAGATCAGTTATCTAGCGAAGTGTGGCATTTCATGAATGATTTTTACTTTAGCCTAAAAGGGAAAACAGAAGTCGATCTGTGGGCAGATACCCACGATCTCCTTCGACATGTACGGAATACTTGTTACACTTTCGATGGCGTCATGGGTGGAACGATGGTGCGTGATGAAGGATGGAATTTTTATCGTTTGGGAAAGAATATCGAACGAGGTAGCCGAACAGCCCGTCTTCTGGATATCCCAGTCCTAAGCGACCCGACAACCGAACCCAGAAGAATTTCGGAATATCATCAATGTCTGGCAGCCTTAAAATCAGCCAGTGCCTTTGAAGCCTATCGAAAGTTTTATTCCGCACAATTGGTCCCCAAAAAAATAGTGCGGTTTCTCCTTTTTCATAACCGCTTTCCCCGTTCAGTGCGTTTTACCACCACACAAGCTAGTGAACTCATTGAACTCCTTGCTGGCAGTACGCGCCGATCCGAAACGCGCCAGTCCATTCGGTTAGCCGGGGCATTAGCCGCTGACCTGGAATTCGGCAGCTTGGAAGAGGTCTACTCCACTGGCTTATCTGCTTTCCTCGCACAAGTCTTGGAACAATTCGATCAAATCTCAAACATGGTCGCCCAAGCATTTTTCCGAACTTCTGGCTATTCGACCTCATCACCCTCTTCCTCGCAATCGCAATCCGCCTAAAGCTTCTCCCGAGTGTGTTAAGGCAAACTCATCTGACTACCTCCTACATCAAACAAATCAACTCACTTTCTCCATCAACATGGACCTCCGTTCTTACTCTAGTTATTATGAAGAAGTTCGGACAACATGAAACCAACATTCATGTACCCCAAATGAGCACCACATGAAACACAGCAATTTCGCGAAGTTCTTTCTATATCCCAACCGACTAAAGGTCGCGCTACTTATCTGGATAACGTGTGTCATGTTTTCCACTTCTTCCAATGCCTTTGCCAAGAGCTCTCTCAACCCAAACCACGACATCCAAGAGGTGTTTCTTGGCGACCTTCCGGCTATGAAACGCCGCCATGTGATTCGAGCCTTAGTGACCTATAGCAAAACAAATTTTTTTATTGTGAAAGGACAGCCACATGGCTTTGAGTATGATCTTCTCCAAGCCTATGCTCAGTGGTTGAATAAAGGAATCAAGAAAGGACAATTACACACACAAATTGTCTACATTCCTGTTCCCTTTGACCAACTGTTATCTGGTTTAACCCAAGGCAAAGGAGATATCGCCGCAAGTGGATTGACCATTACGCCCGAACGACAAAAACATGTCACGTTTACGACGCCTTACGTCCCAAACGTGAAAGAAATCATCGTGGCAAACAAACAAGTCAAAAAATTAGGCTCGCTTCAAGATCTTCAAGGAAAGTCAATCTACTTAGCTAAGGGCACTAGCTATAAGGCACATTTGCAAGCCATCAACCAACGCTTTCGTCGAAAGAAGTTGCAACCCATTCAATTCCCAAGAATTGGCGCACATCTCACGACCGAAGATCTCTTAGAGCTCACAAACAGCGGCGTGATTGACCAAATGGTTGCCGACAAGCACCTGGCTGAACTCTGGACTTCTTCTCTCCCGAACCTTACCCTGCGACCGGATTTAGAAATCCATAAGGGCGGGAAAATTGCCTGGGCCATTCGACCGAACAATCCTGAGCTGCGAAAAAGTCTCAATGTTTTTCTAAAGAAGAATAAGAAAGGCACGCTGCTGGGAAATATCTTGTTTAAACGGTACTACAAAAACGAAGAATGGATAACCAATCCATTAAGTAAAGGGGAGAAGCGAAAATTAGACCTGTACACGAGCCTGTTCAAAAAATATGGAAAAGCTTTTCATTTCGACTGGAAGCTGTTGGCTGCACAGGCCTACCAAGAATCTCGACTGGATCACACAAAGAAAAGCCCTCGTGGCGCCGTGGGTCTCATGCAAATTTTACCTTCAACGGCACACAACCCTCCGATTAAGATTCACAATATTCACCAACCGGAGAATAACGTCCATGCAGGAGTAAAATATTTAGCTTATTTACGTCAACGTTATTTTTCTCACAAACAATATACACCGCAGGAGCAAATCAATTTTTCTCTTGCGGCCTATAACATGGGACCCGCCAAATTGAAGTCCCTCCAACACCGTGCAAAAAAATTACAACTCAACCCGCATGCCTGGTTTTCCCACATGGAACAAGTGGCCCTCCGTTATGTCGGAAGAGAACCGGTTCGCTATGTAGCCAATATATATAAATATTATTTGGCCTATCGTCAAAGTGAAGAAAACAAGCAGAAAAAATCAGCAGAAATAGAAAAGCTGCGTTCACAATGAGAAAGAGCGGGGCACGGAAACGAGCGGAGACCGTTCAACGACATCACTCGCAGATCCGTTGGCCTCTCAAAGAAACACGCTCTGCTCGCACCTAAGACTTGCGCCTCAGATATTCGTAGAATGGAACAGTTAAAGGATTCACTTTTAAATTATAAAAAGGCCTTCAGAGCCATGGCGACTTCAATTCAACGAGAATGGTTAAAAAAGTTTATCCAGTCCTGTCCTAAGACTTCTCGAAGGAGCCATCCCTAAGCTTGTCGAAGGGAAGGCCACAGCCATTTTTGCTTACGGAGCGCACTGGTACGACGTAAGCACGGAACAATGACGACCTGTCTGCGCGAAACCACTACGGCGAAGGCAGGGAACGCTACTAGCGATTTTTTCAACATTCCCTGAATGGAATTAGTCCTCGACACAGACTGAATGTTGGCAACAACAAAAACTAAGTACGAATATACCTCGTTACTGCAAAGCTGGCGCATTCACTTTCCGAGGAATGAAAAGCTCTCGCTCTGCGAGAAGGGGAATCAGCATTCTCAAAGCCTTCAGATGTCGTTCCAGCACGCGATGTAACAGACTGAGTAGATCAAGAAGGTGGTCAAGGTCACGAGGGCCAATGTTTCCAGTTGCACCACTTCGCAAAAGTCCTTCTTTAAGGTCTTGGTAACTCTGTTCCAATGAAGCAAAACCTGCCTCTATTTGTTCAACGCTCATTTGGCTTGATCGCAAGTCAATTTTAACCAGCCAGTTCGTGACGGCTCGCGTATGCCCGATAAAAGCAGGTGTGAGAGATTTATCTGCCAACCCCTCCCCTGCTGTTTGTAGCCCAACAACCCCCATGACCAAGTTTGTCCCTTCTGCTAAATAGTGCATGATACGGAGGGTCTTAGAAAGAGTAGACGCGTCCGTTTCAACTAAAGGAAGCTTCTGTGTTTTGATAATGAATTGGCCTACCGTTTCAACCAATTGAGCAATAACTTCTTCTCGGCTTTGAATTCGTCGGCCATATTCTTTTCCATGCATCAAGACCGTCACAACGGTGTGCCTGGCCAGCACTCCGATTCGATCAATCTCCATCAATAACGCATTCATCGCTAATGCAGGAGTTGCCGTAACCGTTTCATCAAGATATTTGGGTCTACTCTCGTCTTCCTCTTCTGTCCGATACTGCAGCTGAAGCCAAGCCACCAATCGCTTTGTAAACGGCCAAAGGATCAGGACCCCCAACACATTGAACACGGTATGAAATAAGGCCAGCACCATGATGGGTGTGTCCTCAAGTTTTAAAATTTTTCCGGTTTCAGTCGTAACCCAGATGAGAAGCGGAAGAATGCACAGCGCAACCAGGCCGGTCACCGCGTTAAACACAATGTGGGCTCCCGCTACACGTTTGGCATTTGACGTGGCCCCGATGGCAGCAAAAAACGCCGTCGACGTGGTACCAAGATTCGAGCCGATCACCATGGCCGCGGCACTTGGCATGGCCAACACGCCCCCACTGGCCGCCGTCAAGGTCATGGCAATGGCCGCACTTGATGACTGGGTAAGAACCGTAAGGAGAAATCCAATCCCGACAAGAAAAAAGACACCTAGCACTCCGAATTCGGTAACCATCGCCAGATTAAATGACGATGAAGCGGTCTGAAATGCATTTTTCAGCGTATCTATCCCTATAAAAAATAAGCCAAACCCTGCAAATACTTGTCCAAAAGCTCCTTTTCGAGAATGTGAAGCGAGAAACCACAGAGGAACGCCGATCCCGATCATGGGTAAGGCAAAGAGTTCAACTTTTATGTTGAATCCCAAAATTGCCACTAGCCATGCCGTCATAGTGGTCCCGATGTTGGCTCCATAGATAACCCCCACGGCTTGGAACAACGTGAGCAGTCCAGCATTGACAAAACCGATCGTGGCGACCGTCACGGCACTGGACGATTGAACTATGGCGGTTAAGAGACAACCTGCACCAATCCCCTTGATTGGTGTTTGGGTCCAACGCCCCAGAAGATTTCGCAAGGCATTGCCGGCAGCCAGTTTCAAGCCATCGGTAATGAATTTCATGGCCAGAAGAAAGAGGCCTATTCCTCCGGCAAGTTGGCCAATAAGGGATATGTAACGCATCAAACCAAACAGATGAGGAACAAGAAGATTTCTAAGACTCTACTGGTTAGGGAAAAGGAACACATAAACTCCAATATTTACTTGTATTATACTTTATTGATAGGCCTCCCCTCGTTCTTCTTTACCAAAATTTATCTGCACAATTTCTCCGCTATCCAACAAATAACCTTCACCATAGAAAAAGGTTATTTTAATTTCCTATTTCCTTAGTAAACACGAGAACCTGTATTTCTATTTGAACGGCTCTTTGAGCACAACTTTCACCCCGCCAATTGTCCCAGAAACCGCATCACGGACTGCTTTTCCAGCATCACTACTGATATCCCCCGCCGCCTTTAGCGCGCTACTTGCAGCTGCTGAAGCGGCTTCGGCCGTGTCGACACCTATCTCCTTAGCCCCTTCAATTGCACCCTCAACAGCATTTTTTGCAGTAATGGCGAGATCTCCTCCAACTTGGCCCGTGGATTTAATCATGGAACTTGCGGTCCCTGCCACGGCATCTAGTACGGTTGCACCAACCTCTTTGGCTCCATGAAGGGCCCCAACCATACTTCCTTTGACTGTTGAACCCACATCCCCGCCAAGTTCAGATGTGGCCTTCACGACTGCTCCCGCCGTATGACTTACGGTTTCTATCGCTTGCACTCCAACTTCTTTCGCACCTTGGGCCGCGCCAATCATAGTTTCTTTGGCCGTATTTGCCAACTCACCCCCAACCTGCTTCCCACCAAAAATAATTGATGTACTGGTTTGGGTAATTGCCTCGGTGGCACTGACTCCTAGATCCTTCGCAACAACAATAGCCCCTTCCATCGCCCCTTTGGCTGTTTGCGCAAGATCACCACCCACTTCGGAAGTTGTATGAATTAACGTACTAACACTTTTCCCAATTGTATCCAGAGTACTTTCCGTGACTTCTTTTGTACCTGTCACAACACCCACAATGACGCCTTTTGCTGCAGAACTCACTTCTTGCCCTACATCAGCAATTCCCCTGACTGAGCCCACAATTGTATCCTTGACCAAACTTGCAGCTTCCCCCCCGACTGCTTTCGTTCCCTTTAATGCCGTTACAAGGGTTCCGCTTACCAGGTTTAGAAGTGCGCTTGTCACGTCACCTGTACCTTGAATAGCCTCAACAACACCTTCTTTTGTCTTGACGATAACGGATTTTTCTTCAGCCATAATCTTTACCCTCCACTTTTAAATGAAAATGAAAGAATTTGACGCAATTGCCCTTCATGTACTCTTAGACAACGTAACAGGAAAAAACGTCACAAATAGTAGGATAATTTCTTCATAATTGTTTCTTGAGAATTATGTCATGTGATACAACAGGTCAGTTCAAAAAATGTGGCACCATACTTGACGAACCAAGGGAACTCTCATAGAAGACGTAGAAAACCGCTTCCTCTACCTTTGGAAAGAGAAGCAAGAAATCAATCTATTTACAATCGGAAGAATTTGGGATATTGACCAAAGCTCAGGCTGCTCTAAATCTCTGCCCTAGGTCTGCCCAAATGGTTAGGGATAGACTATGCATAAGACAGCTCAGGACTATACACCCGCTCAGATCAATGCCGGCTAAGTCCATAATACTCTTTCCTCCAGATCTATCTCTCTATGCCTTTATACGAACATTTCACTGACAACGAACTTATTGACAGCATTAACCAAGGAGACCTTCAGGCGTTCGAAATTTTATATGACCGATATGCCAAGAAAGTTCTAAAGCGCTGCTACTTTATCTGTTTAAACATTGAAGTCGCTCGAGATTTAATGCAGGAAATCTGGGTCAAAGTTTTCCTGCACCTCCATGCGTTCAAGAAGCACTCTGCATTTTCATCCTGGCTGTATCGACTATCCACCAATCATTGCCTTAACTACCTCAAATCAAAGGCTCATTCTGAGGTGTTGTCGGGGGATATACCATTGGATGCACCCAGCCAAGATAACCCAGCCGCGTCAATTGAAATTCATCATCTTCTGCAAAAACTCTCCCTGGAAGACAGGACCATTCTGGCTATGAAATTTCTTGGGAAATATTCGTATGAAGAAATTGCGGCAAGTTGCAACATTGGCGTGAGTGCCGCAAAAATGCGAGTATCACGATTGATCACCAAGCTCCGGGAGGAGGTCAAATCATGAATAGCGATGAACAACAGCTGTTTGAACATGTTCTCGATTCACTGGCCATTCCTGATCCTGACAAAACCACGAAAAAACAGATCATGAAAGCCGTATATTTCCTCACAGTCGCGAAGGAAGTTGGAGCATTTCACGCCTCGATCCCCGTCACATTATTTACCGATTCAACAGATGAGTGAGAGGAGAGAGAAATGGTAGGCACACAGAACGAACTCTGGGAATGGGGAAAGGTTGTTCTGGTATTTCTTCAAAGCATCTTCGAAAAAATTGGTGGATATCTCCCAAACGTACTTGGAGCAATTGTCATTCTTGCAATTGGATGGCTGGGGGCCAAAATCCTTAGAAGTTTGACGGTGAAAGTCCTTCGTGCCTGTGGGATTGTGGAATTAAGCAAAAAAATCAAATTCCATTCCATGTTAACCAAGGTGGGAATAACGAAAACGCTAGACGAGATATTAGGAGGTCTGGTCTATTACATGGTGCTTTTCATTGTTCTTCTTTCGGCCTCGGAAATCTTAGGCTTCAAGCTTGTCCTAGATACATTGAATAGATTTATTGCCTACCTTCCACATGTTTTCGGAGCCCTTTTAATTCTGATCATTGCCTTGTATCTCACCAAGGTTATTAAAGACGGACTTGCTTCAGCCTCAACCTCGCTCAACATTGCCTATGCTGGGGCTTTAAGTTCGGTACTGGAAATTTTGATTGTGGGCTTTGGTATTGTCATGGCCTTAACCGAACTCGGATTGGATATGACCATTTTTAGTGCCAATATCACGATCATTATTTCTGGAATCGTGTTAGCCTTAGCCCTATCTCTTGGCCTGGGAAGCCGGTCCATTATGACAAATGTCCTTGCCCGCTACTACATCTCTCAACTCTTCCATGTCGGAGATTCCGTGTCTCTAGGCGGATATAAGGGAACGATCATCAAAATAACTCCCGTTTCGGTTATCATCAAAACGGCCGATGAGGAAACACTGCACATTCCAAATGAACGAATCATTACGGAGGGTTCCAAACAAAGACCATCGTAAAATCTTTAAGAGTCCCTCTTTAGCTACCGACTATTCAACCTTTCTACACATTGAGTTCTCCTGCTTGCTATCTACTCCCAAGTAGAGGCTCGAGTCCCCATCCTCAACCCTCGTGATTCCCAACACGGCTTCTTCCAATTTCTTCAAATCTCTCTCGACACCTACTTTTGAAACGTCCATATGAGGAAGTGTTGAATAATACAAAACACGAGAGACAAATTTGCTCATGATCACGTCGGATACCAATAGCTTCGGGGCAGTTGAAAAAAATCCATCCAGTCCTGTCCTGAGCTTGTCGAAGGGAAGGCCACAACCATTCTTGCGCACAGAGCGTATTGGTCCTACGCGAGCACGGAAAAATGGCTAGAACGCCGCTGGCGGATTTTTTCAACAGACCCATGTGACGAATTGTTGTTTCTCATTGTCTAAATAACCACACCAAGGAATGACACGCAAAAGAAAGAGCTTAAAGAAGTCAGGACACCTCTATTGCTTGATGAAATCACCAAAAATTCTACTTTTGTCCGATTCGCTTGACGGGAAAACTTACACATTGACCTTTCCAAGATAAAGGAGCCGTTTTCATTCACCAAAGTAATTGAACATTTGCTCCTTTGGTTGTTGCTAGCCTTTTGTCTGTTACGTCGTCATTGGCTTAAGACATTCAGATTCCGACTCCATCTAGCACAGTTAAAATTTTCACACTATCAATATTCTCCATAGTTTATTTATGTAAGCCAAAAGATGACTTATCTAAATTTCAGGAGTAAAAACTTAGGCCACGCCAAAAACATATCGGCCTTGTAATTTCAAGACACATCACAAAAATGAATCACAACATTTTGAAGACAACCTCAACCATGGCAGCCAGAATTCATAAAGTCATCCATCGGAACGAAAAGGCACATAGCTCGGGTAGAAAACAGTAAGGTTGCACATGAAGATTTTGATAGGTTTGTTTATCGGAATAACGATACTCGGCCTCTCATGAGCCACTTATGATTGAGTACAAAAAGGGAGGACATTGGGAAGACGAAAAAATCATCGGCAAAAAACTAGCAGATAGGCATCACAAGAATTCGATTCCTCACATGCAGATGACTACAAATGAAAGGCCACTTAGAAATGCTGAAAAAATTGTCTCAACAGTTGCTCCCGCAGAGAATTATGCCAGGCCATCTAAGGAACAAAGAACAACTTTCGATATCTTAACCGCCATCTTCCAATTGTTATCTTTCCGTCATTCCACTTTTTTCTCAAAAAATCCTAGGAGGTCTTTCTCATGGATATAGCGATTTGGACAAAAGCTATGCAAGAATCACTTGAATCAAGTGTTACATTATTTATGACCTATCTCCCTAAAACTCTTGGCGCGTTGATGTTGCTGGGACTGGGGATTCTCTTGGGGAAAATCATTGAAGCCGGATCCAGCCGGATCTTGAATATGATCGGTATCGATCGATGGCTCAGCGGCACGGGACTTCTCTCTCTGATTCAAAAAACTGGAAGCAATAGATCTATTTCTCAAATTGTCGGGCTCCTGGGATTTTGGCTCGTCTTTCTTCTTTTTCTCATTTCTGCCACCGAAGCGCTGAGTCTCGCCCTCTTGTCTGAAACCTTGACCATGCTCGTGCATTATCTTCCAAAAATTGGAATGGCGACACTTATTTTGATCCTAGGACTCCTAGCCACCAACTTTGTACGGGACATTATCGCTGTAGCATGTGATTCTTCTGGGATCCAACAGAGTACGATTATCGCCCAAACTGTGTACATCGCCGCCACCCTCCTGGTTATCGTGACCGCCATTAATGAACTCGGGATTGACACCTCACTCTTAAACCAAATTATCGTGCTCGTCATTGCGGGTCTCATTGCCGGATCCGCCTTGTCATTTGGTTTTGGGTCTCGATCAGCAGTCAAAAATCTCATTGCCGCACATTACATTCAACCCGTTGTTCGTATTGGGGAAAAGATTCAGATTGAGAACTACTCCGGCACCGTCACTGCCGTGACGCCCATGATCGTCGTGTTGGATACAGAGCGTGGGCGAGTGGTGATTCCAGCCGCACAATTCACCGAAGTCACCAGCGTGATTGAACCGGTCGAGGCATAACATGATGAAGTTGGAACACCATCTCCAAAAGAAGTTTCTTGAGAAACATCCATTGGAGGCCGCTAGATATCTCGAGGGACGACCGGCCCAGGAAACGAGAGACATATTCCTAACCATGGAGCCCGCACATGTGGCTCAAACCCTCGAATATTTCTCACCAAGTGCGGCTGCCACAATCCTGAAAGAATGCCCACCAGCAGTCAGCGCTGAAATTCTTGGCCGACTATCTCCCGGGTTTTCTCGAGCCATTCTCCGGCAAGTTGATCCTTCCACACAGGAAACGTTGCTCGGGCACCTCGAACCTCGTGCAGCGAGCTTACTTCGCCGAACCATTCACTTGTCGGAACATACAGCCGGGAGCCTAGCCGATCCTCTAGTCCTGACACTGCCTCCTGATATCACTGTGGGAGATGCCCTGCAGCGTATCGTGCACGTTCCGCATCAAGCGATTTACTACTTATACATTATTGACCGTGGGAACATCCTTATAGGAGTGGTGCTGATGAAAGAGCTTCTCGCGGCCGAACCTGCTAGCACGCTAACTTCTATCATGAATCAGGAAGTCAAAGTGATTCCCTCTTCTGCCAATGCCAGGGACATTGTGGCGCATCCGGCTTGGGCACGCTTCGATAGCCTTCCAGTCATTGCTCAAGACAAGACGTTTATTGGCGCACTTCGCCACCGTACCCTGAGACAATATCTCCAGTCCAAATCCATCGAATATCAACCAGCTTTTCTCTCAGATGGTCTTCTGCAGTTGTGGGAGGCCTATTCGTTATCTGGGATGGTACTCATGACGACGATTGGAAATGTCTTAACCACTATGACACCTTCCGCACCAGCTCCGGAAGAACAGGAAACTTCATGACAACCACCACAAACCCCGAACTCATGCATCAGGCGTTTATTGCCAAATTTCCCGACGAAGCCGCTCATGTGTTTGAGGCCCATGCCCTACAAGAAATCATCGATACCCTGTGTAATTTGCCACACAAAGATATGGCAAAAATCCTGTCGGCCATGTCTCCATCATTGGTTGCCGACCTTCTTGGGAAATTACCTGAACCGTTACTTTTGAATTCTACCCCACATATGCCACCTTCGTTAACAGCTTCCCTCCTTCAACGATTACCCACCGAGAGCAGGGAAAACATCCTGATCGCTTTGCCTCAACAGGTTTCTGCTGACATTCGTCCATTTCTTGAGTATCCAGAAGATTCAGTCGGCATGATCATGGACGTGAAATTCTTTACCCTTTTGGAGGATATGACGGTCGAGGAGGCAATCCAACAAATTCGCATATACACTCCCCCCCGTGCCAATGAGATCTATATTATTGATCGCCGCCAAGTCCTTGTTGGGGTACTCTCTCTAACAGACCTCTTTTTAGCACCTCCACAAACAACGCTTGCTGCATTGATGAAGCGCGAGTTACCAACGATCCATCCTCTTGAAAATCAGGAGCAGGTTGTGGAAATTTCCAGTGAATGGAAGGTGCTTACCATTCCCGTGACGGATTTAGACGGCCGATTACTTGGTATTATTCGCAACCAAGATATCATCCAAGTTGAAAAAGAAGAAGCTACAATCAGTATGCAAACCATGGTAGGTGCGAGCAAAGATGAACGCGCTCTTTCATCTCCATGGTTTGCCATTCGCAAGCGCTTGCCCTGGTTGCAAATCAATCTACTCACGGCTTTTTTAGCCGCGTTTGTCGTGGGAATGTTTGAAGACACGATTGCCAAATTTACCGCCTTGGCCGTATTGCTACCCGTCGTGGCTGGCCAGTCCGGCAATACCGGGGCCCAAGCGCTTGCCGTTGTGATGAGGGGATTAGCTTTACGGGACATTCGTCCCTCTCAATGGCTTCCAGTGACATTGAAAGAATCGTATGTTGCCCTCGGCAATGGCGTGGCCGTCGCAGCCACCACCTGTACTGCGGTGTTCTTCTGGAGCGGTTCGTGGGGATTGACCATGGTCATTGGAATCTCCATGATCATCTCCATGCTTATGGCAGGGCTTTCTGGGGCAATCATTCCCATTATTCTCCGATCCCTCAAACAAGATCCTGCTCAATCATCATCGATCATTTTAACAACGGTGACGGACGTCGCAGGATTTTTCAGTTTTTTAGGACTGGCAACGATCTTTTCCAGTTTTTTGGAGTAATGTTTTTGAGGACCCATGACATGCACCCCATTTTTCCTACCGCGTGACATGACATCATGACCCAATCACTATTACTCTGGATTGGCATTTTCGCATGCTTGGCAGGATCTGCAATTTGCTCAGGGCTCACACTTGGATTCTTCAGCCTTGGCAGGGTTCGCCTCGAACTCATGGCTCAACAAGGGGATGTCTTTGCTAACAAAGTCTTACAAATCCGCCAGGATTCCAATTTCCTGCTCGCAACGCTTCTCTGGAGTAACGTAGCAGTCAATGTACTGTTGACTTTGCTTTCCGAGAAACAAATGGTGGGGCTTTTTGCTTTTCTTTTCTCTTTATTTGGAATCACCATCTTTGGGGAGATTCTTCCTCAAGCCTATTTTTCCAGGAATGCGCTGAAGATGGGAGCCAAGTTTTCGCCCATCGTCTCTGTGTTACAATTTTTGTTTTATCCAGTGGCTAAACCATCCGCATTTCTCCTCGACCGCCTAGTTGGGAAAGAAGGGATCTCCTGGTTCAAAGAACATGAGCTCGAAACGCTTATTGAGATTCATGCCAAGGCCCCTGAAACAGACATCAGCAACGTTGAAGGACACGGCGCCTCAAATTTTTTACATCTTGATGATATTCCCGTCTTTGAGGAAGGATCACCACTCCATCCGCAAAGCATTGTTCAGCTTCCATTCAATGAGGGAAAAATTCAATTCCCGGTTACGGCTCCATTGGTCTCAGATACATTCGTCCAACAGATTCATGCCTCAAATGAGAAATGGGTTGTCATTACGGATGAACAAGATGATCCCCAAGTTGTTCTAGATGCCGACGGATTTTTGCGGGAACTGTTAGTGGAGAATCACTACAAACCTCTCCGTCATTGTCATCGTCCCATCGTTCTCGACCACACCGAAGTCCCGCTCGGGGAACTCCTGAAACTCTTTAAAGTTAATCCGGAACATATCGAAGATGACGTGATTGACCACGACTTGGTTCTCATTTGGACCGCAGAACACAAACGCATCATCACTGGAGCCGATATTTTAGGACGTCTCCTACGTGGCATTGTTAAGCGCAATCCACTGGTGAATTTTTATTAACTCTTGAAAGGTTGCAATGTTACTACTCGTTGACATACTTAACTATCCACTGCTTTCAGAAGAGCTTTCGTTAGTATGGATAAACCAATAATTGGCTGGAGGGAATGGATTGCTCTTCCCGACTTGGGAGTGGAGCGGATTAAGGCCAAAATCGACACCGGAGCTCGAACGGCGGCTATTCATGCTTTTGATATTGAAGTATACAAAAAAGGCGGACAAGAGTGGGCCAGATTTGCCATACACCCCTATCAAAAAAATGACTCCGACATAAAAACATGTACCTGCCCAGTCAGGGATATTCGAATCATCACCAATTCCGGTGGGTCACGAGAACAACGCGTCGTCATTGAAACCCAATTGGCCATGGGAAACCAATCCTGGCCCATTGAAATAACCCTCACGAATCGAGATGAAATGGGATTCCGAATGTTACTGGGACGAACAGCCATAAAAGGCCATTTTCTCGTTGATCCTGGGAAGTCCTATTGCCTCACACATCAATAGTCCATTTTTCTCAATCCCTTTAAATAATAATGCTATGATTACCATGAAAAGGAGAAGCACCTCATGAAAATTGGAATGTTGGCCCGAAATCCAAAGTTATACTCGCATCAACGCTTGGTCGAAGCCGCAGAGGCAGCCGGACACGAAATTGATATTATTAACACGACCAAAGTGTATGTGAATATCACCTCACATCATCCAGAACTTCGCTATAAGGGAGCCTCACTGGAAGGTTACGATGCCATTATTCCAAGAATTGGAGCCTCCATCACTTTTTACGGGTTAGCCGTGTTACGACAATTTGAAATGATGGGAGTCTGGCCTCTTAATGAATCGGTAGCCATTGGACGGTCGCGAGATAAACTGCGTTCTTTGCAATTGTTGGCCAGAAAGGGCATCGGCCTACCCGTCACCGCCTTTGCTCATTCTGATGATTTTGCAGATGACGTCATTGAGATTGCCGGAGGAGCTCCTGTTGTCATCAAACTCCTTGAAGGCACCCAAGGCATTGGAGTGGTACTAGGCGAAACTCACAATTCTGCCAAATCCGTGATTGAGGCATTTCGCGGCGTAAAAGTGAATATCATGGTTCAAGAATTTATCAAAGAAGCCGGGGGATCTGACATCCGTTGTTTAGTCATTGGGGATCGGGTGATCGCTGCAATGAAGCGTCAAGGCGCAAAGGGCGACTTTCGATCCAATCTTCATCGAGGTGGTAGCGCACAAGTGATCAAGATCACGCCCGAAGAACGGTCCACAGCCACTCGGGCAGCCAGTATCATGGGCCTCAATGTGTGTGGAGTGGACTTGCTTCGCTCCAAACACGGCCCCGTGGTCATGGAAATTAATTCCTCTCCTGGCTTGGAAGGCATCGAAAAAGCCACTCAAATTGACGTCGCCAAAGCTATCATCAAATTTATCGAGAAGAATGCGAAACCCAATAAAACAAAGACCCGCGGTCGCGGCTAAGGCATCACGCCAATCGTTTGAAATTGGCGGCACGGCCATTCCTCCCGGTACCCGGCGGAGCATACACTTACCCGTAAGTTTACTCTCCAACCATACTCCAATGGATATCCCTATCCACATCATTCATGGGAAACACGATGGACCGCGTCTTTTTATCAGTGCAGCAATTCATGGAGATGAATTAAATGGAGTGGAAATTATTAGCCGCATTCTCAAAACACGCCGCATCAATAAATTACGGGGCACCCTCGTTGCTGTCCCCATCGTCAATGTATTTGGATTTTTGGCTCACTCACGATACTTGCCTGATCGTCGAGATTTGAATCGAAGTTTTCCAGGCAGCGAAAAAGGTTCTCTGGCGGCTCAATTGGCCCGTCTCTTCATGCAAGAAGTCGTCTTACGATGCACACATGGGATTGATCTCCACACGGGCGCCATTCATCGGAGTAACCTCCCGCAAATTAGAGCAGACCTGACAGATCCGGTTATGGAACAATTAGCTCGCTCGTTTTCTGCGCCCTTGGTTTTACATTCTGACCTTCGCGACGGGTCGCTACGGAGGGCAGCGACAGATAAACACATTCCAACCATGTTGTATGAAGCCGGAGAAGCTTTACGTTTTGATGAAATGGCTATCCGTCTTGGAGTGAAAGGAATTATTCATGTCATGCAAGCCCTGGGCATGCTTGGGAAAATCCTTCCACCAAAAAAAAACAAGAGCGTCATTTCACGAGCCTCGTATTGGGTGCGAACTCCAACAGGAGGAATTTTTCAGTCGTTATTACCTCTGGGAGCTAAAGTGAAACAAGGTGACAAAGTAGGCC
Organism: Nitrospirales bacterium; assembly: GCA_965223295.1. GTDB lineage: Bacteria > Nitrospirota > Nitrospiria > Nitrospirales > UBA8639 > Nitrospira_E. The sequence continues at coordinate 394,203 of CBDCWC010000002.1, read as the reverse complement.
GAGTGACCGATCCGATGGGCACCACTGAAATACTTATTGAAGCAGGAACGGCTGGAATCCTCATTGGGCGAACAAGCTTGCCAGTCGTGAATCAAGGCGATGCCCTATTTCATATCGCCAAGGTGCATAACACAGCCAAGGCAGAAAAGGTTGTCGCCGAATTCCACGAAGAAATACAGGAAGAAATGGATCTCGAGACTCTCTCTCATGAGGAGGAACATGGGTAACAAGTGTCAACGTGCCGATGCATCGTCCAACAATCTGCCACAGGATCTCCTCGCTCGACCTATGAATCTCCACGCTATAAAAACCCACATAGTCCTTTGCGTTCTTCTCATCGCATCGACAGGCTGCGCCGTCATGAAAGAACTGCCAACACCCGATCAGGCCACGGCTATTGAGCAGTTGCTCGTCACTCAGGCAATAGAAAAAAGCCTTGAGGGAAAGGACGCGTTCTCTCTTCCACTTCCTGTAGACTCCACGATCAAATTGGAGACGACTGGACTAGCCAGCGAACACCGCTTTCTCATTGGCGCCGTTGGCCGCTGGTTAGGAGAACAGGGATTGCGACTTGCACTGGATGGTCAAGAGGCTTCCTACCACATTCAAATCTTGGTTCAAAGTTTAGGCACGGAACAAAGTCGATCATTCTTTGGCATGCCTCCCGTTCAGAGTGTATTAATTCCCTTCTCCTTGCCAGAAATTTCATTATATGCGGCTCAATATCAATCAGGGTTCAGTCGATTCCGGTTGGATATCTTTGAAACCGCCACTGGTCAATTTCTACGTTCAACTCCCTGGCTACAGGCTCTCACTTTTTATAACGAATACACGGTCCTATTCTTCATTGAGTTTCACCGCACCAACTTAATTGGCCCGTTTGAAGATCCGAACCCCATTTCTAAACTACAAGATAACGAAAAAACCGAAGATGTACCGTAACTCTGGAGTTCTCCACCCTCCCGTGGCTCTTTGACAAAGAGGGCACAGCCAATATTTTGAAACAACCACACACAGCCCCGTTCTCTTCCTGGCTCCCCCGTGTCGTCTGGGGTAGCGTCATCTGTGGCTTCTTGGTGCTAGGAATCATAATCTTCACGCTTACGGTCTTGTCTGACACGGAGTGGATAAAAACATCACTGATGTCCCAACTTGAACAGACTCTCGGTGGACCCATTCAAATTCAATCTCTCAACCTTGACCTTTTTCCCTCTCCATCCGTTGACGCCAAAGGCGTAACATTTGAAACACAGGACTCAAAGCACGTGTCCTTCCAGGCCGACCACTTGAACGTAGGCATTGGCTGGCAATCATTCTGGCAGAAAACTCTTAGAGTCAACCACATCACACTCGATGAACCCAATGTGACGATAGATATCTCGCTGCTCAAGAGTTCCGAAGAACCCAGCACGGAACCTTTGCCAGCCATAGAAGAATTGGCTGTCCGTAACGGGCACCTACACCTGCTTCCCTCGTCTGAGGCCCAAACAATACCAGCGCTCGATGTCGAACCGATACAACTCACGATCACGCAAACAACAACCGAAGGGCCTTCTCTTATTCACCTATCAGCACAGATTGCAGACCCAGAATATTCTTCCACACTTGCACTTAATGGAAAGCTCACAGTTCTCGAATCAGATCAATCTCTCCTCATCGAGGACGATACGACGCCCATCTTCGAATTCCAAGGACACATTGAAGGATCACAACTGAACCTTGGTCGCTTGGTTGAGTTTGTGAATGAGCAGGTATTGGACCCACCACTTTCTACCGTTGCAAACATTCTAGGAAACGTTTCATACGCCTTGCAAAATGACACTGATCTGTTGACAGTCTCAGAGTTTGAGATTTCCTTAAACGATTGGACATTATCCGGCCAGGGTCTGCTGGCTGATTTGCTTCAGGATTCGCCGCAACTAGACATCTCAGGATCATCGTCACCTCTTGCTCTTGAACAACTCTCCAATCTCTTACCACCTGATTGGATACCTGAAAACGTCAAGACGATTCTTCATAACCATCAAGTCAGGGGAATTGTAAAACTTGAGCAGGGATCTTTTCAGATTCCTCTAGCTTCCATTGGCCCATCGAATGCTGAAGGAATTCTGCAGGTGAAAAACGGTCAATATCTCCCTGCTGTCGGGCAACCCCTGATACGTAATATCTCAGGGTCCATTACCTTTACTCCTTCTGCGTTCCAATTTTCACAGGTCCAGGGAAAGGTCTCGCCATTCAACATTTCTATTCCTCATGCATCACTCACACTTCAAGAACATGGTGCTCTTGATCTTCAGATTCCCAATTTTCAGATTTCCGAACAAGACTGGAAACTTCACGGAATCCTAGAATTCACCTCAAATCAGACAATGCCGCCCACGCTAACTGTTTCAGGATCATCCACACCAATCTCCATTCAACGTTTTTCGACCTTACTTCCCGATGTCTGGCTCCCCGCTTCCCTTGGTACCACTTTAGCCGAACGACAAATTGACGGGGAAATAGAACTTCGCACCGGATCAGTGACGTGGAAAGACGATGACGCCAACTCTCTTATGCCCGAGGGAGTATTTCGAGTCACCGATGGGCAAGTCTTGGTCGATCAAAACCACCCTCAGATGAAAAATCTTTCTGGTGGAATTGTCTTTGAATCTAATCTGGTTCGGCTAGTAGATGTGAAAGGAAGCATCGCAGCTTCTCAGCTATTCGTCAAAGAAGCCACGCTTGAATGGAACGGTTCTGATATCTGGCTAGATCTCTATGGCAATGGCTCGTTAAAAGCCCATGATGTCTACCAGGCCTTGCAGCGCGATCCTCGTAACCTACCAAGCCTTGAACCATTGACCATTTATCATGATGCGCGGGGGAGCCTTCAGTTCTCGACACATATACAAGGTTCTCTGGCCAAGCCCTCTCAACTCCAAGTTTTGGCGACAAAATTATTGCTAGATGACATTCATCTTTTTCCCGCGTCAGATGGGTTGGCACTCCAAAAACTCAATGGCCACGTATCCTTTGATAACCAAGGCCTACGTATTCAAGATTTTAAAGGACAACTTGGCGAAAGTCCGATAGACATCAAAGGGCAATGGTCATTTGGGAAAGACTCTCAATCGAATGATCTCTCAATCACAAGTCAACTTACCTCATCTGACCTTAAAGCTCTTTACCCTTCTATTCCTGAAACGTTCTCGACTCTCGATGGAACTATCGACAGCACTATGTCCTTCTCAGGATCTCTACAGCACACCAAGTATCAGGCCAATGTTGATCTCACCCCAATGACGCTGACCGTCAAAGGCATCATACATAAGCCTGCAGGGATCCCGGCAATATTCAACGCAAAGGGCACGGTGCGAGATAACCAGTCCATCCGCATGACTCAGGGGACATTATCTCTCCTTCCTTATACTCTAGAAGCCCAAGGTCTACTGGTATGGTCAGACCCCCCATCTATTCGCGGGTTTTTCCAAACTGAAAGCGGAACAGGAGCGCTCCTGCCTCCCAAAGTCATCCTGGGAGATGGAAACCTTCGCCTTACCAGTTTGGGTGTCAAGTGGGGGCTAGAAGGAAAGAACTGGGATTGGAAAACTTGGACGATGAAGGGATCAGTAGAAGGAAGCAACCGTACTGCACAAAGTATAAAGTCAGACGAAACAATAAACCTTCAATCAACTTCAATCCAGTGGGCCCAGAAAAACCAGAAAGGGAAAGGAGAAATCACCCTCAATGAAATTCCTATCGAAAGCCTTTTCATGGCTCAATCGGATTCTTCACCACAATTGACTGGAACAACCTCATTGACCACTTCACTGTCGATGGACTTGGAAAGTCCGGAATACATGCAACGTTCATTAACGGGAAAAGGTAAGGTTCAACTACATAAAGGAAAAATTCAAACCGGGCCGGTGCTATCCAAAATTCTGGGGATCTTGAATATTCCAAGCCTCTTAATGGGCAAGGTGAACCTTTTAGAAGAAGGCCTTCCCTATGATGATCTCACAGGAGATTTCTCCATTCAGCAAGGGCTTCTCACGACCGATAATTTGGCCTTAAAGAGCCCCGTCATCAAACTCACGGCTGCCGGCAGCTATGACATTCCCACAGAAAATTTGGAAAGCATGATTGCGGTCAGTCCATTTGGAGCCTATTCTAATCTATTGAAAGATATCCCACTGTTTGGCTCTCTTATGAAAGGCGAGCGAAAGGGATTATTAACAGCTTTGTTTGAAGTAAAAGGTCCAAGAACCAAACCTGAAGTGACCTATCGACCTATCGATTCGTTCACTGGAGGGATCAAAGGGTTAGCCCAAGTCCCCATCGACATGTTAAAGAACATTATCACTCTTCCTCTACCCAAGGAGGAAAAAGGTCAACCACCGGAATCGAATAATTAGTACACATTGCGTTGAATCCTAAAAAATAAAGTAATGATTTAATATTTAAATGCTAGCAATCGAACACACGTGAAACAGACAAAAAAACAGATTATGAACCACATATCATTCTCACGAAAGATTCTTTTCAGCATTTCGTCATTCAGCATCCTATCATCATAGCCACAAGGGAGGTATACCATGTCAGACCAACAATCATTCATTGCAAAAGCCAAAGATGGCCTTATTGAAGCAATTAAAGGTGTTGGAGACGTGACCAATGCAACCGTAGAGACGGTGAGCGGCTCCTTAGTCACAGCGCTTAAAAGCACGAAAGACATTGGAAGTGAGGCAGGTGACTTGATTAAAAACACGATCATCGGCTCAGTTCAGGGAATAGTGGAAGTTGGTGGAGAAGTCGGGGCAGCCGCCAAAGGCGTGATTTTAGGCGTTGTCGGAGGCACAAAAGATGTGGCAACCAATACCCTAGATGCAGTCGGAACCAGCACGACCACGTTGATTAAAACCACCTCGGATCTTGGAGGAGATATCGCCCAAACAGCTAAGGGAGCTATTCAAGGGACAATTGTGGGCGCAAAAGACATGGGGGAGAATGTCGTCGATGCCGTGACCAAAACATCTACGGCTATTGTCAAGGGAGTCACAGAGGTAGGTGGAGAATTAGGCGGCTCAGTGAAAGAAACCCTCGTGGGGACGGCACATGCCGCAAAAGAAATCGGAGAAACAGCAGTTGACACCATTGGGCATACGGCAGGAGGTTTGGTGAAAGCCACCGTTGAACTTGGCGGAGATCTGGCCTCTACAGTAAAAAACTCCATGATAGGAGCCATACAAGGCACTCAGGAGGTTGGCGGAAAAGTTCTTGATACTGTGAGTCATACTGCAAGTTCAATGGTGAAAGCCGTTGGCCAGGTAGGAGGCGATGTAGGTGAGACCGCCAAGCATGCCGTCGAAGGCGCTATCGAAGGAGCCAAGGAAATCGGCGTGAATACCACAGAAGCGGCATCAGAAGCTGCGACCAGTGCCTTAACTGCCGCTGGTGAAATCAGTTCAGCGGCAGGCGAAAAGGTTCGCGACGCCGTCACCGGAACGATTGCCGGCGTAAAAGTCGTCCTCAAAAAACCATTCGCTTGAGTGGCAAATTCTTCAGCCCATGGTTAGGGAACTAATCACGCTTTTCCCTAGATTGTATTATATGGATCTATCCTGTTCACATTGCGTAGCGACCAACCGTGAGCAGGATAGCCTCTCCTGGTTCTTCTGTTTCTTGTTGAGTAGATTTAGAAAAGAAGCGATCTATCAACACAGGAAAAAATATACGAATATTTTTCAATCTCGTCATGTTCATTGCTTGTCTGCTTCTCAACCATTCAAACTGTCTTCCTCCTTATTCATGGAACCATGATAGAAAATTGGAATATGAGCCAGCAGTTTCCATAGCTTGATTTCTTTGACAGAATAAGAGATACACCCCAATGGCAAGAAATTCAGGTATGGCCCAAAGAGTTTCAAAACAAAAGAAACAACAAAGAAACTCATCCAGAAAGACACCAATGACCTCGGAAGAACGACGGTTGAGAGAATCAAACAACCACAAGAAACATTGGAAACGCTGGGGCCCCTATTTGAGTGAACGACAATGGGGAACCGTACGCGAGGATTATAGTGCGGATGGCTCAGCTTGGGAATATTTTTCTCACGATCATGCACGCTCACGTGCCTATCGATGGGGGGAAGATGGCCTTGGTGGCCTCTGTGATCGCCACCAATATCTCTGTTTTGCCTTGACCCTGTGGAATGGCCAAGATCCTATACTCAAAGAACGTCTTTTCGGACTGACAAATCGGGAAGGCAATCATGGAGAAGACGTCAAAGAATACTATTTCTATCTCGATTCCACACCGACTCACTCCTACATGAAATTTCTTTATAAGTACCCACAACAGGCGTTTCCCTACCAACAACTTGTTGAAGAAAATCACAAACGAAGTCGAAACGACCATGAGTACGAATTGTTGGATACGGGAATTTTTCAAGAGAATCGGTATTTCGACGTGTTTATCGAATACGCTAAATCCACCCCGGAAGATATTCTCATCAAAGTCACTGCCTTCAATCGTGGAGCTGAGCTTTCCCCTTTATTCCTCTGTCCAACGCTGTGGTTTCGCAATACCTGGTCATGGGGGACTGGTACGGACAAACCCGCTCTACGAACATACGACGCTTCGCAAGACATCGTCGCTATTGAGGCAGAACATGGCTATTTCGGAAAACGATGGTTGGCGTGTGACGGCGACCCAGAACTGCTCTTTACTGAAAACGAGTCCAATCGAGAACGCCTATGGGGCTCACCTAATCCCACCCCCTACGTCAAAGATGCATTTCATCGCTATCTCATCCAGAAGGAACCTCACGCTGTTCACCCTGATCAAATCGGCACAAAAGCTGCTGCCTGCTATCAACTACACATTTCACCTCATTCACAGGCTACACTCAAACTTCGGCTCACCAATCAGTCTCCTACAGCAGCGCTATTTAAGGCAACGTTCAATGCAACCTTTGCCAAACGAAAAGCAGAAGCCTATGAATTCTATGCCATACGCTCACACGATTTGTCTCTTGACGAAGAGCGTATCCAACGGCAAGCCTTTGCAGGCCTGCTCTGGTCAAAGCAGTTTTACCACTATGATGTCCGGACTTGGAGCCAAGGTGATACAGGCAGTCCCCCGCCCCCGCCCAGACGAGACCAGATCCGCAATGGCAGATGGACACACTTGTATAACGCCGATGTCATCTCCATGCCCGACAAATGGGAATACCCCTGGTACGCCACCTGGGATCTAGCGTTTCATTGCATTCCTCTGGCTCTCATTGACCCAGACTTTGCCAAGGAACAACTCCTCTTATTTTTACGTGAATGGTACATGCACCCTAACGGTCAGCTCCCGGCATATGAGTGGTCCTTCGATGATGTCAACCCTCCCGTCCATGCCTGGGCGGCTTGGCGAGTCTATAAGATCGACAGACGCATCAAAGGGAAAGCCGATCGAAGTTTTCTGGAACAGGTCTTTCACAAGCTGCTGCTGAACTTTACCTGGTGGGTTAATCGTAAGGATTTCGATGGAAAAAATCTTTTTCAAGGTGGATTTCTCGGTTTGGATAACATTGGAGTCTTCGATCGCTCAAAAGAACTGCCGACAGGAGGCCATTTTGATCAATCCGATGGGACAAGCTGGATGGGAATGTATTGTCTCAACATGCTTGCGATAGCGTTGGAGTTGGCCAAGGAGAATCCTGTGTATGAAGGAGCCGCGAGTAAATTTTTCGAACATTTCGTCTACATCACCCATGCCATCAATGGGAAAGGAGACGAGTGCCTCGATTTATGGGATGAACAGGATGGATTTTATTACGATGTCCTACATCTTCCCAATGGCGAGCACAAAAAAATGAAGATCCGATCCATCGTCGGATTAATATCGCTCTTTGCTGTCGAAACGATTGAGTCCGAAATCGTTGATGCCTTGCCTGAATTTAGGCGGCGCATGTTTTGGTTTTTAGAGAATCGGCCAGAATTTCAGCGTCATGTTGCCACAAGCATGCATCGGGATGGACAGGTTCGGCGCATGCTATCCATCGTAGGAGAGAACCGCCTCCCACGCGTCCTTCGTGCCCTTCTCAATGAACAGGAGTTCTTATCGCCTTATGGCATTCGCTCACTGTCGAAATATCATCACGACGCGCCTTTTATGTTGCAGGCGAATGACAATACCTTTCAAGTCAAATATGAACCAGCTGAATCAACCGTGCCAGATTTTGGTGGCAACTCCAATTGGCGTGGTCCGATATGGTTTCCCGTGAATTATCTTTTGATTGAGTCTCTTCAGAAATACCATCATTTCTTCGGAAACTCTTATACGATTGAATGCCCCACTGGATCCGGCCATTATGCATCACTTTGGAACGTTGCAGGCGAATTGGCTCACCGTCTCATTGAGATTTTTCTCAGAGATGAACATGATGGCAGGCCTGTGTATGGGGGCATTCACCAGTTTCAGAACGATCCAAATTGGAAAGAGCTTATTCAATTCCATGAATATTTTCATGGAGATAACGGAGCAGGTCTTGGCGCGAATCATCAAACTGGCTGGACAGCGCTGGTAGCAAAACTCATGGAACAATATCCCACTAAAGAATAGTTATGTGACCATAGGATTTTTCTGATGGTCGTCATTCCGTCATTTCAACAACAGGATTAAGGAGGCAAATTATCGACACAAATAATACCCTAAGAGCACTCCTGAAACTTGTTCTGTTCATTGGCTGTCTGCTGCTCAGCCTTTCGGGATGCCTGTCTCCTTATTCTATGGAAAAAGCTGTCGTGGCTTATGACTATGCCGTCACAAACACAATGGTGGAGCAACTACTAATCAACATTGCAAGAGCCCACCACCATCAGCCCATTCACTTTACGGGCGTATCCAATATTGCGGCAACATTTGATTTTCGCGCGAACGCGGGCGCCACTCCTCCACTCGGCGGAGTCGATGGAGGATTTTCTCTCGCTCCTCTTTTTGGAACGAGTGTTGCCGAAAACCCCACAATCAGCATTTCACCAATTGACGGAGAAGATTTTACCAAACGCCTCCTCACCCCATTACAAGAATACAAACTGACGCTCCTTCTTCGTCAAGGCGTCGACATTGACTTACTGTTACGATTAATGGCTGAAGAACTGCGCATCTTTCATGGCGAAGGGGAAATTGCCTATTACAATAGGCCCTCCGACAAAATGGGGTACCCCATCTTTCGTCGAGCCGTTCTGCATTTATCTCAATTACAGGACACAAATCAATTATACGTGGAGCCGTTAGTCCTAGAACGTGAATGGACCATTCCCTTCTCGGGATTGTCTGGGGAAGACTTCTCTACCTTGGAAAAAGAATATCAGGTGTCCTATGACACAGCCACAAACACCTATATCTTGCAAAAACGCATCGTGGGGCGCATCGTCATTACGAATTATGACCCTGATCTGCTCTCTCCCGATGAACGCTTTGTTCTACAAAAAAAAGCCGAGCGCTGGCCGCCAAACGATTTATTGGTTGATATTCGACCGGGCTTTCCTGGTGGCGAGCTTCCAATCCATGGCGATTTTCGCCTTCGAAGTTTTCATACCATTCTGAATTTTCTTGGTCGCACGATGGAGGAAGAACCCGAGTACCATGTGGACCCCGATCCTATCACTGGAGATGTGACCGAAAACCCAGTTCGAACGTTTGAGATTATTGAAACAAAGACACTACCGGAAGATGCAATCTTAGTGGCTACTTATGAAGGAGAATATTATTCATTTAGTGACCAGGAGGATGAATCCTGGAATCAAGAAGCCTTTCGCCTGCTCTATCAACTCTATCAAATGACCGTGACAGAAGAACTAAAGGCCGCACCTCCCAGTATCACGATTGCCAAATGACTATACAGCAATCAAAACAAGGCCCTAGCCAATTGTTTCGTGTATATCATCCTGACACCACCTAGTAGGTTTTACGTATCGTATGAGCCGCAGTATCAACTATTCGACCGAAAGATGCCCCCTGTTTTCAGGCATCCAACAATTCAAACGAAACACCAACTTATCAAGGGACGTTCGTATAGTCATGCGGTCCTGGAACAGGTGTTCCGCTGCCTGAAAGAAGAAGGCTTTCTGAGACCGTCTCCGGAGACACGGACTCAAGCGACGGAAGCTGTGATCGATCACCCGACCACGCTTTACATTGGTCAGCGGTTGCATGCGGCTCTGGGTTACCAGAGTCTCCAGACCTTTGAGATACGGGCTGCATAGCACTATCAAGGAAGGGGGCAAGAAGCAACTGGCCTATGAAGGGCAAACTCCTTGCTATGCGCGAACCCACTGTGTTAGCACCCCCCTCTCTTGATAACGGATGCTCAGGCACAACAAGCAGAACGACGCTCTTGATTTCTGTTATATTGTTATTATCTTTAATGCAATGCCAATCGTATTGTCTCCATCTCTGTTAGGCTTTGTTACCTGAACAAGAAGGGACAAAAAAGTGCCCATAGGGCAAAGAAACATTTAATAGGAGGAGCACTGATGGATACCAAACACACTGGGAAAGGCATCGTAGTTTTTCTGGCAATTGTTGGGGTAGCAAGTCTTGTCGGGTTTGGCCTGGCAGAAACTGTCGAAAAGCCTGGCACCCCCTCCCCTGAGCAGATCGCAAACCAATGGACGGCAGAAGAGCATTTGATGGCGGCCAACCTATTTGAAGAAACGGCTGCACGCCTGGATTCTAAAGTGAATCACTTAGAACAACGAATAGCAAGGTTCACGGAAAGACCCTATTTGGATCCGAAAGGAGTGAAGCGACAAGGGTGGAAATTGCTCATGGGATCCCACAGAGCCGAACTTAAGGAGCTTCGGGAGCAAATTGCCTGGCATCACGGGCAAGCAAAGCAATTCAACGTGATGTCTCTTGAGAAAAAAACGGGTGAACAATCCTAGGGAATAAGGAGGAGTTTATTCCGTTCTTTCTATCATCGAAACACCGTCGCCAAGCATCTTACCTTATATCCGACACGGTGAAGTTTTGACCGAGCTCTTATAGAAAAAGACGTAGTAGTTTTTTCAATAATACCTGAGTTTTGCCGAAGACTTGCCCCCTACACTTGAGGTTTCATGCAAACCCCGTCAGGAAACTGAGGGGGTTTGCACTATCTCTAACTACTATCTCACAGCCACGGGTCACCTCGTTAGAGACGTACATGTCTCACCCAATCGGCTTTGAAGTGTTACAAGGTTTATGGGAACACCGATTCAAAAAAGAAAATTGTCTTTTGGGGGAGCCCGATTAGCCCTCTGATCTGACAAGTCTGTCTCCAGAAGGTTGTGAATAACTTGTAGCCTCTTGCGGCACTCAATTTGGATCATATAGAAGCCGCCATTGCCGACAAAAGGATCGAGCACAAAACACACGTCTCCCAGACTAGGAGATACCATACAGAACATTAAGGAATGAAAACGGCCTTTGGGCTCATTTTATGTTTACGCTTCAGCATTTCTTCTTGCTTATGGCGTTAGGATTCTTCCTAACCCCAAATGTCGGTCACTCTGAAGAACTTCCTCGAGCCAGACCCTATCGACCGACACTATCCAATCCCGCTCAACTTCCCATACCGGGATATCTCGAAGTCGAAACAGGTTGGCAGACGCTCAAAGATAAAGCAACTGACGATTATCAACATTCTATTCCCTATTTATTCAAATTCGGCTTTTCAGATTATGTCGGTCTCTTAGTTGGAGGAGATGGTCTCATCATCAATGATATTGACCAAGGAACGTCCTTGGCTGGATTGGGAAATATCATGCCCCTCCTGAAACTTCATATCCCACTCTCTACTCATGGCGAGTCCGCCTTAGGAGTAGAAATGGGCGCCACGCTGCCCACTGCTCCTCAAACAATTAGCAGCCAAAAGACTGATTATCTTATCACGGGTCTTTATAGCATCGCGATGGGGGCAATAAGCATCGACCTCAATGCGAGGATACCCGTATAGGTGCGGCGCAAGAAACAGAAGGAAAGGATCAGTTCTTTTGGGCTATGAGCACGGGATACAACTTGACACAGCCCTGGTCGGTGGCTGCAGAACTCGCCGGCACGATAAGACAAGGCGTGACACCCTTCTCGCAATTTCTCATTTCAACCAGTTACTTTTTTACGCCAAAGCTTGTTGGGGATGTCGGTGCTGCATTCGGTCTCAATGGAGCCTCACAAGAGTGGACGGCTTTTACGGGCATGACTATTCTACTTGGCACCATATGATCAATAACTTACCAACCATGGTCAACTAAGGGTCTGTTAAAAAAAGCCATCAGCAGCGTTCTTGCTATTTTTCCACACTCACGTAGTGCCAAGTATGCTCCACACGGAAAAATAGCTGCGACCTTGCTGAACGCACTTTTTTGAACAGACTCGAAGCCTCTGACATATTAGGTCTCAGAGACTACATGTGGCCCTTAATATCATCATTATTTAACAAACAGTCTCACTGACTCAAAGAGTCCTACACACCTCATTCACACTTATGACCAATCCAAGCACCTTACCCATTCTTGAAACTTTCATCTCCCTCCTTTAGGTTATCCATCTAATCGTTCTTCTCTTGCACTAACCCTAAAAAAACAGACTGCCCGTTCACATAACGCTAGCCTTCGACAACAAAAGCCATACCTCCATGAATGCTGCCTATTTGACCGATACCATTATTCTCTTATCTGCTGCGGTCATTGTGGTGCCTCTCTTTCAATACTTCGGCTTGGGCGCAATACCTGGGTTCTTAGTGGCAGGAATGATCATTGGACCATCAGGACTCGCATACATTGAGAATTACGATGAAATTCAGCATTTAGCTGAACTCGGGGTCATCCTGCTCTTATTTTTTATTGGCATCGAAATTAATCCGTTTCGTCTGTGGAAAATGAAACGGCTGGTGTTAGGTCTTGGATCACTGCAAGTCCTGATCACAGGAGGAACCATCACTCTGGTCATTCACCACTTGCTCCAACCCTCTTGGAAAATTTCACTGTTAATAGGCTTGGCCCTTGCTCTATCCTCTACTGCGTTTGTCTTGCAACTGTTAACCGAGAAGAAACTGTTATTTTCTGACTATGGCAGGCCAGCCCTCGCCGTGTTGCTGTTACAAGATCTCGCTGTTGTCCCATTGCTAGCATTTGTTTCACTGCTAACAGAGCCAAGCCTAACGATTGCAGAAGATGTCTTGCTGGCTATCGGCGAAGCCATCTTTATACTTGCCCTCATCATCATCGCAGCCCGATATATTTTGAATCCTCTACTCAATACACTTGTACGCGTCGGATCACCTGAAATATTTACGGCAACAGCATTGCTCTTGGTCTTGGGAGGCGCTCAAGCCATGGAACACATTGGCTTATCTAAGGCCATGGGAGGTTTTATCGCAGGGCTTTTGCTTGCAGATTCTTCACACCGCCATCAGATCATTGCAGAGGTCAAACCCTTTCGAGGCCTATTACTTGGGTTATTTTTTATGTCTATGGGTATGTCATTACACTTAAACACGTTCATTGAAGCACCGTTACTCTTAATCCTAGCTGTAATGGTATTACTCGCGATTAAAACTATGACATTGTGGCCATTGTTGAGAATATTTGGCATTCGGGGAAAAACTTCTTTTTCGGTTGCCTTACTCCTTGCTCAAAGTGGAGAATTTGCACTGGTGTTATTTGCGGTGGCGCATGGAATGTTCGTGCTAGAAGAACAACTCTTCCAGCAGCTTCTTCTCGTCGTGGTGCTAAGTATGCTGGCCACGCCTGTACTGGAACATATCGCTTATAAAAATTTTTCAGCAGTTCGCAAAGCACTTTCTCCTGAATAGAATGGTAATCCTTCACCCAGACAAGAGCCTGGACCAAACTATAATTAGACTCCTGTCACATAAAAAAGAGAACAGAAAATAAACCAAGAAAAACTCATCTTATGGCTTAGTTTGCAATCTGACTGTGACAAAGTTTTTCATAATTTCATTTAAACGAACAATCATAGTCCGAGATGTCAGGATGCTGGCGTGGTCTTCATTGAACCCCAAGACTTTGACCGCCGAACTCTGAGCTTTCTCGTGCAGTTGGCTTGCCAGCGAAACCGCTCCATCATTATTTCCTTGTGTAAAAAAATTGCGACGACCTTTATAACTGAAGAACAGGTAATGATGAATAGCCGGAGGCAGATGCGTTTCGAAAAGTTTTTGTTGAAAAGGGCTTTCTGGGGCAAGATCAATCCAGGATGGAATCACTCCTATTGTAGAATAATCCAAAGCCATTTGCGCACCTTGATGACCTCCCCATGGCGTCGATAGCGTCACAAAAAGCAGTGGGAATTCATGTCCTCGACCTTTTTGAATAGTACGGTTGATAGCTGCCCGCGCAATCATCCCTCCCATACTATGCGCCACAATAATAAGCTTTGGAAATTTATAGGTCAGCGACAATTGGGACATACTCTGCCAAAACAACTCGGTGGAATCATCCAGATGTATTCCTGACGGATAGTAAAACAGCCAAGGTTGAAAAATTTCTCTATCCATCCTTTCAATAATGGCGGCCCATTCCCGTGGAGTCCCCCCTCCCCCATGAACAAAGATGACGGGAATTTTCTCTGAATCAAACGGTTTCAGAGGAAAAAGGCCACTGGCGACCTCATCCATAAAACGCAAAGGTTCCCACAGACCTACACGTCCCTTTTCTTTTGCAAAACGACTATCGTTCAGTGTCACAACTTCTCCAAAACGCAGGTGAGATGGTCGCAACCTGCTTTGACTGGCAAGAGAAGAAAGATTGGGAAACTCTTCTAATCGAGTGACACCCGGAGGTTGAAGTGTGACATCCAGATTCAGTTGGTCTTGGCCTGGCTGCATCGTAATGACAGAGGGAGAACCATAATACCCAGCCCACTCATGAACTTGATACATGAGATCTTGATTCGCATCTTCAAACGCTTCAATGAAATACTGTCCAGGTAAGACCATAAATTGAAACCGGTCCGGGTTATGATATATGCCATAGCTCACGATTTGCTTTTGTTTGCCCTGGACTTGATACAGAAATACGATCACTGGCTTCTTCTCTGAAGACGGATTCTCCAGCCGACCACTGACACGAACATATTGCTGATAAATTTCGACATTTTTTTGTAAAGCAAGGAGACTGCAACTGGAAAGAGCACCCCAACAAAGCACAGGTACGACGAAAAAGGTGATCAGACGTTTCCATGCAGTAAGCCAGACGTGAATGTTCATGTTCTTCTGTTGTAGAAGATCAAACATATGAGCACATAGAGTTAGATGATGTTCGCACTGAGGTGAACAGACAGACAATGATCGCGATCATTTCAATGCAAAAAATTTTCCTGAAATTTTGCAAAGCACAGTACGCGAGGATCTGTAGTTGCTTAAACTTTGGAGGCGTCTCAAATCGAGATAAAGGGACTATTGAATAATTGAATTTCAAGGTACGAGAAGCCTTCAAGGGTCATGGTGACTTTAATGCGATGGGAATGGTCAAAACAGCCCGCTCGCCTGCGCGAAGCCACTTCGGCGAAGCCAGGGAACGCCGCTGGCGGCTTTTTTCAACATTTCCACAAGAAACCTCGCTCCTAAAGAGAAGGGAAAATGAAGACCTGATTGAAAAATCGCGGAGTCAGATTTGTAATCTAGGCCGTGGGGAAGCTGAGACATGCTTCCCCACATGATTTGTGTGTTGGACTGGTAAATACTTGCGCAAGAAGAAATTTTCTTGGCTGTTCCCGTGAAATTCTCAGATTGCTAGTTTGGCATCTGCGCCGTAAACCAAGTCGAAATACCTTTCATCCCGTTTCGCTCTACATTCGAGCCATCCCATACAGCAAATGCCACGGGAAAGCTTCCGCCTGCCGTAAACTGGACATCGTTAGGATCATCTGTTGCCAGGCTCCGTTTCATAACCACACGCCAAGTTGGCCCACTACAGCAACCTCCTTTGAGCGAACCATATGGTTCCCATAATCCATTCCCTACCACATTCTGTGAAGCTTGGGTGGTCAATGTACTAAAGCCATTAGCATTGAGATCTTCCACAGACCCAATGCGCATGTCAGGATCAGACATGATATTCCCAGACCAAATCCCTTCATTAAATGGTCCAAGGCTTCGTCCAATTCGGTCAGGATACGTCACACCCCCAGCAGGTTCCTCATAGTAATAGTCCCAGGCAATGGAAGGATATTGATTATCGACATCCCACATGCCAGCTACTCCTCGGCCTAAATCTTTTTGCCATTCAGCATTCCACCGCCAAATGTTGACCGTTCCTCCAGATTGGCCCATACATTGGAACGGAGGAGCACCAGCCGTCTGCACGGGGAATTGCACCGCCACTTGATCACGAAAATCTTGAGGACCAATCGTGGTATTGTTTTGTGTTTGATCTCCCCAATTCGCCCACACTCCAATCTCTTTCCCATTCGTGGCCATTTTGATCATGACGGTTTTGACAGAAATGTTCGGGTGCATGGGGGTTGTAATCGTTTGACCGCTCAGCGGTGCCACTACACCGGGCACAGATTCCCACACAGGATTCGCGGCATCCATGGGAATTGGCCCAGAAATCTTGCCCACCGGAATGGTTACCGGTTGAGAGACGGCAAGAGGAATTTGTCCCAGGGTAGCAAGAAAAACCCCGGTCAACGTGAATGTCAGGAATCCAATTTTCAGCCATAAAGATTTGGAGATCTTGAACGCCATTGAAAGCCTCCTCGTAATAGGTCACAACACAGAGCACTCATGACTGTAAAAGTATCTCCATATTTGCTGGAGGTTTCAAATACATATTGCCAGAACCTTAGACGTTTTTATGAAATTGCCAAGATTCGATTTAGATGTGAACGGATAGAACAAGATAGGCTCTGCCGATTTTCAGCCTTCGTATGTTCGGCCGGAACTGAAGATTCTATTACCATGTGTTTTTGTATTAGCGTAAGATTTTCTCCACAAAATGGGCAATATGAAATGAGCAAAGTATCAGAATGAATAACTATTTCTTCTTCACTAGCCAAATCATCCTTTACTTTTGATTCTGTGGCATGCCACGTACTCTCAAGAACCCATGACCATTGTATTGCGTCAATTTTTTCATACCGGATTGAAACATCTTTGTGCGAATTTCCTTCGCAGCAATAGTTTTCTTCTCTGTTACTCATTGTGATATGGCGTAATCTATATAATGACCGCTTGGGGTCGAATTCGTATGCATTCTTGCTGAGCATCACTGCTGCAACTAGGTATTTTCTTTGTTGACCCAACTGACTCTTTTCTCAACAGCAACTCCGTCAGTGGTTTTGGTCGCTTCGATCTGTCCCGCAGGACTTTGTATCACAATAAAGATTAAGTCTTCCAAATCGGATACATTTCTCCAAGTTCGTTCACCTTCAGGGTTAACACGCACAACCGTTCCTTGTTCGACCGGAAAAATCTTTTCATCTATCTGAAATTGCCCCTTCCCAGACAAAAAGATATATACTTCTTCGTGCTTATGATGTTTGTGGTAGAACGGCATTGATTTCTTGGGCGGGAGCTTATTGAACGAGATCTCACTACCAGTCAATCCGAGCAATTCATTCAAGAAGACTTTCCCATTAACCGTCATCGACAAAGCGGGAAGTGTGTATGAATATTCGTCCAAGTCTTTGAAAAGACCTAGAGCAGCGGCCTTAAAGGTACTTCCTTCCCAGGATTTTATCTTTTTACCAGCCATCCTTTTTTCCTTTATCAAATTGCCGAATAACTCGGCTCCGTGTATATCCGCTTTGGGTTAGAGTCATCATTTATGAATCACGTATTATCTTTCAAAGTACAAACTGAACAGAAATGTAACTCATTACTTTGTTTGCGGAGAACTCAAATTGAAAGAAAAGGTTCCTACCACTTCTTTCTTGGCTGTGCTTGCTCAGAAAAGGTGAGATCTCAGGTTTCGTTAACAACAGATTTGACGTGTGTTTTCCACATCAAAAACCGCCTCCGATATCAATGGCATCAAAATTATCATGAAGATTTCATACGGAAGCATAACAGGCTTTCTCGATGTGCCCGTGCTCGCTTTATTCAACATCTCCTTTCAAATTATTATATAATTCGTCACTCGGTGTCCGATATCTAGGGGAAGATCAAGCATTACCAGCATTACGGATTAGCTTTAAAGTCTACAATAGGGGAAGCTCATATCCATGAGTCTGTCATCCAAATCTACTGAAATTCCCAAGGGGAATTTTGATGGGTTTAAAGCCCATGCGCAAAACGATATCCTCTCTGGATTTTTAGTTTTTCTTATTGCTTTGCCGCTGTGTCTGGGAATTTCTCTGGCTTCAGGATATCCTGCGGTAGCGGGCATCTTTACAGCAATTGTTGGCGGTTTAGTTGCCACCTTCCTGACCAATTCAGAACTGACGATTAAGGGACCGGCTGCTGGTTTGATTGTTATTGCATTAGGTTGTGTTCAGGATTTTGGTTTTACGGGTGGAGAAGACCCGGCCAAGGATTTTCAGGCCTATCGTTTGGCGCTGGGTGTTGGGGTTGTGGCAGGCATCTACCAAATTATCCTCGGACTTTTTCGCGTAGGAATCCTAGTCAAGCTTTTTCCGAAAGCGGCGATTCACGGTTTGCTGGCTTCCATTGGAGTCATCATCATCGCCAAACAATTTCCTGTCTTGATGGGGCTGAATCCACAGGGTGGTCCTCTAGAGTTACTCGCTAGGATCCCTTCCTTTGTCATGAACATGAACCCGAAAGTTGCACCAATCGGAATTCTAGGTCTTACGATTGTGATGGCTTATAACTATATACAAAATCCCAAAGTAAAGGTCATTCCTGCACCCATGTTGATGTTAATGATCACCGTTCCAATAGCAATATTTTTAGGAATTGGGGAGAAGGGGTCATATACCTTCAATAATCACATCTACGAACTCGGCGAAAAGTTTTTAGTCAATGTTCCAGGTAATTTGCTAAATGCCATCACCTTTCCGGATTTTTCAGGCATAACCACGGAGACTGGAATTAAATATACGGTTCTTTTTGCGATCATTGGAAGTTTGGAGGGGATTCTCAGTGCAAAGGCTATTGATGGGATCGATCCGTGGGGTCGACAAACAAATCTGGATCGAGACTTGTTGGCGACCGGTATCGCTAACACCCTGTCTGCTTTTATTGGCGGGTTGCCCATGATTTCTGAAATTGTTCGAAGTAAAGCCAATATTGATAATGGGGCAAGAACCCGGTTTGCGAATTTTTACCATGGAATGTTTTTATTGATATGTGTGGCATTGATCCCAGGGATCATTAATCAAATTCCTCTAGCTGCCTTGGCCGCGTTATTGGTCATCACAGGATTTCGCCTGGCTTCTCCCAACGAGTTTGTGGCTGTGTATCGTGAGGGAACAGACCAGTTTATTATTTTTGTCTCTACCATATTAGGTGTACTTGCGACTGATCTCTTAAAAGGGTTAGCCATTGGAATAGGAGTCATGTTGGTCATCCGTTTTATTCGTGGGGGATCCATGCTTCGATTGAATGCCAAGATCATTCATGAAAGGGATCAGTCTGTCACGATTCTTTTACGAGGTTCCATTATTTTCAGTTCTTGGATTCCTCTGAGAAAACAACTTGATCGTTTCTTTCTGGAAGGGAAGCGAGTTACCTTGGATATGACAGAAACGAAGTTTGTGGACCGTAGGATCAGGTCTAAGATTGACGAGTGGAAAAGGAAATTCAGAGAAAACGGTCTTGAGTTGTCCGTGCGAGCTAAAATGACATCATTCGATGAGTGATTCTACTATCGTAGCCTGTAGTGCTGTAAAACCACCCTGATGGGAGGGGAGTGAACTCGGAATTCCAATTGCAAAAGACATCATGCCTTGCGCGCATGGGGCCATTTAATTTAAGGCAACAAGTCAGTCTTCGTCTTGTGACTTCTCTTTTTGCAATCGATCCAACAGTTGGTTGAAACTTTGGCTCAGGGTGCCCAATTCATTTCGGGAATGAACTGGGAGGCGTTTTCTTGTGTCATTTCCATGCGCCAGCTCATCTGCCAAATTGCAGACATCCAGGATTGGTTCGCTAATTGAACGAGTAATGTTTGCTCCCAAAAGGCCGCTGATCAGTGCCGCCGTCACAAACAATGCCACTAACAGAACAATTAAATAATGAGTGCTGCTAGAAATCGTCTCAACATCATTTTCCAGCAATTGTTCCTGAACCGCAGCCATTTCATTCAAGAGTTCCTTGATTCGAAAGGCTAAAGGGGCAGCCTCAGTTTTCACCCAATAATGAGCTCGATTCCAATCTTCTCCGGACCGAATGCGGATAATTTCTTTCAGTAACGGATCGAACTGATTGAGTGCATCTTGCAGGGATGCAAAATTCTTCAACTGCTCTTTACTAAAGGTGTTTGCATTGTCCTTTAATGCTTCCATAGACGCAGCACTTTTCCCCCAGTTTTCCAGAGATTCCTTTTTAAATTCTTGTTTGCCAGATAGCAAAAACTCGTCGGCTCTTTCCAAAGCTAGACTAGTTGTCGTCTCTATCGTAGCGAGAATTTCCACCAATCGCTTCTTTTGGGGAGTATTTGTGCCTTTCATATTCTGCTTGATCATTTTAGAAACGGTTGCCACGATGGTTTTTTCTAACGGTTCCGCTTGATCGAATAGAATTTTTTGCGCAGGAGAATTTTCCGGGGTTTGTGCTATATCTTCGATCTTCTGTTGAGCCTTGTGAAAATTATCGATTTCTTTTTCAATGGTTTTTAACCGGACCTTATTTTCTGGATCTGTCCAGTGGGGAGCAAGCTGATGCATCTGCTTCAGGGATGGGTTGATTTGTTCTGCCCAGGCAAGAGCTCGTTCTGTTTGGAATTTGGGATCTCCCAGGAGAATCCACCCACGCAGCGAAGCCAGGGAATGGTTGATTCCGTTTAACATCATAAGGCTGGCATGAGCCGTGGGAGTTCGAAGGTCGACAACTCTCTTAGTAATGACCTCCATCGTTTTTACTTGCTGAATGGTGAGTAACACCACTCCCATTAAAATAAGTGTGATGGCCCCAAAACCCATGCCAACCTTCTTCCCTATCGTCATATCCCTAAAATTAAACATCTCAACCTCTAAAAAATAACCAACTCTGAGAACCCCAGAAATTAACGTTTCATCAACTCCCACGCTGTAGCGAGAAGGAGGAATTTATCCAATTGTTTGGTTTTATCATAACAACACTTAAAGCCTCTACTAAAGTAATAGATTGAGTTTTGTAGAGGTGGTCCCAAGAAACTGCACAAGGGCTTAAGAGGATAGGCTCCGCACAAGGTGGCATGATCCGGCTACTGATGAAAGGAGCGTAGTTATGAGCAGACGACCTAGGCGGAACCATTCCCCCGTCTTTAAGGCCAAAGTGGCCCTGGCCGCCATCAAGGGCGAGCAGACAGTGGCGGAACTCGCTCAACGTTTCGATGTCCATCCGAATCCAATTACCCAATGGAAGACCTTGCTCCTGGAACGCGCCTCAGGGGTGTTTGAAGGAAGCGAGTCAACTCCGGCCCCCGTTGATGTGAAAAACCTTCATGCGAAGATTGGCGAGTTGACCTAGGAAAATGATTGTTTAGAAAACGCGCTTACCAAAGCGGACATGCTGAGCGCAAAACGATGATTGCCCGCACGCAGCAGATTTCACTAACCAAACAGGCGAAGATCCTGGAGATCAGCCGCAGTTGTCTCCATTATCGGCCCAAGCCGATCTCCGAAGAGGACCAGTGCCTCATGAATCGGATTGATCAGTTGCATCTTGAGTTCCCATTTGCTAGAGCCCGGATGCTTCAAGCGCTCTTGCGACAGGAAGGTCTGACAGTTGGGCCTAAGCATGTGGGCAAGCTAATGAAAGCCAATGGGGTTTGAAGCCCTGTATCGCAAGCCCAGAACCACAGGCGCCATCCAACCCATCAGGTGTATCCGTATTGGTTGCGGGATCTCTGGCAATTACTCGCGTGAACCAGGTCTGGGCCATGGATATCACGTATATCCCGCTGGCCCAAGGCTTTGTCTCCTTGGTGGCCGTGGTCGATTGGTCTACGCGCCGCGTCCTTGCCTGGCGCAGGTCAATTACCATGGACGTCCAGTTCTGTCATGAGGTGGTTGCAGAGGCCGTCACTCAATATGGGACACCGGACATCTTGAATACTGATCAAGGGAGTCAGTTCACCAGTCTCGTCTTTGTAGGGTTTCTCAAGGCCCAAGGTATTTGCTTCAGTATAGATGGGTGTGGAGCTTGGCGAGACAATATCTTCGTTGAACGCCTCTGGCGATCGGTGAAATACGAAGAAGTGTACTGACGGGCCTATGAGTCAGTCTCAGTGGCAAGAGCAGGACTTACACGCTATTTCCAGTTTTACAATAGTCGCCGTCCGCATTCGAGTCTTGGAGGGCAGACACCAGATCAAGTGTATTTTCAGCAACAGCCGTAGCCCCGAGCGGCCTAATTTCAACCAGGAGCGATCCACTTATAGCAACACCATTAACTGTTCAAAAAAATCTGGCCACCTCTGTTAAGGGAATTGACATAAACGTGAGTCGAGGACATTTGGGAATTTTCTCGGTGCCCACCATTGTGAAAAATCTAATGAGAAAGTTTTGGCATCAATCTTCGCCCCATAAAAGACACCCTTACTCGAGTTTTCTTAAAAGGTAGAGCTTCCTTCTTTGAGGGCCGTGTTGGAAATGAAAAGAAGGTCTAATGAGTTTGACCGTTTTCTTCTGGTAATTCGCAGAACTGTTAATGATTATAAAATGAATATCCGCTTTGGGTGGAACTTGGAAGTTTACTGTCTGACGATAGACTCTTTGGCGATCGTTTTAAGCTGTTCGACAGAGTCTTGGCCAAAAACGTCCGCTGCAGCGCGGTAATTGGAGCGATTTGTTATCCGGCGCTGGCGTTAGATGATAGAACAAACGATCGGAACCCGCCGTATGCCATCCGTTTAGCATCAAAACCTGAATTCGATGAATTGATCAAATCCGCCATTCTTGGGTCTGCCGCGACCTTTTTATTTGCTAAATCACGTGCCTCACGAGATTCAAATACCACCCATCCAAACACGATGGCTTCACCCTCGGTTGCGGCTGCGAGATCAATGAATGAGCGCGTTCCCTCCAATATCAAGTCGTCGCTGACATATTCCCTGTAATCGAGCGCACCGTGTTCCTTCCAAATATCTGCAACTGCTTCAGCAAGACGCCTATACTCGTCTAGGCGATCTCGCGAAATAGGCAAAACGAATCCGTCGATATAGTGAGCCATACTTGCTCCGATAGTGATAACAAATCTTAGCCCGGAAACAACTATTTATCCCGCAAAAATTCAGCGGAACGCAGCTATATCGAATAAAACGCGAAGGCCCGTTTGAGATCAATAGTCGTCATTTGCTCACACGTATTTCGAGACTTCGATCAGATTCAGATCCGGGTCCCTAAAATAGAGTGATGTCATTTTACCGCCCGCTCCAGTTCGTGCTACAGGCCCATCTATAATTTTAATCCCACATTGCTCAAGATATCTTTGGGCTTCCTCAATGTTCGTTTTTAATATAAAACATAGATCAACATTACCCACACCTACATTCTCAGCTTTTGGCTCAAATTCTTGACCAAGTTGATGCCAGTTAATTTTCTGATTCCCGAATGATAAGGCTATGCGACCTTCACCATATGAAACTTGCTTCATGCCTAAAACCATTTCGTAAAAGTCTACGGTCTTTTCAATATCAGTAACCGTGAGAACCAAATGGTCTAAGTGATCAATTTCTATCACGGAGAACCCTTAAATTCATGAAAGAATTACTATGCTTGGGAGAGTGAAGGAAAGATTATTACACATAAAATTTTTATTTGTATGTCTTGAGTCACAGTCAGCCTTCCGGCACGTCTCCCAGTCTACACCTGTTGTTAATACGTGTCCCTTGGCGAACAGCATCAGAGCACAATGCTCTCACTTTCCATGCAAAAAGTACATTTCTCACCAATGCGTAGTGATCTTAGTGTCGTAATGATGGGGGTTGTTGAATAATTCAATTTCAAGTTACAAAAACGCTTTCAGTGCAGTGGAGACCTCGATGCGACGGGAATGATCAAAAAAGTCCGTCCAGAAAGGCCGCAGCCATTGTTCCGCATGGAGCGTACTGGTATTACGTGAGCACGGGAAAAGGGCGACCTGCCTGCGCGAAACCGCTCCGGCGAAGGCAGGGAACGCCGCTCCCGGCCTTCGTAGCCCATCGAGTTACTCCGGCGGAGTAGGCGGCGACTTTTTTCAACATTCCCTGATGAGAAATGTCTATGGCCACTTGCGCACCATTATTAGACTAGATTTCTACTTGAGCAAAGCATCATAACAAAGTTTTCCAAGAGGGATGCTTCTGTTGTGTTGGCCAACAGAGTCATACCAGCAATCTCTGAAGGGTCCGTTCAATCAGCGGAAAGAAGTCGACGCGAAAGTGTTGGAATTCCTTATAATCGAGCACAGCATCTACCTGAGGCGAAGGATGCGCCAGTGGCCATAATCCAGCGATAACCGCATGATGCTGAAATAAGAACTCTGCCGCATCATTCTTCGAGAACCCAGGATAAACTGAGGTCAATACCTGGACAAAGCGGTTCATGGGTTCCACCAGAGATGATTTGAATGTCACTATCGCGTGGTCAGATAAATTGCGTTCCAGGACACTGGAGAACAACACTGTCAGGCGACAGAATCTCGGATGCTCCTTCAGAATAGTTGCTAGAGTGTGAGCCAGGCGGGCAGGAGTAAGCTTTCGCATTCTTGCTAACCGTTGTTCGACGGATGTAAGCCACAACTCGAGTTCTCGGCAGTAGAGCGAGGCAAACACCTCCTCTTTCGTCTCGAAATATTGATAGAGGCTTGCCTTGCCCATTTGGGACTTCTCGGCGAGGCCACGCATCGAAATATCTGAAAACTCACCGGCATCGAAGAGCTCAGCTGCCCCCATCAGTATTTGTTCGACCCTGTCGGCCTTCTGTTCGGGTTTTCGTGCTCGTTCCCAGCTCATGCAAAGCAGTTTTCCATGGAGGCATTGATATTCGACCGTCGGTCGGCTATACTCCAGACCGTCGGTCGGCTATCAGTGTAATCGCAAGCAGCATCGACCGTCCAGCGAAACATGTGAACCTCGGGAGTTCTAACATGAAAGCAAACGAAGCCCTCGATTGGGTAGAACCAGAGAAGTGGAGGAAGACTTCAGCCAAAGAGAAGCTGCGACTGCTGAAAGAGGTTCAGCAGAGCATTGAACGCCAATGGCCCAAATTGGTCGAGGCCGATTGCCGGATGAAGAAACTCACGCCGAACGAATCATCCAACATTCATCAGGTGGGAACCTCAATGCAGGCCACCGTCGTCCCGCTGGCAAGCAATGTTAGCGCTTGCATCGACGTCTATCAACTATTGATGAAAGGGGAGATGCCGCAACCGAAGGAAACACACAAAGTTGCGGATGGACTGTATGACTTGGTCGTTTTTCCGATTCAGGCAAAGGACAAGCTTCTCAATTCCGACCAGAAGGGAATCTTGCGAGTCAAAGGTGAGCCCAAGCAAGTAAACCCGTTGGATAAAGAAGGCGGCATTATCGCTGTACTTGGTGCGGGCAACTATGGGTCATCATTCGAGATGATTCGAGCCTTATTTATTGAGAACTGTGCTGTGGTGCACAAACCGCATCATCTAAACGCCGAAAGCGATGCCGTTTGGGAAGAGATACTCAAGCCACTTGTAGATTACCGTGCGGTCAGTTTTTGCAATCACGATGGAGGGCAAGATCTCACTGGCGATAACCGACTCAAGCAGATTTACTTCACTGGCGGCAGTTCCACCGCGAAGGCTATCATGGCCAGTTCACCAGCGGAATTGATTTCAGAATGCGGGGGAAACAATCCCTGCATCATTATTCCTGGAGACCGACCGTGGACCGAGAAAGAAATAGAGCATCACGCGATGCAGATTGTCACGATGGGAAAACTAAACGGCGGAGCCGTTTGCGGCCGGGTCCAAACGCTCGTGACGTGTCGCAATTGGCCACAACGTCGTAACTTTCTAGATGCAATGGAGAAAGCTATACGTGAGGGAACGCCTGGATCAACTACCTACTATCCTGGAACTGAGAAAATATTTGCCGAGTTTCGCATGCAACATCCCAGCGGCAAGGTCATTCGTCCTGAAGACGGCGCCATAGCCAACTCTGAGGTGCAGCTCATTGAGGACATTCCCGAAAACGGTTTTGGCGTTACCCATGAAGCGTTCTGCCAGGTCTTTGGTGAGGTTGCCTTAGACACCCCAGCAGATGCTTCAGCGTTCCTTTCCCAAGCGGTAGGTTTCTGTAATTCCAAGCTGCTCGGAACTCTTGGGGCCTGCATTCTGGTCGATGATGACACCCAGACAAAGCATCAGGGAATTGTCGACCAGGCAGTTACCAACCTTGAATATGGCGGGATTGCGGTGAACACCATGCCGCCCTTTGTTTTCATGAATCCGTATCTGACCTGGGGCGGCAACGAAGAAGGTAAGGAGTTTGTTTCAGGTCACGGGAACTTCGGAAATCTGATGAGTTTCGAAAACGTGGACAAGTCAATTGTTACCTGCTCTTTCATGTCGCCAGGCCACATGCTGCTGACCAACAAGCGAAACTTTTATGACCTTTGCAAACAGGCCACTAAATATGCAATCCGGCCATCGTGGAGTCGTATCGGGGCCATGCTTTGGGTTTTACTGGTTGGCAAATTGAAACGCAAGGACTTTTAACAACAGCACTAAATAGAAACACATCAATCCTGTACGTGAGGAGATAGAGACCGTGGCCAAGACTATTCTGATTACCGGAGCAAGCAGCGGCATCGGTCGCATGACAGCACAATACTTTCAGAAAAAGGGGTGGAACGTCATTGCGACCATGCGGAAGCCCGAAGCTGAGCAAGACCTCAAAAAGTACGACAACGTTCTGGTTGAAAGACTGGACGTTCTAGACAGTGCCTCGATTAACCAAGCCGTTGCGGCAGGAATCGAGCGTTTCAGAAAAATTGACGTGCTGCTCAACAACGCTGGGTACGGAGCCTATGGCGTGCTAGAAGCAGTACCCGTTGAGAAGATTCGACGGCAATTCGACGTAAACGTAATCGGGCTTTTGGAAACCACGAAGGCCATCATACCTCACTTTCGAAGAAACCACTCGGGAATCATCATCAACATTGCGTCAGTTGGAGGCAAAGTAGGGTTTCCTCTTGGCACGCTTTATCACGGGTCAAAGTTCGCAGTGGAGGGATTGTCAGAAGCACTCAGTTTTGAGATGGAAGCGATTGGAGTGAAGGTCAAGATTGTCGAGCCAGGCATGGTTAAAACCGATTTTGGTGGCCGGTCATTCGATTTTTCGAATGATGAGACCATACAGGAGTATCAAGCGTTAGTTGGCAAGGCAACCGAGGCAATGGGACCACTTGGTGAGGCGGGGTCGGAACCTGTTGTCGTATCTGAAGTGATTTACAAAGCAGCAACTGACGGAAGCAACCAGCTTCGCTACACAGCCGGTGACGATGCTGCTCAGATGATAGCCCAACGCAAGGTAGCCGATGACACCACCTTTTTGAAAGGCATCAAGTCGAAGTTCGGTCTCTGAAATTAATACAAGTAGGAGGACTAGCCAATAGGCCTTTCAATAAAGGCAGCCATAAGAATCATACAGCTTCTCGCCGTGCTCCTGAAACATCGAGAAGACCAGGACAGTGAACGATTTTTTAGACAACCTCTAGCGTGTACTCTTTGCCGTCATATTTGGTGAGTTTTCGACTTGCCAGCCTCCACCTAAGGCCTTGTACAACTGGACTATCGAGACCAGGTGAAGACGGTGAGTTTCGGCCAGAGACAATTCGGCTTCAAACAAACTGCGCTTAGCAATGAGGACATCAATGTAACTCGTGACTCCACCCTTATAGCGAAGATTCGAAAGCCGCAGAGCTGAACGCAGAGCCTCCACCTGCTCAACTTGAGCCTGACGCTGCCGCCGGGCAGTCTGCACCGCAATTAACGCATCCTCTACTTCCTTGAATGCCACAAGAACTGTTTGCTCGTATTGCGCGAGAGCTTGCTTGGCTTGGGCTTCCGCCACATCTTGCTGAAAACCCAGTGTTTGGGCATTCAACACCGGACCCAAAATGTCGAACCCAGCCGCACCAAATTTGGTGTCTGATCCAATTAGTTTGGAAAGCCGGGGGCTCGCCACGCCCAGAATACCTGTGAGGCTAATCTTTGGAAAGCGGTCAGCCTTCGCCACTCCGATTCGTTCCGTGGCCGCCACCAACTCATGTTCCGTTCGCACAATATCTGGACGACGACGCAATAATTCTGAGGGTAACCCCGCGGGCACTTCAGGTGGGACCACTTGATCGGTCAGACGCGTCCCTCTGGCAATGGGAGTGGGGTGCTGGCCAAGAAGAACACTCAGCTCATTTTCTTTCTGAATCGTCGAACGTTCAAGCTGTGCCACTCGCGCCGCCGCATTCGCTCGCTCACCTTCGAATTGATCGGCATCAAGCCGTGAGGTGACGCCGCTTTTCAGCCTCGCCTGTGCAATCTTTACCGATTCCTCCCAGGATTCAAGGGTTTCTTTAGCAATATCGAGCTGCATATCGAATTGCAATAAATCAAAATAAGATTGGGCCACACCACTCACCAAGTTAAGCACAACCGCTCGTTGATTCTCTTCACGAGCTAACAGATCAGCTAATGCCGCTCCTGTTGATCGGCGAATGCGCCCCCACACATCCAGTTCCCAGGATAAATCGCCCTGAAGGGAATAATTAAATGTTCCAGGGGCACCCGGAAACCGGACACCGTTACTGGTTCGCCCCAGAGCGGGAAATCTGGCGCTCCCTGTGGCTTGTGGCACAAAACCGGTTCGTGCCACATACAAACGAGCTTCGAATTCTTCGATGCTTGCGACCGCCTGCTGGAGATCCCTGTTTTTTTCAAGTGCCGTATGAACAAGTTTTTGCAAAGTCGAATCTTTTAGGAGTTCCCACCAGGGAACATTCGCTAGTGACTCGACAGAGCTAGCCGTTTCAGCTCGCTGGAAATCTTGAGGCACTGACAACTCAGGCCGAGAATAATCAGGGCCAACGGCACAGCCACTGAGAGCCATAAGCATAAAAACGAAAATTAATGGCATCTTACAATTCTTCTTGTTGCTGAAGGGCTTCTTTGACCGTCAAATAAGGTGCTTCATCAACCTCTCGCGTATCCTTCCGAAATTTCATGATCACGACAGAAAAGAACGGAACGAAAAAGACCGCAAGAAATGTGGCAGCTAACATCCCTCCAAATACTCCAGTACCGATGGAATGGCGGCTCGCCGCACCGGCTCCAGAGGCGACCACGAGAGGAATCACGCCCAGGATAAAGGCCATTGATGTCATAATAATAGGACGGAAACGGAGTCGGGCGGCTTCCAGCGCTGCCTCCACGGCAGAACGGCCTTCATGATAGAGCTCATTGGCAAACTCAATAATCAGGATGGCATTCTTGGCCGACAATCCAATTAATGTGAGTAATCCAATCTGGAAGTAAATATCATTGTCCAACCCTCTCAGCCAAACAGCGGTCACGGCTCCCAAAATGCCAAACGGCACAGCAAAGAGAACAGCAAAAGGAATGGACCAACTTTCGTATTGAGCCGCAAGAACCAGAAAGACCATTAAGAGTCCAAGGAGTAAGATCATGGTGGTTTGCCCGCCAACCTTTCGTTCTTGAAAAGAAATCCCGCTCCAATCGATGCTATACCCTTCGGGCACCAACACCTCTTGCGCCACTCGCTCCAACGCATCCAACGCCTGCCCTGAACTGAATCCAGGCGCTGCCGAACCCATCACCAAAGCCGTATTAAAACCATTGAAATGTGTCACGGGGTCTGGCCCACTGGCTAATTCCATGGTCACAACCGTATTGAGTGGAACCATCGAGGCGCTGAGTCCATTTTGCGCACGCACATAAATTTTGCTGATATCTTCAGGACTGGACCGATACTCAGGCTCGGCTTCTGTTTGGACACGGTACACACGGCCAAATTTCACAAAATCATTGATGTATAAATTCCCGAAGTAGGCCTGCATCGTATCAAAGACTTCGGAAATAGGAATACCTAACGCCTTGGCGCGTTCACGATTCACCCGTGCATACATACGAGGAGCCGTCACGCGGAAACTCGACGTGGCATTGCCGATAGCTGAATCTTCTTTGGCCTTTTCCAGAAAAGCTTGAACCGCGTCAGCAAACTCAGAAAACTCGCGACTGCTCGGATCCTGCACCTGTAAAGAGAAGCCGCCTGTCGCACCTAACCCGCGGATAGACGGGGCATTGAAGGCCAACACAAGGCCTTCGGTAATTTCCGCAAACTTTTGGTAGGCCCGTCCGATCAGCGCTTTCACATGCGAAGCTGGATCTGTTCGCTCGTCCCATGGCTTGAGAGGGACAAACATCGTCGCGCTATTGCTTCCTCGGGTATTAAAGATAAAATTTTGTCCAGAGAGCGCTTGAGTCCCGTACACCGCAGAGTCATCTCCAAAAAAATCTGCAAGTTCTTGAAGCACCGAATCTGTTCGTTGTTTAGAAGCTCCGTCAGGCAACTGCGCCGCGACGATAAAATAGCCTTGATCTTCTTCAGGCAAAAAACTTCCAGGCACAACCTTCAATAGACCCCAGGTTCCCAATAGCAAAACAGCAAACACCAGAGTAGACAGAGCGGTGTGCCTGAGCATCACGGCAACAATCGCACAATATCGTTGTTGCACCCAATCAAAGCTGTTATTAAAGAGTCGCCAATAGCCTTGGGGGGCTTCATGTTGGGGTTTCAAAACCAGTGCACAGAGAGCTGGACTTAACGTCAGTGCCACCAGTCCAGAAAGTGCAACAGACAACGCGATCGTGATCGCAAATTGCTTGTAGAGTTCACCCGTAATCCCGCCTAAAAATGCGACAGGAATAAACACAGAACTCAAAACCAAGACAATGGCAATGACAGGTCCGGTGACCTCAAACATCGCTTGCTTTGCCGCCGCTTTCGGCGAGAGTCCCCCTTGGGTCATGTGCCGTTCCACATTTTCCACTACGACAATCGCATCATCAACGACAATACCGATTGCCAAGACCATGCCAAAGAGGGTTAATGTATTAATCGAGAACCCTAAAGCCTCCATTCCCGCAAACGTCCCAATTAAAGAAACCGGCACGGCAAGTGCTGGAATCAATGTCGCACGCCAGCTTTGTAAAAACACAAAGACCACGAGTAGGACCAGGACCATGGCCTCGAGTAAGGTCTGGAGAACTTCCTTAATCGACACTTCGATAAAGCGAGTCGTGTCATAGGGAATGTCATAGGTCATCCCCTGCGGAAAGGCTGGCGTCAGGGCTTTTAATTCAGTTCGAATACGTCCAATCGTTTCAAGCGCATTGGCCCCCGGAGATAAGAACGTAATCAGTAATGCAGTGGACTCTCCATTAAACTGGCCTTCGAGATTATAAGATTGAGCACCAAGTTCAATCCGGGCCACGTCACTCAGCCGGACGATTGATCCATCAGGCAGGGCACGGACGATGAGCTCTTCAAAATCTTTGACTTCCGTCAACCGACCTTGCGTAATCACTGGAATGGTTAATTCAGTCGCAGGCAAGGCAGGCTCCCGGCCGAGAGTCCCAGCAGGAAAATTACGGTTTTGCTCTTGGACCACTGTCGCAATATCAGTTGGAGTGATCTGAAGCTGAGCCATTCGAACAGGATCGAGAATAATGCGCATACTGTAACTTTGTTGACCGTAGACCGACGCATCGCCAACGCCGGGCAATCGCTTAATATTGTCGAGCACACGAAGAATGGCATAGTTAGATAGAAAAAACGCGTCATGATTTGGGTTATCGGAATCCAGCACAATCACCGCAAGCAGATTAGGAGAGGTTTTTTTTACCGAAATCCCTTGACGCACAACTTCTGGAGGCAATTGAGGCTCGGCCAGTTTCTGCCGATTTTGCGTTTGGACCTGAGCAATATCCACATCTGTCCCAATCTCGAACGTCAGCCGCATTGTCATATGACCATCGTTCGTGCTCGTGGAGTCGTAATAGAGTAAATTGTCGATACCAGGAAGCTGCAGTTCTATGGGCCGTGCGACCGATTCGGCAACAACCTCAGCACTCGCACCGGGATAATCGGCATCAATCTGGACCATGGGAGGAGTAATTTCTGGAAACTGCGCCACAGGCAGCGTTTGAATGGCCACCAGACCGACAACCATAATCATGATCGAGACCACTGACGCAAAGATCGGACGGTCAATAAAGAATTGAGGGCTCATGACACTTCTGCGGATTTCGACTCGTCTACAGTATGCTCTTGGGTTGGGGACAGCGTAGCCTGATAGGGAATCGGTTTGACTTGATTGCCGGGTCGAACTCGATGAAATCCTTCAACGACTACCCGGTCTCCATGTTGCAACCCATCTTCAATGACCCATTCAGCACCTTTCCATAAGCTGGCTTTAACTGGACGAAGGTCACAGACATCATTCTCTCCCACAACAAACAGAAATGTCCCTTGCGGCCCTTGCTGCACCGCGCGCTGCGGCACCAGCATCGCGTTTGTTCGCATATACCCTTTAACCAGAATTTTGACGAACTGGCCTGGAAACAGCGCATAAATTGGACGATCATCCCGATCACCAGGAACTGAGCGTTGACGAATGTTGGGAAACACAAAACGAGACTGCAACGAACCGGTTTCTGAACGAAACCCCGTTCCCGCGAAATCCAATGTCCCCTCATGGGGATACGTTGAGCCATCGGCCATCGTCATAAGCCCCCGCAGCTGGAAGAGATCGGGACGTTCCACACGCTGTTCAGACAACTCGCGTTGCCGCCGTAGGATATAACTTTCTGGCACATTGACATTCACGTACATCGGGTCCATTTGATGAATACTGGTGAGAAGGTCTGTTTGTGCTGACACGAGACGGCCTTCGTAAAGCTGACTTCTTTCAATTCGCCCAGACACAGGCGCAACAATCAGGGTATTTTTCAAGTCAAAGCGAGCTTTGTCATATTCGGCTTTCGCCGAGACAAGCGCCGACTCGGCCGCTAACTCTTCAGCTATTGCGTCGTCCACATCTTTTTGACTCACGGCTTGTTCTTCAACCAGAGGCCGAACGCGGGCTAACTCTGCCCGGGCTTTTGCTAAACGTGCGACTGTCTGCCCCACTTGCCCTTTAGCACTTCCAGCTGCCGCTTTAAATGGGATGGGATCAATCAGATAGAGCTTATCGCCTTTTTGCACATCTCGCCCTTCAGTAAAAAATACTTTCTTAATAATTCCTGTCACTTGAGCTCGAATCTCGACAGGCCGAAATGAATCCGTTTGACCAATAAACTCTACCTCATCAGGAATGGTCTTTGGCTCAACAGTAATCACTTTCACTTCCGGTGGCGGAGGCGCTGGTGCCGTTCCGGCTTCTTGTTCGCACGCGGTGAGACCTAAAGCCGTAGCCAAAAAGGCCAAGAGTAAAGGAAAGGTCGCGATCTGTTTCATCATAAGATGGCCTGTGTAAAAAATTGAACTAGATGAGCGTGTTCTATTGCCGAAATTTTCATTCAAACCCTTCAACCGCCATCCGGCGTCTAGAATCATCACACGATTGCTTACAACACAAGAGGCTTAATAGGCGATAAGACCAACATGGGATTCCTCTGCCAATCGCTTGCCGGATCATCAACATACAACTCGACTTCATTTCTATCAGGATCATGAAGATAGAGACTCTGACTTACCGTATGATCGCTCATTCCAGAAATTGAAATTCCAGCTTGTTCAATTTCTTTTTTAGCAGACCGGAGTTCATCTAGGCTATCACCAATCTTAAGCCCAATATGGTACAGGCCTCGACGCAAACCAGATGCAGGCCCTGGGACATCACCCACTTGAATCAAGAGCAGCTCCTGGTGAGTCCGGCCCGTGGTTAAAGCCACAGCCTTTCCCTCAAACACACGTCCAACTTCTTGAAATCCTAAAAGGTCTCGATAAAATTTGAGCGACTGTTCCAAATCTTTGACATAAAACACGACATGTCCCAAATATTGTGTTTTCATAACGCCTCCTTTCTCTCCAGAGCGTTCGTTATTTTTGAGTGGTGGCCGCCCGCTAATTTGAAGCTAGGGCATCATGCAGGTCACTTTGGCTAAAGCCCGCATACGGCACAGGCGATCGCATTAGTTGTGTCCTGATCACTTCGGGACCAGCATGAACGTACACGATCTTTGCCGTGTTGGGAGGAAGATCTTTGGTGACGGCCATGCTGGATGTGAAGAAGGTCAGTATAAGCATAGCAATAAAATGCTTCATACCACTCACTCCTTTTCTCCACAGGTGATTTCGTAAACAAACTCACCATGATCAAGCGTACAGAAGTTGCGATAGAGATTATGTCGGGACAAGGCCATAGGTTTCTGTTTCGAATCCTGCGATGCTCTCGCGGTGACCTCTCCCACAATGGCCGTGGCCTTCGCTTCGACAAGCTCAGGGCCGGACTGGACGGACCAACCAATCGTCCTTCGAGTGTAAGGGTTGATCCAGAAGAAGGTTTTTCGAGAGTCAAGCGAAGCATATGCGTTTTCTTCCCATATAAATTAGGCCGCTGATGTGGCCAATTTTTGACCGACATCATTGTTTTCGAATGAAGACGCACTGAATTTTTGTGCAATTACGCCATCAACTGACCACTTTCCAGCACCATTGACGATTAAAGCGAGAGTCATGCCAATCACTAAGAGATGAAATTCAAATCCCTCCCCTGCCTGTTGACCAAACCAATTCATAAAGAATCCATGTGGCCAATGCACCATTGCAATAGCGCCCAGCATAATGATTCCAATACTTCCTGCCGAAAATCGAGTCAGGAACCCCAGCACTAATGCCACCGCTCCCAGCGCCTCACCAATAATGACTAAGAATGCGATTAACCATGGCATCCCTTGCTGTGTGAAAAATCCCATAGTTCCCTCAAACCCGTTTCCACCAAACCATCCCAACAGCTTTTGGGCACCATGAGGGAAAATAACCACGGCCAACATGACTCGTAAGATCAACCCGGTCCATCTGTCATCTGTTTGAAAAAATGCTTTCATGATTTTGCCTCCTGTAGATAAAAGTGTCTAAGATGTGGGTTTCATACTCTTGATCTTGTTGCCCTTCTCATGTTTAAACCACGCATAAGGCATGCCAAGGCCACAGAGTACTAGATTATCTACAAACACTTAAATGAATGGAGGTTTTTCTAGATTGCCAAAACGGCAAGAAGCGTGTGTCGAACAAAGACATGACGACATATCGACGAATGATGATGAGACGACACGGCAAATAAATCAAGCAAAGGTCTGTTGATCGGCAAGGGTGTTATGGCGAAATGCAGCCTTTGATATCCTCATTATTTGTAGAAACTTATATTTCATCTCTCTGACAATGTTCAATAAGGTTTAAGACAGGAGCCATAGGAGTTTGGGAGCCAGGTCATTCCCGCGAAGGCGGGAATCCAGGTTGACGACAAGAGAGGACTGGATGCCCGCTTCGTACTGCGGGCATGACCAGAGAAAAACTCGTTAACACGTCAGAGAGCAATGAACCTGACACTGTCTGTCAACGGAAGTACAAGTTTTCACACATTATTCAACACTCCGAGTGAGAAATGGTGTTACGACACTTGTTCTCAAAAAAAAAAGAGGCGGCCTCAATAGAGCCGCCTCTTCCTTATTTAACGATCTTATAAAGTTTCTGAAATTTATTTTTTCGCCTCAAGCTGTGGCGCGGCACCGATACTATCGAGACCTGCCTGTGCGCAAGCTGCATCTAGATGGCCGCCCGGTGCGCCACCCACACCAATCCCGCCAACCACGGCATCACCGAATTTAATCGGCAACCCGCCAGCTAATAGCAGCATATGGTCATTCATGCGTTGCAAACCTTGAAGCGCTGGCATCTTTGCTATTAAGTCGGCGAGCTTCGCCGTGGGCTGTTTCATACTGGCTGAGGTATAGGCTTTCTTCCGGCTGCTTTCGAGCGTGTGTGGCCCGGTGCCATCCTGTCGTAAGACGGCACGAATATTTCCACCTTGGTCTACGACCGTCACGCTAACCCGGTAGCCATCAGCTAAACATTTATCGACGGTTGCATGCGCGGCCTTCGTTGCCATGGCCAGCGGCAGTACACTTTCTTTCGGTAAGTCCGCCGCTTGGGCCTGCCCAATCATCAGTCCCGCGAAACAACAAGTGAGCAAGCCAAGTTTTGCAGTGATTCGTTGTGTGTTCACCGTTTGTTTGATCCTCCTTGTAAGATAAAAAGTTATGCTGTGCTGTTCTGACTATTTGGCTCCAGCCAATTCTAAAATCTTGACAATCTCTTGAAACCCTTTTTGTCGGGCATGCTGCAAGGGAGTGACACCTTCCTTATCAGCAATATTCACATTCGCTCCGGCATCTACCAGAATCTGGACAATTTGTTGATGACGCGCCCCCCCATCACTCAGGACAATGGCCTCTAACAAGGCTGTCCAGCCCAGATGATTGACATGGTCGATATCGACTTTTGTATTCACTAACAATTTCACCATCTTCACATGACCCCGCTCAGCAGCCGGAACGAGCGAGGTGCCACCGAAGCGATTATACAGCGTAAAGTCTGGTTTCGCTTTCAGCATGAGTTTCATGATGTCGACCATGCCTTCAGCTCCAGCTAATAAGAGCGGACTATCTTGTTTTTGATCTTGAATATTCACATCCGCGCCTGCATCGAGTAAAACCTTCGCGCTCTCAACATCATGCTTCTCGACTGCGACCAATAAAGCAGTGCGCCCTCGAACATCCTGTGTGTTGATATTCACGCCATTCTTCACTAAGGTCTGCACCGTGAGTACATCATTGTTGGCGACAGCCTCAAACAAACGGTGTTCTTGATCGCTCAGGGAAAGGCCAGGTTTCCCAAACGCCAGAACAGTCACTAAAAGTCCTAGCCCCAAGAGGCTCACGATGATAGTCATTTCCTTCATGTCTACAGCTCCCTCATGGATAGATGATTGAATAATGTGCATTCAATGTAGAATCGTTGCAGTTGCAATACAATATTTTTTTCAAAGACCCACTTGCGGCCTTAGAATGCAAACAACACCATTCCCTCTGGATTGTTTGATCTGGCCACAGTGAAGCGATTTGGTAAAAACTCTACTTTGGAGAACAATTTCCCAAGCACGGACTTCTTCGAACCAACACGACTGGCAGGGAACTTCGTTTCTGCTTTGTCTACCCATGAGGAGAAGGCAGGTGGCCTCATCAAGTTGATATCCATCGGCCTTGTCACCTCTGCGGATTCTTGCATCTATTGACCAAAAACACCTCGGGCATGAAAATGTGAGCCACCAATGTCTGAGAGATTCACATTCAACTCTGTGAACTCGGATGGACTCTTTTCGATCACCGAGGAGACTGGTTGTCTCCATTCTGTTTGGAATCCTTGGATGAGTTGGTTCAAGCCGTTCGCTGGCTCTTCAACAGCCCAAGCCGGAATACTCAGTCCCAAAACAGTAAGCCCCGCTACTGCGAATAACCGACTGATGATATGAATGCCTTTTCTCATGATGACCTCCTGGTTTGAATGTATATTCTGTCCAGAACATCGCAAAGGCCATTCCAACTCCTAAGAGCCCACACTCATTCCTAACTACTTGTTTTTACTGGCTTTTAAATCAGAAGAAAACAAGAAACAGGAAGTATGTCGAACTATCAATGACGATATATCGACAAATGATGATGCGACGACACAAGAACTATTGTGGGCGGGAGATATTCAGCTTTTTCATTTTTGAGATCAGGGTCGTTCGCTTCATACCTAATCGATGGGCTGCCCCGGCCGCTCCGCCGACAACCCATTTCGTTTCACGAAGGGCTTGAAGGATATGATCATGTTCGACGTTTTGCAACGTGTCGGTGGGCTGAGGAGATAGCTTCGTAAATTGCGGTGCCGCTTTGAGTTCTGCCAAAGGAATGACAAGTGCTTCACCTTGCGTCAGGATCACAGCCCGTTCGATCAGGTTTTCTAACTCACGAATGTTACCAGGCCAATGATAGCGTGACAGTATTTCCATCGCCTTGCTTGGAATGGTGCTAATTGTTTTATTCATGCGCTGGGCATAACGTTGGGTAAAGTAGCGAACCAGGATAGGGATGTCTTTCACACGTTGACGAAGAGCGGGAATCGTTAAAGGAAACACACTCAACCGATAATACAAATCGCTTCGAAATTGTCCAGTCTCAACCATTTTGGGCAAATCACGATTAGTCGCCGCCACCAAGCGCACATCCACTTGAATCGTGCGCGTACTTCCCAAACGTTCAAACTCTTGCTCTTGCAGGACGCGTAACAACTTGGATTGCAGCTCCAAAGGAATTTCACCGACTTCGTCCAGGAAAATTGTCCCCCGATGGGCAAGCTCAAATCGGCCAACTTTCGTCGCAATGGCTCCGGTAAATGCTCCTTTTTCATGCCCAAATAATTCGCTTTCTAATAAACCTGTCGGAATCGCTGCACAGTTCAGCTTGACAAACGCCCGTTCTTTGCGAGAACTCAGTTGATGCAGAGCCCGTGCAATCAACTCCTTTCCTGTTCCCGTTTCCCCCTGAATCAATACGGTTGAGTCCGTAGGAGCTACGATTTCCAATTGCTGGAGCACCTCCTTCAGTTCGGCACTCTCTCCAATAATGTCCTCAAAATTCTGCTCCGTCCGAATCTCTTCTTTTAAATACACATTCTCTTGTGCGAGTTCTTCTTTTAATGTCTGAATTTTTTCGTAGGCCAAGGCGTTATCGAACGCAATAGCAATTTGTTTGACCACTTGCATAAGTAATTCGGAGGCTTCCTCACTAAACACTCCTTCCTGAGAACTCGCCATGTTCAATGTGCCGATTACTTCATCTCGCACAACAAGAGGAGCATAAAAACAGGTTTTCATACCTTCAGCTAACAATTGCTGCGCCGTAGGTGATTGATTGTCTTTTAGCTCTGCCTCATTCATCACGATAGCCGCACGGTTGTAAACCGCTTGGCCTGCTGGCAATTCATCAAAGCCAATACTCTCTCCTGGTTGAAGGACACCCTTTGTACTTGACGCATCTAAGACATGCCTTGTGAAGGAATGTGTTTCAGGCAGATATCGATACAAACTGGTAATTTGATGAGGGATAACCCGACGCAATGACGTGCAAATGGACGAGAAGAGTTCGTCTAGCTCTAGATTAGAAACCACGGCATTATTGACTTCCAACAAAAGGCGCGAGCAATCCCGTTCTTTGGTGAGTTCCTGGACGTGAAGAACATTATCGATGGCTACCGCAATATGCTTTGCCATTTGTGAAAGAAAATCAACATCTGATTCACGGTAAGTTCCTTTTTCACGACTGGCAAAAATCAAGGCCCCCAAAGGCCTCACGGCAGTCGTCAACGGAAGCGCACACAGGGACTTTACCCTATCTTTTCGCATATAGGAAAACACGTCAGGGTAGCGTTGATCGATCGTGAGATCGGAGACTAAAACCGGCTCCTGACTTTGCACCACGGTGCCTGCCGGATGGCTATCTATACTCCATTCCTTTTTTCCTTCAATATCAGCAGGTACATTTGCTTGGATAATATAATCTTGAATGATCTGTCGTTCAGGGTGATGAAGGGCCAACGCAAGAAAATCCACATGGACCACCTGCGGAATATGCCGTGCAAGGGCCTCAAACAATGCAGGAAGATCCCGATTAACCGCAATAACCTCGGCAACACTCAGCAAAGTCTTGTACAAACGGTCAGTTGAAAGAACAGATGAAATAGTCGCCTCCATATCGTGAATTTAAAGGAAAGAATGAAGCAAGTATTTCTCTTGTCATCAGTGAACCATAATGTCTCTCTTCTATACAAGAAAATGTTTGAGGTTATCCGGGAAAGAAGAGTACCGCTAGGGAGCGTCCAGACATGACAGGCCCGAGTCAGAAATCATTCAAAAAATGGTTAGATGCATAGTGGGCTTGTAAGACACGATACTCATAGCTGTAGGCACACATGAATAATCCTCAATATCTAAGAGTTCCAACCTCTCCCTTTCTTTTCTTACCCAGTTCAATACTGAGCGTGTTTCTTTCAATTCCTCAAGGCACAATAGAATCAGTCACTCCATTCCAAGGAATCCCATAGACTATGTATACGACCACCCGTTCATCGCCGGCACATAAGCTAGAAGGAATTGCAACAGATCCCGTCCTGCTCTTGTTGTCTCATAACTCTGCGCTTCGAGCCAAAGAAACGGGCGCACGACAAGACTATGTGACGGATAGGAAAGAGACCTGGTGAAAAGAAAGGTCGTAGATTTGATTTAACGAGCTGCGGACATATGAGAGAACTCACAATACTTTTCTACATCCCACACTCAACCAATCCATCTCAATAACAAGGTTGGGCATCCTTTAGATAGCTCCACAACATCCGCGCTAATGGCATAAAATAAGCAAAAGATCTTGTTAGCCATAAGAGATTCCCGATTTTTGACAATTCAACCTTCAAGTATTCTTTTCAGTTTTTTGATGGCCAATACAATTGACTCTGGGTCGGTTGAATCCACACGAATTACATGTGATTGTTCTGCTGGCATAAAAGACTCCATGGCTTCCTGTTGATGTTCCATTATTTCAACCGTGGCATCAGACGCATCTTGCCCTTCTTGCAAACGCCCCTTGATTCGCTGTGCCAAAACCGTCTGGGGAGCAACGACGTCTAAAATGATAAAAGGCCAGCCTCGCTCTTTTGCTAATAGTATGAATGGATGTCGCTGATATTGTCGAAGAAAGGCTGCATCAACGACCACTGAATACCCATTCTGCAAAAGCGTTCCTGCTAACTCCTGCAACCGATCGTACGTACGCTGGGTCATGCCTGAGGTATACAAATCCGCTTCCACCTTTGCCTCTGAGTTTGTAGTTCTATTGTCCGAACCCAACCTCTTTCGTTCAACATCAGACCGAATGCGAATGCTGCCTAAGCTCTTAATGACCTCTATCGATAGAGTTGTCTTGCCTGCTCCAGAGACACCATGCATCAGGAGCAAGAAGGGTGCAGGTGGCTTGATCAGTTGATTCGCTAAATCAAGATAGGCCACCATCTCTTGGCGAACTCGTTTCGAGTCCTTGTTTTGATTTTCTAACTGCATTATTCGTAGACCAGTTACCTTGGCTCGAACCAATGCTCGATAGACCTGATACAACCGGAAAACAGCCAAGCCATAATAGTCCCCCGTCTGTTCCACATAGCGATTCAACAACACAAAGGCTAAATCCCAACGCCCGTTTTTTTGTAAATCCATCACTAAAAAGGCTATCTCACTCATGACATCAATCCAGCGCAAACGCGGCTCAAATTCCAAGGCATCAAACACGCATACGTTCCCTTCGAATATGGCAAGATTTCCTAAATGGAGGTCACCATGACATTCTCGGACAAAGCCAGTTTTTTTCCGCTGAAGGAAAACATCGTGCACACGATGCCATTCTTCCTGTAACCAACTATTGATTGTTGTCATACATTTCTGAGTCGTGTGACTCAGGAAATGGAGGGGTATTTCCTCAAAACACTCTTTTATGGCTTGCCAAACCCTATCGGGATTTCCATAGGATGAGTCCTCTTTGGACTTGTCAATTTCTGCATGAAATATTGCTATCCTATCTGCCAATTGAATAATCGTGCTTTCAGCCGTTTTTCCACCAAACAAAATTTCGTGCATCTCTGATTCGGACGAGAATTGTTTCATCTTGACTGCGAACTCAAAAGGCGGCCCTTGACCATCAATGTGAGGGTGAGTAGGCGATCCCGAAATAGGAACGGTCCCCAGGTACACATCAGGCGCCAATCGACGATTCAGGCGTATTTCTTCCTCACAAAACCACCGACGCTTTTCCAATGTCAAAAAATCCACAAACGAAAACGCGACGGGTTTTTTAATTTTGTAGGCATACCGTCCGGTTAATACCACCCAAGAAATATGGGTTTCTACCAGTCTCACCTGATCAACCGAATGCGAGTAACATTTCGGGTTTTTCAGCCCTTGTACCCATGTTGTCGAAATTTCATTCACGATGTATGCGCCATATATGAGAGGAAAGGGATATCAAGACTTCCCAAGATCAGCCATCTCGCTATGGTACAATAGCCGAGCTATTCCATCTGGTTTGTACCCATGTATTGTCTCGTACTCATGGCTGCTTGTAACGAAATTCTCGGACCAGGTACACTAAAGCATACAGGAGTGTAATGTTAAGACGAATTAAACGGCTATTTTTCATTGGTTTGGTTTTCCTTATTGCAGGAATCTTAGCTGCCTTGTGGTTCCTGCCTGGCAC
The DNA here is from genome assembly GCA_965223295.1 of Nitrospirales bacterium. Lineage (GTDB taxonomy): Bacteria > Nitrospirota > Nitrospiria > Nitrospirales > UBA8639 > Nitrospira_E. The sequence goes on along the minus strand of CBDCWC010000002.1, from coordinate 351,679 downwards.
ATTTTCCGCAAAAGGAACTCCTCCCGAATGGGAAGTCAAAATGGCAAGATTTGTCCGTCACCTGGCAACTCCCAGTCGCTTTCTCAAGATGTCAAACCCTGTCATTCCTACTCCAGAAGTTCTTGCGGACGCTCGACATCATTTTGCTGATCATTGTGCAACCTGCCACGCAAATGATGGAAGCGGAAAAACATCAATGGGACCAAACTTTTACCCTCCAGTTCCAGATCTCCGGGATCCCGTCATTCAATCAATGGCCGATGGAGAAATTTTCTACGTGATACATTACGGCGTCCGCTTTACCGGGATGCCTGCCTGGGGCAAAGGACCACCTGAAGACGATCAAGAAAGCTGGAAACTGGTGTGGTTTATTCGGCATCTTCCAGATATTACCCCGGAAGAGATCGCTGAAATGAAACGAGACAATCCGATGACTCGTGCCGAATATGAACAACAAGATATGCTCGATAAATTTTTATCTGGGGAAGACGTCGAACCTGCCGCTCCCCATCATCATTAATGTGATTACAAAAAGGAGTATTTCAATGAAGTTGCCTTTTCGCCTGTTGATTCTTGCTTCAATCCTCATACTTCCCGCTTTTGCCTGGGGGCACGGAGATGCTGCGCATGTCATGGGAACCGTGATCTCCATGGAAACAGATCATGTGGTCGTGACAACCACGAAGGGCCAAAAAGTTTCTCTGGCGTTTCGACCCGAAACGGTGTTTCAACACAACGGCATTCACAGCAAGGATGCTCGTCCGAAAATTGGGGATCGCCTTGTTGCGGAAGTCACAAAGAATGGGCTTCCTCAAGATCGAGATTGGGTCGCCACTGAAATCAACTTTGCGACTCCCAAGAAAAAGCCCTAACCATGATCATTCTACCCTCCTTGAGGCCTGACAGATGAACTATTCAACCACAAGCCGATGGCGCCCAGTATTGTCCTCCCTCTTTGGATTCGTGGTAGGACTCAGTGCTCTAGCCCTTTTAGCAGGGTGTGTAAAGCCTTACAAGGCCACGCTTTCTCCCGATTTGGCCAATCAGCTCAATGACTCCTTGTCTTTTGCTGAAATTAAGAATTTTCCAGATGACCATAAAGGAAAAATGGTGATTTTGGGAGGCCAAATCCTTTCGGCAAAACGACTCCAGGACTCTACCGAGTTGATCATCCTGCAACTCCCTCTCGTCCAAGAACGCGAACCCTCCACCGATCTGACCCATTCTCAAGGCCGGTATATTGCCTATCAAAAGAAATTTTTGGATCCTGCTACGGTTCCTGCCGGCACCCGCGTCACTCTCGTTGGAGAGTTGTCAGGATCTGTCACGCAAGATCTTGATGAAACAGACTACACCTACCCAACCCTGATCATCCAAGAACTCAAAATTTGGCCTGATCATTCGACAAACTACCCCCGCTATAGCTATCCGTACCCGTATTGGGGCCCTTATCCCTATGCCTATCCTTTCTGGGGTCCACGAGGCCGTTTTTACTGGCATGATCCTTATTGGTACTGGTAAAGAGAAGCAACAGACCGGAAACACACCAGGTGTTTCCTGATTGGTTGATTACCCGCTCTACTTTGGAAGAAGAAATTCGCTGGAAGCGAGAAGACTGCTGAGGATCGAAAGGGCATGATGAAGGAAGAAGGTCACTTCTCCCCTTTCAAGAAGATAGCAATCAGAAATCTTTGAAAATTTTTCGAAAAGCCGCCGTATCTCTAACTCTAATAGTGAGGATCTTAATCTGCTTTACATCGCAGGCGCTTGAGAATGCTCTTCAGAGTCTACCGATGGAACCGGGTCATGCAGTGAATCTTCGACGGATGGACCTTCTGAGGTCTCCATCAGCATGGACTCTATTTCCTCTAATTCTCGTATTTCATCTTCATAGGCTGGAGAATCCAGGCTCGGTTCGGTGTGAGTGTCGGTTAACTCATGTTCCGACGCCATGTTCGGAACTGCTGCTGCATCTTCGACCATTGGCTTAGGCATGGGCTCTGAGGGAACGACTTCTTCCATCGTACCTTCTTCCATCATGACCGCTTCATCAATATTGTCTTCCTGACTCGATGTATCATAGACGACAGGGCGCACAACGGTGGTGCTCGCAAAATCTGCAACTAATCCAACGGTATCATCTCCCCCATCTAAGACGAGCACAATATCGGTTCCTGGTTTTTCCCACTCAGCAACCATCACCAAATGCCCACGCAGCACGGCTTGACCCCACAGACTTTCATCATATTGATAGAGATCGTCCAACCAAATCTCTTCAACGTGAGTCGGTGAGCCATAACTTTGAGTAATCCAATCTTTCACAGCATGAAAATCCCCAACAAATTCAGCCGCATCCTCATGCTCGGGCTCAAAAACATATTTGGCTTGACCAAGATGGTTTTCATAGAAGGAGTAGGTCAGGGCAGCAGGAATGTCTTCAATCTTGGTGTGATACCCAACACGCTGTTCACTATTGGCCAACACGGGTGACATCAATTCCCATGATGGCTGCACGGGTTCATTTTCTTTTACTTCTTGAAGACTCATTCCCCAATCGGTGCTCCGTCGCTCAAAGGTCTTTGGCTGTGCCGGCATCACGGTTTTTTGCATGACTGATGGTTTGGCCTGGTGTTGAGCCGGTGCCACCAGCAAATTGCCGCTGGAATCACGATGTCGGATCAAATGCAAATATTCGGAAGTATTGGCTGCATAACTTGTACTGAACAATGATACTCCCAACACCACCACCGTGCTCGTTAAGAAAAAATGTGTTTTCATAACCATTCTCATTTTCCTCATGGTTTCTAATCGTTTCAGGTGACCCGCTTCCACTCCCAGTGAGCACAAACGGTGCGTAATTCTTCACCCTCCCATCAGTCTATATAGAATCATGTCGGTTCGTGGTGAGAGAACTTTAGGTAGGGATGAAAATACTTACTTTCAAAGCAATAAGTAAAAACCCTCGCCAACGCTCTGGGAGGTCGGTTGATCTGGGGATCGATTGTGTCTTAAATCATCACATATTCGATGGGACTCAAATTTTGATTTATGTCGGTCAAGAAAAAGGACCAGCCGTGATAAATCGCTATCAAGAAATCTAGCACCAGGCTAGATTGCCACTCCAATCGGACCCTCCATTGGAAAACGGACGATCAAGAATTTCACCCCAGTGCTTTCGAAGATTGGTGAAGATTGTCAAATAGCCTCCATAGGTATTGGGTTTCTGTATATACCCATTGACGCCTAACCCAGCAGTTTGAACAATGTCCCGTGGCGCTTTCGATGTGGTCAACACCACAACAGGAATGGAGGCCAGACTTGTGTCTTGTTTCATTTCTTTCAAGACTTCAGCACCTGACATAAGAGGCATATTTAAATCCAGTAAAATTACGCTAGGACGAGGCGAAGCTTCTGGAGAAGCAAAGGCTCCTTGTCGGCCTAAATAATCCAGCAGTTCTGCTCCTGTATTCACTACCCGCAGTCGATCCCCGACCGGAGACTCTGCCCAGGCTTCCCGTATGACCTCACAATCATTCGGACTATCTTCAGCTAACAATATGGTTTGAATAGGAGGGTAAACCATGACATTCTCAACAGAATGGCGATATTTCCTTATGATTCTTTCAAATGATACGCAGAATGGAAGCTCTACTTTGAGATCCTTATCGTCTCAATTAAAAAAATCTTGCTTGGCTGGCAGGAAATACTTCTGACAGAAAATTAGAAATTCAGCACCATTAGGCTGGAACCGGCAATCGTTTCCACAATTGATGAGGCATAGGAGCTTCTGGTACACGATCTGGCCAGGAATTTTTTATATGCCGAACATGCCACCACTGCTGGAAGGCATCCCAACCTGTCACGCGAACTATATGGGGATCGGTCACGTGACGATTCCAGGGATGATCCATCACAAACACCTTCGCCCCGAGCTCTTGATAGCATTCGAGATGATGCGGATGATCATCAATGGCGTGAGTAATGGTTTCAGGAATCTTCGTTTTTTCCTCGGTATGGTAGAGAGCCTCGAAAGGGATATGATGGTCCATCAGCCATTGTAAGGTTTGCGGACGGGAATAGGGGCGCCTGGCCGTGACGATAATGATTCGACAATCAGGCTGAACTGCATGCAATACCTGCCTTGCGCCTGGGAATAGCGGTAACCCAGGAATGGATGTTTCATGAAAACGGTCAAAAATTTCCTCAAGAAGCGTCTGCTCTATTTCACTGGCATCCAAACCTCCGGCGCTGCCATACGTCCCAAATGGCCAGATGGTTCCGGTCAATTCCTGGAACAGACGCTGCACTTCCGGTTCAGCTCTTGCTAGGACATTATCAATATCAACGGCTAAACAGAGCCGACGTTCAGACTTCATCAATTGTTATTTCCTAGAGACGATACTGCAACTCAAGCCATCGACCTCTGAACATTCATCAAAAAAACAATGATGTCTGAAATGGTTGCTTGAAAGAAAGGGGTGGTCTTAAGGAGTTAACCCTGCCGTCAAGGATTGTTTGGATTTCCGAAGCGGTCGATTGGTCAAAGCCAAATACGCTTTGCTAATGGAGCCAACAGGCCGGACTTCCATCAGGAAAGGGGTTTCCCAATCATCATCAGCAACATCAGGTTCTTCAGGAATCAAGACTTTGCGATAATGTTGTTCATGCGCAGCTAAAATTTTCAATGGAACTCCGCCTACGGTCCCGACATGTCCATCAGCTGTCACAGTCCCTGTCAACACAGTCTCTTCGTCCACCGGCTCATTCTTGGCAAGAGCCACAATATTCAGTGCCGCCATAGCGGATAAGCTTTCACCATATAATGTCACACCTGGATACGGCAACCGGAAACGAATGGTCCAAGAATCCGGATTCAAGGCGGCCGCTTCTACCACCCGATGCAACGCTTGAATGACCGACTGTTGAGCGTAAGGAGAAAAATTTCCAGGCGTCGTCTGAAATTGCACATCCAAACCGTCATGGTCTCGACGCTCAAGAAATTCTAGTTCAATTTCGGCAACAATCCCAACTGGTTCAGCTTGTTCGTTCATGGTCGTTCCGAGAATAGGAATCACCGTTCGAACATGCTTTAACGGTGAAGAAACTTCAGGAGCCGCCTCAACTTTCAAGGGCATCCCGATGGAAACCACGCCGAAGAAGCCCGAAAAGACAAAAGACAGCACGAAAAAATGAACAGGGACGATCCAGCTAGATGGGGAAGACGCTGTTGAACGAACTGAAGCCCGAAGGAACGGTTTGCAGAACCATGCCGGAAGTCCAACCATCGCAGTCCTCCATAATGACTTTTAGTTCCCTTTCGGCTGCCGAAATAGTGAACTTAAGTCTTAGGAGGCTCTGAGCGATTTTCCTTTGTTTGCGATGCCTTATTGTAAGTCCACGGTGAACAGGCTCCTTTCTCAAGAAAAATTTTTCCGCATGGCCCTCACTCCATAAAAATACCAAACAGGTTTGACAATCCTACTCACTCAATCTTTTGCCTTGACTGCACATCCTTAATAAAGAACCCCAAAGCTCAATCCGATAATGGAAATAGGGTGCAAGAACATTCAGAAAACACGCCCTATCATTCTACAAACTAGTAGGATTCGACCAATATGGCAAAGAAAACCATTCCAATTTCATCAGCCAAAGTGGGCATGTATCTCTGTGGGATTGACTGTTCCTGGTTAGACACTCCGTTCCTTCGGCACCGGTTTCTCATTCGATCATCTTCAGACCTGACCAAATTGCATCAATGCGGAATCAAAGAAATCACCATTGATACGGACCGGGGGTTAGATGAGATCACAGGTTCAGAAACTGAACCTCAACCCGAAGTACTTGAATCTTCTACTCTTGAGTCACATCAAGAACTACCAGAAAATTCCCTACAGACTGAAATCGAACGAATAGAGAATCTCCCTCATGCCGTGCAAGGGAAATCTCTCGGAGGAGAACTCCACAAAATTAAAGAAAATCACCAGCACATGTTGGAAGGCGTTCAGGATATTCTTGAAACTCTTTCGAAAACGGGAGGAGTCGCGGTTGAGAAAGTGAATGACATCACTCACTCCATCATGGCCAACACACTTGACCATGAAGAAGCTGCGATTTCCCTCATCCGCACAAGGGAGTTTTCCCCAGCCTTGTATGATCATGCATTAGCGGTCAGCACCCTATCCGTGTTGTTAGGACGAGCGGTGGGGTTAGAAGAATCCGCATGCCAAGATCTGGCAACCGCTGGACTCTTCCATGATGCGGGACTCGTGAACATGCCTCAAACGATCCAGAAACCTTTTCAACAACTATCTGAATCAGAATTAGCGCTTTACCACACTCATCCGCAACGTGGGCTGGACTTACTCATACAAGAATCTATGCTATCGGAAAGCGTCCAGCAATTAATTCGCGAACATCATGTTGCTTTGGATGGATCCGGCTACCCGACAGATATTGATCCGTCCACTATTCAGCCGGCCAGCCGAATCCTACGCTTGGTCGATGAATATGATGAACTGCTAAGCGGTCAGAAAAACGGAAAACCACAAACCGTCCGCAGCGCACTTCAGAACTTATATCAACAGGCCAAGAAAGGTCTCATTGATGCGGAGTTAACAACCAACTTTATTAATCTCATTGGTATTTATCCGACCTATAGTTTTGTCGAACTCAGCACTGGCGAGCGAGGCATCGTCACGGCAAACTCCAAAGAAAATCTGCTTCATCCCACCATATTGTTGATTCAGAATTCAGCACATCAACCATTTTCAGAACCTATACCTTTTAATTTTTCTGTCTTAGGAACGGAAAGCCAGGGCCCTGAGATCGTCAAAATCTTGCCTCCCGAGGAAATCGAATTTCAAATGGATGCCCTCCTGGAAGACTGGGTCACCTTATAGGTATGGTGTGCTTGAATATCCTGACAGGAACAGTTAATCCTTCTGTTGCATGTGAACGGTACGAAGACGATTTAACGCTGCCGCCATTTCAAATCGTCTTGGCCGTGCGAAGTTTCCCGGATGATGCTCGGCAATCGCAAATGGTGAAAGAACATCAAGCCCTTGTTGATCGAACAACTTCTCAACATCTTCAAGAACTTCCTTAATGGTCTTGACTCCATTTATTATTCGCTTTGCCGCCAACTGCAAGGCTTGCCCTATGGCGCGAGTTTGACTCACATCGACAATCTGTTCTACACCAATCAAATCTATATTCTCTTGCCCAAAACCCAGTTCATGGAGAGACCATGCAACGATTTTTGCTTGATGCCGGCCCTTGACCGCACTGATGGATTCGCGCTGAGGCACTCGCGGTTTACTAGCGGAAAACGAATCGCCCACTTCCCGTGTCCGTGTTGAAGGATATTGTACAGCCACACTCCGGGCTTCTTTCGTCACATCCACGGGAGAAAATTCATTCATCTTGATGACCTGATCAGCCACATCGAAATAATCACCGCATCCACCCATCACCAGAACCGTAGACACCCCAAAGGTTTCATACAATTCTCGCACACGATCAAGAAAGGGAGTAATGGGTTCATCCTTTCGCTGAACCAAGGCTTGCATTCGCGCATCTCGAACCATAAAGTTCGTGGCACTGGTATCTTCATCCAACAAGAGAACTTGAGCACCCGCTTCCAACGCTTCAAGAATGCTAGCGGCTTGGCTTGTGCTCCCACTCGCATCATTTGTGGAAAAAGTGGTGGTTGACCCTTTCCTGGGAAGATGTTGAATAAAACCACTGATATCGACTTGTTCTACCCGCCGTCCATCTTCCGCACGAATTTTTACTGCATTGGGAGCCATGACCACCAATTCCCTACCGTCAGAAGGGATATGCGGATAGACCCCTCGTTGTAAGGCTTGCAGTAACGTCGATTTTCCATGATAGCCGCCCCCTACAATCAGCGTTACACCCTGTGGAACACCCAGCCCCCTCACCCTTGTAGAGCAATTTGCTACTCCATTGACGGGATGAGGGACCTGGAAAGAGACAGAAAGCGAATCGGGTGCATGCCATTTAGCCACTTGAGCAGCCTCAAGCGGAAGATCCCAGGCGCCACTAGCACGAGGCAACATGGCCCCGTCAGCCACAAACGCCACGAGTCTCTTGGAAGCTAACTGCGATTGAATCGCATGGAAATTTTCTGCCTGATTGACAAAGTCCCGACACAGAGCCTCAGGAATTGCTTTCCATCGTAATGCCCTATCAATAATGGTCGGAATTTCCTCAGACAACATGGCTTCAGCCTGCTCACCAAGAATCGTCCGCCCTCGTGCAGGAAGCCCAATTTCCATGCGGGCTTCTACCCAATTGTCACCCAAAACCACTGCCGTTCGTTCCAAGACCTCCTGACCTCCAGCATCAATAGTAACCATCCCACTTTTGCCAATTCCTCGGTTGCCCCGCACAACCTCCGCGATAGCTGCGCGTATCGCTCTGGCCACATAATCCCGAAAAGCCACAGCTCGAATTTTGTTAGCCCACAGATCTTCAGGAAACCCTGAAACATCATGAGCAATCCGAACACGAACCTTTGAAGGTTCAGCGAACGGATCTCCCTGAACATGATCAATGTAGAGCGTATATGTCCCAAAGTTATACGAACCTTCGAGACTTTTATAGGCTTTATATCCCTGTCCATCCAGCTGACGGAGCAGCTGGCGTAGATCAGAATGGCTCGGCATGCATTCGTAATCCTCGGTGGACAGATAAATCACTCTTCTGTTGGTTAAAAAAAGTCTCTACTCAACTAACAATTTCGCTGAATCTCAAATAAGCAACTTTTTCAAGAAGTTTCTGAGAAGCTTTCTAGAACATCCAAAGAAAACTGCGTAACAGAGTCCTTCTCACGACTCGATTGTTAATTTTCAACTTCTAGGCAATGATTTCGTAGCAGGGCTGGAAGTTGTGTTGGTCAATTTTCATCCGACCTTGAGTCACAAAAGATTGGAGAAGGTCATCCATTAATTTCATAATCGACGGATCGCCATGAATATTGAACGGCCCATGTTGCTCAATGGCATTGAGCGCGTGAGTTTTGACATGGCCGGCCACTATACCTGAAAAAGCTCGGCGTAGATTGGCCGCCAACATATGGATGGGTTGGTCAAGATGTAAGTCTAACTTTTCCATTGACTCATGTGTTGGTCTAAATGGCTGTTGAAACTCAAGATCAATCGTTAGATGCCAATTGAAATAGAATGCGTCGTGGGTTTTTCTACGAAATTCCCGCACTTGCTGAATGCCGGACATCATCTCATTAGCACCACGTTGAGGATCATCGATAACAATTTGATAGCGTTGTGCAGCCTGGATCCCAAGTGTCTGTTTCACAAACATATCAATCGTCTCGAAATAGTCTTCGCTCCCCTTTGGGCCTGTAAAAATGAGGGGAAAAGGAATTTCTTCATTATCTGGGTGAAGGAGTATACCTAAGAGATAAAGAACTTCTTCCAACGTCCCAGCTCCTCCCGGAAATACTAAGAAACCATGTCCAACCCTAAGAAACGCCTCGAGGCGTTTCTCAATATCTGGCATGATAACCAGTTCATTCACAATGGGATTCGGGGCTTCTGCGGTAATAATGCCAGGCTCTGTTAACCCTAAATACCGCCCGTCTTTGATCCGTTGTTTGGCATGAGCTAGAGCCGCTCCCTTCATAGGTCCCTTCATCGCCCCTGGCCCACAGCCCGTACAAATATCCATGCCGCGCAAGCCTAGTTGATGTCCCACTTCTTTCGTATACCGGTATTCACGCTCACCAATTGAATGACCTCCCCAGCATACGACAAGATGAGGATCCTCAACAGAATGAATCACGTCAGCATTGCGTAAAATATGAAAGACGGCATTGGTGATTCCAGACGAGGTCGTTAAATCAAATTTTTCATCGTGTTGAATTTCGTTATGGACATAAATAATGTCACGCAAGACGGAAAAGAGATGCTCTTTAATCCCTTGAATCAACTTTCCATCCACAAACGCCCTGGCCGGCGCATTGGTAAGTTCAATCTTGACGCCTCGATCCCGCTGGACTAAACCGATATCAAAATCAACGTAGCGAGAGAAAAAAGCCTTGGTATCGTCCGTATCATTCCCACTTGTAAGAACCGCCAACGCACTATTTCTAAACAGTTCATGAAGGCCGCCTTCACTCGTCTCACGCAGTTTCTCGACTTCCTGTTGTGACAACATATTCATGGCCGTATCCGGTGTCACGCTGGCAGAGATACCACGACTTTGGGAAATTTTCTGAGAATTGGGTTGCTTCATTGACAATAACTCATCGAAAGAGTTTATCTATCCATTCTATCTTATCCTGGATTGGATGCTAGGAAAAGGAACGAATTCGGAGAGAAGAAAGACTTAGGGAGAGGTCATATGTCGAATGATCTTGCCTTCCACCATATAGACGACCAGTTCGGCAACGTTGGTGGCGTGATCGGCAATGCGCTCAATATATTTCGAGATAAAAGACAGACGGATCGCACGGGAAATCGTTTGAGGATTTTCCATCATGAACGATAAGAGTTCCCGGAAAATTTGCTCATTGAGTTCATCGATATAATCATCCTCATCGAGAACTTTTCTCGCTAATCCTGAATCACCACGGACAAACGCATCCAAGGCTTCTCCCACCATTTTTATGGCATGATCCGCCATTAATGGAATATCAATATAAGGTTTCAACTGAGGCTCTTGGTGCAGCTCGATCGCACGTTCACAAATATTTTCCGCCAAGTCACTCATTCGTTCTAATTCAGTCGAAATTTTCATTGCCGTCGTAATAAAACGAAGATCTCTTGCGGCAGGAGACTGTAAGGCCAGCATTTCTAGGCAAACCTCATCGACGTCCACATCCATCGCATTCACTTGATGATCATTGGATATCACTTCTTCTGCCAAGGTATCATCACGCCGAACTAAAGCATTCAACGCCTGCCGAATTTGATCTTCCACTAAAGAGCCCATTCGTAAAATTTTCTGCTTGAGACTCGAGAGCTCTTCATCAAAGTGACGTACCATAGTCTGTGTTCCCTCTATACTCAACGGTCATCATGAAATTTATCCAAATCGCCCGGTGACATAATCTTCGGTTCGATGATCAGTTGGTTTCGTAAAGATCTTTTTGGTTTCAGCTATCTCAACCAATTCACCCATGAGAAAAAATCCCGTCAAGTCAGAAACTCGAGCTGCTTGTTGCATATTATGTGTAACAATCACAACCGTCAGCTGTTCTTTGAGGGAATGTAACAATTCTTCAACTTTGGCAGTGGAAATGGGATCCAGAGCCGAGCAGGGTTCATCCATCAACAGGACATCCGGATTAACGGCAAGGGCACGGGCAATACATAAACGTTGCTGCTGGCCTCCAGATAACCCTAACGCTGTTTGGTGCAACCGATCTTTGACTTCATCCCATAAACCAGCGCCCTTAAGGCTGTTCTCCACAATATCATCAAGATCGGATTTACGTTTGATGCCACGCAATTGTGGACCATACGTCACGTTTTGCCAGATGGATTTCGGAAATGGATTCACTTTTTGAAACACCATGCCAACTTGGGTTCGCAAATCGGTGACGTCCACAGAAGGGTCATAGATATCTTGACCATCCAAAAGAATATTACCGACCACGCGACTCCCATCTACGAGATCATTCAAACGATTAAGGCAGCGCAGCAAAGTCGATTTTCCACAACCAGACGGCCCAATAAACGCCGTCACCTGATGAACAGGAATATTCAAATTAATTTTGAACAAGGCTTGATGGTCGCCATAAAAAAAGTTCATATCTTGCACCAAAAACTTTGGTTGCATCGGCTGTTCTTCGGCTCTATCCATAGTTATTGACTCTTGTTCTACTAATGGCGCAGACCTGGGTTGCTTCCCCACAATCTCGACCTTCAGGGACTTATGAGTTTTTTGGATAACGTTCCCCATTGTATCGATTTCCCCCGTGGAATGAAACGAATAGATGACATAGAAGTATCAGGCAGAAAAGTCCCTAAACAGAAGCCCCACGCAGCTTCTTCCGCATATGATTTCTCACAGCAATAGCGGTAATATTCAACATGACCACAACCAAAACCAGCACCAGCGTCGTGACATACACCATAGGCTTTGCTGCTTCGACATTCGGCGACTGAAATCCTACATCATAAATATGAAAACCCAAATGCATAAATTTTCGGTCAAGATGGACAAAAGGGAACAGACCATCGACTGGTAAAGACGGCGCAAGCTTCACCACTCCGGTTAACATGAGTGGTGCCACTTCCCCGGTGGCTCTGGAGATTGCCAAGATCAGGCCAGTAAGAATTCCTGGAAGTGCCGTAGGCAAAATGACTCGAATCATCGTTTCTATTTTTGTGGCACCAAGTGCAACTGACCCTTCCCGGTATTCTTTGGGGACCGCCGACAATCCTTCTTCCGTCGACACAATCACAACCGGGACAGTCATCAAGGCTAAGGTCAGAGAAGCCCATAAAATCCCGCCTGTCCCAAAGGTTGGATTCGGAAAGGCTTCAGGATAAAAGAACGTATCAATCGTACCTCCTACCGCATAGACAAAGAAGCCGAGGCCAAACACTCCAAACACGATTGAGGGCACGCCAGCAAGGTTATTGACCGCAATCCGCACGGCACGAGTCAGAGGGCCTTGCTTAGCATATTCACGAAGGTAGAACGCGGCTAACACACCAAAAGGCACAACAGCCACACTCATGATCAATACCATCATAACGGTTCCAAAAATAGCGGGGAAAATTCCACCTTCGGTATTGGCTTCACGAGGCTCCTCAGTCAATACATTCCAAAAGTTTTTTACGTACGTGAGAGCTTTCTCGAACACACTCATCTCATTTGGCCGAAGAGCGGCTATAATTTGCCCAATCGGCAGTTCCTTTATCTCGCCATTCGTATCTCGCAACACAATAGCGTACTCCCGTAGTTGTTCTCGGAGCACGTCCAAACCCTGAACATGTTGTTCATATTGGGATTCAAGGTTTCTCACATCTGCGGTCAGGTCGGAAATTTCTGAAGACCCACTCTTTCCTTGTAGCTCCAATCCTTTGATACGCAAACGTGCCTGCTCAATCTCATGATTAATATCACCAATTTCATCTTTTTCAATAGAGGCAATCTCTTCGTGCAGCGCATTGGCCTTTTCTATGAGAGGATTAAGCAATTTCCAACTTTCTTCGCCAGAAACCAGCACGGATTCCCCTTGCCTGATTTCCTCGACATAACCATAGAAATTCCCCCATTCTCGGCGCTCGAAGACTGTAGCCGCTAATGGCATGTGGTTACGAACAATTTGATCTTCATCAATCCACCGAAAATCCAATCCATACAGATCACGATTGCCGATTTTCAAATTGAGCCGACTCTTTCCTTCGGGAAGTCGCTCCGATACAGAACTGGGAATCACTTCCCGATGTTTGACCTCGCCCAAAATTTTCTTGCCGTCAGAGAGTTCGAACTCTACGAGATTGGATGGCCAAAAATACCCTAACCCATTCACCATAATGAGCAAGAGCACCCCGCTGACCATTAATACGGAGGTCGCCACGGCTCCCCCACATATCCAAATGAACAGCGTCCCCGAGTTCCAGAATTTTTGAAGAAATGTTTTCATTGGTACATTAGAACTGACTATACTTCGCACGAAGTCTTTGACGAATAATTTCAGCAATCGTATTCACCACAGAGGTAAAAGCAAACAAAATCAGCCCTGCCAAAAAGAGCAACCGAAACAATGTTCCCCCTTCTGGAGCTTCAGGCATTTCCACGGCAATGTTCGCAGACAAGGTACGAAACCCATTAAAGAGATTCATATCCATCACTGGCGTATTTCCCGTAGCCATAAGCACAATCATCGTCTCTCCAACGACCCGGCCCAGACCGATCATCAATGCTGAAAATAACCCTGGACTGGCGGACACGATGACTAACTTGGTCAAAGTTTGCCAAGGCGTCGCACCCAACGCCAGTGAACCAGCAATTAACTGCCGTGGGACATTATTAATCGAGTCTTCGGAAATACTAAAAATCGTGGGGATGACCGCCATGCCCATGGCAAAGGCAATAACCATGGCATTACGTTGGTCATACCCTACACCAAATGTGGAGGATAGCCATTCCTTATAGTCTCCATGAAACAACCACGATTCAATGTGTGTATTGAAAGAAATACAGAGATACAGGGATCCTAGCAAGACAACCACAAAAGCCAAAAATTCTGTTGTCGATCCAGCCCCACGTCTCACCCAAGCAGGTAGGACCTGCCAGAGCAAACACATCGAGACCAACGCTAGTGGAATCATGAAAAACATCCCTACAACCGCTGGAAAAATTTTCTCAAGTAAGGGGGCTAACCAGAGACCGGCTAAGAAACCCAACACAACAGTCGGCAACGCCTCCATAATTTCCACCACTGGCTTGACCACTGACCGAAGGTCCGGATGCATAAACATCGCCGTATAGATAGCCCCGAATATGGCTAGTGGCGTTGCCAATAACATGGCATAAAACGTTCCCTTTAACGTTCCCCAAATAAGTGGCCATAAGCCGAATTTGGGTTCAAAGTCATCAGATCCACTGGAGGATTGCCAAATATGATGAGGTTGGTCATACCCTTCATAAAGAACAGGCCTAAAAATTGACGCCATTGTTGTTTCAGGATGTTCGTTCTCGATCTCATAGGTCATGACCTTTCCAGAGCGATCCGCCAAAATCACGCCATCACCTTTTGGGGAAAACATGACAGACTGAACTGGGCTTCCCTGACCAGAAATCTTCGCTAATGTTTGCCCAGAAGTGGAATGATGAAGAAACACTTCTCCACTGGCATCGGCGGTCAAAAATCCCTTATCCCGCTGCGATGGAGATATTGTAGTGACAGCTTTTTGATGTTGAGAAAATGTCCGAACTTCTGTTAACCGAGGATCTCCACCTTTATCTGGGTCAACAAAGGGCATCCAAACTGACACGTTTCCTGTACTCGTTCCTACGACAATGGTTCGATCGCCGATTAGATATGACAGTGCCGTGATACTCTCTTCTGAAAATGCGGCAGCTTGATAAGTCCCCATCAGCCTGGGAGCCTCCGCTGCTGTAATGTTCCAATACAAGAGTTGGCCTTGTGTTGTTCCCACAACCAACGTTTCACCTTCCCCGTCCAAGAGTAGGGCCGTGGGCACGCTCGTGGCTTCCAATGGGAGTTGTCCTCGACTCAGAGTTTGTTCTACTTCAGAAGAAAATAGGCCTCCTTCTTCTTCAACCATTTTCAAAATCTGGATCTTCCCTGTCTCACTCACGGCAGCAGAAACTGAGCCACCATCATTCGTTTCACGATAAGCTAATCGCTCAATGGGCTTCGATGTCTCAAAAATCACTAATGGATCGCCGATTGACACTTCCGGTTGAATACTCCGGACTCCATCAAGAAAGTTCACCCGAAAATCGATTGCCAAGGGAATCACTCGACCATCTGCTGTTCCAAGACCATAGCTATTGCCTTGAGTGCCTGACCGGCCAACAGCCGTAATAAACTCCTCTTCTAGATTCAAAGACTTATCAACAGGGATCGGCTTTCCCGATTCTACATGGAACACCGCAATATGCCCCCCGTGAATGACATAGGCAACTTTCATGTACTCATCAACACCCACACCAACCTGACTCGGCAATTCACCTGCAGAACTCTGAGCCTTCACAGAAATGCTTGATCCTTCTGTTGCTGAAGCCGAATAAAATAACGGAACAACTTCTATAAAAAGATAAAGAAAAATACCAAGAATACTCAGAATGGTCGCTAATCCCCCAAAGGTCACAATGGCCGTGGCCAGCTTATCCGTCCATCGTCTGATAGTCCGAACTCCGATTCTCGAAAAAAAAGAAGTCCGAGGGAGGGAGGGAGCTGGACCAACCCTGGATTGTGCGCTATTCATAGGATGAGTATGGGGTTATTCAAGGCATCAATGCCCTCAGCAATGTGACTGCGGACATTGAAAAATGACATTATCGCTATTCTTAATCTTCGTCATAAGGCACGAGAACCTTTCTATTGAAGATCCCCAAGTTTTTTAGTGATAAGATTCTGAGGTAAAGGGAAATATCCATCCTTAATGACAACCTGTTGTCCCTCTTTGCTATAGACAAAGGTTAAGAATTCTTTGACTAGTGGAGACAAGGGTTTTCCAGGTGCCTTATTCACGTACACATAGAGAAAACGAGCCAAGGGATATTTTCCTGTACCCGCATTTTCAAAGGTCGGTTCATAAAATGGTTTTCCTCTTTTAGCCGATAAAGGAATGGCCCGTACTCCTGAGGTTTTATATCCAATACCGCTATAGCCAATGCCCCCTCGATCTTCTGTCACACCTTGCACAACGGAAGCAGAGCCAGGCTGTTCTTTCACCTCATCCTTATAATCTCCATTGTTCAGAACCTTTTTCTTGAAAAATCCATAGGTGCCTGAAGCTGAATTCCGACCATAGATGCTGACCCGTGTTTTTTCCCATGGCCCAGTCAGCCCGGCATTTCCCCATTGTGCAATGTTGACCCTATGCCCACGTCTTCTCGTCTTGGAAAAGACCGCGTCAACCTCTTCCATTGACATCCCCTTGATTGGATTATCTTTATTGACATAGACCGCTAGGGCATCAATTGCAACGGGAACTGGCGTTGGCTTATATCCGAATTTCGCCTCGAACTTATCAATCTCTTTTCCTTTCATCTTTCGCGACATCGGACCCAATTGAGCTGTGCCTTCAATCAAGGCTGGAGGCGCAGTACTCGACCCCTTCCCCTCTATCTGAACCTTGACATTGGGATATTGCTTTCGAAATCCTTCCGCCCATAAGGTCATCAAGTTATTCAGCGTGTCGGAGCCAATGCTATTGATATTGCCTGAAATGCCACTCACTTTGCTGTAAGTTGTCCATGCTAGATCCTCCATCGACTCCTTCGCCCAAGCCGTCGACGAATCAAATCCACCGACCCCAGACCACCCCAATAATAACCCAATAACCACGGTCCCAATTCTCTTAGCAGTTCTTTTTATTGTGCCTTTCATGAAGCTTTCCTCTCTTCTATTACAATCAAGTGAAGTATTGTATCTTTGTAAGATTTCCCCAATGTGACAGCCATGTTACAAACGTGTTACATGCCACCAAATTCAAAAACTCTATTAAACCTAGACCATATGGGTGAGTTGTTTTATCATTCGTATTTCCAAACGAGAGCCAACTTGATGTACAGCAATCAAACCATCTCGCCGAAATCCTCCCACTATCGAAAACAAATCGCCCCATTGAAGCCATGGAAATCGTTGGACAATCATTTCCAATGTGACAGTTTCTTCACTTTCAATGTAATTCAAAACGTTTTGCTTCTCATACTCATCAACAAACCATTTACCAGTCCCCCTTCTCCTCATTGACATCATTTTCCACCTCCAAGGTTGTTCGTTATTCATCACAAGATCAACTCGGTTACCCTATCCTAATCAGAACATGTTGCTAGCACGTTGGGATCAGGTTACAACTGTGTAACGTTTTTGCGGAAAACAAAGTAGAAAATAAGTAGAAAACTTAGAGAAGTGCAGCACTCATCCAACAAAACTTTTCAGTCACGTTTCATGAGGATCATCCTGCCTCTGAGATGGATTCCCGATAGAACACATCGGAAATGAGGAACTAGAGGAAAAGCTTCGTAAACACTATAGGGCACCTCTAAAAACTGATGATTTTTTCTGAGGGCAAGGAAGCGGCGCGCGGAAAACCGGAGTGTATGGGCCAATACATGAGGGCGAACGATGCGAAGAGCACCAAGTCTGTGCGCGCCGAAGGCTGTAAGCACGCTGCTAACGCCGCCATCGGGAAAAGGACAGTTTTTAGAGGTGCCCTATAGAAAATTATTTGGTAGAGATTGGCAACTCCACTTCTACTGTCGTACCTTTCCCTAATGCACTGTGAATACGAAGTTGCCCGTTCAGTAGATTCACCAGATGTTTGACGATAGATAAACCCAAACCAGTTCCTCCCTCTTCCCGTGAGCGAGCCCGATCCACGCGGTAAAAACGTTCGGTGATCCTCACCAAGTCAGTCGAAGGAATCCCCTGTCCTGTATCTTTCACGTGTAGAACTAGAGACTTGTCCAATCGCTGCATCTGAAAAACAATACTCCCTCTCTCTGATGAATATTTAATGGCATTGTCGACAAGATTCAAAAGGATTTGGATGATACGGTCACGGTCAACCCACACTCGTGCCCCATCATCAATCTGGTTGTCCAGATGAATCTGCTTCTTCTGGACTTGAGGTTGAAACATTTCAACTACTTCATTCACAATGTCCTGTAATCCAACAGCTTCGCATCGCAAGACCACTTTTCCTGATTCGATTTCTGAGAGGCTTCGCAAGTCATCCACAAGTCGACTGAGCCGCTCGGCATGTTGGTGTGCCACATGGACAAATTTGCGATTATTGGGCGTATCCAGAGTGGGTTCATCTATCAACGTTTCCAAATAACCGATGATCGCGGCCAGCGGTGTTCGCAACTCATGCGACACATTATCAATGAATTCCGCGCGGACCTGTTCTAAACGTCGTAATTCCGTAACATCATGTAATACGAGTACACTTCCATTTTTCTCATGAACCAGGGGAAACGGCAATCCATAGACTTCTACCGCCATAGGCGTGGGGGCATGAAGATTCATCTCCACACGGTGACTGTCATGAAGATCAAGCTTTCGGCTGCGCTCGACGAGTTCTGCTAATTCGGCATGACGAACAACTTCCCACACTGACCGTCCCATTAATTGCTGTCCATCTAATCCAAGAATCCGACATGCGCTGGGATTACTGAACAAGACCTGCCCTTGAGGATCAAAAGCCAAAACGCCTTCCACCAAATTCTCCATAATCGCCACAATCTTCGCGCGCTCATCTTCAAGATTGGCCATACGGGATTTGGCTTGAGCGACAGCTTGTTTAAGTGCAGCACCGACAGCCTCAGGCGAGACAGGAAGAGAAGAACGAACATCTGGACCATGTACGACCTGCTGCAACTCATTCACACTTGTGCGAATCTTTTCATCATTATCACGACTCTGATTCCAAGCATTTCTCGCGGTCATATACGCAGCACTGAGCAGCCCAAACCCAAGTAAACCAATGAACCACCAAGCCCATCCCCAAGCAACACCTCCTCCAACCACAACCATGGAGGCGAGCATCCAGCCCCCACGAACGAAAGGAGCATTACTCATTCATTGTCTCTCCATTCATGAATAAGCACACATCAATCCATCTCCGCATCAAAACGATATCCGACGCCCTTTACGGTCACGATGCGCTTCTGCTCATCGCCTAATTTTTCCCTGAGTCGACGAACATGCACATCTACCGTACGAGATTCAATATCGACGGCATTCGAGTAGCCCCAGACCGCTTCCATGATCTGATCGCGATTCAGCACACGTCCGTTAGCCTTTATCAAGCCACACAAGAGATCAAATTCTTTGACCGTCAGTTCCACCACTCTCCCTTCCACAGACACCTGATGCTTTCCCTCATCAACCACAAGCGTCCCTATTCGTTTGTGAGTCGTAAGGTCTTGCGTTTGTCCTCGTCGCAACACAGCCTTCACACGAGCCACAAGCTCACGTGGACTAAACGGTTTCACCATGTAGTCATCCGCACCCATTTCCAAGCCAACAATGCGATCAACTTCTTCTGCTTTTGCTGTCAGCATAATAATAGCGATTGAAGCAGTCTTGTGATCTTTTCGAAGTTTGCGACACACCTCCAAACCATCTACACCTGGCAACATGAGATCGAGGACAACCAGGTCGGGCATCCGTTCTCTGGCCAATTGGAGTGCAGTCTCTCCATCTCTGGCTTCCAGGCATACCAGACCTTCCTTTTCCAAATGATAACGGACCAGCTCCACTAGATCTTTTTCATCATCAACAACTAGGACAGTTGCAGTCATAACAAGTTCTCCATAAGAATACGGATCAGAAAATATGCGGGCACCTACTGAAATTTTTTTAAAAAAATTTCATCAGTACAGGAAACGCGTTTTCTTATTCGGGTACAACAACGATTACTCTAGTTGCTAATCGCAAAAAAAGACTACCATAGATCAGGCCACGAGGCGAAAAAAAGGATCGGCCAATCCTGCATTCTAGATTCCTCAGACAGAGGTGTGGTGGTATTGAACCGATAAGGACAGACGAGGAGGAAGCTCCTCCTTCTGTCCTTGGAAAGAGGACTATGGCGTGAGAAAAGAATGAGAAGAGGGAAACGTCTCTAGTTTGAACTTTGTTCGTACTCGGCTGCCTCCACAAAGAAATACGTGTGGCAGGCTCGGTCAATGAACTTCTTAGATAAACTCGGTGGCACACTATTAAATTTCGCGATACTAATGATTTGCTCCAAAATATCCCGAGGGTGACAACTCCGCATGTTCAGTTGATATTTTTCGTAAATGTCTTTAAGGAGATAGTCAACAGCACTTTCTTCGAAAGGCACCCCTTTTCTCTTGCACACTTCTTCAAAGATCTGCTTAAAACGTTCCGGAGTCGGATCGGCTATGTATACCTTGTTCCGAATACGGCGAAGAAAGGCTTCATCCGCCAGCTTGGCCGGCTCTAAATTTGTAGCAAACAAGACAATGGTTTCAAAAGGAATCTGAAAAACCTTTCCTGTATGCAAGGTCAAGTAGTCGACTCGTTTTTCCAAAGGGACAATCCAGCGATTTAGCAGATCTCTGGGACGGACTAACTGGCGGCCAAAGTCATCAATAAGAAATACCCCTCCATTCGCCTTGATGTGTGGCGGCGCCTTGTAATACTTTGCGGAAGGGTTAAAGGATAAATCAAGAGTGGCCATGGTTAACTCACCACCAGCAAACTCAATGGGACGTTTACAGAGTACCCAACGAGTATCGTATTCCTTTTTAGCTTCAATCAAAGAACGGGACTCTTCTTGAGGCGTATCCACCTTCACATGCGTAATCGGGTCATATATTTGAATAATTTGCCCATCAATTTCTATGGCGTAAGGAATATAGACTTCTCCACCTCCAACCGATTCCAACATTTTCCCAATGGCTTCAGCCAACACTGTTTTCCCATTTCCAGGAGGCCCATACAAAAATATCGCCCAACCCGAGTTGACCGCCTCACCAATTTGGTCAACCGTTCCAGGCGTGAGCACCAAATGCTCGGTCGTGGAGGTCACGGTTTGTCGATCAATCGTGAGGTCATGAACCGGCTGATTTTTGATCATCGTCACATACTCGTCTAAAGTCACGGGTGCTGGCCCCACATACCGACACAACTCCATATAGCCCTTGGCTCGCTCACGACCAGATTCAGTCAGTACATAGCGAAGCAAGACACCTAACGATTCCCCATGGCCTTTGATCTCGCAGTATTTTTCTCGCTGAACCAGCGCAAATAGTTCCTTCATCACACCAAGGGGGAGTTTCATAATCTCACCTGCAGTCTTCTCGGTGAGCTCTCCCTGCGTAAACAACGTCCGTACTAACAATTGCACGAGTAGTTCTTCCGGCAATCCGGTCTCAGCTATCGAGGTAGGAGCAGGTAGGCTGGTCACTCTGCGAAGAGGCTTGGGAGCTGCGGCCTCCTGAACAGGGGTTTCATCATTTTTCTTGGCCATGATTTCATCAGTGGCATTTCCATAGTTAGGGAGGGTAATCGTACGGCTCATTCCTGCTCTCCTTTATTCATGCTATGCAGCCTGATGATAGGGAATTCCTCCAATACACGTTTTTCTCTTCCCTGACATCGGCTATACTTGTAAAATTACAGAAATAGTTCCAAGTCCATTAAGAATTTGCTTTCTCACAGCAAGCCCTTACCCAAAGACTGAGATACCGTGATGCATTTCTGGCTTTTCTTGATCTTCCTTTCCTTTGCCTTGAGCTGCACGGAAGCCAACCCTGATCTCACCATTCGCTTCGGCCTTGCCAACTCCCCCACAAATTTCGATCCTCGCTATGCCACCGATGCGACATCAGGCCGAATCAATCGGCTCCTCTATTCACGCCTAGTCGATTTTACGGAGAATGCTCGCCCCATTCCTTCCCTTGCAACATGGGAAGTTCTTACGCCAACACATTATCGATTCACTCTCCGCGAACCCCGGCCCACATTCCCTGATGGCACACGATTATCGGCTCGAGACGTCCAGGCAACCTATATGTCGTTAATCGATTCAGAGACCCCCTCTCCGCATCAAGGGCTTCTCTACACGATTCGCCAAATTGATACCCCCTCAGAGTCGACTGTGGACTTTCACTTGAGGCATCCAGATTCATTATTTCCTGGCTATGTTATTATCGGCATTTTGCCGGCAAACCTTATTGCTTCAAAGCATTCTTTTCACGATGAACCCGTCGGAAGTGGACCATTTCTTTTAGAGGCAAGACCAGATGACACTCGGGTCACACTCCGACGCCGAACCGATAACCAACATATTGAATTTTTGCGCGTACCCGACCCAACCGTACGAGCCCTGAAACTGCTGGCTGGAGAAATTCATCTGCTCCAGAATGATCTCCCCCCTGAGTTGGTCAGCTATCTTGCAGAGCAACCTTCCCTAAGACTTGCCCAGCGCCAGGGAGAAAAGTTTGCGTATCTTGGGTTTAATCATCAGGATCCAATTGTGGGGAACCTATTGGTACGGAAAGCCATTGCCCATGCCATCAATCGTGAAGCCATTCTCCAGTTGGTACTAAGAAGGCGAGCCCGGCCAGCTCAGGCACTGTTTGCACCCGATCATTGGCTCGGCAGTTCTACTTTAAAAGGGTACTCGTACGATCCAGCTCAAGCCAAAATGCTGTTACGGAAAGCTGGATTCAAAGGTAAGCAACGCCCCACACTCATCTATAAAACTTCAACGGACCCTTTTCGATTACGTTTAGCCACGATCCTTCAAGATCAGCTCCGGCAAGTTGGCATTGACGTGTCGATTCACAGTCATGACTGGGGCACATTTTATGGTGATATCAAAACTGGACGCTTTCAAATGTACAGTCTGGCATGGGTCGGTCTGAAAACTCCTGATATTTTCCGGCATGTTTTCCATAGCCAGGCCACTCCTCCACAAGGGGCAAACCGAGGGCATTATGCCGATTCACAAACCGATCATTTGATCACAACAGCCGAACATGCGACTGAACCCAGCCAGCAGCGAGAACTCTACCAAGCTCTGCAAGCCCGTCTCTTGGAGACCTTGCCCTATGTCCCGCTCTGGTATGAAGATCATTATGTGGTGTCAAGTAATGCGCTTGAGGGCTATTCCCTCCAATTTGATGGTAATTACGACGGCCTGTTAGATATCAAATGGGCATCTGAAGCAAGACTCTCAGCTCAGATAGTTATGGACAACGTCTCATAATAATGACTGACCATTCTTCCCTATTGCGCAACAACAACGTCGGCCGATCCTCCATCACACGATGTCTCATTTCATTCTGACAAGAATCAGCAGTGCGTTGGTGGGTTTGCTCGGAGTGTTGAGTCTTGTCTTTTTTTTGATTCACCTGATCCCGGGTGACCCAGTTGATGTCATGTTGGGTGAGGCAGCTTTGGCCGTAGACCGTGAAGCCCTCCGTCAAAAATTAGGGCTCCATCTCCCCCTCTACGAACAATGGTGGAATTATCTTACGGGACTAGCCCAAGCTGATTTTGGCCATTCATTATTCTCCGGCCGTCCCATCTTCGAACTGCTTCTCGAACGTATCCCTGCAACACTCCATCTCAGCGTGGCGGCCTTAGTCGTCGCGGGGATTATGGCTTTCCCGCTTGGCCTCTTAGCAGCCATTCGCCAGCATTCAATTTATGACCATGGGGCTATGGGATTTGCCCTATTAGGAATGTCTATTCCAAATTTCTGGATGGGACCGCTCTTGATTCTGGTCGGCAGTCTTTGGCTGGGATGGTTTCCCGTCAGCGGACAGGAAGGATGGAATGCCGTGTTCTTACCAGCACTAACTCTAGGCACTGCCATGGCCGCGATTTTAGCACGCATGCTACGAAGTACGCTTTTAGAAATTTTAGGAGAAGATTTTCTCCGGACTGCTCGGGCTAAGGGCCTTTCATCCCTACAAGCGGTGTTTACCCATGCCTTGCCTAACGCATTCTTACCAATCCTCACTCTACTCGGTCTTCAACTGGGAGGCTTACTGGGCGGCGCCGTAATTACGGAAACGGTTTTTGCATGGCCTGGATTGGGGCTCCTTGTGATTGAAGCCATTCAACAACGCGATTACCCCGTTGTTCAAGCCGCCGTGCTCTGTATCAGCCTCACCTACGTGCTGGTCAACCTCACAACTGATCTGCTATATGCCTGGCTCGACCCGCGCATCAATTGGCAACGCCATTCATGATACGTTTGTGGCTACCACTGAGTATTATCAGCATATGGGGTCTCGTTGCTGTCCTGCAGCCTCTCCTCCCTCTCACACCCAACAGGATTGACCTGACTCATATCCTTGTAGGACCTGACCTATTCCATTGGTTAGGTTTTGATGAACTGGGACGCTCCATAGCTGATCGTCTCATGAACGGAGCTCGCACTTCATTCTTCGTGGCTATTAGCGTTGTGGCATTAGGTCTCATGATTGGTTCGACTTTAGGGATCGCAAGCGGGTACTTCAGTGGATGGGTGGATCAGATCTTCGTCCGAATTGTGGATATCATGTTAGCCTTCCCTGGTTTACTACTAGCCATTGCTTTGGCAGGAGCCCTTGGACCCGGGATCGAGAATGTGATTTTTGCATTGGTCATCGTTGGATGGGTAGGTTATGCACGACTTGCGCGCGGACAGGTGTTGGCCCTCAAACATGCTGATCACGTAATCGCCGCGCAAGCGTTAGGAGCTTCCTCTTGGCGTATCATGTGGCACCATCTCTTTCCCTTAATCACAGCCCCCCTCCTCATCGAAGCCAGCTTTGGTGTTGCCAGCGCCATCATTGCCGAAGCAGGCTTGTCTTTTTTAGGGTTAGGTGTTCAACCACCTGAAGCATCATGGGGAAGCATGATCCGCGATGGCACCCGCTATATGCTGGTGGCACCACACCTGGTTTTGATTCCTGGTCTGACACTGATGGCAGTCGTGCTGGCCGCTAATCTTCTCGGCGACTGGCTCCGCGACTGGCTGGATGTCAAAGAATCGAAAACGATTCAGTAATGAGATACCCACTTCTGACACCCTTCTAACTGAGCGTCACATAAAATAATGTAACGGCTCACATAGAAAATAAAGGGAAGAAAGAGTTTATTCGTGTCTGACCCCTAGTATTATCATCTGCATATTACATCGGTTGACTTTCACGCTTGGAAATGTCACGGATAAATCCTGAATAGCAGGGATGCGGGCCATTGATCCAAGAATTCAAGGACAGTTCAATGGGAAATTCCTCTCCGTTTTTTCGTAATCCATGAAGGGTAAGGGTTTTTCGTAAGACCCGGGGGTCACCCGTTGCCTGAATTCTTTTCATCCCTTCCTCATGAGCCTTCCGATACCGGAGTGGCATGATAAGCGTCAGAGATTTTCCAAAAATTTCTTCGGCTTTATAGCCAAACATCTCTTCCGCTGAAGGATTCCAAGACATAATGAGCCCCTGATGATTGGCTAGCACAATCGCATCAATCGCCGCATGAAAAACCGCCTGAAATCGCTCTTCGCTTTCCTGCAAAGCATGATGAGCCTGTTCGATTTTCTTTGCTAGTCTCTGAGCCTTCAGAGCATGGCGAACTGCCGTCCTAATCGCCTGACGGTTAATCGGTTTGTGCAAATAGTCAAAAGCACCCTGTTCTTCAAGTGGTCCAACCACAGAATCTAGGGTCGTACAGGCTGTCAAGATAATAATAGGAAGCCCGGGAACCACTTTTGTCATCTTTTCAAGAACAAACAAGCCATCAACATCAGGAAGCCGAATATCTAATATCACTGCGTCATATACACATGTTTTGACCAGCCCTAAAGCATCGGCTCCATTCGTGGCAACATCAACTTGATAGCCTTCCCCTTTAAACAGATCCTGCAACGTGAGCACAACATCTGGCTCATCATCAACAATAAGAAGAGAGGACGATTGCGAAGAAGCAGGGAAGAGACGATGCTTTCCCTCTCGATGTAAGAAAGTATGGGTTTTCATATTTGATGTGTTTTCGAAAGCAAGAAACTGTCAAGGGATCTAATAATAGAAATTAAAGCAAGGTCTATACCAAAGCTAACCTCCTTCTTCATATCCAGAGAATTTACTGAAACACTTTCTATTTTCTTGGAACGTTTACCATGCATGAGGTCTGGAATACATAGGCTGATTCAACAGCAAATGATAGAAATGTTATCCTTTTAGATACGAGTCAATATCTAAAAAGATACAAATATGCTCACTCAGATCACCCCAAAACCCTTAGGTTTGGAGAATCCGAATAAGAAGGAGGTGAGGAAACGAGAAATTCTTTCTAAAAAGAAAACGGAAAATGACTAATGTAGCAAATCACCCTTAGAAGAAAGGAGTCATCATGAAATTACTTTGTATTTGGTGTGCTATATTTGTAGGCAATCTCAGCCTCGGAACATATGCCCTGGGTTCGAACATATCTCAGCATGACTCATTACAAAACTTTTGTATTGCAGAGAAAAAGGATACGCCAGAGAATTGCGAATGTGGGCAAGCAACTGCCAATGAGATCATGTCGCCCAAAGAACAAGCTATGGCGTTGGCGCTCATGCAAGGAGATAGAAAAGTTGTTTCCCAACTCGGAGAGAACCACGATGCATTTATGGACAAACTCTCACAGATCACGAAGGGATGCACCAAAACTCGTACCAATTGAATTTTCAAAAGCTATGGATACCTATGAGAGCAAGCAAATGAAACGCTTAAGGATCCATGTCCTCTCGCACCTTAGAGACTACGTTGTTCCCGTTATACAGTTAGGGACAAAATTGGAGTCCATTAATTCGTGTCTGACCCCTTATTATTTGTAGCATGTGTCATTTCTCGGGGAGAACTTTGATGAACATGCGCTTCTCTTCGGCTGTTGGGATCTCATCGAATGCTTGCATCATTTGCTGTTTGATATCGGCCATTCCCGCCATTCCATGAGCATCCAGATAGGCTTCATACTGTTTCCGCATCTCCCGAACGTCATCGGCTGTTACAGGATCCGAATGCCCTTTCTTATTGCCATTACACATTAAAAAAACAGGTTCGCAAGTTTGGCAGCAACGTGATGTCGGATCCGCCTCACAATAGGTCTTCTCCATATGACATTGGCAATCACATGATGGCATCGAACCTGTCCCGTTTTTCGTAGACGAGTTTTCCTGTTTCTCTTGTCTCTGCTTTTCCCGTTCTTGTTTGGCTTTCTCCTTAATATGTTCCCGCAGATCATCAGTAATCAAGTCCGGCAAGAGCTCGTTCGTATCCTCGATAGTCCGATCGATGATCGCTTCGTCTGAGGGTGGCGGTATATCGATGTTCAGATGTCCACCTATCTCGGTAATGCTGAATGGTCCCCCATCAGACTGAACAATAGGAGCTGTTTGACAGGGCTCAAACATCTTGCTATCGACCAATTGTGCAGAAAAAGTTCCTTTCAACACATATTTTGAAAACTCCTCAATCATGACTTGCCCGGTAGCCGGGCGATAGCCCTTTGTACAAGATCCAGCCCAAGGCCCTAAGGCCTTATAGCTACCACGCTGAGGAACAGCTTTGGCCACCTGGATATGGGCATTCGAAATGGTTCCTGTAAATCCAGGTTGGATTTGGGAAATGATGATATTTACCTCCCATCCATCTTGCTGTTGGATCTCATACAGGTCATCCAAATAATCTGAAACAAAGGATTCGCCTCCATCTTGAACTACATCGTCAAACATGCGAAACTTCCGTTCCCAGGTCATAGAGGGTTCTTTCAGCGTATCAAGAAGGTGGGCCGTGTCAGGCACGAGACTCAAGTGAAGGTTAGTGGTTCGGCCACACGGGGCAGCCTCAAATGGCCTTTTGCATGTCCTCCGATCATCCTGCCAAGCCTGGCCTTTCCAGCTCCGTGACTTTCTGGCATGTTCACGCTCTTGCTTTTCAGATGGGTCTGGATCCTCTGGATCTTTTTTTTCTTTAGCTAAGTTGGTGGAAATACTTTCCTGAACAATCGTCAAAACAGGTTCAATGGCCTTCGTGGTCGCAGCCTTTTTGGCCACATTTGAAACAATGAAATATTGAGGGTCTGTCGTGGCAGCAATTTTGGGGAATTTCCCAATTCTGTCCGCCACTTGTTCAGCAGGATGTCGGCGAATAATTTTCTTCCCTCCATCTGTACTAATCGCGAGTGATTCCTGATCGATACTCTGGTTGTCTCCCGATGCGAAAAACGTTAACCCAACTCGTTCATCTTTCTCAAAGCCATTAAAGGTCATCTTAAGACATTGAGCCGCAACTGGTCCGATCGCCAATGTCACTGGTGGAATGGAAGCTCCTTTATTGACAATCACCGGTGCACAGGCTCCAAAAATCCATTTCATCCATTTCTCTTCTTGAGCTGCCTGGCTGGCCCCTCCCACAGCACCAGGATATCGACTCATTCGCTTTTCTTTCCAATATGATGCAAAGGTTCCCACAAATCGGGAGTAGGCTGTATGAAGTATGATGCCAAATTGATGTTTCCCGTACCGATTATTTTGCCGGAGAACCTTATTCAGCCAGACATATTCCTTCGCAGGGCTTCCCATGCTGTGGGTTCTACTAAAAAAGTTATGGAGATAACGAAAGTCTGGTGGGACAAATTCTTCCGTCGCAAGATACCCCTTCTCGGCATAGTCTCCCATAAACTTCCTGTGGGCATATTCTCCTAAAAATTGCCAAAATGACAGTGCTTGATAGTCAAGTTTGGCTTCTTGGCAGGGAGGACTTGCACCAACACTTGAGCCAGCATTCGTGTAAAGTCTTTGGTTGTAAAAACGCTTTCCTATTTGACAGATGGTGTACGGGGCTTTTTTCGGATATAACTTTCTGGCCATTTCTATGCCAACGGCTTCGGCAGTCCCTTCAGTTATCCACTCACCGACATTACAACTTTTCGAAAATAGATCATACCGATGTTGAACGGCGTGGAAGAGTTCATGCGCAATATCTTGATAAGCTTTGGCGGTCAGGGAACCATCGGGTTTAATACTGCGAACAGAATCTATTCGAATGTGCGTCTTGGGATTAGATGCACAAATCCCATTGTATGCCGCATACGCATCGTAAAAAGGATACACGTATACTAAGAATTTCTTTTGGCCAGAAACCATACTGGTATTGCCATAGTGAGGGTTCAGAAAGCCCATATCCTCATAGGCTTGCGCCACCGCGTGCAACCATTTTTCAATTTCTTGCGCCGTGGCCAAGGACACTTTTTTACTAAAATTACTTTGTTCATAGTTGTATCGGGCTTCTACGGCATCGGCATACTTTTGAGGAGACGTGCCTAATTTCACACGGAGTTTTGCAGTTTGAACATCAGCCCAGGTCGTTGGAGATGGGTTATTGCGAATAACCTTAAACTCTTTGATCGGCCACTCTTCTGCAGCAGAAGACATTGGCATCACAATCCAGAAAACTCCCAGCAAGAATAGCAGGAGATACTTCACTCGATTGAAATCATCACCCATCAAAGAATATTTTTCCAGAATATCCAACTATTCCAAAACTACAATCAGGACTACCAACAGACCAAGGTTATGTCTCACAAGTGAGCAGCACTTCTGGAATACCTTCTAAATTCTTGAACTGGGGGACATCTTTGCCATGGAGGATTCGAAGTCTTGGCCCCTTATACAGCACCTCTTTTCCATTGATCGTAAATGTCCCATTATTTTTAGCTTCAGGAAATCGCATGGCCTTGACTTGCTCTCGAACCTTGTCCATCTCTTTGCCTTGTGCATCCCCCATCTTTAGGTAGGCCTCCGTTGCCTCTACGGCTTTGTCTGGAGGCACATCTTTACCGTATTTCTCCTGAATGACGGCCCGCTCTTTATCATACTTTTTTTGAATGGCCGCGTTCGCTTCTCTGGAAAAGGCATTCACCTTTTCGTCAAGCTCTTGTTTGACTTTCAATGGGGGAAGCGTTCGTTGTTCTGCAGTCAATTCCCCGAGCAATAATTCCAGTTCTTCAAAATCTCTCCCCTGACTCCCAACCGGATGGCTTTTCGACAGGAAAAGAATAGCTGGACTTCCTCGAAACGTGCCCATGGCGGTAACATCAAATTCCACCATTAAGTTTCCAGTTCGGTAGGCTTCTGTGGAGCAATAGCCTATCTGGAAGGTATAGATTTCCTTACCCAACGACAAGGTCAAGACATGAGGAGAAGTGTTTTGTCCCGGATTGGCTGGCTTGGAGTAATTGACCATCTCCGCACCACAAGTGACCTGGATCGTTATTGGAACGTTGTCTTTTTCGTCAACCAGGCCTGTCCATTGAAGCCCATTGTCCTTCACGGTCAAAGAGGAGGATTTGTCTACTGATCCCGTTCCTTCCCGCCAATAGCCCTTCTTACGTCCAACTTGAAATGTCAGTCCAACCCTGGAACTTTTGCCTGCCCTCATCGAAAGTTTCCAGGCACCCTTAGCAGGAGGTTGTCGCGCTTCGATCTTAAACTCGCGAGAGTCGCCCCCCCAGAGTTCACATGTGGTGACCGTCAGGTCATAGCGTTTCCCTTCCACCTCCACGATGGCGGTCCCATGACCAACGGTCTCCGTCTCAAACTGTTCCTGTTCCTTTTTGGTCTGAGCGACCTGACGTTTGTCCATCTTCTGACCCATCCCCTTAAACATATTTTCTAGCTGTTTTTGGGTCCTCTCATCCATGCCTTTCCCCTGTCCCGCCCCCTTGCTCATTCCTTTTATCATATCCAACATCTGCTGCATCTGTTCCTCGTTGGATGTTCCTCCAGGCCCTTGGGCATAGCCGGAAGCCATTGGACTAACGAGTACGAGTACGACCACAACCAAGAACAACCTACACAACTTATACACATTCATAGAGTCCTCCGTCTTTCTGTCTGATCGTTTTGTTATCTGAGGATAACCCTTGCCTCCATACGTTATTGCCACATCCTTCGAATCGCGTCAGAAACTGGACGCAACTCAATGTCTACTTCAACGTTCTGGATTTCACTCCCTGGACAAATTCCTCTATCCCTGATCCCTCCCCTTCGCACATCACCAGGAGGATAGGGACCCAGCGTTTTCTCTTTTTCCTTGTTTTTGGTTCCATCTGCACAATGATACATCCGAGATTTTGTGAATGGTTCTACCCAATCAGCACCTTTATTTTCCGCTCGCCATTCCACAAACCACCCGTCTTTTTGCAGTCGCTGTCGATAACTCAGCACCACATCATCCTTTGTGGATACGGTGATATAGCCACTCCATTTTCCCGCACTTACGAACAAGGGACCGCTAGGCAGGAAAACCAAACCCAACATGATGATCCGTACTATCATGTTCCACCTCATTTCATTACTCAATAACTTACGCTCATTCCCCCTACTCAAACCTCACGGCTCTGCACATGTTCCATGTATAAAACGATGGTTCACTGTACCGAGGGCCTTCGCAACCATTTCAGAGTCTGTCAAAGAAGTCACGGCAAAGCTCTCCCACTTTTTAATGCGAATCCGGTTTTGTTTCTTGCCAGAAATTTTGTACGTGAACCTGGCACTCGTCTTATCATTCATCTGTATGTCCACCGTATGGTTATCGATAAATTGATAACGTTGTCCGACTTTCGTCTTCAAATTGTCACGTATCACTTTGGGTGGTGAGGACTCAAAGCGATATCCCAGCATCGATTGATCCACCAAACACCAATCTCCAACCAGAAGAGTTCGATCGATTTCCGCCCATGCCGCCATAGACCAACAGAGCATAATGGCACACGTAAAAAATTGGCACCAATGTCTCACCAACAATATGCCTTTCCATTCTCCCCCTTCATCTACTTTCACATGCTCTAGAGAAAGGGAAATGCATAAAAAGGAAACACATTTTCCTAAATGTCTTAAAAACAACTTGTTCTCTCATACGTTCTTACGGCGCTAATAAATGATCCCCGCCGCAAACGGACGGGGTATTATGAATGTACTCGCTCATGCGAGTAGTTTATGACGCCGCAAGCAGCGGGGAATATACCCTCAAGTGATTCAAGGAAAATCATCACAGACATGACGATCTTTTCCCTCTTCCATCAAATCTTCAAAACCCATTTTAGGCATCATGCCCTCAGCCTTCTTGCTGCATTCACGCATTTTCTTGATTTCTGGCCTGCTCATCATGTCTTTTCCGTACTCCATAGCCTTTTCCTGTGCCTCATCACGATTTCCACTTCTGCACAACTCTTTCAGCTCGGCTTGTATTTTCTTTCCTTCTTCGTCTAATCCTTTTAACGCCGACCGATCAATCGTTTTCATACACGCCATAGCTTCTTGCAATTTTCCCATATCCATATTTTGCATATTTTTCTGCATCTCCTGCATCCTCTGCATCTTTTCCCTATCCATCGGCATATTGGGAGGCATCCCCGGATTGGTTTGCGCAAAGACCAAAACAGGGAAAAGAACCAAAATAATCATAGGAATAACCATTCTCATAAGACTCTCTCCTTATGTCATTGATAGTTAAAAAATTCACCACATCTGTCGCTACGATACCCTCATAAGCCAGAAGAATACAAACGAAAAGATGATTGAATTCTTGGGTTTGAAGCCATAAAAAACTGTTCTCTTGACTGAGCGATATCTGAGCGATTATGATTTTTTATGGCTTTAACCCCAAAACAGAAACAGGTCATAGACTTTATCCGGGAATTTACACATCGGCATAGCTATGCGCCATCCAATCAAGATATTGCCAATCATTTTTCATTCAAATCACGAGGAACCGTGTCAGCCTATGTCCGACGGCTCAAAGAACAGGGGCATCTCACAACCCAGGCTCGACAAAGGAGCGTGGCTGTCACCCAAACAGCCAATCGCCTTCCTCTTTTGGGCAAAGTGGCGGCAGGCAAACCCATCGAACATGTTATGCATGGCGAATTGACAGAAGTCCCAGCGAATTTCCTCAAGACTGGGTTTGATCACTATGTGCTTCAAGTACGAGGGAATTCAATGATCGACGATGCGATTGTTGATGGTGATTATGTGATCATCCGCAAGCAATTCACAGCTCATAACGGGCAGACCGTTGTTGCATCGATTGATGGTGAAGCAACACTCAAAAAGTTTTACAAGAAACGTCAAGCAATCGAATTGCGTCCGGCAAATGCTCAGTATGATGCCATAACGGTAAAGCCACCTCACTTATTTAGAATTGAAGGGGTCTTAGTCGGTGTGCTTCGCTCATTACCATAAACATGTGGGCACCTCTAAAAACTATCCTTTTTCCCGATGGCGGCGTCAGCGGCGTGCTCAAATCCTCATGTATTGGCCCATACACTGCGGTTTTCCGCGCACCGCTTCCTTCCTCTCAGAAAAAATCATCAGTTTTTAGAGGTGCCCATGTCGTCATCATTAGAACAGCTGCGCGCTCAGATTCGAGCAATTCATGAGTCACCAACTAGGGAAACATTCCAATGCTCACTCATACCATCTGGGATACTACGAGGAATCATGACCGAAATTGCGGGAAAAGGGAAAACTGAACTTGTGATGCAGTTTCTTGCTGAAAACCCTCACTTACAGGCGGCCTGGGTAGAATCGGTGCTCTCGCTCTATCCCTGCGCCGTCCTTCAACGACACGTCGCCCTGGATCGGCTCCTGTTTAATGAAGCTGGGAAAGACGTCCCGTGGGTGACACTCCAACTCCTACGCAGTCAATTATTTCAGGTCGTGATTGTCGATACGGCACCATTTAATTTGACCATGTTACGACGCTTGCAGCTAACAACAGAAAGAGCCAATTGTGTGTTAATTCTTCTTTCAGACTATCTACAATCTGCATGGCCAATTCGCATGCAACTTCATGTTCATCAGAAAGGCATCACAGGTGATCTCACTGTCATGGTGACCAAACAACCATGGGGCTGTTGAAAAAAACCCCCAGCGGCTTTCTCGCCATTTTCCCGTGCTCACGTAGTATTAGTACGCTCCGCGCGCAAAAATGGCTGCGGCCTTGCTGGATGGACTTTTTTGAACTGCCCCAAAGCTCTTCGTACCTAACATCACGATGGGCATATATGTCCATTGATATCTTCATTATTCAATAGTCCACCATGAAAGTCCTGTGCTTACTCTTTGACTCACCGTCTCCCCTTTCAGCTCTTGCTGAAGCCTGCCTACACTGGACACCACAAATTGCTGTGAGTCATGAAGCGGTTTTTTTAGGAATTGGTAAATCTCGCCATCTTTATACAGAGGAGGTCGTACTAGCTGGCTTGCAAGAGATGCTGGCATCCTTTGAAGTCCAAGCCAGCCTTGCTATCGGTGAAGATCTCCCAACAGCTTTGGCTCTCGCTCGCTATCAATGTACAACAAAGTTGAGGCTGCCAATTGATGCCATCACGGATTATTGGGACCCATTTTATTCAGGTACTACCGCAGACAACATGCTCGTTGCGCTCAAGCAACTCGGAATTTGTACGATTGAAGATTTCCTCAAATTTCCAGCATCAACTTGGGGCTCCAGATTTGGCACACTCGGCTTATTCATTGCTCAACGCGCCAACGATGCGACGTCCCTTCTTTGGCCGCTCTTTACGAAACAAGAGCACATTGTGGAAGCCATTGATATTGATGAAAGCTACGCGATTCAAAACCTAGAACCGCTCTTGTTTATGCTTAAGAGGTTGCTTAATCGATTGACGGTCCGGCTACGCGGACGAGCTGAACGAATGGGAACACTAGAATTTGTGATCAAACAAGAACCGTATTCGACAATTCGAGAACCGATGCGCAGATGGATTATTGATTTCCCATTACCTCAATCGAATCCTCAAACCATTCTGGCTATCATGCGCGAGCGGTTGCATCGAACACTCAACACAGAACCCTTAAAGTCACCTGTGATCTTTCTCTCGCTACAAGCCCTAGAAACCTCACCATGGCATGGGTCACAGACGAACCTGTTCAGTCGCCAAGAAGACGAGCACGAGGCCTGGACATCACTCATTGCACGAATTACAGAACGAGTGGGAAAGGGGACATCTTTTCTGGCCTCTCCGATTGAACATTATTGTCCAGAACGGGCATGGCAAAAAACTATGGAGCTCCCATCAACCGTGAGCCTTCCGTTTCCGAAACGCCCTCTCCGGCTCCTCAGGCACCCCGAACACATAAAGAAGAGCTATTCATCTATCGTCTGTAGAACAACACAATGGAACATCATCGAGACCGATGGGCCCGAGCACCTCTGCGGAGAATGGTGGGATCACTCCTTTGACAGAAACTATTACACGATACACACGCATACTGGGGAACGATTATGGATTTTTCAGATTCCCGGTTCGAATGATTATTATCTTCATGGATATTTTGATTAACAAGGTATCTGGAATTGATGTATGCCGAATTGCAATGCAAGACCAATTTTTCATTTTTGACTGGAGCCTCTCACCCTGAAGAACTGATTCACCGCGCCGCCGAACTTGGACTATCAGCTATCGCCATTACGGATCATGATGGTGTCTATGCGATTCCCAAAGCCTATTGGGCTGCCAAACACTATCCAGCACTTAAGTTAATTGTTGGTACCTCGCTAGCACTTTCCCAACATCCCCGCCTTACACTCCTCGCACAAGATCGCCAAGCCTATAGCCTTTTATGCCGAATGATTACGACCAGCCATCAAGATAAGCCTAAAGGAAAAGCCTCGCTTACGATTGACGAATTGCAACACTTTATGACACGACCTGGCCATGACGGCCTGCTTGCCCTACCCCATGAACAGGCCCCGTTTCCTCTCCTCAAAACACTCTTTGACGATCGTTTGTACATTCCTGTATCTCGTTTCAAAGACGGCCATGACCAACAACGTCTCAACACGGCACGGAAACTCGCTCAGAGGTGGGGCAGCAAAATTGCGGCCTCTAATGACGTGCATTATCACGTGTCTGAACGCCAAAAGTTGCATGATGTTCTCACGGCCATTCGACATGGGCAATCTGTGCAATCTAGTGGATTCAGATTGTTCTCTAACAACGAGCACTACCTCAAGTCACCTCAACTGATGCAGCAATTGTTTGCTGATATACCAGAAGCTCTTTCTAATACTCTAGAGATTGCTGAACGTTGTACCTTTTGTCCCAGTGAGCTGCGCTATCGCTACCCTTCAGAATGGATTCCACAAAATCATACCGCACAAAGCTATTTAGAACATGAAACATGGCAAGGAGCCCGTATACGCTATCATGGAAAGATTCCAAAAGAGGTCGCACGGCAAATTCGGCATGAACTCATGCTCACAAAAAACTTAGGCTTTGCCGATTACTTTTTAACAATTTATGACATCGTACAATTTGCGAGAAAGCAAAAGATCCTCTGCCAAGGGCGAGGCTCCGCTGCAAACAGTGTGATGTGTTATTGCCTAGGCATTACGGCCATTGATCCTGTTCAGATGAATCTTCTATTTGAACGTTTTATTTCGGCCGAACGTGGAGAGCCGCCTGATATCGATGTGGACTTTGAACATGAACGGCGGGAAGAAGTAATCCATTATATCTATGACAAGTATGGCCGAGATCGTGCCGCCATGATCAGCGCGGTTGTGACCTATCGTCGTCGTCAGGCCTTTCGTGAAGTCAGTAAAAGCCTAGGCTTGAACATTGGCAATCAATCAGCAAAAAACATAGAGAAGAACTTTGATTCGTTAGCAGCCAAGACGAACATTCCACATTGCCAACAACAGGTCGAAGAACTCACCGAAGAGATGAAAGGATTTCCTCGTCATCTTTCTATTCATAGTGGAGGCTTTACCCTATCGGCTGATCCAATCATTGACATCGTGCCTGTTGAACCCGCTCGCATGGAAGGACGAACGATCATTCAATGGGATAAGTATGACTTGGACTATCTGGGGCTTTTGAAAATCGATATCCTTTCCCTGGGAATGCTTTCTACCCTTCGAAAGAGTCTGGATGCGATTGGCATGCAGCTCCACGAAATTCCTGCCAATGACCCGAAGACATTTCGCATGATTCAACATGCTGACACCGTTGGAACCTTTCAAATTGAAAGCCGCGCCCAAATCTCAATGCTGGGCCGGCTCTTGCCAAAAAATTTTTATGACCTCGTCATTCAAATTGCTATCGTTCGTCCAGGCCCAATCCAAGGAAAAATGGTTCACCCGTATTTGAAACGACGCCGCAAGATAGAGGAAGTCGACTATCCTCATCCAAAGCTCAGGACTATTTTAGGCAAAACCCTCGGCATTCCGCTGTTTCAAGAACAAGTCATGAAAATGGCTATTGAGCTGGCAGACTTTACACCGGGAGAAGCTGATGAGTTGCGCCGCGCGATTGCGGCATGGCGTTCGGAAGGCTCTATTGAAAAAACTGGCGCACGTTTAATGGCTGGCTTACAACGAAACGGACTTCCCCAAACCTTTGCTGAACGTGTCTTTCAACAGATCAAAGGCTTTGCGCAATATGGATTTCCTGAAAGCCACTCAGCAAGTTTTGCGCTGTTAGCCTACGCCTCGGCATATGTGAAATGTCATTATCCAGCTATCTTTTTGTGCGCGCTCATTAACTCCCAGCCTCTGGGATTCTATGCTGTCCACACGCTCATTGACGATGCTAAACGCCATGGCGTACAAATTTTACCCGTTCACCCTAATCAATCACAGTGGGACTGTACCCTAGAAAACAACGCCGTACGTTTGGGATGGCGCGTGGTCAAAGGATTAGAGAAACGGCAAGCGCAACAGCTCATCAATCAAAGACCATTTCATGACTTGCACGATTTTCTTCGCCGAGTCACATTACGCAACAATATCATCCATCGTTTAGCAATGGGAAATGTATTTTCATGTTTCGGGCTCGATCAACGCCATAGTCTATGGCAAATCCTAGAATATCAACTGAACTATCAATCGCAACAACCCAATATATTTTCACCTCTCCCATTGAGTCGTATTGATCGTCCTGTTTTCCACAAACTCAGTCAACACGAAACGATCACAGAAGATTACAACACATTCCATCTTTCACTCCATGGACATCCGATGGAAGGACTCAGAAAGGCTCTAATCTTGCCCTATCTATCAACCCAAATGGCCCGTCAAACAGAAAATGGACAAATGATTACAGTCTGTGGATTACTACTGGTCAGACAGCGGCCACAAACAGCCAAGGGCATGACATTCGGCACATTAGAAGATGAGTTTGGTTTTCTGGATTTGGCCATTCCACATCATGTGTTTGCCAATAAACAACAAAATGAGATTTTTTCCGATAATTGTTTATTAATTATCGGAGGCATTTTGCAACGAGACACACATTCCATTAGCCTTTTGGTGCAACGATTTCAACCAATATGGAATGTGTCTGAAAGTCACAAAAACGCGTTAATGATTGAACCTCGCCAATTTTACGATCAGGGAGCTATCACGAAACAGCTTCTCTCTTGAATAGTTCTACATGAGGAGCGTTGAAACATGAAGATACCGAGGGCCACATGTCACAGGAAAACCTTGGCGGTCAACGGCCTTTTTCAACAGACCCTGAAAGTTAACCGAATAGAACAACGCCCCCTAAGATTAACCAGCCGAATCAGGGGATTCATTTTTTTCCATGGGTAAAGGGAACGAGATGATAATCCCCCCCATGACATCCCCCAACTTAAAGTCTCGCTTGCCGCTCAAAATATGTCCATTGTGGCAATTTACACAGGCCTTAGAGACCGCTCGATCTGCATAGATGGCCTTAAAAAATCGTTTGTCCCCTCTCGTGATAATGCCGCTATAAACCTCATCAGGATCCTCAGCCACCACTTTCAACCCTGCTTCTTCAAAGACGTTACTTGGGCCATTTTCCTCATAAATAGGCCAGAGACTTGCCAGGCGATAGAGAAGACCAGACCCACCCATTTCGACAACACGTCCCGCCATGAGCAACATTTGTGCAGGGAGCGGAAGGGCCTTTCGTTGCTTCCACGCTTCAACGGCCACCACTACGCGCTCTTCCTGCAATCGGTCCACCACATGAGTGGTATACAACCCGCGATCCGCTGCAATAACGGCATGAATATAATTAGCCACAACTTCAGGTGAAAAGCTGACTTCAACCGTCTCCTCATCAGCAGCGAAGGCTGCTCCCATAGACCCAAATACAAAAACGAAACTCACGAGTAATCCGACCACACGACATTTCGTGTTCATAACTGCCCCTCCTTTCGCCATTATAGAACTCGTGGAAAGACTTCGAACCGGTCAGAATGATCTTCAGGAATATTGGGTTCGTTCCTCAGTTTTGTCCATAGTGCTCAAGCCCCCTCACACGCCACAGCGCCCTACGGAATTTGCCGACGTTTCGATGGAACAATTTCCTGTCCCTCTTCCAATAACTCTAACCCAAACCGAGGGTTGTCTTCTATTTCATGAGCACTCCGCCGACCCTGCGGCGACTGAAAGGTAAATTGTGCCGAAGTCATACCCTTGGCTTTGACGTTCACCGTTTGTTCTATAAACTTATTGACCCCTGGATGCCAGGCCGCCAATACATATTCTCCTGGAGGTATATCCTTAATCATAAACTTGCCATCTTCTTTGGTGATAGAAAAATACGGATTCTCGGCAACTAATCCCCAGGAAAACATATAGGGATGAAATCCACATTGCATCACAAATACATTCCGCCCTTTTCGTAAGTGAATTTGTTCTACCATGGGTTCGCCCGCCATATATTTCTTCCCAAACATCCCCGCATACTCAAGAAAAGGATTCATGGGTAACGGTCGATTAAACAGAACTCGGGCACCACGCTTTCTGGCCGTTTCATAACCTTGAATATCATGTTCGACTGGATCCATGTTCACAACTTCAATTTCATCGCGATCCTTAATGACGTTCACAAATGGAAGAAACTCACAATCGATTGACTCAATCCTGACCTTCGGCAATGAAAATGGTTTGCCTTTGGTCACGCCCTTGAGCATGACCACGACATCCTTTAATTCTCCCTTGGGCCCAATGATAAAATCATCCACAAGACGCCATCCTGTCCCTGTAGAAATGGTTCCACAAAACACCGGGTCTGGAATCGTCACCAAATTGAAGGCCATGGGCCTCGGCTTCCCCCCTTCGATGGTCACCGCACCCTGGATTGTTCCTCCATTTGTAACTTTGATTTCCTCGTAGGACCAAACTGGTGCCTCTAGGAATAGTCCGAACCCTATCCCAATGACTCCTATAACAGATAATTTCCAATTCATGAGTTCCTCCACATATCAATGACCTTATCTAGGGGGTTATCCACTTTATATGATAAAAACATCGTCTTCATCAGCCAGCCTCTTTCCTAACAAGCTCTTTCGCTTTCTTGATTTGGTCAGGGGTCATCGTGAGCTCCAACTTTTCCAGATCTTTTTTAGCGATCCTGTCCCCTTTTTGGGCCGCCAATGTTAGCCATTTATAGGCAATGAGAAAATCTTGTGGGACTTTATCTTCCCGTGAAGCATATAAATACCCTAAGTCAGCCTGAGCCTCTAAAAGACCCTGTGCCGCTGCTCGCGTATACCACTTAACAGCCTTCACCACACTTTGCTCAACACCTTCACCATTCAAATACATTTGCCCGAGTGCATATTGGGCTGGAGCCATCTCCTGGTTTGCGGCTTTTTGGAACCAGCCC
Source organism: Nitrospirales bacterium (assembly GCA_965223295.1). Lineage (GTDB taxonomy): Bacteria > Nitrospirota > Nitrospiria > Nitrospirales > UBA8639 > Nitrospira_E. The sequence continues at coordinate 310,785 of CBDCWC010000002.1, read as the reverse complement.
ACAGCCTTTTTCACATCATTTTGGTCTCCTCGCCCTTGACGATATAGAACCCCCAAATTGTTTTGCGCACCTGGATGTCCTTGCTCTGCAGCTAATTGAAACCACTTAATGGCTTCGGTAAAGTCCTGAGGAACCCCAGTGCCTGCATTGAACATCCATCCCAACGTCACTTGTGCATCCACATGACCCTGCTCAGCAGCCAGTCGGTACCACTTCGCGGCTTCCAACGCATTACGATCAGTTCCCTTTCCACTCACATAGAGTTCTCCAAGAGCAGCCTGAGCTCCCGCATGCCCAGCCTCGGCAGCCGAACGAAATTGCTTCAAGGCCTTTTCATATTCGCCGGCTTCCAGCGCTGTAACACCCTCCTGATAATTAGCTTCGACATTCTGACAGCCAATCATTCCTGCTCCCAAAGCCAAACAACAGCTCAACATGAAAGGCATACATAAATGTGTTTTCAGTAAAGAAGTCATCATCGTTCCTAAAGAAGTCATCATCGTTCCACTCATACCTGTCCCACTTTTCGGAGACAATGGGCATTGCGCAATCTCATCTCAGTTGATTATACACAAATCCTCTCCTGAATTGCCCAAAGTAAAATTAGGGGCTGTTGAAAAAAGTCACCAGCGGCGTTCTCGCCATTGTTCCGTGCTCACGTAGGACCAGTACGCTCTACGCGCAAAAATGGCTGCGGCCTTGCCGGATGAACTTTTTTGAACCGCCTCCGAAACTTTTGCTACCCGACGTGATCATGAGCAAATTTGCCTTTTATGTTTTGTATTAGTTTTGTATTATTCAATACTCTCAATTATTCCATCGTCATCAAAAAAAACGGGGGAGCCCATTGAGGACTCCCCCGTTCAGAACCTCCCCGCGTTTCTCTAACCGCTTTCGGTTATTTAAAAGACGTGGGGGTAGGCTTAATGGGCTCAGCTTGATCCTGATCCAATTCAGCTGATTTACTTCCGGCCGATGCGGTTCCTCGGAGTGATTGAATCCTTTGATCATTTGGAGGCAATACTCGGAAGTAACCCCATTGGCCTGACTGGGCATAATTCAGCCGCCCATTGGACCAAACATAATCACCACTATTGGCATTACGACCACCAGCTGAGGACAGGAACACATCTAACCCTTCAGAACTGGCAAATTCTACCGTGCTAATCATGTCAGCGCCTTCCATAAATGGCTCAATCGGCCATTCATGGTCTTCAATGGTGAACATCCCATTCTGTTCACTCGCCGCGCCAAAGACATGGATCCGGACCGCATCACCTGAATGGGCCATAATGGTGGGCGTGACTGGATCTTTTGGATTATCTACCTCACAAGGCTGGAACATCCGGCCCAACGAACATCCGGCTTCTTCTCGGTACGGATAAGGTTCCGTCCGATAGTTCACGCCCGTGAGACCTGCCACATTCTGCACATAGGGCATGAAGGCGGTCCCCATGATGTTGTCCTCGTCTTGGAAATACAAGGCCGCATCACGGTAATTGGCGCGATTTTCTTGGCCCGGGATCGTCCGGTCCACGATCACGTCAGCGACCCAGCTATTTTTCAGAGAAATGTCCGCTCCGGTTTTAGGATCTCGATACTGTGACCCTTCCGGACCAATGATCACTCCTCCGAACAACCCATTTCTGACGTTCATCGCGACATTTCCGAAATCCCACACCACCATTTGCATTTCCCCGTTGAAGGGATCGGCATAGTAGGTGTAGGTCCGACTCTCGCCTGGGGCCACAGTTTGATCTCCAGGATTGTTTCCGAGGTTCACCCCCAAAGAATCCTTTGGATCAAAGGCCATACCCATGGCAGAGAACGATGCCCGACTTTCCTTCATCTTATTCGTGAGCTTCACTTTCATACAATCGCCCACGTTAACCCGCAGCGTCAGCGGCATCGGTTGCTCACCGGCTACCCGCGTCAAATCTTCTTCCAAGACATAAATCTTGGCGTCAGGATTTTTGACCTCAATCTTTCGCTCAAAGTCCACTTCAATGGCTTCGGGCACATTCGGATTAAAGTCCATTTGCGGATAGTCAATGGCGACCACATTGAATTTTTTCACTGGAGCATCATCCGGGCACACAGGCAGTGCCTCGGGAATCCCCTCACTACCCGTTGCCTGATTTGGCAAGGGTTGGAGATCGTCAACAGGCTTGTCGAGCACTCGAATAATTCCCCACGACCCTTCAGAAAATTTTGAAAATCTTCCGTTGAAGAGCATGTAGTCTCCAGATTGCCGCCGTGGTCCGCCGGCATCTGGCAGAACCAAGTCATACCGCTCTGCGATACCAATATGCAACGAGTTTTTCCGATTGGCATCTTCAGCATACCGCTCTGACAAGAACGTATGCCCTGCGAGCGTCATAACATTACTTTCATTCATGGTCACATCCAACATCCGAAGCACCATCGTATCTCCCACATATGCACGAAGCATCGGCGTAAATGGATCACCATGCGCCGCACTGCTAAAGAGTTGCGAGGTATCCGGATTGTTCGCCAACCGTTGGGCAAACGGCTCAGCCCTCCAGTTAAACGTCCCTCCTGTCGTGTGCGTTCCTCCATTGAGGAATGGCATAGGCGTCATTTTGATCAATTCAGTCGCAGGCATAATGAAGGCCACCGTTCTTCCAGCCTCCAACGCTACTTCTACCGGCTGCCCAGGAGGATTCCCGGCAGTCACGACATTGACCGTATGCGGAACCGTATCTTGAATGTGCAGCATATATTCACGGAAGCTGCCGCCAACATCATGACCAATCCGCTCAGTATTGTGAATATCAGCAATTGGACCGGTGCGAATACGTTCCCCGGTTTTTGCGTTATGCCATGTTGATCCGAAGGGCTCAATGATAATCGTTCCCACCGCCCCATGAGGCCAAGTGGTTCCACCGAAAGCATGATCGTGCCAGAAGGTGGTGCCGACATCCGCATCAGCCCAGAACCGCTGCCAGACGTATTCCACTGTCGCGATCTCACCAACGGCATGGTCGTGTTTCAACGGATGAGTAAAGGTCAGGGTCTTCCCGTCGATTTTAGCAATTCGAACGATTTCCCATTTACCTACCTGATCCACGCCGACCATGATGGGGATCCCAACATGATACTGTTTGGCATTACTAATATGGATAGTCTTATCACCGGCCTTGGCCGCCTTGGTCAGCTTGGCGTTCATCGGGACCGGCAATCCTTTTTTCTTTTCTTTCTTAAACTGATGGAACGGTCGCATGGACTGTTCATACGAAAAACCCGAAATCACACCATCCGAGGCTTGGTTATCAAACTGAATGAAGTGAAAATGGGTATTAATTTTCGATGATTGGAAGTTCGTGAGATCATCGTCCGTCCATTCACTTGTGAGGAGCCAATCCACGCAATCATAAATATTGGCTCGCAAAATCAGAGGATACTTCAGGTCGTTATTGGCTCGCACGGCCTCTTCCTCTTCATGAACGACATAGATCAACCCATGCTTATCTACGATCGCCGGTTCACTCCCCTGAGCATCCGCTAACGTGATCTCGGTTTCGATGAAGTGAACATTATATTCTTGACGACCAGCCCGCTCTGGACAGAGACTCCACCGTCCGTTTTCTCCGGGCTGCGCAGGATAGACGCTAGGCGTTCCATCCTCAGCATGCTTGATGGGTTCAAGCCATGGCGCTCCATTATGATCCTTAGAGAAGGGTACCCGTTTTCCAAAATGCGGAGTCAGCCATGGCCAAGCAACCTTTCCGGTTTTTGGCTCAAACCAAATAGGTCGCCGTTCTCCTGGTTTATACCCCTGCCATTCTGGTTGGTATTTAGGGTTTTTCCCCAGAGTGGCCTCTTTTTCACTCATGGCTGTATTACCATCCCACACCCAATCCATCACGGTGGCGTCATAGGCGACAAGCTGGCCTTTTTCATCATCCGTGTTTCCAGGTTTTCCTTGGTTCGCTAACTGCATTTCTACCCAATCTTTGATTGTGACGACCGGTGGATCACTCTTCCAGTCGCTTTTCCCACTAGCCACAATCTTAAAGAGATCTCCAAACCAATTGACAGTCTTCCCAACCAATTTGTCCGAAGTCACTGGCTTGGTAATCCGACCAATTCGATCAGGAAGCTCACGAACTGGCGGCATCACGTCATTTTGGAAACCAGGCACTTGGAGGGTGTTGTACACTCGCCAGTATCCCCACATGCCCGCCACATAGTGATGTGCAACATGGCAGTGATATAAAAAGTCTCCAGCCAACCATTGGCACAAACCTGAACCACATTCGGTTTCCATATCCAACGCTTCTGCTGGACCGATGAGTTCCACATCAACCCGATCAGATTTTGTCCGGATGACCGGATATTTTTGTGGTCCGTTTTGTCCGGTACTCCAAACCGGCATTTGCGTGGCCCTGGGGCTGCGCTGCCAGCGTATCGATCCTCCATGTGGATGATGGGAATGAAACACTTCTGAACCACCGTGAATAATACGGAACTTTGCTGGGTCGCCTAAATAGCTCCGGGGAATCGTCGGAGAGGCATCAGCAAAGGTATAACTGCTATACGCCATGGACTCGTCTTCAAACCCAAAGTACTCATGTTGAATATGCATGTTGTTGATGCCAAACGGTTCGCTTCGGTAATTTAGCGCCCGGGCGCCAGGTCTATAGGCATCCGTCAACGGATCTCGCTGTGGAAGGAAGTCCCCATGCTTATTGACAGGCCGGAAGGCTTCATCGCCGATCTCATGGTAAATGACGACGAATTCTCGAAAGGCCGGTCCCGTCCCATTTTCGATCATCACCTGCCAGCCACTCTTGGCCACTGTGGCCGGACCGGTCCCCAACGGCTCCCAATACTTGGAACCCCGAGGTTCGACGATGAATGCACCAGCAAGGCCCATAACCGTGAGCTCACGATCATTGCTCCCATTGGTATGGAATTGGCGACCACCTTCTTGCGTATCAGGATGAATGTACCATTCCATATTAACGGTTTGGCCTTCTCCAGCTACCGAAGCCGGGTTGGTCGTAAGAGCAGGTTTCCCCGTATCGCTCATCACCATATCCGAACCGTGAATGTGCAGACTGACTTCTTCGCCAAATTCTAACTGGTTACGCAAAGCAATTTTGACACAATCCCCTTGATTGCCACGAATGACCAAGGGTTGAATCCACTGATTCTGCACCCCCGCAATAATTCCACCGGGATCACTGTGACCTGGCGTCTCTCGAGCTGCAGCATTCTTTGCCTCTTCGGCACGAACCTTGTCCAGATTTTCGGTCAAGACATACATATACCCCGGATAATAGTCCAACCACGCATTCAGAGTAATTTCCACATTAATAGCGGAAACATCATACTCTTTGACCGGCGCTCCTGCGGGACATCGTCCACCCTTATTTGACACAGGCTGAACATCCGGATCAGACATCAGCAACCCATTCCCTTTTCCTCCACCATACTGATGCATCATGGACATCCCATTAAAGGTGCCGGTATCTGCCCCCTTGTGGTCCATTTCTTTTTGCATTTGGTCCATAAGACGTTGATGCTGAAGCTCAACTTTGGCAGCCCGCTCCGCTCGTCCTTCGACAGAGTTTTCCACGACGGTTTGCCCTTTGAGCTTTTCTGCCCACTCTGCTGATTGAGATGTCATCCCCACGGGATGAACATGTTGAGAACTTGCATCTTCAGCACTCACGAAGGATGGAGCCCCCCATAGGGTCGCCCCTCCCACCAGTGCCAAAAATGCCGAAACTGTAAATACAGCCCGCTTGCCGTGATACATGATCCGGCCTCCTTTATTTAAGGCGTTTGGTGAATAAAAAATCAAAACTCAAACTAACCACTGTTATTTTGTGTGTCATGCGTTTCTATATTTTTTCCTAAATTGGAAAAATTACTCATTCAAAAATTAATGCCGACACTGGATATCCTCGTTTTAGGTCAGGAGGCTGGGCATTCCGGAGGCCGGTCCATCACACCCCACCCAATGTCGGCAATAAAAAGAAACGCAACATGAATGCCAAAGTTGTCGTATGTATTGCAAACAACAGCAGTAGGCAGTATCCATGCACATTTGAGGAAAACTAGACAGAATAAAAAGAATGTCTAGATAAGGCCCTTTTTTCTCGGTTTCTGGACGGCTAGATTACCTGGCAGGAGATAAATGTAATTATTCAATATGTTATATGTCTAAATCTTTGCACACAAAATTGATATAAGTGTGGAGATTTGGGTATAGCCTTTTTAAGACTTTTAATAGGCCTAACATGGGGCTGTTGAAAAAAGCCACCAGCGGCTTTTTTAAACAAACCCTGTATGGGATTGTTGAATAATATGAAACACGAGAGGCAAATTTGCTCATGATCACGTCGGATACCAACAGCTTCGGGGCGGTTCAAAAAAGTGCATCCAGCAAGGCCACAGCCATGTTTGCGCGCGGAACGTACCGGCACGACGTAAGCACGGAAAAAGGGCGAGAACGCCGCTGGTGGCTTTTTTCAACAGCCCCTGTTTTGGAATTTTTGGAATGACTAACTTGAAGGAGACCTACTAACCGAGCCTTGTCGTCTTACGCTTGAGGAATGGATGAGAAAGGAAGAATTTCGTTTAACCCATTTAAGAGGGACAGCTTTACTCAAAAAAAAAGAAGGCGGGGAAGCCTTTATACTTCCCCGCCTTACACTCATCTATCTACCCGTTGCGGGTTACTTCGCAACGGTAGGAATGATCTTAGGGACACCCAGATCATCATGTTTCGCCTGTTTATTGGAAGATGTTGATCCTTCCAATGGAAGAATGCGTTGATCCGCGCTTGGCAATACTCGGAGATACCCCCATTGTCCCGATTGAGAATAGGGTAACCGACCATTACTCCACACATAATCTCCGGCCAACGACCATTTGCCGCCAGCTGAAGGGAGAAACACATCCAGACCTTCTGAACCCGAGAACTCCACGGTGCTAATCATGTCCGCACCGGGTAAGAAAGGCTCAATTGGCCATTCATGTTTTTCAATGGTGAACATCCCATTTTGCTCACTGCTGGCCCCAAAGACATGAATCCGCACTTTGTCACCGGCATGCGCTTCAATGGTTGGGGTGACGGGATCCTGCGGATTATCCACCTCACACGGTTGGAACATCCGACCCAACGAACACCCCGTTTCTTCCCGGTGCAAGTAGGGTTCGGCTCGGTAGTTCACCCCGGTTAACCCTGCCACATTTTGCACGTAGGGCATGAAGCTGGTTCCAATGATGTTGTCTTCGTCCTGGAAGTACAAGGCGACATCCCGATAGTTGACCCGACCCTCATTCCCTTGAATGGTGCGATCAACAATCACATCAGCATTCCAGCTATTTTTCAGGGACACATCTTCACCAGTTTTAGGATCACGATAGGTGGAGCCTTCGGGCCCAATAATGATCCCTCCGAACAATCCATTCCGAGGATTCGTAGACACATTGCCCCAATCCCACACCAACGTTTGCGTTTCGCCATTAAAGGGATCCGCATAGTACGTATAGGTGCGGGATTCTCCCTGTCCCACGGTTTGGTCGCCTGCGTTATTTCCAAGATTGACACCTTGGGAATCTTTTGGATCGAAGGCCAATCCAAAAGCCGAGAACGATGCACGACCTTCTTTCAACTTGTTCGTTAATTTGACTTTCAGACAATCACCCACGTTGGCCCGTATTGTTAACGGCATGGGTTGCGCATCACCGGATACTTTTTTCACTTCATCCTCGAGGACATAGATCTTAGCCTCGGGATTCCGCAATTCAATTTTCCGTTCAAAGTCAACTTCAATGGATTCTTCGGCATTGGAATTAAAGCTCATCCCTGGATGATCCATTGCGACAACATTAAACGTTTTTACTGGAGCGTCTTTTGGACACACTGGCAGAGGTTTTGGCATACCCTCCGCGCCATAGGCCTTGTTTGGCAACGGCTGCAGATCCTTGACCGGTTTATCTAAGACCCGAATGATACCCCAGGCACCTTCCGAAAACTTGGAGCTGCGACCATTAAAGAACATATAGTCCCCAGCGAGATGCCGTGGACCACCAGCTTCTGGAACCACCAAATCATAGCGTTCGGCAATTCCAATATGCAGGGAATGTTTTCGATTGGCTTCTTCAGCATAGCGTTCAGACCAGAACGTGTGGCCTGATAACGTGAACACATTGCTTTCATTCATAGTCACATCCAACAGCCGGAACACAATGGCATCGCCTAAGTAGGCCCGAATCATGGCCGTACTCGGATCACCATGAGCCTTACTGCTGAAAATTTTAGATGGATCAGGATTGTTCGCCAATCGTTGTGCGAACGGCTCGGCCCTGAAATTCAACGCCCCACCTGTTGTATGGGTGCCTCCATTGAGGAATGGCATCGGCGTCATCTTAATCTTGTCGTTTGGCGGCATAATAAATGACACCGTCCGACCAGCTTCAAGGGCCACGTCAATCGGTTGCCCAGGAGGATTCCCGGCCGTCACGACGTTGACCGTATGCGGTACCGTATCCATGATATGCACCATCAACTCGCGGAAGCTGCCAGCCACATCATGGCCAACCCGCTCCACCGCATGAATATCGGCAACGGGACCCGTTCGAATCCGTTCTCCGGTAACAGGATCATGCCAGGTGGAGTTGAACGGCTCGGCAATCATGGTGCCAACTGCCCCATGTGGCCAGGTCGTCCCCCCAAAGGCATGGTCATGCCAGAACACACTGCCAACGTCTGCATCCACCCAGAATCGTTGCCGCACATATTCAACGGTGACGATATCATCAACTGGATGCGCATTTCTTAACGCATGCGCAAACGTCAACGTATTACCATCAATTTTCACAATACGCTGAACTTCTTGGCCTTTTACATTATCAGCACCAATCAAGATAGGAATGCCGACATGATATTGTTTGGCATTCGTCACCTGAAGGGTTTTGTCACCTTTCTTCGCAGCCTTCGTGACTTTGGCATTCATTGGAATGGGCAACCCTTTTTTCGTCGGCTTATCAAACTGCGTGAACGGTCGCATGGATTGCTCATACGAAAACCCTGAAATCACCCCATCCGAGGCTTGATTATCAAACTGAAAGAAATGGAAATGGGTATTAATCTTGGACGATTGGAAGTTGGTGATATCATCATCCAACCATTCACTGGTTAATGTCCAATCAATACAATCATACACATTGGCTCGCACGACTAACGGGAATTTTTTATCATTGTTGGCTCGTACATCAGCTTCTTCTTCATGCACCACGTAGAGGAGCCCATTCGGATCGACAATAGCCGGCTCATCTCCTTCGGCTGCTGACAATTCAATCGGCAACTTAATGAAATGCACATTGTAATCTTGTGATCCTGCACGATCGGGACACAAGCTCCATGGACCGTTCTCACCAGGCTTCGCTGGTTCCACAGACCGCGTGCCATCCTCATTTAATCGAATCATTTCGAGCCATGGCGCACCATTATGATCATTGGAAAACGGCACGCGTTTGCCAAAATGCGGGGTCAACCATGGCCAGGCCACTTTCCCCGTGGTTGGTTCAAACATAATGGGGTGTCGTTCGCCAGGCTTATACCCCTGCCATTCTGGTTGGTATTTGGGATTTTCACCCAATGTGGCTTCCTTCTCACTCATGGCCTTATTGCCGTCCCAGATCCAATCCATGACCGTGGCATCATAGGCCACAAGCTGTCCTTTTTCATCATCAACGTTACCGGGCTTGCCTTGATTGGACAACTGCATTTCTACCCAATCTTTGATATTCACCACTGCAGGATTGGATTTCCAGTTACTCTTCCCACCTCCAGTAATCTTAAATTGCTTGCCAAACCAATTCACCGTTTGACCCACTAATTGATCCGATGAAACTGGTTTGTGAATCCGACCAATACGATCAGGCAATTCACGCATCGGCGCCATCACATCGTTTTGCATGCCAGGAATTTGCATGGTGTTATACACCCGCCAATACCCCCACATTCCAGCTACATAGTGATGCGCCACATGACAATGGAAAAGAAAGTCTCCCGCTAACCATTGGCATAGACCCGACCCACATTCGGTTTCCAAATCTAAGGCCTCAGCCGGCCCAATCACTTCTACGTCAACCCGATCCGACTTCGTACGGACGACAGGGTATTTAACCGGACCACTTTGGCCCGTATTCCACACAGGCATTTGCGTAGCTCGTGGACTGCGTTGCCAACGAATCGAACCACCATGTGGATGATGTGAATGAAAGACTTCCGATCCGCCATGCACAATGCGGAATTTGGCGGGATCCCCTAGATAACTTCTGGGAATAGTCGGAGCCGCATCACCAAACGTATAGGAACTATACGCCATGGATTCATCTTCGAATCCAAAATATTCATGCTGCACATGCATATTGTTGATGCCGAACGGCTCACTACGATAATTGAGCGCGCGCGCGCCTGGTCGATAGGCATCCGTTAATGGATCACGTTGCGGCAAGAAATCCCCATGCTTATTGACGGGACGAAATGCCTCATCACCCACCTCATGATAGATCAGCACGAATTCCCGAAAGTCTGGACCGTCCCCATTATCAATCATGACTTGCCAACCACTGCTGGCTTTCGTTGCTGGGCCGGTCCCTAACGGCTCATAATATTCGGAGTTTCGAGGTTCAACAACAAACACGCCAAACAAGCCCATGACGGTGAGTTCTCGATCATTGCTGAAGGTATGAAACTGGCGGCCACCCTCTTGGGTTTCAGGATGAATGTACCACTCCATATTGATGGCTTCACCTTCTTCAGCAACAGAATCAGCATTGGTGGTGAGAGCTGGCTTTCCCGTTTCACTCATCACCATATCCGAGCCATTAATGTGCAAGCTGACTTCTTCACCGAACTCTAATTGGTTACGAAGCGTAATCTTGACACAATCTCCTTGGTTGCCTCGAATCACCAATGGTTGAATCCATTGATCTTGGATGCCATTTTTCACACCACCTGGATCATGATGGCCTTCCGCTTCACGAGCCGCGGCATTCTTGGCTTCTTCTTCACGCACCTTCTCAACATTTTCGGTCAAGGTGTACATGTAGCCAGGATAGTAGTCCAGCCATTGATTTAAGGTAATTTCTGCATTGATCGCTGAAATGTCGTAGTCACGAACGGGAGCGGTCTTCGGACATAACCCGCCTTTCCCGGACACCGGTTCAGCACCTGAATTCGTGGCCAGTAAACCATTTCCTGGGCCACCACCATATTGATGAATCATCGACATGGAATTAAAGGCGCCGGTATTGTCGCCGTTGTGGTCCATGTCTTTCTGCATTTGCTGCATCATCCGTTGATGTTGTTGTTCCACTAAAGCCGCACGCTCGGCACGCCCCTCCATGGAATTTTCGATAATCGTTTGCCCCTTCAGCTTTTCAGCCCAGCCAGGCGATTGTGATGTCATCCCAACAGAATGAACATGCTCAGTCGGAGCATCCTCAGCGCTTGCTATGGACGAAGTTCCCTCGAAGGTTGCTCCCCCAAACAGTGCCAAGAACGCGGAAATAGTCAATAACGTCCGATTGCCCTGATACATAACTCCGGCCTCCTTTACCTAAGACGTTGTTTGGTGAATAAAAAATCAAACGCTAAATTAAATTTATAGTCCAAATTTTCTGTTGCTTTTCTAAATTATTTTCAGTCGTTCAATTCTCTAAGAATATGGTGACAACACCAAACTTTCTCGCTCTTCTAGCGGTAGAGAAGTTTGGGCATACCAAAACCCCATCGATTACACTTCAATCAATGTGATTGCCATGGTACAAGTACCCTATAAAAAACCACAAGCGCTATATCTGTAACAGAAAGCAGCACTACGCCACAACGCAATCAAGATCAAAAAAAACCAAGCTTGTGAAAATAGAGAGTCAAATTATGTGGCAATATTCCACAACACCGTGGCATTTAAATTGTCATTTGTATAATAAAATGCTAGTAATCAATGATTTATGTGCATAATTTTTTGGACACAAAATATTGCATGATAAGAAAAAAAATAAGACAGATATGAGGAGCGTGCGGGAATAGTAAAATTCTCAATTTGGGTCTGCTGAAAAAAGCCGCCAGCGGCGTTCTCGCCATTTTCCCGTGCTCACGTCGTGCCAGTATGCTCCGCAAGCAAAAAGAGCTGGGGCCTTCCCTTCGACGAGCTCAGGGCAGGACTGGACCGACTTTTTTGAACCGACACGAGGCCTCTCTCGTTAACGGTATCCTGGAGAAATCTGCTCCTTGATATCTTCATTCTTCAACAGACCCTGGATCTAAATCGATAAACACAGCAGTTGTTCATATTTTTCAGCAAGGGACACGCTTAAAGGAGGGGAGCATGTAAGAAACAAGAAGTGTAGCAACTTAGGGCAGGAATGTTCTACTTACTAAATATTACAATCTCTCAACTTGTTGTAGAGACTTGATCGACTAATGTTCAAAAGTCTGGCAGCACGCGTTTTATCTCCTTTGGTATCATGAAGGGCTTGCAGAATTTGTTTTCGCTCAGCTTCCTGGCGTGCAACTTTCCCAATGCTATTCAAATCCTTCCTTCCTGGCTCTCCTGTATGCTCAATTAACAAATCTTTGGGTTCTAGAGTTTGAGCATGACACGTCACTACTCCACGTTCAATAATATTTTCTAACTCACGAACATTGCCCGGCCACTGATGTTGAATTAAGACCAACTGCGCCTCGCGGCTTACCATCATCGGAGCACGATCGTGTTTTTGTGTCGACTTTCGTAAGAAATGCTGCACTAATAATGGAATATCTTCCTTGCGGTCACGTAAGGAAGGAACAGTGAGTGGCAATACCGCCAACCGGTAATACAAATCAGCACGGAACTTCTTGACTTTTACCAACTCTTCAAGAGGCGTATTGCCCGCTGAGAGGATACGGACATTCACTTTGATAGATTGATTACTCCCAACTGGCTTAATCTCTCCCTCCTGGAGCACTCGAAGCAATCGCGCTTGAAAGGCTGGAGTGGTATCAGCTATTTCATCTAAAAAAATCGTACCGCCTTCGGCTTCTTCAAACAGACCCTTCCGTTCAGCCACAGCTCCGGTAAAGGCTCCCCGCACATGACCAAATAATTCGCTTTCCAGCAACGTTTCGGGCAACGAGCTACATTCCACCACGACAAAGGGCCTCTGCCGACGATGACTCAAGGCATGAATCGTTTTGGCGACTAATTCTTTCCCGGTCCCGCTCTCACCCTGGATCAATACCGTGGCTTCACTAGCCGCTATTAAGTGAATCATACGCAACAATTGTTGCATAGGCTTACTTTCACCAATAATCGCGTGCTCGGACATTTCATCAATCAATGGCTCTTCGGAATACGCAGGAGCCTGTCCATGGATCAACGGCACCTCCTCACACACTCCTCGATCAGAATGCGCCGCCATGAGGACGGCAAAACGTGCACTCCCAGATTTACTGTAAATGGGCACCACTCGAGGTAAAGGACAAACCCATGTGCTTTCGATCGAAAATGAATGTTCAACTTTCTCATGCGGCCGAAACAGGCTCATGACATGACAAGGCGTACAAAAGTTGGGATGTTCATTCACAGCCTCCGACGAAGCGGAAACGTGAGGGGGGATAGAAGGGCAGTCTTTGATCAACTGATCAGCTGACGGATTAGCATAAACGACCTTCAAATCAGCATCAAGAATGGCAATAGGCTCATTCACATGTTCGGCTAGGAACTTCAAGCCTTCAAGGTGTTGCTGAATATCATCAGGACTATTTGCTCCTGTTGGTATATACGATCCGGCCATCGTACTGATCTGCTCCTTTCAGCTTTTCGCAAATGGCTTAGGAATCTCTCGTATGTCTGCATGGATTTTCCATACAGCTATCCGAAATCCAGTCTTTTAAATGCTTTAAATGTAAGGGCTTTTCAAAGTAGGCTTGGGCACCGCATTCAAGCGCTTTGGTCTTTGATTGGCTGTCGCCATGAGCGGTCATCACGACAACAGCACTTTGTGGCGCCGCGGATTTTAGTAGTCGCAAATATAAATACCCTCCATCGGGAATCTTCAAGTCCGTCACAATCACATTTGGCATGACCTTCTGAAGAATTTCTAAGGCCCCCTTTCCGTCAAGAGACTCCATGACCCGGCAACCATTCTCCTGCAGAGCATCAACCAACAACGCTCGCATGGCCTCATCTTCATCCACCACAAGTATGGTACAAGCTTTCACCGTGTCCGGGTTGGGGTGAATCGGGATCTCTTCCATCCCCGTTCTCTTCTATTAGCATCAAATTGTTGGGATGCAGGCTCCCTTCAGCCAGATCAGCTGAAACAGAACTGGTCATACTTAGTCTGAGAGTGGAAGCAAAATCCAGACCTCGATGGAAACAGCCCAAATTGGCAAAAAATTGCCCCTTTTAGGCACGCATGCAGGTTACGCCTTAAAAAATCTGTGGATTTTTTCTACAGGTTAGAGAGGCGCATTCTGGAGGAGATCGTCGCGCATCATAAGAAGCTTTTTATTAGTCAAACACAACATTTCTTTACCCCTATTATTTCGGGGGGCTTTGCTCAGCCTGTCCAGTCATCGGGACAAAACGCACAGGCAATAAATCTTTTGACTCATAACCCTCTTTGGTTCGTTGAATCAGAACCAAATGTTGAGAATGCGCCCCAACAGGAGCAATGAGGCGCCCCCCAATTGCCAACTGCGCCAAGAGTGGCTCGGGTATATGATCTGGCGATGCGGTCAAGATTACCACATCAAACGGGCTTTCCTCTGGCCAACCTTGATAGCCATCTCCAGTTCGTACTCTCACATTGTCGTAGCCCAATTGTGCGAGTCTCTCGGCAGCACGCGCGGCCAGGGGGCCCACTATTTCAATCGTCAACACTTCTACTCCGAGCTCGGCCAGGATCGCAGCCTGATACCCAGAGCCGGTTCCGATTTCCAAAACTTTCTCCCCGGGTTGTAACTTCAAAGCTTCCGTCATAAACGCGACAATAAATGGCTGAGAGATGGTTTGTTCATATCCAATAGGAAGTGGAAAATTTCCGTAAGCCTCTTCGGATCCAGAGTCAGGAATAAACCGATGTCGAGGAACCCTCCGCATTGCCGCAATCACGGCTGGATCAACAATTCCCTCTCCGACAATTTGATCATCGACCATTCTATCCCGTTCAACCTGTCGTGAATAATCCTGATCCATGCCTGACCATCCTTCATCTACCATTCCCGGTAAGATCCAAGTAAAAAAACACACAAGGAAGAAGACAGAGCTATTATGGCATATTACGTTTGTCATAGTTGCATGCGGCGAGCAGAATATCATACCTACTTTGATCATCGTATGGTATAGGAGTGTTGAACAATGAAGACATCAAAAGCCATATTTCACCAGGAAGCCCTTAGCGATCAACAGCGTCGGGTCAGTTCAAAAAAGTCCGTCCAGCAAGGCCGCAGCCATTGTTACGCGCGGAGCGTACTGGTGCTACGTGAGCACGGAAAAATGGTGAGAACGCCGCTGGCGGCTTTTTTCAACCGACCCGGTATCGCTCGAATCCCAATTCTTCACTTGTGAGACCACTTCCAATCACGGATTTCAGGCATATCATCCCCATATGTCGAGATATACGTTTTATGGTCAATGCGTTTGTCACGGATGGCCTGTTTGGCATACGCAGCCAGATAGCCTAGTTGAGGAACACGATCAATGACATCAGCCACAAGATGAAAACGATCAAGATCATTGAGGACGACCATGTCAAATGGCGTCGTTGTCGACCCTTCTTCTTTATATCCCCGGACATGAAGATTTTTATGGTTTGTTCGACGGTAGGTCAGACGATGAATCAACCAGGGATATCCATGAAACGCAAAGATAATCGGCTTGTCAGTCGTGAACAACGTGTCAAACTCTTGATCCGACAGACCATGGGGATGCGCGTTCTGCGGTTGCAGTTTCATCAAGTTCACCACATTCACTACACGGACTTTCAAGTCAGGCACTTGTTTCCGTAACAGATCAACGGCCGCCAAGGTTTCCAATGTCGGCACATCGCCAGCACAGGCCATCACCACATCCGGCTCTTCCCCTTTGTCGTTACTCGCCCATTCCCAGATGCCAATGCCAGCCGTGCAATGTTTAATAGCCGCATCCATACTGAGATACTGCAAACCCGGCTGTTTACCCGCGACGATCACATTCACCAGGTTTCGACTACGTAGACATTTATCGACCGTGAATAACAAGCTATTCGCATCAGGCGGCAAATACACACGAATCACTTCGGCTTTCTTGTTCACCACATGATCGATAAAGCCAGGGTCTTGATGAGAAAAACCATTGTGATCTTGCCGCCAGACATGGGATGTCAACAAATAGTTCAAGGACGCAATAGGCCGACGCCAGGGAATATCTTCACGTGTGACCTTCAACCATTTCGCATGTTGATTGAACATGGAATCAATAAGATGGATAAAGGCCTCGTAGCAGGAGAAAAATCCATGACGCCCGGTCAGAAGATAGCCTTCTAACCATCCTTGGCAAGTATGTTCACTGAGCATTTCCAATACACGCCCGTCGGTTGAGAGATGATCATCCTCCGGAATAGTTTTCGCTATCCACCGTCGCTTCGTAACTTCAAATAGGGCATTCAACCGATTCGAAGCTGTCTCATCTGGCCCAAATACCAGAAAGTTCCGGTTTGCCAAATTGCACTTCATCACATCTCGAAGAAACTGCCCCATCACCCGCGTAGCCTCAGCCATGACGGTGCCTGGTTTAGGGACATCCACGGCATAATCTTGAAAGGCCGGCATCTTCAACTCTTTCAGAAGCAGGCCACCGTTCGTATGAGGATTGGCTCCCATCCGTCTAATGCCTTTTGGAGCCAATGCAGCCAACCGTGGAAGGAGTTGTCCCTCTTTATCGAACAGCTCTTCAGGGTGATAACTCTTCAACCAATCTTCCAATAGCTTGAGATGCTTCTTGTTGGTCGCCATATCCGAAAATGGGACTTGGTGGGATCGCCATGAATCCTCAGTCTTTTTGCCATCCACTTCTTGTGGACCTGTCCAACCCTTCGGCGTTCGCAAAATGATCATTGGCCAACGAGGCCGTGTGACATCTCCCACGTTTCGGGCTTGTTGTTGAATAGCCTGAATTTCATTCACCACATCCTCTAGTGTTTGAGCCATGAGTCGATGCATGGCTTTTGGATCTGCCCCTTCCACAAAATGAGGTTGATAGCCGTATCCCAAAAACAAGTTGTTCAATTCCTCATGGCTAATACGTGCCAACAAGGTTGGATTAGCAATCTTGTACCCATTAAGATGGAGAATAGGTAGAACCGCTCCATCACTTATGGGATTCAGGAATTTATTAGAATGCCAGGCCGTGGCTAGTGGCCCGGTTTCCGCTTCGCCATCACCTACTACACACGCCACAATTAAATCGGGATTATCGAATACCGCACCAAAGGCATGAGATAACGCATAGCCAAGCTCCCCGCCTTCATGAATCGACCCCGGAGTTTCAGGCGCCACATGACTCGGAACACCTCCCGGAAATGAAAACTGCTTAAACAGTTTTCGCAAGCCCTCTACATCTTGTGAAATATTGGGATACACTTCCGTATAGGTTCCCTCGAGATAGGTGTTCGCAACTAATCCTGGCCCACCATGGCCAGGACCCGCAATATACAACATGCTCAGATCATACTTTTTAATAAGACGATTCAAATGAACATAAATAAAATTTAGCCCTGGCGTTGTACCCCAATGCCCCAATAAACGTCGTTTCACATGCTCGAGTCTGAGCGGTTTCCTTAGTAACGGATTATCGAGTAGATAGATCTGACCAACAGACAAATAATTGGCCGCCCGCCAGTAGGCATCGATATCGACAAGTTCTTGCTCTGAAATACTCGATGTCATATTCATCTCCTATCTAGAAGAAGGAAAAGTATGAAGGTTCAAGGTAATAGAAGGAAACACTGCTCCCATCCATTCTATTGCTTAAGAGAACGATAGGTCTCCTGAGCAATCAGTGTTTCTTCATCCGTCGCGACAACATAGACTGCAATGGTCGAATCATCGCAGCTTATCTTAGCCGCATCACCTGACCGCACATTGACAGCCTGTTCATTTCGAGTAGGATCTAATTGCAGTCCACACCATTTCATTCCACTGCAAACTTTTTCTCGTACCTGCGATGAATGCTCTCCAATCCCTCCCCCAAATACGATGGCGTCTACTCCTTGCAAGACAGCCATATAGGCTCCAAGAAATTGCTGTATGCGATAACAAAACATGTCGATCGCCAATTGCGCCCGTTTGTCTTGGTCTTCACGTGCCGCCTTCAGCAACACTTGCATATCTGAAGATCGTCCAGAAATCCCTAGTAGCCCAGATTGTGCATTCAGAAGTTGCTCAACTTCTGCGAGGTTCATCCCATGGTGTTTCATCAGATAAAAAACCACAGCAGGATCGATATTTCCCGACCGTGTTCCCATGACTAAGCCTTCCAGAGGAGTCAAGCCCATGGAGGTCTCAATAGACTTTCCTCGATCAATAGCCGCCATCGAACAGCCATGGCCCAATTGCAGAGTGATCAGACGCGATTCTTGAGATGATTTCCCTGTGAATTGGGCGTAACCCAGTGCCAACGACGCATGAGCAATACCATGAAAGCCATATCGTCGAATACCTGTCCTTGTCGCTAGTTCCAACGGTAGCGCGTAGGTTCGAGCATACTCAGGCAATGTGGAATGAAACGCCGTATCAAATACCGCCACCATTGGCACCTTTTTACCCATCAACTGTTGCAACGAACGAATGCCTGCCAGACAGACCGGATTATGCAACGGAGCCAAGTCATTCAGTGCTTCTATCTGGCTGATCACATTGTCATCGATATGCACAGCTTCGGTGAAGGTATCACCTCCATGCACAACTCGGTGGCCAACCGCTTCAATGTCCTTCCAGGTTACCGGAGACCGTTGAGGATCTTGTAACATTTCAGACATCCATGCAATGGCGGACTGGATATCGGAAATATGCCATGATAAAAGGTGAGCCTCGCTCTGATGGTTAGTAAGGAGGCATTGAGCCTCGCCCCCAATCCCAGTTATTGCTCCATGGAGCAACCTCTGGTCTTTCCTCAGTTCCCGATCCTGAGAAAAGCCCTCCATCGCATACACCGAAAACTTGAGGGATGAACTTCCACAATTGACGACTAGAATGTTCACCATGCCACACTCACTTAGACGAAAACCCCATCAACTACCATTGTTTGCATAATAACAAAAATTCGTTCCTTTCTAATGATCAAGTTCCTCTCAGCTCTTCTCAAAAAACCACATGACTGATATGATCATAATATGATTCAACTGAACTCTAGAAAATTAGATAGTTACTCATATCCTGCCTTTCCATTTCAATCATTCCCAAATAGAACAAACAGCTTTGTACGATCTTTGAAACTAGCCGTAATTGTCCTCATTCTCACCCTAGGAGTGTTCGTCAACACAGTCTGCGGGCAACAACAAGAGGTCATCAAAGGCGGCCGCTATTTATTCCAAAAGTTTTGCACACCCTGTCATGGCCCACAAGCTATGGGGAACGGACCAAAAGCCAAGCATCTTGTTCCCAAGCCCGCAAACCTAACAACATTGCAAAAACGCAATGGAGGTACGTTTCCTTTTTGGCAAGCGTATCGCATGATTGATGGCCGCGAGCCATTAGAGAGTCATGGCACACGTGAGATGCCGGTCTTTGGAGTGTGGTTTCAAATACCTGACGATGAGGTTTCGATTGAAACACAATGGGCTGACCAAGTACGAGGCCGAATTTGGCAGTTACTATCCTATCTCGAATCGATTCAAGTTCCCTAAACCTCTCACTTCCCACCAATACCGATACTCCTCTTGGGCTACCATTCTCGCCATATCACAGCATCGGTTCCTCGAATGTGAGATTCCACTAAGGTGTACAGGTAGGTCTATTGAAAAACGCCGCCAGCCGCGTTCGCGTCACTTGTGGGGTTCACGTCAGGCCACGACGCTCCAAACCCCAAATGAGCTGCGGTCTGACTGAACCTAGTTTCACGAAAACGGCTTCGCGCAGGCGAGCGGACTTTCTTGAACTGCCGCATACATGAACCCCCTGCATCAATGGCGGAGGATTCTCGCTTGGTATTCCTTTTGCTGGTTTTGCTAATATCCCCTCACAGCAAATCCACAATGTATAGAGTCTTTTAACAAAAAGCGAACGCTCAGCTAACTCACACCATTGAATGATGGAAAAGGAAAGATGATGCCAACACTCAATCTTCACATGAAAGTCAGAGATCTGATGCAAACTCGCATTGTCGCGGTCACACGACAATATTGTGCACGAGAAATCGCAATCCTGATCCATTCTGGGACATTTAGCGGCGTACCAGTGATCGAACCAGGCAATTACCTTGTCGGAATCGTCTCAGAGTTTGATGTATTGAAAACTCTAGCGGCCGGAAAAGACTTGCAGACATTAAGTGCCGGAGACATTATGACTCCGCAACCTATTACGGTAGAGGAAACGGCCACAGCTGAGATGGCCATTCAGCAAATGATCGAACATCAGATTATTCGCATCCCTGTTGTCCGTGATGACCGACTTATAGGCATGATTTCCCGTACCGACCTCATGAATCAGTTCATTGATCACCATTTAATCAACGTCTACGGAGGGTGAAAAGAACACATCTCCCAAGCAAGATTATTAGATATTTAAAAAAAGCCGAATGAGGGATCACCCATTAATAGATTATGCCTGTCCCACCTTGATGGGTGGAGCATCTGTTTTCAACATTCCCCCATCAGTGGACCGAGCCTTCTTTGGACACTGATTCTGAGACATCCATCGTAAATCCTCGGTCATCTGTTAGTACCTCACCGCTGATTTCAACCGAATCCAGATGGACAGTTTCCGGTAAGAGATACACAATGAAGGTGTCAGAAACAAGGGACACCATCTTAGTACGAATATCAGATTTCTTGTTGACCGCTCCCGTCCACATATCCCTCACAAATGTATACCCCTTGACCTTTACGATACCATCTTCATAAGCCTGCACATCTCCCACAAAAAACCGTCCGCTGTCTTTTTCAAACAACCGGCGATGGACAATTAATAGCTTCTCCCCCTGTGCAAGCATCATTCCCTCCTTTGCACATCCCAGATTTTGTTTTTCTTCTCTCTTTCAACCAAACTATTACAAAGTTTCCTCACCCGTTTAGAGAGAGTTCATGTCAATGGAAAATAAATTTGGGCCTCGTATCGAGGCCGCACGGTACAACCGCTTTCAAAAACAAGACACGCACTATCTGAGTTACAGGTTTAGGTGCCTCTTGGATCTAATGTTCCAATGCCAAAGTGATTACAGTCCCTATTACCCCCATTGTTCAAAATGTGGATGCGAGACGATCACCCGCAACAGATCGCTACGAGTAATCATGCCCAATAATTCTTTCTCTTGTGAAACAACTGGAAGGGCACCAATTCGTTCCTCCAATAAGACGCGGGCAAGAGCCAGTAACGTCGTATCTGGAGCAGCCACCAGCACGGGATGACTGACATAGGGTTCAATCGTGACCCTATCGAGATAAGCCGATCCTTTGATACCAGCAAAAGCTGATTCAACTGTACCGCGAGAAAGATCCCGGTCAGACAAAATACCAACAAGCATTTCAGCCTGAGAATGAATAGGAATATGCCGAAACCGCGTGTTCAGCACTAGCTCCCAAGCCTGAGCCAGCGAAGCAGTTAAAGGTAGGCACGTAACCGGTGAACTCATGATGTCTCGAGCCACTAGAGTCGAGGGACTAGTCTGCGACAAGTTCTGTACCTGTTCATAGAGATCGGCTGGGAAAGACGAAGAACCTTTGCTCAATGTCTGTTTGGATAACTGAGTCTCATGACCAACTGGTTTGCCAGCTGATGTCTTTGACACCTTAGACACCTTTCGATCTCGGAAGACTCCGGCCACATAGGGCACCTGCAAGCCTCCTATATCAAACACAGAAAACATCACACCCCCCCAGCTGTGCGAAACATCGCCTTGAACACATAGGCCCGTAAAAGTGTTGAAGCAGGACCAAACTGGATTTAGCTTTAAACATACATTCTGCCTTTGCCATTATGAACGGACTGGCACAAAACAAGATTTCGAACTTATCGTCTGTATTCTATAGTTTTGTTACCGTACCTATCTCTAACATACAAGAATTGCTTAGAGTGTCAATCTCATCAACATTTTGCTGCGAGACATCTTGCGTGGAACCTCATTCGATCAAGTACCCTTCTGATATATAGGAATCTTGAAAATTCATTGGATCGCTATGACTTCTTCTCATAAATGTTACGTGTCTATCCTCGCAGCGCTGTTTCTGGCGGAATGGATGGTTCTCGCCATCGAGCCTCTGTATCGCAGTGACTGGCTTCTTGAAAATGTTCTCGTATTTCTTATCGTCCCTATTCTTGCCCTCACCTATACACGATTTCCTTTCTCCAAAGTTTCTTACACATTGCTCTATCTCTTTGGATGTCTTCATGTGATCGGCGCTCATTACACATATGCCGAAGTTCCGTATGACTCTTGGTGGACATCAATCACCGGACATACTCTGAATGAACTATTTGGTTGGCAACGAAACAATTTTGACCGCATTGTTCATTTTTCCTATGGTCTTTTCCTGGCTTATCCTATACGAGAGGTGTATTTGCGAATCGCCGGCGTACGAGGATTTTGGGGCTATGCTTTGCCCATGAGTTTCATCATGGCCACATCTATGATTTTCGAACTTATGGAATGGGGGGCGGCAACAGTCGTTGGGGGAGACTTAGGGATTGCCTATTTAGGGACCCAAGGCGATGTGTGGGATGCCCACAAGGATATGGCCTTAGCGAGTTTGGGAGCGTTATTGACAATGTTCGTCACTGCAATGGTGAATATGAACCTCCAGCGTGACTTTGCCCGCGAATGGGCACGAAGCCTACAAATCAAGCATCACGCACCCTTGGGAGAAGAAGAAATACAGCGACTCCGAGAACAACGGCGGAAGCAGGGACAGAAATAACAACCAGTGCCTTTAAAGTCTTTCAATGAGTCCCTCAAGCCCATATATTGAGGTAAAGGACAGGGTTCGGATTCTTTGAAAAAATCGGATGCGCCACAACAAAGATTTCTGCAGAATACAATGAACGAAAAAGTACAAGGATATCTACACGACGGGATTCCTGTATACCCTGCTATTTCTCACCCTTAGTACTTGTACTTATTGGGAGGGGATGGCCGAAGGATTGGTACATCCACTTAATAATCAGTGGTGGGAACACAGTGGTCAGGGCAATGACGATCACCATGCCGGCATAAGTTTCATTACTAAAAATCTCACTCACTCGACCTAATTCTGCGAAAATTAAGCCCACTTCTCCTCGGGGGATCATGGCCAGACCCACGATCACTCGATCACGCCAAGGTTCCTGAATAACGAGGGCTCCTCCAAGTTTCCCCACTATGGCTACCACGAACAGGCATGAAGAAAATGTCCAGATAAAAGGTGAATGCCAGTCAATTACCCGAAGGTTGAGGGAAAGACCAACCATGACAAAGAAAATTGGAGTGAAGAGGAAAATGATCGGCTTCATCTGCTCTTCAATGCGATGGGCAAAAGCCGGCTCACCATGAAAGGCAATTCCAAAAGGAAGGAAAAATCGCCTGGAAAGAGCAAGGCCTGCTGCAAATCCTCCCAAGAGTTCCGGTGCACCAACCGCATGAGCTAGCCAGGCAAAGAACAGTACTAGTGACACAACCGACGTCGGTATGAGACCGGAAACCTTTGTGGTTTGGTCAAAATGTTTAATGAGAATTGAGATGAACTTGGCAGCTATGGGTGCCAGAACAAAAAATGTCACCACAAACAACAACACTTTACTGGCATTGATAAGATTAATGCCTCCCCCGATGGAAAACTCATAGAGGAGAGCTAACAAAACAATACCCAGCACATCATCCAGCACAGCAGCCCCTAAAATAATTTGGCCTTCTCGCTCATTATGCCTGGTGAGATCCATTAGGATTCGCATCGTAATGCCAATACTTGTGGCCGTGAGAGTCCCTCCAATGAAAAGAGACTCTAAAATAGGTAGCCTGAACATCCCGTAAGCAAGAGCAAAGCCTAAAGTGAACGGTAAAACAAACCCAGTCATGGCAACGATTATGGCTTCTTTCCCGGTTCGAACCAATCGCTTGACGTCGGTACCAAGTCCCACCTCGAATAGTAGTAGGATAATGCCAATTTCCGCTAACAATTTAATAACAGCCTGTGGTTCAATCCAACCCAGAAGGCTTGGCCCAAGAAGAACACCGGCAAAGAGTTCCCCCATTACTCGTGGCATGTGAAGGCGTGTAGCAATTTCCGCAAAAATTCTTGCGGATAACAGAATGATGAGCAGGTGGAGAAAAAAAGTATGATGGTCCACTGGATACCTATGATTTCCCTCTAGACCTTTTCAAACGGTCTCAAGCGAAAGGCTTGGTGTGCCCACATCGACGTTAGCTTTACTACATCACCCAACCTTATCACAATGGGCGGGTTTAACTCGCTATGACACCAGAAGGGTTTCTTTCCCACGGAGTCAGGCTCCTGAAAAATTTTTGAGTCGGCGGTCGCCGAACTAGTTGTACAGTATCAATGCAGCGTTACCATTAAAATCATAGTCGCTCATGGAAATCATTTGGGCCAACCCACCTGACACGACTTGTGAATGAGTAAAAAGCAACTGACAGACATTCGATTTTTCTGGACGATGAAATAGGCTTCCGAAGTTGCGGTGAGTGAGATACGATTGCTCCTAAACAATATGAAGAGAACGTGAGGCGATTTCTTTAGAATAGCCAGCGTCTTAACTGTACGTTGACAGGACAGATTCCTTCCAGGAATACCAGAGTGTCGCAATGGAAATGAAAAAACCTAGCTGGCAAGGATGCCACAATGCTGGTTGAATAACACCGATGAAGGTGTTCCATACTACCAAAGCTCTCTTCCTTGAATGGCGCGATGGGATCAGTCCTCCAGTCTTCTTTCTTGCTGCAACCCTCAATGTTGCACTTATCCTGTTTGCTGGTTTCTGGACTGATCTGGCGAAAATAACGTTTCAAGCCACATTGACGTTTATCACGCAGACCTTCGGTTGGTACTACATCTTCGCAACTGCAGGTTTGCTCGTTTTTGTGTTGTGGTTGCTGAGCAGCCGTTATGGAAGAATCAGACTGGGGCCGCAAGATGAAAGTCCACAATATAGTAGAATGGCATGGCTAGCTATGTTGTTTGCGGCAGGAATGGGAATGGGCTTAGTTTTCTGGGGTGTCGCTGAGCCCCTGAATCATTTCCAAGCCCCACCCACCGCAAAGCCTATGACAAACGAAGCCGCACGTGAGGCCATCTTTTTCAGCTATTTTCATTGGGGCCTCCATCCCTGGGCCATGTACGTCATTTTCGGTCTGGGCATTGCTCTCCTTCATTTTCGTCAGGGCCTGCCGTTAGCTCCTCGCTCACTCTTACATCCCGTGTTTGGAAATCGAATATATGGCTGGTTAGGCCATGGAACCGATGCCTTTTGTACTGTGGGAACGTTGTTAGGCGTAGCCACGTCCCTCGGATTGGGGGCCATGCAAATAAATGCAGCCTTAAGCCAATTGACCAACATTGGATATATCACCTCAAACCAAATATGGATTGTGACGTTCATTACTCTCGTAGCGACGACTTCCACGGTGAGTGGGGTGTCACGTGGGATTAAATATTTAAGTATCACAAACGTGGCCATCATGTGTTTGGTTTTAGGTTTCGTGTTCCTGACAGGGCCCACTCTGTACCAAATTCAGACTTTTGCCCTCGGCCTACTTGACTATGGGCTCTTTCTAGCACAGACCAGTGTATGGGTCGACTGGGGATCGTCATCGAAGTGGCAAACGAATTGGACATTATTTTATTGGGGATGGTGGATATCCTGGTGTCCTTTTGTCGGGATATTTATTGCACGAATCTCACGTGGGCGAACAATTCGAGAGTTTGTGGTATGCGTCTTGTTGGCACCAACATTTGTGACCTTCGTCTGGTTCGCCGTCTTTGGAGGAACGGCATTGTATGTGGAACGTTTCGGAGATGGGGGGCTCACAGAACCCATCTTGAAGAATGTCGCTATGTCACTCCCTCTCTTACTCGAACAACTTCCCTGGACAGAACTCATGCAGTGGATTGGACTGATTCTCATGGTCATGTTCTTTATCACTTCTTCAGATTCTGGCTCCTTTGTAGCAGATATGATCACTTCAAGAGGCAACCCCAATCCACCTGTGGCCAATCGTGTGTATTGGGGAGTGTCCGAAGGGGCAGCGGCAGCGGTCTTGCTACTTGCCGGTGGACTCAAGGCTCTTCAAGCCGCCTCAATATCGGCTGGCTTACCTCAAAGTGTGCTTCTGATTTTCGGGGGTGTGGGGTTAGTGAAAGTGCTTCGTCAAGAGTCCCTCAAATAACAATGCTTTTTCGTAAAAACTACGATCCCGAAGAGAAAGATCGAACATATTTCAAAACAGAAGCCATCTCTTCATCCGACAACACAAATCTCCACATCCCCATCGCCCTTCCCCTCTGGACCGTGACCTACTCTGTAATGTTTTAGGTAGAGCGTCCTTCCCCAGTGAGCATCACCCTGTTCTGCTAGTAGTACCCCTAAAGAGAGAGAAAGACCATCAAACCTAGGAAAAGAATAATAAGAAAAGAACGTTTCATAAACCACACTGCCTACTTTTTCTGGCAAGCTAGAGGCCTCTTCATTCCTTCTGGCAGGCGCGTTCGAACATCGGCACAGGCTTCATTGACTTGGTCCTGAGAAAATCCATTCGCATATCGCATCGCGACTCCATGCAACCCTGTTCGATGAAACGAAGCTCCTTTCACATTCGCCCCTCGCAGATCTGCTCCATAAAATTTGGCCCGATCCAGAATCGCGTCTTGTAAGTTTGTTCGGAACATGACAGAGAATTCTAGATTACTTTCCGAAAGATCGGCTTCAACCAGGTTAGCCCATGACAAATCTACACCTTCTAAATTAGCCTTCTGTAAATTGGCCTTTGACAAAAAGGCTTCGTCCATCTCCGCTCTCACGAGATTACTTTCGCTCAAATTGGCCCCTAACAAATCCGCTTCTTGAAAGTTAGCTCCGGCACATTTGGCTTTGTGAAGATTGGCATGATAGAGCACCGCTCGCTCCAACGTGGCCTCACGGAGTTCTGCTTCTTCAAAAATGGCCTCATTCATATTGGCGGCACCCAGGTCGGCCGCAGATAAATCAGCCGAACGAAAATCAGCTTCCTGTAAATGACTGCTGTTCAGGTCCGCTTCTACTAGTTTGGCATGAGCCAACAACGCCCGGTGCAGATTCGCCTCTCGCAAATCCGCACGAACCAAGTTAGCCTCTTCACCATTGGCCATTTCTAAATCAGCGCCGACCAAGTACGCTTCTTCCAAGTTGCCCCCCCGCAAGGTACTAAAACGTAATTGAGCCTCTGCCAAATTCGCCTCCCGCAAATCGGCTCGTGAAAAATTGGCTTGACTCAAATTCGCTTTTCGGAAATTGGCACGACGAAAGAGTGCCCCAGACCCATTGGCTCCTCGTAAATCTGCGGCATAGAATGAGGCTTCATTCGCATTCGCTTTGCGAAAGTTCGCATGGACTAAAATAGCAGCCGTAAAGTCGGCACGAGAAAGGTTGGCTCCCTGAAAATTTACTCCACTCAGATCTTGCTCGCGAAAGTCAGCTCCCGATAATTCCGCACCACACAAATTAGCCCGTTTCCCATTGGAACTAGGATGATGTTGTACCCATTTGGCATGTTCCACCAAAATTATCTGTAGGACGTCGTCGCTCACGAAACGGCCGGCATGCTCCCCAGCACAACTTTGTACCTCTGGAGTTGAAGATGGTTCCCCGGGAACATGATCGGCAAACGTGAGAGGAACGAGATAAAACATATCCAACGCCAACATCAAGAAGGCCAAACAGACCACATATTGTGCGATTGCAGGTCTTTGCTTACCACGCCGATTTTCTATCAATTTCAACCTCACTTTCTTTTCTCCCATAGGTTATTGGCGTATCACCAACACTGACTCCGGCGAATGAGTACTAACCCACTCAGAGACACTCCCCAACATGAATCGGTCAATCCCGGAAAGGCCCTTTGATCCAACACAGATCAATGACGTCTTCAAACATTTGGCAGCCTCGACAATTTCTCTAGGAGGATTCCCCTCCAAATATTCCGTATCCACCTGAAAACCTGCCTTAAGAAATTTCTTCTGAACATCAGCCAATAACACTCGAACTTGCTTTCGAACCGGTGCCATCAGAGCCTTGGCTTGCCTTTTTCCTAATATCTCTAAACCCAAGTCAGTCAATTTTTCAGGAACTACCGAAACCACATGCAAGGCAATTTCATCGGGGTCCAACCAATCTGTCATTTTTTTGATGGCTCGTGTGGTGGCTTTTGATCCATCCACCGCACATAATGCTGAAAGGGGAACCGTGACCTCCCCTTTGGCCATAAAGACAGAACATGAAGCATGCGTCACCACTTTTCTTGATACACTCCCCAACAAATATCCTGGAACATCGGTCATTCCTCTGGAACCAACTGCAATACAATCAGCGTTCATCTTTTCACTTGCTCGCAGAATAGAATCTGAAACATTCCCCTTCATGACTAGAGTTTTCAGAGACGTCTGTCTAGTCGTTCCTGCTTGGTTCAGTACCAATTTGATTCTTTCGGCATGCTCATATAACAGTTTTTTACTGGCTTGGTTCATTTTTTCAGAGAGATCGAACCACGAACCCACTTGTCCTGTATTAGGGATTCGACGTTTCTTAACTTGCCCCACAGGCAACACATGCAAGAGGACGATCTCTTTGACCCTACTCCGAAACACAGTTCCCACACTCTGCATTAACAGACAAGAAAAATCTGATCCATCAACAGAACATAAAATTTTCATGTGCGTAAGACTCCAAATTAATTATAAACAATCACTCTAATACCCTAGTCCTATCTGATCTTCTTTCTGATTTACGCACAAATCTTGCCAAGTTTGGGCTTTATGTATCTTTTCGTTCCCATATAATAGACTAAAATAGTCTTTTATTATTCTGCATATGCAAGAAAACATTCATTCTGTCCCTCTTTGCTGGATTCATAGGCTTTCGGACAATGTAGCGTTTTTCCACTTATCACCAAAAATATTTCTCAAAAGTGCATGAGGTTTCCATTCATTTGTAACGTTCTCATCTTTATATGTCATCCATATTCTTCATGAAGAGTTCACGTTTTCTATCCTATGCCTTCACATAACATTTTTGGGTGCTAATGGAAATTGTTCCCAAAATATTAATCACGCTGGGGCTCCTTTTTCTTCTTGGCCTTTTAACAGATCTGCTCGGACGCCGCACTCCGTTACCCAGAGTTACCCTATTACTTTTCTCTGGTTTTGCCATTGGTCCATCAGGACTAAATATTCTCCCAGACTTTCAAGAAGACTGGTTTCCAGTCGTCACGGACATCGCTCTATCTATGGTGGGATTTTTATTGGGTCATGCTCTGACTATCACGTCTCTGAAAAAACGTGGGAAGTGTGTCTTATGGATATCGATTGGTTCAGTGGTCGGAACAGCTCTGACCGTCTTCCTTGGGCTCATTATACTGGGCATCCAACCCGAAGTCGCACTCATACTTGCTGGCATTGCCCTGGCGACAGATCCCGCCGCAACCATAGACGTCATTCGCCAAACTCGTTCGAAGGGTGAATTTTCAGAAATTCTGGAAAGTATCGTAGCGATCGACGACGCATGGGGACTCATCATCTTTAGCTTTTTGTTGGCTTTTGCCCAGGCCATCTCTGGCAATGGAGAAGGCATGCAGACGCTCTTACTAGGAACCTATGAAATTGGAGGAGCCATTCTCTTGGGCTTGATTTTGGGTATTCCCATGGCTTATCTCACGGGACAACTCAGGCCAGGGGAACCGACTCAAGCTGAAGCCCTAGGCATCGTCCTGCTTTGTGGCGGACTTGCTGAATGGTTGCATGTCTCTTTTATTTTAGCCGGGATGATCCTAGGTGCCACGGTTGCCAATTTAGCCAAGCATCACCGTCGTCCTTTCAGTGCCATTGAAGGAATTGAATGGCCATTCATGATTCTTTTTTTCATCTTGGCTGGAGCATCACTCGATATCTATGCATTGCAAACTGTTACTCTCCTTGGTCTCGCCTACATCCTGTTACGCCTCCTGGGGCGTACGATTGGGGCCTGGGGCGGAGGAGCCATCTGTTGTGCTCACCCTCTTTTACAACGATGGATGGGAGCAGCACTATGGCCTCAAGCTGGAGTAGCATTGGGTATGGCTCTTCTCGCCAGTCAACATTTCCCAGCGCTCAAGGACGTAATTTTGCCAATTGCCATTGGCTCCACGATTGTTTTTGAATTGATCGGACCGTTGATGACTCGAATAGCTCTCACACAGGCGGCCAAAGGTCCAGGTCGGACGAGGTAGTTTTCAAGTTGGAAGTCGGCTGAGTTTCGCACGTTCAATGAATTGAACACAATCCACAATCTATTCTTCAGAACAATCCTGTTAAGAATCGCACGCATCTTTCCTACATCATTCATGACACGTCTCCAAAACATTCGCCGGATATTGTTGTGGGTCCTTTTGCTGAATGTCCTTGTGGCATCTGCAAAATGGATCTATGGAGTTATCACCCAATCCCTAGGCATGCAAGCTGATGGACTGCACTCATTTTTTGATGGCCTCTCAAATATTGTGGGATTGTTGGGCCTTTGGTTAGCCTCTCCCAAGCCTGATGCTGATCATCCCTATGGTCATAAAAAGTTTGAGACCTTGGCAACTGGAGCCATCGGTGGGCTTCTGGCCATGACGTGTCTCTATCTTATTTGGAAAGCCTACCGATCCTGGACGATGGACATACATCCCCAGGTCACCACAATCAGTTTTACCATCATGTTCATCACCATGAGCATGAATATTTTTGTGACGAAATGGGAACGCCAAAAAGGGAAGGAATTCAAAAGTGATATTCTGATGGCTGACTCGTATCACACGGCAAGTGATGTGCTGACATCGTTGTCAGTCGTTGCGGGACTCATTGCCATTCAAGCTGGCTATCCGTCTATTGATCCATTGGTGGCCATTATCATCGCCGGGATCATCGCCTGGACCGCGATGATTGTGCTAAGAGACGTTTTGTCATCTTTGACGGACCAGATCCGAATAGATCCACAAGATATTCACTCCGCCGTTATCTCCCTACCTGGCATTTTGGATTGCCACAACATCCGAACACGCGGGCTGGCCAATCATGTGTTCGTGGATCTCTCCATTCATGTGGAGCCCACCTGGTCTGTGGAACAAGCCCATAAGCTTGCAACAACAGTTGAGACCATGCTTATCGATCATTTTGATTCAGTGGAAGACGTGGTGGTTCATGTCGAACCAGAAGGACACGAACCAGAAGCATGAGAAACATGAAAAGTGAGGGAAAAAACCAATTATTGTTCTTGGACTATCTTTTTGTTTATCGTTCATAGCTTTTTTCCCATCCCATTCCTGATATCTCACTCTTCACTTCTCATGATCTCGGACAATCTTCTGGGGAATAGATAGGAAGGGAAATCGTAAACGCAGCACCTTGTCCGGGAACATTCTCTACGCGAATGGTTCCATTGTGTTCTTGGATGATGCCATGGACCACGGTTAACCCAAGCCCCGTTCCCTCCCCCACAGCCTTAGTGGTAAAAAATGGGTCGAACACTTTTGAAATATGTTCGTCAGAAATCCCGGGGCCCGTATCTTTCACACCAAGTTCAACTGCATTGTCTCGGCGGCCAAGCGTAAGGGTGAGGGTTCCACCTTCAGGCATGACCTGACAGGCATTCAGCATTAAATTTAAGAGTACTTGGCTCATATGATCTGGATCAGCTAACACGTAAGGAAGACCAGAGGAATAGTCTTTGATAACCTGAATATCATTCTTCTGGAAATTTTCGGGCAGCATATCCAGCACTTCACCCACAATCTTTCCTAAATCCACCGGCCGTTGTTCTGAAGGACGCTTACGAGCAAAGCTTAACAATTGATTCATGATTTTTGTAATACGCTCTACCTGCATTACGATGGTTTCTAACCCTCGCCTCGTCGATTCATCTTTGGCTTTGCGCATTAACAATTCGGCTCGTCCTAAAATGACATTCATAGGAGTCCCAATTTCATGTGCCATACCAGAAGCGAGAGTCCCTAGTTCAGCCAATCGCTCGGTTTTTCGAAGTTGAACTTCTAAGCCACGCTGCTTGGTCATATCGCTAACACGCTGAGAGATATCTCGCAGAATGACAGTCATCCATCTTTTGCCTAGCCGATCAACTTTAGAAATGGAAGCTTCCAACGGAAACACTTCCCCGGTATACCGCAACCCGGATATTTCTCCATACCTTCCCATGCGACGATAGGTCTCTCCGCTTTCTGCAAAACGAGTAAGATGCACTCGATGCACCTCTCGCATGGGCTCAGGAATTAAGCGATCCAACGGCTTTCCGAGCACCTCAGACACAGAACATTGAAAAATCTCCTCGGCCGCTGCATTAAACAGGACAATATTGAAATCCTGGTCAAGGGTAATGATCCCATCCATAGCGGAATCAATGATACTGGCTAATTGCTGCTCTAATGCTTCAACATTTTCTTGTGTGCCTTGATGCATTGTGTGAACAGCACGCAGCCGGGCATTCTCTCTGCGAAGCAATTGAAGTTCATGCTCGAGAGTTTTGTTTGTCGTAGAAGATTTGTTTTTCATACTCATTTCAGAAAGTCTGGCCAGAGAAATGAGTCAGGTGCGAATAGCAAGGAGTCAAGAATGGAGTTTTTGACTTCTTTTCGGCTTACTTCTCACTTTTTTCTTCTTCCATTTCTGCCAGCTTACGATAAAGGGTTTTGCGATCAATGCCTAAGACTTTGGCTGTTTGATATTTATTCCCGCCCATTTTCTCCAGCACCCGTCGAATATAATGCGTTTCCACTTGTGCGAGAGGCAGGGTTCGCTCAACCGCATCTTCAACAAATGGCCCTTCACCTTGAATCGCCTGAATATTTGGCGGCAAATCCTCTAATGATATTTTCGGTCCCTGGGTTAACGTTGCAGCACGCTCCACTATATTTTCTAATTCTCGAACATTCCCAGGCCATTGATAATCAATCAATCTGGCCAGGGCCGAATCAGCAATCCCCTCAACGTGTTTATGCTGAGCCGTTACGCTTTTATGCAAAAGGCCGTGAACAAGCAACGGAATATCTTCCTTACGCTCGCGAAGCGGCGGAAGACACAGTTCAATCACATTCAATCGATAGTACAAATCCTCTCGAAACCGCTTGGCCATGACTTCCTCGGCCAACATGACATTTGTGGCTGCAATGAGACGAACATTGATTGCCGTCGGTTTCGTTGCGCCAACCCGTCGGATTTCCCGTTCCTGCACAGCACGCAACAACTTGGCTTGTAACATCATAGGTAATTCACTGACCTCATCCAGGAATAGGGTCCCTTCATGCGCTTCCTCAAATAACCCACGCTTGTCCAATTTCGCGTCTGTAAAAGCACCCCGCACATGACCAAACAGTTCACTTTCTAATAACTGCTCAGGAATAGCTGCACAATTGACGGGTACAAAGGGCTTTGATTTTCGTTGGCTATTAAAGTGAAGAGCTTTCGCCACAAGTTCTTTCCCCGTTCCACTCTCTCCTGTGATGAGGATATTCGTCTGCGAATCCGCAACGCGACGAATAAGATCAAAAATTTCTCGCATGGGCTTGCTTTTGCCAAGAATTTGATCAAAGGCAAATTCCCGACTGACCTGTTGGCGTAATTGCTGAACCTCTTGACGAAGCAGAGCCTCTCGGAGCGCTTTTTTCACTGTCACCAATAATTCATCGGCCTTCACCGGTTTGGTGAGGTAATCGAATGCTCCATGCTTCATCGCCTCAACGGCTGACTCGACTGAACCAAACGCCGTCATCATGATCAAATTGGATTCAGGGTACCTTTGAACAACATGTTCCAAGAGGCCAAAACCATCCATTCCTTTCATCCGGATATCGGTGACCACAACTGGAAATTGTTCCAATTTCAATCGCGCCAGAGCCTCTTCTCCATCTGAAGCGGCCACAACACGATACTGATCCTCTTCCAAAATATCCTGTAACAGTTGCCGCATTTCCCGTTCATCATCAACTACTAAAATTGAAGGAGGATCATGCGTCATGAAAAGATTCTCTATCTGAAAGTAGTCATTTACCCATCATTGATCCACCCAAAGTAGACCAATGAAGGATAGAAAACATTCGTTTAAGAATTCGCCATTGTAGCATTTTGCGTCAGGGCGATGTTACCTTCTGTAGCAATATACATCGCTGATAGCAACCAACTCGAACGGTGCTCCGATCAATTCGAGAAAAAATGAATTTCTATGATGGGTCGGTTGGAGCTTTTCACCCTTTTTCTTAAGGTCGCGGCCTCCCATTGGATTACCTTTTTCTGGCACTCCTCTTGCTAATCTTTTAGGCTAGGGTTAGACATGGGCGGAGTTCCTCCGATTCAAAGGAAAGGATATTATTTTGAAGATCATTGCTGCAGTTGATGGCTCGACCAATTCAAGATATGCAGTACAAGCCCTTGGACTTCTGACGCCCCCCGAAGAACTAGTTCTTGTTCACGCTCTGAACGTTCCTGACATTAACTTCGCGATGGTAACCCCTGAACTCCGCGATGAATTTCAGTCAAATATGAAAAAAAAATTACGGGAAGAAGGAGAACGAATTCTGACAGAGGCTCAGGAACAACTTCCACATGATATTTCTCATGTCCAAAAAATTCATCAAGAAGGCCATCCCGTGAATGTGATTCTCGAAACAACACAGTCGGCCAAATCTGATTTGATTATTCTGGGAGCGAGAGGCCTCGGCCAAGTCAAAGAACTGATCCTGGGAAGCACATCACATCGAGTCTTGATGCATGCTCCCTGCTCGACCATGATTCTCAAAGAACCTCTCACTCAATTAACAAAAATTCTCTTGCCCATTGAAGGAGAAGAAGACACGAACGCCGCCTTGCAATTTTTAGCACTCCAACCGTTTCGTAAAGCCGTCGCTATTGATGTCTTCGCCGTCTGGCCTCAACCTCAACTCGCCTGGCCAGTCACCTTAGGGCAATCAAAGCTTCTTGAAACTCACGCGATTGAAGAGGCGCAAGAACGCATGAAATCCGTCACAGATAAACTGGCCCAAATGGGCTATGCAGCCGAGACCAAAGTGGGAATGGGAGATCCAGCTTTTGCCGTTCTCGAACAAACCAAAGCCTCTCAAGCTGACATGATCGTGATGGGGACTCATGGACGAGGGGGCCTGGCCAGATTTTTTATGGGGAGCGTCTCACATACTGTACTGCATCAAGCTCCTTGTCCTGTCCTTATTGTTCGATAATAAAAGATTGAAAGCTCACATAATGTTCGCTTCTCATTTACACATATGAATCAATAGGAGATTCCGCGCATGAAACACTATTGGAATCAAACGGCCCTCGGATTGGCCCTCGTAGTTTTGGGAACGGTTCTGATGGGAGGCATTGGACTTTCAGATACCCCGTCACAACAAGAAGTCAGCGTGACGATTAAAGACTATACATTTCAGACTTCTCAAATGCCGCTTCAACTTCATACAGATACCATCATCCGAGTAAAAAACTTGGATAATGTACGGCATGACTTCGGATCGTTAATGTTTTTTAACATACTCACGCATGTAGAGAGTCAAGGGGTAGTCACTTATGGCAAAGGGGTCGAAGGTGCGTACATAGACCCTGGGCAAGAGGTCTCTTTCCGACTAGTGCTTGATCAACCTGGCCGCTTTGAATTCCATTGCTCTATTCATCAGGATATGAAAGGCGAGATCTTGCTCTTAGTGGTGGACGCCGTATAGCCAGTGCGTGAAAATTGAGAAGAAAAAAGGAAGAAGAGCAAGGGATTAGGAGATAAGAATTTAATTTCCAGTTAGGACCTGTGTGTACTCCTAAGTTCTAACATTGTACTTCTCACTTTCTACTTTCCACACTGAAGCCCGGAGAGATTCAATGGTTAAGATCGTAACCCATATCCTCTTCGCCACAGATTTTTCACCTTGCTCGGCTTCGGCCTTTCAATATGCAATAGAATGGGCCAATTTTTTGGGAGCAGAACTGACCCTGTTTCATGGATTAGCTCTTCAACCAGGATTGGACATCGACACTGGTATCGCCCAACGCTATGTAGATGAGCAACGTAAGGTGGCCGAAGATCACCTAAATGAACTACTGAGAGCAGCGACCAAACATGTTCCCCAAGCTGCAACAGAAATTCGAACCGGCCTGGCCTCAGCACAAATTTGCTCCCTTGCTCGAGACCGCAAGACCGATTTAATTATTACCGGCACACACGGATGGGCCGGCCTTAGTCGTGTCATATTTGGTAGCGTGGCTGAACGGACGGTTCAACAAGCACCATGCCCCGTATTAACAATTCCAGAACGAAGTCCAGAGGAAACAGCTGGGCTACATACTCTTGCGATAAAACCAAAACAGATCGTGTTACCTATAGATTTCTCCGATTGCTCCATCGATGCATACGAATATGGGGTACAAATAGCAAAATGGTTTGATGCTTCCCTGACTCTCATGTATGCCATTGAGCCTTTGTCTTATAGCTTAGACTTTTCGCTGACACATCCGTTGGAGGACAAAGCCAATAGAAAAAAAATTGAACTACGGCTACAAAATTTAACTGAGGTGCTCATCAAGGAAGGATTGTCCGCGCGATTTGAGCTAGTCGAGAGACCAGCGCTCGAGAGCATTCTAAAAGTCTGCGCCTCACAAGAAGCCCATTTGCTTATCATGGGGACACATGCACGAAAAGGTCTACCGCGACTCATCATTGGCAGCACTACAGCCAAGGTGCTTCAGCACAGCCCTTACCCAACCCTTACAGTCAAAAGCCAAAAATTTGAGGGAGGGCATCATTCAGCCAAAGAAGATGAACAGGCTTCGTCTACAACCACATCACCTCAAGATTCGAGCTTATGACAGAACAGTGTGTTCTTAATAAGGGGAAAACCTTCTGCGAAAGTTTTTTTGTATTCAGACGCGAAGGGCCACTGACCTACAAACATCAGCATTTCAGAACACATATCATGTTTTGGGAATGACCATGTCATGACAGTGGCTCCCATACCAAGATAGAAAAAGACCAACATTCCGAAACCTACGTAACCAGGAGATACCGTCCGATATTCATCAAACTTTCTGCCTTTAACATACACTTGTAGTTTTCCCATACTCACCTACTATTTCTGAACGTTGCTTCAGAGATTTCCCTTCAAATTAATCACTATCACGGACCAATACAATCGAGCAGTCAGTATGATGAACGACAGAATGTGAGACACTTCCCAGGAAAAATCGACCGACTGTTGAGTGACGGTGGGGTCGCATCACAAGAAGATCGGGCATGGTTTTTTTGACTTCCTCGACAATCGTAACCGAGGGAGCTCCCTCAACAGCGACTCCGTTGGCTTGATGCCCCAATCGTTCCAACTCCCCACACAACACCTGTGTAAACTTTTCCGCATAGCTCTTCATTTCTTTGCGGAAATCTTGTGGGATCATAGCCCCCACCGGCCATATTGGGTCCATCACAGGAATCACGTGGAGAACCATGACCGAGCAGGCCTCTCTAAATGGATTTTTCTTGAAAAAGCTCAGTATGGCATCGGCGTCCTCCTGCCCATCAATGGGAACCAACAAATTCTTAATGGTCCGAACGGGCTGTTTAACAAGAAAATTCGAACAATTGGCATGCGTCATAACCCGATGCGAGACACTTCCAAAGATCTGTTCTTGGAGACGTCCTAGCCCACGGGCACCCATGACAATCAAATCGGGGGGTTCTTCTTCAGCCACACTGAGGATAGATTCAGCAGGCTTGCCTATTTCAAGTTGTTTGGAAACGGCGCCTGGGTGCAGAGGCAGAAGAGACACCGCTTGATCCAACACACGTTCTCCTTCTTCCCTATCATGCTTTCCACAGTCATCGCTAGGTCTTGGGCTACATTTGCACCAACGGCCGGATAGGGAACACCTGGAACATGTACAACATGCAGAACCTTCAAGCTTTCAGCAGGAGCTAAGGCTTCAAACACCCGGATGGCATCCACCGATTGATCGGATCCGTCAACAGCCAATAAATATTTCATGGTTTGTCTCCTTTCTTCATGGCTTTCTTCGTTTCACTTTTGCCTTCGGGAATGCTGAAAAAAGCCACCAGCGACGTTCTCGCCATTTTTCCGTGCTCACGTAGTCCTAGCGCTCCGCGCACCAAAGTGGCTGCGGCCTGGCTAGACGGACTTTTCTGACCATTCCCGTCGAATTGAAGTCATCATGGCTCTGTAGGCCTTTTCATAGTCGAGATTGATTTCTTACCGTTTCGCTGAATCAAGAAAACATAGGGTACATCTAGCTCTGTTAAAGATTTGGCAAGAGATATGCTTATATTTACATTCAGTCGAACAAGTACAAGAGGGGTCGGTTGAAAAAAGCCACCAGCGAGGTTCTCGCCATTGCTCCGTACTCACGTATTGCCGGTACGCTCCGCGCCCAAAAATGGCTGTGGCCCTGCTGGACGGACTTTTTTGAACCGACCCGAAGCTTCTGATTGTCTAGGCCTTCGTGATGAAATACGACCTTTGATATCTTCATTATTCAACAGTTCCCTACAGGGAAGTGGCCAAAACGTCTTATAATACAAGTCCATTATGGAAAACGTGATTGGAATATGGGGAAAAGCGCGACAGCTCTAATTGCTAGAGATGTCGCTGAAAGCGTCAAACTCACGACTTAGAGCCTAGACGTTCTGGGTTGCCCTAAAACTGAGGAATCCATTCTGTATGTTTGGGACAGCACAGAAGACTGGAAAAGAGGTTTAGGAATTCCTTAGAATAGCAGCTTGTGTGTAAGAGCTTTTTTATCTGATTTACCAAAGGATTGATCCATGAAAATCGCGTTAGGATTTTTCACCATCGCATTGACGATTAGCCTTTCTTCCCCAACTTTGGCCTATAAGGAAACTTCTGTCTCAAATGGAGGCTCAATTTCCGGTAAAATCGTGCTCGCTGGTAAAGAACCGCCTCCCTTGGCCTTCTCACTCATCACCAACAATAACACCGAATTTTGCGGGCGCATTTCAACCGGCGACGGCTGGCGCTTAATCGATGAATTTCATGTTGCCTCCGATGGCGGATTAAAAAATACGGTAGTGTTCTTGGAAGGCATCCATCAAGGCAAACCTTTTTCTGAAATCCCACCCTCCCAAGTGGTGGTCGAAGATTGTGTGTTCGATCCCTGGCTCCTGGTGGTTCGCGATCATCAACCCATTCATATCAAAAACATGGACCCAATCATCCATGATGTCCAGATCTATGAAACCGCTCCCTTTGGAGCCAAAGTCATGCTTCACCGGCCACTTCGACTCAACCCTTTTCATCCTAAAGATCTTCTTAAAGATCATCAACACAAACCAGGCGAAGCCATGATCGACACCATTCACTTTACCCAGGGCCGCAGAACATTTTTTATAGAATGTGGCTTTCATCCGTACATGCAAGCTTGGGGACTGGCCGTTTACAATCCGTATTACGCGGTGACAGATGAACATGGAAACTTCACACTCCCCGACATTCCTGAAGGGGTATATAAATTGGTCGCCTGGCATCCAGGCATGGCAGGCTTTTTGGATATGAAAGTCGTCGTGCTTGGCAATGAAGACATGAAGGTTCGCATGGAATTTCCAGAACCGCGAGACCGGCGCATGGCCCACAATACCATGTCGCCAACCTATCGATTTGGCACTCGCGCCTTAGAGCGAGAGGGCGCCGTCATTGATATTCAAGTAACCCACGAAGATCAAGGGAAAGGTAACCACTAAAGACTAGACAGCCTGATTCATTGAAGAGTGGGTTCTTTTTTATTAGGCGAGAGAAGCGCCTGCAATTCATCACCGGTCATCACTTCCGCCTTTAAAAGTTGCTCGGCAGCCGACAACAAGACAGACTGAAGGTTTGTCAGCATCGTTCGGACACGATGCCCTTGTTCATCAATGAGCCGCCGCACTTCTGAATCAATTTCCTGAGCCGTATGTTCGG
The DNA here is from genome assembly GCA_965223295.1 of Nitrospirales bacterium. Lineage (GTDB taxonomy): Bacteria > Nitrospirota > Nitrospiria > Nitrospirales > UBA8639 > Nitrospira_E. Next base: position 270,370 of record CBDCWC010000002.1, on the reverse strand, counting down.
AATAGGTCGGGACAGCATGAGGTTCGGCTGTTTTTAAAAATGTCGGTTGTATTGATTCATCCAAACTCACCGTCCCTAGCTTTTCACTCATGCCATAATCTTTAACCATTCGCTTCGCGATACTCGTGGCTTTCTGTAAATCATCCGCGGCCCCCGTGGAAGCTTCTCCAAACACTAACTCCTCCGCAATACGCCCCCCTAACAGTACAGCTATACGATTTTCTAGCTCTGTTCTTGTTAAGAGGTACCGATCTTCAGTCGGCAATTGCAGCGTATACCCTAGAGCCGCAATACCTCGAGGAATGATAGAAATTTTATGCACGGGATCTGAACCAGGCAACGACAACGCCACTAATGCATGCCCTACTTCATGATGGGCCACTCTCCGACGTTCCTCTTCATTTAGAACACGGTTCTTCTTTTCCAGTCCAGCAATCACTCGCTCAACCGCTTCCTGAAAATCCTCTTCTTGCGCAGTCTCTCGACCACGCCGAATGGCCAATAATGCGGCTTCATTCACCACGTTCGCTAAGTCGGCTCCAACCATTCCTGGCGTCATCGCCGCAATCTTTTCCAAGTCCACCTCAGAGTCGACCTTGATAGATTGGGTATGAATGGCCAAAATGGCCTCCCGGCCAGCGCGATCAGGACGATCAACAACCACTTGCCGGTCAAACCGCCCAGCACGGAGTAAGGCTTGGTCCAAAATTTCTGGACGATTCGTAGCTGCTAAGAGAATCACGCCGACCCGAGGGTCAAACCCATCCATTTCCACCAACAGTTGGTTCAAAGTCTGCTCCCGCTCCTCATGCATCATGGGACCGGTTCCCCGGGCCTTTCCCAACGCATCCAATTCATCAACAAAAATAATACAAGGCGCCTTCGCCTGAGCTTGTTCGAACAAGTCCCTCACACGCGCTGCACCCACCCCCACAAACATTTCCACAAATTCCGATCCGCTAATAGAAAAAAATGGCACCCCAGCTTCTCCGGCAATCGCCTTGGCTAGCAAGGTTTTTCCAGTGCCGGGTGGACCGACGAGAAGCACTCCCTTGGGAATCTTCCCGCCAATTTTTGTATATTTTTCGGGTGTACGTAAAAATTCCACGACCTCCAACAGTTCTTCCCTTGCTTCATCCACACCAGCCACATCCTTCATGCGCGTCGGAATATCTTTTTCCATATAGACCTTGGCTTTGGATTTTCCTATTCGCATAAACCCGCCACCAGCACCCTGTCCAACCTTTCGTAAAATCCAGAACCAGATCGCGGCAAAAATTAAGATCGGCACAACCCAAGACGCTACATCTTTCCAGAGTGTACTGATCACCACCCCAGCAAATTCCACATGCTTTTCCTCTAGCAGTCGAACGAGGTCTGGATCATCCACACGGACAGTTTGAAACCATTGAGAGCCGTCTCCATCTCGGCCTTCTTTCAATTTTCCATGGATGATGGTGTCCGTAATGGAAACTTCCGCAACGTTATCGTCTAGGACCCATGCTTTAAATTGACTATAGGGCACCTCATCCATATGTTGAGAAGCCACATAAATTTCTTGAAGAATAATGAGCGCCCAAAATGCGATAATGAAGTACCACAGAGAAACGCGATGTTTTTTCTCCATAATGATTCTCCAATGTTCATAGCCCCCAAAACTCGGGACAACTAGTATTACTGTACCCAAGAAAACTAGACTCGTCTATGCATACGACAATTATGGGTCTGTTGAAAAAAGCTGCCAGCGGCGTTCTCGCCCTTTTTCCGTGCTCACGTAATACCAGGATGCTCCGCGCGCAACAATGGCTGCGGCCTTGTTGAACGGACTTTTTTGAACAGACTCGATGCTATTGATAGCGAACAGCTTCCTGCCAAAATATGGCCCTTGATATCTTCATGATTCAACACTCCCATTATCGCGTCCTTGCAGTGATGGGGTTCCCATGAGACCAAATACTCTTTACAATTTCAGAAATGGTACTCAACCAAGCAACAGCTCTCGAAAACAAGTGGGTAACCCCGAACTCTGATTCATCTTTCCTGGTTCTCTTCATTGACTTCATATGAATGTGTTTCAAGATCCCCAACACATTTGGTGGCTCTTCGCGGGCGCTATCACGGCTGGCGGCTTATCCTGGGTCATATGCTTCTTGTATTGTCGAAACCGTAGGCTCGAAACCCTGAAAGCCCTCGAAACTCAACTCGCCACTAGACAGACTCAATTGGATGCCCTTCGAACGCAGATGGACGATCTGCATCAAACGCATGACAAGCTTTGCAAAGAATTTCGTCTGATGGAAAACGCAAAAGTTTCAGCAGAAACCAAATTAACTAACACCCAAGAACACCTCGACTCTCAACGAACACTGTTAGAAGAGGCAAAGCAGAGCCTTTCAGACACTTTTCGCTCGTTGGCCTCGGAAGCCTTAGCTGGAAACAATCAGGGTTTCTTAGCATTAGCCGAAGAGAAATTCAAAGCACTGAAAGAGGAAACCGCCATCGAACTCACTCATCGCCAAACTTCTCTTGAAGCTTTAGTGAGCCCGCTCACAGAATCTCTTCGTACCTATCAACAGGAAGCTAAGGCATTGGAAGACAAACGGCTTCGTGAATTGGGTTCAGTGAGTGAACAACTCAAGCACTTGGCTGCCGCTCAGTCGTCACTTCAAACCGAGACCTCCAAGCTCGTCAATGCCTTGCGGTCACCCCAAGTTCGAGGCCGATGGGGTGAAATTGCATTACGAAAGACGGCAGAACTCGCAGGCATGTCAGCCTATTGTGATTTTCATGAGCAGGAACACGTCACCAGCGACACCGGCCGACTCCGTCCTGACATGGTGGTCAGGCTTCCAGCGGGACGAGAAATCATCGTCGATTCGAAAGTACCGCTTCACGCGTTTTTAGAAAGTTTGGAATCACATACTGAAGAAGCTCGCACCACAGCCCTCAAGCGACATGCCGACCAAGTCAAATCCCATGTTCGTCAGTTAGCATCCAAAGACTATTGGGAGCAATTCCCCTCGGCACCAGAATTTGTAGTCCTGTTCATTCCTAATGATTCCTTTTTGGCAGCGGCTGCAGAACAAGATCCAACGCTCATCGAATCGGCCTTAACCCAGAAAGTAGTCATTGCCACACCAACCACGTTTATTGCCTTACTTCGAGCCATCGCCTTTGGATGGAGACAAGAGCAAGTAGCAGAAAGTTCCCAACGCATTAGTCTATTAGGCCAGGAATTAGCAGAACGCATGGGCACCATGGCAGAGCATTTCTCCAGAGTCGGTCATACCCTCAGCCGCGCCGTCGAATCCTACAATGCGACCGTCGCGTCTTTAGAAAATCGCATTTTACCCTCTGCCAGAAAATTCAAACAGCTTGGGGTGAATCCTCGAAAAGATATTCCAGACCTCGAACCAATTGAACACAGCACTAGAGTACTATCGAAGGCCACTCTTTCCAACGAGGACTGACCATCATCTCGCTTAAACCGAATTGCTGGCGGCGCACTTTGTACTCCTCAGGGAATGTTGAAAAAAGCCGCCAGCAGCGTTCTCGCCATTGTTCCGTGTTCACGTCATACCATTACGCTCCGCGCGCAACAATGGCTGCGGCCTTGCTGGATGGACTTTTTGACCATTCCCGTCGCATCGAAGTCTCCACTACACTGAAAGCGTTTTCGTAACTTGAAATTGAATTATTCAACAGTCCCCCTCACAAGCTTTTTTCTCCTCCGCCACTCATTGTGTTCAATATTTTTGCCCGTTTGAGATCTTGACCATTTAAATAATTGCGTTATTCTTTAACTGGCTATCATACGGCCATCACAAAATCTTTGACATGCATTCGATGAAGTCTCAGAAAGGAGGGAAACTCTGATGAACACATTAGCCAGCCTGGCTGCTTTGTTACGACCTGCTCAACAAGATTTCTGGCCCAATAAAAGACATGCTTCTATTATTGGGACAACCGTTTTTGCTCAACTGATCCTCCTATCCGGATTATGTGGGAGTCCCTCTTGGGCGGCAACAGATGAGCCGGGTTTACCCATAAAGAACATTCTGGAGATCCCACTCCCTGAAGGGAATTATCCCAAAACCCTGAAATTCCCATTGCATGAACAGCAGAATATCCAATATTTTAGCGCAGGGTTGGGCAAAGAAGAACGGAGTTTAAAATACCCGCCATACCCCTTGAAATTAGTGTTTATCCAAGGGAAAGGAGCCTATTTAGCTGGAGTTTCCGTTGATGTGGAGACTAAGGATGGCAAAACCGTACTCAGCATTCCAGGTGATCAGGTCCAGGGGCCTTGGCTATTTATGAATATTCCGACAGGAACATATGTCGTTCGGGGAACAGATTCACGTGGCAGGAGTATTGAGAAAACAGTTATTGTTCAAGCCGACTCACCGACAGTCACACATTTTCAATGGCCCTAATACATTTTCCAGTATACAAATATGGACCTAGGTCCCTAATAAACTCACTCGATACAATGAGAATGATCTGAAAAGCCTATAAAACCAGCTATATATACTTAAATTAAAATACTTAAATAATAATATTTTTTCTGTGAAAAGTTGCTGCGTTTTCTACGCTCTTTCTACTGATTTCATTCAGTTATTTGATGTTCTGTTCAATTATAGGTATGAATTATGAGGATTTTTTAATATTCTGTTAATCTTGACTTAAGAACAACAAGCTATATCTATTAAAGATCAGTTATAATGATTTTTTTGAAATTTGAACTACTTGTAGGAGAAAAACATGGCACAGCACGGCATACAAAAGAAAACTGTCACTTCGGGGAAACGAGCCGCAAGTTTGGCGCCGGTTCCAACCATAAAAAATGCCTCTCTTGTTAAACTGGAACAACCAGCAAGTACTGACTCCTGCACTCGCTGCGGAGGCCTACTCGTTTCTCATTGGTGCATGAATGTGAATTATGATGCGGGTGGAATGGAAATCCTCACGAAACGATGCTTGCAATGTGGAGAGGTCATCGACCCTGTCATTTTAGAAAATCGTCAACACCCGGAACGGGAAGCCATGAAGAAAAAGACCCGTCCCTTGTTATCCAGGCCCCTGGCCTCATCCAAAAGTAAAAGCGCAGGCCTCAGTTGTAGCCCTGTTGCGTAACGCTACTAATATTCATCGTCTTCGTAGCGAAACGGTCCTTTAGGGACCACCCACAAGGATGAGCCGGAATTTGCACCCTGAGGATACACAGACTGTTACATTATTCTAGTCTATCCTCCCCAGGATAATCTCAGGCTGTACTCTCCCCTCCTTCTTGTGGGTCCCTTTTGTTGTTCCCTCTCCCCAAATTACTTCGGTGCCTGTCTGTCCTTCACTATTCGTTCTCTCGCTTTTTCTCATTGGCGAAACCGGAGCATTCTTACGAGGAGAAAAGACAAAAATAGTATCGCTGGCTCTAGCTATCTTGCGATTGCTGCCCACATGGAAATCAACGAAGGCCTTCAAGAGGTCGGAACAATGTTCTAACCTTATTCCTCAACGATAATTGGGTGTACATACCACCCTAACGGACGATACATGGGGAAAAACTTGTGAATCAGTCTATCATCGGATACCACCAAGATGAACATGAGGATTGGGTGGCTGACCTGCAGTGTGGACATGGCCAGCATGTGCGTCATAACCCTCCACTCAGTAACCGGCCATGGGTTCAAACGGTTGAAGGTCGCCAGCACTACGTAGGAACACTGTTAAATTGCAAAAAATGTGACGAGGAACAGAACTCTTAACCCTGCGCTTGATCAAATGACCATTCCTGCCTGTTCTATGGATTATGCCACATGGCTCCATCTGCGGACTGATCACTTCCCTGATGTGTAATCTTGATGGTATCGCCATCCTTCACCATCGCATCCAATGTGGAAATCTTTTGATTAATGGTGAGCATGAGTTCATGCGAGCGAAGAAACGGGAGAACTTCGAGAAAATGATCAGGATGGCCCTCTAGGATTTGGCGAAGCGACATTGATTGCGTCAACGAAATTTCTACTTCAGGATCCTCAACAGCTTCACGCAAAGCATGGCCAAACATTAAGACTTTTACCATCGAATATTCCTTTTTCTTCACATCATGATCATGATCTCTTGAGACCTACAAACAAGAGCGAAAACCCGTTTTACTCTTTTGGTATTACAGCATTCTCTCGCATTACTTCTGCAATATGCTTTACCTGAATTTTTTCATCAAGCCCATTTTTTAACTGAATCAAACAGGCCGGACAACTCGTCGCCACTAATTGAGCACCACTTCGTTCAATCGCTCGTCTCTTTCTCTGAAAAATTTCTTGGGAAGTTTCGTAGTTTTTTACCATATACGTTCCTGCCCCTCCAGCACAACGATCAGCATCAGGCATTTCCACAAATTCCCAATTGGGCAAAGCCGCCAATACATCTCGCGGGGCTTGAGTGACACCGGCAGCCCGAAGATGGCAGGATGAGTGATACGTCACCTTTGGTGCATTCTTACTGATGTGAGAAGAGCGTTCTGAGTGGATTTCTCTCTTCTGGCCAGACCTAGAGAGAAATTCTGAAATGTGCTGGACTTTAGACTGCAATGCGATTGCCTCTGTTTCTTCCGGCTCGCCCTGAAACAAACGTGTATAGTCTTTCAGGCTTAAGGTACAAGAGGCACAACTTGTCACCACCGTTTTAAATGTTCGTAAATGTTTTAAGTTTTCCCTGGCCCCCTCTTTCGCCAGAGTTCGTAACCCATACGTTTCAATAGGCGTACCAGAACAGCGTTGTGTCGGAAGGGCTACTTTTACACCACGCTCCTCCAACAGCCCTATAACAGCATCTCCCACCCCATCATCAAAGTAATTAGCCGCACAACCATGAAAATAGGCCACTTCAGATTTTTGTATATGGCTTGGATGACTCAGATGATCATAGCGATCTCGCAGGTGCTGTTTGGCTAACCTGGGAAGCTGCATCTCTTTGGGAAGTTTGGCTGTGGAGGCAAGTCCTTTCAACAAAGGACGGGATATTTCTTCAAGGAGACGGCGAATGGCGGGACGATCCCAAAGAACCTGCGTCCATGCAACTATTTTCAATAAAGGGTGAAACAACATCGTTCGCGCATGGAGCCAAAAAATTTTGGCAGCCACTGAATTGGGATGTTCCGCACGCCGTTGTAAAATTAAGTCTGAAACATCCACACCCGCCGGACAAATTGTGCGGCAAGATTTGCAATTTAAGCAGGAGTCGACAACTCGCTGAGAGTTCAGATACTGGTAATCCGAGGCTGTCACAATTTCAAACCAACCCCGGGCACTCATATCTTCTGACTGAAACACATCATATACCGGACAGACAGAATTACATTTCGCACAAGTCGCGCAGGGCTTTCCCATCCGCTCTAAATCAATCTGTTCGGTAAATGAAGTTTGACTGATTTTGACACCGGGATTCATCACTCCTTGCGGATCAAACGCTTGCTTCACCTTGACAAAAAGCTGATAGACATCCTCCCCATACATGAGGCGAACGGTTTCAGCACGAATACGTCCATCCCCATGCTCACCGCAAATGGATCCATCAAATTGGTCTAAGACCGTATGATGAATCTCTCGATGAGCGTCGACCATTCGTTGAAAATCCAATTGGTTTTGTAGATCCAGCAACGGCAAAATATGAGCATTGCCATTTCCCACATGCCCAAAGACTGCCACAGGCACTGACTCCTGACCAAAATACTCTTCCAAGTAGCGAATGAGTTCGGCAGTTCGAGGAGCTGGCACCACCACATCATCGACAAAATTAATGGGCTTTTTTCGTGGATCAAATCGATACAGGGTGGGATACAAGGCCTTACGAGCCCTCCAAAGTTGCGCTTGATGGATAGGATCTGAAGCAACCGTCAGCTGGTCAGCTAAAGAAAATTGTCGACACATGCCTTCTAACCGTTCACGCCGGCTCGTCTCTTCGTTCTCATCGAATTCAATCAAGAGCGTTGCTGCCGCCTTTGACGGAATTCCATAGTCAGATCGTCCAATCAAATCGAGGGTATTTCCATCCATGACCTCTAACGCGTTGGGCTCTAACTCCAGCAAATGGGGAACCGCTTCTCCCATTCCCTCCAAGCTCTGAAAATGGATCAGGCCTGTCACCGTGGAACACGGACGTTCCACTAAGGCCACCGTCGCTTCACTCATCACCCCCAATGTTCCTTCGCTGCCAATAAACAGCTTCGGAATATCAAACACTCCACGAGCTAATCCTTCTACAATATCAAAGAGGTTATATCCAGAGCTGTTCTTGCTGACCTTGGGACGTTTCGCACGAATCATCGCTTGATCTTGCTGCACCATATTCCATACAGCCCGCAGTGTCTCATATTCCCTCAACAAGGAATCATGCTCAGGCCCCCCAATGTCAACAATCTGTGCGTGCAACCAGCCCTCCGAAAGAAGGCGAACCCGCAAGCTCTGTATCGTATCCTTCACTGCTCCATAACGCAGGGTATGGGGGCCTGAGGAATTGTTGGCCAACATCCCTCCTAACTTGCACATCTCTCCACTCGAAGGATCGGGACCGTACATTAAGCCCAACGGAGCTAATTGCTTATTGAATTCAGCCAGTACAAGCCCAGGCTGCACGCGAGCCCATTGTTCATCCTGATTGATTTCCAAAATTCTATTCATTCTGGAAATATCGAGGATAATTCCGGATCCAATAGCCGAGCCGGTTAGATTCGTGCCCGCAGCCCTTGGTGTTAGCGACACACCCACTTGACAAGCATAATCAACCACCAAATCAATATCGTCTTCGGTATGAGGGAGAACGACAACTTGAGGAGGAATTTTATAGATACTGGCATCAACCGAGTAGGCCTTAAGAGTAGCCCAGTCCCATTTGACTTGTTCGGGGCGCAACAGTTTGGCTAAATCCAACCCAAGAGATGATTGTTTTTCAGGAAGGATAAGTGCCATACACATTCATTACATGAATGGATCGTTTAAAACCATGGGAAACAATCGAAAGGAAAAATGCGCAGTCTGACAGGTAGAGTTTAGAAAAATACGTGCACGGTATTTTAGGCAGAAAGGTCCGCTACCGGAGACTCTTCTTGGCTATTTTCAGAATCAAAGGGAAGCTCTAATGAAAGCGCTTCAGAGGACCCGAGAGCTTTGAGTTCCTTCAAGGGCGGAAGGTCTCGAAGATCACGCAATCCAAACCGTTGCAGAAATCGCTTTCCCGTTCCATACAAAATCGGGCGCCCTGGAATCTCTTGTCGACCAACGATTCGAATCAGTTTTTGATCTAAGAGAGTACGCAACACACCAGACGTTTCCACGCCACGGATTTTTTCAATACCACCTCGGGTAATTGGCTGTTTATACCCAATGATTGCCAAAGTCTCTAAGGCGGAACGCGAAAGCTTAGATGAAACTTTAGCTTTAGAAAGCCGCTTAATTGACGCATGCTGTTCGGGCCGTGTCACCATTACGAATCCACCTGCCACTTCCGTAATTTGCAAGCCGCGTCCAACCTGGTCATAGTCAGCTTGAAGAATCTGCATGGTCGTTCTGAGAGTAGATTTAGGGACTCCCTCTAAGACAGACGCCAATTTTTCCATGGTCAGCGGATCATGCGAAACAAAAAGTAAGGCTTCAAACGTGGCTTTAATATCTTCAATATCCCATTCCACTTCCGGTTTCGGTTCATCAACAATGGTCTGCTCATGGGCTCCATTTCCATTGGCGGTAAGGCCAAGCGCATCTTTTGCTTCTTCAGTCGTGTCCACATCTCTGGTCTCTGAGGAACAATCACCATTCGTCACTGCATCTGTCATCATGATCCCTCCTTCTGTGAACTCAACCGATTCGTTGGAAAACACAGACAGTATACCTCATTCGCCCTATTCATCAGGCAACATGGTTTCTGGAGTCGTCGTTTCTCCGGCAGGCACAAACCGACGAGTGACATGTATTGGTCCAAACCCTTCGTCCTGAAACAACCGTACCAAATTCATCCGCACCAACTCCAATAACCCCAGAAATGTCACAATGATTAAGGGGCATGACCATTGTTGGTCAAATAACCCTTCAAAGGGAAGCGTGGCGTCAATTTCTAGCCGCTCCATAATCACTTGAATCCGTTCTTCGACGGTCCAGTTTTCTCGAGAAACTTCAATAAAAGTCTCAGACGGAGCACGCTCAAGCACCTCTTGCAGAGCGCTAATCAAGTCAAAAATCTGTAAATCTTCCGTCCAGACATCATCCTCTTCTTCAGAGGTTTTGGGTATGGGAAGTGGGTCCCGTCCAAATGAGTCCTGCCAAAGACGTTCACGGGTGACCAAGCTCCCCGCCGCCTCTTTAAACCGCTCATATTCGATAAGTTGGCGCACTAATTCGCTTCGAGGGTCAAGCGTTTCTTCATCCTCGGCATCACTCGATTCTTCTTTTGGGAGCAGCATGCGAGATTTGATATAGAGTAGAGTCGCCGCCATCACCAAAAATTCGCCAGCTAACGACAGATTCAAGGTCTTCATGACTGAGAGATATTCCAAGTATTGCCGAGCAATCAAGGCAATTGGGATATCATAGATATTAATTTTTTGTTTACGAATCAGATGCAAGAGAAGATCCATAGGCCCCGTAAAGGCCTCAAGCTTAACTTCATACGCCTGATCATCTTCTAAATCGGAAAGATGAGAAAAATCCAGGGAAGGGGCAGAATCCAATCACAAGCCTTTCTGCAAAAACTGAAAACGGAGAGTATTAATCTGGTATACCATCTTTTGTAGGAAGCCGCAATACCCTGTCAAAATATAGTGGGTCAGGCTGAATTGCTCGGTGATTTCTTTCTAGATATCCACAGATAGATTCCTGCTAAAATAACCAACCCTCCAAAGATCATCCACTGAGCTTGTTGATTGACCCGTCTACCTATGACAGGGACTCGAACTGAAATATTACTATCCGAAAAGTTCGGCTGGATGGCAAACTCGGTATCAGAAAAATCTGGGGAGTCTTCAAGACTGCCAAAACGAGAATTGGAAAAATCCACCACTGCTTGGAACTGCGCCTGTTGAAAAGACACATGCTGTTTGAATTCACTAAAGCGAAAATATATTTCCTGATGCGTCTCCACTCCTGAAAAATCTACTGGGCCGTGAAAGACCGATCCGGAAAATCCCGTTCCGCTCAGAAAGTACACTTCCGAAAAATTCGCCGCCTGGTGAAATTGTACTTCAAGAAACTCAGCCACACCTTTGAACTGTACACCGGAAAAAACGACGGGCGCTCGAAATACCGCCTTGTGAAACCGGGAATGTGTACCAAATACCGTCTGCGAGAAGTCTGCCGATTGCTCAAAGTCGGTCCCAATAAAAAACCCCTCAAACCCCACCTCAACATTCGTAAAAACCATTTCCTTTACAAAAATGATTTGAGAAAAATCCACAGATTGTAGAAATGTTGTCCCAGAGATTTCGACAACCCCTAAGATAATCAGAATGTCGTTGACCAAATTCGTTGCTAACACTTTTTCAAATTGGCTATCACGAACATGGACAGAACCTGGAATCACTCGAACCGCTGTCAAGCCTCGTTGCAGAAGCCGCTCTTGAATATGCGGAGGAATAGTGGAAATTTCCTCAATAGCCTGCAATGGCAAGCGATCCAGCATAATATCTCCATCGATGAAAGCCCCCTGAACATCAAGACTCTTCCCCTCCTGTAATGCTTGAAGCACATCAGCTCCTTTAACCGCCAAGCGACGCCGATCCTTGGAAAGACAAAACCCTTCAAGATGGACCCATAGTACTTCAGAATTATCCCGAGGAGGTTCGGAGACACGGCAAGCTCGAACATCTAAAGGCAGAGCAGTCACCAACAAAAGAACGGCGCCCCAAAAGACAAGGAGACAATGTTGGCCTTGTCTGGTCACAATTTATCTCATGAGTCTGTTGAAAAAATCCGCCAGCGGCGTTCTCGCCCTTTTTCCATACTTACGTAGTGTCAGTATGCTCCGCGCGCATAAAGGGCTGCGACCTTGCTGGACGGACTTTTTTGAACCGACCCGAGGTTGTTGATCGTCAAGGACTGCCTGGCGAAATATGGCCTTTGATATCTGCATTATTCAACACTCACTCATGAAACTTCGGCTGAATAAGGCCTAGGAAAAGACCGGCCGACAAAGGAAGACATTTGAATGAAAGGTTCTGTTGGAATATATAATGAGAGAAGCAACCACCTGATGAAAAAACCAAGGACGGCTCATGGCCTTCAAAGACAAAAAAGAACCGTAAAATTCAGGCAGGAGATGCTGTTTCCGCAGGTGGAGACATGTTTCCATCAGTAGGCGGTGATGCAGATTCAGTTGTCTCGGTCGATGGAGCCGTTCCGTCGACAGGAGGTTTAGAAGCTTCTGCATCTGTTGGCACCAGACTGGCTGCCTCAGTAGGCTTGGAAATGTCTTTCAAAGCTAAATAAAAATCCTGGCGTTCATAATCGGATTGGGAAAGACTTGTTTCAACTTCTTGAAGAGTTTGCGGAGGAGGCACGACAACTTTATCCCCCTCCTGCCAATTAGCCGGTGTCGCACAGGCAAACCGTTGGGTTGTCTGTAAGGCCGTCACTAATCGAAAAATTTCATCAACATTTCGTCCAGCGTTCAAAGGGTAGTAGACCAAAGCCCGAATGACGCGCTTTGGATCAATGACAAAGACGGCACGTACCGTGGCTGTTGAACTGGCATTGGGGTGAATCATACCATAGAGTTGGGCAACCTTTGTATCGGAATCAGCGATCATGGGAAACGGAATTTCCACATTCATCTTTTCTTGAATATTTCGAACCCACGCTAAATGCGCATGAACACTATCCACGCTGAGCCCAATCAGCTTCACATTTCGCTGACGAAACCGATCGTGCTGACGAGCAAACGCGACTAACTCCGTTGTGCAGACCGGCGTAAAATCTGCCGGATGAGAAAAGAAGACAATCCAATCTTGCTCTTGCCACGCACTGAAATTAAAATCGGTGTGTTGCGTCGTCACGGCAGAAAAATCTGGCGCGTGGTCTCCGATGCGAGGCAGCCCGCGTTCTTCTGACATGCATCCTCCTTCTAGTGACTCGGGAAACAATAGATATGTTCTATCTTATTTGTACCAGGAAGACGTGTCATGGAACAAGAACCGCCCCGATAACCCATAGCGTACAACGATAACGTAACTCTGGATTTCGAAAGGTGATTGGGATCTGACGGGGCATTTTACCAGGACCGGGGGATCTCCTCTTCATCATCTCCAGTGTTGACTTCGGTCTCTCGAAAGAACTTTTCGGGACCCAGCTCTTCGGATAAGTCTTCCGTCAAATCTAAGTCTTCATCAGATTCGTCGGCCAAATCTTCGACAAAATCATCATCCGCAAAATCATCATCGAGATCATCGACATCTATATCATCAGAATCATCGGCCAGATCAGATGTGAGGGAATCAAGTGAGATCTCTCCATCAGCCTCGACTTCAATGTCTAACTCCGCATCAATATCGTCTGGCAATACCGGATCTAACGCCTTGGCTCCTGTTCCAGATGTAGGTGTTTTTTTTGCCTCAGAGACATCAAGCACAGAAGATCCGGTCTCAGGACTTGAAATCTCTGTCTTACTCGATTTTTTTGCGACCGGCTTCTTGTTCGAGGACGTCACAACTTTTTTTCTTGTACGTAAGGATTTTGGACTCGGAGCTGCCGCTTTTGAGGTCTTTGTTGGCTTGCCGCTTTTGGTCACTTTTGACTTTCCGGCGACTCGAGTCCCCTGAGACTTGGAGGTCGATTTCAAGAGAGAACGACTGCGGGTAGGAGTGGATTTTTTTGTCGTGGAGAGCTTGGTTGTGGCTTTTGGCTTCTTCACTTTTGTTTTGGTCTTTTTAGAAACCAGCTTGGCTTTCTTGGTCGCTGTTTTCGATTTGGTCGTTTTCGTGACTTTTTTCAATGTCTTTGCTTTACCTTTCTTACCTTTCGCCGCCTTTTTTGATGCTACTTTTGAGCGTGAACGAACGTTCACGACTCGCTTGGACTTTGATTGAGATTTTGGCCCAGCCTTGGCTTTTTTCGGTTTCGCCTTAGTGGACGATGAACGTTGAGATTTCACGGCTTTCTTTGGCACGGCTTTAGATTTCGTCGTCACCTTTTTCTTGGACGTCGGTCGAGGCTTGGCCTTTGACTTGGACCTGGGCTTAGCCTTAGCAGCCATGTGTCACCCTCCTGATAGAATAATCGACTACGGATCCGATTGAAACGGATCGCCTCTTGAGTTGCCCCCATCTACCATGGAGAGGGCCTTGCAATCAACAAAAGATTTACAGAATGGATAGCTGGAGATAGTTTGAGACCTTCCGGCCCTTCATGATCCCTGCTAAGATGTTTCTCTCATGGAGGTTATTACCACACATTTGGAAGCAGATTTTGACGGAATTGCTTCCATGGTGGCCGCCCACAAGCTTTATCCAGATGCGCATTTGGTGCTTCCGGGAGGAGCACAAACCCGAGAACGGGCCTACCTGGCTCATTATCCGATTACATTAACACCACTTTCAGATCTTTCCCTGGCGGAAATCTCGAGAATCATTCTGGTCGATGCGGACCACCAGGATCGTTTAGGTCATATAGAAACAATATTTAAAAATCAACTTCTTTCTTTACATATTTGGGACCATCATCCACTAGAAACCACAAATCCGTTAGCCAAAAGAGCCGAGTGGCTAAAACTAGAGCCTGTAGGAGCCTGCATCACTCTGTTAGTCGAAGCGCTTCAAGAACAATCACTGAGTTGGTCACCAGAAGAAGCCACGCTCTTTGCCCTCGCTCTGTATGAAGAAACTGGCCACTTCACCTACTTGCATACCACACCTCGTGACCTTGCGGTTGGCGCACGATTACTTGAAACAGGCGCAAATCTCACCATCATAAACGATTTCATACAACGCAAATGGACCGAGCCGCAAGCTGTCCTCTTTCATGCACTGTTACAAGCAACACAACTTCTGATGTTGGGAAGACGCCGCGTCGCTTTCGCGACATTGGCCTGGTCAGAATATGTCTCCGACCTCGCACCCGTCACCCACCAGCTGGGTCAACTCTATAATGCTGATGCGGTTCTCATCGCTATCGCCATGGAAGGAAAGGTTCAATTTATCGGACGCAGCCGCCATATGGAGATGGACATGAACCGCATTGCTCAGCACTTTGGTGGTGCGGGGCATGTCATGGCTGCCGCCGCCAGCATCAAAGGACAAACCTTGGCTGAAGTGGAGCAACACTTACACGAATTGCTTCAAGAACAGGCTAAAACCTGGCTCCCCATTCGCCAATTGATGACGTTTCCGGTGCGAACAGTCGAGGAAGGCACCACAATTAAACAGACCGAACGTCTCATGACTCAACATGAGGTCAATGCGCTACCGGTTGTGAGCCCTCGCGGACAATTCATCGGACTGGCCACGCGAGAAGCTATTCAAAAAGCTCTCTATCATAAATTAGCTAGCCAACCGGTCGAGCATATCATGTTGCGGGACATTTTCGTGGCTAACTCCAAGACTCCATTTGAAGATGTTCAACTGCAAATGGTGGAACGGAATCAACGGATTGTCCCCGTTCTCGATCATGAAACGGTCATCGGCATTTTTAGCCGAACGGACCTCTTACGTGCCCTTCACCAAGAACCCGGGCAGCGATTAACACCGTCACAACCCTTAGGGGTTGCTCCCACCATTCCTACTCCCTCGTCTTCCACTCCGTTACATACCTGGAACGTCCGTCACCTACTCACTAAACACCTTCCGCCTCCGCTCCTTTCTTTGCTGGAAACCGTTGAACAAATAGCTGACAAGGTGAATATCTCAGTATTTCTGGTTGGTGGGTTCGTTCGTGACCTGTTACTAGATATCAGTAACATTGACTTAGACTTCGTCGTCGAAGGAGACGGGATACAATTCGGACAATTGCTCGCCAAGGAATTAGCCACAGAATGGACTGCCCACGAACGCTTCGGCACGGTTTCGATTAAACTCCCTCAAGCACTCCGTCTTCCACACATGCATCATCTGGATGTGGCTACCGCCCGCACGGAATATTACGAATATCCCACGGCCCTGCCCACCGTTGAACGAAGCTCTATTAAAAAAGACCTCTATCGTCGAGACTTTACGATCAACGCACTGGCCATCCGCATCAATCGCTCCCCAGGGGAACTCTTAGATTACTTTGGGGGACGGCGAGACATCAAAAACAAGGTTATTCGCGTACTGCACAGTTTAAGTTTCGTGGAAGATCCCACGCGAGTGTTTCGCGCCATTCGCTTTGAACAGCGATTCGGATTTCGTATCAGCAAAGAAACCGAATCATTCATTCACCAAGCCCAAACGATGGAGCTCTTTCAGCGATTGTCCAGTTCTCGATTAGGCAATGAACTGATTCATATGCTAGAAGAACCCTCCCCGCTCAAAGGAATTCGACGACTCGAAGAATTTCAGCTCGTGCCGTTCATTCATCCGCAGTTACACACGAAGTCACATGTGCAAAAAACGTTCAAATCAGTCGAAACAATATTGGTCTGGTTCACCGTCGAACACCCGAACTCTCCAGTGAAGCAATGGCTACTATATGGATTGGCGTGGTTTGAATCGTTAGGAAACACTGAACTCTCAAAAACATGGAAACGCCTAGGCTTCCCACTAGGACACATTAAAATGGTGGGAAATTATGTGGTCGCGCAATCGACACTCATCCGAACCTTAAATAGACAAAACCTGGCCCCATCGGAGGCATACGCCCTACTATCATCTTGGCCAAACGAAATCCTCTTGTTCTTGATGGCTAAAGCTCAACTCAAACCAACCACTCTGAGAGCCATGGAAAGGGTTCGTGAATACTTCACCACATGGCAACACGTTTCAATTTCCCTGACTGGCCACGATCTTGAAGACTTAGGTCTCCCGAAAGGACCAGCATATCACCGTGTCTTGGATGCCACATTCAAAGCCAAACTCGACGGCATGGTGGTCACGGAGGAAGACGAATACCGCCTCGTAAAAACCCTCATTGAAAAAGAAATCTCTTCAGCGAGCCGTCGCACCTCCCCCTCCTTTGTCAGGAGGGCCAAGGGGAGATAGAGTTCCCCGGAGTTCAAAACCTTATCTTCCTTCCTTTATCCATGTACGTACCTCCATCAATTCTTTCGCCGCAACCAACCCGCGTTCGGTGGAGAATTCTCTTTCTCCTGCTCCTCATCAGCATCGTCACCTATATTGATCGCGTCAACATTTCCATCACGGCCCGCCACATGATGCCGGCGTTAGAACTCAGCGATCTTCAAATGGGATGGATTTTTTCGGCATTTGTTTTTGGTTATGCGCTTTTTCAAGTACCCGGCGGGTGGATGGGTGACCGCTGGGGACCACACCGGATTTTGACCTTCGCGATTATCTGGTGGTCTGTTTTCACTGCACTGACAGCTCTTGCACCAACTCTCCCTCTTGTCAATTTCATTGGCGTCATGGGGTCGCTCATCGTCATACGATTCCTCATTGGGGTTGGTGAAGCCGCCGCCCTCCCCAACTTCAATCGATCAGTCGCCAACTGGCATCCACCGCAAGAGCGTGGACTAGGTATCGGCATCACCATCGGCGGCATCGGCATTGGCTCTGCGCTCACACCACCCGTCACCGCATGGATCATGGTGAATTATGGCTGGCAAACAGCATTTTATGCTGCCGGTCTTCTGGGCATCGGCATCGCACTTCTATGGTACTGGTATGCCACGGACTTTCCGCGACAACATCGACACGTTAATGACGCCGAAGCCGCGATCATTGAAGGAAAGTCTTGTGATCCCCCAATATCCCCTCTCCCCCAGAGGGGGGAGGGCCAGGATGAAGGGGGGAAGCCTCATGAAATTGCCGTCCACTGGAAAGCCATTCTCACTACACCAACTGTCTGGTGGCTCGTCCTCAGCTATACCTGCCTGGGCTACGTCGCCTACATCTACATGTCCTGGTTCTACTTGTATCTAGTTAACATCAGAGGATTCGCCATCCTGCAAGGCGCCTTCTTTGCTTCCGCTCCATTTATCGCCATGACGATTTTTTGCCCAGTGGGCGGCTGGGTCACTGACCGGCTCACGGAAAAATACGGCATCAATTGGGGACGAGCCAGCGTTGGCGGAACGGGTATGATCCTAGCCGCATTATTCATTATCATTGGCGCAAACGTGGAGTCGCCTTATGTCGCCATCGGGTTCTTATCCCTAGGAGCAGGGTGGCTCTACTTCACCGTCGGCCCCTTTTGGTCCTCAACGACTGATCTTTCGAAACCCCACGCCGGCACACTCTCCGGTCTCATGAACACCGGAGCCAATTTAGGTGGAACACTTTCCCCAACGTTAACGCCCTGGATCGCCGACACCTATGGCTGGCCCGTCGCTCTCGGCCTCGCCGCAGGCATCGCTCTTATCGGCAGCCTCTGCTGGTTCATGATCCGCCCAGGTCAGGGAATAAAAACCTGAGACAGAAACTTGAAGCTTATTTCCTTCAGATCCAAAAGAAAATTCCGATAACCCATGCTACACTAACTTGATGAGTCCAACAGTACTCAAAATTCGAGGGTTTCGCTTTTTCTTCTTTTCTCGCGAAGAAGAACGAATGACATTCACGTACATTGCGGAGATGGGGAAGCAAAGTTTTGGCTTGAACCTGAAATTCAATTGGCCCACAATTATTCATTATCAGGTTCGCATCTTCGAGAAATTGAGCAACTGATAAAGGAGCACCACCATGAGTTCGTCAACGCCTGGAAAAACCACTTCAGAACTTGAAGTCACAAATATTTCCTCTCATGGATTATGGTTATTCACGAATGAAGAAGAACTCTTCCTTTCATACCAGGATTTCCCATGGTTTAAAGAAGCCCCAGTCGGGAAAATTTTAAATGTAGAAGAACCTACACCAGGCCATTACTATTGGCCAGACTTGGACATAGACTTGGGAATTGAGAGCATCAAACACCCTACCCAATTTCCCCTCAAAGCAAAAAACAATACGTAACATTTTTTTAGCAACCGTAAGGCAAAGAGAAATTCTCATGAATGGGGATACTCTATCCTCCCCCAAACGCGTCCCTTATCATGACCCGTCACGGTTGGCCCGTCACCCTCAGCCTCTCCGCTGCCACTGCTCTCACTGGTGGCCTCCGTTGGCTTATACTCTGCCCAGAATCTGGTTTAAAACATGGTATTTTTCGATTGAGAAAATCCTTAAAACTTCATAAATAGCTTAAGTATGGTTAAGCGTTATGGATAAAAACCAGATAATAAGAGATTTCACAAAACAATTCGTAGAAAAACACTTTCGAGAAAGATTCATGCATGAAGCGAAAAAGAAACCCGGAGATCTCCATGCTCGAATTTGTCACGAAATCGAGAAAATCTTCAGTTCAAAATATACCGGAGGATCTATAACCTACCAACCTGAAGACCAATGCTTGAGGCTATCAGGGAATAAACTTGAAGAAACAACCTGGGCACTAGCTGAAAAACACATGGGCTTGGGTGATGGGTTGCTAATAATTGATGCAACGGGTAGAAAATTTTATGCAGAAACAGAATCTGGACCACATAATCCTTCAAAAGTATACACAGGCGACAATTAGTGTTTCCTCTTCTCCTCTCTGGCTGTAAAGACAGCCCATGGCAATTTGAGGAGATACAACAACCCTGCAATAAGGAGTCAGACTCGAATTAAATTTAACATGGGCGATCATTGACTACGCGAAAATTTAATTCGAGTCTGACCCCTATTCACAAGGGTTTTGACTTTTTCAGCACAGACAACGTAAAAAAACACAACATCATCCCAATTACCTCAGAGGAGTCAACATGCGATGTCCGTGTGAAAGTGGGGAAACCTATAGTAAATGCTGCGAACCATTTATCAGTGGCGCGAAAGAAGCGGAGACGGCCGAGCAACTGATGCGTTCCAGATACACGGCCTATACCCAAGTGGAAATGGACTATATTGAAAAGACCCACGATCCCAAAACGCGTGACCAAACCGACATGGAGGCCAATCGAAAATGGGCCGAATCTACCAAGTGGACAGGCTTGGAAATTTTAGAAACCCAACAAGGTGGTGCGGAAGATGAAGTTGGCAGCGTCACCTTTACAGCCAAATTTGAAACCGACGAGGGGATTCAAGAGCACCATGAACGAAGCCTCTTTCGCAAAGAAAACGGGAAATGGTACTTCGTAGATGCGAGTGATCCGACAAAGACACCCGTCGTGCGCAGCCAACCTAAAGTGGGCCGCAATGCCCCCTGCCCCTGCGGCAGCGGCAAAAAATATAAAAAATGCTGTGGCAACAAATAAAAAAGATACGCTTTTTTCAACCTACGGCTTAAGAAGCCTTGGCCTCGCCTTGCCAGAGCATGTCATAGCCCAATTCCATCGTATCCGTGCACATTTCAGCGACTGCGGAAAACGTCTTATGAAATACCTCGTCGGCATGAGAGCGTTCGTGATCCTTGAATGATTTCCAATAGGTAACAATGACGTAATGTTCGTCCGCAGTCT
The DNA here is from genome assembly GCA_965223295.1 of Nitrospirales bacterium. Classification (GTDB taxonomy): domain Bacteria; phylum Nitrospirota; class Nitrospiria; order Nitrospirales; family UBA8639; genus Nitrospira_E. Next base: position 249,766 of record CBDCWC010000002.1, on the reverse strand, counting down.
GTGCGGGATTCATTGAGCCTTCAAGGGAGACAAATCCCGAGAATTTAAACACTTGTCCAGCGATAAACCCGCCTTTGTCTCCGCCGTACGTCTGCTTGACCACCATACACATTTCTCCCACCGCCATTTCTAACTGATCAAACTCGACACCGGGCTTTAGTTTCACCGTGTTGAACAACATTTTCGTTCCAAAAGGAATCGTAATAGGTCCAAACATCACAACCTCCTAGGAAAGCGGTTACCTCTCTTGCCCATCGCGATGAAATAGGCCTCTCTTTTTCATAATGTTACCGCTATAGTATGGATTCTCTGGGGCCAGAGTCCAACATCCTGAAAGTCGATTTATCCACTGCTGCCTCTTGAACATATATTTTCAAAACCCGATCACTCTAGTCTGACATTGTGTTTTCCGATATATGTCGGTATGGGGAAACATTTTTCAAAGACTGATATACTAGTAGGCATTGGATTCTCAGTCTTTTTCTTGGTGCTGGGCTATCAGGTAAGGAGGAGCCATGTTCGTCAGCAATATTGAAGAAATACCAGGCAAAACGATTACCACCTGCTATGGCATTGTGTCAGGCAGTACGGTTCGAGCCAAACATGTTGGCCGTGATATTTTCGCTAGCATTAAAAATATATTTGGGGGAGAACTGAAAGGCTATACCGAACTGCTCGGTGAATCTCGAGATGAGGCCTTGGATCGGATGAAAGCCCAAGCTCAACAATTAGGCGCCAATGCTATTGTCAATGTCCGTTTTTCAACCTCATCTGTGGCAGCAGGAGCCGCTGAAATTTATGTCTACGGCACCGCCGTAACCGTGGAATAAGAAACATGGAAAACCTGATCTTTTTTCTCATCCTACTCTCGCTGGGCTATGTGTTTGGAAAAATGGCCGAGAGCCGCCATTACCGATCCATTCGGGCCAGAGAGCAGGCTCTGGTCAGATTACCCACCGTCTCAAGCAAAAAACCCGTCGGGAATGATTCTCCTATTCACCATGCCGAATTAGTTCACGGCCACGTCGTGATTTCGGTAGATTACTTCAAGCAAATTCTGGCCGGATTACGAAATTTGTTTGGCGGAACCGTTCAAGCCTACGAAACTCTGCTTGATCGAGCCCGACGCGAAGCGATTCTCCGTATGAAAGAAAGTTGCCCCACTGCCGATCAAATCCTCAATCTCCGTATTGAAACGTCGTCCATTTATAAAGGGAGTGGTGACCGGATTGGCTCGGTCGAAGTCTTGGCCTACGGCACTGCGATTTCTTTTCAACGATCGCCCCACAATCCTTCTTTGTGAAATACCAACCCTCTCTTCCTGAACACAACGACAATGTCTCGCACCAACAACCCGTGCGAGAGTTTTTCTTGCTCATAGCTGGCGGGGTGCTTGTCGTCCTCCTCGGATACTGGGCTCTAGGGTTCGCGGTCGATATCGCGGTGAATTATCTCTCCCCAGAGCAAGAAGCTCAACTCCATTCGAAAATCAACATTGATTGGGACTTTGGGGATGAGTCGATGCCCAAAGAGCAGGCTCAACTTCAAGGCTTTGTCGATGCCTTTCACCCTTGTCTGTCCCTTCCCTACCCCATTACCGTCAGCCTCGTGAAATCAGATCTGGTCAATGCTATGGCCGTCCCAGGTGGAAAAATGCTCATCTTTTCCGGCCTTCTAGATGCCGTCTCGTCCACCAATGGCCTGATGTTTGTTTTGGCCCATGAGTTAGGCCATTTTCAAAACCGTGACCACTTGCGATTATTGGGAAGAGGCATTGTCCTCAGTATCCTCGCCATGTTGGCATTTGGAGGAGATTCAGGATTTTCCGATATCCTGGCCTCGACAATTAACCTACGAACCGCTAAATATTCTCAAACCCGCGAAAGCCAAGCTGACCGGACGGCCCTGCAGGCTCTCCAATGCCACTTTGGACATGTCGGCGGCGCCACAGAATTATTTGAAAGCCTTAAATCTCAGGAAGGAAATTCTGACTTTGAACTCGCACACTATTTTGACAGCCATCCCCAACTCCAACAACGCATCAACGATCTCCACCAACTCGCTCAAGAACTTGGCTTTCCTGAAAAGAAAACGAAAGATCTAATTCTGTAAAAAACATTCGACGTTACAGACTTCCATCTTCATACAAGATAGCTTCTTCACATTTTCTTTTCAGAGAAATCTTGACAGAGAAAATTTATGTGTATATGCTCTTATTATGTCTAAACGGACACAATTCACTCAATATCTTGAACCGGCTCAAGAGTGCATCTGTTTCAATATTCGCAAGTCCGCACGAGTGATTACCCAACTTTATGAAGAGGCGCTCCGACCAACCAGACTTCGCGCCACACAATTCAGCCTGTTAGTCGCCACCCGCATCATGGGAACCGCTACAATCAACAGTTTGGCCAAAAGCTTGGTTATGGACCGAACAACTCTTTCAAGGAATATAAAACCATTGGAAAAGCAAGGATTTATACGAATTATCCCGGGGAAAGAAGATCGACGAGAGCGGGAAGTGACGTTAACTTTGGCAGGCCAGAAGGTCCTTTCTGAAGCACTCCCCCTGTGGAAAGCCGTTCAACAATATGTCATGAACGATCTTGGGCACCATCGCGTCGAGAGGCTTATGAAGGACCTTTCTTACACTCAGGAACTAACGCTAGTTGAATAGTTTTTTCTAATTAAGTGTATATACACTTTAAATGAGGGCATGATGCCACGCACCAACGAACTTCCAATTGCTACAAATGTTTCTATTGTTTCTCAGACAGATCCTGCACAGGTGCATCTCACAGATGAAATACCTTCAAAGCTCGATTCAAACTGGCTTCGCCAGTTGTGCGTCGCAAGTGGAGCTGACGATGTAGGATTCGTCACAATTAATCAACCTGCTCTCGAGAACGACCGAGAGGATGTTCTTGCAACTTTTCCTCACACAAAAACTCTCATTAGTTTTGTCGTTCGCATGAATCGTGAGCCCATCCGAAGCCCTCAACGTTCAGTCGCGAACCTTGAATTTCATCATACCGGAGAGTACGTCAATGAAGTGGCTCGAAGTATTGTGCAGCAGCTTGAAATCCGAGGCATTCGTGCACTCAATCCCGCAATGGGCTTTCCGATGGAGATAGATCGTTTTCCAGGAAAGATTTGGGTGGTCTCACATAAAACCGTGGCTGTGGCTGCTGGACTAGGACAGATGGGTATTCATCGTAATGTCATTCATCCCAAATTTGGAAATTTTATTTTACTGGGGACCGTTTTAATAGATACCGAAGTGTCCAGCACGAGCACGCCCATTAACTATAACCCTTGCATGGAATGTAAGTTGTGTGTGGCCGCCTGCCCTGTGGGCGCGATAAGTTCTAGCGGATATTTTAATTTTTCAGCCTGCTACACCCATAATTATCGAGAATTTATGGGTGGGTTTACCGACTGGGTGGGGAATATTGCCGACAGCCGATCAGCGAAAAAATATCGCCAGAAGGTGCCCGACGCAGAATCAGCCTCGATGTGGCAAAGTCTTTCGTTTGGGGCTAATTACAAGGCTGCCTACTGTATGGCCGTTTGTCCGGCTGGCGATGATGTCATTCAGCCATTTTCCATAAATCGAAAGAAGTTTGTGAGAGACCTCGTCAAACCGTTGCAGCGCAAGAAAGAAGTCTTGTACGTCCTTCCTGGCTCGGATGCAGAGATTTATGGAAAACAACGCTATCCGCACAAACCTATCAAACATGTCAGCAACAGCTTGCGGCCGCGTTCCATTCAAGGTTTTCTTGATGGCTTACCTTTGGTATTTCAACGAGAAAAATCCAAAGGACTCGATGCGGTTTATCATTTCTGTTTTGTTGGGCAAGAGACGGAAGAAGCAACCATTATCATTCAGAATCAGACCTTAACAGCTTTGAAAGGACTCCAGAAAGAAGCCAACCTCCGCCTGACAGCCGACAGCCAAACCTGGCTAAAATTTTTAGCGAAAGAACGCAATTTGCTATGGGCCTTGTTCACAGGGAAAATTCGAATCAAAGGTTCACTGAAATTTCTCCAGGCCTTTGCCCGCTGTTTTCCGAACTCATGACACACCACGATAAGCGCCACCTTCAAGCTCTGGTTTAAATTGACAAATAGCCGTAAACCTTCCAAAATTGCGCCATTATCTGGGATCAAGTTTTCAAGCCATCGGCTAGAGAATTTGACAGTAATTCCTGACCCTACAGAAAATTGGATGTGAGTACTCACCAAATAGAAGGAGACCAATGATTGTATGCTGAGGAAAAAATCACTCATCGGGATACCCGGCATCTATGTGGTCATCGAAGACCTCGGGCCGGAATTAAAGGGGGTCATCACAAGGACGGCCTTACGCAAACGCATCGAGATGCAACTGTTGACAGCAGGCATCCGTCTAGTCAAAAAGCTCGAAGCGGCGAAGTTGCCCGGCGAGCCATATCTTTATCTTAATGTAGCGGCTATCCCCTTGGGACCAAAACGTTATGCCTGCGGGATTGACCTTGAAGTCCACCAACTCGTGAACCTCGTACATCGTTCCGCCAAAGGACATGCTAGCACATGGGAGCAAGGAGTCGTGACAACTGGCGGCGTTAAAACTATCTTCGACAATGTTGATGCACTAGTCTTTGATTTTATTTGTGATTATTTGGCGATGAATCCCAAGAACTAGGCCGTCACCCCATCAAGAGCATTCAGCCCGAACCAGCTCAAACGTGACTGAAGAGCCAACGTTTAGTTGAAACAAAATAATGCGCTTGAGAAAAATTTGACCTCAAGAGACCATTCATGCGAAAAAGGCGCTGGTCCATCTTTCGAGACGTAAAGGAGAACATCCATGTCCAAAGCACGAGCACGCCACATTTTAGTGTCCACCGAAGAAGCCTGTAACAAGTTAAAAACGGAAATTGAAGGCGGAGGAGATTTTGCCGCTGCAGCCAAAGAACATTCGACCTGTCCTTCCGGCAAACAAGGTGGAGATCTGGGAGAGTTCGGCCCAGGCCAAATGGTGAAGGAATTTGACGAAGTAGTCTTTAGTGGCGAACTCGGAAAAGTCCATGGACCAGTCAAAACCCAGTTCGGCTATCACCTCCTTGAAATCACCAGCCGTACGCCATAACCCATTGGTTGTCGCGGGCAAGGTCATCACCTAAGAATGATGTCCTTGCTTTCCAAGTCTCTCTTCGCAGACCCGTCTCTAAGACTACCTCGTACTTCTCCATGCCATTTTCGGGTCTGTTGAAAAAACCCGCCAGCGGACTTCTCGCCATTTATTCCGTGCTCACATAATGCCAGTACGCTCCGCGCGCAAAAATGACTACGGCCTTGCTGGATGGACTTTTTGGAACCGACCCGACGTTGTTGATCGCCAAGGGCTTCCTGGCGAAATATGGCCTTTGATATCTTCATTATTCAACACTCCATTTTCTCATCCGGTGAAAGAATTTGGCAGCAAGATTCGCCTTGCTGTAGACTTGTGCACGTTTTCTCACGATCTGACGCTTACTCTGCTTCTCTAACTTATGCCAAGCGAACGACAACCATCAAAGTCTAAGCAATTCAAACAACTCCTTTTGTCCCCACAACTCGAGTTTCTTTGCGAAGCCCACAACGGTCTCAGTGCCAAAATTGTGGAAGAGGCCGGATTTGAAGGGATTTGGGCAAGCGGGTTGTCTATTTCTGCACAGTTTGGGGTACGGGACAACAACGAAGCCAGCTGGACCCAGGTCTTGGACAATCTGGAATTTATGTCCGACGCAACTTGTATTCCTATCTTACTTGATGGTGATACCGGCTATGGCAACTTCAACAATATGCAGCGTCTCATCCGGAAATTAGAGCAGCGGGACATTGCAGCCGTCTGCATTGAAGATAAGTTATTTCCCAAAACCAATAGCTTTCTTCAAGGCGAGGCACAACCTCTTGCCAACATGGAAGAATTCTGTGGAAAGATTAAAGCCGGAAAAGATGCGCAGTCGGACACGGATTTCTGTCTCATTGCGCGCATCGAAGCATTTATTTGTGGTTGGGGACTAGCCGAAGCCATTCGTCGGGCAGAAGCCTATCATCAAGCAGGAGCCGACGGAATCTTGATACATAGTGCATTGACCATACCTGATGAGATACTGGCCTTCAAACGGGAATGGGCTGACCGTTGCCCGGTGGTGATTGTACCAACCAAATATTACTCCACACCGATGGATGTCTTTCGACAGCAAAACATCTCAATGGTGATTTGGGCGAATCATCTCCTCCGTGCGGCAATTGCGACCATGCAATCCACTGCCCGTATTCTTCGAGAACAGGAAAACCTGCTCTCGGTGGAAGACAAGATCGTTCCCGTCGCCGAAGTCTTTCGCTTGCAAGGCGCCGCAGATCTACAAGAAGCCGAACAACGCTATCTTCCTAAGGGTACAGAGCGTGCTTCTGCAATTGTGTTGGCCGCTTCCCGTGGAGATGAGTTGGGCGAACTAACGAACGATAAACCTAAAACCATGGTGCCCATTCGAGGAGTCCCCATTCTGGGACACATTATGGATGCGTATAATACGGTTGGGATAAAAGATATCTGTGTCGTTCGTGGATATAAAAAAGAAGCCGTCAATCTGCCTCATTTAACCTATGTGGATAATGATGATTTTTCGTCAACAGGCGAACTCGATTCCCTGTTGAAGGCACTCGAAGCCAAGACATGTCACACACAAGACCTCATCGTCTCCTATGGCGATGTATTGTTTAACTCATATATTCCACAAGCACTCTTGCAAGCTAAAGGCGACTTCGTCATTTTTGTCGATAGCAACTGGCAAGAAAAAACTAGCTATACCCGTCTAGGAGGATTTGCTGAATGCACCGCGCCCAATTCCCGCAAAGCATTCAAGACTCCTATTCACCTCAAGCAACTCGGTACCCACATCCACCCTGATAATATCCATGGCGTCTGGATGGGCTTTCTCAAGGTTTCAGCATCGGGAACCATACAGTTACAAGAACTGCTTCCTAGACTCTTAAGTGCGCCAGAGAACCAGAAAGCCGGCATGGCAACTTTGTTTCAGGAGTTACTAAGACAACATCAGCCTATTCGCGTCCTCTATACTGTCGGCCACTGGTTGGATATCAACAATCTCGACGATGTCGTCCAAGCTGGCAGCTTTTGAGCCGTCTCTGCCTCATTTTCGTACTTCCGGGTCTGTTGAAAAAAGCCGCCAGCCGCGTTCTCGCCATTTTTCCGTGCTCACGTCGTGCCAGGACGCTCCGCGCGCAAAAATAGCTGTGGCCTTGCTGGACGAACTTTTTTGAACAGACCCGAGGTTGTTGATCGCCAAGGGCTTCATAGCGAAATATGGCTTTTGATATCTTCATTACTCAACGGTCCCCTTCCACACCTTCGCTTGCTCAACCTGAGTTGTTCAGAAATATGATGTTTCTAATGGTCTCAATGAAATCACTCTGCTAGACAAACGGATGGGTTGTTGTCACAAACAATTGAATGGTTACGGATGGTATGGCCTAACAACGTATCGTCTATTGCAGATAGGGCTGTTCACAATCATCTTAATGCCCATATTTCCTCGGATCCTCCTTGGAGCCCCCTCTCTAGAATTTATCTTTGAAGCATCAGACGCATTACAACCAATAGCGGCTCGCTTAGGGAGAACTAATCCTTTCACATTTGAGAGAATGATGAGTCTTATGGGTCTCAAACATCCTGGGCCTGCCATTCGAGTCATTCTGACGCCAGACAACTCTCCCGCAGCCCAGGAAGCGGCAGATTGGATGTCCGGCTACGCGCTAAGTCATGCATCGACTATCGTCCTTCTTACGGACCGAAGTTTGAGTTATCCGAATGATTCACTCAACCAGGTATTTTTGCATGAAGTCGGACATATCCTGGCCTACCGGGCAGCAGGCGGCCAACCACTCCCCCGATGGTTTGACGAAGGATTGGCAATGCTGGCCGCCCGAACATGGGATTTTGAAGATCGAGCAAGATTAATATGGGCTATGGTCTCCGGCACACAGGTTTCGCTGGCGGAATTGAATCAGCTCTTTATTAAAGACGATACGTCAGTCCGGTACGCTTATGTCTTGGCCTATGCCTTTATTCTAGATCTTTTGGAACGCACTCACCAGCAAGTCCCCAAACGTATTCTGGCAAAGGTCAGACTAGGATTGTCCTTTTCTGAAGCCTTTGCCCAAACGACTGCTATGTCCCTCACACAGGCCGAAGAACGTTTTTGGAGTCGACAGACAATCTGGAATCGGTGGGTCCCGGTCGCGACGAGTCCTAGCGTGGTGTGGCTCACGATCACACTGCTGGCCTTATGGGCCTATACGAAACAGCGAAGAAGGACTTCAGCTATTAAGAAACGATGGCAAGAAGATGAGTGGGACCTATGATAATTGCACCTCGGCAACCGTATTTGCTATGACACTAGGTCTTTTAAGGCTTCTTTATCATGTGAAAGGAAAGAATTGATGTCGTTAAAACTCAAAGAAAAAATCGCTGTCATTACTGGCGGGAATAGCGGAATTGGATTAGCCACCGCTAAATTGCTTCAGGCCGAAGGGGCAAGGGTGATTATTACGGGAAGACGGCAAGAGGCCGTAGATGCCGCAGTTAAAGAAATCAGAGGAACCTGCAAGGGAATCGTCTCGGACACGGGAAATCTTCAGGACATTGTTCAGCTTTATGAAAAAATTCAGCAGTCAGGATTTAAGATCGATATACTATTCCTCAACGCTGGCATTGCGATCTTTGGTCCCTATGACACTATCGACGAGGCTACATTCGATACCATGGTGAATGTGAACTTCAAAGGCCTATTTTTTAATATTCAAAAAGCCGTGCCGCTCATGAATGAAGGAAGTTCCATCGTCCTCAATTCTTCGATTGCTGACCAGAAAGGGTTTCCCAGTACCAATATTTATGCCGCCACGAAAGCTGCTGTTCGAAGTTTGGCCAGAACCCTTTCGACCGAGCTTCTCGAGAAAAAAATACGCGTGAATGCCATTGCTCCGGGTCCCATCGAAACCCCCATCTTTGACAAAATTGGGATGCCGGCAGAAGCCGTTCCCGAAATGAAAGACAGCTTTGCAAATCAAAACCCCATGAAACGAATGGGAACACCAGAAGAAATTGCCAAAGCCGTATTGTTTCTAGGTTCAGATGATTCAACGTATATTACAGGAATTGACCTGACCGTAGATGGTGGTGCGACTCAATTATAAGCAAGGAAAAACGCACCCTATGAGAAGTCGGAAATTCTCTTACCTGCAATTTTTGATATATATCAGTCTTCCGGGACTCCTACTACCTTCTATCCCGGCAACCGCTCTCGAGCCAGAACCGCACCCTCTGGACACATTTCTAACCGACATTCTGAATTTTCGTGAACCAACCGGCATACGAGGCACTGTCCGATACATCGACAAGGGCGAACAGAATATCTGGCTCAATTAGGAACAACGGTCAGATGATCGTCCGTTATTCAATACTGGTTGGAAATTGGTGCCTGATGGGACGACGCTATTGGTCTATCCGCTGGATCCCGAACAATATAAAAAGTTGGAAACGATAGAAAAAGGGACATCTATTGAAATGGTGATCCAGCTTGATGAAGTCGGCCATCGACGTATCCTCTCGTATGAGGACCTGTCTCAACCTCGAAAAATCCCACTTTAGAACGCGCTTTCAGTCAGAAAGATAAAGACTGCCATGATTTAACAAATCAAGAATTAACGAATCTTGTTCTTTCGACCGGCCAAGAACATCAGAGAATGTTCGTTCGGCGCATAAGGCCTTGACAAAGCCAGTCATTGATTCATGACAGGTATATTGTCGGCCTTCAACAAACAACCACACATTCGTCCCATACTCCTGAAACGCAAACCGGGAACCTTCATTTCGAATCAGCATCCCTCCGGTTGCTACGTGTCCACGAACATCTTCTAAACTCAACTCCTCCTGAGGTGTATCATCCTCAGCATATTTCGGAGCTGTCATATATCGGCCAAACCATTGAGCGACATTTTCAAAATCATCAACGTAGTGAGATAAGATCCTCTGAACTTTTGTGACGGCATCAGGAGTCATGTGTCCGGGATTGTCGTGAGGAACCAAGTCAGGATCCGCATAGCGCACATCTTCGCTGAGCTGTTCCCCAACATATTCAGGAAAATCGAGCAAAAGATCCCGGTGAGACGGGGCGCGGAATCCCACTGAGTAGGTCATACAATTCTCTCCCACCGCAACTCCACTATGCCCGGCACGGGGAGGCACATAGAGCATGTCACCCGGCTCCAACACCCAAGACTCTTGACGCTCCCATTCAGTCAAAATCTTCAGAGGCACATCAGGCCGACAAGGTGAGGTTTCGTCATACAGTCCGCCCACTTCCCATTGCCGCCGTCCGCTCACCTGCACCAAAAAGACATCATAATTATCATAATGCGGCCCGACGCCGCCTTTGTCCCCAGAATAGCTGACCATCAGGTCATCGACCCGCCAACTGGGGATAAAATAAAACTGTGCAAGAAAATCCGCAGCAACGGGCACCCAATGATCGACGGCCTGGACTAGTAGGGTCCAATGAGTTTTAGGCAACTCAGAAAAATTGGCCTCCACAAATGGCCCATGAGTCAATGTCCACTCATCAGTCTCGGCATTCTGAATAATCAGCCGTGACTCGACTTCCTCCTCACAAGCAAGACCGGCTAGTTCGTCAGCCGCAATTACCGGCTGAATCCCAGGCAACGCCTGCCGAATCAACAACGGCTTCTTCTGCCAATACTCAGCCAAAAATGTTTCAATCGAAAATTTACCAAGAGATAAATTATTCATCAGTTTAAAGTATTTTGATTCAAGTTTCTCCCCTTTGTAAGGGGAGGACTAAGGTGGGGTAGAGTCGTGAAAACAGCAATAAACTTTCAGATGAAAACCATGCGTATCCTTTCCGAAAAAACAGGCAATGAACCTTCTCTATCGTTTTCTGGATACCCGCCTCCGCGGGTATGACAAACTATAACAGTATTTATTCAGATTCCCTCAGCATCTCAACATGAGGAATCCCATCTTCTAAAAATACATCAGAAACACGAACAAACCCATACTGTTCATATAATTTCTGAAGATACTCCTGAGCAGAAATTTTCACAGGCGTCTTGCGCCAACAACCAGAGATCTCTTCTAGTGCGTTCTGTAACAGTTGATGCCCAACTCCCTGCTTACGAAAATCCGCTCTCACCACAACTCGCCCAAGATTTACTTCCTGATAGCGAAGTCCAGGTGGAAGAAGGCGTGCATAAGCAAGCAATTCCCCAACATCATTTCGCCCCGAAAGATGCCTGGCCTCAGGATGCCGATCATATTCATCTAATTCTGGATACGCGCATTGTTGCTCCACAACAAACACATCCACGCGCAACTTCAGCACCGCATATAGTTGCTCCGGAGAGAAATCCGAAAAGGTAAAAACGGACCATTGTATGTTCTCCATTAAACCAATTTATCTCTTAGGGCCTGTTGAAAAAAGCCACCGCCTACTCCGCCGAAGTAACTCGATAGTCTACAAAGACCGTGAGCAGCGCTCTCGCCTTTTTCGGTACTCACGTACAGGCAGTACGCTCCGCTCACAAAAATGGCTGTGGCCTTGCTGGATGATTTTTTTGAACAGCCCCCGAGACTCTTGGCAACTGACGTCATCATGGGAAAATTTACCTCTGATGTGTCGTCGCATTCAACCCACTCTCTTCGGATCTGCGCTACTATTTTTATGAAAATGCTAACCTATCCAAAGCCACTGGTAGTGATTATGGAAATTTCGCCTCAAGCTGTCTCCTCAATTTTTGAGAGTACGGGAAGTGATACCCGCTGTCCGGAATAACAAACCGTTCTTCTTTCCAGACAAAACTGACGAGATGAAGACTTCCTATGGGAAGCGCAAGCGAACTCCCTTCAATGGTTCGATCGTATTGAATGGTTGTTCCTTCAACAAGATGGCCTTTCAAGGAATTTCGAACTTTCGCAGTGATTTCCCAGCTCGAGTAGGAACCAATTGTTTCAATACGGTGCACATCTCTTATTGCCAGGACAAACGTTATATCCGTTTGGTGAATATTACGCTCAATCAACTCAAGAGGAGGAAAACTCAACTCCTCGCTGAGCTCTTTCTGAGTTACAGCACAAGCGCCACAAGTCATAGCCACCATTAATAGCAAGACATGAGTATCGAACAAAAATGTCACCCGGCCTCTTCTTTAAATCGAGCCTCGAGAAAAATTTTCAGGAAGTTGATCAAAATCTTTAGAAATTTTGACTTTTCCCTTCGAGCAGCCAGGCTTTCCCGATTTGGGTGATACTTGGGAACGAATAAGTTTGGCCATTGACCTACCGGCACGGATAATGACAACTTTTTCCCCTGAGGCCGCTAAGTCCAGAAGTTGCGATAGGCGAGTCTTCGCTTCATAGACATTAACGATTTTCATGAGAAAGAGTTCTAATATATTTGTCTAGTCTGACCAACTAACTAGTCACCACCAGAACCTCATTGACAGGAAAGTCGCTCGCAGCTCAGTCCCTTAGCATATGCACAAAGAGGCCGTCACGGAGCTTGGGTTCGAACCAGGTGCTTTTGGGAGGCATGACACGATCGGCATCGGCAACAGCCATGAGTTCATCCACAGTGGTGGGATATAACCAAAATGCCACTGCCCAGTCCCCACTGTCTACCAACGCCTCAAGTTGCTGTGTGCCACGAATGCCGCCAACAAAATCTATGCGTGGATCGGATCGTTGATCTTTGATACCTAAGAGCGGATCCAGTACGCGCTCCGTTAATTCTGAGACCGCTAAAGCACGAACCGGATCGTGCTGACTGTTTAAAGACGGATCCTGTTTGGGTGTGGCGCGGTGCCACTGCCCTTCCAGATACATCTCGAAACCTGCGGCTGGCGCGTCGCCTGGTTGCGTGGTCGCTTGTAACTCAAAGTGCGTGGCTAACTTTTCAATCAATCCTTTGGGCGTGAGTCCGTTCAAATCTCGAACCACTCGATTGTAGGGAAGGATTTGCAATTGGTCATGCGGAAAGATGACCGCCAAAAATCCTTCTTCGTGGCTCCCAGCAGGCAACGCGCTTGAATGGCCGCGAGACTCCCGCACACGGGACGCTGCTGCCGAACGATGATGGCCATCAGCAATATAGAGAGCTGGAATGTCCTGAAAATCTTTGATGACTTGTTGAATCGCCGAATCCTTCCGTACGCTCCATACCGTGTGTTCAACCTGATCATCCGCCACAAACTGCACATCTGGGTTCGTATCTGTTACGTCTTTGAGCCATTTACCGATATGGGCCGTTTGTCGAAAAAAGAGAAGAACTGGCCCAGATTGCGATTCATGGGTTTCGATAATCTTTACTCGATCGTTTTCCTTGACCGGTCTGGTAAATTCATGTTTTTTAATGATGCCTTTGTCATACTCGTCTACGGAAGCCAGAGCTACAATACCCGTCTGTTCATGCTGTCCCCATCTCTGCCGGTAAACGCCCAAGAGAGGTTGGGGTTCTTGTACCAACACCCCTTGCTTTATCAATTTTTGTAAATTGTCCGCACCGCGTTGATAGACTTCGGCCGAATACGAGTCAACGTCATCCTTCAACTCAAGTTCGGCCCGCCCAATACGAAGAAAGCAGTGGGGATTTCCTTCTGCCAAAGCGCGCGCTTCTTTCAATGACACCACGTCATAGGGTGGAGCTGCCACTTGAGCGGCCAACTCAGATTTCGGTCTCACAGCACGAAACGGTGCAATCGTTGCCATTCACATGTCCTCCTCAATTTTTCGATATTTTACTTTCACGACAATCCTAATAAGAACTGTAATATTTACTTAACACACCCGCCCTCTCTATGGATATATTGAAGATGATTGAGGAAAGAGACCCAGAAGGAGGCCAAAAGCGGTAAGTGTAAATTTCTCTCATCACATAGACACAGACAAACTTATCATGTTTTTCATGGCCTTACTCCCTCGACTTCTTGACTCATCTCAAAAAATCAATGGTCATATCTGGATTCTAATCAATATATTTCCCCGGATTGCTTCGGGACCTCTATCTCCTTATACATATTGGACTGTCCTGCTTTCGCAATTATTGAGATCTTATTGGTGCGGTCAATCTAGATTCCATCAGACTCAGAAATCACAGGGCCCATGACAATCATTCTCCACTAGCGAATGGGATGGCCACGGCCAAAATTCTAAGACAGGCCTGAACAATCTGTACCTTTTGTTATACAAATTCTGTTCGTTCAGATACATCTTGAGGTTGCCAGCTATCATGCATTGATGGATTTCCGATCAGGCAAAAGTCACAAACATCCTTATTTACAGACAAAATATTTGCATCCTATAACGTCTGCCCAATACTGGCATGATCTGTGCTCTAAGGTAATTTTGCATGCACACAAAGCAGATCTGAAGGGAAAAGATCTTTTAAACAACTATCTAACTGATCGATCGACTAAGGATCGAGAAAAAAGGGAGTGCTATCATGAGAAAATATCTCAAACCAGTGTCCAAATTGTTCTATGGAGTAATAGGAATGATGATGATCGTCAGTATCGTAGAAGGTGCAACAGCCTTGGCTGAAAGTACGGTCACGACGTACCCTGGAACAATGTGTCAACCCTTCGGTGGCTCCAGCGTAAACGATATCAGGTATACCTCATCTGGCGCTTACAACCAGAGTACCACGCAATCCCTGACTGTGTATTGTCCGATTCCATATACCTTATCGGGTGGGAAACTCAGCTCTGTCATTATTGATGTCAAAGACCAAAGTGATGAAGCCACGATCTCCTGTACAGCGTATGTCCGAGGCCTCAATGGAGACCTTGTCCATTCTGAGTCAGGAAATAGTGAAGAATTTTTCGGCGGAAATAGCGATGTGTTTTTGATGAATATGAATTATGACGGAAGCGGAGGAGTATACAATGTAAGATGTAGGCTACCCCAAAGAATTGGAGGCGTAGGAGCATTCACGGTTGTATCCTATTCAGCATGGGAGAACAACAACAACTAAAAAAACTGATTATCCTCTGGCCGTGGTAAGCACCGGCCAGAGGATGCCAGGATTACTGCACAACATCAAAAACTTCACGATGTCCATAAGGGGCGGAGCTTTCTGTTTTTACTTTATTGCATGGTTATCTCACCTTAAACTAAGGGAATATTCGATCTTATGAAAAAACTTGTCCTCATATGGGTAGTACCACTCACAATATGGGTACTCTTCGCATTCGATAGCCATGCGGAAGTCCGTGTAAACGGACAAAAACTTTCCGCAAATCTCAGAAACACGTCTCTTGCAAATGTAATGAATCAGATCGAGGTGGAAGCGGGGATCAATGTTACCGTTTTCACTACATCGAAATATACGGAAGCGACGATTTCTGCAGTCTTTGAAGAAATACCTCTTGAATTGGGGCTTGGCCGTCTCTTAAATGGATGGAATTATGCCTTGAGCAAAGACCCAATAACTGGCACAGTCAAAAGCCTCATAGTTGTCTCACGTCGAATGGGCGTTGAGGAGACAAATATCACGGCCGTTCCAACTCAAATTGTCTTGACTGAGTTGGAAGGGAAAGACTCAGGCGCACCTTTCGAGGAAGAGCAAGGCCCTGATTTCCTCAAAGAAAAACCTTTTCAAACAGATGAAGAGCTTCTCAGCAATGCACCGCCGGATGTGCGTGAGTTCATCACACGTATGCAAGGAAAAGACGAAGAAGAATGAGATGTGCCTACATAAGAGCTCTCGATGCAAGTAAAGTATAGAAAGGGCAATCTTGGGCAGATTCAACTTAAATCTTACTCCCATCCTTCACCGAACAAATCTATCCATTAATTGGCGTGAATCGTTCTCAATGAATTATTTCTGTATTTATATAATTTTCTATCAATCAAAAAATTGCAGTCTTTGTGTTTTTCCTAAAATGCATCGGGACAGAACACCTCTATCCTATTTAACAATCATCTATCTCTTGGACGTGAACCTGAACCCGCAGTGTGGTTCCCCATCTTAGCCCACACAATAATACGTGGCTAAAAAGAAATCCTTAGTTCACAAACGACCTCGTCCCAGCGCTCAGGAAACAAGTGCGGATTCGACTAAGATCTTGCCAGCTTGAGACCAATCGCTAACAAGAGTGATTCATCAATTCAAAAGCTTGAGGCCTAGCAGGGTATTCGAAGCATAAATACAATAGAGAGGCGCTAAGGCAGGCTTTAAGAATGATATTTCAACGTATTTTGATAAAGATCAGTGGGAAGTGCGTTTTCAAATCTCCAAGATTGTAGTAAAAGTGAAGGCAACAAATAAGATAAAATGATTAATGGGACTATTTTTTGCTGCATCCCGTTTATTTTTACGAGCCGATTGCTTGATATCATTGACACCTCGCGTCTCCTTTGCTACTTATCGCGTGGTTCTTCAGGGCATTGATCTTTCATATTCACGGTGATCACCCCACACAATGATTCGCAGGAAGAACTCCTTTTTCGAGATACCCGACAATACAAGGAGGTTACCGACTTTGAAAATTTTGATTTCTCTCGTCTTCTTATTGTTTTCTTTTCTGTCGCTGGCCACACAATCTTTAGCCGCAATTGGAGACACCAATTACATCTCTGACGTATTGAATGTGCCGTTACGCAGTGGGCCTTCCACCTCACATCGCATCCTACATCGTGGACTACCAAGCGGGACGCAATTGACCATTCTCGCAATCGACGAAGAGGCCGGGTTTACCCAAATTCGGACGGCTGGTGGACTGGAAGGTTGGGTCACCTCTCAGTATCTCGTCCAGGAACCAATTGCCCGCGTTAAACTGGCGGCTTCCGAAAAACGTCTTCAAAATCTCAAAGTCAAATTTGACAAAGAACGCGAAGCGCTTGCCAACCTACAAGCTGAACACACAAAAACTCAGACAAACAACCGGACACTGAATTCGCAGGTACAAACCCTGACTAAAGAACTTGCAGAACTGAAGCGAGTATCAGCCGATCCAATCCATGAACATACCCTCAACGTTGAGCTTACAAAGCAGAACCAGCGTTTAGTTGCTCAAGTCGACGAACTATCTGATCAAAACAGGCGACTAGAGGAAAACGTTCAACGCGAATGGCTTGTATACGGTGGCGGCTTAGTACTTCTTGGGCTATTACTTGGGGTCGTCATTAAATCACGCCCGCCTAAACGGAGCACCTATACTCGCTATACCTGATCGGACGATACAAACTCATTCATCAACGTTTACTTGCAACAATGAGACAAGAGGTTAAGACGGATCTATCGCTACGGCAAAGTCCGAAAATTCTTTCCACATCCCAACCTCATGCCTGATGTAAGCGTATTCACGTACACTGGTTTACCACCTACGGAGGATAACTATGTACATCTTGATTATTTCAAGGCCTCAAGGGTCGTACGAAGTTCTTGGACCTCTGTCTTAAATAGCGCCAGATGTTCATCCCGTTGAGGCTGGGTATCCTTAAATTTCCAGACCCGTTTAAAAATAGCCCATAGTTCCTTATTATGGGTTACCGCTAAATCGTAAGCGGGAGTGGCCCGTTTCGCTTCATCCACACAACATAGCGAATCGTCAAAAGCATGAAATTGATTGTGCAGATCGTCTAACGCTTGATCATACCCCTGGCCACCTTTCGATGCTTCCGCACTCGCCTCCATCATCGTCGTGAGATTGATCACAGTATCAACGCTCGTGGCCCCTTTCGCTTTCGCAGCATAGTCATCTGCGCGAGGGTAGAAGAGGTAACTACACCCGCTAAAACTAACGCTCAGAACTACTACGGCCAAAATAGACGTGAGCTTGTGCATACATGCCTCCATAGCTAAAGTGAATGTGTGGATGAATCTCTAACTCACGGGTATACTCCCAAGAATGAGAAATTCTGATCATGGCTAACCTGGCAAAGCGATTAGATACCAACGCTAAAGGGAACTTTTTCGTTGATTCCACCTGCATCGACTGCGATACCTGCAGGCAATTGGCGCCCACAACGTTTATTGAAGACGACAACTATTCTACCGTTTTCCAGCAGCCAAAATCTTCAAAAGGCATATTCGCTGCGTACCAAGCCCTGATTGCCTGTCCAGTGGGATCCATCGGCACCGTCAAAAACGATCCTATCCTATTCTCAAAAGCCCAAACTTCCTTTCCACTAAAACTAGAAGACAACGTGTACTATGTGGGATTTAACTCAGAAAAATCATTTGGCGCCCACAGTTATTTCATCAAACATCCTAAGGGAAACTGGCTAATCGATTCCCCTCGCTATCTCAAGCAACTCATCCAAGCTTTTGAAGATCTGGGAGGCATTCAATATATCTTTCTTAGTCATCGAGACGATGTCGCTGAAGCAGCTCGCTATGCCAAAGTGTTTGGAGCCACTCGTATGATCCACGAGGCAGATGCCGATGCCATGCCGGATGCGGAACAGATCGTCAAAGGCCAGGATACGGTACCAGTCGAATCAGAATGTATGTGTATTCCTGTTCCAGGCCATACTCCAGGCAGCATGTCTTTGTTATATAAGAATCGGTATTTATTTTCAGGCGATCATCTATGGTGGGATCGGGATCTCCAGCAACTGGGGACACCGGAAAACCTCGTGTGGAATGAGGCTCAACTGGAACAATCTGTCAGAAAATTACTCCACTATTCCTTTGAATGGTTACTACCGGGACATGGTGAGCGCATCCACTTACCATGTCGAGAGATGCAGTCTGCGGTCGAACAGCTCATTCAAGAACGCTGGCCTAAACAGAAAAAACCTTGAGTCATCTCAAACATTCAATCCACCGACGGTAAATCGGGTGGGAAGATGAATACGGTTAAGCTAAACTCCGGATTTAGAAAAATCGATTTCGGAAAGACAGGCGGTCCAGAAGCCCGACCTTACGTAGCTGTGGAGAATCAATACTTAAACAGTGGCGTTTTCCGCGACGAGTTTCAATTTCAATCGTATTATCGAACACATTGACGACTTTCCATAACTTGTCGACGAAATAATGATAAGTCTCTCCATGACGAGCAGGTTTAACATGTATGGCTCGAAGGGTCGGATGGATTGAGTTTTTCGGTTTTCTGAAGATGACGAAATCACCGATTTTGAAACTCACACCTTTCTCCTTTCTCTAGAGTACGCGACTTCAGATATCAGAAACCTTTTGTCTGTATAGAAAAATTTTACCTGATTTCTTCTTATTTTCAAACCCTTTACGTATAAATATAGATACCCCTTATGGGTTACAACTCTCACCAAATGTTTTTCAGCATAGAAAAAACTTTGGGGCTTGATGCTCAGTCATACTTTCGCCAAGAGAAAATTTACTACAAATTTTACTGATTTCTTTCTTTGAATTTTCCGAGAGAATTTTCTCTTAGGTCGATTACAATGAGGGGTGTCAATTTGAAGCACATCTCGAACTTTCAACATGGGAGTGGTGAATAACATAATACACCATAAATAAGTTTCCTTAAGATAACATCGGCTACCATCAGCCTCGGGGCGACTCCAAAAAGTCCGCTCGCCTGCACGAATCCGCTTTCAGCCTTCGTAGCTTATCGAGTAACTTCGGCGGAATAAGCAGCGGCTTTTTTCAACAGCCCAAACATTGATTTCACAGAAGGGCACCTCTAAAAACTGATGATTTTTTCTGAGGGCAAGGAAGCGGCGCGCGGAAAACCTCAGTGTAGATGGAAATACATGAGGATTTGAGCATGCCGCTGACGCCGCCGTCGGGAAAAAGGACCGTTTTTAGAGGTGCCCAGAAGTCTGACTCGAATATTTCCGGTCTTCCTACACGAAACAAGAGTCGAATGAAACGCCTTTATCGTTAGTCTATTAGTTTTTCGTTGGCAACTGAAACTGTCACTGACAGAGCATTATGATCGCTGAGAATGTTTTCTGAGGGAAGTGTTTGGACATTCTCTAGCCCAAGATATCTGGCCGCAATAAGATCTGGTCCATTATGACGCATCAAAGACAAATCATTGTCTTGAAGAAACCTCTGTAGGATTTCTTCATCTTGTTCTTCTTGATCTGGTCGTAAATTTGAATCCATGCCAATGAGGAGCGGCGCATCCTCGGGAACGAGTCTTTTGAGAGCTGCCGTAATTTGCTGAAATTGCATCACCCTAGCCTCGATGCTGGCTTGTCCTCTTCCGGAATCCATATGACTATTCAATACCCAAAAGGCTGGGAATTGCACCAGCTGAAATCCCTTTGAGAAGAAATCGTCTGCTTTATTCAGGTCGGTATTCCAACCAGCGTAGGCCTTATAAGGTTCAGCATACACAAACTGAGGTTCCTCCTGCGCGAGCATGAGCAGCCCTGGAGTAAGACAAATCTCACACATCATCCTCAACGGCCACCAATCCCCGCCACCACCTTCCTCAAAGACAGGATGATCAGCCCAACGATGGTTGGTATAGCGAGCGATCTGAGCTGGACGCACAAAGGCTTCTTGGAACAACACCAAGTCAAACTTTGAGGCCAGATCCCCTATACACACCACGTCTTCTTCCGAGTGCCCTTTTCCTAAAATAAGCGATCCCGGCAACAACCGATCATGAATATTCCACACTAAGACATGCCATCCCTCACGAGATAAGGAATGACGAAGCGCATCTGTATCCATGCCCGCTTCCTGCTGCCAGTGACGTTGGCACTCTGCCGTTAACGTGTCCTTCGTTTCAAATTTGCCGACACAAGCAGAAAAACTGATGCATGCAAACACAGACGCTACAACCTGAATAAGCAACATCCGCATAGGTGGAGTGTTGAATAATGAAGTGATCAAGGGCCATATTTCGCCCGGAAACCTGTGGCGATCAACAGTGTCGGGACTGTTCAAAAATGTCGTCCAGCAAGGCCACAGCCATTGTTGCGCGCGGAGCGTACGGGCAGTACGTGAGCACGGGAAAAGGGCGAGAACGCCGCTGGCGGCTTTTTTCAACAGACCCAACCCTTGAAAAAAGCAAGAGCTGACGCCTAAGGCGTCAGCTCTTGCACTCCTCCGAAAAACCTTAAGGGAGAAGGCTTCCCAAGAGTTTCTCTGAAGTACTTTCAAAACTTCACCCCCGCCGGTAACGGCAGGGGCTCTGGCTTACGATAGGCTTTAGGAAGATTGTGGCTGGTGAGATTTTGAGCTCATAATCGTTTGAGCTTGTGAACGATGCCAGGCAATTTTTTGTCTGGCCTCATGCAACTTTTGAGTGAGACGGCCTTTTAAAGTTTTCAAACCGGAACGTTTGAAGCCTTTCGTATCTAAATATGGCTTCGCAGCCAATCGATCAAGCCGGCTTTGAATTTTTTGTAACTTCTCTTCCACAGAGACCATGTTTTGCTCACTGACATTGGCTTCACGTAAATGATCAGTCGAAGACCAACCTTGCATCACTTTGACAGTGTGGGAATCGTAAGGAATATTCTTTGAGGCTTGCCCTTGAAGCGATGCTTCTGGCAGCAACTGTTTCATTTGGGCTTCCAATTCCTGCAACTTTGACTGAAGAAGGTCTAACTTTTCTTGATGCGTTACTCCATCCCGCTCGGTTACTGACAAATCTTGAAAGGTGACCATCCTGAGAGATTCCTTGTGATTTGGGTTGGTACTTTCCGCCCAGACGCCTGAATTCCCAAGGACGACAAACATGGCAGCTAAGACAAATGGTGATTTCAACATATTTTGCTCTCCTTTCAACTCGTCAAAATATCAGACGGGTTTACAGTGACGATCTTGATATCAATTTCCATACAACAAGGTACATCAATGTCTATGCCAAAACAAATCACTAAAAATATCAATATTTACAATATCTTCTATAAATCTATTGCTATAAACATGTAAATACATCACCTTTACAATGCTACAGATATGTTAACAATGTGTATCATTTGTTACAGGCACAAACTTACGGGAACCTCTAAAAACTGATGATTTTTTCTGAGGCAAGGAAGCGGCGCGCGGAAAACCGCGGTGTATATGGAAATACAGGAGGATTTGAGCACGCCGCTGACGCCGCCATCGGGAAAAAGGACAGTTTTTAGAGGTGCCCTTATTGAATTTTTGCGGGATAGAGTGGTGCTTACTGAATTCCAAGACGATGAAGGCGCCGATACAAGGTCACACGACTGATACCAAGCAGCTTTGCGGCAGCAGATCGATTTCCACCAGTTTTCTCCAAGGTCTCAAGAATTTGAGTATCCTGATGCCGAACAGGAGCATTTTTTCCTGTGGGAAGGAGCGTCACGTCCTTTTGCTCTAAAATTTCAGGGGGGAAATCGTAGACCTGTAACGTGTTATCACGACTTCGAATCACCGCAAATTCAATCGCATGTTGAAGCTCTCGCACATTCCCAGGCCAGGAATATCCCATCAACAGTCGTATGGCTTGATGACTGATCATGTCAACAGGTCGACCAGTTGTGGCGCGGCACTGCCCCAAAAAGGCACTTGAGAGAAGGGGAATATCTTCCCGCCGTTGCCGCAACGGGGGGAGGAGGATTCGCCCAACTCGAATTCGATAGAGCAAATCCGCACGAAACCGCTCCGCTTTGACATCATTTGCCAAATTATGATGCGTGGCGGCAATCACACGCACATTGACCTTTCGAAGTTTCGATTCTCCTAAACGCGTCACTTCGCGTTCCTGTAAAACCCGAAGCAGACTGGTTTGAATGGGAAGAGGAATATCACCAATTTCGTCTAAAAAGAGCGTTCCACCTTCTGCAGCTTCGAACAAGCCTTCCTGATCGGAGACGGCTCCCGTAAACGCCCCGCGCTTATGCCCAAACAATTGACTTCCAACAAGTGATTCCGTCAACCCAGCACAATTTACTCCGATAAATGGCCCGCGATGACGATGGCTTGAGCGATGAATGGCCCGCGCGACCAATTCCTTGCCCGTTCCGGTTTCTCCCTCGATTAAGACCGTAGAATCGACTCGGCCCAGTTCCTGTATTTGTTGAAACACAACTTGCATTTCGGGGCTTTTCCCGATTAAGTCTTCGAATTTTTCCGCTTCTCCCAGTAGACGTCGAAGATCCTCCACTTCCGACGTGTCATACAAATACAAGATTTTTTGCTGTGAATCTCTTGGGTCTTCACGCACATCAACCTTAACCCAACAAATCCTTCCCCCCGAGACAGTTGGCATCTTCACCGTTATGCTATCACGTTTATGAAGCGGACGATCGATGATGTCTTTCAAAAGACGGATGCTTTCCTGATCGTCAAAGAGCTCTTCCCAGCAGTGTCCAAGAAAACGTTCCTGCGGTTTGCGGGAAATCTGTTCCATACCACGACTCAAAAAAATGATCGTGCCCTCACGATTGATCAAGACCATGCCAATATTGAGTTGATTCATGATCGCCTGAAGATCGTCGTGACTTCGTTGAAGTTGCTGAAGCACCTGTTCCAAGCGTTGTTCCGTTTCTTTTCGTTGGCCAATTTCAAGTTGTAACGACTGATTGGCTTTCGAGAGTTCAGCGGTACGTTCCTGAACTCTTTCTTCCAAGTCATCGTGAGCCTTTTTCAACGCAGCTTCTGCTTGTTTTAATTCCGAAATATCTTTGGTAAAGCTGGCAAGACCTGTTGGTTCTTCAGTTTCTCCAGTCAAAAGAGAAAGCGAGACCAACACGGGACTCACCACTCCAGATTTTGATTGCCGACAAGCAGAAATATTTCTGACCACTTGACCCTGATGGCATTGTGCTCTGAGTTCTTGAGCCAAAGCTTGCCATTCGGGAGGAATCAACTTCATCGAGGATTGCCCAATCAATTCGTTCGCGGTCCATCCATATGCCCGTTCTGCTTCTGGGTTCACAGCCAAAATAATCCCATGAAGATCTTCGATGATAATAGGATCCGTGGCGTCCTGATAGACTTTGGATAATTTGCGAAGTTCTTCATGAGACCGCTTGCCGTCTAAATGAACTCGGAGCATTTCGGCAAGAGAATGAATAAGATGGCGCTCTTCAGCCAAAAACGGCCCATCGTCAGCCTGGGGTTTCTCTTCCAAGTACACCACTTCAATGCTCCCTGGCACTTTATTTTGGCAAACGAATTCCGCACGTTGGACCCAAGGGGTCAATTGAAAATTTGGCGTGGTAATGGTGAACTGATCAAACTGGATTCGTGCGACTGTAATTTCCGGGTATTGCCAGGATGGAGGTAGCAACGCCACAATTTTTTCAAGTAATTGATCGACAGGCCCTTCCTCTTGAAACAGACGTGCCGTGGTATGGAGCGCCGTAAGCTCCTTGACTCGCTCGCCTAAATGATGAAGAGTTCGTTTTAAGTGCTCTCGCGTCTCTTCGCGTTCATGAGCACCTGGCTCTTGAGCAGAAACCTGATTGGAATCGGAAAGTTGGGAATCACCGGGCATTGATGGATGAGTCATGAGGATAGGTATTATGGCGACAGGACCTAGTTTTTAGCAATTTTTGAATTTGGGATATCTTGTCCCTATGGGAGTACTGAATAATGAAGACATCAACAGCCATATTTCGCCAGGAAGTTCTTGACGATCAACAGCGTCGAGTCCCAGCAAGGCCTTTTCGTAACGTGAAATTGAATTATTAAACAGCTCCTGAATCAATCCTTGTAAGCACGCTTCAGAGGTTAAAAAAGATAGAATAATTCTTGGAGGAAAAAATAACCGGGAACATCAATAAGGGAATTATTAATTCATCTACCACTCATTAAACAAGGAGGTCGGTTATGCGTTCCATAACCATGATGTTCAGTTGTCTGTGTTTGGTGGCATTGGGGTCCGTTGCCACAGCCACTGATAAAGAAAATGCCCCAGATGATTCGCAAGCCATGATGGAGATGTACAAACAATTGGCCACGCCTGGAGAACCGCATAAGTT
Organism: Nitrospirales bacterium; assembly: GCA_965223295.1. Lineage (GTDB taxonomy): Bacteria > Nitrospirota > Nitrospiria > Nitrospirales > UBA8639 > Nitrospira_E. The sequence continues at coordinate 224,799 of CBDCWC010000002.1, read as the reverse complement.
GTTGGCAAGTCTGGCAGGCAACTGGACGACCATAACCAAATCCTGGATGGACTCTGGCAAGCCGCCTACGGAATCAACCGGTACCGCTGTAATGAAAATGGTTTTGGGTGGGCGATTTCTCCTCCAAGAATTCACCAGTGAGATGATGGGTCAACCCTTTTCTGGAATCGGAATCGATGGTTACGACAACCTTCGACAAAAATATGTCACGGCCTGGTTTGACACTATGGGCACGGGAATTTTCCTCATGGAAGGTTCAGCGAGCCCAGATGGTAAGACGATCACGTTAGAGGGTCAGCATGATGAACCGGGCGGAGGATCGATGTCGCATCGCGCGGTGTGGAAGCTTGTGGATGAGAATACGCAGACATTTGACATGTACGGCGCTCACCATGGCGCAAAGGAAATGAAGATGATGGAGATCACATACACCCGGAAGCCATGAACAAGACGGAATAGCCTAAGCGAAGCTGTCGTGCACCGATACGTTTTATCGGCTTTCAGACTATCAGTGACCTTAGCCAAGTGGGAAACTTACCGACACAGCATCTACGCTTTTCTTTACTCTTTCGCCAGAAGAGTAGATGATAGTAGAGAAGTCAGGTCAATTGATGAAAACTCTGGATAGAGAGACAGCACGCTTAGGGACTGACCACCACGTCGACGAAGGCAGGCAGACTATCGGCAAGCTTCATGTCGGTGACACGAAGTTTGAATCGGAAAGTTCGTTCTTCAACTACCAGTGGAGCCAAGAATGTGGGCTTACCCGAATACGGATCAAGGAGTGGAATTTTACTTCCCCGCACTTGCGACCAATGATACTGCAGTGAACCACCATCAGGGTCATAACTGTTCAAGCCATTTAAGATGACACGTTCTCCCGTAGAGACAATTTGCGTCTTCCCAGCATCTGCCACGGGTGCTTCATTCGGTTCATCATTGACTTCCACCACAATATCAAGGGATTCCATATGCTCCCCGTTTTTCACCGTGAGCACCGTTTCCCCATTTCCCATGAGACGCAAGACGCCGTCTTGATTCACGCTGATCACGGCTTCGTTAGCCGAGACATAGGTGGTACCGGTGGTATGTGAACGAAGCCCACGCATGACACCATCTGAAAATTCCCCCACCACCGGCAACTCATACGTGGTTCCCAACGAGTCTAATTGGTCATACACTCGAGCACTGCCTGCCCGCCCGAACCGAAGGGGCTTATCTGTTTGGAATTGAATTTTCAGGAGTTGCGCATTGGGCTTAATCTGAATCATGACTTCATCGAAAATCGCCTCGAGGGCCATTTGGACTTGCCGCCCTCCCTGCTCAGCTACAGCTAAAAGACGATATGTGCCAATGGCATCCTGTGGAACCAACACTGTTCCGCCAAAAGGAGGGGTATGTTTCGCCGTTGAAACCAAGGCTAATCGATTTTCGACGAGTTCTTTCAGCATATCCTCATCTTCTCGATACCAAAAGTATTTCACTTTGGTCACTCCAGGCAGGTCGCCTAAATCCATTGTGACGTTGATCTGTTCCCCAGCGTCATACACACTCGATGCTTTAGGCTCAGCAATAGAAAACGGCCAAGCTCGTTGAGAAACAGACAAGATGGCGAGAAAAATCAATATTCCTAAGGTCTTGATGGTCATGAACGAACGAAACATGCACTAACCTCACAGATCAATCATGGGTCAGTTGAAAAAAGCCACCAGCAGCGTTCTCGCCATTGTTCCGTGCTCACGTCGTGCCAGGACGCTCCGCGCGCAAAAAGGGCTGCGGCCTTGCTGGACGGACTTTTTTGAACAGACCCGAGGTTGTTGATCGCCAAGGGCTCCATGGCGAAGCATGGCTTTTGATATCTTCATGATTCAACACTCCCATCATTGTTCCCAAAGCTATCATAGCATTCGTTTCATAAATATGTGTAGAAGACGTATATCTCGTGAGGCTGAAAATTTGAATCCACATACGGCAGTTGAGTATAGTAACTCATCGTCCAAATCACATGGCGAATGATTTCTTCCTAATTTTCATACCTTACAGCTCAAAATTTTCTACGTTGTCAGGTATCATACTGGGTCGCGGACATCCTCTGTAAGAGATTTATGAGGGAAAAGTCCAAGTAAAGCACCCAATACCATTTTTCTATTCCGCAAGAAATAGGGTTAGACAATGGCCCCATCATCGCTCCGACAATTCTTCAAACAATCTACGCTCAGCCGTCGTTTCATCATCATTACAGTCATGTTTTTATGCGTCGTGATAGGATTGTTAGTCTACACAATCACGGTACTCCATAAAGATAACTCGACTGCCTTGCTGATCGATACGGCAGGTCGCCAGCGAATGCTGTTCCAACGACATTTTAATGAAGTGTTCCTCACGTCTCAGGGAACCGCAGCAGACTACGCTTCCACCAGACACCTCATTCAGTCAGCACTTAAGACACTCATGGAGGGCGGAACGGTGATAGTGAATCCCGAGACTGATCAGCGTCAAACGGTCCCTGCCGTGCCCACTCAAGAAATTCTCAAAAAACTTCAGCAGCAGCAGAGGCAAAGCGATCACATCTTCCAACTGGCTGATCATTTACTCTCGCTTCCCCCTGATCATCCAGAGTTTCAGCCACAACTCCAAACCCTCCGCACCCAACATACGATGGTGATCCAGGCCGCCGATCAGGCCGTCAAACAATTAAATACCTATTCGTCGGCAGCCATACGCACAATGGTAAGATGGGAACTCGTGATGGCCATTGTCGTTGGGTTACTGGGAATACTTGCAACCAGCAAAGGGGTCCGAGATGGTCGAAGATTGGAAAAAGAAATTGAAGAACGCAAACAGGCAGAAGTCAACCTTCGTCATACCGAACAGATGTACCGAGAAATCCTAGACTCTATTTCTGACATGGTCTTTCTAAAAGACCAGCAGTTCAAGCTCATATGGGGGAACAAGGCCTTTCGAGCGTTTTACAACATGACCAACGATGAGCTCATAGGTCTTGTGGATTCTCCAATTAATGAGCCTGAATATACGAAGCAATACCATAAGGCCGATACAAGTGTGTTTGAAGCTGGCACGGTCTTGGACATTCCTGAGGAACCCGTTATTCGGCACGATGGGACGGTTCGCTTGTTCCACACCATCAAGGCTCCTCTAGCCGGGGACACCGGTCAAGCAAAAAAATTGGTCGGAGTCGCACGTGATATCACTGAACGCAAACAAGCGGAAGAAATGATTATCCGATCCAGAGACTTTTCACGGACTCTGCTTGATAAATTTCCGGCAATGGTTTGGCAATCTGGTCTAGATGCCGGGTGTGAATATTTTAACCAGACGTGGTTAGCATTCACGGGGCGCGCTATAGAGGAAGAAAGAGGAAACGGATGGACGTACGGGGTCCACCCTGAGGATCGTGAGCACTGCCTCACAACCTACAAGAACGCATTCGAGGCGCGTGAGAGATTCGAAATGGAGTATCGGTTACGTCGCTATGATGGAACCTATCGTTGGATTACTGACGTCGGACACCCTTTCAATAGTCTTGAGGGAGAATTCGCCGGCTTTATCGGCTCCTGCTATGATATCACGCCTCACAAAGAAGGGGAAAAATCCTTACAGGAATGGAAAACCTTAACTGACAGTATGCTGGGGCAGCTGCCCAAAGGGTTTGCCTACCGTTGTTTGAATAACAAAAAGTGGACAATCATCTATGCAAGTGATGGGATTCAAGAAGTCACAGGAATTCCGGCTTCTGAATTCTTAAGTGGAGCTGTAACCTACGATACCTTACTAGCCCCTGGTGAAAATGAACGAGTCTGGCCACTAGTTCAAGATGCGCTTGCCAAGGGTCTTCCATATGAAAACGAGCATCAAATTATTACCAAGGAGGGAAAGGGAAAATGGATCCTGGCAAGAGGCCGTTTCGTTTTCGATGATACAGGTCAACTTCTCTACCTAGATGGCTTAAATATTGATATCACCGAGCACAAACGCATCGAGAACGAGCTGCGCGCCAGTGAAGGCCGATTTCGAACCTTGGTTGAACATATTCCGTTTTGTATTCACGAAATATCACTAGACGGAACAATTCGCTCCATGAACAAAGCTGGCCAGAAGATGATCAGAATCGAGGATGAATCACAAATCATCGGGTGCTCCTACCTGGAGCTGGTAGAAGCACACGACCACCAGCGCTTTAGAGGGTACTTTAGACAAGCGCTCCAAGGCCAACAGATACATTGTGAATTCACCGTCACAATACATGAGAAAGTTCACATCTTCACGAAGAGCTTCATTCCCATTCATGGGCAAGGCGGTGAGGTATTAAAAATACTTGGGGTTTCAGAAGATATCACCGAACGCAGGAGCGCCGAAGAACGCTTGCGACAAAGCGAGTCCAAACGGAGAGATGCCCTCCGCCAAAGCGATGAACTGAAATCAGCTTTACTTGCTTCCGTCTCTCATGAATTGCGAACGCCCCTGACCGCCATGAAAACCGCACTATCCAGTATTACCGGAAATTCCCTTAGCGAGATGTCAAGAATTCAACAAGAGTTTCTCAACGGCATTGATCAGGAAATTAACTACATGAGTCGGCTCATTGATAATCTGTTAGATATGTCTCAAATTGAGGCGGGCACTCTCGTGCCTCGTCGCGAATGGCATCTGCTAGAGGACATTGTTGAAGGTGCGCTCCGGCATATTGAATCGGCGGTCACTCGGCAAAACATCGACATACACTTTCCAGAGCATGTCCCTCCCATCTATGTTGATGCGTTAGGCATACAGCAGGTTCTCATCAACTTGTTCGATAATGCCACCAAATATTCTGCACCCGGCTCACTCATTCAACTCAACGTCCTCGAGAAGTTACAACAAATCGTCATCCAAGTCTCTAATGAGGGAGAACCGATCCAAACTCAGGACTTGGAACGAATCTTTGACCGGTTTTATCGCTGTCCATTGCGACGCGGCCACACCATCCGTGGCACGGGTCTGGGATTAGCTATTTGTAAAGGCATTATCGAAGCTCATGGCGGAGAGATTTGGGCTGAGTCCATCGGATCGAACGTCACCATCACGTTTATCTTACCCATCACGGAATCTTTGAAAAGTTTTACGCTAGAAGGACTTCAGAAAGGCCAAGTGGGATGAGTCATCAAGGCGCGCGGATTCTCGTGGTTGATGACGAACCGCAAATTCGCCGTTCATTACAAGTGAATTTGGAGTCAAAACACTACGCTGTACTCTCGGCCTCTTCTGGGGAAGAAGCCATCGAAACGATGACTCGCTGGAAACCAGATCTTGTGATTATCGACCTTCTTCTGCCATCCATGGATGGCATTGAACTCACGCGCCATATCCGCAAACAATCGCCTGTTCCCATCATCATACTTTCAGCCCTGGGAGATGAGCGCAAAAAAGTCGAAGCGCTTGAATGCGGGGCAGATGACTATGTCACGAAACCCTTTGGCATGGAAGAAGTGCTCGCCAGAGTTCGTTCAGCCTTACGCCGGACGATCATTGTATCTGGCACCCAACCAGTGTTTAAAACCGGAGCACTTTCCATCAACTTTGAGCGACGAGAGGTACGGCTTGATCACGAACCCGTGAAGCTGACCCCGACCGAGTATGATCTCTTAAAATATATGATTCAATATGCCGGAAAAGTTCTCACCCACCGCACCCTCCTCACCGCTATCTGGGGGGAGACCTACTCCGATCAAGCACAATATCTTCGGGTGTTCATTGGTCAACTCAGAAAGAAACTGGAACGTAATACTGCCCGCCCGCAATTCATTCTGACCGACCCCGGAGTCGGATACCGTTTTAACCATCAGATAGAGGAGGAAAAGACCTAAGAAGTTTCTTTCCACACCACTCCTCATCATTTTTCTCAAGATTTTCAAAGTTTGCACGGTCTTCCTGCCAACAATCCCCTCTCTTCCTTGTACAAGAACAATCCCTCTGCGAGAAGAATGGTCTCGGACATACGGCTCATCCCAACTGAGTCTGTTGAAAAAACCCGCCAGCGGTGTTCTCGCGATTGTTCCGTGCTCACATAATGCCAGTATGCTCCGCGCGCAAAAAAGGCTGCGGCCTTGCTGGACGGACTTTTTTGAACCGACCCGACGTTGTTGATCGCCAAGGGCCTCCTGGCGAAATATGGCCTTTGATATCTTCACTATTCAACACTCTCAAACTATTTGTTTTCGGTTCAACTCGTTCCTTCAACAGAATCTTTATGAAATCTTTACAACCATTGCCAAAAATATGAATGGTCTCTTTATGGCTTCGTGGAATACCTTTAAAAAGTTAGGATTAAAGTTAAGCTTACACAAGCTCTAAACCAAGGCATGGCACTTTCACTTTTGATCGTTGAAGATGAAGAGGATATCAGCCTCATGTTGAAGGATCGCCTGACGTTTCTCGGCTACTATTCAACCGTGGCCAAGAACGGAGCTGAGGGACTCGCCCTACTGGAGCAAATGCCTATCGATGGCATTCTGCTGGATATTCAGATGCCGGTCATGGACGGATTGGAGATGTTGGAACAAGTCCGTGAAATGCATTCGAATATCCCTGTCATCGTCATGAGCGCAGAAGCGAACAAGAATACATTGATTCAGACGATTGGACAGGGAGCGCAAGATTATTTGCTTAAACCAATTGACATCGATCTCTTATCCCAAAAATGTTCGACAACTTTTTCCTCGAGGGTCAGTCGCCAACAGATACACTCACGGTAAGTCAATATTAGAGGTGTCACTTGCAAACCCAGGCTGTGGGCATGAAGCGAATCCTTATTGTTGATGATTTCCAACCAGGACGACTCGTACTTCGAGAAACACTTGAAATGCAGGGGTATTCCTGCCAGGAAAGTGTTAATGGGTTAGAGGCTCTGAATACTTTAAAAATCAAGCAGTTTGATTTAATCATTACAGACAATGCCATGCCTGTCATGACGGGTTTGGAAATGGCTCAATCTCTCGCAACAACCCCCCTCAACCAACGAACACCCATCATTCTTCTCACAGGGCAGCCATCTGATCGCCTCTATCGTGAAGCACGTAAGACGGGATTACTGGCAATATTTCCGAAACCCTACAATGAGCAAGAACTTCTCTCAGAAATCGTTCGTATACTGGAAACTCCATAGAGTTTCCACTTTTCCATTCCTCAGAAATTTTCGCGAAGCCAAACCGACCCTAGCCTGCCACAAGTAAATGCCTATACTAGTTGACTCTGCCCCGTTTCACATGAGTCTGTTAAGAAAAGTCGCCAGCGGCGTACCCTGCCTTCGCCGGGCCTCCTTCGCCGCAGTGGCTACGAAGGCTGAAATGGCTTCGCGCAGGAGAGCGGACTTTTTTGAACAGACCCGCGGCCTCTGACCTGTGACGTCGCAGAAACGAAACTTGGCCGAGTCTCTCCTTCTTGAACGTGTTAACACTCTGATTACGCCAAAGCTACGCTATTGATGGGCTACACAGTATTTCTGATGTTCCAATGAACGATTCAATTTTTTTCAAAAGTTTAGGCGAGTCGTAGGGTTTCTCTATCACGGCACATACCCCAAGCTGGAGGGCCTGAGAAGAAATATCAGACACAAATTGGCTGGTCATAATCATGACGGGTATCGATCGAGACCATGACAACTCTCTCATTTGCTCAATGAGCTGGAGGCCACTCATCCCACGCATATGTAGATCGGTTAAGACAAGTGAGATATGCTCTGTTTTGAGCTTAACCAACGCCTTCCAACAATCCCGAGCTTCTTCGCACCCATAGCCTTTAGCCTCAAATATTGTTCGTAAATATAACCGATGGTCGGGATCATCATCGACAATCAAAATTCGTTTCACTGTGCAATCCTTTGGTTGAAGGTTCAAAATTTTCGATTGACAATCAATGGATTACTCAAAAAGCATGCCATATTAAGCGAGAAGGAATTTTCACTTATTTTTCGTGCCAAAAAATTCTGCTGACTCAATGGAACAGATAAACTACTGCGTCCTTGATACACACGATCCCATTGCTTAAGACACAAAAGTGTCCCAAAACTGTTCCACAAGAATCTCAGATGGGGAGTGTTGAATAATGAAGATATCAAGGGCCATATTTCGCCAGGAGGCCCTTGGCGATCAACAACGTCGGGTCGGTTCAAAAAAGTCCGCCCAGCAAGGCCACAGCCGTTTTAGCGCGGGGAGCGTACTGACAGTAAGTGAGCACGGAACAATGGCGAGAACGCCAATGGCGGCTTTTTTCAACAGGCCCAGATGGTAAACTTCTTTTTAGCTAGCAGATTGCTAAAGCTAGAATCTAGGAGACGGGTTCAACAATAGTGTGATCTGCCAGAGGAGAGAGAAGAAAGACCTTCTCAGGCTGATGGGATTCTTATACCGCAATTTTTTCGGAGTCGGGATCTTTACTCATTTGGTCTGGAGTCGGCTGATTCAAGACCCAAGACGGAACCGGACGAACGTCCCAAATCACCCCGAAAAATTGCAGCCCTCGCAGAAGATAATAGGTCAGATCAATTTCCCACCATCGAAATCCCTGCCGAGCGGCGCTGGGATATTGATGATGATTATTATGCCACCCCTCACCCATAGTCAGGAGCGCTAAGGCAAAATTATTTCGACTATGGTCCCCAGTCGCATACCGTCGTGTACCGAAACGATGCGACAAGGAATTAATCGTAAAGGTCCCGTGCCACAGAGCGACCGTGGAAATCACAAAACCCCACACGAGCATCTGCCAGCCATTTGTCCCTAAATTCGGATAGAAAGAAGCGAGCACTTCACCCACCAAAAATACGCCAACAGCCAAAATGATAGGCACCAGGACATCATAGCGATTGAGGAAATGTAATTCAGGATAGCGTGCAAAATCTTTGATGCGATTCAACTTGGTCGCCAGTTGGTTTTGTGCCAAAAACCAGCCCATATGACTCCACCACAAACCATGGTGCACCGGAGAATGAACATCTTCTGGTTTATCAGAATTCGCATGGTGCACACGATGATTGGCCGCCCACCATAATGGACCCCGTTGTGCGGCAGACGCTCCAATACAGGCAAAGACGAACTGCATCCCTCGAGACGTCCGAAATGTTCGATGGGAAAAATATCGATGATAAAACCCTGTAATCGCAAACATACGTACAACATACAACAAGACAGCAGTTGCAATGGCCACCGGGCTCCAGCCCACCACTATCACTGTGAGCACAGCCAGGTGCATGAGAAAAAATGGAATCGTACGAACTCGATCCATTTGCTTGCTCTGGGGATCCAGCACCAGCCCAGCCTCGGCATCACCATCAAACCAAGATAACCCTATTTTTCTCAGAAACGAGAGTAGTCGCCGTATTCCAGAAACCGTAGAAGCATCAGTCTTCATATCTTGCTATTCCTCTCTTTCGACTGAAGGTATTGCAGCAATCGCATCCATGCCTTTTGCTCTAATCGGGCATACTCATGTTACTCTTTAAGAGTTCAAAACGCAGGTGGGATGAAAATTTTAAACCGAGAACATATACTAAAAGACTAGTTTCTTGCAAATGATTTCTCCTCTCCAAGACAAAAAAACCAATATTTAAAAATCGAGACAGTTGTTAACATACAGAGGATTTCAGTAATCTTTGGCTTGTTCAATCATGCCAAGTCCCGAGTCCCACCTGGGAGACGAATGTCTTCAATCATATGTTGAACATCCATCGGTGGTGATGCAGTGAAACGGCTGACGCTGATCGCTACAATGAAATTGAGCATCATCCCAATAGAACCAATGCCTTCGGGGCTGATCCCAAACAGCCATTGTTCGGCAGCAGCCGTTGGATCAACAAAACGAAACCAGATAATATAGGCTGCAGTAAACCCGATACCAAGAATCATCCCTGCGATCGCTCCTTCCTTGGTCGTACGCTTGTCAAAAATTCCAAGCAATAAGATTGGGAAAAAACTGGCGGCGGCCAACCCGAAAGCAAACGCCACCACTTGTGCAACAAAGCCTGGTGGATAAATGCCAAGAATCCCAGCTACAACGACGGCAAAGGCGGCCGCGACACGCGCCATGCGCAATTCCACATTTTGCGGCATATTTTTCCACAGTACCGATTTCAGCAAATCATGTGATACGGACGCCGAGATTACCAGTAGTAAGCCCGCAGCGGTCGAGAGAGCGGCGGCGAGCCCACCTGCCGCTACAAGCGCCACAACCCATGCCGGAAGTTTCGCAATCTCTGGATTAGCCAGAACCATGATATCTCGATCAACAGTGAGTTCGTTCGCCACGGCATTGCCACTATACTGAATGAGGCCGTCGCCATTACGGTCATTGAAGACAATCAGGCCTGTTCCTTCCCAACTTTTAAACCATGCTGGTGCATCCGTGTACGGTTGCATATGAAGGGTCTCAATCATATTCACCCGGGCAAATGCACTCACCGCCGGCGCAGTGGTATAAAGGAGTCCAATAAAGATCAAGGCCCACATGGCACTCCACCGAGCTGCACGTGCGTTGGGAACGGTGTAGAAGCGAATCAGCACATGCGGCAGCCCTGCCGTCCCAACCATCAGCGCCATCGTAATCGCCAGAACATCGACCAGGCTCTTTTTCCCATCGACCCATGCGCCTGTATATTCAGGAAGTCCTAAGTCACGGTGAATCATATCAAGCCTTTCAAGAAGCGCCATGCCCGCATACTGACCTTCAATCATGGTCGAGCCAAACCCAATTTGAGGAATAGCCCAGCCGGTCATTTTCCAGGAAATCGCCACGGCGGGAATTAAATACGCGACAATGAGCACACAGAATTGCGCGACTTGCGTATAGGTAATGCCGCGCATTCCACCCACTACGGCATAAAAAAACACAATGGCCACACCGATAATGACCCCAATGTTCACGTCTACTTCCAGGAAACGTGAAAAGACCACGCCAACCCCGCGCATTTGCCCTGCCACATAGGTAAAGGACACAAAAATGGCGCAAAAGACGGCTATCACACGTGCCGTTTGCGAATAGTAGCGATCACCGACAAATTCGGGAATGGTATAACGGCCGTATTTACGCAAGTATGGGGCAAGGAGGAGAGCGAGAAGCACATAGCCACCTGTCCACCCCATAAGATAAATCGTACCCGTATAGCCCATGAACGAGATAAGGCCTGCCATCGAAATAAACGACGCCGCACTCATCCAGTCGGCAGCAGTCGCCATCCCATTTGCCAGCGGCGGGACACCACGCCCCGCGACATAAAAGCCGGAGGTAGACACAACACGGCTCCAGATGGCTATACCGATGTAGATGGTAAACGTGAGGCCAACGAGCAGATACGTCCACGCCTGAATGCTCACTCAGGCGTCTCCGAAGAACTTTTGGAACAACTCGGAGCAGGCCCATCGTTGACACCGTAACGCCGATCGATTCGATCCATCCCTAATGCATAGACAAGTGTCAAGACGATAAAAACAAAGATCGATCCCTGTTGAGCAAACCAAAAGCCTAGAGGGAAACCACCAAAATGAAATTGGTTCAACGGCTCAACAAAGACAATGCCAAGCAGATAAGAAACCACAAACCAGATCAAGAGGAGCACGGCCATCAAACGAATGTTCTCATGCCAATGTCCATAAGACGATCGTTTAGGCTGAGTTTCGCGAGTCTTTGCTGGTGGGGATTCGTTATTCAATCAATCCATTCTAGGCAAATAAATGCTCTTTTTGAGTCGAAACATTCTCATCAACTATACATCGGTAGGTGTCTTTTCGATGACTAATTTTTAGGAGAAGGAGAACAAACACATCTTTTTGAATTTCATAAATCACACGGAATCGACCGGTTCTCCAACAGTATAATCCTTTGAATTCTTCGCCTAGCACTTTTCCCGAGCAGGGATCTTTTGCGAGCACCTTTCCAATTTGGTCTAACAACTTTTGGGGGTCAGCTTTGGATAATGCCTTAAGATTTTTTCTCCACAGATTTTCTGAAATAAACTTTAAACACCTAGCGCTTTCTTCAAAAAATAAGTTCTTGGGACGTTCCGTTTTCCTAGAAAGTCGCTTAAGGGCACCTCTAAAAACTGAAGGTTTTTCTGAGGGCAAGGAAGCGGCGGGCGGAAAACCGCAGTGTATGGGCCAATACATGAGGATTTGAGCACGCCGCTGACGCCGCCATCGGGAAAAAGGACAGTTTTTAGAGGTGCCCTTAAGTTTCTTCTCTCATTGATCATCTAACCTCAGCCTAAGAACTACTATGATTTCCTCCAAGTATTATATTGTAATACACGTGACACTATAGCAAGAAAAATCATAATACAATCGACTTGAAACTCGTAGACATCTCCAAGTAACAGGATCTTAGCGCTATATTTTTTTCGCGAAGATTATGGAGAATTTGATTGGTTCGTTTTTCAAGAAGCCTCTCGAAAATTTCTCTACCTACCGCCTGGTCTTCGAGTGCCATCGTCCTCATCATCTTTTTCAATCGTTTCAGTGCGATGACTGGAGCACGGACACGAAATATCTCTTCACGTGATTTTTGAGAGTCCGAGTTCCAGACTAAAATGACAGCAAGGGCCCTGGTGGGCCTGTTGAAAAAAGTCGCCGACTACTCCACCGAAGTAACTCGATAGGCTACGAAGGCCGGGAGCGGCGTGCTCCCCATTTTCCCATGCTCACGTAGGACCAGTACGCTCCGCGGCCAAAAATGGCTGTGGCCTTGCTGGACCTGGCTTCGCCGAAGCAGCTTCGCGCAGGCGAGCGAGCTTTTTTGAACAGACCCCAACGTCGTTGAACGCCAAGAGCTCCATGGCGAAGTATGGCTTTTGATATCTTCATTATTCAACACTCAGCTAATAGATCCGCTGAAGGGTTGACTCGCAAATCGACTTTTCCGGATTCAATCGCCGCCATCTTTCATCCCGAACGAAATATATTTCAAGTTGGCCACTGCACCCCTGGTTGTCAAATCTGACAACCAGAGAAAGGAAAGTGAACTGAAGAAATTTCAACTTTCTAAAAATAAGATGGAATGCGGTAGGCAGGGGGCATCGAGAAAACTGTTGAAAAATCGTATTTTTTCTGTCTTTTGTGTGGATGAGGAAGAATAAGAGCTAAGAAAAGTAGAAGGAACAATTTATGCAACAAAAACTAATGAAGAAAAATCCCCTAACAAGCCAAGGAAGGTTTTCGGATGAAGAATCCAATTGACTGGGGCCAGCGACTGACAATGGTAGGGTACGTTTTACTCCTCATGCTGGTATGTGTGAATGGAGTCGCTGCGGGTTCGACCACGAATAGGATTTCTCATCTCAGTGTCCCAATCCTAGGCACGTCTGTTAGTGAGCAATATCACCCCGTGGGGTTAGTATGCCAGATTTTAATTGATTTATGGGAACGCCAAGATCGCAACGGTCTGCAAATTCAATTTCATCTCCAACCGGGACAATTCTCCTTGTTTGCCCAAAAAACTATCCAACAAGCTATCAAACGAACTTTTCAATTGGCCAATCTCCCTTCAGATTCGTGGACCGTCCAGTTACAACTCCCTTATGCCGGTCTGACCATATATGGAGAAAGTTTATCGGCTATGGTGGCCCTGAGCGTCGTGGCTATGGCCAAGGGAGACCCGTTATTAGAGGGTCGAGCGTTGACCGGAACGATCACCGACCAGGGATCCATAGGGGCAGTGGGGGGACTCCAACTGAAGATATTGGCAGCGTATAATCAACATTTCCAACGTGTGTTGATTCCAGGTGAGTATGATCCACGTGAAGATGATTGGCGCACTCCATTTCTTATGCACGTGTCTCCCGTCACCACGATCGAAGAGGCCTACCTAGGATTGACGGGCCATCATTTACTCTCCCTTTCTTAGTACCCTTGTCATTTCTCAAGCTGGGAAATGTACCGGGATCTTAAATTTAAGGGAAAAATTGTGAAAATTGCCTTTTCATTCAAGGAGGGCAGGATATGTGGTTGATTCTAAAACTTAGGGTAGCTTTGGAGAGATCTCAACAAGAGGACACAGAAAGAGAACTAGTGAGGATAACCTAGATAACTTTTTTCTCAGATAGATAGTCAGTGCAATACTTAGAAGCAGAGGATGGGTTGTACTGGATATTGAATTTTTTTTGCATTCGTCTTCTGAGTTCACACTTCCTTCATAATCCACTTTTGTTGAGGCACTGACTTACACCGGTAGTCGCCTCAAGCGTTCCTTAATGCCAAAAAGCCAATTAGCCACATCATTCCAAACAGTAAAAGAAGGAAACCAACTGTGGAGGCAATAATTTCTTGAGCCATGGTGGGCTGATCCTGTGGATATTTTCCAAGAGTAACCAACCGTACAACCGGAAAGCCTATGTAATAACAGATTAGCTCCCATAGTATTTCTACAAAAAAATACACGACATATCGAAAAACTACACGAAGAAACGCTTCACCAATTTCGTCAGCGGCCATGATTAAAGCTCCCTCGATATCCTTCTAAAATACTACTACAGCTCCATATATATGGCTCTGTCAATCTTCTTACCGAATTGCAGACAACACAAAACTAGAAACCATCTTTTGAACGGATAGAAACAACTACGTGGGAAGTTGGGAAGAGGTTTTTATGAGAAAAGGGGTTGCGAACTCTGGCAAAAGTTGAGAGATGATCAGAACTTGAGCTTAGAGAAGACACAGCTAGCAACATAGACAAGTAGACTGGCAAAAACATACTGAAACTGATAATTACTACTAAAAATTTTTGGACAAAAGGTTATTATTCATTCTTTCATATAATGGTCAATATATTCATCAGCGAAAAAAACGCTTCAAGCTTTAGCGCTTTTTCAAATGAAACACATAGTCATCTTCATAGCGGGCAGTCCCAACGAAATAGGGAATGATACCGGGGATTAACCATAAGAGTTGAATGTCAGCTCGATAAGTTTTTTCGATCGTCCCATTGCGAATTTCTGTATACCCAGGTTTTTTCACTTCCAAGTATGTGGTTTCAGGAAAGCCAGATCTGTACTTGTAGAGAGTAGGGGTTTTCCCAACATAAATATTGTTGATGTAGACATCCGCACCTTCAGGTTCCGTATTTATTCGAGTAGAAAATGAACACGCGCCGAGCAAAACTATCATCACAACAATCGCCACGAGTTTCGCAGATTTTTTTTGAAAAACACCCATCAAAGTCCTCCATTCAACATGTTCAATAAGTGAAGTGTCACTCAGAGTTTATTCTCATCATGCTAGCACGTAAAAAGTGTTAAGTGTCAATAAGTCTTCACCCTATTTTCTCCAACATAAATACGTCAGAGCCTATAAAGAAGTTGAGAAATCACCTGCTTTCTGAAAGAGCCAAACTGTCAATAACAGCATAGGATCGGTTACGACATTAGCGCCATTCGCCATGTCATTTCCGGCAACAAATATACTTCAAATAACAGGTAATTTTCTTCCGGTTTTTTCGTAGAAGCAAGATATATTGTCTGATCTCACTATTCTGGTTCAGAACTGTTATCGATCACAATTAAATTATTGACTGATCATTCCAGAATGTGATATGTCATCTAGTGATACGGAGAAACTGCATGGCACGGCCCAAAGAATTTATACCCGAAGAAACATTAGAAAAAGCAATGGATGTGTTTTGGCAGCAAGGCTATGAAGCCACTTCGATTGAAGATCTTGTGAAGCATATGGGTATCAATCGAGGAAGCTTGTATGAAACATTTGGCGACAAACACCAACTGTATTCGGCGGCCTTAGAGCGATATTGCAGCCAGATCATGCATGATCGATTAAAAGTATTAGATCAGCCAGGGTCGGCTTGCGAGGCAATTAAAACTTTTTTTGGACAAATTGTAAAACTGGCAGGGACAGAGGCTGCCAAAAAAGGATGCCTGGTCACAAATTCTGTCATGGAACTGAGTCCCCATGACGATGAAGCCAACCGACGGGTCGCAAAAGCTTTGAAATGGGTTGAACACCGATTCAGGGTGACATTGCAGCGTGCACAGGCACAGGGTGAGCTAGGCAAAGCCAAAGATATCCGAGCTATGGCCAGAACATTCACATGTTTCTTACAGGGAGCAGCAGTCATGGCCAAAGCTGGCGCTGATAAGCACACGCTTCAAGACATTATGAAAACCACCCTGTCCACCTTAGACTAATTTTTTTGACTATTTTTGGAACGATCATTCCAAATTATTGCTCTATCCATCTCACATGAGGGAATTAGGAACCGGGATCTGTGCTCAAAAATCAAACAACTATTTTTTCAACCAAAGGAGGCATAACATGAACACAACATCCTCAGACTCAGATGCTCAAGCACTCTTCAACATTGTCAAAAAAAAGTATGGGTTCGTGCCAAATCTTATTCAAGAAATGAGCGCCAGCATCCCTACAGCACAAACTTACCTGCAAGGGCAAGATGCACTGGCCAAGGGGGCCTTGACGCCCACAGAACAGCAGGCGGTTCAACTAACGGTGTCCTCAGTTAATGAATGCCACTATTGTCAGGCTGCCCACAGTTCTATAAGCAGCATGACAGGAATCTCTGCTGAAGATATCGCCGCGATCCGGGGAGGAAAGACACCAAGCAATTCAGCGTTAACAGCTGTAGTCGAAGCAACCAGACTCTTGATGACCAAACGTGGGTGGTTGTCAGCCAATGAGGTGCAACACCTTGAAGCAAAGGGAATTACCAAACCAAAGTTGTATGAAACCATTGCGTATATCGGGCTCAAAACTATCACCAATTACATTAACCATCTTGCACAAACCCCAGTGGATGTTCAATTTGCCAAACAGCCCATTGCTACAAGCTGAGAACACCCACACTATTCATGCTTGAACGAACAAAGGAGGAGCTATCATGAGTGTTTCAACATCTGTCAATCTGAACGATCGGTTAACTAACTTGCTTGCTTACATTCGAGAAGGACTCATCATCGACGCCATGAACGAGTTTTATGCTGAAGATGTGGTCATGCAGGAAAATTTGGAGCCACCGACCGCGGGACGGGACGCCAATATTGAGCGTGAGAAACAGTTTCTCTCCATGATCAAAGAATGGAAAGGATTCCAGGTCATCTCCCAGGGTAGCGGCCAAGACGTCACATTCTACGAAACTGTGATGGATTGGGTCGCCACAGATAACACCCCCGTTCATGTAGAACAAGTTGTGGTTGCCAAATGGCAGGATGGCAAGATTATTCACGAACGGTTTTATCACAACCCCTGACAATCTGTAAGAACACATGATGGGTCTTTTGAAAAAATCCGTCAGCGGCGTTCTCGCTATTTTTCCGTGCTCACATACTTCCAGTATGCTCCGCACCCAAAAATAGCTGCGGCCTTGCTGAACGGACTTTTTTGAACAAACCCGAGGTCTCTGACATGTTACCCCTCAGACATGAAATGTGGCCATTGATATCATCATTATTCAACAGCCCCATGATCTAAAAGGAGACAAAGACATGGCAACATTCGTACAATCAACAGCTTCTGACGGCCAAAATGGAACCTTGAAAGAAAACGACTCTATTCCCATGAATGATGCATCTCATGACTGGAGTAACCACTTTCGATCACTGTTTGCAAATAAAGTCATCGACTATAGAAACGGCATGCGGAATCCCAAGGCCATGTTTGCGATGGAAGAAGAAAGTTTTCTCCGTACGCTTGGAGCCACCTCTCAAGAGATTTTTGATTTTGTGGAAGACTGGGTTGAGGATGGAGTCCCTGACCCGGAAACGGCTCTGGCTATTACGAAGATTCGCCGGGACTATTTTTACAGCGAGCAACAGGGACAATTTTCAGACAACAAACGAAGCGAACATGAGTTTCCATCAAGAAGTGCGACCCTCGCCAAGCTCCAATGGTTTCCTCGTATCATTGAAAAAGCCAGAGCCAAACTTCGAGGAGAACTCCCACCAGACCTGATGTATAGTTGTGGTGGTGACCGCCGATTTTTAAAGACAGTCAATATTCATCCTGTGGAATTTCTCCAAAAAGTCTGGGATGCGGGTGACAACGTAGGGGAGATCGTCACGTTCGTGACGGATCGTGCCAAACGCTAACATGTGGGCATCTCTAAAAACTGATGATTTTTTCTTAGGGCAAGGAAGCGGCGCGCGGAAAACCAGAGTGTATAGGCTAATACATGAGGATTTGAGCATGACGCTGACGCCGCCATCGGGAAAAAGGACAGTTTTTAGAAGTGCCCATGTCATGATTTATAGGGAGAGCACTGATGCCAAAAATTGTACGCTTTCATGAGACAGGTGGACCCGAAGTTCTGAAAATTGAAGAGCTTCCCCCGGTCGAACCCGGCAAAGGAGAAGTCCGCATGAAAGTGGAAGCTCTTGGACTGAACCGTGCAGAAATCATGTTTCGGAAAGGACAATATCTAGAGACGCCTCAGCTTCCATCCCGGTTAGGGTACGAAGCTGCTGGAATTATTGACGCTGTCGGGCCTGAGGTCACCGATCTTCAGATCGGTGATCGGGTCAGTACGATCCCATCTTTTTCCATCGGTCAGTACGGGGTCTATGGAGAGAGCGCCATCGTCCCGGCCTATGCTGCTGCTCACTATCCCCACACGTTAACACCAGTTGAAGGTGCAGCCATTTGGATGCAATACATGACGGCCTACGGTGCCCTGATCCACTATGGAAACATTCAACAAGGCGACGCAGTTTTGATTACGGCTGCCAGCAGCAGCGTGGGGTTAGCCGCGATTCAAATCGTCAAAGCAGTCGGAGGAGTCGCCATCGCCACGACCCGTGGCGCTGACAAAAAAGCATTTCTCCTTGAAGCAGGAGCCAATCATGTGATCGTGACTGATGATGAAGACTTGGTAGAACAGGGAATGTCCTATACAAAGGGAAAAGGAGTACGGGTGGTGTTCGACCCTGTCGCGGGACCGTTTTTAGAACACCTCGCGGCTGTTGCAGCACCTGGCGGAATCATCTTTGAATATGGAGCACTAGCCCCACATCCTACCCCCTTTCCTCTATTCCCCGCACTGGCTAAGGGCCTCACCATACGAGGATATACCTTATTCGAAATAGTGAAGATCCCGAAAATATTGGAACACGGAAAGACATTTATTTATCAAGGCTTGGAATCGGGATCTCTCAAACCCATTATTGACCGAACCTTTCCCCTAGCCGAAATTGCAGAAGCCCACCGCTATATGGTCTCCAACCAACAAAAAGGCAAAATCGTCGTCACGGTGTAATATGAAAAATATGAGAGAATGTAAGGGGTCAGACTCGAATTAATTAATTCGAGTCTGACCCCTTATTCAATCTTTAAGAAGAATTCGCCGATACTATGTATACATAATACGTCTTTCACTGAACCACAAAGATTGTTAATCCTGATGATTATCGAATCGCCTCCGCTCAATCTCGTGGTGATGATTTCGGGTTGGATAAGCCTGATTTTAGGCATTATTGGGATTTTCCTTCCGTTGTTGCCCACCACACCATTTGTACTACTGTCCGCCTATTGTTTTTCCAAGAGTTCGCCTCGGCTACATCATTGGCTACTCAATCAACCCCGCCTGGGTCTCATGATCAGAAACTGGGAGCAAAACGGAAGCATCAGTCAGAATGCCAAAGTCACAGCCACCGTCCTGATCATTGGACTGTTTGCGGTTTCTCTTGTATGGCTCAAGGTATCATTTCTTATTAAGGGTATCCTCACCTGCATCGGCATGGGCGTCCTGACGTTTATTTGGACACGGCCCTCACCATTAAGCCATCTTGATAAGTTCGGCAATCGCACCGCTCACGCCCGAGAAAATCTGATGAGGTTGAGCTGATCCATACATATAGGCTGGTGTCGTGATGACCTTATTGCTCTGATCCACCACAAATTTCTCCACCGCACACTGTTGATGTTTGGCTCCGGTTTTTTCGATTTCGGCCGCTGTTCCCGCATCGTCACCAATCGTCACGTTCACTCCTTTTTCCCCGAAGGCCAAAGCCATGATGGCCGGCGCAATACAGATCGCCGCAATGGGCTTTCGACTCTCGCTAAATTCCTTCACAATCCTGACCACTTGTGAGTCAATTTCTCCTTCGCTCCCTTTCTCTCCAAAATTACAAAGATGAAGCGCCGCTCCGAATCCCCCAGGAAAAGCCAGTGCGTCAAAATTTTTAGCCTGTAACTCCTCTAGCGGTTGAATGTTACCACGGGCAATGCGAGCCGCTTCTTGCAGCGCATTGCGACGTTGCCCGGTAGGCTTTTGCGTCAGATGATTTGTCTCTTCCACATCTTTGTTCGGGGCAAATACTTTATATTCAGCCCCATGCTGTCCAATAACTATGAGCGTACTAATCGCCTCTGTAATTTCAGCGCCGTCTAAAAACCCACAGCCGGAAAGGATAACCGCCACGCGTTTCATACTCTCCTCCTTTTTATCAGAATGAATGATGGGAATATGACTCAAACCTAAACGTCCCAAATACTACAAGCATCTGATAGGCTATTATGACGTTATGAGAGAGGTCAACTCCATGCCTCTCGATGAAACAGTTTAATGAATCTTTTACACCCTATTCACCGAGGTACATTCTGGATCAAAACAGATTTGATTTTCGCGGAACAGGTTTTAGTTGCTTATGGTTGTTTTTCTGGACCTGGGTCTTAACTCTTATCACGTTTGGCTTATTTTTCCCCTGGGCCTATTCTGCCCAACAACGATGGATTTCAGAGCATACCTTTATCGACCAACATCAGTTAGCATTTCACGGCACTGGTATTGGATTCTTCGGGAACTGGCTGCTGATCATGCTACTGACAATTATCACCTTTGGACTCTATATGCCCTGGAGCTTTTGCCGGCTCAAACGATGGCAAACAAATAATTTGTCATTTGCCGCAGGAAAAATGTCGCCTTAGCAAAAACATCTGACTTTTATATGTACATTCTGATTGTAGCTGTAGGCAGTTACGGAGATGTCTTGCCTCTTGTAGGCCTAGGGCGCGAGCTGTGCTCCCGTGGTCATGCGGTCACGTTTTTCACCAACGGGCATTTTGCCAATCTCATTCGCCAAGCTGGACTCAAGTTTGTCGAGATAAGTACTGCTGAAGAATATGACAGACTGGCCAGCCATCCAGACTTGTGGCATCCCCATAAAGGGTGGCAAGTCATGATGAAACAATTGATGTCAGAGGGACTGCGGCCAACCTACAACCTTCTTTCTGCACATGTTCAGCAAGGAGAAACACTCCTCATCAGTTCCACTCTGGGTTTTGCTGCACGTCTAATACAAGAAACGCATCGGGTCTCCAACGTCACTGTCCATTTGTCACCTGGAGTCTTTCGTTCTGCCTATCAGGCACCGCAGCTCCCAGGGTTCTCCCTTCCCAATTGGTTACCTATTGGAGTAAAGCAGACTATCTGGAAATGGATCGACCATCTTATGATCGACCCTGTCGTAAAACCTGACCTTAGTCGATTTCGTCAAGAACTGGGCTACCACCGGTGTCTCGCATTTTTCATACATGGTTACATTCTCCTGACTTAGTCCTTGGCTTATTTCCCACATGGTTTGCGCCCGCTCAACCTGATTGGCCTCTTGCCACTGCTCTCACTGGCTTTCCCCTCTATGACGATGTCAGTGATTCTGAACTTCCAACGACCATTCAACAATGCATTGATGCCAATCCTCAACCAATCGTCTTCACCCCAGGGTCCGCTAATAAACATGCAGCATCATTTTTTGCCGAAGCAGCTAGGGCTTGCCAAGACATAAATCAACCTGGAATTTTCCTGACTCGTTACCCTGAACAACTCCCTCAAGGACTGCCACCAAACATTACCTACTTGTCCTACGCTCCTCTCAGTCAATTGTTGCCACATTGTTCCGCGCTTGTTCATCATGGAGGTATTGGCACTTGTTCACAGGCACTACGAGCAGGCATTCCTCAAATCATTCAACCATACGCCTTTGATCAATATGATAATGCGGCCCGCATCGAACAATTAGGGGTCGGACATATGATTTCCCGACGATCATTTCATGACCTCAACATTGTTCGATACTTAAACAATCTATTGGCCTCCACAGAAGTCACCATTGCCTGCCAAACCATTAAACAATCGTTCATAGACACCAATCCTCAGCATGAAAGTTGCACTCTGATAGAACAACTTGGGGAAAAGTGCCTGTTGCCCTAACCTGCTAATTTTGTGGCTGAGTCTACATTCTTTCTCAACATGCTGCTTGCTACTTTTCTTGATTTTTCTAGGACTGATCCCCTTTGAAGGCGTTCAGCAGAATGTCTTTTCATGGGCGCGCCAGAATTTCAGAAGAAGACTCCCAAACCGAACATTTTTCAGATCACACGAGGACAGTGAAATCCGTTTTTTTGGCAATGCTGTCCGACGAAACTGTTATGATCTATTTTTTTAATAGCTCTCAGATCTCAATCATGACAACCATAAGAATTTGGTTCCCATCCATGAGAATACCTTCTTTCCTCTGATGTTGGAAGTTGGAGATTGCAGTGACCTACATCAGTGAGAGGCATGTTTTGGTGACTTGAGATATATCAGATCCATGTCGCATCACCGGGACTAAAACGACATTAGGTAACAGTTCAACTTTGTGGGATCTTGGAAATTTGGAGACCTAACCGGGGGGCAAGGTCCCTAGGCAAGAAAGCACTTGAAAGACCACTACCGTATACCCAGACCTACGCACTGCGATTTGACAATTTTACTAACTTGAAAACGGGTATAGCCCCGCCCAAAGGGCGGGGCTACCGAAACTCAAACTCTTTCTTCTTCAGCCTCTGAGATCATACCTCATTGCTAATTCCAAGAAAACTTCAGACCGAATGCTTTTTAAATATTTCTTTCTAGTTCCCAACATTCATCTTGTACGTATGGTCCTGGCTCTTCCAGCCGCTACTATTGCGACTCCACCATCGAACATAAATTGTCCCACTCTTGGGAAGCCCAGAAACCGTCTTCGTATGGCCGGTGCCCATCGATTTACTGTTATAAAGATTCTTCGCGCCGACACCGGTCCCCACGTATAGCCAATGTTCCAAGTCCTGGCTTGAATGATTGCCCTTAAAGGTCACTGAGGTACTGGTTAACGTCGAGCCCGGGACAGGTTCGGCCATCGGTGGCGGAAAGGATATCGTACCGCCGCCCCCAGCGACATTCATTGTATAGCTATGGTCCTGGCTCTTCCAGCCGCTACTGTTGCGACTCCACCATCGAACATAAATTGTCCCACTCTTGGGAAGCCCAGAAACCGTCTTCGTATGGCCGGTGCCCATCGATTTACTGTTATAAAGATTCTTCGCGCCGACACCGGTCCCCACGTATAGCCAATGTTCCAAGTCCTGGCTTGAATGATTGCCCTTAAAGGTCACTGAGGTACTGGTCAACGTCGTTCCCGGCACAGGTTCGGCCATCGGTGGCGGAAAGGATATCGTACCGCCGCCCCCGGCAACATTCATTTTGTAGGTGTGATCCTGGTTCTTCCAACCGCTACTATTGAGACTCCACCACCGGACATAAATTGTCCCACTCTTTGGAAGCCCAGACACTTTCGAAGTATGGGTTGTGCTGCTCAGCTGGCCACTGTTGTGGAGGTCGTTACCCCCCACATGGGTGCCTATATCAAGCCAGTGCGCAGTATCCTGACTAGTATGACCACCCACAAACGTCACTGAGGTACTGGTTAACGTCGAGCCAGGCACAGGTTCGGCCATCGGTGGCGGGAAGGATATCGTACCGCCGCCCCCACCACTACTGGCAACATTCATTTTGTAGGTGTGGTTTGATAGTTTCCATCCACTGCTGTTGCGAGTCCACCACTGAACATAAATTGAACCACTCTTCGGAAGCCCGGAAACTGTCCTGGTGTGCCCGGTACCCATTGACCCACTGTTATGGAGATCTTTCGTGCCTACACTGGAACCGACCCAAAGCCAGTGTTCTAAATCCTGACTTGTATGACCTCCCTTAAAGGTTATCGACGTACTGGTCAACGTCGTGCCTGGTGCAGGCTCAGCCATCGGCGGAGGAAAGGAACCGCCTGTTCCCCCACCATTTTGAAAGAACGATTTAAATACCTCATCCGATGGCACACTCTTATTCCCAGCCTGATCATAGGCCCGTACGACAAAATAATGTATCTTGGCAGGATCAAGATTTGAGGTGATAAACTCTGTTTTTAGCCCCACATCTTGAGGCGCACCATACTGACCTGACGTGGTCCCTCGAAATACTTCATAGCCTGCTAGATCACTTTCTTGATTAGGGTCCCAGTTAAGCTTCACGGAAGTTTCTCCAAGAACTGGATTGGCCGCAAGTAAGGTTATATAGCAACCAAATATAAAAAGGCTGGTGGTTTTTAGCAGGCAAGAAATCGATTTCATGGAACCCTCCTTTATGACATCGAGGCGAAGGCTCCATCAAACAACAGAACGCATTCCTTACTTTCGGCAACCCGGCTATCAAAAAATTTGACCCGTGGCTTTGCGTCCCCACCTCACGATGGGTTTGCCATTTCGAGAAGGAACCTTCGAGATGAACGGTTTACAAACTCATACACTTTCTCTTCATAAAACGGTGGCTAAACACGGGAACGACTCTATTCAAGTTATCGCTAGCCTCTGAGCCCAACCCACTGAATACAAGAAGTCCCATACTTTCAAATAGTAAAACATCTTAGAACAACGCATGAGAATGCTTCCTACCCTCTCCGCATATAATTTCACTCAACATCGAGGGGGTTTTATGGAAACATTCTTCGACTCGCTTAAAGAGTAATGATCGGAAAGTACCCAAAAAACTTTATCCAATTTTTCAAATTTATTCTTGCTTCAAAATAAGGTGTGGATTTCATAAAGAATAGGACCACCACACATGTCAAAATCATACAAACTAACAACTTACTGGAAATTGACGACCTCATAACCCGACAGTCTTTCGGCAACTGTCATAGATACAATCAAAAACCGGACAGCAAGAAGAAAAATCCTCCAACCATTCGGTTTCTCAAAGAAACTGACATTTCGTGCCTGAACAATCACGTTACGGTCTCTATGCAATACGATCAAAATCTCATTCCACCCCATACTTTCCTCAAAAAATACAAGGTCTCTTAGTGACAAATCCTTGTGTCAAGACTCATCCCAACCTGTACCATACAAGGGTTGATGCCCGTTACAGGAGCTTGGTAGAGTGCGGGGCTGTGTCAACGCCACCTGCAGTACAATTCCAAAAGAAAAATCCCAAAGCGGTGATTTCCACATCATTGGGAGACATTGAGATCCGATTTTTTACGGACGATGCCCCACGTCATGTCGAGAACTTTTTGAATCTTGCTAGATTGAAATTTTTTGATGGCCAGTCGTTTCACCGGGTCATCCCCGGATTCCTTATCCAGGGCGGAGACCCACAGAGTAAAAATCCAAACCGGAGTCTACATGGCACAGGAGGACCTGGATTTAGCCTCCCGCCAGAAACCAGTGATCGACCCCACCGCCGAGGCGCGGTATCCATGGCCAAAGTACCTCGCTCGGAAGATTCCACGCGAGACATTGCTGATAGTGGCTCACAATTTTTTATTTGTGTGGAAGATCAGGGCAGCCTTGACCGTACTTATTCGGTCTTTGGCAGGGTCGTTAAAGGGATGGATGTAGTCGATCAGATCGTCGCCGGGCCTCGGGATGAACGAGACAATCCCTTAGACCCTGTAAGAATGACGATTCGCGCTGAGGAATAGCTCAAAGTAACAAAGGATCAAGTAAGAAAGACGAAAAAGTCAGGAAGTTCTCTTTAGTCAACCTTGACATTTTCTATCGGGTCTCCATCTTGCGCGTTTTGAAAATGCCTGCCTGCCTTCGCAGCCAGGAATTTTGACGGTGCCCCCTCCTGCCAAAAACAAGACGAGAAAGTCGTTCAATACATTTCTCAGACAAACGCGATAGAAGCATACGTCACCGTTGAATTAAACTGATCTGTGATACCTCGATCATACCGTAACACCTGCCCCTTGAGAGGTTCACTATCCCGCTGCAATAGTTTCATCAACGTAAATATAACCGAAAACCCTAAGATCCGGCGTTGATTCCCTTCCTTCAGAATAAACTCCGCAAACCCTTCGGGATCAACCTCTTCAACTTTCTTCAACATTTCTAGATCAATCTGCATACAACGATGAAAGGAAAAATCTGTGGGTGGCGTTTTATCGCCATACCGAATACCGATATGCGCCAGGTCAGCACTACCAACCACACAAACTTGTTGACCACTGGTTTTGATAGCGCGCTTGGTGATAGTCAAAAATTGATCGATTCGATGAAAAAGCTGTTGATAGTCCCCACCAGTTAATGTCTCGGGTGGAAAATCGACAAGAATCGGTACAATAGAAATATCCCGTCCTTCGCCAACGGCATGCTGAAGAAACGGCAACTGTAATTCCAAGCTATGCTCCCGAAGATGCGAGATATCTTCAGCAAAAAACGTATCACCAGCTTCTTGCCGAATGGAATCCAGAATCGCTCGATTCACTGGCACCATTCCAAACGGCGTTTCAAAATCCTTATCCGTCAAGGCGATGCCCCCTTCAAGCCCAGCGTGGCAGGTACCGATCATCACAAACACATCCGGAACCTGACCCTCCTGTAATTCTTGATATCCCCAAGCATAGATAGGCCCCGCCTCCTTTACATCAAAATTGGGAGCCACTAAGCCTTTGATCAACTGTCCCGCACATTCTGCTTTTCCCTTTTCCGGCCCTTCCTTGGAGGCATAAAATTCGTCAATCTGTTCGCGCAATTTGACTGGATCCGCTTCATATTGTTTCCCAGCAAAGGCCATCGGCCTCACTTCCAGTTTTCGATAGGCCTCAAATGCCTGCTGCTGAACCCGCTTGAGCCGATCACCTTCCAAGAATAACTTCTCATCCAAATCTGCCACCAATTTGGTGAGATGATCAGGCATCATGAATTCACCATATTTCTTCAGGTATTCCCCGCCGACCTGTTCTAAAGAATGCTCTCCATCAAAAAATTGAAACAGATAAAAGTAGTTCAGCGGCAAGACAAGCTTTTCAGCGGACAAACCGGTTGGGTCCCACAACACAATATATTGCTCTTCCCCTTGCTTCAGAGGCGAATACTGCAAATTTCTCAGGACCGGATAATTTTTTGAATCTTTTTCCACCGTCTCAGTACTCATACAAAGGTCCAATCTTGAAAATAAAGAATAATGCGTCAAAGATGATGATTATACGGGCCAATTCCGCACCCTCGCAACCACATTTTAGGGGTCAGACTCGAATTAAATCCATAAATAAATATGGTTTCTGAGAGCATTAATTCGAGTCTGACCCCTTATAATATTGTTATATTCAGAAATGCAGATGGCACCAAACTTGGTGCCCTCGATCTTGTGGACCTATGGTGATGAGGGGCGGATTGGTGGTTTTGCAGATATCCATGACTTCGGGGCACCGGGGATGAAAACGGCAGCCATTGGGAGGATTTAATGGGGACGGGACATCGCCGGAAAGAATCGTTCTTTTGGACACGGCTGTCGGATCCGGCACAGGATTAGCCGATAACAGTGCTTGGGTGTAGGGATGTTTGGGCATTGTAAAGAGATCTTCTGTGGGAGCGATCTCTGCCAATTGTCCCAAATACATCACGGCAATTCGATCGGCTAAATATTGCACCACATTCAGATCATGCGTAATAAAAAGATAGGACAAGGAAAATTCTTGCTGGAGATCACGAAGCAGGTTCAATATTTGGGCTTGAATAGAAACGTCCAACGCTGACACCGCTTCATCGCACACAATAAACTTCGGATTAAGGGCTAACGCACGAGCGATCCCTACCCGTTGACGCTGTCCGCCAGAAAATTCATGAGGATAGCGGGTTTGATGCTCCGGCCGAAGCCCAACCTTTACAAACAATTGATTGACCCGTTCCTGCAATTCTTCCCCTTTGGCAATTTTGTGAATGACCAGCGGCTCTGAAACAATTGCCCCAATCGTCATCCGGGGATTAAGCGAACTATACGGATCTTGAAAGATGATTTGCATTCGCCGCCGGGCTTGTCTCAACTCCCGCGGCTTGAGAGCCAAAACATCTTCTCCTTCAAATGTGATTTCCCCAGCAGTCGGTTCCATGAGCCGAAGAATGGAACGGCCAACTGTTGTTTTACCGCAACCCGACTCGCCAACCAACCCTAGTGTTTCGCCGTGATTTACATGCAGAGTAATATCATCAACCGCCTTAACCCAAGCTGAGACTCTCGAAAAAATTCCACTTCGCACAGGGAAATATTTCTTAAGTCCAGTGACTTGAAGAAGTGGAGATGAGGATTGTGTCATGAATGCTTAGCGATCTCTACGGTTCGAGAAGGTTCGAGAAAACTTTTCGATCTAGTTTTTATCCTTCCTCTTCCTCGAAGGGATAAGAGGAAACGATTAACCACATATTCATTTTGTTTCATGCAGCCAACAAACAGCTTCATGTGCCTCACCCACTTGAATCCTTGGGGGAGGCTGAGTGGGACAATGATCCAAGACTTCGCTGCATCGTGATGAAAAATGGCATCCTTGAGGATATTGCAAAGGTGACGGGACCGTGCCTGGAATAGCTTCCAACCGCTCCTGTCGTTCCCCAGGACGCGGCAACGATTTTAAGAGCGCACGCGTATAGGGATGACTCGGTTGCTGAAAAAGCCTTTGAACCTCTGCCCGTTCGGCGATTTTACTGGCATACATCACAATCACCTCTTGTGCAAATTGCGCTACCACTCCAAGATTATGCGTGATGAGCAAAATAGCCATGCCTAAATCTTTTTGCAGGTCTGCCAACAACTCAAGAATTTGTGCTTGAATCGTCACATCTAACGCTGTGGTGGGTTCATCGGCGATTAACAAGTCCGGCTTGCAGGCTAAAGCCATGGCAATCATGACCCGTTGCTTCATACCACCAGACATTTCGTGAGGATATTGATCGATTCGGTCCTCTGGCGAGGCAATGCGCACTTTCTCCAAAAGACTAATGACTTCTTGCCTAATTGCACGACTCGACAAATCGGTATGAATACTCAAGACTTCCCCAACCTGATCACCAATTCGCATCACCGGATTCAAAGATGTCATTGGCTCTTGAAACACCATGGCAATAGACTTACCTCGTATCTGACGCATCGCTGACTCAGGCAGACTCAGCAGATCTCGTCCCTGAAAATTTATGGTCCCGCCAACCACACGCCCAGGCGAGGACAGTAATCGCATGACCGATAAAGCCGTGACCGACTTGCCGCAACCCGACTCCCCTACTAAAGCTAGCGTTCGTCCGCTCTGAAGCACAAAACTTACGTCATCCACGGCTTTAATTTCGCCCTTATCGGTAAAAAACGATGTCCGAAGATTTTCGACTTGTAACAAAGGATGGACTTTGGATTCCATTTAGCGACTTCTCAATTTAGGATTAAGAGCTTCACGTAACCCCTCACCCACAAGATTAAATGCCAGCACCACGACAAAGATGGCCAGGCCGGGAATAAAAAAGAGCCACGGCGCGTCAAAAATAAATCCTTTCCCATCCGACAGAATATTGCCCCATGTCGCATAAGGCGGCGGGACGCCAAAACCTAAAAAACTCAAACTGGACTCTGTCAGAATAGCTGAGGCCACACCTAACGTCGCCGAGACAAAAACAGGCGCGAGGGCATTCGGTACCATATGGCGAAAAATAATCCGGCCTTCCGAAATTCCCAATGCCTTTGCAGCGGTCACATAGTCTAATTCTCGAATCGACAAAAATTCCGCACGGACAAAACGTGCCGTCCCCATCCAACCAAAAATCCCGATGATAACCATAATGGTGAAAATACTTGGTGTACTTAACGCTATAGCCGTTAGGATAAGGAAAAAAACTGGGAAACACATCATGGCGTCGGTGAAACGCATGATGAGTGTATCGACCGTGATAAAACCCAACGTGACCTGACCATAATATCCAGCTAACCCTCCCAACAGGATTCCAATGGTTAGAGATATCCCTACCGCTACAAAACCAACTGACAACGACACAAAAGACCCTTGGAACATTCGAGCAAACACATCTCGTCCTAGCTCATCAGTTCCCATGAGATACACTCCACCAAACGGTCGATCACTCGAAAGACTATCGGCTGACGGCACTGAAAAAGGAGGAAGAAACTTATCGGTTAGCCGGACAACCTCCGGATCAAACACCACCCACCATTCGGTCAGGGCTTTCCCGACAAATGCCGTCAACAACAACACGATCAAGATCCAGAATCCAAAGAATGCCTGGTAATCCTTTTTAAAGATACGAAGAAACTCCTGCCATGGAGTTTCCGGAGGAGCCATAGCTTCTGGATCAAGCGAAAGCCTAGGCTCTTGGCTCAAAGCCGATGATTGAGGGCTGCTCATGAA
Source organism: Nitrospirales bacterium (assembly GCA_965223295.1). Lineage (GTDB taxonomy): Bacteria > Nitrospirota > Nitrospiria > Nitrospirales > UBA8639 > Nitrospira_E. The sequence goes on along the minus strand of CBDCWC010000002.1, from coordinate 194,321 downwards.
TACCTAGCTTTCAATGACTCTCCATTAATGCAAACGAATTCTTGGATCCACGACGGCATAAAGAATATCCGAGAGTAAGGTGCCCGCTAATGTCAAGACTGCGGCAATAAAATTTAGGGTCATAATGACCGGGAAATCCCGCGATAAAATGGCTTCATACGCCAGTCGCCCTAACCCTGGCCATGCAAAAATCTGCTCAAAGATGACAGATCCACCAATGAGTCCTGGGAGTAAAAGACCAAACATGGTCACAAATGGGAGTAAGGCATTTCCAAGGGCATGCGAGTAAATCACCGTGTCTTCTTCAAGACCTTTAGCTCTAGCCGTCCGCACGTAGTCCTGGCTTAAGACCTCTAACATTTGGGACCGCACATATCGGGACAACACGGCAATGCCTCCAATAGCCGTCATAATAGACGGAATAACAAGATGCCATACGCGATCCATAATTTTATATGCTGGCTCTGCATTCTCCATCCCAAACGTTTTAATGCTAATCACTGGGACACCGAACCATCCCACTACCCACATGATCGCCAGATAGGATAAGAAAAACGGTGGAATGGAAATCAGAGCATAGGACAAAAACACCGAAATTCGGTCATAGCCTCCACCTCGAAACACAGCTCCATAAATTCCGGTCGGAAAAGCCAGCGTCCACACTAAAATTGTGCCTAAGATAAATAAAGGAAGAGAATTGAGAAACCGATCCCAAATTTTCGGAAGAACTGGCTGACTATCCTTAAACGATTTTAACTCTCCCGACGCTAGATCCCGAATCCAATAGCCATACTGCACATGTAGCGGATCATCCAAATGGAACGCCGCGCGAATCTTAGCAATGTCTTCAGGTTTCATCCGGGGATTCATGGGATCAACCTCGCTAGGCTCCCCAGGGGCCAAATGAATAAAGGAATGTGCGACGAAGGACACAATGATCAGTAAAATCAATCGTTGTCCAATATTCCGAAGAATAAAATTCCACATCCTCGATTCGCTCCTAACAAGGCACTAGATGCGTTTCATGCTCTAAAAATCTGGGGTAAATGCCAGTTTGCGCCATTTGTGAAAATGAAAATTAATGTCTCCGCTCTTGAGGGGATAAATCTTTTGGTAGTGCTCTTGGCCATCTTCTCCTTGTTCCACCAGGACAATTTTCTTATCCAACACTCGTGTGCTTAAGGGACCATACAAAAATGTATAGGGTTGATCTTCATGGATTAATCGATGTAGTTCATGTGCAAGTTCACGTCGTCGGTCTCGGTTATATTCTTGTCGAATCCGGACAATGAGTTCATCCGCCCGCTGACTCTCATAACCCACAAAATTCAATTGCTGAGGACCCGCCTGACTCGAATGCCAAATCTGATACAGATCAGGATTCAGATTCATACTCCATCCTAACACGACAGCATCAAAGTCCCCGGTGTTCACAAAATCACTCAAAAATACTGCCCATTCAAAAATCTGAGTATTGACTTTTATCCCAATTTTCTTCCAGGCGTTTTGAGCGATGGTCAACAAATTTTTTCGAATAGGATTTCCGTTATTCGTAATTAAATTGAACTCGAAAATTTTTCCATCCTTTTCTAACCATCCCTTTTCATTGATCACCCACCCATACTGTTTAAAAATCGCTTGTGCTCCTTCGGGGTCGTACGGAAGCGGTTGAATGGTGTGATCATACCATTCTGTATTTTTTGGATACGGCCCGGTCACGCGTTCGCCTTCTTTGTACACCAAATATTGAATAATTTCCTCGACATTGATGGCCATACCTAAAGCTCTCCGAATGTCTGCTTCAGCAAACAAGGGTTTTCGAATGTTGTAGCCGATATAGTTATAGGCAAAGCTCAAACTCGAAAACCATTGATATGTGGGATCATTTTTATAACGTTCTACTTGATGTGGCAGCGCACTATAAAAATCAATTGCTCCGGTTCGAAATTCGACTTCCTGAGTAAACAGTTCGGGAATAATCCGCATATAATAATCCCGATACTGCGTAGGCCCTTCCCAATAGTCATCAAACCGCTTGAGATGAATAAATTCATCTCCCTGCCATTCCACAAACTGAAAACGCCCACTGCCCACAGGCTTTCGATTAAATTGACTGTCGCGCATGCCAAAGGTTTCTTGTGCTTCTTTGGATAAGCCTCGCTGTTGTTTTTCGCGAGTCAACGCAGCCTCATTGAGCAAATGCTCTGGAAGAATACCCATAAACCACGCATTAATCGCGGGGGAGTACAATCGTTTATAAATAATTTTCACCGTATACGGATCCATGATATCTACCGTTTTGATCGGTTCGAAGTCTGGCGTCCGAGGCGAGAGGTTTTGGGGATTCATGATCGCTTCATATGTAAACTTCACGTCTCCCGCATCGAATTCATGCCCATCTTGAAAATACACGCCTTTTCTCAGATGAAACACAATAGTCGGATTATGTTCTCCGATTGGAAGAATTTCTGGGAACTTTGCCCGAAGCGCTTCCTCTGCTTCTTTCGCAAGTTCTTTTGGATAACGGATCATCGCATCGAATGGAAAGTGCTCAAAGTACTGTTCTCCAATAATTGGCTTCAGGCGATCGAATAAATCTTGATCGACTTGGGAAAGCGTGAACCCCACTCGATCCGGAACATTCACCGTGATCGATACCTCTTGAACTTGTGGTTTTCCCTCCGCATTAGGCAGTAATAACGAGACGGTTTCTTCACGTTGAGTCGACGGCAAGAGTTCAAGTGCTTGCACATATTGTTTCAAGTCTTCGTCAGTTCCTTTGAGCCAAGCTTGCTGAATACGGTGCAAGAGAGTGGTCCCGGTCACTTCTGTTCCATCAGGAAAACGATGATGAGGGTTCACTAACAAGTACGCCCGTTCAGAAATTTCCCAATCTGTGGCCAGCCGACCACGAAGATCAAGATTCTCGTCCATATCCAACAGCCCTTCAAACACCTGCGCCACAATATTGGCACTCGACATATCAGCGTTCAGGATAGGATTCAGTAGTTTGGCATCTCCACTGGACCCTTCAATGTAGGTGACCAGACGATCGGGATTACCAGCGGCTTGGTTTTCGTAGGTTGGTACCCAAAAATAAGACTGGAGAAGCAGAAGAACCAAGACGAGAGGGATGAAAAGCAGGAGACGTTTAACGATCATATTTGGCGAAAACTATCTGTGGAAAACGGCAATATTTCAATAGTATCAAGAACCTTCAGGGGAAGCCATGTCTCACGTTCGTTATCCACAGGCAACAATGGCTCCTCCGATCCACTTTCTCAAGAAGATTGACAATGTCGCATTGTATTTTCTCTTGCAGTCCTTTTACAATTTCGTTAAAATTTGTGTTCCTTTTTTTTCACATTATTTTTCCAATCATGAATTCAGCCAAGAGTTGAATGCTTCAGTCCCCCGCCAAAAGCCAGCTAGATTTCGCGTTTGATTTCAGCCCGGCTACTGTGCCGATCTCTACTTCAACCATTCCTCAGCCATCCTGGATGCGTGCGGTGTCTCATTCGTCTTTATTTTTTCGTCAAGGTGACGTTCGACGCGCAGAGTTCCATGTCCCGGGTTTTCTGTTGAAGGAGGGTTTTTCATGGAGGACAGATCAGATTCACGCACCGTCTTAATCGTAGACGACCATCAAGGTCTGATATCTCTCATCCAACGGTGCCTCACTCGAGAAGGGTTTCAGACTGCCTTCGCCCATAGCGGCGAAGACGCGCTGACTTGGCTCTCACACCATCACGCGGATCTTCTTCTTCTGGACCTGCAACTCACAGACATGTCCGGCGAAGATCTCATTCATCATCTTAAACAACGTGGCCGTTCCCTTCCATTTATCGTCGTCACGGGCCAAGGTGACGAACGGCTTGCCGTCAAAATGATGAAACGCGGCGCTCGCGATTATTTCATCAAAGACAGCAACCTTATCGAGCTGCTCCCCTCTATTGTGACGCAAACATTTGAGCAAATCCAGCAGGAGCAACGCCTCAAGGTCACGGAGGAAATGTTACGCGAAGAACGCGAACGTATGACCATCACGCTTTCTGCCATTATCGAAGGCGTCTTGACGACAGACTTGCAGGGACGTATCACCTACATGAACCAGATGGCAGAAGAGCTGTGCGGATGGCGACAGCAAGACGCGATGGGCCGGCCCATTGAAGAAGTCGTGCGATTTCTGGATGCTGGTCTGAAAAAGGAAGACGATCATCCCGTCACACATGTCTTGGAGTTGGGCTCTTCTCTCAATCCGCTTGATCATTATCCCTTGTTCGATCGAGCCACGGGAGAACGGCCGGTAGCCTACAGTGTCTCACCTTTGCGAGGAGCAGGGGGGCATCTCTTGGGAGCCGTCTTGATCTTACGTGACATGACTGAGCGGATTCGTCTGGATGAAGAGCGTCTGAAAGCGAGCAAATTGGAATCGCTCGGCCTTCTTGCCGGGGGGATTGCGCATGACTTCAATAATCTGCTCACCACGATCTTAGGCAATCTCTCCATGACGAAAGCATGGGTAAATTCCCGTGATCATTTATACAACTTTTTGTCCGAAGCCGAGAATGCCTCGCTCCGAGCCAAAAAGCTCACTCATCAACTCCTCACATTCGCCAAAGGCGGGACCCCACTCAAAAAACCATTGGGATTGCAGCAGGTGATTTCGGATGCGGCGGCATTTGCGCTGTCCGGTTCATCAACCAGTTGCCAATGCGATATCCCTGACGACATCTGGCTCGTAGAAGCTGATGCAGGCCAAATTGGCCAAGTGATTCACAATCTTGCCGTCAATGCCCAGCAGGCCATGCCAAACGGTGGCCAAGTGCTCATCCACGGAGAAAATGTGACGTTAACCGACGCGCAGGCGAAAAAAGAAGCCTTACCTTCACCAGGAGATTATTTACAATTAACGGTCCAAGACAATGGGACCGGCATACCACCCCATGCGTTACACAAGATTTTTGACCCCTACTATTCGACAAAAACCACGGGCAACGGGCTAGGTCTCAGCACGGCCTATTCGATCATTAAAAACCATCATGGCTCGATTACCGCCACTTCGGTTCATGGCCAGAGTACAACATTTGTCATTTACCTGCCGGCGGCCAGAGAACCCCTGCCTGCCACAAACACTCAACCTTCGCCGTTGACAGGAGAAGGACGGGTGTTAGTCATGGATGACGAAGAATCAATTCGTCTGGTATTACGCGAAATGCTCCAATACCTGGGCTATGATGTGCAATGCGCTGCCGAAGGGAAAGAAGCCCTTGAACGGTATCAAGAAGCGTTTCATGCACGACAACCATTCAATGCGGTGATCTTGGATCTCACAGTCCAGGGAGGCTTAGGCGGGAAAGATACAATTCAACAACTGCGCCAGTTTGATCCGCATGTCAAAGCCATTGTGGCCAGTGGGTACTGCAACGATCCAGTCCTTTCACGCTACTCAACTTTTGGGTTTCACGGCGTGGTGGCCAAACCTTTTCGACTGACTGAATTGAGCGAAGTGCTCAATCAAATCACCATGTGAATCATAACAATTAAGGTAGGAAGTATTGAAGATTCGATTCCGGGCGTGGCCTACAACTGTATTTTGACTTCTCCCTCCTCTACAATCGACTCGTAAGCTTTGATATTGCTGGAAGGATTGTTCAGACAATGACCTGTTTTCACATTATATTCCCATCCATGCCACGGACAAGCCACCGTTTCCCCTTCCAGGTCGCCTTCACCTAACGGCCCGCCTCGATGAAGACACAGGTTATCCGTGACATGAAATGCCCCATCCACATTAAAGACCGCGAGACATTTATCGTTGACTTCAACAACAATTCCACTTCCAGGACTCACGTCATCGGTTTTAGTAATTTGAATCCACTCTCCCATACGCTCTCCTTTTTTCAGGCAACTGCCCTGCAGTCTACGATGATTTCTGGATCGGGTCTTTTATTTTTTTCAGCATACTAGACAGAGTCGAAGCTGATCCGGCTTCGCTCTTCTCTCCTTGTTCTATTTGGCTCACAAGTGTCCGTACAATCTGGAAAAAGGCTTGCGTCTGAGGTGACTCCGGATTGTTCACCACAATCGGATTGCCCGAGTCGCCCCCTTGTCGAATGGCTGGATCAAGAGGAACCCGGCCAAGAAACGGGATGTCAAATTTTTTCGCCGCCTCCTCTCCACCGCCATAGGAAAAAATCTCACTACGTTCCCCACAATGTCCACACACAAAATAGCTCATATTTTCCACCACACCCAACAATGGCACATTTACTTTTTTGAACATCATCATGCCTTTACGAACATCAGACAGGGCCACTTCTTGTGGAGTCGTGACCGTAATAGCCCCGGTCAAGGGCACAAGCTGAGAAAGCGTTAAGGGGACATCTCCCGTTCCTGGAGGAAGATCAATCAACAAATAATCCAGTTCACCCCAGACGACATCACGGAAGAACTGTTGAATGGCCCCATGAACCATCGGACCTCGCCAAACCACGGGGGTATCCTCTGGCACAAAAAACCCCATAGAGATAACTTTTACCCCCTGTCCCTCGGCTGGAGTAATTTTCTCCCCGTCCTTCACAGGTTCCTGAGTGACCCCGATCATCATGGGGAGATTCGGCCCATAAATATCAGCATCCATGACACCGACCTGAAACCCGTCTTGCCGTAACGCAACAGCCATATTCACTGTCACAGTCGATTTACCAACTCCCCCTTTTCCGCTACTTACCGCGATAACATGCTTCACCCCAGGAATCAGATTCTCTTGTGGCTGATTCGCAGCAGCAGCAGGGGAACTCTGAGATTGTTGTTCGTCAGCCATAAACCATTCTCCTTTTGGACTCCCAATTTGTTCAATTCATACTAGCATGAACAACCATCCCTCTACATATAGCTTTGATTTCCAGAGGAGGACACACCTTGCCAACGACTCCTTTCAACAACAAGAGCCAACCCATCACATCTCACCCAAATAGACCATGGGAAACTTCGAAGATTGGTGAGGAGAGAACTACGAAATCACAATCTCTAACCTAATTGCGTGGCAAATTTTTTACGCGAACGCCCAATGAGCGGCTCATGACGATGGCTGCGATTGGCCGCAATGACTGGATCTAAAATTTCTCCACAGGTAATACAACGCCAACCCGAGAAATACATGGCACCAGCTTCATCAGCCACGTCGCCAAATTTATCTTGAATCATGATTCCCTTGCACCGAGGACAATCCATATCCTGTACCCCTTCCTAAAAACGTAAGAAAATATAAATAAATCATTAGGTCTATCTTATTGTGCAAAGGAGATACCGAACAGCATTTTTTCTAACCTATTGATTTTATAAGTTATTTTAAAAAACTAGCAGAAGTGCCGTTTCAAAGTGAAACGTAAGATATGTTTATTAAATGCTTAAAAAATTATAAATAATTGATTATTTTATAGATTTTACCATTAGATACCAACTAGTAGCAATTGATTCCAAAATGAAACATCATACAAATTAGCTTGAGGATCCTTTTGACTAGCTCTCTGGTTTAATTCCAAACTGTTTCACTTTTCGCCATAAAGTGGAGCGCCCAATGCCTAAGTGCTGCGAAGCCTCTTTATAGTGCCAGCCGAATTTATCCAGCGCTCGACAGATGGCCTGCCGCTCAACAGCCTCTAAGGATTCTGAGGCGGCCCATTCTTGATGTTCCCAATAATGTCGCTGTAGATCGGCTGGCAGATGGTCAAATTGAATGGTCTCTTCCTCACAACACACAAACGCATGTTCCATAACATTTTGAAGTTCACGAATATTGCCAGGAAAGGGATACTGCTCAAGAGCTATCAATGATTGAGGAGAGAGGCCAACGATATGTTTACCCATTTCCCGATTAAATTTTTCGCGATAATGACTGACGAGTAACGGAATATCCTCAGATCGCTCGCGAAGTGGAGGCAGGGCAATCGGAATGACCCGAATCCGATAATACAAATCTTCCCGAAAGCGGCCTTCCCGCACGGCCTCATCCAAATCTCGATTCGTGGCCGCCACAATTCGCACATCCACCCGAACCGTCTCATTGGACCCCACACGTTCAAACTGCCCCCGCTCAAGGACTCCCAATAATTTCACTTGGGCCGTTAAACTCATCTCGCCAATCTCGTCAAGAAAGATCGTGCCTCCATTAGCCATTTCAAAACGTCCAGGTTTATCCACATACGCATCCGTGAAAGCACCTTTCACATGTCCAAATAATTCACTTTCCAACACGCCTTCAGAAAAGCTAGAGGCATTGACGACCACAAATGGGGCTTGTCTTCTTGGGCTATGCGCATGCAAGGCATAGGCAATCAGTTCTTTCCCCGTCCCACTTTCACCCGTAATCAACACTGAGGACTTTGACGCCGCAATAGCGGGAAGTTTGGAAAAAATATTCTCCATGATGGAGCTGCGCCCCACGATATTATCGAAATGGTTTTGCTCGCCCAAACGATGTTTTAGCTCAGAGACTTCTGCCGTTTTGGCTGTTAACTCTTGCACCAAAGAAATATCTCGGATCACTTCGATCAGCCCTATCAACTTGCCATCTTGATCTAATAAAAAATCGGTATTGATACTCACAGGTATCTGTTTTCCATCACGCCGACGCACAAGCGCCTCAAAATTGGACACTCGCTCTCCCCGAAGCGCACGCTCCAAGACACAATCCTGGCTTGAACAGATATTGCTTTGAATCAGTACATCGCAAGCTAATAACATGCCCGTGTCCGGCACCTCATACCCCAACATGGCTTGCATAGCACGATTCAAAAACGTCACACGTTTCTGCAAGTCAATCGTAATGACTCCATCACTAATACAATCCAAAATCGTTTCGGCTCCGTTGGAGCGCGAAATTGATTCAGCCTTTTCCATTGGACTCACGCTCTGCACCTAAAAAAGTTTTCGTAATCTTGCATTCGACCTTTTCTTTCCCAGATTGTTATGATAGGAACATTGAGACACATAAGAACAGAGTAATTCGAATCTTCTGGATCGTCACGCTAGTGTAAGCGAGGCGTGCGCCCTTCCACAATTCCCTAGCAGTATTCCTTTTGAACATTTTCCCCCAAAACCATTCATGAACTTCCTCCACAGCCTCGCACAGCTCTCCTATCCTGAGATTGATCCCATCTTTTTTCAAATCGGTCCTTTGGCCTTCCGGTGGTACGGGTTGATGTATTTGTTGGGCTTAGGTGGCGCCTACTGGCTCATCAAAGCCAGGGCCGCTCAAAAAGAGATCCCGCTCTCACCACAACAACTCTCCGATTTAATTGTGTTTGCAGCATTCGGAGTTTTCATTGGGGGAAGACTAGGCTATGTCCTGTTTTACAACCTTCCATTTTATCTAGAAAATCCACTCAAAATTTTTGCCGTATGGGAAGGGGGAATGTCCTTCCATGGTGGGTTACTGGGAGTCTGCGTGGCCCTTGTACTGTTCTGCAAAAAACGAGGTTTTGCCATGGGCTCCATTGCCGACTTGGCTGCAGGAGCCGCGCCCATTGGATTAGGATTTGGACGAATGGGAAACTTTATCAATGGGGAACTCTTCGGAAGGGCAACAGATGTAGACTGGTGTATGGTCTTCCCTCAAGGAGGACCCCAATGCCGGCACCCTTCTCAGCTCTATGAAGCCGGACTGGAAGGAATCGCACTCTTCCTTCTCCTCACAATCATCAATCGCTGGTCCACGCCACCGGGCACAATTTTTTGGACCTTTATTGCTGGCTATGGCGTCGCACGGTTTTTTGTGGAATTTTTCCGGGAACCCGACAGCCACCTAGGATTTATTTTTCAATGGGTAACCATGGGCCAACTTCTCTGCGTCCCCATGATCGCCCTCGGCGTCATCATGATTATTCGAGGTTATCGAAACACAAAGGCCTCGACTTAACAAATTGTGAACCTCACACGTTGTTTTCGCAAAGACAAAACGGTCTGCAATAACAGAGATCAGTTCCCTTACCAAACACTGAATAATTTGGTACATACCTGAATTCAAAAAATCTGATAAATTAACGGCCTGCTTGGGGAGTAGAAACAGAAAATCATAGAACGGGTCTGTTTAAAAAATCTGCCAGCGGCGTTCCCTGGCTTCGCCGGGCCTCCTTCGCCGCAGTGGCTACGAAGGCTGAAAGCGGCTTTGTGAAGGCAGGTCGTCAATTGTTGGTGTGCACGTTGTGCCAGAACACCCTGCGAACAATAATGGCTGTGGCCTAGCTGAACAGACTGTTTTGAACTCGAGACTTCCAACGTCTTCCTGGCGAACTCAGGCTCTCGATTATCTCATTAGTCAACACTCGCTCATTCATTCCCCACTCTAGAACTTTAAAACTCTCCAGAAACTCGGGAATACTGCTATACTGCATTCATGAAAAGCAAGGTGACTATTAGCGAACGAGGAACTCTCACGATCCCAGCAAAGATGCGAGAGAGTTTTGGGATTAAAGCTAATGACGAATTAATCATCGAGGATACAGAACAAGGTTTATTACTCCGCCCAGCATTCAATGTACCAATAGAAATCTATACCGAAGATCGGATTAAAGAATTTGCCAGTGACGATGAAGTCATTGGCAATCTACTCCCACCTAAAGCATAGCTTCATCAACGCATCATGATCCGAGTCTTTCTTGATGCAAATGTCGTGTTCTCTGCCAGTAATCGAGAAAGTAACATCGCTCGCTTAATTTACCGACTCCTTGAGACTGACGAAGTGATAACCAGCGACTTCTCCGCAGAAGAAGCCCGCCGAAACATCCAAGTCAAGCGCCCAATGTGGGCGATACATCTACAACGTTTGCTCCATCAGATTCAGGTTGTCCCATCAAGCCAATTCAATCTTCCAGTAGAGCTCTCCGAAAAAGATCAACCAATTCTCTGTACGGCTATTCGCTCTCAATGCCAATACTTGGCTACGGGCGATAGAAAGGACTTTGGGCACCTTTATGATCAGATTGTTGAAGGGGTCACAATTATCTCATTAGCCAAACTTGCGGAGGTCGTTGCCTCACCACATACCCAAGTAAGACCCAATGAGCATCTGCCAATTGAAGACAAGAGCATGCAAGAGAATGACTAGCAAAGTGCCACGCATGCTATCACCAACTGCTCCCCACCGCCTCTTGATGAAATAACTCCTCTGATATAAAGAACCCCGTGGCAAGACCAAGGGGAATCACAAGTTGAAACCAAAGAGACTCCCAGCTTGCTGAATCAGTTCAGAAAAATAACTATTGGTAAAGAATGTGACATCATGGCCTCGTTCCTGGATCTTCTTCGCAAATCCAAGCAGTGGAAGCACCTCTCCAAAACTACCCATTGTCACAACCAAAATTTTCATGAATAAACCAGGCTCTTACCAAGAATATCCATCAATCTTATCAAATAGTGACGAGCGGTATTTCTAAATTGAAATAATAGCAATGACTAATTTTGTACATCGAGAGACGATTGTGAATGGTTTGCGACTACATTATGTAGAGGCAGGTATTGTTACACGGGTTCCCAGAATTCTGGTATTCCTGGCGGTTCCAAATTTCCGCACTGGCAGAGGCCGGCTTTCATGTAATCGCTCCAGACTTACGAGGTTACAACAAATCCGACAAGCCTACCGGAAAGAATCAATACCGAATAGAGCTTCTTGCTAAAGATGTCGAAGAGCTCATTCATAAGACTGGCCAACCACGGGCAACTGTCGTCGGACATGATTGGGGCGGTGGAGTCGCATGGAAGGTAGCCAGTGCCTACCCTGATCTTGTAGGAGGTGTCATCATTCTCAATGCTCCCCATCCTGCGACTTTTCTGCGAGAAATGAAAACGCTCACCCAACTGCTCAAGTCATGGTATATCTTCTTCTTTCAACTGCCATACATTCCAGAAATTGTATTCAAAGCAGGCAATTTTGCGTTAATGGATCGAGCCCTTCGCCGAGACTCTGCGCGAAAAGATGCATTCACCGCCCAGGATATTGCTATGTACAAAGCCGCACTCTCAGAACCCGGCGCACTCACGGCGGGTATTAATTATTATCGTGCCAATTTTCGGAATTTTTGGAGTCATCCTCGTTGGTTCACCGAACTCATCACACCACCAACGTTGGTCATTTGGGGAGAGCAGGATCGCTATTTAGGTCTTCGTCTCATAGATGGGCTCCACCAATGGGTTCCTCACCTTCGGATTGCAAGAATTCCGCAAGCCAGTCATTGGGTACAAATCGACGCCCCAGAACAAGTCAACAAGTCGATCATTCAATTCCTCAATACAGTCTGATTCGCCCGGCACAGATGAAAGTATAGTTTAAAGATGATTCAGAAAACCGAATGTACATTAAAAACCCGCCATAAAATCCTAATTATTGGCGGATATGGGCAAGTCGGTCGTTTGATTGCGGAACGGCTCGCAAAACTTTTTCCCAACCGTGTGATCATTGCAGGACGTAACTGGCAGAAGGCGAGCTCGATTGCAGCAAGCATCGGATTCGGAATAAAACCCCGCTCCGTTGACATTCTCTCTACAGATTTGGGGAATGTGCTTAACGAAGTAGCCTTGGTTATTTCGTGCTTGGATCAGACCAACTCAAAATTCGTGGAGCAATGTCTCTTCGAGAGCATCCACTACATCGACATCAGTGCTAATGACAAATTTCTAGCTCAGCTAGAACAACTTGATGACTGTGCAAAACGTCACAACGCAATCGTGATGTTAAGCGTAGGAGTAGCGCCAGGATTGTCAAACATGTTAGCCGTACAGTTACTGAAACAAATGAAGCATATTGCCCGACTCGACATTGTTCTCGAATTTGGCCTGGGAGATCAACATGGAAAAGCAGCTTGTGAATGGATATTCGATAACTTCAACGCGACCTATTCAGTACAAGAACACGGCCAGCCCAAAGCAGTGAAAAGCTTTGGAGAGTGTCTCAACATCTCTTTATGGGCTAACGACCTTGCTCGCCCAGCATTTCGGTTTAACTTTCCAGATCAGCACACGGTTAGACGCATATACAGGATTCCAAGCGTTTCCACTTGGCTTCGCTTTGACACTCGCGTCATGACATGGCTTTTTTACCGTACTCTCTCGTACCGGGCTTAGCACACTTTTGCGATACAATATGATAAGATCAATTGCCGTATGGCTAGTCATGCATGTGCGTATCGGATCAGATACTTGTATTGTTGCAGCACGGGCCCAAGACTCAACAATGAGCCCAACAAAAACACAAACCCTTAGCATCATTGGTCGCAAGGAGGGTTTGATGACAGCAATTATTACGGTTGAAGCAGCGTCTCAAATCCTATCAAAGGCCCACGCACCAGGCGTTTTTCACAGCTTTCAAATACTTTCTCTTAATTCAATTCTTTCCGCCCTCAAAAAAGAATTTCCAGACTTAATAGTCAATCTATAAAAAGACGTTGTATATTCAACAAGTGGCTCAGTTTACTCTGTATGTCACAACAACAGTCTAGCTGAAGTAGCAGTCTTGGGTTGTCGACTCCACTTCAAGCTGAATAAGAGTTTTCTGAATACTTGAGCCGTGAAGATAAGGGAGAACAAGCTGAAAAAATCGATGGGTAAAGATTCTCGCCATGATACGTCGTTCTAAGTCATTTTAGGCATACTCAGGTTCGTTTCCAGGTTTCCATTTGATATTACAACCTGCACTGGGGCATTGCTGAATGGTAACAGGTCGACCCGCTAATGCGGCATCTAGAGCTGCCCGTAGATCCTGACCCGTCACTGGCTTTCCATTCCCCGGCCGACTTGCATCCAATTGTCCCCGATAGACTAGACGCCGTTGACCATCGAACACAAAAAAGTCTGGCGTGCAGGCAGCCGTGAAGACTTTGGCCACGGCCTGGGACTCGTCATAACAGTAGGGAAATTTCCACCCCAGTTCCTCTGTCATCTCTTTTAACCGTGGAGGAGCATCAGCAGGATAACCCGCGACATCGTTGCTGCTGATACCCACCACTCCAAGGTTCTTTCCTTCATAATCTTTTGCCAGTCTCGTAAGTTCCTCCTGCACATGCACAACATAGGGGCAATGCCGACAGATGAACATTACTAGGAGCGCTGATCGATGTTCAAAATTTTTAGGTCGAATAATTTCTTGAGAGCGAACGTCGGGTAGAGCAAAGTTCGGCAGAGCTGTACCTAATGCCAGCATCGTTGACTCTTTTAGGGCCATCAGAAACTCCTTGTTAATTGATCAATACCAAACGGGAACCATGGTGCAAAGCCTACCATCTCTAGATACGAAGAAGAAAACCATGCCGTGGAACAGTCCGACTTTGTGGGAAAGACCAGAGTTAGAGCGAATCTGGTTGATGTAACGATGAGCTGCCATCTTGCTTCCAGGTGCGAAAACGCCGAAGAAGCTCTTCTTTGATATGGGGAGGGACAGGTTCAGACGGTAATTGGCGCAAAGTCGCGACCGTATATTTCATTTGGCGCAAAAAATTTCGACAGGCCACACATAACCCAATATGCATCTGAAAACGAAGACGTTGCGTAAGAGTTAAAGAACCTTCTAAATAATCAGTAATAAGTTCAGCAATCTCTTGGCAGGTAAAATTCCCCACCATATATCCCATGAGTTGCTGTTTAAAACTTCTGTCCATTGTTACGACGTTCGGCCTCCCTGCACATAGGGATCTAAGATGTGGCGCACTTTCAAGCGCGCCCGATGCAAGAGCACCCGCTGGTTGGTCTCACTAATCGATAGAATATTACAGACGTCTTCAGCGCTCACGCCTTCAACATCCCGCAGAGTGATCACCTGCCGCTGCATATCGGGCAAGACTGTAATGGCCTCTTCAATCGCCAATCGACATTCCTTTGACAACAAAGCTCGCTCTGGTGTATCCGCCCGCCAACCTTGCGGAGGCTCAATCCAATGTCCCTTTCCCGAACCCTCCGCGACAAACAGGGCCTCTTCAAACGAAGGGCCTTCATCTGATTCAGTATCTGACCTGGCCAAGCCAACAGGCTCATACCGCCGCTCACGAATCCCCCGAGTTTTTGCGCGATTGGTTAAGATGCGAAATAACCACGTTTTAAAGGATGAGCGCCCTTCAAATCGTCCAATGCCTTCTAAGACTCCCATCCAGGTTTCCTGAACAACTTCCTCTGCAACCGCCCGGCTCGGAACATAGGCCATTGCCAACCGCAGCAAAGAACCTGAATAGCTGTCCATCATGGCAGAAAACACTGTTTCATCACCCCGTTGTAAGGCCTGGACTAAATCAGCCTCATCGAGCTGAGACATTTCCTCTGCTGGCACAGCCAGGGCAAACAGCAAAGCTGAAGGCCATTGCCACCCCAAAAAAGACATGGCCCAGATTATCTATGGGATAGGAGCCAGAAGCAAGAATAATAAAGTTTTTCAGAGCGGAAATCGATGCCTTGGACAGAATGCAGATTTTACGTATCTTGGAAAATTTGCGCAAGAATTCCTGTGCGAGTGGTACTTTTAGTTTTCTTTAACAAATGCCGGACATGCTCCTTTACCGTATGCTCACTAATCGTCAGATGATTAGCAATTTCCTTATTTGTCCATCCTTCGCTAATATATTTCACAATTTCCACTTCCCGATCAGTCAACCGGAATTGGTCTTTGGCTTGATCAGGAACAACATGCCGCTCACGGCCAAGCTTTTCCATCAAAATTAACATACAGGCATCATCAGTCGGGGAATGCGGAGCTAAGGGGAAACCGCGCAGCAACACCGGCGCATTAACATCCCCGGTCACACGCCGCAATTCGTTTCGTCCATCAGAATCCTCGAGGTTCTCGTTTTCTAGTAAGCGTCGTAAAGAGACACACAAATCCAGCACTTCCGTTGGCAACACTTCCTGAGCGCCGGACCCATACCGTGCGCCAATAATTTGTCTGCTGAGCACTTCGGCCTCGGCATTCATAAACAGCACATCGCCTGTTCCCCCAAATAACATCACACCGGGAACAGCACGCCGCTCGGCAATCGCTTCTAGACGAGTCATTCCGGCACCATTACCCCCACTGGGCGAGGAGGAGCAGGGAATGCCTTCTGAGCGCCGGCTCAAAGTGGCCTCCGATTAGCAAATTGAACAGTCATAGAAACCACCAACAATAGTGAACCATCTCTCAACACCTCTTCCTAAAGAGAGGACCATTGAGAAGTTATGTCGGACAGTTCCAAGAAGAACTTAAATGAACAGAGGAGAAAAAGACCGCAAACAGGAGGAAGCACAACTACCAAACAAAAGGCAGTTTAGACACAGAACCCTACTCGGGTCGGACCGGCATTTCTGCAAGGCCTCAAAATGACGATTCAAAAGCGCGAACTGGTTAATGTCACATCAGAATCGGCCCAGGATTTAGCAAATTCCTGTTGCACACCCTGAGCCTTCTCAACTTTCCCTTGGCCCTTAAGACTTTGCACAAGGCCAAAAAGAGACCACCCATTCTGTGGATGCACGAGAAGATCTTCCCGATAGATCTGTTCAGCTTCAACCGGGTTTCCCGCGTCCAGCAAAATCGCTCCCAACACCTGGCGCGGAGGAAGATACCAATCTTTGGGTTCGGTATAATGCAAGCCATCCTCGATTTCGATAGCTTCCTGCAAGTGAGTCACGGCTTCCGCAAAGTCTCCCTGTTGTGCAGCGATTTCGCCCGACAATACTGCCTGGGCAATTTTCAAAATATCAGAAACGGCATTGATGTCGAAAATAGCCATAGCAGCAAGAGCTGGATCTTTCACAATGCGCGTCAGGGTATCCCGTTCCCTTTCAGCCTTCTCCACCTGCTTTTGCCGTAAAAATGCTAAACCCCTGGCATAATGCCGGATACCTGCCGGATAGACCAATTCTGACGGAGGCGCAGGTTCTTGAAGAACCTCGTCCCATTGTCCAAACAACGCGTTGGTGAAAAGCGGCATTAACCAGAAATGTTGAAGGGTGCCAGCGACGGCAGGATCCCGCATGGCTTCAAGTGTTACGTTTGCTGCCGTATCATTCGCCGCTTGCATCGCGATATCACGTTGGCCTGTTTTGATCGCTGCCGCCCAGAGAAAATGAAAATTGTGCGGTACATAGGCGGCAGTATAAAGACTTTCAACATGCGAACCATGCAAATACTCTTCATCCACTTTCACCGCACGCTGATTGGCCACTAACGCATCACGATACCAACCGATTCGAATATAAATATGCGCCGGCATATGCACCAAATGACCAGACCCCGAAACCAGCGCCGGCAGTCTGGCCGCACTGGATAGGGCCTTTTCTGGATGCGGCGAGGCTTCCAGAGCGTGAATATACAGATGATGTCCCAAGGGAAGATTGGGATTCAGATCAAGCACCCGTTCCAAAGTTGAAACAATTTCTGGCGTCCATGGTTGGGGCTTGCCATCTTTTTTCCAAAAATCCCATGGGTGTACATCCATTAATGCTTCTGCTAACAAAGCTCCAACCACAGAATCATCTGGAAACTGCGCAAACACCTGCCGCATGACCTCGGCATAAGTCACATCCAGAACAGAGCGGTCGGGTAAAACGTCTTTTGAATACCGTTTCGCCACAGCTTGAATGAGCGCACGCTCTTTTCCAGAAGCCTTCCCTCGCAAGGTCATGGCTTGTTGGCTCGCAGCATAGGCTTGTGGAACTGCCGAATCCGCCATGGGTGCATTGATATTAGGGCCAAGCACCAGCGCCTCACCCCAAAAACACATCGCACAGGTGGGATCTAACTGTTGAGCATACTGGAATGATCGAGCCGCTTCTGCATGATTGAACCCATACATAAGAATCATGCCCTGATCGAAATAGCGCTGAGCCATCGGAATACTGGTAGAGATCCGAAAATGATGCCGCCCCAACGCCTCATAAAGACGAACCGGCTCCTCCTTCGCAGATGAAATTTCAGGGACGCTTACTCCCCCAATGCTCAATAAGGCTACGAGTCCTAATAAGCAAACTCTTCCACGGCTTTCCATCTCGTTTCTCCTATCCTCAATCATCGTTTCGAATGACAATCGTCAACATACCCCCGATGCCTCATTTGTCATATCGAAATTTCACTTGTTTCGCAAGTCACATGAGCCACCAACGCCACCAACATAATTATTCGCCGCTCTCACTAGACCAGGAATTTTTATAATCGCTATGCTAATGAGCAACCACACACGTTCTTGTAAAAACATTTTACATTTACTTGGAGGAAGAAACATGTTTGGAACGAACATCAGCATGGATTTAGTCATTCAGTATGGACTACAGGCCGCCAGCGGACTGTTGATCTTGGGAATTGGAGCCTTTCTGGCCAAATCAGCCGGGCAGTATGCCCACAAGTCGTTAGGGAAACTTGAGATGGAACCACCCGTCCGCCTTTTACTTGTTCGTATTGTGAAAGGCATCATCTTCGTTTTTACCCTGTTAGTGATGTTGCAACAATTTGGCATTCAAATTTTCCCCTTGCTTGCCGGTCTCGGTGTGGCCGGTGTGGGAATAGGCTTAGCGCTCCAAGGAGTCTTCCTTAATCTTTTCGCCGGGTTGAGCATTATTATTACCAAACCATTCCGCGTAGGAGAATTCATCGATATTTTAGGAGAACATGGAGAAGTCCAAGCCATCGACATTTTTACAACGAAGCTCCGACATATCGACCAGTCTGTCGTGGTCATTCCAAATCGAAAAATCATTGGCGAAATTTTGCACAATTATGGAAAAATTCGCCAATTACATTTGACCGTTAGCGTGGCTTATGCCACCGATCTCACACACGCTTTGGCAACGGTCACCCGAGTGGTCAATGCCAATCCACGAGTGGTACAAGATCCGGTACCCGTCATTGGTATCGGAGAGCTGGGAAATTCTTCGATTAACATTTCCGTGAAACCTTGGGTAGCTGTGTCAGATTATGTTCCGGCTCAAGCAGAACTGTACAAAGCTATTGTGGAAGCATTCGGAAGCGATCGTATTCAGATTCCTTTCCCTCAACGGGAAATTCGCATGCTCAATGCAAGCTAGCTCTAAAATGGTTTTTCAGTTAGGAACAAAAATAACAAACAAGCTCAGACTCCGCCTGGTAACAAAGAATGCGAGAAACTGAACGGAAGGGATGCACTCCATGACCTATCTCTATTTGTTTATGGCCATTCTGGCAGAAGTCATTGCCACCAGTGCCCTCAAAAGTGCTGAAGGGTTCACGAAGTTGGGACCCAGCTTGCTAGTGGTCTTCGGGTATGGAGCCGCCTTTTATTTGTTAAGCTTAGTGTTGCGTGAGCTGACGGTTGGCATCACGTATGCCATTTGGTCAGGGGTCGGAATCGTCCTTGTCGCACTTGTTGGAGTTGTGGCTTTTCGAGAAATCCCTGATACGCCAGCTATCATTGGCATGGGATTAATTATCGCGGGAGTCACAGTGATCCACACCTTTTCCAATACCGTTCGGCTTTAATTTCCAAATAAGATTAACCCCGTGAAGAACAACACACATACCTCCTATCCCCTATAAATGACCAGCAAAGGCAATAGTAAAGTCCACACCTAACCTGAGGGTATGTCCTATGTCACTATGTTAACCCTGACCTATCCTGGACAGGAAAAAGTCATCGCTAATCTTCACCTAGACTCCACCACCATCTTCCGTTTTTATCCCCGCACCGTTGCGATGGATTAACAACCACAATCTGAGATTCCAGAAAGTCCTATCTACAATTCTTGTTACAGTTTTTCAAAGTGTCTTGATGTTCTTTCAATAAGAACGACCAGCTTTCCACAATATGCTCAAACTTCACACAACCTATGTAACCCGTACCTCTCAGGCTGTCAGCTCCACCCTCTTTCCGTCTGTTGCAGTAAGTTTTTTCTGACAAATACTCAAGATCCTCTGTGGTGCCAACCGATACCATCATCACAGGAGAGAACATGAGTCAGAATAACGAACCCCTTACCCAGACCGAAAATCTTACTAGTTTTCTTCAAGATTTCGAAGACAGCGACTTGCAGCGCTACACCTGCTTTGCGAGTGAATTCCGGGACCAACGGTTGGAATCCGGCTCCATGGCTGAAGCTGGGTTTTGGAATACAGTCGTCAACCTCTGTATTGATGAGCGCATGCGGCGGGATCAAGACATTCGACGGTTAGAATACATGTACCGGACCGGCGTGGACCCGGACGACTACGCCTGAAAGTTCATCAGGGCAACACTTCTCCTCCTTAGGGATTCTCCTTTTTCAATTCATTCAATCGTTGTTGCGCCTTTCCAGCAATCGTGCTCTTCGGATGATCACGAAGAATACGTTCATATAATTCTCTGGCATGCGCTTGATTGTGTTGTTGTTCTTCAAATTGCGCAGTTTCGAATAATTGTTGAGGATCTTCACCACATGCCATGAGAGCCCCTAGCAAAGCAACCAGACCAATCTCTCGACTGAAAAGTGCACAACGTGATACCGCCTTTTTAATCAGCATTTTTTACGCATGAAAACGCCTCCCACACTAAGGAACGATTTCCGAACCGCCGATAACGTCTGTATGTAGATGGCTTCCTTATAGTAATTTTTCATTTCAGGAAGGTTCAGTGACTTATGCATGCTGAAGACGAATTGATTGATGCGCTCAAAAGTTTTAATGATTGTGAAATTCGAGTGTATACTCGTTTTGCGACAGAATGGCGCGACCAACGTGTGACCGATGGCTCTCCCTCCGAAGTGGCCTTTTGGAACTCGCTTATCTCGTTACTCGTGGAAGAACGGCATCGACGCAAGGAAGAAATTCGTCGACTGGAAACCATGTTTCAAACCGGGCAGGATCCCGAATAACCGTGTACTCCATGCAAATCTTGCCTATGATGAGCCCTACACCTCCGATAAGACCTCGTCTTTAAAGACCTTCGATTCACTTCACAACGGCTTCATATAAGGCTTTGGTCCGTTGAGCAATGGCCGTCCAACTAAAGAGTTCTTCCGCCCGGCGACGTCCAGCTTCCCCCATCGGTTGGCGCAGAGCTGGATCCCGCATCAATTGATTAATTCGTTCAGCTAAATCTTGCGCATATTTCTCAGGATCTTTAGGCGTAAACGGCGCTTCGTCATATTGATCAACCGGTACGAGTAAACCTGTTTCATCGTCAACCACAACTTCTGGAATACCTCCCACCGCTGACGCCACCACTGGCTTTTCGCAAGCCATGGCTTCTAAATTGATAATACCAAAGGGTTCATAAATTGACGGACAACAGAACACGCCGGCGTGGGAATATAATTCAATCAGACTGGGCTTATCCAAGATATCTTGAATCCAGTAAATTTGTTCACGATGGGCTGAAGCACGTTCAACGGCCTCTTTCATTTCAAGGGCAATCGCCGGAGTATCCGGAGACCCCGCACACAGGACGACCGGAAATCCAGGGTCCAAGTAGGAAAGCGCATTGACTAAATAGATGATTCCTTTCTGTCGAGTGATTCGTCCTACAAAAAGCAGATATGGCTGTGACCGGGGAATCCCATAACGCGTCAAGACTTCATGACTTTCCACTTTCGTAAATTCATGCAGATCAATACCATTGTAAATGACATGGACCCGATCCTCCTGCACATCGAACCATTTAAGAATATCTTCTTTGGTCCCTTGTGATACGGCAATAATCGCATCAGCCATCTCCAATGCGGTTTTTCAACCCACGACGAAAAATCATACCCTCCCGCGAGTTGTTCCCGTTTCCAGGGGCGCAACGGCTCCAACGAATGGGTCGTCACCACCATGGGAATGCCATAATTCAACTTGGCCAGAATGCCTCCTAAATGACTGTACCAAGTGTGGCAATGCACGACATCTGCGTCTAATCCCTCCGCATTCATTTGCCAGCACCGTTGTACCGCTCCAAAGACTGAATGAAGAGGTTTGGGTGCGCCAAATGGTACTTCGCCAAGGGCAAACCCGCGAACCTTGAGATTGCCCTGCTCAACCTCCTGGTCCCCAAAGCATCGCACTTCAACCGGAAGCATGCGGGAAAGCTCGCGGCTCAAATACTCCACATGCGCTCCCGCCCCACCGTAGGTGTATGGAGGGAACTCATTAGTCAGCATCAACACTTTCATATTAATTTCATCCTAAAACGGCAAAAAACCAAAAGTTGATTGCCTACCTTAATAGAAAATTTTCGATAAGTCATCTAGAACTGCAAAACAGAGTATGAAGAACGGATTCCGAAAAAAAGACGAAAAAGTTGCGGGCAAGTAAAGGGGAGTGAGGCCAGGCTACTTACTTCTTTTTCTTGGGTTTCTTTGAACGCACGGCCGCCGCATATGAACGATCAGCCCAAACCTTGGCTTCGTCAGGATCGTCAAAAATATCTTCTGGGGCCATGTAATAGGACATCTTAAACGCCTTGCCCTGTTTCTCGTAGGTGAATTGTTCCAGCTCCCGTTCGGTAAAATAAAGGGCAATTTTTTCATCCGATTTGAGATACAGCACATCGTCCGCTACCAATGCAAACATTAACCCCTTGTAAAACACTCCATAGCCTCCAAACATCCGTCGCGGCTGGACCGGTCCAAATTCACTGAAGACTTCTTTTAAATATTCAACATACTCGCTCATAAAAAGTCCCAGGTTATGAGCTGGAAGATTGAAGGATTCGCTGAATCAAACCATGACACTGCATTTCTCTTGTCTTGTCCGGATCTTCAATCGACTCAGTCAGTTCAATAGAACGAACATAAGCCTCTGGAAACCCCAAATATCTCGCACCCAGAACCACGAGATCCTTATACCAATGATAGGGTTTCATGTCATTGACAATAAAGGGTTGTTGAGCAAAATAGCTAAAGCAGCAAACTTTCTTTCCATGAAGGTCAACCATAAGCTGGTCATCGCGATAACCATTCCCTTCGAAAGAATCCAGAACTGGTTTATGAGCCGAGTCCATTTGATAGATGGCTCCATACACCTTGTCGGATTCTTTATCCGTGCGAAACACGTTACATTTGCTCGATCCATCACGACCTTGTTTATGAAATGCAAGACGATGGTGGCTCAAATCTGTCATGCCGAGCAATTCAGCGGAAGGCGTACGTTCGGACAATCGGACCGGATGAAGGTTCGAGCCATAGGCGAAATAATAAATCGATTTCTCACCCATCTTTTATCGAAGTCTATTGAAGGTGCAGTCATCAAGTATTTGTACACACTGCGTTAGGACTTAACTGGAAGTGTTTTGAATCCCTCACTTATCAAGCTACCCTCAATAGTTTCTTTGCAATTTTTTCCGGACTCGTTATCGACCTACACAGTAAGAACGAGAGGGCCTTTAATGAATGCCGGCCTGTATTTTAGAAGGTCAGAGTAAGCCATAGCACCCTTTTCACTTTTAAAAAGCAAACCTCATATACCCACCTCTGAATTTGCTGGTTCCGAATAGTACAACGCCGATAGAGCAATAATAATATCATCTAGATGTTTTCTACCAAACCCAATCTGTGAAGCAAGGCCTATTAACTTTTTATCATCCGTCACATAGGGATTCATCGTTGCTGGGAAAATAGGCGAGGTCTGCACTTCTTGCGCTAGACGGCAAGATGTCGGCAGAGTTTTAGTTGGTATTACTAGGACTTTTACGGCAGATTCGTGCTTCTTCCCCAGAGGAGTATCGAAAGGGTCCCCAAGTTCAAATGCATATGAGACCGTACAGGCACCCAGAAACATTAATACAACAACCCTTTGGATTATCGGCATGACTTTTCTCATATTTTTGGGGTAGGTGGGATCCACACTGAAGATAGCTTAATCTTCATCGAATATAAGTCAAGGAAAAAATGGAACCTCCGCTAACTACCACTAACATTAATAACGCTTTAAAGAATTCCTGCCTTGGGCACGGCTGAGCCCCTAGCCAAATCCGCCTCTCTGCCGAGTCTGTCTGAGTAGCCGTCTCTGGCCATGTAGTGTGGCTGAGCCGTATAGCCAACACCGGAGAAAAGACGGGCATTGTTTGAGCCCTTCGGGAACTCTCGGGACAGGCTCCGCGAGCTTGCGCGCCACCGGTGTTGGCGAACCGCACAGCGAACCCAAAGGGCACAGTACGCCCAACATGGGTTTGGGCACTTTGACCGAACCAAAGAGGCTCGGCTGCCGGGACGAACCCTGGCATCACAGAACATCTACGAACAGATGGATTCCCGATTAAGGATGTGTCGGGAATAACTGAGCTTGCGGGGATGGCCCCGCATCCCCGCTTGCATCCACGCAATCCCCGCATACCTTCATACAACACTATCAGCATAAGTCATTGTTTTTACAATAATTTCACAAAATCATGAGGTGGCAAGGCCTTTGCGATAGGACATTTCTATTCACAATTTCCCACGGAAAGGAGGTGACCAGATTTCGAGTGAGTCGTGAAAGATCGAACCAGAAAAAATGAAATGTACCAACATGATTACTCACAGAAAGCTACACAAAGGAGACAAGGCCCATGATGAATCTCACACCTAATCAATCAACTTTTTCACAACAGAAAAAAGGACAAAAACCAACAGCACCAACAGGAGTCCAGCCATCTGACAGCAAAGAAATCTTCTTCTTAGCTGCCGGGCTTATCACGCTGACCTTAGGTCTTGGAGGCGTTTTCATATATTCGGATGACGAACCCTTACCAATGACCGCATCGCAAGAGACGACAGAAGAGGTCAGTACATTCCAAATGGCTGAGGCCTTCGCCACTCCTACGGATTCTTCCTCTCCCTCCGCACCCTCCTCTCCCATTAACGCAGAACCTTCTCTCTCTCTAGGCAGTCATGCCTCTGGCACCCCAGACGTTCAGCTCAAAGAAAGCTCAGATGTCTATTTCAAATTCAATCGTTGGGCTCTATCAAATGAGGCCAAGGATCTCATGAAGACAAAAATTGACGCATTAGGAGAAGAATGGACTGGAACCCTTCAGATTGACGGGCATACGGATGCACAAGGGACGGATTCATACAATCATGCCCTAGGACTAAGACGCGCAAAATCGGTCAAGACCTACCTCGTCTCTCTTGGAATTCCCGAAGAAAAGATTCAAGTACGATCCTTCGGAAAAGGTGGAGCTGTCTGCCAAAACCAAACTCCTAACTGTTTCGAGCAGAACCGACGCGCCCATGTTGCCTTTCTTCCGCAACCTGAGGTCCAACAGGATAGCCCTATCCTTTCTATGAAACCTGAGGCTCAAGAAGATCCCTCTTCTGACGCATCTCCTTCCAGCATAGATTCTCCGGCCATCAAAATTGCCGAGAATGTGCCTGATGATCCAGAAGAAATTTCAAGCGAACTGATAGCGGCTGATCCAATAGTCGCGACTGAATCCCTCCCATAAGTCTGTTCCCAGGCTGATCCAGCGTTCGAGGATCAGCCTGGCCTTCATTTATGGGCGTCTTGAATAGTGAAGATATCAAGGGCCATATTTCGCCAGGAGACGTATGGCGATCAACAGCCTCGGGTCTGTTCAAAAAAGCCTGTACAGCAAGGCCACAGCCATTTTTCCGCGCGGAGCGTACTGGTTCTACGTGAGCACGGAAAAATGGCGAGAACGCTGCTGGCGGCTTTTTTCAACAGACCCTTTATCAGATCTGATGCTTTAAGAACATCCATGCTTCCGTCATAGAGGAGTTGCCATGACAATCCGAAGGTTTCACCTGTTTCTCTTCATAATTTATTTCTTTATCAGCTGGATTGGAGGATGGTCGCTTCCCTCCATTGCCGCGCAATCAACCCGGAAACCCATTCAAGAATCAGTTCCCACAAGATTTGAAGGCGGAATTTCCCTCCAAACCAGAGCAGGTAATCCACCCATTCCCGCTCCGTTGTTACACACGACCGTCACACAGACCATTAGCGGACTCATCGCCCGCACCATCGTGTCGCAACAATTCAGCAATCCTGATGATGAATGGGCGGAAGGCGTGTATGTCTTTCCCTTGCCTGCTCAAGCTGCGGTGGATCATTTACGCATGAAAATTGGCGAGCGGATTATTGAGGGCCAAATACGAGAACGGGCAGAAGCCAAAAAGACCTATGCTAAGGTCAAAGCCAAGGGACAACGGACCAGCCTCGTAGAACAGGAGCGCCCGAATATCTTTACGGCATCCGTCGCCAACATTGCCCCTCACGCCATGATCACCATCGACATCGAATACCAAGAGAACGTGCGATATGACCAAGGCCGATTTTCACTTCGATTTCCCATGGTCGTTGGCCCGCGTTATATCCCCGGACAGCCTGAGGAGATTCAAGACTCTTCTTCATCACAACCTGATCTCGGAGGGGCGTACGATACCGATCAGATTCCAGATGCCTCCCGTATCACTCCACCTGTCCAGCATCCTTCGGACGGACTTATCAATCCCATTAACTTACGAATCGATTTGGCTCCAGGCGTACTTCTGCAAAAGATTGAATCCCCTACCCATCCAATCACCATTGCTCAACAAGACCGCAACTCTTACCAAATCTCGCTTAAAAACGGGATAACCCATGCCAATCGAGACTTTGAACTGACCTGGACACCTCTTTCCAATGAAACCCCGCAAGCTAGTCTATTTACGGAGCAACACGATGGAGAGACGTTTCTCTTCATGCACCTCATGCCACCTACGACTCCAAGTTCAGATCTTACAAGGATTCCACGAGAAGTCGTCTTTGTCATCGACACCTCAGGCTCAATGGCCGGAAAATCCCTAAAAGAAGCCAAAGCTGCACTTTCCTTGGCGCTTTCCAGATTGTCTCCCCAGGATTCATTCAATATTATTCAATTTAATTCCGTCACCCATCAACTCTACTCCACGGCTCGTCAGGTTTCCGAATCGCGCGTTCACGAAGCTCAACGTTATGTTAACGGACTGCAGGCTTCAGGTGGAACAGAAATGCTTCCTCCTCTCCAACAAGCGCTGGCCCATAGGCCCGCCAAAGACATCCCTCAGCGCCTCTGTCAAATCATCTTCATCACTGACGGTCTGGTTGGGAATGAAGACGCGTTGTTTTCTCTGCTACGACGAGATTTACAAGAGGCTCGACTCTTTACAGTTGGGATCGGCTCTGCACCCAACAGTTACTTCATGAACAAAGCCGCACAATTCGGGAAAGGCACCTTCACGCACGTTGGCACAACCACTGAAGTGCAAGACAAGATGGACCGCCTTTTTCTTAAGTTAGAGCATCTGGCTCTCACTGACATTACCATTCAATCTGCAGGTTTGGAATTCGAAGAAATCCTTCCAAACCCATTGCCGGATCTCTATCTCGGAGAACCGCTAACCATCGCCTTTCGAACCAGAACCCTTCCTGCTTCGATCACAATTACAGGAAAACAAGCCGGCAGGCCTTGGGAATCCACCCAGTCGATAGACGCGGCCAAACCTCGAAGTGGCATCGCTATTCATTGGGGACAACAAAAAATCTCACAACTCATGGATCAAGGGATTCAAGAACACAACAACACTCTCCTCCGACAATCAATCGTCAATCTTGCTCTCAAACATCATTTGGTGAGTCGCTACACGAGTCTTGTGGCCGTGGACGTCACTCCGGCCAGACCCAAGACACAAGGGCTCCACATCCATGCCCTTAAAACCAATTTGCCGGATGGCATGAAACACGAAGCGATATTCGGCTGGCCGCAAACCGCGACACCCTCAATCCTTTACCTATTCATAGGAAGCATCATGATAGGGGTCGCATGGATCTGGACCAAACGACAACTCACGCGCTGACCACCCATCGCATGGTGTGGATTGTTGCAAGTCTGCTATTCGTCTTAGGCGGCTGGCTGATTGGACAAGGGCTCTGGATTCAGGCCAAAGCTCTCGCGGCACAGTGGCTATTACAGCATGCTTGGCAGGAGACACTGAGGACGCACCAGCCAGTTAAACCGTGGCCATGGGCTGACACATCGCCAGTCGGTCACCTAGTCGTTCCAAGATTAGCGATCAATCAAATCATTCTGGCAGATGCGAGCGGACAATCCTTAGCCTTTGGGCCTGGGATGGTGAGGACTAGAAAACTTTTTCGAACCGATCCGGAGAGTTTAATTTTAAGCGGACACCGTGATACGCATTTTTCATTTGTCCAAGACTTGCAGCTAGGGGATAGAATAAAGGTCCAGACGACTCAAGGAGAATGGCATACTTTTGTGGTTGAAAAAATAGAGGTCATCGATAGTCGAATCAAAAAGCTTTCGTTAGATCAACACAAAACCATCTTACAACTCATCACCTGTTATCCATTCGATGCACTAGTCCCAGGCGGGCCGCTGCGCTATGTTGTACAAGCTCAATTGCAGACTCTCCCTGCTGACTCCCAAACATCAGCTTCAAGGATTGCTGGTGGTGAACACATCTTTAGCAACGATGATAAATTTTCAATCTCGCAAAAATCTATGTCTTGATTCCTGCCCAGTAGAGTTAAAAGACACCAGCCCTCGCGTTCGTTTACGCAAGAACTTTTTCTGAGGGTTGGGAGCACTACGCGTACTGTTTAGCAGTGCCGGCGGCTTCATGCATTATCGCTTCAACATGCTCAAGGCAGGCTGGCAGAGTAAAGTGAAACGAGGTTCCTTCATGAACGGTAGATTCAATCCAAATTCGTCCATCATGAAGATCCACAATTTTTTTGCACAGGGCAAGCCCGATTCCTGTTCCCTCCACCTGATTCCCATTATCAAGACGTTGAAAAATACCAAAAATTTTGTCATACGCGTACGTGGGAATCCCTACCCCATTATCCTTCACAGTCAGAACCCATTTGTCCCCACTGTCGCGCGCAGAAATCTCGACTCGAGGTGGGTCCTCACTTCGAAACTTCATGGCGTTCACTAGTAAATTTTGGAATAGTTGATACAAGAATGTATGATTGCCTACCACGACGGGCAGAGTGTCGACGTTAATGGTGGCATGCGCTTTCGCAATCATCCCGTCGAGTTGAGACAACACCTCATTCATCACCTCTTCCAAATTCACCGGCTGAAACGCCTTGTCGGCACCACCAACCAACGAATAATCTAATAAGTCTTGAATCAGTCCTTGCATATGAGATGCGCACTTGAGTGCACGCACCAAATAGTCTTTTGATCGATCATTCAGAGCATCTCCCTGATCCATTTTTAGGAGTTCAAGAAATTTCGTGATTCGACGTATCGGAGCCTGCAGATCATGAGAGGCCGTATGTGCAAACTGTTCCAGCTCATGATAGGACCGCTCAATTTCCCGACGCTGTTGGTCGTTGGTCCGCAACAAATGGGATTTTTCAATGGCCCGGGTGACCGCCCGAAACAAACCTTCTGCCGTTAGCTTCCCTTTCACCAAATAATCGCTGGCTCCAGCCTTCATCGCTTCAATCGCGATATTCTCATCCCCTTGCCCCGTCAACATTAAGACAGGAAGAAAGCAATACTTGTCATCTTTTGCTAAAGCCTGAAGGAACTCCAGCCCATCCAGATCGGGTATTTGATAATCAATAAGTACACAGTCAGGATTTTCTTGCCGGCATAATTTTAACCCCTCTTCGCCTGAATCAGTCTGAATGACCTGAAAATTTCGTTCAGTCATTTTTTCGAAATACCGCACAAATACCGCACGGTCTTCTGGACAATCATCAATGATCAGGATTGAGAGGGGGACTGGATTCATGTCGTCTCCTCTCCCTTCGGCATAATAACCACTTCAAACCAATAGTCCTTCATGCGTGCCATGGATCTCACAAACCCATCCAAGTCGACGGGTTTATGCATATAGCTATTGGCCCCTGCCTGATAACATCGCTCGATATCCAGCTCGTCAGTTGACGTAGTCAGCACTACGATAGGAATTGTTTTGAGAGCGGGGTCTTGTTTCACTTCCTCTAACACTTCACGCCCATCCGTCCCAGGCAAGTTGAGATCCAGCAGCACAATTCCCGGACGAGGCGCTGAGCCGGGCTCACCATACGCACCCCGTTTGTAGAGATAGTCCAAAGCATCTTCACCATCCAGACATCGATAGATAGAATTTTTTAACCCCGCCTTTTTCAGACTTCGAACAGCGGTTTCAAAATCTTCTGCATTGTCCTCGACGAGTAAAATTGGTTGATTGGGAGTCATTGGCATTGTACATTCTCTCTGGTTTTGCAATAGGAATTAAACAAAAAAGTGATGCCACCTTTCTTGGCCATCACAAACCTCCAAACGTCTTCACCTTCACCACAGCCTTGTCCTCTCTTCGAGGCCATACCGCGACAGGGAGAAGAAGTCAGAGTATTTTGTAAAGAAAAATTGAGATGCCATAAAGAGCATTCCTTCATCAACCGTCAGATCTCATACGGTCTAAACATCACCTGGCAACAATTTCTAGAGGCTCCATAGCTTGAGACCGTTCCTCTTGAGCTTCGTAGCTTCCTTGTAGCGTAAAGTAGAAGGTGGTTCCCTCACCAAACGTGGATTCTACCCAGATTCGTCCGCCATGACGTTCCACCATCTTTTTGGTCAGGGTTAAACCCGCTCCTGTCCCACCACCAAATTTATCCCGCCCATTCAAACGTTTAAACATCCGAAAAACGGAATCCAGATGCTTTTTTCGAATACCAATGCCATTATCACGAACATAAAAAACCAGAGGCGATAGAACCTCAAGTACATCTGATTGATCCTCACGGTAGCCAATTTCAATCCATTTCTCAGACTTATCGTTGTACTTTATGGCATTGGTAATCAAATTCCTGAAAATCTCACCCACTCGGACACGGTCACATAAAAGCGTGGGAAAATCCTGTGAGATTTTTACGAGAGTTCCACATTCTTTTAAACTCACATCAAGTGACTCCAGAATATTCTGGACAACAGAACCGAGATCCGTCGGCTTCATCGCGAGCTCCGATCGGCCATCCCTCGAGTAGTACAAAAGCGAATCAAGCAATGTTTCCATATGCTGGGATAATCGAAGCAACGTCTCACACCTGGTCCGCACATCATTAGGGAGCCCATCCCTATGATCCTCTAAAATAATTGATGAATAGTTATGGATGCCTCGCAAAGGCTCCTTCAAATCATGAGAGACAATATAGGCAAAATCATCAAGTTCTTGGTTGCTGGCTTTTAGAGCATGATTCCGTTTCAAGAGAGCCTGTTCAACCTCCTTTTTAGCCGTGATATCTGCAAATGTCACGACTGCGCCAGACACCTGACCGAGTTCGTCTCGTTTGGGACTACTCGAATAGGCCACAGGAAAACTGGCCCCATCTTTTCGCCAGAATATCTCGTCTTCCACATGATGAGGGGAGCCATCCACAAAAGTCGCACATATAGGGCATTCTTCCCTTGGGTATGCCGATCCATCCGATTTCGTGTGGTGGAGCAAGTCATGCATTGAAGCACCAATTAACTCTTCAGGGGAATAGCCCAACATGCTTCCTGCTGCAGGATTCACAAAGATGGTGTGGCCATTCATATCAAGACCAAAAATACCTTCACCGGCTGATTCCAAAATATGTCGATTTCGCGCTTCACTTTCCATTAATGCTTTTCTCGCCTGGATCCGTTCGGTGATATCAACCACTGCGGCCAAAACAAACGAACCTTCCTCCATCGTAATAGGCGCCAACGTCACTTCCACAGGAAACTCAGCGCCATCCTTACGTTGCCCGCACAGCTCACGATTCTTTCCCATTTTTCGAGACTCAGGAGAACCAAAAAATTCTTTACGAAACCCCACATGCTGCTCTCTGAATCGGTCAGGGAGAAGGGCCTCAATAGGTTGCCCAATGACTTCCTCTTTCGCATAGCCAAATTGCTGGATAATCAATTCATTGGCAAGGGTAATCTGTCCCTGTTGATCAACCATGACAATACCACTAGGAGCTGCTTCAATAATCTGTCGCAATTGCTTCTCTGTCTCACCGAGTTCTTTTCGTGCGGCCTTAACGTCTTGGAGTAAACCTTCTAATAGCGAAGCATTGCCTATCACGCCAAGCACAACCCATGTCGTCGACCACACCACTCCTAGAGAAAGCACCCGATTTATTTGAGCCATCCATAGCGATTCTCCCCCAATTGGCGAGGCCCAATATCCGAGTGCAATACAGAGACTCGTTTGCCCCCCCACAAACAAGGTGAAGCGACGATGTTTCAGAGGGAGCGTGAACAACACTGTTGCGACCTGGAGTACACCTAACGCAACCCCTAAAGGAGCCACCATATCAATTCCTAACAGCACAAAGGGTGTTATAAGGATTGGCACCGTGTATAGGGAGGGTGGGAATGTCTTCATCTCAATCAGACCACGGTCAATTTTGCAATCTTCTAGAAAATTTCACTTTCTACAAATTATCGGCTTGTTTGAAAAAGTACTTAATCTTCATAGCTTTTTTTCAAGAATCCTCTCAGATACGCTTCTTTCTCCCTCATTCATTCTGGGTTAGTTTTCCTCACCATAGCCTTTCCATTAAGCTTTGTCAGAATACACCGATAAACATGCTATACGGTGAAAAAGGCAAACCATTCGCGAGGATGGGACGCAAAGCCAAGGGACCGGTCACGAGCAGTAACGAATTTCGGTTAGCCTAGCTACCACTGGACCGCAGTTCGCTTAATCCAGTTGCGCCCATTCTCCAATGAGAATGGGCTTTTTTTTTGCCCGTCATTTGCCTGCCACATTCATAGAATAGTGATGAAACAGAAGAGAGAATTGAGGAATTTCAATACAACTCAATCCTGAATATTTCACGTGTGCCGACTAAACGGAGGAGACCCTGAACCATGATGTTAGAACAGGCTACAACTCCAATGGTCTTAATTGCAGAAGACAACCCGGATGATTGCCTCATCGCGATGCGAGCATGGGAGGAGACTCATTTAGGATTTGATGTGCGATTTGTCCATGACGGGAGAGAACTCTTGGACTATCTTTTTCGGCGTCGTCGATATCGAGGCATGAAGAACCTACCCTGGCCATGGCTCATTCTTCTGGATCTCAATATGCCTCGAAAAGATGGCCGCAAGGTATTACTAGAACTTAGTTCTCATCACGAATGGCGGCACATCCCCACCGTCGTGTTGTCCGATTCCAGCAACCCCCAGGATATCCAACATTCTGTAACCTTGGGAGCGGTTGACTACATCACAAAACCCGAAAACTTTGAAGACTATCAACACATTATCAAAGAATTGGGCCAGATGGCCCTGGAACTACGAGGAGCCGCCTAAGCCAATGGCAACTCCTACCACCAAGACAGCCATTAAGGTGTTGCGCGTAGACGATGATGAGGAAGACGCCATTATTACTCAAGCGCTTCTCGGACAAATTCCAGGTCCCCACTTTGAACTGGATTGGGCGCGTTCCTATGATGCGGGCTTAACTTGGATTCAAGAGAAGCAATATGATGTTGGGTTGCTTGACCATAACTTGGGGTCTCGGACCGGGATCGAGTTCTTACATGAGACCCATCCAATGTGTCCAAATATTCCAATGATCATGTTGACCGGCCATGGCAACGAAGAATTGGTCCCTCAAGCTCTTCAAGCAGGCACGAGCGACTACCTTTCCAAACAACATATTTCTTCCGAAAATCTCCAGCGAACCATTTCTCATGGGATAGAAAAGATTCGACTACAAGCCGAACTAGCTGCCCATCAGCAGCAATTAGAGAAAACCAATAGAGAACTCCAACAACGAACAGAAGAGGTTCAGCGTTTCTATCACTTATTAGCTCACGAACTCAAAACACCTCTCACGGCAGCCTCGGAGTTCGCCAATATACTGTTAGAGGGTATTTCGGGCCCACTTGATACTGAACAGACACATTTTCTTGAGCGCATCCAAGGGTGCTGCGGGCATTTAGATCGAAACATTAACGACCTCTATGACATTACTCGATTGGAAACAGGCAAATTGAGCCTACAACAAGAACCAGCAGATCTCGTTCCCCTGGTCGGCGAGGTTCTCGATTATCTGGCACCAAAAGCTCAGGCTAAACACATCACATTACAATCGTCTCTCGATACTGATCTCCCACATGTCATAATGGATGTTCAACGTATCCGCCAAGTTCTCCTCAATCTAGTGGATAATGCCCTGAAATTCACCGAACAATCTGGAAGTGTGCTCGTGCTCGCCTCTCAAGATCCACTCTGCTCAGGCCGAGTACGGATATCAATTCAGGATACGGGTATGGGAATCCCTCAGGCCAAACTCGCGGGGATTTTCGAACGCCTTTATCAAGTGGAAAAAGATCCTTCAGCTTCCTCTCCTGGTCTGGGACTTGGCTTGTTCATCTGTCGAGAACTGATCAAGCTGCACGAAGGCACCATGTCGGTTTCCAGCACAGTGGGACAGGGCAGTACATTTAGTTTCACTATACGAGGTTCAAGGCCAAAGCAAAGGAGTGCTTGAGATGAACCACAAAGTGTTGATTATTGAAGATGATGAAAATATTTCCAAAGCCTTAGAGGTCCGCTTAAACGCACGTGGATATCAGACCGCACTAGCCTTTGATGCCGTCATGGGCATGCAAAAAGCCATGGATACCAGTCCTGATGCGATCTTGCTTGATATTACGATGCTCGGCGGCAACGGACTGACGCTGGCAGAACGCTTGAAAACGTCGACCAAAAGCCAAAACGCTCCCATCATCTTTTTGACGGCTAGCAAACAACCCGAATTACGCCAAAAAGCCATGGCCATTGGAGAAACGGCGTTTTTTGAAAAACCTTACGATTTCAATTATCTGTTAGCAGCCTTGCGAGCTGCTATCGAACATCCCAACGTCTGCCTAGCATTGTGATCCACTAACCAAACCTTCCTGGAATAGAATACAGATGCTTGAAACGACTCAACCTCCAATAGAGACTGCCAGCTCCAACATGAACACTGTCCCTATGCGTGTCCTTCTTGTTGATGACAACGAAGATGATGCTCTGATCGCAGAAGCCATGTTGACCAGGGTTCGAGGCCGCACCTTTGATGTCCAATGGGTGTCAACCTTTCGCCAAGGCTTGGAAAGGCTCAAAGAAGATACTCACGATATTTGCCTATTGGATTATTGCCTCGGCAAAGAAACCGGACTGGATGTTCTAGGGGAAGCGCTGCGATTCGGCTGCCGTGTACCCATTATCATGCTGACAGGAACGACTGATCCGGAAATTGACATGCAAGCCATTAAACTGGGAGCCGCCGATTATGTGGTCAAGGGGGAAACCAACCCCGGCCTTTTGGAACGGGTCATACGACATGCGCAAGAACGTCGCAAAGCCGCTATTGAACGAGAACGGTTGACCCATGAGCTTTTGGAAAGTTCTCGCCGGCTGGGCATGGCAGAAGTCGCCACTGACGTTCTCCACAATGTTGGCAATGTGTTAAACAGCTTGAATGTCTCCGCGGGCCTCATTGCACAACATGTTCGTGACATGCCCATTCAGGATGTGAAGCGCATTTCTAGCCTGTTGGAACACCATAAGGAAGACTTAGGATCGTTCCTGACTCAAGATGCCAAAGGCCAAAAAATCCCGGCCTTTCTCCGGCAACTCGGAGACCATTTACGCGATCAGCATGCTCAGACATGTCAGGACCTGGATTCCTTAATTGGGCAAATTGATCATGTCAATGACATCATCACTGCTCAGCAGGATCTGACGCAAACCAACGCCATTCATGAACCCATGATCTTGAAAGACCTGATCGAAAGCGCCTTAGACATGAATGCTCAGGAACTTGAGCGCCAGCACATTACCATAACCAGAGACTATGCCGACCTTCCCCAAGTGATTACGGACAAGCAATCCATTGTCCAAATTGCGAACAACTTAATTCGTAATGCTCAAGTTGCCATTCAGCAACAAGACTCAGATCTGCACCACATTACCATTCGGGTTCATTTGCATTCAGCAGACAAGAATCGAGTCATCGTCCAGGTACGCGATACAGGCATTGGAATCCCGAACGAAAATCTCCAAAGAATTTTTGCCCAATCTTGTTCAACATCAGGAAGCGACCAGGGAGATAGCCTCCATCGCAATGCCATCGCCGCCAAAAATTTAGGAGGAAGCCTTACGGCTTTGAGCGAAGGCCCAGGTCTAGGCGCCACCTTTACCTTAGAACTCCCCGTCAAGTTTCTCGACATCTCCTACTAATTCGGGGTAACCCCAGAAGCTTTCCGGTTGCGTTAACTCCGTTGTTCCGGTACCGTGTAAGATGAATCGACCGTCTGGTAAGACCAAGCCATTCTCCGGCCGTTCTGGTCGGTGTCGTTGCTCAAATCTCCGCAGACCGGCCTCGATAAAGACCCGCGAGCCTTAAACGATCACGTTTAAGTGCCTGGTGCGATGTGTCCATCCTGTACAAAGGAATTTTTGTCATGCCTAATCAAAAACGACGCAAGGACCTTCGCAATGTCGCCATCATCGCGCATGTGGATCATGGTAAGACCACCTTGGTTGACGCGTTGCTCAAACAGACCGGCGCCCATGTGTTCAAAGAAGGTGAAGCCGTCATCATGGATTCAAATCCCCTGGAAAAAGAACGCGGAATCACAATTTTTTCTAAGAATGCCTCACTGGACTATAAAGATATTCGAATCAATTTAGTCGATACCCCAGGCCATGCCGATTTTGGCAGTGAGGTTGAACGAATTCTCCGAATGGTAGACGGCGTACTACTTTTGGTGGATGCCTTTGAAGGCCCGATGCCCCAAACTAAGTTCGTCCTCAAAAAGTCCTTGGAACTCCATTTGAAACCCATTGTGGTCATTAACAAAATTGACCGCCCAAATGCGCGGCCCGAAGAAATCGTGAATCAGACCTTCGACTTGTTTTGTGAACTCAACGCCACTGACGAACAATTGGACTTCCCCATTGTCTATGCTTCCGGCAAAGATGGGAAAGCCACGTTAGATCTCCACGATCCCGTCGAAGATATGAAACCCTTACTAGACACCATTATCCATCGAGTCTTGCCACCGGTGGCCGACCCTGAACAACCCTTTCAAATGCTTGTAACAATGTTGGAATATGACTCCTATATCGGTCGAGTGGCCGTTGGCCGGATTGTCCATGGAAAAATTGAAGTTGGCAATCAAATTGTCGCCGTCAAAAGAGATGGGAACGTCGCGAAGGGAAAGGTCACGAAACTCTTGACCTACCAAGGACTCACTCGTATCGAGAGCGAATCTGCCCAAGCTGGAGACATTATTTCTTTGGCTGGGATTGAAGATGTTCGCGTTGGCGAAACCCTGGCCTCTCCTAAAAATCCAACAGCTCTGCCGACTGTCAATGTGGATGAACCCACCATTTCTATGAACTTCTCACACAACACCAGTCCGTTAGCTGGAAAAGACGGCGGGCGATTTCTCACATCTCGTCATATTCGAGAACGCCTCGCGCACGAAGCCATGATGAATGTCGGCATCAAAGTGGAAGAAGCCGATGGAGGAGAACGCTTTAAAGTCTCTGGACGAGGCGAACTCCATTTATCCATCTTAATTGAAACCATGCGGCGCGAGGGCTTTGAATTGGAAGTGTCTCCGCCTAAAGTTATTTTCAAAGAAATCGATAAAGAAGTTCTGGAACCCGTTGAACTGGTGGTAGTGGAAGTCGATCCCGGATATCAGGGCGCCGTAATTGAAGCGCTTGGGAGCCGAAAAGCTGACATGAAAGACCTCCAAATTAGCTCGGTAGGCACCGTCCGTATGGAATTCCACATTGCCTCACGGGCTCTTTTAGGATTTCGGAGTGAATTATTGAGGATGACCAGAGGGACCGGGATCATGTCGCAAATCTTCTATGAATACCAACCCTACAAGGGTGATATTCCTCATCGTTCTGCCGGCGTCCTCATTTCTCATGGTCCAGGACAAGCCGTGGCCTATGGATTGTGGGGGTTGCAAGATCGAGGAGAAATCTTCCTTCATCCGGGAGCCGATATTTATGAAGGGATGTTGGTCGGCATTAATAATAAAGGGAACGACCTTGTGGTCAATGCGATCCGCGAAAAGAAACTCACCAATATTCGCGCAGCCGGATCGGATGATGCGATCAACCTCATTCCTCCACGGGAAATGACGTTGGAATTTGCGTTAGAATTTATCGAAGATGATGAACTGGTCGAAGTGACACCCAAAAATATCCGGCTACGCAAACGTTTCCTCACCGACAACGAACGCCGCGCGGCCCGCAACCAAGCCAAACGGGCCTAAAGCACGATCTTCTACCCCCTCTCCTAGCGCAATTCTTCCGCTGCAAGGAATTAGGACTTTCCTCTTTTGTCTTTTTTACGTATAATTCAGGTCCTACCGAAAAGCCAGGACTGATCTCAGGAAGGTCCTCTCCTGGCAAATACTCATTCCACGGCGGAGTAGGCATGAAAAATCATTTTTTTAAGGGGCATGGCTTGGGCAACGACTATATTGCCCTCAATCCAGGCAAATTATCGTTCAAATTGACTCCCCGCACGATTCGGGCCTTGTGTGATCGGAATTGGGGCATTGGCAGTGACGGAATTTTGGCACTTGTTCCTTCCAAAAAAGCGGATTTTGGTCTTCGGATTTATAATCCTGACGGCAGTGAAGCGGAAAAGTCAGGGAATGGGTTGCGGATTTTTGGCTGTTACCTCTTCCACATGAAGTACACCAGGAAAAAACACTTTACGGTAGAAACGAAAGGTGGATTGGTTGAGGTCCACTTAGAACTCAATGGCCATGGCTTTATCGGAGGCGCGACCGTGGATATGGGGCAAGCCATCTTTCAGCCCATTGCCCTACCCTGTACTCTCCGCGTACCCGAACTTATTCAGCAACCCGTCAAAGCGGCCGAACAATCTCTTCGATTTACGGGTGTCAGTATCGGCAATCCTCATTGTGTAGTCTACAAGAAACATGAGGAACAACGTTGGTCTCGGAAAGATTTGCTGGAAATCGGGCCTGAACTTGAAAATCACACCATTTTCCCCAAACGGACGAACGTCCAACTGGCCGTTCCCATTGGCCCAAAAGCCATCTCCATCCTGATTTGGGAACGTGGCGCCGGAGAAACCCAGGCCTCAGGTTCGTCAGCATGCGCCGCCGCCTGTGCAGGGGTGCGATTAGGCCTTGTCAAAAGCCCTGTGACAGTTAAAGCCCCTGGCGGGACGCTCCTGATTACCGTAGACCCTCAATATCATGTCACGATGAAGGGACCAGTAACCGAAGTGGCTCGAGGAGAAATCAGTCCCGCCTTTGTGCATAGTCTCTAACGCCTTCTTCACGTCTTTCTAATTTTTCGGCAATGAGATTCGTTCGATAGGTTCCACACTTTAAAACTCTTATTCAGGCAACGCTGGAAACTCGAAAGGAAGAGGTTCCCCGGTTAGGGCCTTGAGAAATTCGATCAAATCTGTTTTTTCCTGAGAAGAAAGCCCCAGGGGTTTTATCAAGGCGCTTAATTGAGAATTTGCCTTTCCTCCTGCATTGTAAAAATCAACCACTTCTTCTAACGTCTGAAAAGCTCCGTCATGCATATAAGGAGCGGTTTCGGTAATACTTCGCAAAGTCGGTGTTTTAAATGCACCCTTATCATGATCATGTCGAGTCACGTAATATCGGCCCAGATCTTCTTTCTGAGGACCGACTTGAGGTACGCCCGTGTTGTGAAAACGATTGTCGGTAAAATTCGAACCATTATGACAGAGGATACATCGTCCTTTGCCTTTAAACACAGACAAACCCCGTTGGGCGGATTCATCCATGGCTTTTTCATCGCCTAAGACATATTGATCAAAGGCTGAATTCGTTGAGATTACCGTTCGCTCGTAAGCCGCAATCGCGTCTCCAATCCCCTGAATACTCACACCGGATCCAAACACGGCTTGAAACTGGTCACGATACCCTTGAATCTCGTTCAACTTCTTGACCACATTTTCATGAGTCTCAGCCATTTCAATCGGATTATGAATGGGACCAATAGCTTGCTCTTCTAAGGATCCTGCCCGCCCGTCCCAAAATTGAAAAGGATTGAACGCCGTATTATACACTGTCGGTGCCTGACGTCCTCCCCGCTCCCCCGTCACACCCACTGATGTCTGTTTGGGGTCAGCAAAACCTGTTGCAGGATTGTGGCAAAATGCACAAGAAATCGCATTGTTCTTTGACAAACGCCCATCAAAATACAGCTGTTTGCCGAGCGAGATTTTCGCCGCATAGTTGAGATTGGCCGCTGGCTGTGGTATCGCGGTCGGCAATGGCCCGATATTAGGAACAATCTTTCCATGTGCCAGAATCATGTCGATCGCCATATTATGGTCAAGTTCATGGGCCAATACGCTGGAAACGGGAGATGGAAATCCTACCATTCCACAAAAGATCAGTACTGTCATGGCTTGAAACTTTTTCTTCATTGAATCTACCCCTCTAGATCAGGTTGAGCAATCTTGGAGAACGCCACTAAGAATATATCAAAAAAGCCATAAGGTTAATATGGGAACCTCTGAAAACTGTCCTTTTCCCCGATGGTGGCGTCAGCGTCGTGCTCAAATCCTTATGTATTGGCCCATACACTCCGGTTTTCCGCGCGCCGCTTCCTTGCCCTCAGAAAAAATCATCAGTTTTTAGAGGTGCCCATATGGTCTTCATTTGAATTTCGTAAATACTCAGTTTGCTTCGAACATTTATTAAATGGTACAGCTCAGCCATTGAATTATTCAACAGTGTCTGCCTGATTTCAAACGTTGTCGACAAACATATGCAAAGGTATGGGGTGCAATTCATCTCCATTATATTTTGATGTGGCATTAACGGGAATATTCTGTATAATGGTTGTTAGAGTAATGCGTTAGAGTTTTTAATTTTTAAAAATAGTCTTGGGATCTGCTCCGTTTCATTAGATTCCCCAGTTCCCTATGAAGTCATTTTTACCTGTCATCGCCATTGGACTCTTACTATGCGTTGCGTCATTTGGTTGTTCTCGCTCAACCTGGATGAAATCAGATGGGCATGAAGCCCCCCCCGACGAACAAGTCGCATGTGTCCAGCAAATCAACCGCGCGACTAAGGGAGAAGTGATCGAACAGGAATTACTCCAACAACGCATTGAACAATGCATGTTGGACAAGGGCTATCATCGTCGTCCATGGTGGCTGATGAATGATTTGCATTGGCATATTAAAGAACCTGCGTATTAACTTCTTCTTTTCCGCCAGCACTCGACTCTCCGCTCCCTACACACTCACGTTTTCTTGCATTCTAAGCCCCTATTTTTCTCTCCAAAGATCGCCTTTTCCTGACTAGGTCTGATATGTTGGAATTTTTGGATAAACACGATGTTGCAGCCTGCAACATTCTTCAGTGAGGGTTTACTCTTAGAGAAGGAATTGAATCTATGCATCATACCCTTTTCAGCAATCCTTTTGTTTCCTATTGGGGGACTCTATCCATCATCCTGTTAGCATACAGCACTCCAATCAATGCTGCCGAACCAATCGATGGATTTCGAGATCTGAAGTTTGGCATGAGCCCACAGGAAATCCAAGCTCTTCCCGCTTGCTCAACAGCCCATGAATGTCTTTATGAACTTTCCAATAAAAATCGCTATCTATACCTCACCTACGCTAGCGAGGGGGCCTTGCCTGACTCACCTCCTGGCCACGCTTCCAAGCTGGCACAAATTACCATCGAGATGGGACGCTACAATGATGAATGGTACCAGCAACTTCAAATGATTTTAGGGAATAGTTATCAACTCACCCATGATTTTACGGATGAGACGATGCAAGCATTTCTGAACAAGAACGTGCAAGAACTCCAAGCAGGGTATGAAAATGGTCAGGTCGTGTTAAAGGTGGTCCGCCGTCCATTCGGGAATATGATACTCAAGGTCGTGTATCAGAACAGCACATTCGCATCGGCGTTCATTCAAGAGACAGAGATGCCTGTTCCTGCACCTTAAAGATCAAATTTATCTCCCAAACATATCCCTTT
The DNA here is from genome assembly GCA_965223295.1 of Nitrospirales bacterium. Classification (GTDB taxonomy): domain Bacteria; phylum Nitrospirota; class Nitrospiria; order Nitrospirales; family UBA8639; genus Nitrospira_E. The sequence continues at coordinate 152,368 of CBDCWC010000002.1, read as the reverse complement.
ATAAGACCATGCGGCTCCAGAGATATCTTTCAGGAAGCCTCTCTAGGTAATGACGGAGGCGTCGGAATGAGAAGGCGAGTACGCAACTTTTTTCCTCCAATAAACATAGAACGCGGCAACATGATGACTCCTTCACGCCGTTGTTGATACATGAGTTTTCGCCAGCATCGGCGGCATAAATCATGATCTTTCATGGAAACGGCCCGACCCAGTTTACTGGAATGTGGGTTACGCCGTGGCGAGACGAGCACTTTTACTTCCCCCCCACATTCCGCACATTGCCCGACTCCACCACTATGATGTTTGCCACTCTTCGAGGATCCCGACCGTAGCCCATCAATATGCTTTTTTCGCCTCGAATGTAGTCGCGGTTTGTCTGAATAAAGAAGTTCCGAATTTTCCATTTCCTGAAGTCGTCTCATGGCATCCCTCCGTCATCGAAAAACATTGACTTTTTTCTTGGAAGGAGCAAGGGATATGCCTGATAAAGAGGGAACCCTTCAACCTACCGCAACGGAAAAAAGAGACGTAAAAAACCACGGAAGTACAGGAAGAGTCGTCTGGGAGCAGACAACAATGAGACAGGGACCGGATATTCTGGCAGCGATCTAACAGACCCAAAAATTTGACGGCTTGTCGGAGCTATTGACGCAAAACACCCGACTGCTATCTATTTCAACCAACTAATCTGGAAGGACAAGCTCGAAACAGAATTTCCCTCGATTCTTATTTATTAAACCGGAACTCGCTCGGGCGCTGACTCATTCAATATAAGCCAATACAGTCCTAAGTTCTGAACCGCTTGAGAAAATTCTTGGAAATCTACCGGCTTGCGCACATAGCTATTGGCACCTAATTGATAGCTTTTCACAATATCTTGTTCCTCTTTGGAGGACGTGAGCACAACGACTGGCAAAAATTTTGTGCGATCATCCGCGCGCAACCGTCGCAAGACCTCCAAGCCATCAATTTTAGGCAATTTCAAGTCCAACAAGATGATCTGTGGCATAATATTCATATCTCTTCCAGCATGAGCCCCGGTCCCGAATAGATACTCCAAAGCTTCTACTCCGTCACGAGCAACAACCACTTCATTCATAATATTGTTTTTCTTTAACGCACGCATGGTCAGCTCTTCATCATCGGGATGATCTTCAACTAGAAGAATGTGTTTGTTTGTCATGATTGCCTCCCTGGTTAGTATTTGTCACTTACAATGTAAAATGAAAACTGGCACCCTTGTCGACTGCGCCCTCTGCCCAAATTTGTCCTCCATGGCGCTGGACAATGCGATGTACCGTGGCCAACCCTACGCCAACCCCCGGATACTCTGTATAAGCATGCAGTCGCTGAAAGGCGCCAAACAGTTTGTGGGCATAGGTCATATCAAAGCCTGCACCGTTGTCTTTCACGAAATACGCCGCCTGCCCCTTATACTGACCATGCCCGAATTCAATCCGAGGCTTGGGCTGCTGTCGAGTAAATTTCCAGGCATTACCTAAGAGATTTTCCAAAACCGCTCGAATGAGTTGCGGATCTGCAGTGGCGAATACATGACGGGCCACAACACATTTCACTTCTCGTTCAGGCTCCTGCTTTTGTAGATCATCTAAAATTCCCTCTACGATCACACTCATATCAAAGGCTTTCGTATGAATTTCCGCTCGAGTCAAACGGGCTAAATTCAGCATGGCATCAATGAGTTGCGACATCCGCTGACTCGCCGCACGCACCCGCTTCAAGTAATTTCGCCCTGACTCATCTAATTTTTCCTCATAGTCTTCTAGGACGGCTTGACTGAATCCGTCAATTCCCCGCAACGGAGCTCGGAGATCATGAGAGACGGAGTAACTAAAGGCCTCTAGTTCCTTATTACTGGCTTCCAATTGCGCAGAACGTTGTAGAAGCGTCGCATTCAGCTTACGGATATCTTCTTCGGCCCTTTTCCGCTCGGCCACTTCTCGGATCATTTCGGCATTCGAGGCAGCTAATTTTGCCGTTCGTTCTTGCACACGTTTTTCCAGGTTATCTCTGGCCTGGCGTAGCGTCTCTTCCGCTATGTGCCGTTCAGAAATTTCCAATTCCAACTGGCGATTTGTGGCATTCAAGTCGGACGTCCGATTCCGTACTTGATTTTCTAACTCTTCGGATACTCGACGAAGCTTTAGCACAACTAATCCAAACCCTCCTAGCCATAGCAGAACCAAGACTCCCATCATCCCATAAGAGTCGACCCAGTCCATCCTCGTGATTTTCTCTAACGAATCTAATGGGTAGACGACTTCTACTATTCCCCCCACCTGTCCCACTTGCCAATCACGTTTTAAACTATCAGCGTTCTCATTATGACAATTGACGCACTCTTGCTGCATACGTGCGGCTGTAGCAAAACGCAGGGATTGAAGTCCATCTACTTGCTCGACACGATAAAAAGACCGCTCAGGATGTTGGTTTAAAAATGTCCAGGCCTTATCTTGAAAGGAATCCATCACCTGCTCGGAATCTCCTACTTGATGGAACGGATGCTTGCTCACTAAACGGACGCGTTCCCCGGGCCTCCCAGAAAACATCTGGCCACCCAAGTTCCGGATTAACAACGCAGGCAAAGGAATAGCGCCTTCTTTTTCTCGGTACGCTTCTGAATCTTTAATGCCTAAGACATGCAGCCGTTGAACGGCTTCGATTGAATACCACTCACGCATGTCACTTGATTCCCTGGAATGAGTATCAGCACCCCGGAGGGCAATAGTTGCGACCATTTGTGTTTTCAACTGCGAAATATGAATATAGATCACCAGTAAACAGAGACCAAAAAGAAGGGTTAATATCGGGATAGTCTGTTGATAAAGAAATTCCAATCCCCTTAAAACGCTCTCTACAAATTTGCTCCATATGCCATATGCCTGCAAGGGTGCTTCTTTGTTTAGCGTCCCATCCGACACGAGTGTTTCCTAACCTGAGAATAATTGCCATTCCCTCAAACAGGGCATTCCTCTGAAAACAGTATCGGATAAATACTGACAGAAATTTAGCATCTGATTTTCGTGACAGAACGCTTCAATACCGCCAAGAACTTCTGGCAATATCCATAAATCTCTCCCGCCCAAGAAGTTGATTTGTAAGAAATCCAGTGCTAGGGTCGACTGTCTGCGAATCATTCAGAACCACATACATCTAGCCTCTCTCATTCCTGTTTCCCTTCGCTAACACACAAACAGGATGAGCGAGAAATAGCCTTAGGAGGAAACCGATGGGCGCTAAACTTTATGTAGGAAACCTCCCCTTTTCAACCACTGATCAGGAATTGCACGATCACTTCGCATCACAAGGCACCGTGATCTCGGCCAAGGTCATAGCCGATCGATTTACAGGACGGTCACGAGGATTTGGGTTTGTGGAAATGTCCAGTCAAGAAGAAGCCTCTGAAGCCATCAATGCTCTGAATGGAACAGATCTAGGAGGGAGAATTCTCGTGGTGAATGAAGCGCGACCACTGGAAGAGAAACGGCCATTCAGATCAGGCCCCCCACCTGGCAGTACGATGCCATAACGCTTTTCATTCTTTTTTACTCTATCGACAGAGTTATCAGGAAGAAGTTGGGCAAAACCGTTTGAATGAGTCGCACGCCCAAAATCTACGTCGTGCTGTACCACTGCCCGAACACAAGACTTTCACACAGGAGCTTGATTTTCCATGGCAACGGCAAGCATAGCCTCTTGTGCTTCAGTGGTCTGCACATTATCTGCGTCATCGGTGATAGCGGATTCTAGCTCTTGATCCTCATCATAGGTTTGGGAAACATCTAAAATTTCAATATCGAGCTGAGCTTCGGGATACAATCGACGCAAATCCCATTCTGTAATCCAGCCTCTGACATATTCACGCATTCGCGTACTGGACAATTTTTCCACAGCCGAAACCGGTGGAGGATTCCAGCTATAGGCAGAGCCATGGAGCCCTCGAAGTTGCTCATATAAGGCATCGACCATCGGTTCATAAGGCCGAATAAGCGGCTCACTCTCTTGCTCAATCAGACGAATCCCTTGAAGGGCAGAATGCGCCAGATAGGTACCGCCGACGGCCTCTCCATCCTGACATAATTGCTCAATCTTCCTGGTGTCTTGTTTTTCGTCCATCACCACACTTTGGAAATCATCGGTTAACGCCACCACACTCATGATGCCAGGACACACCGTTTCTTCCATTACCCCCATCCAACGGGCCACCTCTGCATAGGATTTGGTGCGTTGTTTAAATGAATAACGGCCAATAATTTCTGCTTCGTCAATAAGCAAGACCCAACCCTTGTAACCCGCAGCGATCATCAGGCGTGAGACAAATTGGAAGCGATGCCAAGCCAACTCCTGTGCCGACACTCTCTCAAACACATATTCTTCTTCAGGAGCACAACCCTGGAGATACTTTTTGAGCTGCCCATTGCTCAAAGGATCTCCTGACCAAAATCGGATCATGCGGTGGCTGAGCTCTGGATCATTCATCATCCGTTCATACAAATAGAGCGTGGCGGCAAATCGGGAATCACAGCCAGATTGTTTTCGATGCGCCCAATCAAATAAGTCGATATACTGCGGACTTTGAAAATTCAACTCTCCCGCTATTTCGGTTAAGGCATCTCCCTGTTTACCAGGAACAAGCGCATCGGTAATAGCCGCGCGAAACAGCGTGGCGACATTATAGAAGGGTGTTTCCTTACTAATCACAATTGGGCTACAGACAAAGTTTTGCTCAAGCGCTACATGCTGTAACGCTTTTAGCAGATGGGATTTTCCGCTTCCAAACCCCCCTTCAATTACCAATCCTTTGGTAGGAATCCCTTGAGGAGCCTGGGTTTCCATTTCTTGGAGCAACCGCCGAAATTTCCCCTCTAGATCGGGTTGGTGACTGCCCAAGATATTGACAACATCCCGATTGGGCACTCCTGCACGTAACGCTTCCATTGCGCGTTGATAGCTCACATTCCCATTGGCCATGGCAGCCTGTTCTTCGTATAGTTCATGGGCCGTCACGTTTTCTTGATCATCGGCAAAACCACCCAAGTGAATCAGTGCCCCTAAGGGATTTTGGTATTGCCGGTCACGAACTTCATCCCAGATCCTCAGCTTCAATGCCTCATAACGATTCAGGCCACGGCGTGCATCTGTTAAAAATGACGGAGGAACAAAGACCACCAACATGAGACTCTCTAAATCATCTGTCCCATCGATAAACTGCCGCAACATTTCGTAGGCATCAAGTGTCGCGGAGACTCCGTAGTAGAAGCCTTCTGGAGATTCGGGCTTTTTACTTTCTAAGCATCGGCTTAAATCCAGTGACACCACGAGACCAGTTTTTCCAACGACACGCAGCCAGCGGGACAAGGATGCAAACATGTACCGGGCATTGGTTCTGACAATTTTTTGAAAAATCAAGGCTTCTTTCACTGCGGAAATTTGACGTAACTCACCATATAACCAGGCTTTGATCGGTTCAATCATAAAGGAACTATCAGACCCAGAATCTAATTGTCCCAAGCAAAGGCGAATCATGGCCATCCGAAATTCTTGACACATATGAGTATCACGATAAATCGCTCGTTCTAACCAGCTATTCAAATCGCGCCGCAACAGGGGTTCGGCACGTTCATTCATCCGAGCCACTCCGGCCATACAGAAATCTTCTTTGCCTTCTGGAATCTGGTAACCATTTTCTTGAAGCAACCGCCGGACAAATTGTGCCGCTAACTCATCCCACGGAACCCGGCGCGCCACTTGATGGAAGAACTTATCCATCATATGAATTTTTGTCTCCTTGGCATCAACACTCACACTGGCATAATGTTCCCTTTCAGCCAGGGAGACCAAGCGTTCTTGAACCTGAGTTCGATCAGAATCAGAAGGCGTGACGACAAATTTGACGGACGAACCACCCTGTCCAACAAATCGTTGGAGATATTCTTCTCGAATCGTCTGCAACCATTCCTGAGGCTGTAACTCCATAACACCTATCCTTTACATGTTGTTGGGGAATGCCTATTTGACGCCTGTTTGGAACCTGCTTCCATCGGCATAAAGCCTAGTCAAGCCTACGCGAAGAAGCCATTACGGAAACTCCGTCAGAGCAGGTTGCCGAACTTCTTCCTGCAAACCTTCTAATTCAATATCCTCTGAATAATCCTGTTTAATCTCCGTCAATTCAATATCAACTTTCTGATTCGGATCGAGTCGTTTCAAATCCCACTCAGTAATCCACCCTTTCACATACTCACGCATTCGTGTGCTGGATAGCCGCTCAATTGTTGGCACTTGTGGAGGTTCCCAACCATATGCCGCACCATGAATTGCACGAATTTTGTGATAGATATCTTCTACCAACTGATCATAGGGACCAACCAAAGGAATCCTTTCGCACTCGATCAATCGCATACCTTGTTCAGCTTGACGACCCAGCACCAAATCCGTTTCCGATCCGGTTTCGCGTAACTTCTCCGGAACTTTTTCGCGGTCTCCTTTTTCATCCAAAATAGCGCTTTGGAAATCATCGGTTAACGCCATCACAGCAGCTAACCCCGACTTATAACCCAGATCAGCAAAACTCGATGCTTCTAAACGTCCTAGCCATCGTGCTAACTCCGCGTAGGATTGAGCCCGCTGCCTAAAGGAATACCGGCCAACGATTTCTGCTTCGTCAATGAGTAAAATCCACCCGGAATACCCCGCAGCTATCATCAACCGTGAGACAAATTTAAACCGCTGCAAGGCCATTTCCATCGGTGAGACCCGTTCAAACCGATACGACACATTGGGATCACAGGATTTCAGATACCGTTTAATTTCGGCATCAGTCATTGGGTCACCTGCCCAATAGCGAAGGATTCGATGACTCAATTCAGGATCATTGACCATTCGTTCGTACAGAAACAACGTGGCGGCAAACCGCCCATCAATTTCTCCACCTTGACGATGGACCCATTCGTAAAATTCCGCATATTGAGGGCTCTTGAAATTCAAATCACCTGCTACTTCGGCTAGAGCATCGCCTCGTTTCTGGGGAATATTGGCTGCGCCCATCGCCGCACGAAACATCAACGCCGGGCTATAGAGCGGGGTTTCTTTACTAATCACCACTTTGCTGCACACGAAATTTGAGTCGAGAGCCATATGCCGAAGCGATTCTAATAAATGTGACTTGCCTGTCCCGAATCCCCCTTCAATGAGCAGACCCTGCGTCGTCCAGCCCTTATGAATACTGGCTTCCGCATCCTGCAGCATTTGCTGAAATTTGGATTTGACGGTTGGTTGAGAACAGCCCAGGGCTTTCACTGCCCCTGGACTGGGCACTCCAGCCCGCAGCGACTCAATCACCTGTTGATGCTGAACATCATCCTGTCGGCTACCCACACGCCCTAACGCGGAGCTGTCTCCAAACTGTTCAGCCTGCTCAAAGAGCCGAACCATTGGCGCAAACGGGTTTGCCCGAAACCTATCTCGTACATCGTCCCATATCCGAAGCTTCAACGCTTCATAACGATTGAGGCCTAACCGCTGGTCAGTTAAAAATTTCTTCGGGGTCACGACAACGAGCAACAGCCCTTCCATATCATCACTGCCATCGATAAATTGCCGTAACATTTCATAAGCATCCATGACGGCAGACGGCGTATAATTCAGCGAATTCGTGTCTTTCTTTTTTGAGTCCATAAAAGCCGAAATATCAATAGTTAAGACCACACCTGGCTTGCCGATAAGACGCACCCAATGCGTAAACGAGGCAATCAAATCACGAGCCGTGCTGCGATTGACTTTCTGGAAGATCAATAATTTCCTGAGAACAGACATTTGTTTCAACTCGCCACAAAGCCATGATCGAATGGCATTGGCTTCTTTTGATTGTCGTGTAACCTCATCAATCTGCGCCAGGCAAAACTGGATCATCGCTAAACGAAATTCCCGGCTCATCTGAAAATCTTGAAACAACGCACGTTCAAGCCAGGAGTTCACATCGCGTTTCAAAGTAGACTCATCAGAATTATTGAGCGACGCCACACTTTGCCAGCTACATTCTTCCCGCTGTTCAGGAATCTGACATTCATGATCATGAAACAGCTTTTTCATGAATTCGAAGGCCAGCCCCTCCCAATCAATCCGTCTCGCCATTTCTTGAAACAAGAGATCTATCAGCTGCACCTTGGTCTTACGGGAATCGGCAGCCAGTGTGAGAAAGCCTTCCTCTCGGGCGATTTCCTCAATGCCAGAAACTACCGACTTCGTGTCGGAAGCTTCCTCGACAACTGCAAACTTCACCGCCGAACCCCCACGACGGATAAACCCTTGAAGGTATGCAACTTTCAGAACGTTGAGCCATTCCTGTGGTGCCATAAATTTTTCCTCAATAATCCTTTTATGCTGTTTCCTCTTGTCGGTTCTCCCTAGGGAAACTTAAATAACATGCTCACCGTCGTTAGCTTGCTTTCACAAATGAAATCCCATAATAGGTTTTTTCTCGTCCACCTTGCGCAATCACCGTTAAGGTTTTTGAAACATCCCGAACCCCAGTACTGGCATGGAAGTTTGCCCGATAGTGATTTTTCGTCGCGATAGTTCCACTTTTATCGAGTAAATACACATCACGTCCAAACTCCTGTCGTGTATATTCACTGGCCTGCCAAGGCAAAAGCGTTAACAATTGATAGAGTTCAAGGAGCGGAATCACCGTCCCCTTTCCAATTAAGTGTTTCCCACGACCCGCAACGACAATCGCATAGGCCGTATAGAGCATTTCTAAAAACGTCTTGGGCTTAAAGCGCAACGGCTTATTTTGAACTTCTTTGAGGCGTTTCACGAGTACGGATGGGCGCAACCGGCTTTCGCGCATACGATCAATGGAGACAGCTCTCTCCTCATGCAGGATTTTCAAAAGAACTGGATACGAAAACAAAAATTCATCATGTTCATAAAGGTTTACCCCCATTTGTTGGGCGGTAGAAAGGAGTTCTTGACGAAAGGCTTTTCCAGCCAAATAACTGGCTTCATCAAAGTTCAGACGTTCTTGCGTTTTGACGAAATCACAGCCCAAATTCAACGTTGCCGTCTTGCCTTCCTCCAGTAGTTTACGAAGCTTCACCAAATCGCCCACTTTGGCCGCATCTTTTATTTTTTTAAACGACGCCATCACTTGCTTGGTCGTTTTCACTAATTCGGCCGCTTGTTCTTCAATATCGGCTAAGGCCTGTTCCAGGCTTCCCGTTTGGGACGGAACTGGCGGAGAAGTCTGGGGATCAGCACAATCCAATAGACTGGTAGCCGATTCAACCTCGTATGAATCAGACATGGCACTCACATTCCTTTGTCATCATTTTTGGGAAGACTCTCCTCGCACACACGTGATCCCACCCCTGAGTGGGAATCCATCTGATTGGCACCTGAGAGAAGTATTCGGAAGAAACTAATAAATTCTTAATATTTTCAGCCCATTTGCATCATGGCCGTGCAAAAAATACATGCTGTTTTTGGAAAATTTGTGCTCCTTGTTCTCGACAACTACCTTGAGAGAAGCTCACCAGATATACTGCGAGACATGAGAGAGAAAGAAAGGAGATGAATCAGATGCAACCATTTGCAGTCATTACCGGCGCCTCTCGAGGGATTGGAGCGGAATATGCCAGAACTCTCGCAAGTCAAGACTATGATCTCCTCCTTATTGGACGAGATAAGGTACGTCTCAAGACATTGCAGACGGAACTGCAGGCTCTATCCCACGGTACGATCTGGGTGGAATCACTAGATCTGAGCCAACCTCAAGCCGCAGAAAGATTGCATGCACTGGCCCAGTCTTATGGATCAGAGGTTTCACTTTTGATCAATAATGCGGGGTTTGGACGCTATGGGGAATTTGCCGATATGCCAATGGCAAGCATTCAAAATATGCTTCTATTGCATATCAACACGATCGTAGAAAGCATTCGACTATTTTTGCCGGCCATGCAGGATCGCAAACAAGGCGCCATCATTACCGTCGCATCTGTGGCCGGATTTTTCCCTATTCCCTATATGACGGAATACGCCGCCACCAAAGCCTTTCTTATTACTTTTTCAGAAGGGCTGGCAAGGGAAACACAGGACCAAGGCATCACCATACAAGTCTGTTGTCCTGGCTATACCGACACGGATTTCCATCAAACTGCCGGACACAAACCCAATCACGCCCTATCGGCACAATCCCCGCAACAAGTTGTCCAAACCTCGCTGCAGGCTCTCCAATCCAAACGCACCGTCGTAACCATAGGCTGGCAAGGTCGCCTCGCCCACTGGTTCAGCAAGATCATCCCCCACCCCCTCGCCATGGCCCTAGCCGCCAAAGCCGTAAAACCACCATTAGTCAGAAATATGAAATAGAAAGAAAGAGGCTGTTGTTAAATCAAGAGTCTTGACGTGCTATTAACTTCGAAAATCAAATAGCATAAATCATAGACTATTGATCTAATTCAGCATTTCAGAGGACAACTTTCCCAAAAAGCCGAATGAAAATTACGGATAGAGCTGAACCACAGCGCTTTATTCTAGAGAAAACATGCACCTAATCGCCTACTCTTGAAGGAGTCCACGATGGTTACGAATAACTTTTCTTGGCCTGACAGCATTTATTTGAAAAAAGATTCACAGGAATATGATCTTCACAATGATTACGATTTCCATAAATTTAGTTACGCTATCAGGGAAAAGTTAATTACACTCGAATGGCAAAGAGGAACTGGAGATTGGGTAAACCTTTTTCTGTCGCACTTTATTTCGTTAAGAATATCAGATGCCTATCATCTTGAAGTAAAACCAAGAAATCCTACAATGCCGTTTTCAGAAGATGATTGTCTTATCAGTTTTGAGTAACTTTTAGATAAAGATTGGTGTGTCAATCAGGTTTGGACTGATAAAACACCTGATGTAAATTGGAAATGCTCATTCTTATTTCAATCTGGATCAGAGATTATCGTTCTGGCAAAATCAGCAAACGTTAATATTAAAACCTAGAGTTACGCCAATAAATGATCCCCGCCGCAAGCAGCGGGGAATATGGCCTCAAAAGATTTAAACCTTCCAGCATCCGACGCCTGCAGTCCGTCCCCATGGATGGGTGCTCCTAGCAATCGGTGGACCTTGTCTGAGCAAAGCGAGATGGTCCACCTTTCCATGCCTTGCGTCCATCCAATCAAATGTAGACGGACTGGGCGTCAATAGTTTTGGCCACTTTTGCCGAAACAAAAGTGGCTCGACTGTCAGGCCGGAACTCGGTAACTCACAAAGACAAAAATACTTCGCCACTTATGTCATTGACGATAGCCAGACCAACCACTGGACATGAGCATGACTCTACCCACTTTAATCCTCCTCTTACAAATAGGAGGAACAGAAGCTCGACAGTAAGTCAAAAACAAAATTGACGATTTCAAACATGGGCCTCAGGAGGAAGAGGTGTCGGCTTTGCTGAGGGCGCGCATAAGGATGGGATCTTGATAGGCCACTTCACTGAGGGCATCTAATAGATGAAGCTCTTTTTCTTTGACTAAGGCTTTGGCTTTCTTGTACTGCCGTACATTGAAACGAGCGACGGAAGGTTGTCCATTGATAATTTGACAGGCCAACACTCCTAGATCTTTTAACTCTAACGTTCCTCCATGATCCAGGAGCGTACGGGCATCCTCCACTGTGGTGCCATGCAATTCAGCAAAATCTTCCAAGCCGCTGGTTTCAATGAGACGTCCATCTGGCATGACGCATTTACGCTTAAAATGCGGGGACCAATCTTTTCTAAAATCGATATACCGGATATCGCCGCCAGCAGCGGCCGCTGATTCCAGCGTAGCATAGTCTAAGTCTAAATTTGGCTTCTTAAGGCGATCTTGCAATTCTTGCGGCAACCCACGATAAAACACACGCTCCATGGCCTCTTCGAGTGATACTCCATAACTTTGTCGCAACCGTTCGGCCGCCGCATATTGCTCAACATCCATGACCCAAGTTTGCGTGGGTTCTTTCCCAGTTGCATCGACCTTGGACACAAACGCGCCTTTTGTGACCAGGAGACCATCTTGTGGATAGAGAAAGACGCCACCCTCGGCCAGTAGGCGTTCCACCGTGTCTTGAGGGATATCATAACTCTCAGAAAGCACCTTCGTGCGCATGGCGAGATTAACTGCACCGGTCATGGCACAGACCATGACATTCCCGGGAGGATCGTGGTCCGTATAGTTCTCGAGAATGTTATAGAGAACCGGGGCTTTCTCTTTTTTTATCGGCCGCTTCTTGACTTTGTACATGGCCCTGACTCCTTTTTACTCGTAAGCTTAGATCAATCGATACTGTGTACATAAATTATTTTCGAACTATCTAAATATTCCACGATGTTGCCTTGCAGTTTCGAAAGTCGTAATGGTAGAACCTCACCGCTAACGGTTTAAACAAATCTTGCTATTTCTATCTGACTATTGACTAATGTCCAAAGACGCGCTGCTCCAAGCCTTTCATGATCTTGAAGCCTTTAAATGGAACAGCCAAGACGGCTTCCGTTTGGCATCAGGAAAAATCAGCCCGTACTATGTGGACTGCCGTATTATATTGGCTCACCCCTACTCTCGTCACCTCGTCGCCCAACTAGCATTTGAACTGCTCAAAGACCAGGATTTTCAATTGATTGGCGGGTTGGAAATTGGCGCGATCCCTCTTGCTACGAGTATTTCAGACTGTGCATTTTCGGCTAACCCGAAACAAGAATGGCGCACATTCGTTGTCCGCAAGCAACCCAAAGATCATGGTTTAGGCAAACTAATAGAAGGCACATTTGATCCAGGCGAAGAGGCTGTCGTGGTAGATGATGTCCTCACGACCGGAGGCTCACTCCTCAAAGCTACAGATGCGGCCCGCAATCAAGGCCTACAGGTCAATCATGCGTTCGTAATCGTCGATCGCTCAGAAACAAACCAACACCAAAACCTTACACAACAAGACCTGACGCTTTTCTCCCTGCTCAGCCTTGATGATTTAAAACGGACAGTTCCTTCCTCACCGTAAATTCTCGAACACCTCCCTTACCTAAATCTTCACACCAGCTCAAGCTTGACCATGTCTTTCAATGAGACATACAATTTTATACAGACAATGCCTGTGTTTCTACACTAATATTGAGTCAATCTCCCTTGCATGAAGGAGTGAAATCATGGCACGCATAGCCTTTTCCACATTCTTTCTTCTTTTGGCCTTTGTCGTTTCGACACCTCACCCAACGTATGCCGAGCCGTACCTGTTAACGGTTCAACAATTGAAGGCCAGTATGGACAAGGCCGCGCAACCGAGTCAAAAAGGGTTTGTGCTCATCGATGTTCGTTCACCAGATGAACATCAAGGTGGATTCATCCCTGGCACTGATTTCAATATTGATTTTCGGGACATTCAAAACCGGCATCAGGAGTTAGGTGCTGAACTAGACAGCCACGTAGTGGTGTACTGCCAATCAGGGCATCGCAGCAATATTGCCGCAGAAACGCTGATGAGTTTGGGGTATAAAAATGTCTACAATGTTGAAGGCAGTATGAACGCGTGGGCAGAAGCCCGATATCCCATTGAAAACCCTCGATAAACCTTCTGCGGATAGGGCGTTAAAGTTCTGTGGAATCTGTGACTGTCAAAAATATTTCGTCAAATTGGTGGTGCATTTCTCTAAAGGCTTCTAATAATTTTGGATCGAAATGCGTCGGCTTTGTGCGGTCATTTCCATTGAGCATAATATCCACAGCTTTTTTATGCGAAAAAGCAGGTTTATAGGGGCGCTGGCTGCGTAGGGCATCATACAGATCACAGAGCATCACAATTCTCCCGGTAATGGGAATTTGTTTCCCTCGCAATCCACACGGGTAGCCGGTCCCATCCCATCGCTCATGATGAGTTAAAGCCACCTCTCGAGCCATTTCCAATAGCGGTGACGCCGAGCCACTCAACAAACTGGCCCCCAACAACGGATGCAATTTTATGGCTTCCCATTCCTCTTCTGTCAAAGGCCCTTGCTTTCCCAATACAGCATCCGGCACACCAATTTTTCCCACATCATGCATTGGGGCAATAGCAAACAACCCTTGTGCCCTCTGCTGATCCCACCCCACAAACAAGGCGATCGATTGAGAATAATGACTCAGCCGTACAATATGCGCACCCGTTTCTTCGTCTTTATAGCGTGAAGCCCTGGCCAACCGCATTATGGTATCCGTATAGGCCTGCTCTAACTCGCTATTTTTTTGCTGTTCTGCCTCTAGAGCAACTTTTAGATCCTTGGCATAGGAGAGTAGTTGTCCATGCGCTTGTTGAAGCTTTTGGGTTTTTTTCTCCTCTTTTTCCAACAACTGTTTGAAATCTTGGGCATACACCATCAATTGAGAACGAGCTGCTTGCAAAGAGCTGTCCTCTAGTGGCGAGACGCTGGATTGCAGAGACTTTTTCTTTATACGACGCGGGCCGCCTTTTCCATGGGGTTGAGAAATATTAAGATTCATGAACCCAACACTTCTTTGACTCTTTTAATTAGTTCAAGCGGACTAAAGGGTTTGACTAAGTACCCCACTAACGCGAACACGACCATCTGCTCACGAGCTTCTTGATCACTTTTGGCTGTGAGCATGATAATGGGAATAGTAGCCGTTGCAGACTGTTGACGAAGTTGAGTAATCACTTCACGTCCGTTCAGACCAGGCATCATCCAATCAATAACAAGTAAATCGGGATGGTGTTGCTGCGCGGCATCTAAGGCTTGGGGACCATCTGCGGCGGTAAGAATGCGGTAGGTTGGCTGTTCAAGTGTGACCTGTACCAGCAGCCTGAGATCTTCATCATCATCTGCAATCAGAATGGTTTTAATGGACGAACTCATACTTATCCCAGTTTTGCTAGTTGACCCACATTGGGCTCAGGGGGTTTCTAATTCATGCTCTTGACATTCATCCTCCTTGATGAACTGATGATCGAAATTCTCTCGAGAATGTTGTTCAGCCACCCCGCCAGCTTGCCACTTACGGGTATCAACTTTCCGTGCGACTGTAATAAATCCTGAATGCGCCACCATCCGATGATCGGGACGCACACTACGGCCTTTGACATTCCAGGTTCTGAGAAGAGTCTCAAAATTCTTGACGAACGTAAACACTCTGCTTTCTTCGATGGCTTGGACAGTTTGCATGACTTGTGGAATCGTGGGCACATAGCTCAGATAAATCCCGCCGGCCCGCAAAGCCCGGGCAGCATGAGGCACAACCTGCCATGGCTCAGGAATATCTAAAACGACTCGATCAAAAAACCAAGCCGACGTGCCTTCGCCAATTTCAATGCCTTCATAGGCGTCGCGAACTTTCAAAAAATGATTAGGCGTTTTTCCCATAAATCGTTCAATATTTTTAGTAGCTGTGGCAGCAAAATCTTCTCGTATTTCGTAACTGACGACACACCCTCGATCACCCACGGCTCGCAACAGGGCCATAGTAAGTGCCCCCGACCCTACCCCCGATTCGAATACTCTAGCACCAGGATAAATATCGGCCCACATCGGAATCATCGCGAGGTCTTTTGGATAAATGACCTGCGCCCCTCTTGGCATTTTTACCGCATATTCGGCCAGGGTTGGATAGATGGCGATCATGACTTTGCTTGAAGAAAACTCGACAGCCGTGCCATCAGGTTGACCGATAATGGCATCATGAGCAATACGGTCTCCACTATGCTGAAAGACTTCTCCGGCTTTTAACGTAAGGGCATAATGCCGCTCCTTCTTGTCAACGAGATGAATCCGTTCCCCTGATTGGAAATATTTCATTGGCTCGAATTCTACCAGTTGATTTCCTTATGGAGATACCCATCGAAATAATGGACGATCTTGAGTAACATAAAGTGGTGGGACGTATCTCAAGCCCTCAATCCTTTCTTGACAGCCTTAACCATCAACCGTATGATTCATGTCATATCCATTCCGTTCCCACAATTGTGGACCTATCCCAACATTGTCTTTGATTTGTTCTCACCTCAGTCGCGTGTCGGTGCTGTTAATCTTTGTACACGTTAACTCATGAAACGACTCTTCACCGTTATTGGCCTTGGGCGATTTGGATATAGTGTGGCCCAAACCATGGTTTCTAAAGGCTGTGAAGTCTTGGCTATCGACAAAGACGAGGAACGCATTCAGGCCATTAGTGACATTGCGACGTTTGCGGTCCAATGTGATGCCACTGATGAACGCGCATTAAAAGCCGTCAGCGCCCAAAATGTTGACGTGGCTGTTGTGAGTATTGGAGAAAATATTGAAGCCAGCATTCTCATTGTGCAAACACTCAAAGAAATGGGCGTGAAGTCCATCGTGGCAAAGGCCGTGGCCCCCATTCAAGGAAAGATCCTGATGAACCTGGGAGTCGACGAAGTCATTTATCCTGAACGAGATGCAGCTATTCGCCTTGCTCATCGGCTGGTCTCTCCAGGTGTCATCGAATACTTGGAACTCTCTCCTGGGTATAGCGTCGAAGAAGTGTCGGTCTCTGATACATTATCTGGGATGAGCTTAGAAGAAATTAAATTACGCGGGCAACACAACCTCAATATTATTGGCATCAAAAAACAAATCAGTCGTATGGTGAAAGGACAAATCGCAACAGAAGAAACCTTTAATTTTACACCCAAGCCGGATGATGTCGTCGAAAAAGGTGATGTCTTGGTCATGATTGGACAAGAAGAAGATTTGGACCGTTTCTGCAACGATGTGTAAGAAATTTAACGCACCTGTCAAATACCTCCACAATTTCTACCGCTTTTAGGCACATTTTTGTGCTCAATGCAAGCTTTTCCCCTGTTGACCCATCCAGTGAATTGAAAGAATTGCCGATCTTGAATGAGCGAGCAGTGTCCCCGCCTTGATTGCGCTGTGGGAATATCAGGATTTTCTTTAATGTTTTCAAAGAAAATTTAAAAAATACGTCACTAAAATAGTAGAAGAACAAAGAACCACGACTAAGAAAAAATTGAAGGAAAAACTTACGCGTCGAGGGTTCATTGAAGCGACTTTGATACGGCTGGCTTGATTTTTGCTGAATAGTTTTTATCTCAACATTGAACGCATAGAGAAAAAGAGAAGACACAGATTGACAACATCCACATTTTGAAACGAAAGGGATTCCTCAGAAACCTATTATGAAACATCAAAGCCTCTTGGAACATCCCAGTGACACAGAGAGGGGTGAGACCAAAACACATGAAACGAAATCTCAAGTTAAGGGATATAGTCCGGCTCTGGAATCCTTGTACTTCCGGTCATTCGGCAGCCGTCCGCTTTTGAATAAAGATTCAGAATTTGGGCTCGCGAAAGAAATTGACGATGCCTCCCGTGCTATTCGAGCCATCATTAAACAAGGCCTTCAACTCACGCACAGCCTGAAGAAGAGTTCTGAGAAAGAGAACGCCATCCAGGTACTTAAAGAAACGGCCGCCTTAACCGGACTTTCTTCTCCAGCTCTTGAAAAATTACGCGCCATGCTGATGGATCTGGGAACGTTCATTCCTGAGCACCACAACACCACGCAGTCACTTTGCCAACAATTGCATCAGGCTAAATTTCAATTAGAGAAAGCCAAATCCGAACTGGTTCAACGAAATTTACGCTTAGTTGTGGATATTGCCAAACGGTATACAGGTCACGGACTCGCGTTTCTTGATCTCGTACAAGAGGGGAATATTGGGCTGATGAAAGCCGCAGAGCGCTTTCAATATAAAAAAGGGTTTAAATTTAGCACCTACGCTACGTGGTGGATACGGCAAGGAATTACCAGAGCGCTGGCAGATCAGTCCCGGACCATCCGGGTTCCCGTCCATCTCAACGAAATCTCCAACAAAATTGCCAGAACCTCCAAGCGTTTAACGCAACGTCTAGCTCGTCCGGCACAGATGGAGGATATTGGTGATGCGCTAGACCTGAGCCGGGAGAAAGTTCATGAAACCATT
This sequence comes from Nitrospirales bacterium, assembly GCA_965223295.1. Taxonomy (GTDB): domain Bacteria; phylum Nitrospirota; class Nitrospiria; order Nitrospirales; family UBA8639; genus Nitrospira_E. The sequence goes on along the minus strand of CBDCWC010000002.1, from coordinate 134,359 downwards.
CAAGCGTTTCAGGACCCGATCTCCTTGGAGACCCCTATAGGAGAAGGCGACACCTTTCTCACTGACTTCATTCCTGACCAAACAACCATCACCCCCGATGGACCAGTTTCTCGTCAAGAAACCAATCAACAGGTTGCACACATTTTAGACTCGTTAACTCCGAGGGAGCAGATGGTCATTCGGCTTCGATTTGGAATTGGCCAAGACGAACCCTGGACGCTTGAGGAAGTGGGACAAAGCATGTCCGTTACCCGCGAACGTGTCAGGCAAATTGAAGCCAAGGCCTTGCAGAAATTAAAAGAACCCCGGATGAAAGATATGCTCGCAGCCATCAAATAGTTTGTGCACACTAAGGCCCTCACTCTACTCTCAGACAGAAACACTCTTAATCCTTCCCAAAGAAGATCCCCTCTGACCAAAACGGTCAGGGGACTGTTGAATAATGACAATAGCAAAGGCCATCTTTCGCCAGGAAGCCCTTGGTGCTCAGCAGCGTCGGGTCAGTTCAAAAAAGTCCGTCCAGCAAGGCCGCAGCCCTTTTTTGCGCGCGGAACGTACTGGCACTACGTGAGCACGGAAAAAGGGCGAGAACGCCGCTGGCGGCTTTTTTCAACAGACCGGTCAGACTTGTCAAAACAGGTGGCACCTCCTTAGCATATGCCTAGACACCAACTCTGCAGCTACACAAAAGAAGAACTGTCATGTCTTCCGACCCTATTCAACAACTTCGACAAGATTTTCGTGTCCAACTAGAATCATTTTATACCCACCTCAACTTGGCTCCACCGTATCATAGTATTGAAAAAGCTCTTCAACATTTGTCTAATACCCTTCGCACAAAACCAGAACTTTTCCCCCAAACCCTGCTAAAAAACCCCGAAGAAAAATGGTCCCTCTTCGAAAAGATTTTTGAAGCATCCGGATTGTCACTGAAACACCGAGGAATCATTACGCAATTAGCACGAACCTCTCCAGCATCTTTCGCTGAGACAAAAGAATCACTCCGCTTTCTACGAACTTTTACTAATACACGCTCCTGTTAGCCAAGGCCACACGAACCGGAAACCATTCCTTTTTTCTCCCACGCCAATCCGAAAAAATTATTTGATTCTCTTCTATCGATACTAAGAAAAAAAGAGACATTTGTTGTATTCCTACAACATACAAAATTTTAATTTATCCGTGTGGTTAAAAAAACACTGGTTTTTTCACTAAAACATTTAGTATAACTTTTGCAGTCATTTTCGTCCTGTTATTCACAGTATGGCTTCATTTTTTTCGTATTTGCTTGTTTAATATGTCTTTTATGACTCAGCAACATACGGTCTCAAAGTCTGTTTTCTTATCTGGAATCGGGCTCCATTCAGGAAATCTCACTTCAATCGCCATTCATCCTGCCCCCAGCAACACGGGAGTCATCTTCGTTAAGCAGGTTGGCAACCATCTGTCTTCTTGTCCGGCAAGTATTCAAACCCTAGAACAAACTGATCACTGCACGACATTACAATCTGGCGATTTTCAGGTACAAACAGTTGAACATGTTCTCGCTGCATTAGCTGGACTAGAAATTGATAATGCCTATATTGAAGTACAGGGAAATGAAATCCCTGCGCTCGATGGAAGCGCAGCCCCTTTTGTGGAAGCTGTGCAAAAGACAGGTCGCACCTCTCAAGAAGAACCACGAAACTTTATCAAAATAATTCTGCCCATCCATGTAGAGGATGGACAACGGTCTATTGCTGTATTGCCTTCAGCGCTTCCGGATATAAGTTATTTCATCGACTTTCCACATCCCATGATTGAACAGCAAACTTATCGACATTCTTGCACTCCTCAAGAATTCATCAAAAATATCGCTGCAGCTCGAACATTTGCATTTCGGCAGGAAGTGGAGTTTCTTTGGTCACGTGGCCTAGGCTTGGGAGGCTCTCTCAATAATACAATTGTCTTTTCCGAATCGGGCCTAGTGAATGAGGATCCCTTACGGTTTCAGGATGAATGTGTTCGCCACAAAGTGCTCGACCTTATTGGAGATCTTTCTCTTATCGGTTTCCCCATTATCGGACGCTTTGAAGCTAAACGAGCGGGGCACCTTCTGCACACTCAACTCGTGCAAGCGATTCTCGACAACCCTGATAAATGGATTACGATGAATGCTGGAACCACCACTAAACCTGAAATGCTCAATCGAATAGCTTTAAGTTCCCACTCAACCTCCCTGCCGGATCTCCAACCGGCCTTTCTTTCTGCCTAACAACCACTTCCTATTTTGTTAGGTGGCATTGCTAGAACTGGCAAACTGGAAAGACGCACACGATTATCCTTCAAAATTGCCCTCTAGACATAACCATGGTACCTTTTCGCCCTCTCATGCTTCGCCTTCTTCTCCGAGTTACCCAAAAACTTTCCATGAGGCACCGCTGGTCCGGGGCCTCGATAATTTTTTTCGCCATTCTTGCTTTATCGGCACCAGCAATTGGCGGAATCCCTATTAAACAAGATCCAAACGGGTTCTATGGAATCACGTGGGGTACGCCTCTAGCCAACCGACCGGACCTTCGGGAAATTGATACATCCGAAGCAATCAGGATTTATACCATCAAAAAAGGAGCTCCTCAGATAGAGGGAATCCTTATGGAGTCCGTTAAACTTTATAGTGTGGACGATCAATATGCACGAGCCCTCTTCTATTACAAAGGTGAGGTCGCCCATCAATCATTACTGGAATACTTAGAAGACCAGTTCGGCAGAAGGCCTAGGTCACCTGGAAGAATTATGCGAGGACTGAATCAACAGTATACCTGGCGAGGCTCAGAGACGGAAATCTCTCTGTCCTACCACAGCTTCCGGGAACGGGGCTTTCTCACCGTGGAAAGCCGCGTGTTAGCACCAAAATTTCTCGACATGCATAGTGACCATTCTTATTGAGACGCACCAGCTGCCTGACTAAATTCTCAACTCTCCGAATCATTTTTCAGCAAACATTCACGTTGCCGTGTTTTATCAGGTGCAACACGCTCTAACTGGACACTCCAGTAAAGGAGTCGTGAATAATGAAGATGCCAAAGGCCATACTTCGCCAGGAAGACCTTGGCGATCAACAGCGTCGGGTCTGTTCAAAAAAGTCCGTCCAGCCAGGCCGCAGCCATTTTTGCGCGCGGAGCGTACTACCAGTGATAGAAGAGAATACCGAGACCAGAGCCCATGAGCACAAGTGTGGCTGGCTCAGGCACCCCGGAGGGTGGTTCCCCTGTAAACGTATAGAGGTTCACTTGGCCTCCAGGAATCCCTCCTGGCGATCCATCGTCAAACACCCCACCCGTTAAGTTTCCCACAAACAAACGTTTCTTCTAGAGATTGTTTATTTCGATGCTAAAAGATTTCGGGCTTCCAGCACTTTCTTCACCACCATTTCTACATTCTCTTTATCCACAAAGGGTGAAAGAATAAATGACTTTAACGCGACAATCGGTTCGCCATAGTCCGTCTTTCGATAGCAATCCGTGAGCGACAACACCACTCCACGCCCCGCCATTCCTTCTGCATGGACAAAGTCATAAATTTTCCGGTTGTACTCGTTATGCTTCAGAAGCGCATCTCGAAAGGCCGCATCATGAATTTCCTTTTCTTTGATCTCAAATGTATTCACTCCGTCGGGATAGGCGCGAAACAGCGTGACAGGGCCGAAATTATCGCGGTTCAGCACACTCGTATAGGCATGACTTTCTAAATGTTCACTCAAGAGCTGCGCCATCTCCACAATATGTCCAATGATGGCACGTAGACCTTTCTTCCCAAAGAGCCGTAAGTTAGCGAGAGCAGCCAACGTACCCGTCCCTGCCCGGGAGGTTTCCAAGGTATACATTCCTGGACGATGTTCGCCAAATTGGTACAGATAGGGCATTTGCTCTTGCGGTCGTTGCAACCGCATAAGATCCTCTTCATTCTTCACCAACAGCAAACTGGAAATGTACGGTGCAAAGCCAGATTTGTGAAAATCAATGCCAATGGAATCGGCAGAAGCCAGATCTCGGATATGGTGACAAGCTCCTGCTAACGCACGTAGGGTACGGGGACGAAACCCCAGCGGATTGTCTTCAAAAGAATAGTCTGTGAACACCGACCAGGCCCATCCAATCACTGCATCGGCATGAATGTGCGGCATGTACGGTAAATCAAATTCTTTGACCCATTCATCCCGCAGCGCCATAATAGCTCGAAGATCATCCAGACCAAAGGCATCCGTTGTTCCGAGCGTAACAATGATACCGGAAATTTTTCGACCAGCCTTGAGTGCCTGCGTACCTTGCGTGCGAAGCGCAGCCACATCCATTGAATTATGGCCTGTAGTAGGAATTGTCACCAGATTCTTAGCTCCTAAACCCAACCACCCCGCGATGTTGTACCGGCAATAGTGACTCCCATCACTGGCAAACATCACGGCATCTTCACGAATGCCATGCTCTAAAGACCCTGGCAGTGCCTTTTCTAAACCGATTTTCATCCCGTACAACGTGGTACCAGTTCCACCAAAGGTAAACACACCACCCGCTTGTTCAGGATCATAGCCTAGAAGTGTTGCCAACATGGTCACCACTTCCACCTCCGCCAACGCTACGCGATGACTATATTCATCCCATGCCAAATTGGGATTATACAGCGACGACAACAACACTCCGATGAGAGAAGAAATCGTCACTGGCGGCACAACATTCTGTTGCGTGCGAGGATGGCCCCATAGGGTCAGGCCTTCACAATACTCCACCAGTTCCTGAGTCACCTCTTCCACTGTCTTCCCCTCTTCGGCCAGACGACTCTGCTTCGCCGCCCCATAATCCAGAGGCTTGCGTTCACCCAAAATAGGCCGCTCACTTTTCATCGTATCGACCGCATCAATTGCCCGCATGACACTATGGACAAAATAGGAATCATGCACACGATCAGAAATTGGCTTAGGAAAAGCCGTCCGAACGGTCTCCAAAATTTTTCGATAGGGAGCAGTCATCAGACTCACCTCCTTTAAGAAAAAATCAGATCCTCAGTTAGATTCATTCATGGCGAACAACCTCGGGGCAAAAGACTCTTCAACACAACCTTCTACATCCGCCTCTCCTCTCGACGCCTGCTGTTCGGTCTCGGGACGGACGCTCTCTTCTTACGAACCTTGTTTGAGCCCTGCGAGTTGGTTCGCTCTCCATCTGGCGTCTGTCCCCTCTTCATCTCCCGAACTGAGCGTCAATGGTTTTGGGCCCTTTTACCGAAACAAAAGGACCTCGCCCGCCGGGGCGAGTCCCGGCATCATCAAAATTTGCTCAACTATTGTTTTTTGGTAGATCCCTGCAAATAAATCCATCAACTGTTTTCACCTCTATCAACCACAAAAAAGTTAGGATGGATTCCTGACAAACAACGTGGAAAAGGACAACTTTAGCATTGAGAGCATACTGAGCATGTCCAAAGACTTTCCTTTATTAACGAAAATTTTTCTTCCTCTATTTCACGCTCGCGCACCATTTACTGTGTTCCCCTCACCCTGCCCTTTCCCCAGAGGGGCAAGAGCATTCAGGAGACTTGACTCTCTTGGCTTATCCAGCGCACCATGTTTCGGATTTCTTTCTCTATTTTACTCCATAATTTTCTTTAAAGGGACTCGATGCCCAAGCCTGTTCGTCCAGATTTATTTGCTGTTAATCCGAATCCTAAGATTTCGGTTCTTCAAGTTGGGTTAGGACAGCACAAGACCATCCTTGCGGATCACTTTTATCTTTACCCTGACGATATCCTCCAAACTGCGCTGGAGTTACCCTATACAGATCGATTTGAAATTGTGGGGAACTTTCCAGGTGTCCGGGCCACACTCAACATGAACACCCAACCCTTGATTGACCATTTAAGTCAGATGTGGGGCGGAAACCTTTTCCCATTTTTTTCGCCGCAGCCGGTAGTCTTTCAAGGCATCAAGATGCAGGATTTCCGTTTAAACGTCGGTCAACGCCAACCCCATATTGACCAAGATGTAACCGCGATGGTGTATCTCAACCCTGAAGGATTCTGTAAAGGTGGAACGGGGCTCTATCGTCATCGGCCGACCGAACTCGAAAGAGTCCCGATCATGCCGGATGGATCAATTAGGCAGTTAGCGGATCGGCTGGAATTAAGTGATGAATTTCTGGCAAGCCCAGAAGGTTATGAAAACTTTCAAAATAGTATGATTTTCAATCCGCTCTTTGCCTGCCGGGACAATCGCTACATCAATGATGGGAACCCTTATTGGGAGTTACTTCAACTTATCGAGATGAAACCCAATCGCTTGATGATGTTTGATGGCCGATGTTTTCATTCACAATACATCCAACCCGGCGATTACGACCAGGCTTTTCGGGTTAACCAAATTCTCTATCTTCGGCAAGAAACCCACGTGGCACCTTCTGCTAAGTAGCGAATTCACGACTTTCATGCCTCCGCTTTTCGCTCTGAACCTTGAAGGTAAGTCGTTTCCTGATACCTGCCCACCACAAAGAGAAACATACAAGCCACCACAAACATCACACCAGCAAAGAACCAGTAATAGTCTGGGCCAGTGAGCGCCACACTGCCATCCGGATTTTGAATCCAATAATTTACTAAGGCAGTAAAGCCGTTTCCGAGAGAGACCGAGAGTAAAAACAGTCCCATGATCAGCGACTTGAGTTTCAGCGGGGCTTGCGTATAGGAAAACTCCAGACAGGTAATCGAGACCATCACTTCAGCCGCCGTGATGACCACAAAGGCCAATATTTGCCAGGCAATAGTTGGTACCTGCCCCCGAGCTATGAGTTGTTCAATGTACGCCGAAATCATAAACGCCACTACCGTCACAAAAAACCCTATCGAGATTTTTCTTAAGGCCGTTAATTCTATACAGCGCCCTAACAAGGGATAGATCCCATACACAAAGAGTGGAATAAACAACAAAATCAAAATCGGGTTAATAGCTTGAATTTGAGTCGGCAGCCATTCTATCCCCATCCACTGGCGATCCATGTGCTGTGCTTGCAAAACCCAAGCAGAAGACGTTTGATCGTACAGAGACCAAAAAAATGCGACAAATATATAGATGCCGGACAATTTGAAAATGGCTTGCCAAGCTGCAGGACTTTTTAACTCTCGAAGAACCCCAATTCTATCCGGTGGAATGAGCGTATACCGTTGCCGGCCCATCCAGAAAATAAATGTCGCCACAAACATCAGAATTCCCGGAACACCAAAAGCCAGCCCTGGCCCATACCGATCGAGTAATATAGGCGTAACCATCATGGAACAGAACGCCCCGACATTGATGGCAAAATAAAACCAGGAAAAAGCTTTGGGAAGCAGTTGTTGATTGTTCGAATCAAACTGGTCGCCAAGCAGAGCTGACACACAGGGCTTAATGCCTCCGGAGCCAATAGCAATGAGTGCCAACCCAATCAAGAGACCCACTCGAGTATGATCCAGAGACAAGGCCACGTGCCCTGCACAATAGACAAGAGACAACAAAAAAATTGTGCGGTATTTCCCCCACCAGACATCTGCTAACAACGCTCCGGCAAACGGAAAGAAGTACACAGCTGAAGCAAAAAGATGAAAATACGTCTTTGCCTCCGCCTCACCCATAGGCTCAAGTTCTCCCTGGCTGTTCATGAGCAGACTGGTCATGAACACCACCAGAATTGCCCGCATCCCATAGTAGCTAAACCGTTCCGCCCCCTCGTTCGCTACTAGATGCAAGACACCCGGAGGCATAGCCAAACCATCCAACGCTTTCGGAGAAGTCTCTTCTTGTGACATAACCAGGTTGTGATTGAAGGAGAAAATTTTCAGAGAAGGATTTAAAGATTACAGATCAAGCTCCACATTCAGTACAATCTCACAGCCGTCTGTGTACCTGCAACACATCAAACAACATCGTGATGTCCTTGTACAATAAGTCCGTTTTCCTCATCAAATACTTCTACACCATCGCTTTGGCATCTAACTTATTCGGCACTTCAATGGGGCATGCCGATGACTTGACTATCCCTACCCTTGATCCAATCTTTGTAACCGGATCTGCGCATCCTACTCGACTTGACCGTACGACACAAAGTCATGAACTCCTCGATCAGAAAAAATTGTCATCCCTTCAACCCAATCGTCTTAGCAGTATGCTCCAGCAGATCTCTGGAGTGCATCTTGATGAAATGGGTGGCCGTGCGGGAATCAGCTCGATCTACCTTCGCGGTGCCGATCCAAACTTCACCTTAGTCATGATCGATGGCATCCCTCTCAATGATACCACTGACCAACGCGGTGGTTCGGTAGACCTTTCAACAATCCCCATTGACCAAGTCTCGCGCGTTGAAATCGTCCGTGGGCCGCTCTCGGCATTCTATGGCTCTGAGGCCATGGCCGGTGCGGTTAATCTCGTGACAGACATGGATTCGGAACAGACAAAAGGTCGCATTCTCCTTGAAGGCGGACGATTTGATTCAGTCAGAGGCGTGATCCAAGGCCAGGGCATCTTAGGCCCCGTATCCGCAAACCTGTCAGCATCCCATTCCCACAATGGCGAACAAGTTGAGAAAGACGCATTTTCTCAACATACCATCGCTTGGAACTTCGGCATGCATTCAGAACCTCATTGGAATGTTCGTCTCACCGGCAATTATACGGATACTTCAGTGAAAAATTTTCCTGAAGGCAGTGGCGGTCCTACCTTTGCGCTTTTACAGGAAACGGAGAAGCGCGACACACACTCATTCTTGACAGGCTTCACAACTTCTTTTTCCATTCCCGACACTTGGGATCATCAATTTTTTTTGAGCCTATCCAAACGCTCTCAAGATGTAGACAGCCCGGGAGTTCTCTCTTCTCCGTCTCAGTTCCAAATTCCTCCAGCCCGCTTTACCACCGATTATCAGCGTTATCAGGGGCGTCTCATTGAAACCTGGACAATAACACCGCATTGGACATTCTCCTTTGGCGGACAACTCACGCACGAAAGAGGACACCGTGACGGCACACAAGACTTGAGTTCGCTGGGAGGTCCTGCTGATGAACCATTGGATTTTTCTCTGAACCGGACATTTGGGGGGAGTTTTGTCGAACTCACCACGACTCCCTGGGAAACATTCACGCTCAACACCGGCGCGCGCCTAGACCTAACCAAACAATCGCAACCTCAACTAAGTCCTCGAATGAGCGCACGATATACATTGCTTCCGTTACTGCATGTTCGTGGCGCCTACGGCAAAGGCTTTAAGTTGCCGGGACTAGCCAGCCTAGGCGATCCGCTTATTGGTAACCCTAACTTAAAACCAGAAACCAACACAGGCTGGGACATCGGCCTGGAGTATGCCACATCTCACCAAGAAATCACGGCCTCGATCACCTATTTTCAGAATCGCTTTCGCGGACTCATCGATTTAGATCCGGATCTTTTGGACCAAGGAATCTTTCAACTGACAAATCTCAAGTCGGCCAGGACAAAGGGCTGGGAATTTTCTTTGGGACTCTCTCCTAATGCCTCTGTCTCATTCCAGGGTAATCTTACTTATTTAACCACCCGCTCCACCGGAACTGGAGACCTCTTAAGAAATCGACCCAAATGGCGAGGTGGATTAGGATTGACCGTTCAACTGTTTCCCAACCTCAGCCTGAGCAGCCGGGTGACCATTGTCAGTTCACGAATGGACTTCCAAATACCCACCCAAATAGCTCGCGTGGGAGGCTATACCAAAGCCGACACCACGATCACCTATCTTCCTACCCCAAACTGGCGCGGGTATGTGGCTTTGGAAAACCTGACCAATGCCTCCTATGAAAACTTTCGCGGGTTTCCCGCCCCGCCTCTCACCTTCCGACTCGGAATTGAGTATATATTTTTCCACAATACTTCAACTTAGTTCCCTTTTACTCACGGAACCATCAAGCTTCTTCTTAAGCTGAGCAGGGTTCTAACCGAAACAGAGGAACAGAATCAGAGAAAGAAACGAGAACGTAAATTTCGACTGACAATGATAATCCCTTATTACCAAGGATCTGTCCATGCAACTGTCACTACCGCTTGATGTCGAAGAACACGAAGAAACAGCCACGATCTTGGAGCGTATTAAAGACTGCAAGTCTCTGCCCATCTTATCTCCATTGGCTTCGAAAATTCTCAAGATGTGCCAAGACGAAGAAACAGACGCTTCAACCCTCGCTGAGTTGATTGTTCAAGATTCCGGGATGGCGGCACAAATCCTGTTTATGGCCAATTCAGGCTATTACGGAGGGACGCGTCACAAGGTGACCAGCGTTCTACAGGGCGTCACGCTACTCGGGTTTTCAAAGATTGCCAATTTGGCACTTTCATTTTGCTTTTATCGTCTTATCAAAGATATCAAAGATAGTTCTAACTCCGCGATTGACCATATGCAATATTGGCGACGGTCAATTTTTGCGAGTATCACCGCCCGAGCGATTGGGAAACATCTGTCCCACCCTGACACCGAACTCATGTTCCTTGCGGCACTCCTCCAGGATATTGGAATTTTGGCGTTGCATGAAGTCGCAACAGGAGAAATGCAGTCGATCCAGAAACACACACCTCAGAATCATGCTGATTTAAATCGGATTGAACTCGAACATCTGGGCGTCGACCATGCGCAAGTTGGTGCATGGCTGGCTCAACAATGGGAACTGCCTGAAGAGTTTCAAGTGGCAATTCTTTATAGCCATACTCCAGAATTGTTTGAAACTCCTCCGGAATTTCAGGCTTTGGTCGATGTCGTGGCCTTATCCAGCTTCGTCGCGGATATGTGGGTAACAGAAACACCCGAAACAGCAATTGCCATGGTCAGAGAAAAAAGCCAAGCTCGGTTAATCATTCAGCCAGAAGCCTGGGAACCAATCTTAGAAGATATCATGACAGGAATTCCTCAAATCGCCAGCTTCTTTCATACTCGGCTTGGGAAGATTGAAGACATTGAGAAGATTCACTGCTTAGCGGTAACAGAACTGGCAGGACAAACCCAAGAGTCAACAACTTAACACAGAGATCGGAATATCTGGCTGCAATCTTTCTTAACTTTTGGTTGAAGCTTCGGTCTCAAGTGCGATACAGGCTTGGTTTCGACCGCTTTCCTTCGCTCGATACAATGCCCGATCAGCCCGTTCCAACCAACTTGGCACAGATTCCCCAGGCACTAACTCTGCCATCCCGATAGAGACCGTGGCAGGGATGCTCAACTCTTGGTACTGAAAAGGCTCACGACGCACAGCCTCCAACAGACGATCTCCCAAGCGCTGACAGACTTCAAGACTCGCTCCCGGCAGTAAAATACAGAATTCTTCACCTCCATACCGTGCCACAAAATCCGTTTTTCTGGGAAACGTCGACACCAAACGATCCGCAATTTGCTGAATGACAGCATCTCCGGCAGGATGACCATGCGTATCATTGACTTGCTTAAAGTGGTCGATATCAACCATGAACACACAGGCTGGAGTTTCCGAAAAGAAACTCACACCGACCGTCCGCTCTAGCTGTAAATCCAAAGCCCCACGATTATAGAGCCGGGTGAGTGGATCTAATTCCATTTCCTTTCGCGCACTTCCCAGTTCCTGTTCAACGGCCTTCAATTTTTCACCCAGCCGTTTTATCCGTTGCTGTTGTCGCTTTTTTCTTTCGTCAACGACGGCATTCATCCCTTGAACGACCGCTAACAACGCATGCTTCACCTCGTTAAACGATCCGGCCTCCGTGGCTACTCGTAATTGCCCAAGGTAGCTATCCACCTGCTGGTCGGATTCTTTATCTTCAACAATCGCACGCCCGACCGTGTTGGTAAACTCCCACAAGACATTTCGCACATCTTGAAGATTACGATCAACATAGTTTTTTTCTTGTTGCCGATGCCGATTCACAAACTTGGCCAGTTCCCCCCAGTCACGCCGAATCGTCCCTTCTTCAGTCTCGGAATCCTCATCGCGAAGCGTCGCTCCAACCAACACATGCATGGCCCATCGTTCAAATTCTTTTTCAATTTCTTTTTCTGTTTGCTGCTCTAATTCAAATGAATGTCGTCCGAGACAACGCAGCACTCTGGCCAAAGATTCTATAGCTTGATCAAAATCTTTTGATTGAGTAGTCCCATTCGAAGCGGGTGTCTTAGAGGGGCTCACGGTTGTTTGATCTTTCTGAGCAGCTTTTCCTCCAGACCAAGATCCAAACATAGCTGTCTCCTGTTACACGTACTGAACGTTGAGATACTTAGAGAGAGTCAATAATCGCTTCTCGCGTACAACACAGTATTTAGGGGTCAAAAAACTCTGTTTAAGTCAGTTATCGGCTATTTTTATAGGTCTCTTAAGGCAGATTTGCTAAGATTTAGGCTAAAAAACATGCGGTTTTGTAGAATTTAGTACTACAGGGTTTTAACGTTCAACTGAAACCTATGAACATTCTTTCTCTCTTGAGGGCTTGATTCCAAAGAGGGACCAAGGATGAGGGTGAGAATCGGTTGTTCACCAAAACAGGAGAGCCTTCCAACCTCACCTCTTTCAGCAAATATTTCATCCTTCATTGCTATCTCCAATTCTTATGCGATCAGTGCAATCCATTACGAGCCGACAGAATCCTCGATTTAAACGGTGGGTTTCACTACTGGATTCCCAAGGCGTCAAAACTCACCAGCAATGTGTCGTAGCCGGAACCAAACTCAGAAAAGAACTTAGCCAACATTCTGAAATTTCTCTCTCCGAGATATTGCTACCTCCCAAGTATGACGCCGATGAAGATCTGGCCTGCGGCGGCCAGAGATTTGTATTATCTAAATCACTCTATGATGAATTAGATATTTTCGGGACTAAAGATCCATTGATGGTCTGCGCCACTCCCTCTCTACCACCATTCGATCTCACGCAAGCACCCGCAGGGTTAGAAGTCCTCTGTCCAATCGGCGATCCAGGTAATCTAGGAGCCCTCCTTCGTTCCTGTCTGGCCTTCGGGGTCCACAGGGTCGTCCTTCTATGCGAGGCTGTTCATCCTTTTCATCCCAAGGTCATTCGAGCCAGCAGTGGAGCCGTTTTTTTTCAGCCACTCACCTTGGGGTGTTCAATCTCGGAATTACACCAACCAGACAGATTACAATGGATTATCCCACTGGACATGCAAGGGGAAGATATCGCCACTCTTACTTGGCCTCAAAACATTCGTCTGCTCATTGGGGAAGAAGGCATGGGCATACCTTCATTGCCCTTTTCACGACAATTTTGCATCTCTCAGATTCACCCGTCCATTCCATTGAACGCCACCGTTGCGAGTAGCATTGCGCTACATTCTTATCGACAACAACATCCACAGCAGTGCAAACAATCACCAATCTAATCTGAGCTTTGTCCTAGCGAGCTTTTCTCTTCAAGGAAATATCACATGATCCAACCAGGCACATATCGTCATTACAAAGGGAACACCTATCAAGTCATCGGTATTACTACACATTCAAAGACCGAAGAACAGATGGTGGTCTACCGAGCCCTCTATGGTGAATGCGGATTATGGGTCAGACCCTTAGACATGTTCTATGAGAAAGTCGAGATAGAAGGAAAAAGCATCCCTCGATTTGCATTACTCGACCAAGAAAAAAGAAAACCCTCATGAGGATGAAAAATTAATATAGGGTCTTTTGAAAAAAGCCACCAGCGGTGCTCCCTGGCTTCGCCGGGACTCCTTCGCCATAGCGGCTACGAAGGCTGAAAGCCGCTTGCGCGTTTACGCGCAGTAGCGCTTCACCACGCAAACGAGCGGAATTTGTTGAACCGATCCGAGGCCTCTGCCCTATTAAGATTCAGAGACTAGATGTAGCCGTTGCTATCATCACTATTAAATAGGCTCATAACACATTTACAAGCTTAAAGCTCTGCTTGCAAAAAATTTCAAGGTATCAATTATAATTGGTCGGCTAATACCGCCTGAGTCTGCGCTTCACGATAGGCACCCAATCGTTTTGCCAGGGCAGAATCAGCCAGGGCCAATATGGCTGCAGCCAATAAGGCAGCATTAATCGCCCCTGCACTACCAATCGCTAATGAACCAACCGGAATGCCTTTTGGCATTTGTACAATTGAGAGGAGCGAATCCAGCCCTCCCAAGGACTTTGATTGCATAGGCACCCCGAGAACAGGTAATTGAGTTTTTGCCGCAATCACCCCACCTAGATGAGCCGCTCCCCCCGCGCCGGCGATAAACACTTGAGCGCCCCGCGTTTCGGCCTGTCTAATATACTCGACCAATGCATCCGGAGCCCGGTGAGCTGAGAGAACCTTGCATTCATGAGATATTTCCAATTTTTCCAGCGTTTCACTTGTTAATTTCATGGTCTCCCAATCAGACTTACTGCCCATGATCACTGAGACCTGCAAAGAAGATTCTGCCATACCGTCCTATCCCTCCCTTGTGTATAAGGTTTACGAAAAAGAACCCTAGTCTATTTCTTGAAAACGTATTGCCTCGCCTCTATATTGACCATCTCAAGGAGACTGACTTAGACTTTCGGTATTCCTCAAGCTCAGAAGACAGTTGTTGATATTTCTTCCTGAGTAACGATCATACATTATGGGTAGTTCAAACCCAGATATCTTTATTCACAATTCTTCTCACAGAAAAGAGGGGCATTATGGCATTACGACTTGGCGACGAAGCACCCAACTTTACCGCAGAAACCACAGTAGGCACTGTGAACTTTCATGAGTGGCTTGGCGATGGATGGGGTATCCTGTTTTCTCATCCTAAAGATTATACGCCTGTTTGTACGACCGAACTCGGAACGATGGCAAAGATCACGGACGAATTTAAACAACGTAATGTGAAAGTGCTAGCCGTCAGCGTTGATCCCATTGACTCTCATAAGGGCTGGGTCAACGATATTAATGAAACCCAAAATTGCACTGTGAGTTACCCCATTATTGCTGACCCTGACAAGAAGGTGGCCAATCTCTATGACATGATTCATCCCAATGCGTTAGATAATATGACGGTGCGTTCAGTCTTCATCATTGGGCCTGATAAAAAAGTCAAATTGATGCTCACTTATCCCGCCTCTACAGGCCGGAATTTTCAAGAAATTTTGCGAGTGGTGGATTCCCTGCAACTCACCGCAAAATACAAAGTGGCAACGCCAGCAAACTGGACAGATGGTGAAGATTGTATCATTACTCCAGCTGTCGCCGATGCCGATATTCCAAATTTATTTCCTAAAGGTCATCGGGTCATCAAACCTTATCTTCGTTATACGCCACAGCCAAACCGTTAGGGTCTTCTTTTTCTGAAACGCCCGCAACAGAGCAATTCGTTGCGGGCGTTCAAGCCTCGTACTTCCTCAGTAAATCTCAGGATCTCAAGTTTCGTGACAACTGTATGGCTCTGTTCAGGGTTGATGTGTTTCAATTTTCTCTAGATCAAAGCGAAACGTTCGCCGACAAGGAAAGCACCGAAATTCCACAAGATTCTTGATCACATCAACCTCTGAAATACGAACATCTTCATAATGGGTTTGGTAGCATACTTGAAATACGCCCATCTCATCTTCAGCAACTGCGGCATTTTCTCCTTCTTTTTGCCCTACCTGTTTGACGGTTAACCGATGTTTCATCCGACAATTCGTGCACACGACCCCGACAAGGGCAGGAGGCGTGACTAACTTTAGGGTCAAAGTGAGGGGATGCACGGAAAAACATTGCTGAAGGAACGCTCCGCTGTTAAACACAGGCATAAGAGTTGTACCTAGAATAGCTTGTTCGAGAGATAACGCTCACTCCTTCGAAAACGCCTTCTACTAGCAGAAATCTCAGAAGGATAGCCCTTCTACTCAGAAAGTGTTTGTTCAAAAGGATTAGGACGGGTCGGAACTTGGCATAACTCTCGTTCCCATTCGCGAAGCACCTTTTCCTTATCAAAAACTAATACATGCACATAACAATACACCTTTTCCCTCAAGGTTCCTTCCGGACCACTTAAGACACTTCCAGCTTCTTTCCCAAAGGTCTTAATTCCCCACGGATCTAAATCACCTTCAGTCAGAACATATCGGTATCGCCATGTGGTTTCATCCGACAGTAAGGGATCTTCGATCGCATGGGGCTTTCCTAATTTTTCTCGCACCTCCGGCTGTGTCAGCACACCGATCCCCTTATCAAGATAGCTGTCGCGCCAGGGCTCACAGCTCACCATGAACAGGCTCAATCCCAAAACGACAAACAACTCCCAGTACGTCACAAATCTATCTTTATCGGTGCGATTCAACAAAACAGACCACATTGCTGACTTAGACGTTTCGTTGAGAATACAGGTACCATGACCGAATCAGTGCAAAGACCTGAGCAACCAGCCCCGCAACGATGAGGCCTAAAGCAGTAGGAAGCATCGGAGACTGAGGATGATCCAAGCCCTGAATGCCTAACATAAACCCTCCAGCCACAAACAGAATGCCCAGAACCCTTGCAACAATAACTGGTCCTGATTTATGAGTTTCTGGCAAATCAGGAGTCGACTTCATAGAGTCAGGCGTTTTTGGAGGACCAGAAGACATGTCATCGTGTTAGGAAGATTTGGTTAATTTGCGATAACGGATCTGATGGGGGCTTTCAGCGGCTTTCCCCAACCGCTTTTTCCGATTAGCTTCATATTCTGAATAATTCCCCTCAAACCATACTACTTGGCTATCGCCTTCAAAGGCTAAAATATGTGTGGCAATACGATCCAAAAACCATCGGTCATGACTACTCACCACCGCACAACCTCCAAAATGCTCCAACCCTTCTTCGAGAGCACGCAACGTATTCACATCCAAGTCGTTGGTCGGCTCATCTAATAACAACACATTGGCTCCTTCTTTCAGCATACGGGCTAAGTGCACACGATTGCGTTCACCACCAGAAAGATCTTTCACTTTTTTTTGCTGATCCGACCCAGAGAAATTAAATCGGGACACGTACCCTCGGGAATTCACTTCGACTTTTCCTAGCATTACCGTTTCTTTGCCATCTGAAATACATTCCCACACATTCAACGCGTCATCGATCAGTCGATTTTGATCGACGTAACCCAATCTGACAGTCTCACCTAAGGTTAACGTCCCGAAATCAGGCGTGACTTGCCCAGCAATCATCTTAAACAAAGTGGATTTGCCGGCTCCATTTGGGCCAATCACGCCAACAATCCCACCTTTCGGCAAGGAAAAAGACAACTGATCAAACAACAAATTTTCACCGAAACTTTTGGCAAGATTTTCTGCTTCCACGACCACATCACCCAATCGGGGACCGGACGGAATATAAATTTCCAAATCATCAACTTGTTTAGCCTGCTCTTCCCCCACCAACTGCTCATACCTGCTCATTCGCGCTTTACCCTTAGCTTGTCTGCCTTTGGGTGACATGCGAATCCATTCAAGTTCCCGCTCAAGAGTTTTCTGTCGTTTCGATTCAGATTTTTCTTCCTTAGCTAACCGATCCTTCTTTTGCTCTAGCCAGGAAGAATAATTCCCTTGAAATGGCATCCCTTGTCCACGGTCGAGTTCCAAGATCCACCCTGCCACGTTATCAAGAAAATAGCGGTCATGGGTTACCGCAATCACGGTGCCTTTATATTGCTGAAGATGCTGTTCCAACCATTGCACCGTCTCAGCATCTAAGTGATTCGTCGGTTCATCCAGCAACAAAATATCCGGCTCCTGAATGAGCAAACGGCACAAGGCCACTCGGCGACGTTCCCCTCCTGACAAATCATCCACCAACGCGTCTTTTGGCGGACAGCGCAATGCATCCATGGCTACATCCAATTGATGCTCTAATTCCCAACCATTCGCAGCCTCAATTTGTTCCTGCAGTTTCCCTTGCCGCTCAATTAACGCTTCCATCTCCTCCGAAGTCATCTCCTCTGCGAATCGTTGACTGACATCTTCATAATCCCGCAACAATTGGACAACTTCGGCACGACCCTCTTCTACAACTTCCTTCACAGTCTTCCCCGACTCAAGATGCGGTTCTTGTTCAAAGAGTCCGACTGAATAGCCTTTCGAAAAAGTTATTTCTCCGACATAGTCCTTGTCGACACCCGCGATAATTCGCAGAAGTGTACTTTTTCCTGACCCATTTAAACCCAGCACACCAATCTTCGCGCCATAAAAAAATGACAGATAGATATCCTTCAGCACTTGCTTTTTCGGGGGGTGAATTTTGCCAACACCTACTAAAGAAAAAATAACTTGCTTATCATTCGCACTCATGCCAGGTCTTTCCTTTACAATTCCTACTGTTGATGAATGTATTGAATTGACGACGAAAAATGCGGTTCACCTTACCAAAGGACCAGACAGATTCACAATGATGACGGATCGATTGAAAAAATCCGCCAGCAACGTTCTCGCCATTATTCCGTACTCACGTACTGCCCGTACGCTCCGCGCGCAAAAATGGCTGTGGCCTTGCTGGACTTGGCTTCGCCGAAGCGGCTTCGCGCAGGCGAGCGGACTATTTTGAACAGACCCGGCGCTATTGATCGCCAAGGGTTTTATGCCGACATACGACCTTTGATATCCTCATTATTCAACACTCCCAAATGGACAGGGCATAGCTTCAAGCAACGAAAGCACCGTAAAATGACGCCGCCACTGCACAATTTGAAATAGGCAGGATTCTGAGTATCATATGAGAAAGAGATGCGCCATGCCTAACCTTCGATCTACGACGTCTTCTTCAATGGTTCCGCCAATCAATTTTTGCAGCCAGTGTGGAGAAGAAGTTGAGCAGAAAATCCCGCAGGGGGAAACCCTCTTGCGTGCGGTCTGCCCTTCCTGTGAGGCTATTCATTACCAAAATCCGAAAATGGTGGCTGGATGCATACCTGAATGGGAAGATCAGATTCTGTTATGCCGACGGGCAATTGAACCTCGTCTGGGCTTCTGGACGTTTCCAGCTGGCTTTATGGAATTAGGAGAAAGCATCGAAGAAGCGGCCGCTCGGGAAACGCTGGAAGAAGCTCAAGCCAATGTCACGATTGACTCGTTATTCGCGCTATTTAGCTTGCCACATGTCAGCCAAGTGTATGTGGTGTATCGTGCCCTCTTACAAGACTTGAACTTTGGGCCAGGCGAAGAAAGCCTGGAAGTGCAATTGATGCCCATTGAAGCTATTCCATGGGACCAACTGGCTTTTCCTGTGATTAGAGAAACGTTAAACCGCTACGTAAACAATGTTGCTCAGCCACCATTTCAAGTCCACTTTGGGGCAATTTCAAAACAAGAATATCCCAGGACGTAGAACGTCTCAGAGCAAGCTAGGCGAAACTTTCTGTTTCCCTAGTCATCCTTTAATTCCCGACAAAATTTGTTTCCAAATCCAATAAGGTTTCTTTAATCGACAATCCTCCTCCATACCCCACTAATCGTCCATTACTACCAATCACCCGATGACAGGGCACAATAATGGAAACCGGATTTTGCCCATTTGCTGCTCCCACAGCCCGCGAAGCATGGGAGTTCCCAATTTTTTTCGCAATGGCCCCATATGAAACGGTGGCTCCATAGGGAATAGTTGTCAACGCTCGCCACACAGAACGTTGAAATTTCGTCCCCTCTAAAGCCAATGGAACAGTAAAATTTTTCAACCGCCCAGAAAAATATTGGTCCAATTGTTTAATCACGTCCTTAAAAGGACCTCGGTTCTCTTTCCATGACTTGTCTATTTTCACAGGATGTTTGCCATCCTGAAAATGCAGGCCTCGCAGCCCATCATGATCGCCAACGAGTAAAAGCCGCCCTACAGGACTAGGCCAGATACAATACGAAGAAGACGTTAAAGATTCAGCCATCCCCCAACCCTTTCATGTAAAATTTTACAAGTACGCAAGCCTCATCAATGGATAATGAATAGCATTTATGGATTCAACATTCTCACATCAAATGGAGGATATTTTCCTGGGAATTTTCTGGAATCATATTCCGTGTTTGGAGAAGGAAAGATGTGCAAAGAAGGAGGATTCGGCAAAGAGGCCTTCTGTAATAATGTCTGCACCACTTTTTGCCGCCCAACATCCGAAGGCGGCCAAGGGCGATACAAGGGATCGCCAAAGAGCACCATTTTCCAACTGAGATACCGTGTGGAAAGATAATAGGCTTCGACAAGAGAGTACTTCCCGGAATACAACAGACCAAAAAATTCCGTGGGCAAAGGGAACGCATCTAAATAGGGTTCATCAACTGGACCGAGTGTGACCGTAATTCCCCGCTCCAAAGCGTTTTTACACCACCCGGACTCTTGCGGATTATGAACATTCGCCGCTTCGCCAGAGGCAATATGATAGCCAATTGCACCCGGATTAAACGTAAAAGCATTTTCGTAATGCCTCAGCCGATACCACCCAACATAGAGCGCAACATTTGGTGCATCTCCCGGTTGACTCAAACGTTGTTCGGTATTTTCTAAGATCACAGGATAGTTCGAACCTTTCCGGAATTGTGTTGCAAAATTCTGCATATCCAAATCGTAAAACCCAGTGGACAAAGGAGCGCCTTCCTTTTTTATGCCTCGTGCATCCACGTACACCTTGCCGGAAAGACCTCGTGATTCCGTTTCAATGGATTGATCAATCATCCCTCGCACATGTTCAGGAGTTGGGGCATCCAATCGACTCACCATTAAAGTAGGAAGTGGCCACTCAGCAACCTGGCCAGCATACCCCAGGTACAAGGGATTGGGCAGACGTCCCCCAACAGGATACGTTTCAGCATTCCACCACAAAAAACTCAGCTCACTATCGACACTTGCACTTCCGTCAGCCTGTCCATATCGTTCTATTTCCCAATGGGCGAGTGCCAAAATCCCCCATAGACCAAACGCTGGCTGCACAAGGCCATAGGCTTTAGTCCGCGTCTTGAAGGACGGCTGCTGCATGAGCCTTGCTATCCGCTGCTGAGCCACAACTTCTTCACCCTTAGAATCAACCGATGAACCAGACATCTCTCTACTAAACGCCTTCACGCCAAATTTCCCAAACATACGTCGAACAATTTTCCGGTATACGGCAAGGACCTCCTCTTTGTTCTGCGCATGAGCGTTTACAACAATGTCTTCATGGCTGGTCTTGAGCAATGTCGTGAGGCTATTTTTCCAAGTGCGGATTTTGGATGTGGTTGGCTGCCCACTTGTATCTGGTGGCGGAATAATGAATTTGGCAAGAGGCTGCTCAGCTAGCATCACACGCGCCTGTAAATTTCGTACCTCTTGTTCCTGTTCGTGCAGGAGATTCAGAGCCGACTGTCTCCAGCCTCTGGCATCCTCTATCCAGACTTGTTCTTCTTCCGTTGGCTTGGGAGCACGGACTCGCAATGGTATGCCAAATACGCTCACCAATGTGCTAATCGTATCCGCCAATCCCTTTTTCCTTAATGCTTTTCGCACAGACACAACCAAATCCTTGTCGTACGCATCGCGATTAATCGCGTTGGAGGTAGGGAGATCCAAGTCCACGCGGTTAACAGGCGGAATATGTCGACGCTCCATATAGTAGTTCGCCAATTCTTGACTGGCAGGATTTTGGATATTTACGAGCACAGCCACCTGTTCAGGCAAGACCTCGGCCGAAATGGCTAGCGGAAGTAACACCCACATCAGGACCACTACTGGCAACACATATCGTGCAGAGATTGACACGAAGAGACTCTACCTCACCACCTTGACACATTCCAAATTAGTGAATGGCATGTCGTTCAGAGTGCAAGCCATCTCAGGAGCAGAGTTAGTGCCTATCTCGATTGTCGCCCTCCACGCTGCATTTTTCACATTTTATATGGTGGACTTGCATACAGCGGTTGGCTATGATCTCGCATGCCTCAAGAACTGTATCTTCAACCATGGTGTCAATATCGTCAACTCCCTCTCTCGAAACTGGCCCAACAATCGGCTATTGATCTCAGCACGTTACAGGGCATCCAAAATGGGAGTATGGATCCGACAGTTTCTCTCCTCGCAACGCTTGCCAGATATTTGCAGATCCCCATCTCATGGCTTCATTACCACCCCTTGATCATTCAACGTTTATGGAATGACCTGGATGACGACCAACCCGAATTGCCCACAGGTCATGACATCGACCCTATCTTCGAACGGATGATTCAAGCCCGACGTGACTATCCGGATCTTTTTGTCTTACTCACCAACCTTATTCATCACGATGACCCAAAACTCATTCGAGCGGCCCATGTCAACCTTCAAAGCTTGTCTAAACAAATCCGCGCCACCACAGTCCCGTGGGGTTCACGTCCACCGGGACATTTCGAACCACCTAGCGACTAACGCTAAGAAAACAAAGGCGGCTTGACAGCCTGACCGTCTACAATGTTTGCGAGTTCGGGTAACTGGAAGAACAGACCTAAACGATCAGGAAAGAAAACTGCCGGTGCTCTTAATGAGTTAAGGCGTTTTCAACTGTGGCGAGAAGCTCATCTAGAGTAAAGGGTTTCTGCAACGTGTGTGGAGACTTAGACACTGCAGAGTCTGAGTGCAAAGTATCAGAATCTGACATGGAACCCATTAATGTAATAAGAGGAATGCCTGGAGATTGTAGGCAAAATTGCTGAAAAGCCTTCCCTTCTTCGTTTTCTAACGACAAGGCATCAGAAATGATGACTGAAGCACCAAATTGCTTCTGACTTTGAAGGCCTTCCAGGCTACTCGATGCCTCCATCACCTCATACCCAGCCGATTCCAAAGAAAGCGAGACAGAATCTCGTACCAGTTCATCATCTTCAATGACTAATACTTTCTGCATAGTACCCAAACACAAGCAATGTATGTTCCTATAAATATCCCTAGAAATTAGAAAAAATTTTATAAACAATTCAATAACTTACAAGATTCAACTCTGTCCCATCACATATTCACTATGCATGAAAATCCATACACTTTGAATGGATTTTCATGCACCTTCTATCTAAATAGGGCCTGTTGAAAAAAGCCACCAGCGGTGCTTGGCACCCAACGTCATCACGGGCAAATTTGCCTCTGGTGCGTTGCAATATACAACACTCTCAAATATTAACAATAGGGGGTCAGACTCGAATTATTTAATTCGAGTCTGACCCCTTATATAATCATCTTTGACTATGCTTCCAAAGCCAGCTTATTTGGACTCCTAACCCAACCAGAACCGCGGTGAGTCCTATATACAAACCTGGGATTTGTCCATATATGATTCCCAGGCTTAAGAGGAGCGCCATTCCTATGAGATAGAGACTGACAGCTTGTGTAATAGAAACGGTCGCGCCATGATAGACCAGTTTTCCTTGAAAATAACTTTCCCAGGGACTTAGGGCTGGCAAGATCACCGCTATCCACAGTGCAGTATTGGCCATGGCCGCAAGCTCAGGACTGAGAGCCGCGACAGTTCCAAACCAAAACGTTGACAGCGGCGTAGCAGCAATCAAGAACAACGATCCGAAAGAACCCAAAGACACCAACCCCACAAAGTGTTGCAGAGGCCGAAAATATTGAGGCCGGTCTGAAAAAGTCACCACCACCTCTTGAACCGCAATCCCCACACTTCGGAACACGAAGGTGAGCCCGCTTATCACTGGCCATACCGCTAATGATTCTAAGGCCTGCGGCATACGACTGATGGCTGCGCTTAAGATAGGGAGCGTGGCCAAAGCAATTAACGGAGTAACCGCCAATGGCCAATAAAATTTCATTAAATAAGAAAGCGTTAACGGCTTCCACTCGGGCACCACAGGCTGATCACGCAAGTTTTGCACAATCGGATGAACACACCAGAACATAAAACCTGCCTCAACAAGCACCCCAGCCGAGAGAGCGGCTGTTGCCACAAAGATGCCTGAAAAGTTTTGTATCATCAGCCCAGCAAATAAGACTGATGCACTAACGCCCAAGCGAAGTATCGTCCCAATACCCACAAGACGAGTCCGGCTCGCCCGAATCACCAGACCTTGGAAAAACCGCCTCAACGCAATTGCCATGGTCCAGAGCGTCATCATTTGCAACCCCATTCTGGCAGGCTCCCAAATACTTTGTGGAGCCTCTAGAATGACTTTCACAACCACATCGTACAAAGGGGTAAAAGCCAAAAGCATATGAAGGAACGTGAGACCCGCCCCTAACGTCACAATAAAATTTCGCATCAAGCGGTAAGCCTGCCAGTCTTTACATAACGCCGTTGAGGCCACCAAAATCATGATGATGGGTGCTTCAATCAACAGGGAAAGTGGAAAGACCACCCCACCATAGGCGGCTAAATGAATTTCCGGATTGGCTAAACGAGACACAATGGCCGCGACTAACAACAATTCCACTCCCATCAGAAGCCAACTGCCCGCTAACGGCCACCACATACGGAAAATGGTTGATACAGGCGAGGAGGAACTGTGTAGCAAGAAGACTATCCTAACGATTATCCGGGAATAGGCAAATGAAGACGGGTTTCAGGAGAAAATGAAGTGCCTAGAAACAAAATAAAGAGGAAAAGACGTGACAAAGAATAGGGCTGCAAAGAGCGTTCTTGGCAAACGCTCCTTCACTCGGACTGTAGATTAACACAGGGAACGTGTCTCGCACCAAGCTGGATGCTAAGACGAGGACGGAGGCAAAGAATCCATGGTCGAAGAAGTGGAAGGAGCCTCACATTCACCGGCATCTTCTGAAGAACTGCTAGGCGATACGTCAGGCACTTCCAAAATTTGTATCGTAGGACTGACTTCAGGTTCTGCTGGTTCATCAAAAACCTCTTCGGGTTCATCATAGGAAGGCTTCCAAGGTGACACTTCAATTTCACAGGCTTCCCCTGGATAGAGACGGGAAAAATCCCATTCCGTGACCCAACTTTTCACGTATTTCCGCATTCTCGTTCCAGCCACCATCGTGGGTGAATCCTCTGAGGTATTCTCCCACATACGCCAGCCATGTCCCTTAAGATGAAGCCCTCGGACAACTTGATACACTTCCTGAATCGTCTCGAACGACGGTTGTCCTAGCGGAATGCGTTGAGATTGAAGAAGGCTCATGCCTAATTCCGCTTTGTCGGCTAGGATCCGATCAGCCTCAGTCTGTTTGTTACGAAGTTTCTCCAACAACTTCACGCTATCGCCTTTTTTCTCTAAAATTTCTTCTCGAAAATCGTTGGTTAAGGCAATGACCGTTCCCAGCCCTGGCAGCATTTGTCCATCGATCATATTCATTAAGCGAGCCACTTCCGCGTAAGACTTCGCTCGTTGATTGACAGAATACCGCCCGATCAGTTCGGCTTCATCAATGAGCAAAATCCATCCGGCATAGCCAGCTGCCTGCATCAACCGAGATGCGAACTGGAACCGCTGAAGGGCTAGCTCAGCGGCCGATACGCGACCAAACGTATAATGCCCTCCAAAACCAGCCTCTTTCAGATACTTTTTCAACTCTCCGACCCCAATCGGATCCCCTGTCCAAAAACGAGCCATTCTGTGACCTAATTCTAAATCCGAACTCATCCGTTCGTAGAGAAGCAAGGTCGCAGCAAAACGCGTATCAATATGATGCTCAGGATCATTGACCCAGGCCACAAGCTCCTTATAGCGAGGCGCCCACACATCACATTCACTGGCAATTTCCGCAAACACCTCCCCCTGTTTATCCGGAACAACGGCCGATTCAATAGCCGAATAAAACAGTCGAACAGGATGATAGAACGGCGTTTCTTTACTAATGACCACGCGGCTGCAAATAAAATTGGCATCCAAGGCCAGATGTTGCAAAAACTCTAGGACATGAGATTTTCCACTTCCAAATCCACCCTCAATCACCATCCCTCGCGGACAAGGACCTGTCGTAATGTTTTGTTGAGTGGCCTCCAGCATCCGACGGAACCGTCCCTCGATCTCAGGCTGCAAACAGCCTAACGCCGCAACCACGCTCTGATTGGGCACCCCTGCCCGGAGACCTTCCATCACTCGCCGAGCCTCGACATCCGGCACAGTCCCATGCCCTTGAAGGGTTGGCGGAGAAAGGGGACTGGACGCAAGGGCTCCTTCTTCCACACCTTGAATCCGCACCATTGAGGCTAAAGGGTTCTGGCGATGTTTCGGCCGGATATCATCCCAGACTCTCAACTTTAACGCTTCATATCGGTCAACACCTCGGCGCGAATCTGTGAGAAATTCTTGAGGTGCCATCACCACCATGAGAAGGCCTTCAATTTCATCAGCCGTATCTAAAAATTGTCGAAGCAATTCAAATAAATCCATCGTGGCTGAAGGTGTGAATTTCAAGGAACCGTCTTCTGGAGATTCATGGCGTTTACCAAAATACCGGGAAATATCCAGAGTAAGAATGAGCCCGCCCATGCCAGTCAACCGCAACCACCGAGTCAACGACGTCAACATATGCCGCGCATTATGCCGCGCCACCTTTTGATAGATCATAGCTTTCTTGACCCCAGAGATGAGACGAAGATCACCACACAACCATTGCTTCACAGCCGTAGCCATCACGCGATCTGAATCACCAGCTTCTAATTGAGCTATACAGAGACGGATCATCGCCATCCGAAACTCACGACAAAGCCCGGAGTCCCCTTCGATAGATTTTTCTAGCCACGTCTGGACATCCCGACGCAACATGGGTTCTTTCCGCTCATTCAACGCCGCAATCTGACGCAAAGAGAACTCTTTCCGGCTATCAGGTTTTTGATATCCATTTTCTTCGAATAACCGAAGCAGAAACCGATAGGCTAAATCATCCCAATCGATCTGCTTGGCAATTTTGTGAAAGAGCCGCTCCACCATATGTATTTTCGTAAACCGGGCATCAACCTTCACAAAAACATACGCTTCTTTATTGGCTAAGGTATCTAGCTCCTGACGGCAATTCTTTAAAGAGTCGTGATCAGGGAAGACGGCAACCTTCACCGCACCGCCACCCTCTCTGACAAATTTACTCAGATACTCTTGCTGGATCACCCCAAGCCAATCATCCGCAGCCATATTGAACAATGGCCGATCCGCTTCCACCGTTTTCTTGACGGAAACTTTCTTCGGACTTTCAGATGGGATAACAGAACTGAAAAGTGACGGAGTTTCCATAACCTCAACGGGATCTGTTTCGGCAACCATGGCAGGAGGAGCGTCGTCTTTCATTGTTTGCAACCGATTGAGAGCCTCAATTAATTTACTCATAGGTATTCCTTAATGGTTCGATGCGCACACCGTCATGCTTCATGATTGGTGAATATTCGTATGCCATTCTTGTTCAATCGATTATTCATGGTCTTTTCTCTTTGAAAACTTTTCTCCTCCACGCTTTACACGGGAAAATGCAAACTAATTTGACAGGCTTGTTTATACAACTGGGCGATGCGAGCCTCCGCCACGTCATCCTCCTTGATATCCAAAAGCCTATGCCCAATTTCCCGAAACGACACACCAACTTCAACGCCATCTAACACTCTGAGATAGAGCGGCCATTCATCCCGGCATTTTCTCCGCTCTAAATTTCGCCCCACTTGATGTTCTTGCCATTCCAAGAGATCTGCCTTCACTTTGTCTATTTGTGGAGAGAGGGGTTTTTTCAAATCAAAGACCGCAGCGACCCGCCATTCAGAAAGGCACAAACTCACTTCTTCGCCCCCGCCTAACCAATCAGGACCTTGACCAAAGTACATTCGTCCATAGTTGGAATCAAATGACAGCATCCATGGTTTCGCAATTGTGGGATTTGGAAGCCCACTCAAGTGATATTTTTCTAGGGAGTTCGGCATACGGGCTTTAAACGCTGGATGGTCAGGAGAAAAAACTTTTTTTTGATATCGGGTGGGATAATTCGGATCGTTTGCACAGGCGACATCGTATTCATAGGTTGACTGAAAATACTTCTCCCAATCTTGACGATAATCAGTCCGCCGGCGAAGAAACTCCCATCGCCAGAACGTATCGTTCAAACTATCTGGTTTCGGATAGGCCTCTCCAGACGCCCAATGTTGCCCAAACTCTGAGTGAACGTGTTGAGCGTTCATTTCCGTGACTGAGAAACTGCTATCAAGCATCGCACACCAATTGTTCTTCGGGAATGCATCCGTTTGAAGTTTCTTGCAGAATACATTGACTACCGTACTGAATGAGTACAGTCAGGGGAAAATCCTTTTTCTTGCAGAACCGTTAAGGATTTTTTACGTCAAACAGGCAGGGAGGGAAAAACCAGAACAAGGACTTATACGTGAGTGGGAAAACTCGTTCTTCGACGTGACCAAGATATACCATGCACCCAGCCAAACCAAGACAGCACGGCAACGCAACAGGCTAAACAGACAACAGCTAACACAAAACATGCTTTCCCAAACATGTGGAAGACCCCTCAATGAAGCGGTTCTTCTTTCCTGCCATCTATACTAAACTATCGGCAGGATTCTGAAAAATCTTTACCCAAAATCTCTTAATCAATGACGTTTCTTCGTCTAGAGGGCTTTTGCTTTTCTATGGTAACGAGTAACAGGCTATTCTTTCTATAAATTTTTCTACCTAAGTAAAATTTGACACCCAAGGCTCTAACCCATTTCTCTCTTATGAAGATCTAAGGTTCCACTAACTCCGTTCCATACCTTGAGTCGCGACAGAATAACGAAAAAATGAAACTTAATGAAAGGTTCGACACGTTTGAATCCATCGCCTTTTGGCGTTCAGCGTAAAATAGGTCGACTGCAAGGGTCTCCGTAGCCTGAATCGCCAAAAGGGGCGAAGCCGGGTTAAACAAAAGACCGTTCCCACCGGATGGCCCTTGGCATGAGGAAGATCGCGTTCAATATATTTGCGGGTATGCGGTCGCCCCCAGAACATTTTTCGTTCTAAGAGAATTCTTTTTGAATAAGAATCAATCTGCTGTTCACGTTTGCGCCACAACATGACAGGCCTTACAAATGATCATGATGAATATATTTTATGGTATGAATCTTGAGGAAATATTCGATACATAAATGTGATAGAGCACTTTCAAGCAATGTCTCACTTCTTCTGGATTCTAGCCCAGGAGTCACGAAGAGAGACGGTTCGGTTAAAGACTAACTTCTGGTCAGAAGAGTCAGGGTCCAAGCAAAAATACCCTTGCCGTTCAAATTGGAACCGGCTCCCGATTTCAGCCTGCTTCAGACTAGGCTCAACCCAACAGGTTGAAAGAACCATCAAAGAATCTGGATTGAGCATCGGAAGAGAAGGCTGTGCTTGAGGATCAGAAGACGCCTCTGTGAGCAAGGGTTCAAACAACCGAACCTCTGCGGCAATGGCATGGCCCGCCGAGACCCAATGAAGCGTCCCTTTGACTTTTCGACCAGCCTGAGATCCACCACGCTTGCTATCTAGGTCATAGGTACAGCGAATCGCGGTAATAGTCCCTGATTGCTCATCCTTTTCGACCGCAACACAACGGATGATATAGGCATAGCGGAGACGCACTTCCTGCCCGGGCGAAAGACGAAAGAATTTTTTAGGTGGCTCTTCACGAAAGTCGTCTTCTTCAATATAGATTTCCCGAGAAAATGAAAGTTGCCTAGTTCCCTGGCTCTCATCTTCAGGGTTGTTGACAGCTTCGACCTCTTCGGTTTGCCCATCCGGATAGTTTTCAATGATGACTTTGAGTGGACGCAGCACCGCCATCACCCGAGAGGCTGATTGGTTTAAATCTTCCCGTATGGCATGTTCTAACTGTGCCATTTCAATCACGCTATCCCGCTTCGCCACGCCCACGCGATCACAAAAATTCCTAATGGCGGTCGGAGTATAGCCACGCCGTCGAAGCCCCTTCAGAGTCGGCATACGGGGATCATCCCATCCGTTGACCTGCCGTTCTTCGACCATTTGCAAGAGTTTTCGCTTGCTCATGACTGTGTGACCAAGGTTCAAACGGGCAAACTCAATTTGCTGGGAATGGCATGATACCTCGCATTCACGCAAAACCCAATCATATAAGGGACGATGATCTTCAAATTCCAGCGTACACAAGGAATGCGTAATGCCTTCAAGAGCGTCCGATAAAGGATGAGCAAAATCGTACGTCGGATAGATACACCAGTCATCTCCAGTCCGATAGTGAGTCGCATGGCGTATACGATATAAAGCCGGGTCACGCAGATTAATATTGGGAGAAGCCATATCAATTTTGGCACGTAGGACATGAGCCCCATCTTCAAAGTCTCCAGCCCGCATCTTGTTCAATAACTCTAAATTTTCTTCAGGACTTCGATAACGATAGGGACTTTCTTTGCCGGGCTCCGTTAAGGTCCCTCGATACTCTCGTATTTCCTCTGCTGATAAACTATCAACATACGCTTGACCTTTTCGAACGAGCTTCAATGCATATTCGTATATCGTTTGAAAATAGTCCGAGGCATAAAACAACCGGTTGTCCCACTCAAAGCCCAACCATCTGACATCTTCTTGAATCGATTGCACATAATCCATATGCTCTGTTGTCGGATTCGTATCATCGAATCTCAGATTACAAAGCCCTCCAAATTCTTGAGCAATGCCAAAATTCAAACAAATCGACTTCGCATGACCAATGTGTAAATGTCCGTTCGGCTCAGGAGGGAATCGGGTATGGACGCGCTGGTCAAATCGCCGACTCTCCTGATCCAAGAGAATCGCGCTGCGAATAAAATCTGTGGGAGAATTGTGGTGAGAGGATATCATAAGTGGGGGTGCGGTAGATTAGCGCAAGCCAAAGGTTCTGTCTAGAAATTTTCAAGGCGAGCCCTCAAGACGCTTAGGTAGGATCCCTAGGTTTTGAAAACGGAAAGCTTTTTGTGGGCGAGAGAGAAACTACTCTTAAGTCAATCTTCGGAAAAACTCAACAGCCCAAAGGCAACTGTTGAATCGCAGAAAACGGCTCCTCATAAAAATCATTGACTGCGAGAAGGATTTTCATGTTCTCCACTCTCAATCGTTAGACATGAGACAAGATCTGAAAAACCTTACGAGAACGTTTTCGTGTAGACAAAGTTTTGCCGAACAGATACTCCGTCTTTAGAACCTGCGCCAGTCTTTCCTTGTGGAGCTGAAGCTTTTTCTTTGGAATTTTTAGGAGGCTCTTCTTTCTGGGCTTTTGAGGCAGAAGATTCTTTAGACTTTGGACTGCTGTTAGGTTCTCCCTCCTCTTGGCCCATCTTCAGTTGTCTGGCCCACATGTTGGGCTGGCAGACCACATTGAAATTAGGGGCAGGCACCGAATCATCAATCCGCCATAATTCGAGTTCAAGGCCGTAAAAATTGACGTCATCCCGTGAAACCATATTCAGCCAATCAAAACTCTGACGAATTTCTGCCGTGATTTCTTGTCCCACACACACAATACACTTGGCTTCCAACCCTGCAGAATACATGATCAGCTTGCCAAAAGCCTCATGGCTCATACCGTCTAAATGTCCAAGGATCAGCACATAATCACCCCGTTTGGTATCTTTAGCCAACACTCCGCCAGGTAGCGTATCCAGTGGAATCTCTCCCCCGGTGGGCTTCAGAGTTAGCTCCAAGGACTCACCCAACATTTCCAATATTTCTTCTTGTTGAAGCCATGCGGCAAATCCGTCCGCTTCATTTGCCCATACTTCACTTAAATTAATTTTTCTGAGTTTTCCAACTGGTTTTCCCATAATATCCTCAAAATTATTGAAATTGTGGATCTTTAGACAGCTTCCAATAGACAGTCCGTACAGATGCTTATCGACATCTTTGAAAAAAAGTTAAGGCAAAACGACAAAAACTCTAGCCCTCTTCCACAATGACGTGATCGTCTCCTACGTTCTCAACCCCATTCTGGAACAACACCGGGTCTGTTGAAAAAAGCCGCCAGCGGCGTTCTCGCCTTTTTTCCGTGCTCACCTCATACCAGTACGCTCCGCGCGCAAACATGGCTGCGGCCTTGCTGAACGGACTTTTTGAACAGACCCGAGGCCTCTGACATGTGACGTCACAGAGACGAAATGTGGCCGTTGATATCATCATTATTCAACAGGCCCACACCGTCTGCCATTTCCACCAACACCCCTTTCCGGGAGGATTCTGCAAGACATCAACTCTAACCATTGCACTTTGGTATTTTTAGGATACAATAAGAACAGTTACTGTTGATTCCTAACTGGAGTGATCATTAGACCATCCAATCAATCCTGCCGGTTTACACTCCCCCAATGGACATCCAAACGAGAAAGGATGTCACGACGTCAGCCATTTTCTAACAGGAGGTTCGCCACATGAAACACAGTCACACCCGAAAACTATCTACCACCCTCATTTGTGCTGTTGCCCTGTTCTGTGTCGCCTGCGGTGAACAGGAAGGACCTGCGCAACAGGCTGGAAAGGCGGTAGACGACGCAATTGAAAGTACAACGAATACGGTAAGTGATGCCATGGAAAGCACAGGAGAGGCGATCACCAACGCCGCTGAAGATGCCGGCGACGCAATGAATGAGGCTCTTGAAAATACAGGAGAAGCGATTCAAGACGCCACAGAAAGCGCTGGAGAAGCTCTGAGCGATGCGGCAGATTCAACCAGTGAGACAGTAACGGAAGCCGTTGGCTTAAAAGATTAACGGACAATCCACTTCCTTAGCAATGTAAGCTCCAACATTTGGCCTTAGAGGTTTGTCTTCTAGACAACAGACATTCCGCTTGCCATCGTTAGAATGGTTGGGAGTATTTTGTCCCAAAGCTCTACAAAAAGGTGAAATTATGGGATTGTCTGGGGTATATTGAGTTCATTCATGAAGCGGAGACAACCTACAGCCGGTCGGGCGGAGCTATCGCGAAGTGAGAAGTGGTTCCAGATATGATAGGCAGATGGATAAAAACCATATTAGCCATTTTGGCTCTCCTCTTTTTTTATACGGTAGGAAATAATTCCGCGTAAAGGCAGAAAACTCTTGGGGATTTGGCTCCGACATCGGCTTTCTTGCCGATACGGCTGATGACACCGTATTTACGCTCAGTTTTCAGGGCGACTACTATTTAGATTCAGATTTTTCAATAGGCCCTCAAGTCCTCATTACCCCTGGCGGAGATTTAACCCAGCTCACTTTTGCTGGTATCGCTCGCTATCACATCCCAATGGGCTCCCTCTCCTTAGTCCCGTTCGGTGGAATAGGCTTTGTCTTCGGAGATTATGAACGTAGAGGGAGTGATGATCAGGAGGCAAGCTATAGCTTCCCATTCGGAGCCACTGCAGCCTTTCACGTGACCCAAACGATTTCTTTAGCCAGCACGTTGATCTTCACATTTCAAGATCTGGACTTTGATAATCGCAGAAACAGTGACAATCTCAATGTCGGTTTAATGTTCGGATTCCGCTTCCATCCCTGAGATCAG
This sequence comes from Nitrospirales bacterium, assembly GCA_965223295.1. Taxonomy (GTDB): domain Bacteria; phylum Nitrospirota; class Nitrospiria; order Nitrospirales; family UBA8639; genus Nitrospira_E. The sequence continues at coordinate 100,988 of CBDCWC010000002.1, read as the reverse complement.
GCATTCCGCTATTTCCTTGCGTAAATCCATCGTACGATCTATTCTCTGATTTCCTCTAAATACGTGGCAATCCTATCCAAAGCTTGAGCATTAAGGCGTTTCCCATACCACCGCGGCATCACTCGATCAGAATAACCAGGCACGACATAGGCGCCAGGCTTCAAGATGGATTCGTGGATGTACTCCCGAACACTTTCCGCCGTTCCTTCATAATTCGGGTCCGCTATCCGTTTCGGACCATTTGTGCCTAAGACTAACTTTGGACCTTGCCGCCCTTTTGCTGGACCAATGCCTGGAATGGTATGACAAACGGCACACCCAGACTGTACAAACAATTTATCAAGCGGCTCATTCCCCGTCGCCAAAGGGACATCGATCAGGGCCAACGGTTTTTCTTTCTTTTCTTTCAACGATTGTTTGGATTGCTCGGCTTTCTCTTCACCACGTTCATTCTGTAACCCTGTTCCAGGCTTTGTTACTGAATGAAGCGACACAGTCGCCAACAGACCACAACCGACGACCATGAAAATTAAAAAACTTTCTCGTCCTCCAGAATTTTTTGATGGCTTAGATTTTTTCATAAAAGATCTGATCCTGAATACTCAGGGCGCTTGTATCTTCGCTCGTCATAACCGCCTCGGTTCGTATGAATTAATTTTCTCATTGCTCCTGTACCTAAATTCAGGAGAGACTGTCAATTACGATCAAGTCAAGAAAATCTTTCGAAAGACATTCGCATTCCCTTCAGCCTCAAGAAGGCTTGACCGGTTAAAACAGGGCATGTTCTTTTGGCATCCTCTTCAGCATTTAGGTCTACTTCTGGAGACATGCACATCGTTCACCATCAACATATGACTATTCCAGTTTGAATTTTCCCCCATTCCAACCCCATCCTTTATTAAAAGGTCCGCACCGGATGAGTCTCATCCCCCGATGGTGGCCTCGGGGAGACATGCCTTCAGAACTCTCAACTCGTCAGCGCACGTTCCAAATCACTCCCGAAACCGCCATCCTCGCCAAATGTCACTGGCAACCAGGCTCTACCGACAAACCTACCCTTTTGATCGTTCACGGCCTCGAAGGTTGCACAGAGTCCCACTACATGATTGGCCTGGCCCAAAAAGCCTGGCGCAGAGGATGGAGTTGTATCCGTATTAACCAGCGGAACTGTGGCGGCTCAGAACACCTGACTCCTACTCTTTATCACAATGGATTGAGTCAGGATTATGGCCAAATTATTCGAGAGTTGGCGGAACACGATGAATGCCGTCAAGTTTGGTTGATTGGCTATTCCATGGGAGGCAATTTGGTTCTTAAGTTGGCAGGAGAAATACACAAGACACTCCCGTCCTTGCGCGGTATCGCAGCGGTCTGCCCAAACATTCAGCCGGCCACGTGTGTACGGGCACTCCAACGCCCGTCCAATTGGATCTATCATCAATATTTCTTACGAAGTTTAAAAACAAAATTGCGGCACAAAGCTCAGCTCTATCCTGGGACATGGGATCTCTCCCGCCTGCCAACCATTCAAACGATGTGGGAATTTGACGAGATCTATACGGCACCTGATGGAGGGTACCAAGACGCAGAGGACTACTATGAAAAAAGCGCCGCTCAACATGTGCTCCATGCTATTCAGCGTCCCACTCTCATCATCACTGCACAGGACGACCCTTTTATTCCCTATTCCATTTTTGACAGGCCTTCCATTAAGGAGAACTCTTTCATCCAAATGGAGGCACCAATCTACGGAGGACATTGTGGATTTTTCCAACGTCAGGGCCTCAATGAAGATCCCTTTTGGGCAGAAAACCGTATCCTGGACTGGATTCAGCAACAATCATAGAGGGGCCGTTGAATAATGATGATATCTACGGCCAAATTTCGTCTCTGCGACGTCACATGTCAGAGGCCTCGGGTCTGTTCAAAAAAGTCCGTCCAGTCCTGTCCTGAGGCTTCTCGAAGGGAAGGCCGCAGCCATGTTTGCGCGCGGAGCGTACTGGTATGACGTGAGCACGGAACAAGGGCCAGAACGCCGCTGGCGGCTTTTTTCAACAGCCCCATAGACTTAACCGAGAAACTCGCCAATAAAAGTCTACAGACTAGCTACGTTCCCGCCTAACAAGATGATGTCCCCCCTTGCGGCTTTTCAACCAACTGAGGTAGAACCTGAAAAAGAGATGTTCAAACCTTCCATATCGCCATCCGGTTATTCTGATGAGTCTTAAACCAACATTGCCAGGAAAAGGCCTGCTTCGCCACATTCATCAGGCGCATGAAAAGTATCTAGAAGGATGGCTGGATGCGCCTGCGCATATCCACCACATGGCTCATCGGATGGCCAATCCAAGCATTGAACGGCCTCAAAGCCGGAAAGAATTTGAACAACTCCTCACCTGTTTAGACATTGAACCATCGAATCAAGTCATCGAAGAAAAATCTGGGTTTGGCGTCACGACGGCGCCCAATGGAGATCGTTTACTTGCCCGTTGGGAAGCACACACCGAATATTACAGTTATCAAATTTGGCATATTCCCCAAGATCAAACTCAGCCACTGGGCTTTGGCCCTTTAACCTTTCCAGGGTATGCGTTTCCGATTTCACCTTTGGGATTAGCCGTGAATGCCTTGGACTTACTTGTCACGCCCTCGCAAACATATGACCAAGAAGATTTAGCCACCCGTTTACCAGGACCTCAAATGTATGCAAGTAAAGTCTTGGGGGAAGATATTTCTGTCGCTACCAGTTTCACCCCAGATGAACATGGCCGTGAACGCTACTTAATATGGTCGCCAAATTCCCAACGGCTCCTGCCAAAACTTCCCCAACTCATTGATATTCTGATTACACTTGAAAATTATACGCATTTAATTCTTTTACCCTATCAAGCGTTTTCACGCACCGTGGATCAGGTACAGATTTATGAGCAACGCCACCTGTATCAGCGCAGCCTGATTACGAAACAACTCAAAGGCGCGACCCATACCACGCTTCAACAATGGCTGGAAGGGCTCACGCAGGATTTTTTGGAGGTCGGTCGGCTTGCCGATTCTATGCGCGTTCGGCTGTCGGCATCAGTTCCCTATGACCGAATCATCCAAAGTAACCTCCAAACGTTACAGGATGAATCTCTTGCTTTTGGCCGAACCCTGAACAATTACTTTCGGTGGAAAACAACTGGTGTCGCTGACGGGTACCAACAGCTCTTAACCAGAATTCATTCCCTGGAACAAGACTTTGAGGGCACCATCGCTGTCCTGCGAACCCAGGTGGAACTAGCAAGACAAGAACAAAACCTCCTCCTTCAGGACCAAAATACAAAACTGCTTGCGAGCGTCGACCAGACCACCAAAAGCCAGGCCATGCTCCAACATACGGTCGAAGGGTTATCCGTCATCGTCATCGCCTATTATCTGAGTGGATTAGCTCATTATCTCTTTAAGGCCCTGCACGAGTTAGGATGGCTTCCCAACGCTGTCCTTGCATCAGGTATTTTTGTACCCATCGCGTTAGGCCTCTCCTTCGGGCTCATCACCTGGGGGAAAAATCGGATCCAACGACAGTATTCAGCCCCCGAAAGTCAGAGCGAATCTCATTCCTCCGCTACTCACTAAATTTCCTTCCCAATTCTCCACCTTTTTGGGTTTGTTGAAAAAAGCCGCCGTCTACTCCGCCGAAGTAACTCGATAGGCTGCGAAGGCCGGGAGCAACATTCCTGCCTTCGCCGAAATCGTTACGAAGGCTGAAAGCGGCTTCGCGTTTACGCGCAGTAGCGCTTCACCGCGCAAGCGCGCAGCCGAGCGGACTTTTTTGAACCGCCTCGAAGCTGTTGGTATCCGATGTGATCATGAGCAAATTTGCCTCTGATGGGTTGTCATATTCAACACGCCCAGATAAGTATTTTCACTTAGATTGAGTCGCATACATCCATGACGGTCAAGGTCTAACAATGAATGACCGAAAGAGGTATAAGTATCCCCAAGGTGGACGAGACACACACCCTGTTTATCCGCAATAGGTCAACTATGAAAACCGCTGAAGAACTAGTCAAGCAATGCTCCTCACTGGTTTCGCTCCCAGGAGTCTACTTGGAAGTGAAAAAAGTTATCGACGACCCTGATGCCACAATGGCTGATCTTTCTGCTGCGATCAGCATCGATCCCGGCATGACCGCCATGGTACTCAAACTCGTCAACAGTGCCTTTTATGGGATGCCAAGAAAGGTGGAAACCATTTCCCGAGCCGTGGGAATTTTAGGGATGCAACCTCTCCATGATTTGGTATTAGCCGTATCAGTTACTAAAACGTTTGGAGGCTTATCTCAACAGGTCATGAATATGAATATTTTTTGGGCCAATAGCTTCTTTAGTGGGTTAGCGGCCCGAGAATTAGCCAGGAAGTGCTTCTTGATCGATAGCGAACGAATGTTTGTGGAAGGTCTCCTTCGAGACCTTGGACACCTTCTATTATACCAGTACCTTCCGGAGCAAGCTGAAGAGGCCATGAAAAAATCAGCTGAGACGGGGGAACCGATTTATACTGCAGAGCAACGCATCATTGGATTTGATTACACGGAAGTAGGAAAAGCCCTCGTTGACTTATGGGAATTACCGAAAAATTTGGGAGAAGCCATTCGGCATCAGCATAATCCCAACGGGACTCCTGACTATCAATTCGAAGCTGCCCTGCTCAACATAGCAGGTGCACTGACTGAAGGGTTCCAAACGCCAAATGGTCAGGGAAATTGGGAAGCTCAAGTCGCTCCAGAATCATGGTCGCTCACCAGCTTGGATGAAGAGGCCATCAAAATGTGCTTGTTGGAAGCGGGCAAGCAGCTTTCTCCTATGTTAGATCTCATGGAAGAAGCCCAGGTTCGGGTCGCCTAATTGCCTATGAGGTTTCGAAGAACTCAACTTCTATCCTTTCTAGAAAAACATCTTACGAAAAAACACACGAAGGAGAACCTCTCATGACCGGAATCTCAACCTCTTCCGTTACCTACGAAAACGCCCCGTTAATTGATGTCACCTGTCAATTGACTTTCCCCCAAAATCTGAAAATTTCAGCCGCTCCTCCTGTAGGATTTCAAGAAAAGGTTAAGGCCAAACTACCGATGTTCTCCCTCACACAAGATAAAACTGCTTATAATTTCACAAGTGCCGATCAACGCAAACAACTTGTGTTAGGAAAAGGCGCCCTGACTCTGGTCGCCAGGCAATACGAGGGATGGGAGAATTTTTCGCAATACTTTCAAGAATCTCTGACAGCTTTCGAGAAAGAATATCCCCCACAATTTTTATCGCGAGTCGGCTTACGTTTCCGCAACATCATACGCAAATCAGCTTTGGGCGTGGCAAAGAAAGAATGGACACACCTCCTCCAAACTAAATGGACAGGCGATTTAGCTTGGGCAGGAACAGCTGGAGAAATGAAGGCAACACACAGTGAAGTGCTTATGGGATTAAATGGAGGAAACGATTTGGTTTGTGTACGGCACGGCTTGGTCCCCATTGCCCAGCCCGTCAAAGAAATGGGGTATCTTATTGATCACGACTTTTTTGTTGAGGGGCAATTCGCCTTAGCGGATGTTCAAACAAAACTCAACGACTACCACCAATCCGCTCGCCGATTTTTTAACCTATGGATCACCGACACTTTGCACCATGCCATGAAGCCTCAAACGTGATAGCGGCACACTCCACAAAGAGCAACCCGCGAAAAATCCTCCCTACCCTATCTACGTTGATAATTTCCGGCAGACACCTTCTCCCAAGATTTTTCGTTCACTGGGCATCTTCACGATAAAAATCTGACAAGTTCTTCGGCAGAGAGCGATCCGGCTACTGGACCCGTGTGGGTCCACTGTCCGACCTGATTCCTCCCTCCCTGTTTTGCCGCATAGAGACCTTTATCCGCTTGATCGACAAGTTCTAATGCATCAGCCGAACCTAGGGATAAACAGGAAATACCAAAACTCATGGTAATCTTGGTTGAATGGGTTGTCCGAATGATTTGGTTAGCCTGAGTTTCGACAGCAAGACGAAGACGTTCAGCCGCCATTGCTGTTCCCTCTGGACCTTGCCCAGGCAATAAGATACAGAATTCCTCTCCCCCATACCGACTAATAATGTCGGTTGGCCTTATCGTCTCAGTGAGGATATTCGAGACGACTTGAATGACCTGGTCTCCAACAGCATGACCAAATCGATCATTAAAGGATTTGAAATGGTCAATATCCGTCATAATACATCCAAGATCTTGTCCGCTAGCAAGGCTTACCCTGCAAAGATCTTCAAAGGCTTCAAACAGGGCACGGCGATTAAAACACCCAGTAAGAGGATCACGCATTGCCAAGGTTTCTAACTCGGCTTTGGAAGATTCTAACTCGCGAATCGTTTCTTCCAGCTTGGTTACGTCATCAAGCGACACTAACATCCCCTGGACCCGTTCTTGTTCATTCAAAATCGGCGTACAATTGACACGAAATTTCAGTAACTTGCCTGAAGGATCAGGAAGCATGATGGGCACATCCAACTCCAAGCACTTATCCTGTCGAGCCGTAACCCACGGTAATTGCGTTAAGGGTGGCGCCGGAGGAACCGAGGTCCAGGAAAATTCATCTAAACGCTTCCCGAGCATCTCACTGGGATCTTGATTCACAACTTTCCCAAAAGCACGGTTAGCCAACACAATGTCTCCTTGATTGTTCAATAACACTACGCCTTCGGTCAGCACATCAAAAGCGGCCTTCACCCGCAGAGGCACCACTGCACTGGGATCAAGTTGGCGAAGAGTCCGTTTCATATACAAAAAATACCCCAAAAACGTTGCTCCTACCACCATACCTAAAAATCGAGTCCATGGATCGTTGAGCCACTCACTCCAACTACCATTCTCAAGCGTACGAAACCGGAGTTGAACCGTTCCCCAGCGGTCTGCCCCATTGAAAATTGGAACTTGAATGTGGTCAGAAGTTGAAGAATCACCCGGCGGCTGTTCCCAGACCTCCTGATGCCTTCCAGCAAAGGCCAACAGATCCCCGTCACTTAGGACAACCGCAGCAGACAGGATATCGTCATTCCGTTCCACTAAGAGATCAAAGGCTTCTTGAATCGCGCGACTATCCCCATTTTCTGCCAACAAAGAATATTGCACCGCAAGAGCCTCGCTATATTTTTGTCGATATTCAAAAATTTCGACGGCTTGATCAGGGATCAAATCAACGGCTAGGTCGCTCATTAAAAGGATACTGAGCGTAAGCGAAACAAGGCCAAAACTAATCCAAAGTAGTGGAGTAGGACGCTTCATGAGAAAGTCATCGTTCGCGGCGTATCTGATGCAGTCTTTCCCAAAATCAAAGCCGGTGCCTCTTTCTCAGCTTTTTGAAGAATTTGGTCTAATCCTTGGTATTTGCAACGTTCCATTGTTGCGGTTTCCTTTACTCGTCGGATCCAGGTTTCTCGGCCCTTTTTACCCATGCCCAATATCGGCACTGGATCAAATTGGCGACAGGCTGGAACTGCCGCCTCCATAAACCTCGTCAGCAACATGCCAACTCGAACCATCCAGGCTACAATCTCGGTTGAGGGCACCACCCCCTGATTCTTTACCATATTGACCAACATGGAGCAGGCACCTGTCTCTTCTTGCAGGTTCTTCCTTCATTCATCGGAAAACGAATTCAATCGCTGAAGGAATTCGGTCGGCTATGCTGTTTTTGTCATATCCACCGGATCCGGGTAGTTAGCTTGAATTTGGTCAGAGGTTGTGGCCCAAGAGCCTGATACCAACAGGGGTCTGTTGAAAAAAGCTGTCAGCGGCGTTCTCGCCCTTTTTCCTTGCTCACGTAGGACCAGCACGCTCCGCGCGCAAAAATGGCTGTGGCCTTGTTGGACGGACTTTTTTGAACCGACCCCCTCTCAAGGAACAACTTCGCTGAGAAAATACGATGAGTCGTGAACTAAGACTGTGATGTGAATTTTGTATTCTTCGCAGATGACGTTTCGTATGTAGACGGAGAGGATTCTTTACCCGCATCCTGAAGAATCTGATCTAACCCCTGATGTTCTCGGGCTTCCATTGTGGCCGCTTCCTTCACTCGGCGAGACCAGGCTTCCTGGTCCTTTTTATCCATCCGCAGAATCGGCACCGGATCAAACTGCCGCCACGCCGGGAGAGCCGCTGCCATCAAGCCTGTTAGTAACGCGCCGCCTCGGACCATCCAAGCCACAATTCCTGTCCACAGCGCCAGCCCCGTACTCTTCACCATGTTCACGAACATGGACCGGGCCGTGGTCTGCTCGTCCATTGTCTCTCCTAATTCATCGGAAAATGTACTCAATTGCTGAAGAAATTCAGTCGGCAATGCTGTTTTCGTCATATCTACCGGATCGGGATAATAGGACCGAATCTGGTCGGACGTGGTGGCCCAGGCCCCTGGTCGCAGTAGCGGCGGCAAGTTCCGCACATCCACCACCTCACGGTCGGTTCCAACCTGGGCTTGGTCTTCCAGCCCTCGACTGGCTAGCTCCGCATATGTCCCTTCGCGGCTCCCCTCGCCTTCTCCCCCGGAACCACTGGGTGCCAACATTGCTATTTCGGCCTCTACCTCGGGCATCAGCTCTGGTTCCGGCGTCGGCTCCGGAGTGGGATCCGGGGTGGGATCCGGTAGCAGGACCAAGCCCTCCGCGACGTCCGTCACCGACACGGTTAGCGTTTGGAGAGTCGCACCCCCCCGCCCATCACTCACCTGCACCTGCACTTCATACACATTGTCTCCGCCGACGTCAGTTGGATGCTCAAAATCTGGAGCGCTCATAAACCTTAGTGCCCCTGTCGTCGCATCGACCGTGAAACGAGCGGCATCCTCGCCTCCCACAATGCTATAGGTCAAGGGATCCCCATCGGGATCCATCGCCGTCATGGCCGCCACATTGGTCAGATTCTCCGCAACGCTGACACCAGCGGTGGCTCCACCACCATGCGACGTGAAGACCGGGGAATCGTTCACACTGACTACCGTAAGGGTCACGGTGGCCTGCGCACTGCCTCCATTACCATCCGTAATCTGATAGGTAAAGGTATCCGTTCCACTCCAGCCGATATTCGGTGTATAGGTAAAGCTGCCATCGGTATTCAGAACTAATGCCCCATTTGAGACGTCCATGATAGGAATTGTGTTAACGGTTAACGAATCTCCATCCACATCGGTATCATTGGCTAAGACTCCTGTCCCAAGTGTTGCAGAAATCGGAGTGTCTTCTAGAGTGGTAAAACTATCGTCGTTCGCCACTGGCCCATCGTTCACGTTCGCCAACGTCACGCTGATCACTTGCGTGGTCGTGCCCCCTTGATCGTCCGTCACCGTCACCGTGAAGCTGTCCGTTCCAAACCAGTTGGGGTCGGTCGGCGTAAACGTCCACGCGCCCGTCGCTGGGTCAATGGCCGCGGTGCCGTTACTGGCCGGCGTCGTCACCGTGAAGTACGTCCCGTCGGTCAGCCCATCCGGGTCGGTGGCCGTCATGGTGCCGCTGCCCACGTCGCCTTCGTTGCCACTGTAGCTCGTCTGCCCGCCAATGGTCGCCGCATCATCCACGTTGGCGAGGGTCACCGAGATCACTTGCGTGGTCGTGCCCCCTTGATCGTCCGTCACCGTCACCGTGAAGCTGTCCGTTCCAAACCAGTTGGGGTCGGTCGGCGTAAACGTCCACGCGCCCGTCGCTGGGTCAATGGCCGCGGTGCCGTTACTGGCCGGCGTCGTCACCGTGAAGTACGTCCCGTCGGTCAGCCCATCCGGGTCGGTGGCCGTCATGGTGCCGCTGCCCACGTCGCCTTCGTTGCCACTGTAGCTCGTCTGCCCGCCAATGGTCGCCGCATCATCCACGTTGGCGAGGGTCACCGAGATCACTTGCGTGGTCGTGCCCCCTTGATCGTCCGTCACCGTCACCGTGAAGCTGTCCGTTCCAAACCAGTTGGGGTCGGTCGGCGTAAACGTCCACGCGCCCGTCGCTGGGTCAATGGCCGCGGTGCCGTTACTGGCCGGCGTCGTCACCGTGAAGTACGTCCCGTCGGTCAGCCCATCCGGGTCGGTGGCCGTCATGGTGCCGCTGCCCACGTCGCCTTCGTTGCCACTGTAGCTCGTCTGCCCGCCAATGGTCGCCGCATCATCCACGTTGGCGAGGGTCACCGAGATCACTTGCGTGGTCGTGCCCCCTTGATCGTCCGTCACCGTCACCGTGAAGCTGTCCGTTCCAAACCAGTTGGGGTCGGTCGGCGTAAACGTCCACGCGCCCGTCGCTGGGTCAATGGCCGCGGTGCCGTTACTGGCCGGCGTCGTCACCGTGAAGTACGTCCCGTCGGTCAGCCCATCCGGGTCGGTGGCCGTCATGGTGCCGCTGCCCACGTCGCCTTCGTTGCCACTGTAGCTCGTCTGCCCGCCAATGGTCGCCGCATCATCCACGTTGGCGAGGGTCACCGAGATCACTTGCGTGGTCGTGCCCCCTTGATCGTCCGTCACCGTCACCGTGAAGCTGTCCGTTCCAAACCAGTTGGGGTCGGTCGGCGTAAACGTCCACGCGCCCGTCGCTGGGTCAATGGCCGCGGTGCCGTTACTGGCCGGCGTCGTCACCGTGAAGTACGTCCCGTCGGTCAGCCCATCCGGGTCGGTGGCCGTCATGGTGCCGCTGCCCACGTCGCCTTCGTTGCCACTGTAGCTCGTCTGCCCGCCAATGGTCGCCGCATCATCCACGTTGGCGAGGGTCACCGAGATCACTTGCGTGGTCGTGCCCCCTTGATCGTCCGTCACCGTCACCGTGAAGCTGTCCGTTCCAAACCAGTTGGGGTCGGTCGGCGTAAACGTCCACGCGCCCGTCGCTGGGTCAATGGCCGCGGTGCCGTTACTGGCCGGCGTCGTCACCGTGAAGTACGTCCCGTCGGTCAGCCCATCCGGGTCGGTGGCCGTCATGGTGCCGCTGCCCACGTCGCCTTCGTTGCCACTGTAGCTCGTCTGCCCGCCAATGGTCGCCGCATCATCCACGTTGGCGAGGGTCACCGAGATCACTTGCGTGGTCGTGCCCCCTTGATCGTCCGTCACCGTCACCGTGAAGCTGTCCGTTCCAAACCAGTTGGGGTCGGTCGGCGTAAACGTCCACGCGCCCGTCGCTGGGTCAATGGCCGCGGTGCCGTTACTGGCCGGCGTCGTCACCGTGAAGTACGTCCCGTCGGTCAGCCCATCCGGGTCGGTGGCCGTCATGGTGCCGCTGCCCACGTCGCCTTCGTTGCCACTGTAGCTCGTCTGCCCGCCAATGGTCGCCGCATCATCCACGTTGGCGAGGGTCACCGAGATCACTTGCGTGGTCGTGCCCCCTTGATCGTCCGTCACCGTCACCGTGAAGCTGTCCGTTCCAAACCAGTTGGGGTCGGTCGGCGTAAACGATCCACGCGCCCGTCGCTGGGTCAATGGCCGCGGTGCCGTTACTGGCCGGCGTCGTCACCGTGAAGTACGTCCCGTCGGTCAGCCCATCCGGGTCGGTGGCCGTCATGGTGCCGCTGCCCACGTCGCCTTCGTTGCCACTGTAGCTCGTCTGCCCGCCAATGGTCGCCGCATCATCCACGTTGGCGAGGGTCACCGAGATCACTTGCGTGGTCGTGCCCCCTTGATCGTCCGTCACCGTCACCGTGAAGCTGTCCGTTCCAAACCAGTTGGGGTCGGTCGGCGTAAACGTCCACGCGCCCGTCGCTGGGTCAATGGCCGCGGTGCCGTTACTGGCCGGCGTCGTCACCGTGAAGTACGTCCCGTCGGTCAGCCCATCCGGGTCGGTGGCCGTCATGGTGCCGCTGCCCACGTCGCCTTCGTTGCCACTGTAGCTCGTCTGCCCGCCAATGGTCGCCGCATCATCCACGTTGGCGAGGGTCACCGAGATCACTTGCGTGGTCGTGCCCCCTTGATCGTCCGTCACCGTCACCGTGAAGCTGTCCGTTCCAAACCAGTTGGGGTCGGTCGGCGTAAACGTCCACGCGCCCGTCGCTGGGTCAATGGCCGCGGTGCCGTTACTGGCCGGCGTCGTCACCGTGAAGTACGTCCCGTCGGTCAGCCCATCCGGGTCGGTGGCCGTCATGGTGCCGCTGCCCACGTCGCCTTCGTTGCCACTGTAGCTCGTCTGCCCGCCAATGGTCGCCGCATCATCCACGTTGGCGAGGGTCACCGAGATCACTTGCGTGGTCGTGCCCCCTTGATCGTCCGTCACCGTCACCGTGAAGCTGTCCGTTCCAAACCAGTTGGGGTCGGTCGGCGTAAACGTCCACGCGCCCGTCGCTGGGTCAATGGCCGCGGTGCCGTTACTGGCCGGCGTCGTCACCGTGAAGTACGTCCCGTCGGTCAGCCCATCCGGGTCGGTGGCCGTCATGGTGCCGCTGCCCACGTCGCCTTCTTGCCACTGTAGCTCGTCTGCCCGCCAATGGTCGCCGCATCATCCACGTTGGCGAGGGTCACCGAGATCACTTGCGTGGTCGTGCCCCCTTGATCGTCCGTCACCGTCACCGTGAAGCTGTCCGTTCCAAACCAGTTGGGGTCGGTCGGCGTAAACGTCCACGCGCCCGTCGCTGGGTCAATGGCCGCGGTGCCGTTACTGGCCGGCGTCGTCACCGTGAAGTACGTCCCGTCGGTCAGCCCATCCGGGTCGGTGGCCGTCATGGTGCCGCTGCCCACGTCGCCTTCGTTGCCACTGTAGCTCGTCTGCCCGCCAATGGTCGCCGCATCATCCACGTTGGCGAGGGTCACCGAGATCACTTGCGTGGTCGTGCCCCCTTGATCGTCCGTCACCGTCACCGTGAAGCTGTCCGTTCCAAACCAGTTGGGGTCGGTCGGCGTAAACGTCCACGCGCCCGTCGCTGGGTCAATGGCCGCGGTGCCGTTACTGGCCGGCGTCGTCACCGTGAAGTACGTCCCGTCGGTCAGCCCATCCGGGTCGGTGGCCGTCATGGTGCCGCTGCCCACGTCGCCTTCGTTGCCACTGTAGCTCGTCTGCCCGCCAATGGTCGCCGCATCATCCACGTTGGCGAGGGTCACCGAGATCACTTGCGTGGTCGTGCCCCCTTGATCGTCCGTCACCGTCACCGTGAAGCTGTCCGTTCCAAACCAGTTGGGGTCGGTCGGCGTAAACGTCCACGCGCCCGTCGCTGGGTCAATGGCCGCGGTGCCGTTACTGGCCGGCGTCGTCACCGTGAAGTACGTCCCGTCGGTCAGCCCATCCGGGTCGGTGGCCGTCATGGTGCCGCTGCCCACGTCGCCTTCGTTGCCACTGTAGCTCGTCTGCCCGCCAATGGTCGCCGCATCATCCACGTTGGCGAGGGTCACCGAGATCACTTGCGTGGTCGTGCCCCCTTGATCGTCCGTCACCGTCACCGTGAAGCTGTCCGTTCCAAACCAGTTGGGGTCGGTCGGCGTAAACGTCCACGCGCCCGTCGCTGGGTCAATGGCCGCGGTGCCGTTACTGGCCGGCGTCGTCACCGTGAAGTACGTCCCGTCGGTCAGCCCATCCGGGTCGGTGGCCGTCATGGTGCCGCTGCCCACGTCGCCTTCGTTGCCACTGTAGCTCGTCTGCCCGCCAATGGTCGCCGCATCATCCACGTTGGTCACCGTGATGGCCACCGTGTCCACATCCGTCGCCGAGTTACCATCCGTGCTCGTGATGGTCAGCGTATCGCTGCCGGTATAGTTCAGGGTCCCTTGATAGCTCAGCGACGTCAACGTCGCATTGATGTCAGCATGGGACCCCGAGAGCGTCAGGGTATTACTCCCATTGGCTCCCGCGCTGATCGTAGCACTGCCCGAGAGCGTGACGTTTAAGGTCCCGTTCGTCACGCTCAGCTGCACCGTCGAGAGGTTGCCGTCCACATCGGTCACGGAAATGCCACTGATAGCCAGCGAGGTATCTTCCGCCACCGTCTGCGCGCCCGGTACCGTGTTCACCGGCGCATCATTGACGGCAGTTACCGTAAGATTCGTGGTCGCAACATTTCCTGAGTAGGTCCCGTCGTTGGCTTGAAACTGAATGACCCTGGTCGTTGTTGTTGGGCTATCAGAGGTGTTGTCATACATGACGGTGCGCAACACCTGTTCATAATTGGCGACGGTATCCGTACCACTCAATGTGAGAACGCCTGTCCCACTATCATAGCTCGCGGTGATATTGGTCCCCGTTGTATCAGCCGCTAAGAGTTCAAAAGCTCCATCCTGTAAGTTGGTAATCGTGACAGTAAGAGAAGTGAGATTGGCGCTATCCAGGTCCGTAAGGGTAGCATCACTATCGGCCAATGTGACTGGCCCACCGTCTTCTGTAAAACTCGTCACGAAGTTGGTGATGCCGGCACCCGAACTGTCATCAGCATCAAGGTCAATGAAGGGAATTGGATTTCCCGCTGCTACGTTAGCGGCAAACTCCGACGTATTCTCATAATTGCCTCCACCAAGATCAACTGTAGCCGTGGCCGTGACAAATTCGCCAAGGCCTACAGCTGCAGCGAGCGTGGCATTGAAGATGGCATTGCCACTTCCATCAGTCGTGACCGTGGCAAAGCCGAGATAGCGTTCCGCTTCTCCATAGCCTGAGCCATCCGCCGTCGTACTGGCAAAAAATTCGATGCGATAGGTCGTGCTGGCCGTGCTGTTAAAAGTACCAATCACATTCAGATTGGACCCATCTGTGTACACGGAAGTTAACACCGGGAAATTTTGCAGATCATTAGGCCCCGTATCCCCATCTCCCGTATCATTAGCGGTCACGCCATCAATTCCAAGATCAATCCCTATCCCCGAATTCAAGTAGATCGCATTACCGAGAATACTATTGCCAGCACCAGACGTGTCCTGGAGTCCGATACCTGCTTGCGCGTTGTACGCAATGGCGTTTCCGGCATCAACCTCTGTTCCTCCTATGGTGTTACCACTGGAATTCGTTATTCGTATGCCCCAGGCGCCATTGCCAATATTGGTTGTTCCGGTCAGATCAGTGCCAATAAAATTCCCCTCAATGATGCTGCCAGTAGAGGAATTCGATAGGATGATGCCATCGTTGCTATTCCCAGAAATCACATTACCCGCACCAGCTGCAGTGCCACCAATTTGCGTATTGGAGGCGTTATCTTCGATTTGAATACCTCGATCACCATTCCCAAGGGCCGCAGTTCCAGCCACATTCGTCCCAATAAAATTACCCTGAATGACGTTGTCGTCTGTCCCTGCCCCAGTAACATAGATTCCATCACTTGTATTACCAGATATCACATTGCGCGCACCAACACTCGTTCCGCCAATGATATTGCTTGACGCTCCACTACTCACAAACACCCCAGCTCCACCATTACCAAGGGCAAGGCTTCCAGACGTCGTGCCGATATAATTTCCCTGAACAAGGTTTCCTGTTGTCCCACTTCCAAGCAGATAAATACCATGATTGGTATTCCCGGCAATTACATTACCCGCTCCAGATACGGTGCCCCCAATAACGTTGCTTGACCCTGCCGTCACCCAAATACCAAACGAATTTCCCAATGCCGCCGTACCCGTGGCATCCGTGCCAATATAATTCCCTTCAATCGTGTTCCCCGTCGCATCGGTTGAGGCAATGGTAATCCCAGAACTATTCCCAGCAATCACATTGCCCTCTCCGGCCGTCGTCCCACCAATAATATTATTCGCCCCATTGAGCCGAATACCGGCCACATTATTTCCCAGATCAACTGTGCCGGTCACGTCCGTACCAATATAATTACCCTGCACAATGTTGCCCGTGGAAGTTGCTCCAGATATTTCAATCCCGTCACTCGTATTGCCTGAAATAATATTGCGTACTCCAGCGGTGGAACCGCCAATGGTATTATTACTCGCCCCATTTTCAATCCGAACCCCATCCCCATTGCCAAGCGCTAATGTTCCGGTAATATCTGTTCCAATGAAATTCCCTTGGACAAAGTTCCCGGTCGCGGAGGTCCCCGATAACAAGATGCCGATTGAGGAATTCCCAGCAATCACATTGCCAGCCCCCGTGGCGGTGCCACCAATCACATTATCCGATCCATACACCACCATCCCCCAGGTCCCCCCGATGGATGCTGTTCCAGCTGCATTGGTTCCAATAAAATTGCCTTCAAAGGTATTGGATTGCGCGCTGGTTTCTAAACGTATCCCAGCAATGACATTTTCTTCTCCTGCGCCGGTTCCCCCGATTTGATTGCTGTCACCATAGATACGCAATCCATAGCTATTACCCAACCGATTCATCCCTGTGACATCCACACCCAAATAATTACCCTGCACGATATTCCCTGTGCCAGAACCTAACGTGATCTCCCCTTGGTCGTTTCCAGCAATCACATTCCGATCAACTAACGTGGTCCCACCAATCACATTGTTACTATTAAGCGAACTCACCTCGATCCCGTTGATTCGATTGCCCAAGTCTTGGGTGCCGGTAATATCCGTGCCAATAAAATTGCTAACAATCGTATGTCCGCCGCCGCCATTGAGCTGAATGCCAGCCCAATCGAATTGATTAATCGCCAAACCACGAATCGTACTGCCGGCTGCTGAGTTGAGGGTCAAGCCATTGAAATTCGCTCCCGTCCCAGCCAACGACCCACTGAGTTCAATGACCGGACGCCCGGCTTGCCACCCAGCTTGCGTCGACCCATCAATAATCACCGAATCGGTAATGCTCGGTAACAGAGAGGTAGGTTCAATCTGCCACCAAGAAAAACCTTGCCCAGCACCACCAACATAATCGGCATCAAAGTCTGAAATACTGCCATCCGCTAACGTCGTATTCACTATTGTCGAAAGCGATCCACCAATCGCATCATCTTGGTAATACACATGTCCAGCATCGCTTAATCCAATGTTAAAACTAATGGTGTCCAAGCCCAGCGTGTTATTGGTCGCTTCAATGGCTTCTCGCAAAGAGATGAATCCATCAGCCCCCATGTTCGCCAACAGAGCCGCAGTGGAGGACGTATCGCCATCGGACACATCACTGGTCGTGGTCACAAACAATCCGACATTAATCGCCACCGTATCGACGTCTGTCACACTGTTAGCGTCAGTGCTGGTCACCGTCAGCGTATCCGCCCCGGTATAGTTCAGGGTCCCTTGATAGCTGAGGCTCGCCAAGGTCGCATTGATGTCAGCTTGCGTGCCGCTTAAGGTCAAGGTGCTCGTCCCATTCGCACCCGTGCTAATCGTAGCACTGCCCGAGAGCGTCACGTTCAAGGTCCCGTTGGTTACCGCCAGCTGCACCTTGCTCAGATTACCATCCACGTCATTGACGCTAATGCCGCTGATATTCAGCGCGGTATCTTCCGCCACCACTTGCGCCCCCGGCACTGTATTGACCGGCGCGTCGTTGACAGAATTCACGGTGATGCCCACAGCCGCATTAAACGTATTGGCAGGTCCACCTGTATTCCCCAAATCATTAATGGAATAACTCAGCGAATCTGATCCCGTATAATCCGGGTTTGGTGTATAGGTGATCGTGGCTAAGGCCGTGTTCACATCGGCTTGGGTGCCTTCGAAGGTCATCGTAAGATCACTGGTACCATCACCCGTTGTGAAGGTCAGCCCAGTGGTGGAAGCTAAAGAAATCAATCCATTGCTGACGGTCAGTGTCACTCGAAGGTTTCCACTGCCAACGTCAGGATCATTGATGGAAAGCATCATCGTGCCCGAGGTATCTTCGTCAATCGAAATTCCTCCGGAGGTCGTGATGATAGGCATATCATTGACCGCGCTGACTGTCACGGTCGTGTCGTAATTGGCGCTCGTGCCGCTATCCCCATCGGTCAGAATGTAACGCACGGTGCGGGCACCAGTCGTGGGATTATCGATATCGGTATTCTCATAGGTGATATTTTGGATTAAGGCGCTGACGGCATCTGCATCAGCACTGGCATTCAAGGTAATTACCAGATCGGTCCCACCCGATCCCCCAGTGAATGTGCCGATCGTGACCCCTTGATAGGTGACATTTGAACCACTCACGCCAATCTGCCCTGCCCCCGTGCCTTGGTTGCGAATACTCAAGATGTCTTCGGCGGAATCACTGCCAGCTTGGAAGGAAACCGTTAAGGTGCCGGTATCGAAGTTGGAACTATCCACATCCGAAACGGCAGCATCGGCACTCTGCTCAATTACTTGGGCTCCATCACCTTCGGTGTAGGTGAGCGCATCACCGCCTAAATTGGCAATAACGGGTGCATCGTTGGTAGCGGCTACCGTAATGGTGCTGGTAGAGGTCTGTCCGACCAAGGCATCACCATCTTGGGGAATAAAATCGATGGTACGATTCCCAATAGTCGGGTTTTCTGAAATATTTTCGTACGTGATGCCACGAAGGAGAGTTTGCAGGTCTGCCTCCGGCATTTCGCCACTGATATTTTTTTGTATAGAAAAGCCACTCCCATCAAAGTCGATCTCAAAATCCGTGGCCCCGACAGTTCGGACAACGGTTTCTGCGGTGCCAAACGTGAAGGTATAACCTCCGATGGTGATCTTTTCATTACTCCCATCCACAAAGCCGGACAAATTGATGCCGATGGAATCGTATGTGGAGTGATCTACATCACTCAGTGTGGCATCGGTATCAGTGACATTGACAGCACTCGATCCTTCCGTAAAGGTCGTGGAATAATTATTTCCTCCCCCATCCACCCCATTAAGATCAGCAATAGCTTGATCATTCACGGCTGACAATTGCACCGTTTTCGTAGATGAGTTGGAGCTATCCACTCCATCATCAAAGCTAAAGGTAATCGTCCGATCCAACACTCCTGGCGTATCACTTCCGTTATAGAAAGTGACGGTGCGCAAGGCCGCCTCAAACTCCGCAACCGTCGCGGTCTGCCCGCCAATGACCGTGAGTGTCAAGGTATCGCCTACGAGATTGCCTTGAATCTTCGAGGTGTTGGTAAAGCCCAAAATATCTGCCGCCTCGTAATTCCCTGTGATCTGAACCACACCCACATACTGATCCGACGGATCGGTCCCATCAAAACCATCGGGGTCTACTAAGGTCACCGCGCTATCAATCACAGTGGCAGTCGCTTGTTCGGCATAACTCGTCACCCCACCGCTAGCGGTGACCACCGGCGCATCATTATCTTGATTGACGGTGATGGTGACCATGTCAGAATCAGTATCCGCATTGCTGTCCGTTGAGAGCACGGTCAATGTATCACCCCCGACATAATTGAGAGCACCCTGATAAGTCAGGCTAGCTAACGTCGCATTGATGTCGGTTTGGGTCCCACTCAAGGTCAGAGTGTTCGTTCCGTTCGCCCCTGCACTAATCGTCGCCGCGCCACTTAAAGTCACATTCAGTGTCCCGTTCGTGACGGACAGCTGGACAGTGGACAGATTGCCGTCCACGTCATTCACGGAAATGCCCGTGATGTTCAACGCGGAATCCTCAAGAACCACTTGCGCCCCTGGCACCGTGTTCACCGGCGCATCGTTCACTGCAGTCACAATCATAGCCACCGTATCGGTGTCGCTGGCGGTGACCGGCGCGGAGGCCAATCCCTGAATTTCGCTGGCGGATAAGGCGCGATCATAGATTCGGGCGTCATCGATCAACCCACTAAAGTCAAAACTAGAGTCGCCCAAATCAGCGTGGGTTCCGATCGTCGTTTGAGGGAACCAGCCAGTATAGGTAATGGAAGAGGTAAAGTTCCCCGAAGCAACTAAAGTCCCATCAATGTAGAGACTTTGAGTGTTCGCACCATCATCGAAGGAAAACGCAATATGGTGCCAACTGTTATCGGCCAAACTGACATTGCTTCCAACAAATTGATGAGTGGTCCCGTCCCAGAAGAATCCCGTTACCCCCTGTGTCCAATCATCAACTCGCAACGCGATGTCGTTGCCGATAGAGATCACTTCACCCCCATTGGCCGGGGCGGAAGAATATTTCACCCAAGCGGAAAGGGTGACGTTGGTGGGATTTGATAATGTTCCGGCAATCTCCACATAGTCACCGGTACCATCTAGAGATAGCACATCCCCTCTTGTTCCATCTGTGACCACCGTCGCGTCGCCATTAAGCGTGCCATCTAGCGTCCCACTTGGGCTGCTGTCATTACCAGGGTCGGCGCTGTCGAACTGATAATACCCTTGCAGGTTGGCGTCAAAATCCAAGGAGTAGAGCGTTTGATCGTAGCTTGTGATGGTGAGCGTATCGCTTCCGGAGTAATCCGTGGTGGGGTCGTATTGCAGGCCATCCAGCGCGGCATTGATGTCTTCCACCGTGCCGGAGAAGGTCATCGTGGCATCGGCCGTCCCGTCTCCAGCCGTGAAAGTCAGACCGGTCGTGCCCGACAATGTCACGGTGCCGTTATTTACTGACACGGTGACCACCAAGGTATCGCCAGCATCATCCGCAATGGAGATCAGATTACTGTTAGTCGTATTAAAGGTGAGAGTGGTATCTTCATTGGTCGTTTGCCCCCCCGGCACCGTGTTGACTGGCGCCTCGTCGAGATCATTGATTTGAATCGTAAGGACCTCATCATAGGTCAGCCCACCGGAATCAGTCACCCGCACGGTAACGCTGTGGGAGGTGGACGATTCGTAGTCGAGCAGCGATCCATCGGCAACCGTGATCTCGCCCGTGGACGCATTGATGGCAAACCGTCCCCCAGCAGAATCAGTGAGGCTATAGCTGAACGTTTCGCTAGCATCGGGGTCTTGCGTCGTCACAAAACCAACATGGCTGCCGTTGGCACTATTTTCATCGATCGACAGTTGTGAATCCACGTTTCCTGCAGTGAATCCCGTCCCACTCGCATGCGCAATGCTCAGGTTGTTGCCACTGACGATATCGACCACCTGGTTGGAACCATCGAGACCATCCATCTGCCAATTGGCCACTAGGCCGATGGCTGCCGCTCCTGACGGTGTCAGAGCGAGCTGCTGCTGATCATACTGGGCAATCTCACCGGCGGTTCGCACATCGTTCCAGATGCGGACGTCGTAGTAGGTGCCTTTGAACGCCTGGTTGGATTGAAAAGAACCGCCCAGCGCATCCTGTTCGTTACCGAACACCAGCTCACCCCCGCCCTCAATGGTATTGCCCACCTCATGACCCGTGCCCTGCTCAATGAGCACGCCGTTGCTGTAAACTGCCCAATCCCCATTCGTGTTGTCCCAGGTGACGGCCAGATGCTGCAGCGTTCCATCCCTGAGACTCGTGTAGTCAATACTATTGAGCAGAATGTCGTTGTTTGCGATGTAGAGATAGGCATCAGTTCCGGCGAACACAAAAGCGAACTCGTTGTCATTCGTCGCCGTCGCGTAGGAGACAAGCGGCGTAAACGAACTCGTATCGTCCGTGGCAAACTGGATCTCAAAGGTCACCGACGAGAGGCCACCCAAGATCGCACCGCCATCGTCGGCAATCAGGTAGGCATCATTCCCACCGTCCGTATTCACCTCAATGCCGCTTGATAAGTCGGTGGGCGCATCGTTCACCGCATTGACCGTGATTGCCACGGTATCGACATCCGTCGCGCTATTGGCGTCAGTGCTGGTTACCGTCAGCGTATCGCTGCCCGTGTAGTTCAGATCGCCTTGATAGGTGAGACTGGCCAAAGTCGCATTAATATCGGCTTGCGTGCCAGAAAGAGTCAATGTATTGGTGCCGTCAGCCCCTGCACTAATCGCGGCAGAACCGGAAAGGGTGACACTCAACGTGCCATTGGTGACCGAGAGTTGGACCGTGGAGAGATTTCCATCCGAATCATTGACCGAGATCCCGGTGATCGCTAATGAAGTATCTTCGGCCACCGCCTGCGCCCCGGGCACCGTGTTGACCGGTGTGGCATTGGAATCAATTGTAACATTCACAGTCCCTAGTGAACTCCCGCCGGTGTGAGTCTCATTGGCCTCAGAAGCACTCAATGCACGATTGAATACTTGGACACTGTCCAATGCTCCTCCGAAAAACCGATTGGAATCGAGGTCCTGCCTAGCTCCAAGATAGAGGTTAGTCCCAGGATCAAAGGCATCGCCTCCACGCGTCGCATCAGTATTTTGCAGCACCCCATCGAGATAGACTTTGGCCCCTTCTCCTGCCGCCACCGTCAAGGTGTAGGTGTGCCAATTGCCATCCCCGATGATACTACTCGCATCAAATTCCAAAGCCGTGTTTAAGAGGGTATCGTTGGTGTCACGAATGACCGTTCGCAATTTATTTTGGGCTGCAAGGTCTCCATGAGACGCCTCAACCAGAAATACATTCAAGCTGTTGGTCGAATTGATATCCCCGTGGCTGTAGATATATTGAAACAACGAGCCCGTGTTATCATCGATTTTAATTTTAAAGGAGATGGAAAACTCGTTATTGATCGCGAAATCAGAAATCACCACTTTGTCATCGACTTCATCGAAACTCAGCGCATCCCCATAATGGCCTTCCACGGTGGTCGTGCCTGTAATCGTCCCATCATTGCTCCCCACCGCATCAGTGGCATCGCCGTCTAACCGCCAATAGCTGACCGTGTCATCCAGATCGGCCGTAAGATAGGTAAAGCTGTCAGGCCCGGAATAACCACCATCGGGAGTATAGGTGACGGTGCCGTCTTCATTATTCACCACCGTGCCGTTGGTGGGATTGCTGACATCAAGGACCGTGATGGTTTCGCTGTCTAGATCAGTGTCGTTTGCAGTTAGATTAATATTTACCGCAGTGTCTACACTAGTCGTCGCTGTATCATCGTTGGCAACAGGCCCTTCTTGCGCTAACTGATCAATAACTGCCGTGCTTAATGCTCGATTATGCACACGAACATCATCAATCAAGCCGCTTGAATACCATCGTCCTCCACTTGAGTTTTCAATGCGTCCGATCGCCATGGCATCCAGGCCAGAAACATCATTAAAGAACGCACTTGTGCTTGATGACCCTGTATCATAGATCAGATCGCCTGGTGCAATCAGTTGTCCATCTATGTAGAGACTATGCCCTGTCGCACTCATTGAGATCGACACGTGATGCCATGCCCCATCATTAATCGTGTCCCCATTCCCATTATAGACCGCCAACAATGGGGTTCCATTTTCATACACTTCAAACGTGAGGTACCCGGAAACCCCTACAAACAAGGTGGCATAACTATTGGCGTCCGCCGTATCAGAGATTGAAAATATCGTTTCGGAGGTCCCGGTGGTGTTGACCCAAGCAGAAATGGTGCCTTCATTGAGACTACTAAAATTGGATACGTGACTAGAGAGATCAACATAATCATTCGTCCCATCCAACGACAGTTTGGCCACACCCACCTGATCGGTCGTATCGGTCGTATCGACGGTGGCGCCA
Organism: Nitrospirales bacterium; assembly: GCA_965223295.1. Classification (GTDB taxonomy): domain Bacteria; phylum Nitrospirota; class Nitrospiria; order Nitrospirales; family UBA8639; genus Nitrospira_E. Next base: position 77,621 of record CBDCWC010000002.1, on the reverse strand, counting down.
TTGGTCAGCGTTCCATCGTAGTTATTCCCGCTCGAATCCGTTGCATCCGCATCAAAGGTCCAGTGCCCAATTTCGCCATAAGAGGTTGGGGCCTCGGCCATGAGTTCTTGGATATCTCCGAGACTCAAGACCCGATTGTACAAATGTACGTTATCGACCAATCCACTGTAGTCGGCAGTACTCCCGGTATACTCCGAGCGGCCAATGCTCACCGAATCGGCACCGGTAATCGCACTGAGAAAGTCGGAATCTGAGCTGCTTCCCCCAGAATAGGTCACACTGACCACTGCGCCATCGATATACAGGGTATTGCCGCCTGCCCCGACGGTGACTGCGACATGATGCCAGTTTCCATCATTGACGGTCGCATCACTATAGGCAATCACATAGCCACCCACGTCATTGAACGTCAGCCACTTCAGTTGCCCGCCGGCCTCTATGCCAAACTTCGCCACCTCGCCACTGCCATCGTTGTCCGTCATGTCGAAAATGACGCTCTCGCCGGAATCGGTGGTCCTCACCCAGGCGGTAATCGTGCCTTCCGAAAAGCTATTGAAGGTTGCTACATGGGCCGAGAGATCAACATAGTCCCCGCTGCCATCCAGCGAAAGCTTGCCCTCTCCTACAATATCTGTGGCATCTGCGGTATCAATTGACGCATCACCAGTTAAGGTTCCGTCATAATTATTGCCGCTTGAATCAGTGGCGTCCGCATCAAACGTCCAATTACCAACTAACCCCGTGGTGATATCTAAAACGCCAGCAAAGTCCTCTTGCACTTGCTCATCAATAATTACGGCCGTTTCAATAGAGCCGGTTTGCACTTCAAGATCCCAGTCGCCGCCCAGCGCTTCGGCCCCTGTGAGGTCGATGCTAGCGGCGATATCCGCCCCGGTCAGTTCGGCTAGGAGAGTGGCGGCATTACTGCCAGATTCGCCTTCTCCAAAATTACAGCCGTAGATGAGAAAATCCGCTTCTTCTGTTAAGGCTTGGCTTATAATGGCTAGTTCGTCGGCATACTCCCCTTGCATCGACGCAAGGTTAAGTGTCCCTGTGCCGAGTTGCAGCTCCCCTGGATCTCCATGTGAAATGAGATGGATGGCATCAATATCCGAGCGATCCCCGAGAATCTCTGCGATTTGTTCAATGCCATCACGGGTAGGGTCTAAGAGAATAACTTCCGCATTGGGATCGATGCCTGCCATAAGTGTTTGATAGTCATCCACACTCGTATCTATGAACACAATTTCCTTACGATCCGAGGGAGCCGAGAGTGAAAGACCAGACGACCAGAGGATCTCATCTGAGTTTTGAGCAGTATCTTGACCAGCAGGCATATCTCCATCACTTCCGGGGATTGGAGTTTGATCCGTTGTCATGGCGTCTTGGATGACCTCGGCTCCAGTGGCGACCGCTGCCCCATCAAACATGATACGAGGCTCTAGAGCTACCAGCGTCCCGATTCCCCCAGATGGCTCTATCACTTCGAACTCTTCCAAGGGTGGATTCTTTTTCTTTTTAGTGGTCCCGGCCTTAGACGGCCTACTTTTCTTTTCTTGGGCCGACTCCAATGTGGCGGGCTTACAATTCATCTTTTTCATTGTTCAGCTTCCTGTCTATATCATCAGGGTGAGAACTATTCCCCAGTGTATTGGGTAGAAGCCTCTCCTCCCTCAAACGAGGGGACCTCATTTCCTTGTCGGGCATTTAGTGAATCTCTTGACGGAATCAGAGGAATATGTTGCCCAGTTATTTTGAGATTACTCACCATTGTTGGAGATTCTCTTGACTGAAAAGGTATTGCTCGGCTTTGGCATTTATAAAAAACTTTAAGACTTTCATGAAATAAAAGGTCCACGAGTTTCTTGACCATTCCCCTTACTGCATGGTAAGGATTATTAATATTAGAAAGGATTTTTATGTCTGTTGCTACCTTGACGAGTAAAGGGCAAATTACCCTTCCAAAAGTCATTCGAGACCAGCTACAGCTGCAACCAGGGGACCGAGTCGAATTTTTGCTTGGGCCTAATGGACAGGTCACTGTCTGGCCGGTGACCTCAGACGTCACGACCTTGAAAGGCCTAATTCCAAGGCCCAAACAATCAGTTTCATTGGAAGCTATGCGGTCAGTAATTAAACAACGAGGGAAAAGCGGTGATAGGGATTGATACCAACGTTTTAGTTCGATACCTTGTCCAGGACGATCTTCCTCAAGCCAAATCTGCGACAGTTCTAATCGAGGGAACCTGTACAAAAGACGACCCAGGATTTCTCAATCATTTGGTGTTATGCGAAACCCTTTGGGTATTAGAAGGATGCTATGACCAGCCTAAGAACACCCTGATCAAAACTCTTGAACAAATTTTGCGCGTGGCTCAACTTCGTGTTGACGAGCCACAGGTGGTTTGGCAAGCCTTAGAGGATTATCGGAACAATCCAGCAGATTTTGCAGATTATCTCTTGAGTCGAATCAATCACAGCAAGCATTGCACCACAACAATGACATTTGATCGTCAGGCCAGCAAATCTTCTGAATTCACCTTATTGAAATGAAGAAACGGTTACGGAGCGAGAAAGAAGACACCCCATCGGAACGTCTCTATATCTAATGTTTTGCTTCTCCCTGTTCACTTTCCACTCTTCCACTTTTCACATCCCACTTTCTCGGATAAAGACCGCTGCGACATGTTCCCAGAGTTGTCCCCAAGCACTCTGGGATTCTGCTTGAACCTGGACGATTCCTCGCACGGCTTGAGGCCAGTGACCACCTCCATCGTCGACATCCAAGAGAACGCGATAGATAGAAGTCTCGGGCTTGAGATTGCCCTGCTCATCTTGGCGGACGGGCACAGGGCCTGAATACAGCGAAGCCAAATAGGACAGAGAAAAATGTGATTCATCCACTTCCTGAAGATCCTGTATGCGACTCCGTCGAGCAGGCAAAGCTGGGTCGTCCGCATAAAACCACCCCTCGCTCTGTGAGCCAATTCGAGCATGTTGTTCTTCTGTCGCATACGCCTGAACAACCATTCCTTCTGGTTTGATGAGATGCATGAGAGGAAGCTCAGCTTTAACCCATCGGCCTTCATGCAGCGAAGAGGTCGTATCAGTGACCAATCCAGCAAACGGTGCCCGTAGGACTAACTGGGCACGAATTTTCAGCAAGCCTTCCAGTTCTTTCAGTTCTCCTTGAAGATGTTCCCACAAGACTTGATGATCATCTCGGTCTTCTTGGAACGCTGCTTCCCGTTGCAAACGCACGTGTAACGCCGTGATCCGTTGTTCGAGCATCAGAATGTTTTGCTCAGTTACGGGCGACTCCAACACCATCAATGCATCGCCTTCTTGAACTCGATCGCCTTCATTCACTTGCACGTCGACAATTTTGGCGGGAACAGGTGAAAACACTGTGGCTCGCTCCCGTGCCTCCAGGACCGCTGGAATCGACACCATCCGATCTAGAGGGAGGAATCCTACAACCATCGTCAGCATAACAAGGGCACCAACCACTCTCCCACGCCATGAACGCGCCACTTCATCACGTCGCTTCCACCACACGTGCATTTCTTGATAGACCGGCCATGCCAGGAACCATCCGATTTCCACTAAAAACAAAATAATGCCCAAGACTTTGAAAAAGAAATAATAGACCAACACCGCAATACCCAAAAACATGAACGCCCGATAGACCCACGTCGCCCAAGCATAGCCTATCAAGATTCGCTGGCGCGTAGCGGGTAGTTCCTCAGGAGGCGCATCCCCCCAGCCAAATAACCATTCTCGTAACTTCCATTGTCCAAACGCAAAGGCTCGTGATTGAAGATTGGGAACCCCTAACCAATCCGACAACACGTAATACCCATCAAAGCGAAGCAGCGGATTCAGATTGATGAACAAACCCATGATCCAGCTCGTGGTGGCCAACACAAAGAGCACACTTTTTGTGACTCCTTCCGGGCACAGATGCCATGCAAACGTAGCAAGCATAGCGATACCCAACTCAACAACTGTCCCTGCTGCAGCGATCACAGCACGCTGCCAACGGGATGTCAATTTCCAAGAATCCGTGGTATCCGTATAGAGGACCGGCACCATTATGAGAAAGCCCACACCCATAGTCTGGACCCGGCAGCCATACCGGGCAGCCGTATAGGCATGTCCTAACTCATGCAAGATTTTGATCCCCAGCAATCCCAACACATACGCCGTCATCCCTTGCAGGGAAAAGAAATACAAAAACGTATTCGCAAATGATTCCCATTGCCGCACAATCCCCACGCATCCCACCACCCCCAAAAGCACAATCAGGATCAAGGCTGCTTTCGTATAGAGGGGAGCGACAATGGGCGACGTTCGTTGCAGGAACCGATCGGGATTGAACAACGGAATTCTAAAAAAGAGATAGCTATGGAGAAGTTTCAGGAGCCAATGTTGCTTGCTTTGCTCGGCTTGGGCATAGAGGCCTTTGCTGCCTCCCATGGGTGCCTCTCTGGTGAGATTGTGCCGATAGAGAAACTGTAGCAGTTCCATGACATCCCGTTGTGACACCTTGGCTGTCGTAGAGCTCGAGACCACCTCGATAAGCTTGTTTGCTGACCCCAGATGCCATTGGGAAAGAAGTTGAAATGCCGCCCAGCCTATTTGAAAGTATTGATGCCGGACGGGATCCAAAATATTCCAAGTGGGCACTCCTTCTGCCGTAGGAGTGCCAGACAGGATTTGTAGATCATCTCGTAATGGGGGAAGGGCAATATCTTCTTGTGGAGACGCCGGAGACATTACCAGCCTACGGTTTGGCGAAAGACGGACAGCGGTCGTCGGAACAAATAGAAAAAGAGCGATACACGTTCACCATAAATCTTAGCCGTACCTTGCCACCCGATCCGAATGGATTCTGGTGGCTCAGTAACCTTGGCTTTCACTCGATAGGCCAACACATTATCGGGCAACACTTCGGCATGGTAACTGGCATGGGACAAACTGGCAGGAATCGCTCCCAAGGGATCTGCATTTAAAAAAACCTCAACCTCGGCCCCCTCCCGCAAGACAATCGCATCTTCCACAGGTAGATCAATTTTTAATTCATATTCTTTCGGATTTGCCACTTCCATGATCCGTTCTCCAATTACCACAGGCTTCCCGATCCAGTCGGATTTATCATTGAACAGGACAATGCCTCCCCTTGGGGCTTTCACCTCCACTTGCTGTAAGATTTCCCAGGCATAGTCCCGTTCGGTTTCTTTCAACCGCACTTCAGAAGCTTGCACAGGCATCCCTGCACCTGTTTCATCATCGACAAATGCACCCTGAGTCATTTTTCGATATTCCATAAACCCTACTGCTAAGTTTTTCTCAGCGACTTCATAGTCGTTACGAAATTTCGTGTCTTCAAAGCGGTACAGTGCCTGTCCTTCTGTCACCACGGTATTGGGTTCAACGAAAATTTCAGCAATGACTCCATCGAGCGGAGCTGTCACCACGGCTGGTTCATGAGCTACCACTTCAACCGGAGCCAAGGTTGATAGCCGAATCGGCACACACATCACTCCAACCATCAGGACCAACACAACCCATAACCAACGTTGAGACAATGTCCAATTTTTAACAGAAGTCTTGGTTTTCCCTAAAGCATTCCAGGCATGGGCTGCCGTTTCGGCAAATCGCCGAATCAATTGAATTTCACCTTCTTGCCAGGGACGTTCCCGTGCCAGCCAGACCCCTCCCATCACTTGTTGGCTATTCCAAACAATGGGACACCACAACACATGTGGAAAGGCAAACCGTCTCCAATCGGCTTGAAGATGCTTGGCACATTGCTCGACATTCAAATGACATGGGGCTTGCAACGCCTGCCGACCCCAGAGGTCGGACACAACTTCTTCCATCCACTGCACCATAGGAGATTTTCGATCCACAATCGCCACACTCGACACCACCTCAACTTGGCAAGCCTGGCGTAAATTCGTGCCAAAGGAAAATACACAGGCCTGCCGAAACCCAATAAGACGGCGAGTTTCATTGGCTAAGAGAAAACATAACTCTTTGACAGTTTGCGCAGCACGGACCTGACTTTCTAATTGCAGAAGGGCCAACAGCAATTGAGGATCAATGTCAGAACCCTTGTCCGGCGGTGCCGAAGATTGCCCACTTGTTGACGCTGATGAAGCTTGAGTGGGTGCTGGAGGCTCCATCACCCCCGCACCAACAGAAGACTGGCATGTGTCTCGAAAATTCTGGCTCATGCGTTGAAGACCGACAACTCTATACGCTGGAAATGGTCAAGCCTGTACATAATGTCAAAGCGACTTACTTTTTTGCTGTTTTGGCTGAAGGACTCGGCGATGTACTGGGATTGAAGGTTGATTTCTTGTTTTGAGATATAAGCTTTCGATCGGTAAATCTGGCACTCCCGCTCATGCCCGCCAACACCTGCTTCGGTTGCTTCCTAAACTGACCAAAGATACGAATGGTTTGACTCACGGGATCCACACGAGCCCCAATATCGACGACTTCAGCAGCATAGACTTCTTGGGTTTCATCAATAAAAAATTTAAATGGGCTGGTTTTCGCCACCCACCGCAGAGACGTGGACGGTAGAATCAATTCAATTTCGAAATTCTGATCATTTAACACACTCATCACTTCATCATAAGGATTCACACTTTCATAAGGATGAACGAGCGTTTTCACTATCCGTCCCGAAAATGGGGCCGTAATTCGGCAATGTCTGACGGCCAAATTGGCACTTCTCACAGCCGCTTTGGCCTGTTTGACCTCTGCCCGAGAGATATCAACTTCTAGCTGAGCTATGCCATGGAGTTTGGCTAACTCCTTATTATTGATAGCCGTTTTTTCCCGTGCCTCGAATTCAGCTTTGGCCGCCGCTAGTTCTGCCAAGTATTTCGAACAGTCAAATTCAATAAGTAGGTCTCCTTTTTTAAACCGTTGCCCGTCCCGAAAAGGGATTTGTTTGACTCGGGCTTGTAATTCACTAGAAATGACGGCTTCTTGAGTGGGCTTGACTATTCCACGAACAGCATTCAGATTGGCAGATTGAAGGCTTCCTTTTTTCGCAAGACTGTTGTCTCCACTTCCCACCATGAGGCCCGCCACACATATTACGGTGATTGAAATTTTTGATTTCATGGCTGTAACACTCCTTCTGGTTGTTCCATATTCACAGGTGAAACCATGGCATGCTGCTCTAACAATTCCCAGCGTTGCTCCAACGCATCGGCCAATTCGTCCAAATCGTCATCAGATAATTTCGCAGGGAAAGGATCTTCGCCTATGGCTGCTAATAGATTGGCATAAGCCATCTCTAACTTGGCTAACGCCATTTCATGCCGCAATTCGGCTAACAACCCTTGAACCTTTTCTCGAATCACACGATGTTCACTCAGCCGATTCAAGGACCAAGCCCGCTGAACATGAGTGGCTATTTTCAGTTGCGTCGCGAAATACCGCTGAGCGATTTTGACTTCCCTTAAGGCAGCCTCGTACTGGGCAACGGCCACATGCACTTGTGTCATGATCGTCATCGTCAGCGCCAAACTTTGTGCATTCAGCACTTCGTCCTGAGCATCAATGACTTGCAACCGAGTTGGATGTCTGAAAACATTCATAAGATTCCAGCTGATTTTTGCTCCATAACTCAGCCAATTATCATGAAATAGAAACGAATTACTATCATAATTTTCTCCAAGGTAGACATTGAGACTTGGCAACAGTTCTAAAATGGCCACCTTAGTTTCTTTGGCATTAATACGTTTCTGATAGTCCACCGTGCGCAACTCAGGACGATTAAGTAAAGCTTGTTGTTCCAACTTCTCCAGATTGTCCCTAACCTTTGAGACTGGTGGCGTCCGCTTAGGTTTCACCAGTTCATACGGCTCTCCAGGCTGCAAATTCATGAGTTCCCCAAGTTGAATTCTGGCCACCGAAAGTTCTTGATACAGCTGCTGTATTTCTTGTTGAGCCTGTAGGAGTTCTCGTTCATATTGGAGAGAGGTCAGCGGTGCCTCCAAGGCCCTGGCTCGAATCACCCGGGTCTCTTGAATGGCTTTCGTCACCCAATCGTCTAAAAAGGATAGACGCCCAAGGGCTCGTTCCGCCCCGACAGCTTTCCAAAAAGCCGAACGGACTTCTTGAATGACACGATTGGCAATGCGTCGTTTATCTTCTTCCGCTATCAACACATCATTCGATGCTTGTTGCGCTCGGACATATGACAAGCCAAAATCTAAAACATCCCAGCTTAAGGTGAGATTCGCCGTAAACAAATCCTTATCTGACGAGGTAGACGGCTCTAAAGATGTTTGCCCTGAGAGCAAAGAGCGGCTTCGCGCACCAGCAAAATTTGAACGTCCGTTATAGGCCCCATCCGCAACCAATTTTGGTAACATATCATAATGTGCGAGATCCAATTGCCGATGCGCTACCATTTCCTTCAACCCTTGGACACGGGCTTCCAAATTAAACTTCAATGCCCGAGCCATAGCATCATACAAGGTTATGGGGCGAGCAACAGGCTCCTGATACCCACTGAGATTCTGGAGATCATTTTGAACACGCTGTTCTAACTCTTCGGAAGTGAGAGGTTCAGGAACGATCGCACAGCCTCCCACAACACACATGAAACTACTCACCATTAGACACATCCATCGATGAATAGATGTTGATGCCATTGCCAAAGCCTTACAATTGTCTTTCATCATTTATCTTGCAACAGATCCTATGCGTCTTTATTCAGAAAGGCCGAGAAGCAGCTCTCCCCACAAAACCCTCAGTTCCTAAGTATAAGATTCCAGTTCAATCTTTCGGTTCATATTTCCTTGATATTGAATACTTTCACTTATTCGTTCTTCTGTCCCTTCAGTTCTTTCTGTAATATCCATTAATTAGAAAGAATTTCTCAGAACTGGCAGTGTTCGGAAAAGTTCTCTCAAAAGATTTTCCAGATCGTCATCCAAGTTCCCGAAAAGAGAGATGGAGGAATACTATGTTCTTGGAACTAATGGATGTGATGAGACGCACACACAGCAAGAGGGATACAGGTCTATCCCACCTTGTCCCCCCTACACTACGCAAGAATTGGGTCCAGCGATTTCTCCCAAAAATCACGCACACGATTCTGGGGCAAGGATTCAATCAAGGTGCCTCACACAGAAAGAAACATCCCTACCGACCTTCCAATGAGCACCAACCGTTTCAAAGCATTGGTTTACTGCTGCCTCTGGAGCCAAGAATTATGTTTGACGGGGCGGCCCTTCTCACCGGGGTGGAAGTGATTCAGGATCAGATCACTCAAGATCGCAACCTTCAAGAAATCAGTACACCACCCGAATCTGAATCTCGTTCAAATCCATTCACGGACAGCATTAATCTTCAGTCAGCGCTATCCACAGTTGCAGCGCCCACTAGTCGACAGGAAGTTGTATTCATCGATACCAATATCAATGACTATCAGACACTCATGGAAGGCATTGATCCTAATGCCGATGTGATTCTTTTAGATCCGACCAGAGACGGCATCGAACAAATGGCTGAAATCTTGAAAGACCGGTCTGGCATCGACGCAATTCATGTCATTTCTCATGGCAATCAAGGCGAATTGCAACTGGGAACAGGAGTGCTCAACATGATGTCCATGCAAGATGCCTACGCCGATGAACTAGCCACGATTCATCAAGCCTTAACGGAAGACGCAGACCTTCTTATCTACGGCTGTGACTTTGGACAAGGCGATGCGGGGAGCGCTGCCGCCAGGTTATTGGCCAAACTTACCGGCGCCGACCTGGCCGCCAGTACCGACAACACCGGCAGCCTGCAGTACGGCGCTAACTGGGATCTGGAATATCAAACCGGAACGATTGACTCGCACGTCGTGATCGATAGCTCCACGCAAGAAGAGTGGATTGGCAAACTAGCCACCATCAACGTGACGACCTTTGCCGATGTCATCGATGCTGGTGATGGCGTCACGTCGCTACGCGAAGCCGTTCTGCAAGCCAATGCCGGTTCAGGCGGAGACACAATCGTCCTGAGTGCTGGAACCTATACCCTCTCAATCGGCGCCAGCAACGAACTTGCGCCAGATGCCACTTTCGGCGACTTAGACATACTACAAGATGTCACTATTGTTGGCGATTCCGCCACAACCACCATCATTGATGCTTCCGGGCTTGGCAGCACACCGGACCGGATATTCGCCGTCCACAGTAACACTGCTACCATCTCCAGGCTCACCGCTCAGAACGGAGAAACGGGTCTGTTGGGAGGTGGAGGACTCTGGGTCGGCCCAAGCAACACGCTCACGCTACAAGACGCCATTGTGCGGGACAATACCACCACAGGCAGCGGCGGCGGGGTAATCGTTTTGGGCACAGCAATTATGGATCGCGTGGCCATTGTGAACAACAGCGCCAACACGGGCGGTGGATTGGCCATACAGGGCGGAGCAACCACCACAGTGCTGAATACCACAGTCAGCGGCAACAGTGCGGTGGGAAACGGCGGAGCCATTTTTAACCGAGGCACGACGACACTCACCAACTCCACGATTGCCTCGAATGCCGGCAATGATGGCATTAACCTAGCCGGCAGTGGATCAATCAGCCTGAAAAACACCATTTTGGTGAATCACGTTGGAGGTAATTCCAATGTAGCCCTGACCTCTCTGGGCAACAACATCGACAGTGATGGCACAGCCTTGTTAGGCGATCCCTCGGACCAGAACAACGTGGACCCATTGTTGAGTGTGTTGGCCAATAACGGCGGAGCCACGCTCACCCATGCGTTGTTGGCCGGAAGCCCTGCTATTAACGCAGGCAACTCCATCGGCGCGCCTGCTGTTGACCAACGCAGCACCACCCGCGATGCGAACGTGGATATCGGCTCTTACGAATACGTGGCATCCAATGGCCCGACATTAGACCTGGATGCCGATGACAGTTCGGGCGCTAGCGGCATCGATTATCAACTTACGTTCACAGAAGGCGGAAGCTTGGTATCCATTGCCGATACAGATGCCGTGCTATCCGATCCTGACAGCACGGCCTTTACATCCGTAACATTGGCAATCATCGGGCTTCTGGACGGCAACGCAGAAATCCTAGAGCTGGATGGAAGTACCTTTGCTCTAGCCACGGCTGAGGCGGGGCAGAATACCTCTGGGGGGCTTTACCATGTCGTCATCACCACCGGAACCGGAACCGCCAACGTCACCATCACGAAAGCCGGAGGAGGCACCTGGACCCTGGCTCAAACCGAAACGCTGATCCAAACCATTCAGTACCAACATACCAATACGAGCACGCCCACCGATGGCAATCGCTTCATAGACGTACAGGTCAGCGATGGAGCATTAAGCAGCACAACCGCCCGATCCACGATCAACGTAAACCCCGTCAATGAACCCCCATCTTTTAGCGGCCTTGATGCCACCCCTGTCTTTACCGAAGGCAGCATAGCCGTAGTCCTGGACTCCAACGCCACCATCGCTGATCCTGAATTGGATGTGGCTAACAACTATAACGGCGCCACATTGACGCTTGCGCGCAATGGCGGCGCCAATGCGGATGACCGCTTCAGCGCAGCTGGCGTTACAGGATCGCTCATGGAAGGCAGCTCCATTGTGTTAGGCGGCACCACCATCGGGACCGCCACCACCAATAGTGGCGGGACGCTGGTCATCACGTTTAACGGAAATGCCACCTCAACCTTGGTAGATCAACTCTTAAACCGCCTGACCTACGCCAACGCCAGCAGCAACCCGCCCGTCAGCGTCCAAATCGATTTCACCTTTAACGACGGAAATACCGGCGCCCAAGGCAGCGGTGGCGCATTAGACACGACAGGATCCATTACTGTCACCATTAATTCCGTAAACAATCTGCCCACGCTCGACCTGGATGCCGATGACAGTTCTGGTGCGACCGGAACCGGCTATCAAACTACGTTTACCGAAGGTGGAGCGCCTGTAGCCATCGTTGACAGCGATGCCACCGTCACTGATGTGGATAGCGGCTCCTTCGCTAATGTCATGCTTACTATCAGCGGAATCCAGGATGGTAATGCCGAAATATTGATTCTCGACGGCGATACATTTGCTTTGGGCACAGCAGTTGCCAGTCAAAATACCTCAGGAGGCAATTATCACGTCGCCGTGGCCACTGGTGCCGGAACCGCGACCCTCACGATTACCAGACAAAGCGCCGGCGTCTTCACCGAAGCCCAAGCTGAAACCTTGATCCAAGCCATTCAGTATCAACACACAGACACCAACACACCCACCGGTGGAAACCGGCTGATTGATGTCACCGTCAACGATGGCTCGGCTGACAGTGCCGCGGCCCGCACCACACTTCTTGTCACGGCCACGAACACCTCACCCACCGCGGTTTCCGACACGTTCACCGTTAACGAAGGGGCCTCTGCCACATTGAATGTGGCGGGCAATGATTCGGATGCCGACGACGGCCTCGATTTGACCAGCATCACCATCGTTTCCGGGCCAACAAACGGCACAATCACCCAGATCAACACTGATGGAACCGTGGTCTATACCCATAACGGTTCGGAGACCCTGACGGACAGTTTTACCTATACCATCCAGGACTTTGCCGGGACCGTATCGAACGGCGCAATGGTGAATCTCACCATTACCCCTCAAAACGATGCACCCCGCATTACGTCAAATGGAGGCGGTGCCACCGCCACCGCCACTGTCTTAGCTGGCAACACCGCTGTCACCAATGTCTCAGCCACAGATCCCGAAGGCACGCCACTAACCTATAGCATTATCGGCGGGGCTGATGCCGCCCAATTCAGCATAGACTCCACCACTGGCGCGCTGACCTTCATCACGGCTCCAGACCTACAAGCTCCAACGGACGTAGGGGCCAACAACGTCTATGACGTGATCGTGCAAACCTCTGATGGGACCTTAACCGATACACAGACCATTGCCGTCACAGTCACCGATCTGCCACTTGTTGTTCTGCCGCCTCCTCCGGATCCATCACCTGAATCTCCACCGCCGCCTGACGAAGGAGATACACAGGAAGAATTACCAGGAAGTGGAGAGTTTTTTGTGACTGAGTCCCAGGGATTTGGTTCCAGTCATGGCTCAAACCTCTCCGAAGACAACCAGAAGGGCCCAGATTCGTTCAACACATCTCAAGGGAATGATGCCGAAACGCTCCAAGCTCTCGACGGCAGGATAGGCCGGGGGGCCACCGCCAATGAACTCTTGAGTCTCTTACAACTGCCATTTGAAACTATCGATTTCAAACATGAGGTTCAAGCCTTGCTGAACCCCTCTTCCGGATTGCTCAACAGCCTTGACCAAGCACGTGACACTCTCAATACGATATCCGAAACGGAACAAATGTATGTGGTCTCGAGCCTCGCGGCCTCTACCGGACTTTCCGTCGGGTATATTATCTGGCTCCTTCGAAGCGGCGTCCTTCTCACGGCTCTCTTGTCGACGGTTCCAGCCTGGCAGTTTGTGAATCCCTTGTTAATTTTAGACGCTCCGGCAAGAAAACGAAGAAAGAAAGGGACGAAGAATCAGGACCTCTCCAAAGAAGATTCGCTCGAAACCATGTTTGAAAAACCAGCTGCCACTCCCGAACCTCCAGAAAGGAAGACTGGTTTACCACGACAGTCCCGCTGACCTCGGCAACACTGACGATGAATATTCTTTCAACAAAGTCTCGATTAGCCATTGGCCAAGTCTGCCTGGTCATCAGCGTTCTGCTGACAGCCAGCTTCTTAGGTTTTATCCCAGACCGAACGGCAGCGGTGCGTGAGGGACGAACGGCATTGGCGGAATCCATTGCCGCCAACACTTCAATTTTTCTAACGCAAAGAGATCTTGACCGACTCGAAGGGACTTTACAGCTCGTGGTCGACCGCAACGAGGACCTGCTCTCTGCAGCCTTGCGCACTGAATCTGGAGACCTCCTCGTGACGATTGGCAAGCACGAGGACTACTGGAATATCAATCATGCCGCTGGAGACTCCTCCACCCTCTCTCAAGTTGCCGTCCCAATTTGGGAAGGCGAAACCCAATGGGGCCAAGTGGAATTACGATTCAATGCAATCGGCAGCAATGGTTTGGTTGACATGATTGCGGGTTCTTACCTGTTGGTCTTAACCTACGTGGCAGTAGCATGCTTCTTTGGGTTTTACTTTTATCTGGGCAAAATGTTGAAGCAGCTTGATCCCTCTCAAGCCGTTCCCGAGCGAGTACGGTCCGCGCTGGACACTATGGCCGAAGGCCTGTTGGTCTTGGACAACAAGGAACAGATTATGTTGGCCAACCGGGCTTTTGCGACCTTACTCCACACAACACCTGAGGCATTACTGGGACGGCAAGTCCTGGAGTTCCCCTGGGCAGATGCCCATGGACAATCTCTCGACGCCATGCAACACCCGTGGCATATAGCCTTGGAATCAGGTAAGGCGCAAATAAATCAGCGAGTGCGCCTCACGTTATCCGACGACGAACGCATGACGTTTATGATCAACTGCTCCCCCATCCTCGGCAGCGGGGGAAGATACGTTGGAGTCCTCGCCAGTTTTGATGATGTGACCCAGTTAGAAGAAGCTGAAATTGAGTTACTGAAGTCCAAAGAAGCCGCCGAAGCGGCTAACCAAGCCAAGAGCGCGTTCTTAGCCAACATGAGCCATGAAATCCGAACACCCATGAATGCCATCCTAGGTTTCACGGAACTCCTCAAGCGTGGATTCGGACGGGACTCGGAAGAAACCCGGCATCATCTGGAAATTATCCATTCCAGTGGAAAACATTTATTAGAACTCATTAACGATATCTTGGATCTTTCCAAAATCGAGTCCGGCCGGCTGGAGATCGAGCAGGTCGAGTTTACCCCCTATACCATCATTCTCGAAGTCGTGCAGGTTCTTGGTGTTCAGGCCAAAGACAAAGGGATCGGCTTGGATCTTCAACTCCAGGATGATGTGCCGTCATCCATCATTGGCGACCCGGGACGCACACGGCAAATCATCACGAACCTTGTGGGGAACGCGGTGAAATTCACGGAGGAGGGCGGGATTACCGTGAAGGCCTATGCCCAACCGATCAATGATCACACGCTGCGGTTTCATATTGATGTCTCCGATACTGGAGTGGGCATGAGCTCTGAAGCTATGGAACGTATTTTTGAGGACTTCACACAAGCTGATGCTTCTATCACGCGAAAATTTGGGGGCACCGGACTCGGATTAACCATTAGCCGGAAATTTGCCCGCGCCTTAGGTGGCGACATTACGGTGGAGAGTCAGCCGAACATGGGAAGTACTTTCAAGGTAACCCTGGAGACGCCCATTCCCGCCGCCATGACTTGGATATCCCCCGAGCAGGCCCTCACAGCCAGCAATCTTTCTACAAATAAAGCACCGATACATTGGGACTTCCCTCCCGCCAAAATTCTAGTCGTGGATGATGGGCCGGAAAATCGTGAGTTCGTCAAAGTCGTGTTGGAAGATTATGACTTAACCGTTGAGGAAGCCGCCAATGGACGCATAGCGGTAGAAATGGTCTCCAGGACCGATTACGATCTCGTGCTGATGGATATTCAAATGCCTGAACTAGACGGTTTAACAGCGACTCGAATGCTGCGGGATCAAGGTTTCCAAATGCCAATCATCGCGCTAACCGCTAACGCCATGAAAGGATTTGAACCAGAACTCTTCTCTGCCGGGTACAGTGATTTCCTCACCAAACCCATAGACCTGAACCACTTTCTGACAAAGTTGGCCGAGATACTCCAAGCCACGCCCATCGAACCCAACCAGCCATTGCAAGACGCCATCAAAGAATCTCTGTGCTTAGAAACGGGAAATTCCCCTATTGTGTCCAGATTGGATTCCGCCAATCCCAAATTTGCACGGATTATTTCCAATTTTGTCGGTCGTTTGGAAACACAGCTACAAGCTATGGAAACGGCTTATTCAGAGCAGGACTTTGATGCCTCAGCAAAACTCGCTCATTGGTTGAAGGGAGCGGGAGGAACGGTAGGATTTGATGTCTTTTTCGAGCCAGCCAGTGAACTTGAAGCTGCCGCAAAGGCTGAGAATCTCACCCTCATGAAGCAGCACATTGACCAGATACAGGCACTGGCCTCCCGTGTCAGAATCGACGAACCGCTGGTCTCCAGCAACCAACAATTTCCCCAGAACTAACCGACACCACTTCCCTCATAAATTTCAAATTTCAGAAAAGTACTGAGAATCTCTTAGGATTACTCTCAAAGTAGCCGAGAAATTTAGAGATAGTCCAAGTGTGTCAATAGGTTAGTTCAGCACTATGGCATTTTATAGCCAGCAGCATTTAGGAAAGAAAGTCGAATCCGCTCATTTTAGCAACCAGTACGTCGATTGAACTAGAACGAGAGACAGATGGAATCATTCAGCCCAGTCCAAGCTTCAACAGGCACCTTGGATCATGAACGTTCCTCCATCACGCAAGGACTGCCTTCGGAACTGGGAAGTGATCCCTCCTTACTCAGTCAAGCGACGATCATGATGGTTGATGATGAAGTCACCACCATGGAGGTGATGCAAACCTTTTTAGAGGACGCGGGCTATCAACGCTTTGTTCTGATAGAACATTCCTCTCAAGCCATTTCAGAGATCGAAACCTGTCGTCCAGATATCCTTCTGCTCGATCTGGTCATGCCGGAAGTCAGCGGATTTGAAATCTTGCACCAGATACGGTCTCATTCGTTATTCAAACATCTACCCGTCATTATGCTCACGTCCTCTTCCGATGCTGAAACCAAACTCGAAGCTCTAGACCGGGGGGCCACGGATTTTTTGGCGAAGCCAGTTGACCCAAGTGAATTGGTACTCCGTGTACGCAATACGCTTGCAGCAAAAGCATATCAAAACCAACTCGCCTACTACGATGCCCTAACACACTTACCAAACCGGAGTTTATTTCTGGACCGGTTGACCTGGTTTCTCCAACAGGCCGAGTCCCGGAACGATCATCTCGTCATGTTGCACATTAGCCTGCCTCAGTTTAAACGCATATACAACACGTTTGGGCCACAAGTGGGTGACAAGGTTATTAAGCAGATCGCCAACCGGATTCAAGCCTGTGTCCGGGGAACGGACCTTCTCGGGAAAGGCATACAGGAAGAGCAGCAATTGACATGCTTGTTTCACGTGAGTGGAGATGAATTTTCAGTTGTCTGCCCACATATGGCTCACCCAGAACATGCGATGAAGATCGCCTCTCGAATTATTGAAGCGATGTCGATTCCCTTCGATGCTGATGGCACTGAAGTTTCCATTCTCCCCAGCATTGGCATGGCAAGTTTCCCCGGTGACGCGAGAGATGTCGTGACCTTGGTTCAGTGTGCTATCGGGGCCAGCGCACAAGTTTCCTCTCAAGATCAGGGAAGCTATCAATTTTATTCGAGGGAGATGAATGCCAAGAGCCATCAGCATCTCAAACGTGAAGCTGCTTTACGCCACGCAATCGAAGACAAACAACTCATCATGCATTATCAACCTCAGATCAGTGTCGCAACCGGAGAAATCCTTGGGACCGAAGCCTTGGCTCGATGGCAACAACCCGACGGAACGTTAGTCTCTCCAAATGACTTTATTCCATTAGCAGAAGAAACTGGGATCGTTGTACCGCTTGGCGAATGGGCACTAAGGGAAGTCTGCAACCAACTATCCTCTTGGCAAGCACAGGGAATTTGGATTCGTGTGTCAGTGAATCTCTCAGCCAAACAATTTCACGGAGGCTCGATTGTCCAATCCGTGAGAGACGCCTTACTGTCTCATCATGTCGACCAACAATATTTGACGTTAGAACTCACTGAGAGTCTCATCATGGAAAACGTTGAACAGACTACGGAAACATTGAACCAACTGATCGCCTTAGGGATAAAGGTCTCTATGGATGACTTTGGTACAGGATATTCATCACTGAGCTATTTAAAGAGTCTTCCACTCCACGAACTAAAAATCGACCGTTCCTTCATGATGGACATCACCGACAATCCTGAAGATAAGGCCTTAGTATCCGCAATTATTTATCTCGCTCATGAATTCCATTTAAATGTCGTCGCTGAAGGTGTCGAGAAGCAGGAACAACGAGATATCCTGGCAACTCTCAAATGTGATCAATACCAAGGACACTTCTTTAGCCCACCTGTGTCCGCAACTGACTTGACTGCAATCTTTGTCAGATCTTCGGTTAGCCAAAAAACCTAAGCTGCCTTCCTTGGAGGAGATCTTTCTCTCTAGTAGGCACTACTCTTCACGATCGTGGCGATCCCATCCTCCCTTATGTCGTACAACCGACAACAACAGGCACTAATCAACAGCACAAGAAAATTTTTTCTCAATCGTATCTCGTACGACCGACGAAAACTCGCGCTGCAGGAACGAATCAATAAGCAACGATGAAAAATAGGCCATGCCTGCTTAAAGCCGCTTGTCTTCATTTTAGTCATTTTTCTGCAAATCTCAATTGTTTGGTTTTGTTGGCCGAAAATAGATACAGGTATGTCTGCGCTTCCATCACGGACCCTTGCGCCCAATAAAGAGAGGCGATTGAACAAAGCATGAAAAACGCACTCGCCCAATATGGAGATGTGTTTGTCGGACGTCAGCCCATTCTCGGGCCAACGTTAAAGACCATTGGGTACGAGGTGCTCTACCGCAATTGCGAGATCGGTCAGGCTATCTATAAGGATGAGAGCGTGGCAACAGCCACGGTTCTTCTCAACACTTATTTAGATATTGGGCTGGAACATGTCGTGGGATCTCATTTAGCATTCCTCAATATTCCCAAGCAATTTCTCTTGGAACATTTTTGTGAGGCACTTCCTAAAAATCGTGTCGTGCTCGAAATCCTAGAAAATGTGGAACCCACTCCCCAGGTCCTTGAAACACTTGAAGGACTTTCACAGCAAGGTTATACCATTGCGCTGGACGATTTTGTCTTTAATGATCGATCGCGCCTATTTCTAGAGTTCGCCGATATTGTCAAAATCGATGTCTTGGGAAAAACCGAAAGTCAATTGCAACGAGAAGTGTCCCACATAGGAGAGTCACGTGTCCGTCTCCTCGCTGAAAAAGTAGAGACGGTTGAAGACTATGAGACTTGCAAAAAGCTAGGGTTCTACTATTTTCAAGGGTATTTCTTTTTTCGTCCAGACGTGATTCGGGGGCGAGAGATTCCCGCAAACCGTGTGGCTCTCTTAGAGTTACTGGGGAAAATTCAGGACCCCCACATTCCGTTTAAAGGACTCGTACAACATATTCGCAACGATCTCTCTCTCAGCTATAAAGTCTTGCGATATGTCAATTCTGCGTACGTCGGGCTTCCCAGACGAGTCGAATCGATTGACCATGCTGCCTGTATGGTTGGCATCGATCGTATTCGAACATGGGCCACACTCATCATCATGGCCAGCGGTCAGGCTCAAGCTCATGAAATATTAGTCATTGCGCTCGTACGAGCTAAAATGTGCGAACGGTTGGGAGAAAAATTAGGATCCGTGGCACCAGAAAAATATTTCACAATGGGCCTGCTTTCAGTTTTAGAAACCTTGTACAACTCACCCATGGAACACATTCTTGAAAAACTTCCATTACCTGAGGATATTGCGGATGCCTTAGTCGAGGGAACAGGAGATATGGGGTTAGTGCTTTCTTCTGTCAAAGCCTATGAATCTGGCAAGTGGTTGGAACTCAAGTCTCTCAGACTTGAACCGTCGACTATCCGTGATTTTTATCTGGATGCCATTGATTGGGCAAATCATTTCTCTCCCCTTGTCGCGTAGTGGCATGGAGCCTTCTCTCTTGTTCATCGTGAGTTATTTTCAAATCAACAGATCTTCAAGTAGGTCTGACATCTCAAACATGTTATGCTTCCATAATCCCACTTACTTGTCTATGGATGGATTTCCCGTTTAGTCGTATTTTGAGACATATTCACCAGGAACGACCATAGGGTATAATGAACCTTATTCCGCCTTCTGACATCACTTCGTCTCCGTCTGCATCAGCAGATTCAAGCTCACACCACCGGTTGCCTCCCTGGTTTCGTGTTCGTCTCCAAGCCGGCCCTCATTACCGAGAACTTCGCCAATTGGTGAACACACACCAGCTCCATACCATCTGCGAGGAAGCCCGCTGTCCTAATCTATGGGAATGTTGGAATAACCGAACGGCAACATTTCTCATTCTTGGAGATATTTGCACCAGACGTTGTCACTATTGTTCAGTCACAACCGGACGCCCATTGAAGGTCGATACGGAAGAACCTCAACGGATTGCTAAGGCTGTCAAACTACTGAAGCTTCGCCATGCGGTTATTACATCGGTTAATCGGGACGACTTGCCAGATGGCGGAGCGGAATTATTTGCCGAAACAATCCGACGCATTCGAGGCTTAGCACCGGACTGCACGGTTGAAGTACTTATTCCTGATTTTCAAGGCAATCAAGGTGATCTCGCCACCATCCTGCGCGAACATCCTCATATCCTCAATCATAATATTGAAACAGTTCCACGCCTTTTCCCTGCTATACGGCCGCAAGGAAAATACCAGCGCTCACTGGCCGTGATTGAATGGGCTCAGAAGAATGGTGCCCGGACAAAATCTGGGCTGATGGCTGGATTAGGAGAAACGGAAGAAGAAATTCTCTCGGTCTTGAACGATCTTCGAAAGACAGGTTGTCAAATGATCACCCTTGGACAATATCTCCGTCCGACACCCGAACATGCACCTGTTGCTCGCTTTTATAGTCCGGAGAAATTTGAGGAATTTAAACAGGAGGCCCTCCAACTCGGGTTTTTACATGTTGAGTCCGGACCATTAGTTCGGAGTTCCTACCATGCAGAGCAGCAAGCTGTTCGAACCCTTCTCCCCTAAGCAACATCGCTATAGGGCTTCCAACGAAGCGACGGACTTTTTCAGCTTATGGACATCTCTAAAAACTGATGATTTTTTCTGAGGGCAAGGAAGCGGCGCGCGGAAAACGGCAGTGTATGGGCCAATACATGAGGGGCACGGTGCGAAGAGCACCAAGTCTGTGCGCGTCGAAGGCTGTGAGCACGACGCTGACTCCGCCATCGGGAAAAAGGAAAGTTTTTAGAGTTTAGAGGTGCACTTATGATTCAACCGCACAGGACGACACGAGAGATTGAAAATCTTTCCTGTTTCCTACATGAACATGTGTTGAATTCCTGGTGGGATTCTGCTTCGCAGCCAGAGAGTCTAAATACAGATGCTCACACAGATTTCGACGCGTGACAAAATCAACCACAGTGCATTCATGCAAACAAGTTTCGCACCTCATCATTGGCCTCCATTCCACAATGTGGTACTTTCGACAAAATAGCGGAGGATCGAACATATCAAGGTTCCCACCGTATCTCCCCCAAGTGACAAAGTGAACGCCCTAAAATGCCCAACCCTCCCGCATTCTTTATGCAGTTTTCGTCTTACCGAATTATCAACGCATGCCCATCTATAGTAGAAATCAAAGCATGTAGTGATTGGCCAGGCTCCTTGTGCCCATTTGGAAAAGCTGTATCCCGACCAACTTGAACTTTAATCGTTTGCTGTGAATCTTCTCCTTCCACGACATAAATGTCACCCTGAATTTCCTTGAGCGTTCCTTCCACATTTTGAAACTTCGTGGTTGGAGCAGCAGATTTCGCTGATTCCGCTTGCACACCCTTTTGACTCAGCAGAAGGGCACTATTCATGTCAGCACCTGCAGCGAGGCTTGGGGTGACACCTTGGCAGCCTAGAAATAACGCCCATCCACAAAAATAGCTAAATTTTTTCATCAGGCACCTCCTTAGTCATCTGATACTGACCAAGCCAAATTAATAAGCTATAATCAATAACCAAGGGAAAAATGCAAAGACCATTCCGTTTATTTAGTCCAGGCAAATTCTAAAATGAATCCAAAGAGTTGAGGTCGGCCAGGCATGCTATAAGCACGAAAAACGCCCAGCGAGCTGAAGGGCAAACCATACACTATACCCATAATGCATGTATGGCTGGCAGTGCAGAACAAGAGCAAAAATTCATAGTTTAAAATTAAGTAATTGAACCTAATACTTATTAAGATGAAGCATTCTTGTCGATCAAATTGGTTTATGAGCTCTTTGGACGATAAGGTATCGACGAGCCTACAATGATTCATATGGGCCCCTCTAAAAAATAAGAAACTGAAAACATGCGCGATTTCTTCCCTGGGTTAGCTGGAATTCCTGCAGCCAAATCTTCTATCAGTTTCGTTGACGGTGAAGCGGGAATATTAGAATACTCCGGCATTCGCATTGAAGATTTGGCCAAACACAGTTCCTTTCTTGAAACCACGTTCCTTTTATTGTTCAAGCGACTCCCAACCAAACTGGAGTTAGAGAATTTCATCAAAGATATTTCACATCACCGTCGTATCAAATACCGCATTATTGATCTCTTGAAATCGCTCCCGGAACAGGGACATCCCATGGACGCTCTGCAGGCAGCCGTTGCAGCCTTGGGAATGTTTTATCCCGTTCACGATGTACGGGAAGAACGCACTCGTTATCTCACCGCCGTCCGTCTGATTGCTAAACTTCCTACCATTGTCGCCGCTTTCGCTCGGCTACGCCGGGGAGATGAGTCAATCCAACCACGAGATGATCTCTCCTTTGCAGAGAATTTTCTCTACATGTTAACAGACCAGATTCCAGATCCGGCATTGGCTAAGATATTCGACGTCTGTCTGATTTTACATGCCGAACACACGATGAACGCCTCAACATTCAGCGGCATGGTGACAGCCTCAACACTGGCCGATCCTTACACGGTGATTTCATCAGCCATTGGAACCTTGAAAGGACCGCTCCATGGCGGCGCGAACGAAGCGGTGATTCATATGTTAGAGGAGATCGATTCAGCGGATCGTCTTCCCTTCTATCTCGACAACAAATTATTGAATAGGGAAAAAATCATGGGATTTGGCCATCGGATCTACAAAGTGAAAGATCCCCGTGCCATTGTGATGCAGGCTTTTGCTCAGCAATTGGATACCAATACCAACGCTCACTCTCTCTTCAACCTCGCCAGAGTCATGGAACATCACATGGAAACTCGCGTAGGCTCAAAAGGCATACGCCCCAACGTAGATTTTTATTCCGGTATCATTTACCATCGCCTGGGAATCGAGACCGATCTCTTTACCCCGATTTTTGCCATGGCCCGGGTCGCAGGATGGCTGGCCCATTGCTTTGAACAGTATCAAGATAATCATCTCTTTCGTCCCGACCAGATTTATGATGGCCCACACCACCTTTCTTATATACCAGTTGAGGAAAGAATCGACGTGAAACGTAAGAAGAAAGAAAATTGAACGAGCAAGATGCTATACCTGTCAAGAAACAATCATCATCTACAAATCATATTATCTTACACTCCACGTGTTACATTTCCCTTTTCACTGATATGGCAAACTCCCTCTGATAGAACTCGAGTTTGTATCAACCGCCTACCTTCCGATCAAACACCGTTGACCTCCTAACATGACATCTCCTCCGGTTTACGATGTGCTGATTGTGGGTGCGGGACTAGCTGGCATGCGCGCCGCGCTGTCAGCCCACCAACATGGAGCCTCAGTCGCCATTCTGACGAAGGTCCATCCTGTCCGCAGTCACTCCAACGCGGCTCAAGGCGGGATTAATGCTGCCTTGACCGACCGAGGAGACAAGTGGGAAGACCATGCCTATGAAACCGTGAAAGGCAGTGATTACCTGGGCGATCAAGACGCCGTTGAAGTCCTCGCACAAGAGGCCGGACAAGACATTATTGCGCTGGAACATATGGGGGTCATATTTAATCGCAGTGAGGAAGGTCGATTGGGGACGCGCCGTTTTGGCGGGCAAAAGAAGGCTCGCACGTTTTTTGTGTCAGACTTCACCGGGCAAGCTATGCTCCATGTTCTCTATGAACAACTGATGCAGGCCAAACTTCCCGTCTATGAAGAGTGGTTTGTCACTTCTTTAGTCAAAGACGAGAAAGGTCATTGCGCTGGTCTGGTAGCCTTTGAAATTCAAACAGGACAATTTTCAATTTTTCGCGCCAAAACCGTCATCATGGCATCAGGCGGATTAGGCCGTGTGTATGAACCCAGCACCAATGCCCTGATCTGCACCGGTGATGGCATGGCCCTGGCCTACCGTGCTGGGGCACCTTTAATGGACATGGAAATGGTGCAATATCACCCCACCACCCTCAAAGGCAAAGGGCTACTCATTACGGAAGCTGCCAGAGGCGAGGGCGCATATCTTCTGAATAAAGATGGGGAACGCTTCATGGAGCGCTATGCCCCAACCATGTTGGAATTGGCCTCCCGGGATGTGGTCTCCCGTGCAGAACAAATTGAGATTAATGAAGGCAGAGGCATTAATGGCTGTGTCTTACTGGATTGCCGCCATCTAGGCCAACCATTTCTTCAAGAGCGTCTTGGTCAAATTTATGCAGAAGCCAAAATCTTTGCAAATATTGATCTGGCTGAAGATCCGCTTCCGATTCGTCCTGGCATGCATTATCAAATGGGAGGTATCAAAACTGATACGAAAGGGCGATGCTGGGATATTCAGAATCAATGGGCCGGACTCCCCGGTCTCTTTGCCGCAGGCGAGACCGCATGTGTCAGCCTTCATGGAGGCAATCGGCTTGGAGCCAATTCACTGTTAGACACAATCGTTTATGGTCGCCGGGCCGGTCAATGCGCCGCCGACTACGCACGCACGATTCCTGCACCTGTCCTTTCAGAACACACCATGGAAGCAGACCAACGTTTGGTGTCAAGCCTCTTGGCGCGTCAGGGCCCTGGTGAGCGTGCAGCTGCGATTCGCTTGGAAATGGGAAAAACCATGAACCGCTACGTATCCGTGTTTCGAGAACATGAAGGACTAGAAACAGCTCGGCAACGTATCCAGGAGTTACAAGCTCGATGGCCCACTGTCACAACTCAAGACAAAGGTCAGGTGTTCAACACCGGTATCATCACCGTTCTAGAATTGAGCTTAATGCTCGATTGCGCCGAAGCGATCATTGCAGGCGCACTGACACGCACAGAAAGTCGAGGGGCACACTTCCGCACGGACTATTTGGATCGAGATGATCAAGAATGGTTACAACACATTTTACTATACCATCAACCCCAGAAAAGCCCTCGCATCAGTTTCATTCCTGTAAAAATTACCCAATGGCAACCTCAGACTCGATTGTATTGACAACGGGCTTCCGTATTGACAACGGGCTTCCGATTTCCTCTTGCAGGTCTGTTGATCGCCAAGAGCTTCCCGAAGAAATATGGCCTTTGATATCTCATTATTCAACACTCTTCTTACCTCTTTTTTGTTACAATGAATTAAGGCTCTAGAATTTTTGTACGTTCAGGATTGACTCCCCGACTTATGCATACGACACTTCGCGTCCGACGGTATAACCCTGAACACCCACAACCATTATCATTCTTTGAAAATTTCGAACTTGAACTAGATCCATCCGACTCCGTGCTGGATGGGCTCATCAAAGTCCGTGAAACACTTGACGATTCACTGACACTTCGGTGCTCCTGCCGAGGGGCGATCTGTGGCTCTTGCGGAATGCGGATTAACGGTCATGCGACACTGGCCTGTAAGACCAAAGTCGTGTCTGTCACGGCAGCTGATGGCACCATTCAAGTTGAACCCATGAACAACATGCCGGTGATCAAAGATTTGGTCACCGACATGGCGCCATTTTGGGAAAAGATTCGGCAGGTCCAACCTTGGCTCCAACCGTCAATGCCTCCTCCACCAGCTGAATACCATGCACCGCCTGAATCCATGAATCACTTAGCCGGGGTGATGAGTTGCATCATGTGTGGAGTCTGCGTTTCCGACTGCACAGTGCTTGAAATTGATAAGACCTTTATGGGCCCGGCGGCCTTAGCCAAAGCATACCGGTTCGTGGCAGACCCTCGTGATACAACCAAAGCCAACCGCTTAGAGACCCTCAATCAACCCAGTGGAATGTGGGATTGTACCCGCTGTATGGAATGTATTCAGGTCTGCCCCAAAGGTGTCGGGCCTATGGACCGCATCATGGCTTTACGGTCAAAAGGTCTAGAGGAAAAGGTGCCATCCACCTGTGGCTCACGCCATGCGGAAGTCTTTACCGACATTATCAAACATAAAGGCATTTTGGACGAACCCATGTTGGCACTCAGAACCTTTGGCCTCAAGCATCTCGGACGATTGCTGGAAATGATTCCCATGATTATCCATTCTATATTCAAAGGCAAAGTCCCCATGTCAGGCCCGCTCCATCGCCCGATTTCAGGCATTCAACATATTCAACGAATCTTTAAACGCGTGCGAAAGAAATCATAGAAAATTTTCTCTCCTTTGTAAGAAGAGGACTAAGGTGAGGTAGAGTCATCAAAAATGAGTAATGAGCCTCCCAACCAGAAGCTCATGAAGGAAAAAGTATGAAATATGCTTTCTTCCCAGGCTGCGTCTCCAAGGGCGCATGCCCTGAACTGTATCAATCAGTTAGACAAGTCTATCCCAAACTGGGTATTGATCTCGATGAAATGACAACGGCCTCCTGTACCGGCGCAGGAGTTCTGCAAGAAAAAGATGAGAAATTAGGCGATGTACTGAATGCACGAACGTTTGCGCTGGCTGAACAACAAGGCTTGCCTATTATGACCATTTGCAGCACCTGCCAAGGCGTCATGAGCCAGACCAATCATCGACTACAAACCCAATCCGGCTACCTTGAAGAAATCAATCAGATCTTAAGTGAAGAAGAACTGACCTATCGCGGCACTACAACCATTAAACATTTCCTGTGGATTTTATTAGAAGACGTTGGCGAGGAAGTCCTTCGGGAACACATCACCAAACCATTAACCGGTCTTCGAGCCGCCCCGTTTTACGGATGCTATATCCAACGCCCGACTGATGCGTTAGACTTTGAGGAACATCCTAACCGTGGGAAGTCATTGGAACGCATGATTGAAATATTGGGAGCAGAAGTTGTGGACTTTCCTGGGAAAACCCGATGTTGCGGGTTTCCCATTCTCACTATCAATAAGATAAATTCCCTGTCTATGGTCGCGACCCACACTCAAGACGCTAAATCTCATGGCGCCGATATCATGGTCACTCCCTGTCCACTTTGTCATCTCAACTTGGATGGTATGCAGGCGCAGGCAGGCACACAACATAACACCTCCATCAACTTGCCGATTTTCCACCTCCCCCAACTTCTCGGCCTTGCAATGGGCCTAAAGGCTGGCATGCTTGGCTTACGACGAAATCTCATTTCACCAAAAAACGCATTAGCAAAAATATCTATGACTTTTTAACTCTCCAATAAAAAAGAGCGATGAAAAACCTTTCTGCCGAAATACCAGGTATTATTCCTTACAGCAAATGAGGGATATTGACGTGAAATTTCTTGGAGGGTATTTTGCCAAGGGGAAAA
Organism: Nitrospirales bacterium; assembly: GCA_965223295.1. GTDB lineage: Bacteria > Nitrospirota > Nitrospiria > Nitrospirales > UBA8639 > Nitrospira_E. The sequence continues at coordinate 50,080 of CBDCWC010000002.1, read as the reverse complement.
TTACGAAGTGCAGATTTTGCTAAGTCCAGTCTAGTTCATAATGAAGTTGATGGCTGTCATCCAAGAATCCATCAACGAAGACAAACCCTGACCTCCCCCAGTCTTAAGACCCATAAAGGATCTGTGATGCACAAACCAGTATTGTTTCTCATGCTTACCGGCTGTTTACTGAGTGGATGTGAAAGCTTGTCGAGTATCTTTGCCAATGGTGACACACAAGTTGCTCCCTTAAAAATCCAAACAGGTGGCCCTGACTCAAATGAATTTAGAGTGGTGGAGGCAGAGGAAGTGAAGGAAGAGTTACGACCCGAGATACCCGAGTCGAATCCATCACCCATAGCCCCGGTGGGATTTGGAAAGCGATCCCGGCCAGACGGCCGCTATTTTCCGCTGGTCCTCTTTCCTTTTGATTCCTGGGAATTGACGCCCGAAGCAGAAAAAACATTACAGGATGCCGGCCATTGGTTGCGAACATCTCTGCACGGAGAATTGACGATCGAAGGACACACAGATACCAAAGGAACAAAGGCGTATAATCAGGCTTTGGGCTACAAGCGGGCCCAGGCAGTCATGAATTATCTCAAAGATATTGGCATCAACCCCCAAATTATGGAGTCAATCTCATTTGGGGAATTAGATCCGATTTGCGAGGAAGACGATGCGTTTTGTTTCGATATGAATAGACGAGCCTTTATGTTTGTGGCCGATCGTAACCTTTCATCACTTCTCAAATCTTTTGAGATGCCGCAATCCGATGATTCTCAACTTCTGGAGGAGAATAGACCATGAACCGTCACACCCATTTTTCTTCAGGTATTCCCATATGGTTCATTCTTACTGGGTTGATCATAGTGCTTGCCATATCCGGTTGTGCAGAAATGTCTATTCCTGGAGACCAGTCTACTCTCACTGAAACAGGAGAAACTTCGGGAGAAGAATCTGTCACGGCTCAAACGCCTGACCCACCACCTACCCTTCAAGAAGTCCAAGATGCCCTCTCTTCTACGAAGGCTTTGTTGGAAGATCACGAAAAGCAAATTGGTGGCTTGCTATCCTTGCGAGGGGAAGTCAAACAAACCCTGCGAGAATTCCGTGACCAGAATCTTTCTCCCATGAATGCCACCATCGAGACTTTGCAGCATCATGTTGAAGGATGGGAAGAAACCGTTGGGACGAACCAGACCACAACTTCTTCGACAATCGCCAAACTGGAAAAAGACCTGGAACAGGCCCAAGCGCGAGTCGCCGTGTACGGAGATCAGGTGACGGCTTTAGTTGACCAAATCGACCAAAATAACCGACGCTATGAAAAGCTCCTCACAGAGTTTCAGGACTCGCTGGTTGGATTTAAAGACGTGATGGGTGAATACACAGTGACCCTCAATACCGAAAAAGAGCGGGCCATTCAGAAAGAGGTGGCCTTGGAAGATCAATTAAAAAAACAGCAGGAAACTCTCGACCAGATGTTGCTGAGAACGAACGACATTCTGGTGCTCCAAAAACGGCTCAATCAACTCCACGTCTATATTAACCAAGTCAGAGACACCATCACCTCCGACACGTCGGCATTAAAAGCCGCCTTGAAGACACAAGATTCGGCCCATCCTCAAGAATTTATTCAAACATCTCCTGAAAATCCGGCACTCGCGGCACAACTTCAAGCATTAGAACAGCGCATTGAAACATCAGAAAAACATTATGCGGAAACTGTCAAAGCCCTCCACGATGACATGAAGGACATATCTTCGGGAATGGAGGCTGTCACGACGTCTCAAGGTGCAGAGAATCTTCAGGGTCTGGTCAACTCACTTGAGTCACTTGAAGAGCGGTATCAGCAATTAGCCCAAGCTTCTTCTGCAACTCCCCCGGCCCTGACTGAGCACCTTCAGGCATTAGAACAACGCGTCAAACTCTCTGAAGCTCAACAGGCTGAAACTGTAGAGGCACTCAAGCATGAAATCGGGGAAGTCTCAGCAAGAATGAACACATTGGCAACATCCCTAAGCGCTGAGACAGTGGAAGCTCTACACCATGATATCCAAGAAGTTTCCGCAGGCATGATGAAACTTGCTCAATCCATCAGCCACTTGGAAAAAGCTAAAAATAGCCCGACACCCATTCATACTGAATCCAGGTCTGCCCCAGAAGGTCTACGCTAGCCCCAAGATACGTCACACAGTTATTGTACATTTTGAGTCATACGCAAAAAGATTTTCGCGGCCCGGGAAAACTACGCATTTTTCCTCCCAATGCTCAATGGCATCAATAACCCGGTCTCATCGAAACACAACGCCTATGCAGAGCATTGACCACCTCTTTATGTTGGCAAATTGAGCCTCTGTTATCGCTCACCTTTCACGTCTATAGGATGTGTTGAATACGGGAGTGTTGAATACTGAAGATGTCAAGGGCCGTATTTCGCCAGGAAGTCCTTGGCGATCAACAACATCGGGTGGGTTCAAAAAAGTCCGCTCGCCTGTGCGAAGCCGCTTTCGGCTTTCATAGCCTACTGAGTGACTCGGGAAGTAGACGGCGGTTTTTTGTCAACAGACCCTCAATACTTCGCGTTATTCAGACTCAACGCAATCGCATAGATGCCAAATTGGGGAACCCAGTGCCCATATTTCTGATAGTCATTGCGCCAATACTCAGGTAGCTGCATGTGAGTCAGAATATGGTCGACGTACAAACCTCGATACCTCTCGTCCCTGGTACAAGCATAGAGCGTCCAGAATGTCCAAGCTCGGCTAAAGTTCAGGCCTGCTGAATGTGGAGTTTGAGGGAGAAGCAGCGGCTTCAAAGAAAATTCTTTGGGATAATACTTTTCTAACCATGCTTGAGATTCTTCGGGTGGAAGGATCGCCAGGATCACTCTGGTTCGTTGAAGAGACGCTGCAAAAAACTCATCGGTCACGTTGTCATATGAAGGAGGCAACGTCTCATCAAGCAGCATCACCCACTCCCGTGTAAAGTTGAGGAGTGTGTCGAGTACCGACTGGTTCGACGTCCACTGACTCCAACTCCATACATTCAACAACGCCCATGCTAAATTCCCATATTCTCTCTGCTGAAAATGACGAATAACTCCTCCAGCCGGAAGTGAAAACATCCACTGTTCCAAGCGTGAAGCGATTTCTATAGCAAGTGGCCGCAGATCCGCCCTTCCCCACCCTCTCTCCCGCTCAATGGCCAACGCTAAAAACCAAGAAAACCCGTACGGCAACTCATGATCGAGCTCCCCTTGCTGCAATGATGAAAATTCCCCATCCAGGCAGTCTTTTGTTAACGACGCGTCAACCACGCCCACCCAACGTTTCTGTCCAGTCAATCGAGCCGCAATCAGTAACGAATAGGCGCCATGCACACTGGAATGCCAATCAATGCATCCACAGAATACTGGATGTTGCGTATCTCGCCGCATAAAACTCCGCGCGACAACCTCGCCAAGTGCTTGGAGATAATCTAGACGTCCATCACAAAATTTCTCCCAGCTTTTTTGTGCTGAGCTTGCTGATTGAGATCTGTTCACCTTAGGCTAGTCCCCTGCAAAACATGGGTCCAACAACCGAAAGAAATAAGGAATTGACAGCACCTCTCATTAAAACTACCCTGGCCTTTTCTCAGCTTTTTCATTCAAGGTTGCCCTTTACTAAATCAAAGACCGTATAGCTCTCTGTAGAAGAAGTACAAATGCCATTATGAGTGCTCAGAAAGAACGCATAGACGTCACAATCACGACTTCCTCTGGAGACCTTCAGGCACAAATTGACGTGCCAACTAATTTGATTCCTCTTTCCCAAATCGTCCCCCTGATCCGCTCACTAGGAGATCAGGCACAAGAATTGGAAATTACCAAAACGATCCGTGCCGGAAAAACTATATCATGCCAAAAAGGGTGCGCTGCATGCTGCAGGACGATGATTCCCGTCTCCCCACCGGAAGCCTTTGCACTCGTCGAAATCATGAATACTCTCTCTCCAGAACATCAAAACCAAATAAGGCAAAAATTGGCGGCAACAAAAGATCGACTACAGAAATCAGGGATTCTGATGCACCTTCAAGATTTGGTAAATTCCCCTTCCCAAGCTTCAGACAAAGATCTCGACTCCCTCAACCGTGCCTACTATGCTCTTCGTCTTCCCTGTATCTTCCTTGAAAACGAAGTCTGCACCATTTACGACCATCGACCCGCTGGGTGCAGAGGGCACCTGGTCACCTCACACCCTGAATGGTGTCAAGATATGGACAATAGTCCTATTGAGGAACTCCATGTTCCCTTGAGGGCAGGTACTGTCTTAAGTCTCCTCTGGAGTACCTTGTCGAATGAACCAGTTCGTCTCTTGCCTCTTCCCCTGGCTATTGAGTGGGCCGAAACGCATCAACACCTGAATACACCTAGCCAGCGAGGGACAGACCTCATGAACAGCGCGATGGAAGCTTTAGGTACGTATTTGCAACATACCGTCGCCTCCCCCATCACAAAGCAACAAGAGCATAAAGAGTAATTGGTGATTGAAGCTCCAGAACACACCAACCCACAAACATTCAACGAAAGGCTATCATGAATTTTGATCCAGCCATAGCCGCACATCATGCTCTTCAGCAAGCAGAGCTACACGGAGAACTGGGAGAGCTTGAAACTGATATTTTAGAAGCCGAAGAAACCTTTTCCACTGACCAAGGTCAAGAAGCCAAACACGCCTATGAAGTTCTCCAGCAATATGGCGGGAAACTCCCTAAGGCGAAATGGTTTCAAGAGTTTTTAATTTATATCACCTGGCAGCAGGTCACAGAAGGCCCACTCGCTCGGTATTTTCAACACGGCCTAAATGCCTGCAATCAGTTCTTAACACAATTTAGGAAGCAAATCGAAGGCACGCCAAGTCACCATCAAATCCTGGCCATTCGAGAATCGTTTCAAAGAGGCTTGGGCATTGAAACCAAAGACGTGGTTCCAGAATACGAGGAAGATGCGTTTCAAGGCGGAGACTAGTAATTCAATATTCATGCATTCCCTTTAGAACTTTAAGAGAGGAGCGTAACAATGACACCGGCTGTCACACCTGAAAAAATTATGCACCTGGGCATGGCCTTTTGGGGTTCTAAAACGCTACTCAGTGCCGTTGAATTAGAGGTCTTTACCGCATTAGCCCGCCAACCATTAGATGGCGATGCCTTGCAAACCCGCTTAGGTCTGCACCCACGAAGTGCGCGTGATTTTTTTGATGCTCTGGTCGCCTTAGGCATGCTTCAGCGTGACAATGGCGTGTATGCCAACACGCCGGAAACTGATCTTTTTCTGGATAAAGCGAAACCCTCCTATATGGGTGGATTTCTAGAAATGGCTAACAGCCGGCTGTACCGCTATTGGGGATCGTTGACGAAGGACTCAAGACAGGCCTTCCCCAAAATGAAGCCAAAGAAGGCGGAAATTTTTTTGAAACCCTCTATGCCGATCCGGACAAACTCAAAGCGTTCCTCCAATCTATGACGGGAATTAGTATGGGAGGCAATAAGGCTATTGCCCAACAATTTCCCTGGTCTCAATATCAAACATTTTGTGACATTGGTTCAGCCCAAGGCGGGTTGGCCGTACAAATCGCGTTGGCGCATACACATATCAAAGGCAGCGGATTCGATCTTCCGCCGACCGGGCCAATCTTTGAAGAATATATTCAGTCTTTTGAACTGAGCAACCGCCTCACATTTATTCCTGGAGATTTCTTCAAAGACCCTTTGCCCAAAGCCGACGTTCTCACCATGGGGCACATTCTTCACGACTGGAATCTTGAAGAGAAAAAACTTCTCATAGCCAAAGCCTATGATGCCTTGCCAAAAGATGGAGCATTAATTGTTTTTGAATCGTTAATCGATAACGACCGACGCGAAAATGTGTTTGGATTACTCATGAGCTTAAATATGCTCATTGAGTTACCAGGCGGGTTTGACTACACCGGCGCTGATTGTACTGCCTGGCTAAAGGAAGCAGGATTCCGTGAAACTCGAGTCGAGCATCTTATAGGTCCAGACTCGATGGTCGTCGGGATTAAATAATACGAGTTATTCCCTCCATGCACAGAAAGATCCCGAGAACACCCGCTCCACAACGCTGGCCCGTATCCATGTCCGTCAAGCCTAGTCGTATCGAAGGCCAGGGACTGTTTACGAATGTGTCATTACAAGCCCGTCAAAAAATTGGAGAATTTACCGGGAGACTTGTGACCCAAAGCGAAGCGCGGCGACGAGCCAAAACTCAAAGATGGATCGCCATTGTTGAAGTCAACAACGGCAAAGCGATCGATGCCTCACTAGAAACGTCTGGATTTCGCTTTATCAATCATTCTTGCACACCCAATACGTTCCTGAGAATAGTGGGAGAACGGGCGGAGTTTTATGCACTCCGCCCGATCCCGGCCAACACTGAACTTACCCTGGACTGCCACCCCTCTCACCATAACGGAAAATTACCCTGCCATTGTCAAAGCGCCAACTGCCGGGGATTTCTGTAGAACATCACTGGTAATTTTTTTCATCATTTCCACTGGTTATACGAGAGAAGTCGATGTGCCCAACGCCCGCGCCACATCTTGTGCCAAGACCTTTTCTCCTTCACTAATTTGCTCGCCTCCAAATCCAAGAAATCCACCTTCTTTAGCTGCCTTGGCCACATTTTCCGCAACCTTCATTACCCAAGCTTTGTAATCTTGGCCTTCCTGCGCACTGACTTTATTCGCCAACAAGTCATTCACCTCTCCACAATCCTTGATTAATTGATCGCGCAGTTGATCTTGCGTCTTGATGCCTTTTTCTTCTAACCGGGCTTTGGCCATTTCCTGATATTGTTTGGCTTTTTCTACGACTTCCTCACGAGATTCCAACTTTGGCAAAATCGCTTGAATCAACTGATTGTTGGGGTAGTCCTTTGGGGCAGAGGCTTGCGATTTCATACTGGCCCACACTTCCTTCATCGTGCCAAACACCCCACTTTTTTCAGAAAACGCCATTGCAGTACCAATCATCGCCGGAGTACTCGCTAACAAAAATAACTCTTCTTCAGTTAAGTTTTGAACATCCATTTGTCACCACCCTTTCAAAAGATAAAAGATATAAAAATAAAAGTGGCCCCTTGTTGATACAAAATTTTCTGCGATGCAACTTTAGAAAAGTCATCACTCTTTTCTAAACACATCCACAAAACCTAAGGGGCGCTAAGAAAAAATAAGAAGGAGGGGGTACAAGCAGCATACAGTATAACAGGGTATATTGGCTCCTGCCTAGAAATAACTCAATAGCTTGAAAAACTCATGCATTCAAGGAAGACAAAGTCTCGCTACACATTCCAAATAAATCTCAAAATCTCACCCCCTCGGCAAAAATTGCCCTCTCATTGACCAGTACCTGTTTCTTGATACCATGAATGAAATGGCTTCTCCAGAAAACTGTAGCGAGCTATCAGAACTTTTGACCACTCTGAGTATCTCAACCAGTGGTTCACAGATTTGCTTTCACTTAAGGAGGTATGAATGACTCGTTCCATGCACTCTACACAGCAACCTGTCCAGGGCCGTTCCACAATACTCTATGCCCTGTTAACGTTGGTCTTCATCGCAATGGCAGGACTGTTAGCCTCACCCGTTGTCGCAGGTGGAGGAAAAGGGCATCACAAACGCGCACCTGCGGAGAAACTCGACAAACTCACAAAAAAATTATCCCTGACAGATGAACAACGAGCGGCCATCCTTCCTATTTTGGAAGACAAACGTCAAAAAATGAAAGCCCTTCATAATCAAATGAAAGAAGTGCGCCAGAACGCGATGGCACAGGTCGAAGCCCAACTCACCCCTGAGCAACAAGAAAAGTTCAAAAAGGCTCACGAAAAACGCCAAAGAAAAATGGAAAAATATCGTGACGGTCATGGAAAGAAGGGTAAAAAAGGCAAGCATGGGAAAAAGCACAAACGCGGCCATGGGAAAAATCATAACGACGACGATCAGGACGAAGACCTTGACGATGATGACGACCATAGTGATGACGACGACGATGATGACGACCATGAAAAGAAGAGGAAAAAGGGAAAGAGAGGGAAGGGCCGACATTAAGGGATTAACATAACCCAAGGCCCAGACAATTTAGTCTGTTTTCTCAACTGATGCCGTGCTCTCAATGATGTTCAATGATTGAGAGCGCGGCATCAGTTTTTTCTGCTAGAATATCTCGATGCATACCACCCTTATTCATATTTGCTCCCTGCGACATTCATGACACATCAAGCGGAGCTGCGAGTCAGTTATCGCTACCTCCAGGAACACCCGTGGGTCATACAGGGGATTACTGGATTTCTCTCAGCTTATTTTATGGAGAGACCTGGGTTTCAAATGACTATGCATTTCGAGGAACCAGAAACAGGCATGCATGTATGGAAGTGTGTCGTCCCTCCCGACATGAAATTCCGCAGTCTTCTCCGTCGTCTCAAGGAGGACATTCCTCCCTGCCAATATCGGCAACTGGAGACAGCCTCAGCCCAATTTCCACAATATGTCATTGATAGTCATGAGGTCGAAATCGAGTAGGAGGAATCTATGTGCTCTACCGTACATACTGAAAAACAATCTCAAAAAAATAGCAGTAGAGAGCAATAGGGATCGGCAAACCAAGAAAAGTTCCAACAAAGTAATGACGGAACCGAATATTTGCCAAAGCAAGGGCATAGGTAAGAGCTGGAAGCGTTTGAAACAACAACCGCAACGCTGCCACAGAAACAATAGGGCGTTTGTCCAAATGCTGGAATAATTTATCTGCCCAACGATGGCTTACACTACGAAGCGCCGTTCCGCCAAAATAACGAATAACATAAAAGCTCAACGTCGAGGAGCACAACCCAGCGATGAACGTCGCGACACCACCCCATTCTTTTCCCAGCGCAAATACTGCCCCCACTAAAAACACCCAACCGGGCACATATAATAAGTTCCCTACGCTGAATGCCACACAAAAGAGCACCAGCCCAATCAGTGTGTGTTGAGCAAACAAGGCGCGAATGGTCTCTGGAGAAAGTTGGGCACGTAGACCAGAAATCTCCACAATCAGAAACAGGACCGCAAAAAAAGCTATGATCGCCAAGAGCTTTTTCGGAGGATCAGAAGTAAGGGCAACGGACATAAGAGATACAGATGGTCACAAGTAAGTGCACTGAGATGACACCATCAGCCAAATGGCATGTCTTCTTTCAATTCTAATTGACTATAAGGAGTATACTATGAATGAAGTAAAAAATAATAAGAATGCAGATCCAAAGAAAGAAGCACCTATGCCCTCTTCGGATAACCATATCTCGCGACGGCGCGCCTTAATACAAAGTGCTGGCTTCATCGGATTCCTCATAGGAAGCATGTTCCCTCTCAATCGCGGCGCAGCACAGCCCATCCAGCCTACACCTCAACAGAGTTTAGGCCCATTCTTTCCTGACAATGGAGATGAAGTTGATGCCATTCGAGAACTCGCTGACCCCAAAATTCCAATCAGTGAGGCGAACGATCAAGATCTGACATTTGTCAAAGGACGAAAGGGTACGGCACAGGGGCAGATTGTCTACATCCGAGGCCGGGTGCTGGATGCCAAGACCGGCCAGCCCATTCCAAACTCGACTCTTATTATGTGGAGCGCCTCGGCTACAGGCCGGTACAATCATAGAGGAGACGACGGGACATACAGTTTTCCCCATCCTAAGACAGGAGTAGCTATTCATCGAGCCCACGATGAACATTTCCAATATTGGGGAAAAGCTGTCACCGATGAACAAGGAAACTATTGGTTTAAAACCATCGTGCCAGGATTTTATCCGATCGATCTCCGGCGAGGTATTTATCGACCTTCGCACTTGCATTTCAAGATCCTGGCTCCAGAGCTCCCTACGCTCATCACTCAACTTTATTTCAGAGGAGACCACATCCCGAACAATGATCTGAATCAGGAGTTGCTACCGAATGATGTGGTCATCAGGGATGCTGGATTGTCATCAAAAGAACAACAAGATGTCATCGTCGACTATGCGCCCGATGCCACAGGAAAAATCACCGATGGACTCCTTGGTTATTATGATTTTGTCATTCCTTCTTAAGGAAAAGCGCCGCCTGTGTTTCTTTCGGCAAGGATTCAATCAATTCTGATTGCGAAATCTGAGGTTTACTGCTTGAGGAGAGAATGTATCATGCCATATTGACATGTGGAGCAGATTGAAAGTTCTCTAGTCGTGATCCAATTTCTTCTTGGCGAACGTGACCTTGTTGACACAAAAAGAGCAATCCTTCCGCAATAGCCTGGCGCACGGAACTCTGAGGAAGCCCTAATTCGTTCACAGCTTTCGAACAATCAAACACCATAGAGGCTCCCGCAACTCGGACTCCTGTGAGAGAAGCTTTCGGAGGCTTATTCGTAAACGTATCAGCGATAACTTCTGAGACCGCTGCCACACCGAACGCCAAAAAATACGGAATCCGAAATCGAGGCATCGACAATCCTGTTAGTTCGTGAAGAATGGCTAAAATCTGTGACAACCTCAAATTTTCTCCGCCTAAAATATATCGTTCACCAACCTGCCCCCGCTCGGCCGCCAAAATATGGCCCCAGGCTGCATCCCGCACGTCAATCATATTCATTTCAAAATCCAGATAGGCCGGATTTTCTCCATTCACAAAATCCAGCAGCATTTTAGTCGGAGGCGTGAGCAGATAATCGCCGGGGCCAATCGGCAAGGTGGGATTCACAATGACAACAGGCAGCCCATCCTGCGCTGCCGCCATCGCTTCTTGCTCGGCCAAAAATTTTGACTGGCAATAGGGACCAGGCATGTCATCCAACGTGCGCACCACACCTTCATTCACCGGATGATCCGTCTCTTCATGTTGACCCTTCAAAATTGATTCAGTGGAAGTATGAACGATGCGCTGAACGCCAGCTCGCCTGGCCGCTTCTAGGACTGCCCGGGTGCCCATGAAGTTCACCTGATGAAATTCGTTCTTATCAGCCACCCATAAGTTCGGATTAGCGGCAAGATGAAAGACGTGGCTTGCTCCTTCCATCACAGTTTGCAACAGGGCTTGATCTAAAATTGACCCATGAAAGTATTCAACACGTGCATCAAAGTTTTTACGTTCTTGGACATCCACAACCCGCACTTGGAATCCACAGTCCAATAGCATGTTCACAAGATGGCGCCCTATGAATCCCGCCCCCCCTGTCACAACGGCAAGCATATCAGAAGATCTCTCTTGAGGTGACTGAGGCTTACTATAAGCAAAAGAATAGGACGATTGAGTCATGTTCTTCCTGCTCCTTTACCACCTTCAATACTTCCACATGCTTCACAAAGAAATAGCCCTATGAACACAGTCAACCTTTCTGTCTAGTTCACTAAGAGGAAAAATACACTGCTACTTAGAATGTAGAGATAGTTGGAAGAAAAACTTTTCACAGCGCAAGTTCTTCGAACCAAACCGCAACCACCCTAAACGACCAAATAGCTAATTGAGAGGGAGTACAATAAAGGAAAAATAATGCAGTCTGAACTATAAAAAAGTTGTCTCTGATATTAATCGAAGAAGGCCTTTCAGTCAAAAGAAAATAACTAACCTCACTTTTCGCTTACTAGGTTCAAGACTTTTTGAGTCAACAATTCACGTTGGAGGCAGGACAAAGTTGAATACTTTAGGGCATCTCTAAAAATCGGGGGGTTTTCGAGGGCAAGGAAGCAGCACGCAGCTGACTCCGCCATCGGGAAAAAGGACGGTTTTTAGAGGTGCCTTCTAGTCTTTTGTTGATTGCTCAACAGTCGAGACATCAAGAGCCCTTAATTCCAGACCTTCGATTTCCTGTAGGGTTTTACCGGCAATACCCTGTAAGTCACCATACATGCCCACAGTCGCTTGCATCACACGATCAACCTGCGCTTCGCGTTTCGCCCATTGCTTCATGATGACTTTACGCTCTTTATCCAGATCTTCTTGCATGGTTTTAAAAGCCTCTGCAATGGCCTCCACACGCTGACGGAACCGGGGGCCCATCAAATAGTCATACACCATTTCCATTTTGGTTTGTTGTCCCTCGTTCGCCTGTTTGGCCAAGGCGACTTCTAGCAAACTATGCCGGAGAGCCATCGCAAGGGAAAGCGCTGATTGGGGTTCAGTCACCCACACACCGTCAATCAGTCCAAAGGTTGTCATGTCTTTGGGAAGCCTCTGACTCACAATCACAGCTAATTCCGCCTTAGCCTGCCGTTGATCCTCTCGCAACTTTACAAGCCAGGCATTGGCCCAATTCTTTGTCCGCTTGGATTCCCAGAGTATCGTGCCGCAAGCTTGACCATAAGGACCGCCCACATATTGTAAAACATCACCGCCATGTTCACCTTTTGGCACTGGCTGAATTGTATCATGTGGAAACTTCGCAGTCAGAAGCCCCTCCAGTTCCAATTCCTGAACTTCGCCCTGTAATTGCTGGGAACCTTGCTCCGCTTTACGCTTCAATTCTTCCACTTGTTTTTGCATGGAAGAAATCGTTTGCTCAGCTTCCATGAGCTTCAACTTCGCCGCGTCATCGGCTTCTTTCTTCGCTTGCTCCCGTGTCACCGTGAGCCCCGCTTGAACACGTTTCTCCACAGTGAGATCGAGTTCACGCTTGGCATCATCCAACTCGCGTTGTTTGCGAAGTAAATCAGCCTGTGCTTTCTGGGCTTCAGCTAATTTTTCATCCCGCTGCTTCAGCAGTCCCTGCAATTCAAGGAGATCTTTTGATTTCTGTTCAAGGTCATGTGTTAACGCCAGCTTCGCTTTCTTTGACTCCTCAGCAACAATCCGCGTGCGCTCTGTCTTTAGTTTCTCAGCTACTTGTGCATCAAGAGCTTCTTGCGACTTCGCCAGCGCCACTTCTCGCTCACGGATAGCCGCTTCTCGCTTAACCGATTCGGCTTCTTTTTGCATAAGCCGATGTTCAAACTCACGCTTCGTGGCTTCCAGCAGCGGAGCGGCTAAAGATTCCGTCAGTTTGACCTCAGCTTTGCAACTTGGACAGATGATGGTTGGTTCAGACATAAGATTTTGACATTTTATTCAGGCACAATCTTGTCCAACCGTGCCTCAACTTGACGAAAGAGTTCCAAGGTAAATTGCTGGCGCTGGGCACCAGAGCATTCGCCATACGCCTTTGGCGAGGCGAAACGCGGGCGGTCTAACCTGAAAATTTGTACACGCTGAAGCCCTTTTAAGTCATGTCGATCTAAATCAATCGGCTGTAGCAGCACCGGGATCACTGTTTTTCCTCCCCGCTTCAGAAATTTTGGCAATTCATGCTCTTGAATATACTGCGAACCTAAAAACGCCGGGCTAATCAACACTAGCCCTACATCACATTTCATCAAAGCATTTTGAATTTCTTCGTGCCATTTTTCTCCTACGAGAATGTCTGAGTCCCGCCAAAATTTATAGGAATAGCACCTTGAGGGTGCAACCTGTTCCTTGAAATTCTTCAAAAAACGTCTGGCCAAATCCCGATTAGCCCTGGCATAAGACACAAAAACAGCAATGCTCGTTTTCATCTGATTTCTATAAGGATAACCCTTGCTCTTCCCCCTCCTTTGTAAGGAGGGGCAGAGGGGAGGTAGTCTCTTTGAAATTTGTCTCAGCTGAACGAGTCATGACTTTCCAATGACCAAAGGCTCTACCTCACCTAACCTCTCCTTACAAAGGAGAGGAATACTGAGCCGATTCATTTCAAAAACTGATCACAAGCCTACCGCACAGTTTAATGGACAAAACATATACTTTTAAATATTAATGAGTTAATCCTAGCCAATACATTTTCAAATGTACAGAATTTGTGATTCGTGAATCAGGCGCAACACCTCTTGTAGAACCTGTTTCTGGATGGTGGTGGGATAGGACTCAGGAGCAGCACTAGTGGTTTTTCTATTGGACACTGTCCTGCTGAATATCTGCTCGTATCACGTTGGTCAGTGATGATTTTTTGCAAGCACCAGGTACATTGCGGCTGACATTCCTGAAGCTCCGAATATCATACACATGACCACAATTTGATATTTCGCAGCCACGAAAGGCGAGACACGCCTGAGAGAATCTGACCCGGTCATCATCCCTGGCAAAGAGACCAACCCAACGGCGAAGAGCGAATTAGTCACTGGAATGAGCGCCGCCTGTAAGCGCCACACTTCTCGCCTCATCATAGCGACCGCCTTTTCGCATTTCCGACTCAAACCGCTCGGCTGCAAGACTGACCGCGTTCATAGAGCTGGCAATGATCATTCCAGCAAGAGGCACAACATATCGAGGCAAAAACCACGGTTCAACGCCCAGCACCAACTGCGTCACCAGCGCAAGAGTCAGCATGCTTCCCACACATATGCCGAGGAAGGCATTTCTGTACAGGAGTGTCCGTTTTTCCTGAAGGGGGCGCACGTGCAATCCAACTCGCTGCGACGAGCATGATCGCATGAGTACAAGCACGATCATTCCTGCATGATCGGTTTCAAAGATTGTCACCAAGACATAGCCGATTAACAACAACTGAACGAGCATCCGAGTGACGGCAGACAAGGAGGTCCGAACATCCAACCCCCATCGATACAGAATGCTTATGACAACGACCGTCGGCATAAATGCCAAAATCAGTCCTAACAGCGATATGGTATGGACGGAGTTCATCCTTCCCAGGCCTTTCTCAGCCTGGGTCTGTTGAAAAAAGCCGCCAGCGGCGTTCTCGCCCTTTTTCCGTGCTCACGTAGTGCCAGTACGCTCCGCGCGCAAAAAGGGCTGCGGCCTTGCTAGACGGACTTTTTTGAACAGACCCGAGGCTATTGATTGTCAAGGACTTCCTGATGAAACATGGCCTTTGATATCCTCACTATTCAACACTCCCGAACATGAAAATCATCGCCCTGCTTCTGAAAAAATACCAGCATGGAAGACCGAGAGACAAAGTGTGTGGCTCGGTTGCTTACGGAGAGAAGACAGACGGTAGATGGGGTACGTGAAGGAACTGTCTTTTAGTGCGATTGGCAAAGGCCACCAGTGACAGCATAACCGGGACTTCAACTAAGACACCGACCACCGTCGCCAGTGCCGCACCGGAATGGAGCCCAAACAGGCTAATGGCCACCGCGACGGCCAGCTCAAAGAAATTAGAGGTTCCGATCAAAGATGCGGGAGCGGCAATATTGTGTGGCACGCTCCAGAGATACGACCACCCATAGGCCACAAAGAATATGGCATAGCTCTGTATCAGCAAAGGAACGGCAATTAGCCCGATCACCAGGGGTTGATCAAGAATCGTCTGTGCCTGAAACCCGAAGAGTAATACCACGGTCGCCAAAAGGCCAATAATCGAATACGGCTCAAGATGCTTGGCGAAACGTTTTAATGTATCTTGGTTGTCTTTCTTCTTGATAAGAAAAGACCGGGTAAAAAATCCGGCCACAAGGGGAATGACGACATACAGCACCACAGACAACAGCAGAGTCTCCCACGGCACAAGGATATCTGTGATGCCCAGGAGAAACCCCGCGATGGGTGCAAAGGCAAAGATCATAATGAGATCATTGATGGATACCTGCACCAGCGTATAGCCAGCATCTCCGCGAGTCAGCTGACTCCACACGAAGACCATGGCTGTACATGGCGCCACACCAAGCAAGATCATTCCAGCAATATACTCCTTGGCAGCTTCAGGCTCGACCCACCCGGCAAAGACATGCTCAAAGAACATAATCCCCAATGCAGCCATGGTAAAGGGTTTAATCAACCAATTCACAACCAGAGTGATGCACAGGCCACGCGGTCTTTGGCTAAGATTTTTTAGGCTGGAAAAATCGACCTGCGTCATCATCGGGTAAATCATGACCCAGATCAGTATGGCCACGATGAAGTTGACATTGGCATATTTCAAATCAGCCACCACTTGGAACAGTGAGGGAAAGGCGTTGCCCAACCCAATTCCTGTCAAAATACACAGTCCAACCCACAGGCTTAAATAACGGCCAAACACCCCAAGTGGCGATTGTTCACTCATAGTAACAGTTCTTTTTCAATATGGGTTCGAAGCAAAGCGAAGGCTTCATCAAAGGCCGCGTGGATTTCATCCTCAGTATCTGTCGCTTGAGCTGGGTCAGGCGTACTCCAATGCAGTTTCTTGGAATGTCCAGGAAAGAGAGGACAACTTTCGCCAGCAGCCCGGTCACACACGGTTATCACAATATCAACATGCCTCCCGGCAAACTCATCCCATGATTTACTACGCGGCTGGCCGGGGGCGATACCGTGACGCTTCAGCGTTTCAATAGATTGAGGATGAACTTGACCTATCGGGCTACTACCGGCACTGAAAGCCTGATAACGGCCCTTGCCAAGACTATTGAGCAACATTTCGGCCATAATTGAGCGGCAAGAATTTCCCGTACAGACAAACAACACTTTTTGAAGAACATTAGCCATTTGCCGTCGCTTCCACCTTCGGCTTGCAACAATCGACAAGTTCAATAATAGAACAGCCCTTCTTTTTATCCCGGCGGATATTGGCCACTTCTCTACTGCAACAGTCCTTCACCAAAAAACTGATTAACTCTCCCATCAGTTCAAAATCGGCAAAGTACATAATAGATCGCCCTTCCCTGCGTGATCTCACAATACCCGCATGAGAGAGGTGATTGAGGTGAAAAGAGAGGGTGTTCTGTGGTATGCTAAGTTCTTCGCTTATGGCTCCAGCTGGAAGCCCATCTGATCCCGCTTGGACCAGCATGCGAAAGGCTCGCAGGCGCGTTTCTTGAGATAATGCGTCAAAGACAAGTGTGCTCTTTTCAATATCCATATATCCAGATATATGGAATTTTTAGACCAATGTCAAACAGATCACATCAGAAACAGTTAATGGGTCCGCAGAAGAAAGGCTCTTGATAGTTAAGGATGGATGATAAGAACTGAACAGACCCAACCTGTTTGAAACCTCCAGGACAGGTCGGGTACAGAACAAACAGGGGTTTTTGAGATATCCACAAAGTCGAAAACAAATTATCTTGAGCAGGGCGCAGAGTATAGATGGGGTTTGTTGTTGTAAGGCAGGTGATTTGATACATTCGCATGTCTTCCTTCAGGCAAGTGGTAAGAGACAGAGTTCTTTAATTGCAACCCACCAATTTGATTTCTCACTCTCATTCAAGAATTCCTTCATTGCTAGGTCAAGCCATTGCCCCTGTCATTAGTCCACCCTACTTTACGGAGAATCATGATGAAGATGTATCGATTATTCCTTCCTGGCAGCATCACCATCTTGTTGTTGTGCCTGGCCATACCAAACTTCGCTGCCGAAGGTTTAATTACAAAACCAAGTGCGCATTCCGTTGAGGCGACGATTAACAAATTTGAAGCAGCCGTGAAAGCACGTGGACTGACCCTCTTTACACGCTTAGATCATTCCGCCGCCGCCAAATCTGTGGGGTTGACGATGCCGCCCGCTACCGTCATCGTCTTTGGAAATCCTCGCCTTGGGACACCGAATTTTCTCAAGACCCCGACCCTCGCCATCGATCTCCCATTAAAAGCCCTGGTCTGGGAAGACGAGAAAGGACAGGTATTTCTGAGTTACAATTCAGCGACATACTTGTATGGCACAATCTACCCTCGGCATGGAATGCCCTCTAACCAAACAGCCATGGCAAAGTTTGAACATGCCCTGAACGCGATCGCAGATGAGGCGGTGAAGTAAGAACCCCCCATATCCATGAACCAGATACCTATCCTGACAGCCGAGCAAACGGCCTCAGGCTATTTCCAATGCATCGAGGGCACGATGGATGGTGAGATAAGTCGTATGTGGAGCGGCCTTGTAAGTGAACCACATGGTTAATAGCACAGATCCCAATCGGTCCCCTTTTGAACCATGCCCACCTTTCAATTTCAAGTCCTGGTGCCAGATACAGTAAACGGCAAATCACGACCCAAAGCGGATACTCAATTCAGTCACCTCTCTACCTAGATACATCGTTCCCCAACCACCTGGTTTGTAAACGCCCATACCTTTAAGGGAACAAAACTGAGAAAGTAAAAATGAACCGGTAGTTTTCGGTCCCTTCTCCCCCTTGTTGATCGGCTTCTTCATTAAGATCTTTCCAGATCGGAACCTTCACCCCAACCGCTGCACTGACATTCCGCCAATACCCTCGGAGGCCTCCCAGTAGGTATAGAATGTCTCCACCAGTGGCTCGTTCATCATCACCATTGGTGCGATCTCTGCCGAGGTGGAGGTATTGGGGCTCTCCAGAAATGTCGAACCGGACCTTATGCTGGGGATTAGTATACGCCCGGTAGACCAAGGCTGGATTCACCCGGTATTCGGTCCCGAAGCGAGTTCGATTTCCATCTGCATACCGGTTTTCGGTAAAAGCCGTCCGAGACAGTTCCAGATTCACGGTCCACCGGTCGACGAAAACTCTGGTTGCGGTTAGCCCTGTATAGTAAGAAGGAGACCCAAAGCCGGTCGATTTGCCTGGGTCAATATCGCCATCATCGTCTCGCACATTGTCGTCTCCCGTAGGGATGGTAAAACCCCCGATTAGGGTAAAGTGCCAGTCTTCGAAGTCGTCCAGACTTTCATTCGCCGGAATCAGACGCAAGCCTTCATCCCATTTGAATCCGATTTGCCCAAACAGGGAAATATCCGCAAAGCCACTGGTATCGAATCCGCCAGGTTCATCCTCCTTTTGATTGTAAGGAACAAAGAGGTAGGTCGAGAACCATGGGGTAACCCCATACCCGAGGCCTCCAATCCAGAAATTGGCGTAATCACTCTCAGGGTTCGATGGATCGGAGTCGAATGTCTCATAATCCGCATGGTCGAGTTTAAAGTACAGGAGAACTTTGCCGTCCGGTAAGGTGGCCGAGGTGGCCGCCTCGATCGGCGCACCGTGGCCTTCCAGGGCGGCGGCTCCAATTCCTGCCACTCCATGGTGAGCATAAGCGGGAAAAACCCTTGTTCCCAGGAACGCCAGTATGCTGGCGAGGATTACCCATCGAATGTTTAAGAGTGACTGAGGAGCTGCCATGGTTTATGGGGTTTCAGGCAACTCAAATAACAAGGTGGCGCTGCGGAGGAGGGTATCCGCCTTTCGAGTATCTGAGGCGGGTTCTCTCAAGCTGCCAGTGATAACTTGAAGGCCGCCATGGCGCACGCGAATATTGATTCGGCCGTCCGAACCGGTCACCCCCCGAGGATTGCCATCATAAGCCACCGTTACCCCTTGACGGGGTTCTCCCGCCTGCAAGACCACAAGGCGCAGTTTTTCTCCTTCCTCTGTCAGAAAAGGGTTTTTTTCGAGAAAGATCTCTAATCCCTGTGGTAAGGGGGGTAGGTGTTCAAATTTATTCCAGGAATTGAGCAACGTGGTACTCTCGATCGCACGCCATGAACTGAGCGCGTCCGGAACCTCTTCCTTAGATTGATTGAACGTCTCGATTCCATTTACAGACCAATAGCCCGAATCCACCTCTACCGTGAGTCGAGCACATGGGCCAGGAATCCGTGTGGGGTACTGGGTTGGAGGGCGGACCGATCGAAGGGCCCCATCAGGGGCTACACAAGTCACGTGCTGGATGATCGCCGGGTCATAGGGAACGAGGGATTCCCCTTCATGGTCGCCAAAATGATGCCCGCGATACAACACATACTCCTGTCCCTCCCGTTCAAACCAATAATCATGTGCTAGGACCGGATTCTTCAGGAAAATCGCAGAGGCCAAGGTCAGACTAAGGAATGAGGCGGATTGAAAGATGGAGAGAAGGCACATGCGGTAGATTATGGGATTACGAAAAACAACAATGAAACTGGCCTAGGGAATTGGGAGAATGGAATTCAGACGTTCTTAAACTGATTGGTATGGTAGGTGAAAAGAGGAGATGATGAAAAATGGAAGACGGGTTTGTCAACTTACATTGGCAACCTTAATGCCCAAACCTATATCACTCTAGGTGGCTTTAAGGTATGGGAAGGTCAAGGGGAGCTGGCGAATAAATGTCCGCTTCTGGCCGGAAGCACTGTAACGGATAACCGACAATTTAGAGTAGCGAGAAAAATACGGTAATATTGCACGCCAAGAAGGGAGATATATTACGTGCTATCCTGATACGTCTATTTAGGAAGAAGTATTGGCGAAAATACCAACCATTGAATTTCAACCTCAAGATGCTAATAATGCCGGAGTCGAACTCCTTGAGTTAGCTTCTCTGTATAAGCGAGCGCCTAACCTGCCTGTCAATCCATTCGCTCCTCACCGCGTGAAATTCCACCATTTAATCTACATTACTGAAGGTGTCGGCACTCACTTTATCGATTTCAATCACTATCCCTTCCAACCAGGTAGCTTTATTTTTATCAACAGACGCCAGGTGCATGCCTTTGATCTCGACAATCAACCACAGGGGTTCATGATTCTCTTTACACATAAGTTTGTCGACTCGATCCAAATCAGTATAAGAATGCCGACACTGATATCCGGTTTCAATCCGGCATCTCCCTCTGTGCTCACTGTCGACCATCTACTCAAAGAGAGTTGTGAAGCCTTACTCTCAGAAATGAAAAAAGTGTCGGGCAAGGAGCATGGCGATCACCTCATCTTTCAACTGCTGTTTACCTCGTTAATGCTCAAATTGCGTCGCGAAAGGTCTCATTCGTCCACACATGAGCTAAGCGAATCACACCGACAACAATTTTGGCAGTTCTTATCCTTGCTTGAAGACAACTTTGCCTCAACCAAGGACGCGACCGCATATGCCGACATGATGGGCATGACCTATAAAACCCTCAATCATCTCTGCAAGCAAGCCACTCGGCAAACACCCAAACAACTCATTGATGCACATACGATCCTTGAAGCGAAAAGAAGGCTGGCCATCGAGAACATCCAAGTATCGCAACTTGCCTATGCGCTTGGCTTTGAAGAGGTCAGTAATTTTGTCAAGTACTTCAAAAAGCATGCCTTGGTCACCCCAAATCAATTCAAGGACAGTTTCAAAGGTTAGAGATTGACCTTTTTATGGAAAAGATTGATCTGTTCTTCTTTTTCGGAAGCGGCTATCTTCCATTCATCCACATAGTAAAGGAGGGAGCCATTCATGAAGAACATCATTCTGTCATCACTCGTCCTTGCTGTTCTATCTGGGACAGCCTGCACATCTAACCTTAGGAATATGGAAAGCGCCATGAATCTTTCAAATAAAGAAAAAGCCGTTGCCCTGCTCAACAGCATCCAAACCGGCGACCAAACGGCAGTGAGTTATGTGCACCCTACACGTTACACGCAACACAACTTATCAGTGGGTGACGGTCTTGCTGGATTCGGAGCAGTTTTGCAAGCACTGCCTAAAGGAAGCGCCAAAGTGAACGTGGTGAGATCATTTCAGGATGGGGACTATGTGTTTACCCACACCGACTACAACTTCTTTGGTCCCAAAATTGGGTTTGATGTGTTCAGGTTTGAAGACGGGTTGATTGTCGAACATTGGGACAACCTGACTGAGAAGGCGACCGCGCCCAACCCAAGTGGCCATACCCAACTTGATGGACCAACCACAATCCAAGACCTTGATAAGACCCAGTCAAACAAGGCCTTGGTGCAGTCATTCATCCAAACCATTCTGGCCAAAGGAGAAATGGACAAGATCGGCAATTATATTGATGGGAACAATTACATCCAACACAACACGGCAATCGCTGATGGTCTATCTGGACTTAGCCAAGCGCTCGAAGCGATGGCCAAACAAGGCATTACCATGGCCCACACAACCATTCACAAAGTGCTGGGGGAAGGCAATTTTGTACTCAGTATCAGTGAAGGGACCTTTGCGAATCAGCCTACGTCCTTCTACGATCTTTTCCGAGTGCAAGAGGGCAAAATAGTGGAGCACTGGGATGTGATCGAAACAATCATCCCCAAAGATGAATGGAAAAATACCAATGGCAAGTTTGGGAATTTCTAGGAGATATTCATGAAGCCAGCCTACCCTAAGTTGTTAGGGGCTCTCCTAGTCACACTACTGGGTGTGCTTGTCATGATTCCCACGGCTGTCCCGAGAGCCCAGGAATCAACCAATGCAACTCTGGCAATTGCACAATCCTTTCTTGATGCAGCTGGAGCTGGAGATAAAGACAAGTTGCGAGCTCTGATGAGTGATGATTTTGTCTGGCACAATGAAGGTGACACGAACATACCCTGGATCGGCAACTGGGAAGGTAGAGAGACTGTATTGAATATCTTTCTACCGGCCTTTGGTTCAGGATTGAAAATTACTAGTTGGACCACTGACTTCAGCTTTGTCAAGGCCAATCAAGCGATGTTTGTGGGTACCATGAGTGGGATAACCACAAAGTCCGGGGTGAATACGGGAACATTCAGCTGGGCCGTACGTGTTCGTATTGAAGGCGGTAAAGTGAAAAGCTGGAACTGGTTTGAAGACAGCTATGCAGTCTCCCAAGCCTACAACTCGCTAGACTAACACTTGCCAGGTGCTGGCAGAGAGAGTTAGGAAGCTGTCATAGTGATAAGATATTTTATAGATCTGCCGCTTAAGCCGCTACGCTATAACGTATTAACTACGGAGCTAGAAAGTCTTCCGGCATGAATATCCCTAATAACCTGTCTGCACTGTACTTATCACATGGTGGAGGTCCCCTCCCACTTCTCGGCGATGAAGACCATCAGGAAAAGGTGGAGAGCCTCATAGCTATCGCAAAGAATATAAAAAAGCCATCTGCCATGATCGTGATCAGCGCGCATTGGGAAGAGGATATTGTGACCATCATCCATGGAGCTCGACCTCCAATCATCTACGACTACTATGGATTTCCTGATGAAGCATACGAAATTCAATATCCGGCACCAGGCGCACCGAAGCTGGCACAACACATACACAAAACACTAGAGGCCAATGGAATACCAGCCAAGCTTGATGATCAGCGAGGGTTTGATCATGGCCTGTATGTGCCATTGAAGCTAATGTATCCATTGGCTGACATCCCGTGTGTGCAGGTCTCTCTGGTGAACACATTGGATCCCATGCAACATATTCAGATTGGTAAAGCGTTGTCCCAGCTAGACCTCAACGATGCATTGATGATCGGCTCCGGTTTTTCATTCCACAATATGAAAGCCTTTCAATCCAGTGCTCCAAACATGAAAGATGCGCAAAATGAGGCGTTTGAAGATTGGTTAATCGAAGTCTGTTCCAGTAGAAAGATAGGTGAAGAGACAAGAATGGAAATACTCCTTCATTGGAGTCATGCCCCTGGAGCAAGATACTGCCACCCCAGGGAAGAGCACTTACTCCCGTTGCATGTGTGCTATGGACAAACCGGAGGGCCATGCAAAGCGTACGAAGAACTAATCATTATCGGGAAAAAATCCAGTTTTTACATATGGTAACCCTTGGATATCAGTGGAGGATCGAGTCGATGAATAATCAACTGGAACAGAACAAAAAAACTGCCGTGAGCTTTTATGAATTGATGTTTAACAAAGGGAAACCGGCTGAAGCGATTGAGAAGTTTATCGGAGATGTCTATATTCAACATAATCCCCTTGTCGGTGATGGAAAAGAGGCTTTCATTACATTTTTTGAGCAAAGTGCAAAAGACTATCCTGGCAAACGAGTTCATGTGAAGCGCGCGCTGGCAGAAGGGAATTATGTGGTGCTGCATTGTCATCAAGAGTGGCCAGGAGATGATGACTATGCCAGTATGGACATCTTCGGTTTTGATGATCAGGGGAAAATCGTGGAACACTGGGATGTCCTTCAAATCATTCCAGACACGGCAGCACATACGAACACCATGTTTTAGAAAACAATCAATTTCAATAAGAAAAAGATAATCCTCACACAGAACACATACGATAGCCGAGGAGCTTAGAAACAATGAATAGATTAATACAAGGACTTATCAAATTTCGTGAAGAAACGTTTCCGAAAAAATATGAACTATTTACGCGATTATCTAAAGGACAAAACCCTAGGGTGCTGTTTATTACGTGTTCGGATTCCCGGATTGACCCCACCTTACTGACTAACTCTGAGCCAGGTGACTTGTTTATCATTCGAAATGCTGGCAACTTAGTACCTCCTTACGGTTCGCAATTTGGAGGCATCACAGCCACAATTGAATATGGGGTTGACGTGCCCCCAGTGATTGTTCCAGTGTGCATGCAGCTTTAAGCGCATTTTGGAATTAATGCCTCAGGGGTTGGTGGTTTGTATCCTAAAGCGCTATGGGGACGCACCTGCTTATAGTGTTGCCGCCACCATTCGATGAGCACTTGCGCTTCCCGGAGCGTATAGAAGATTTCCCCGTTCAAGAGCTCATCCCGCAGTTTGCCATTCAAACTCTCATTATAGCCATTCTCCCAGGGGCTGCCTGGTTCGATAAACAAGGTGCCGACCCCTAGCTGGGCGAGCCATTGTCGAACAGCCTTCGCGGTAAATTCTGGGCCGTTATCCGAACGAATATATCCCGGACAACCGTGCTGCAGAAACAGCTCAGCCAGCCGATGTAGCACATCATCGGCTCGAAGATGCCGAGCGACCTCAATAGCCAAACATTCTCGGGTATATTCATCGACAATGGTCAGCAAGCGTACCGGGCGACCATCATGGGTCCGCGTGGCCACAAAATCGTAGGCCCAGACATGATTTGGATGTTGAGGCTGGAGCCGCACACAGGAGTCCTTGTTGATCCAGAGTCGCCCCCGTTTGGGTTGCTTCTTCGGCACTTTTAAGCCTTCCCGCCGCCAAATCCGTTCCACGCGTTTATGATTCACGTGCCAGCCCTCGACTCGAACCAACGCGGTGATGCGTCGGTAGCCATAGCGCCCATACTTTCGAGCCAGCCGCACAATCGTTTTAGTTAACGCTTCTTCGTCCCCTCGGACCTGAGCCTGATACCGCTGTGTCGATCGAGGTTGCCCCAGCACCTGGCACGTCCGCCGTTCCGCCACCCTCAGTCGTTGCCCAATGGTGTGAACGGCTCGGCGGCGTCGGGTGGGGCTTAGAAGTTTCCCTCAGCTGCTTCCTTCAGAATCAATTTATCCAGGGTGAGATCTGCCACGGCTCGCTTCAAGCGGGCATTCTCGCGCTCCAAGTCTTTGAGTCGTTTCGCCTGATCAAGTTTCAGTCCACCATATTCCTGCCGCCACCGATAGTAGGTGGGATCGGTGATATTCCACTTCCGACAAATGTCTTTGACGGTCTGCCCTTGCCCCAACAGGACCTCCGCTTCCCGCAGTTTGTGAATGATTTGTTCAACCGAGTACTTCACACGTGCCATGATACCCTCCTTTTTTATATGCCCTAGCCTGTAACATAGGCCTCGGAGCCGTTTAAAGGGGGCACGCCAGGGTTGCGGTCCTGAATGTGTCAGATATCGTGGTATGTGGGCATTCAGATTGCGGAGCCATGAAGGCTCTAGCAGAGCCTAAAGAACTGGAGAGTCTTCCGGCGGTCAGACATTGGTTGATTCATGCTGAATCAACCCGCAAGGTTGTGGAAGAGAATTTTGCGGACTTGAACACCGATAACCGATTTTCGACCACAATTAAAGAAAACGTCTTGGTCCAACTTGATCATCTGCGAACACATCCCACAATCGTGTCTAGGCTTCGGCGTGGGGCACTCAATTTACATGGATGGGTTTATTGCCTCCACAGTGGGGAAGTCTGGGTGTATGATCAGGAGCAGAAAGAGTTTATCGCTCCACAAGCTTCCAAAAGCCCTTCATCCACCATCAAAACCTAATCGCATGTTCTTTCAATAAGTGGCGTATGCACTCAGTCGAAGCGACGACGCTCTCTAACAATCAGATGCGCAATTTATGATTGTTCGTCAAACAATTCCGCTCAAGTGGTTTTTGAAAATCGATGGGTGGACTCTGTTGTTCTTTACGGTGTATGTCTCTTTCGTCTGCATTCTCCATTTAGCATTCTTTTTCGAACAATTGGCGTTTCCATTCACCGGCATCAGTGTCTTTGGCACAGCCGTCGCCATCGTACTAGGATTTCGAAATAATTCAGCCTATGAACGGTTTTGGGAAGCCAGGAAGGCATGGGGCCAACTTACAAATACATCTAGAAACTTTGCCTCGCAAGTGCTGGCATATATCCATCCTCTGCCAGACGCTACGGCTGTAGAGTCAGACCTCCAACACGTCCATCAAGAAGTGATCTATCGACAGTTGGCATATCTCCATGCCTTACGGTTGCAACTACAGAGCAATAACACATGGAACGACCTTGCTCCGTTATTACCAGACCATGAATGGCAACAGTTGGAGAATCAAAGAAACAAGGCCACTCAAATCAATCATCGGCAATCTCAACGATTGGCCGAACTTGCTCAAGCCGGATGGATTGAACCACGAGCCTACGTGATGGGACTAATGAACTCAATCAAGATATTGTACGATGCACAGGGAACCTGTGAACGTATTAAAAATACCCCCTTGCCACGTCAATATGGATTTTTCACCAAAATGTTTGTCTGGATGTTTCTCCTCCTCCTACCCTTTTCACTGGTCACCCACCTTGGGTGGGAAACGATTCCTGTGTACCTCTTACTCGCGACGATGTTCACCGTCATCGAACGAATGGGACATCGCACAGAAGATCCCTTTGATGGGAAACACGAGGATGTCCCCATGAATGCCATATGCCGTAATATCGAGATTGACTTGAGGCAGCAGCTTGGCGAAACGTCGATACCTTCTCCAATAGAACCCAAAGATGGCGTGTTGATGTAGGTGGAAGAGAAGTGGAAGCTTCCCCCTATCTCGACAGCAAATGACTCATTGGCCAATATTCTTCGCCTCTAAGACTGGAGCTCCGTGAGCTCTACCACGTGTTTGAGAATTTTCTGCTGGGTGAGTGGATCAAAGTCATGGCGGTAAAAGCGAAGGAAGAGTTCTTGTCGCATCTCCGCCGGAGAAATGCTTGGATCTTTCGCAAGAATAGCAGCACGGACGAGTGCGGTGGCGGTCGCATGCATGGAACATCCCATCTTCAGCCGTTCCTCTCCTGACCGAGCCATGAGCAACGTGCGAAAACGTTGTTCCATCAAAGGGGTCGTATCGTTCAATCGATCACCTCACTATACAAGGATTCAAGTCCCAGTTTTGTGGCCCACAAGGCCAGGTACGCGTGATCAAGTTCAGGCAGGGATTCAGAGAGGTTGCGGACGTCTTTCAATTGGACTTCTGAGCGACTTTCTTTGGCCCACTCGAGTTTAGACAGAATCAAATCTTCAGGAGCAACAAGAAACACCTCTTGTCCCTCAATCTGAACAGCTTTGCGTCGAGCAAACTCAGCGCGTCGGTACTCTAAGTCCTTTCGAATGACTACATGAACTTTAATCAAAAATGCCGAATGGATAAGGTTACACATAGATTGACTTTTCACAGCCTGTTCTACAGCTTCTTTCTCGATATAGAAATCCTGCTGGAAGAGTTCAACAAATCGATCAACATCGGTTGTGATCAGCTCAACAACTAAATCAATATCTCGGGTCATTCTGGGGACCGCATAGAAATTCACGGCCATCGACCCAGTTACCATATAAGGAGTCATGGCATCAGCAAGTCTTCGCGCGACGGCTTGTAGGACTTCGAGTTCTTCACTCATAGATTAGTGTGCTCTTTGACTCGAATGCAATGTACCCAAGGCGTCACCAAAAGTACAGCCATGGTCTGCCATGTGGTGAATCCTGTGCTAATCAATTGTCGACAGACTCAACAACCTTTTGTTAAGACTATCACGGACAGTCAACGAGACCCCATCAATGTCTCACGACATCCCATCCGTTCAATCTACTATTAAGAAGGAAATCTCTCATGTCTCAACCGATTATCGCAGATAACCGACCTCAGGTTGTGAATCTCAAGAAAGGCGAGGAATATTATTTCTGCACCTGCGGGCGATCGAAGACGCAACCCTTTTGTGATGGCTCACATGCCGGTACGACTTTTACCCCAAAAGCTTTTACCGCCGATGAGGATGAAGAAGCGTATCTCTGCGCCTGCAAACATTCCAAGAATCTCCCCTACTGTGACGGCACACATAAGAAATTCAAGAATGACCAAATTGGTAAAGAAGGCCCCGGCATCGACACCAGCCAAGCGGCTCCCCAGGCCGAACCGACGGCAGAGGAACCCCATGTGGCCTTTATTCACCAGCTTGCACGGGAAGGCCTTAGTAAGATGGGGCATCACGGGCCCATGGGTGCCATGGGAGTTCCCAGAGAGCAATTGCCCACATGGGATGATATTCAAATATTGGTGGCACAAGTACATCGCAAGCCCTTGTTTGAAGATATACCAGTAGGTACGAATCTCATTATTGGCCCAGAGGCCAAAAAACCCCTGGAGCTCAAGATTCCGCTGTTTGTCTCAGATATGAGTTTTGGCGCGTTGTCCGAAGAAGCCAAGGTGGCGATGGCCAGAGGAGCCGAATTAGCTGGAACTGGTATCTGCTCAGGTGAAGGCGGCATGTTACCGGAAGAGCAGCAAGCCAATAGCCGATACTTCTATGAATTAGCCAGTGCTAAATTTGGATATAAAGAAGAGCTTCTGAAGACCGTGCAAGCTTTTCATTTCAAAGGTGGACAAGGTGCTAAAACCGGCACGGGCGGGCATCTCCCGGCGGCCAAAAACATTGGTAAAATTTCTCAAGTTCGGGGCATTCCTGAAGGTCAACCAGCCATCTCCCCACCTACATTTGACGACTTAACCACACCTCAAGACTTCGCCACATTTGCTGATCGAGTTCGAGAGGTGACAGGCGGTATCCCAATTGGATTTAAACTCAGCGCCAATCATATCGAGTTGGATATCGAATTCGCCCTTCAGGCAGGAGTCGACTATATTATTCTTGATGGCCGAGGTGGCGGCACTGGCGCGGCACCGCTGATCTTTCGAGATCATATTAGTGTCCCGACCATTCCCGCGTTAGCTCGAGCCCGCGCCTATTTGGATAAACAAAAGGCCAGTGGACGCGTCACACTCATTGCAACAGGCGGTCTACGCGTTCCCAGCGACTTTGTGAAAGCTCTGGCCTTAGGCGCTGATGGAATTGCGCTGGCCAATAGCGCCATGCAAGCCATTGGCTGTGTCGGGGCGCGCATTTGCAATACCAATAATTGTCCCGCCGGCATCGCTACTCAAAAACCCGAGCTCCGAAAACTACTAGATGTCGAAAAAAGCGCCAAACAACTGGCCAACTTTTTCGGCGCGTCAGTGGAACTCATGCAAGTCATGGCCCGAGCCTGCGGCCATCATCATCTCAAAGATTTCTCACCAGAAGACCTCACCACCTGGAAACGCGAAATCGCTGACCTCACCGGCATTAACTATGCTGGGAACAGGACGGTCACGGAATAAAGGAAAAGCAATGTCAGGCTGACCTCGCAAAAAGACCAGCCTGACACACGGGAAAGAAATTTCAGGCTATCTTTAAGGCACTTCGACAATGTCGGGTTTCATCGGAGTCAACAAGGCAAGCAATTCCTTTTGTTCCTTGGCCGGCACCTTGAAGGTATTCAGCGCCTGCACCAAATCTTCAGCCAACGCGGCAAAATCCTTCTCACTGATACGCATTCCTGCGTGCGTGTCTTTCATCGTTCGACCCGTATAAACACAAGGACCTCCCGAGGCCGAACAGACTTGATTCACGAGATGCATCTTCAATCGATCGATGTCAGTTGTGGCAAAACGGCCATTAATCCGATTATCCTTAGCCACGTTTCCAACGAATTCCTCAACCACTGCGGCAATCGCTGTTTTTCCACCTAACCGATCATATAAGGATGTCGCAGGACTTCCAACTGGAGACCCGTTTGCAGAACAACCTACCATCATAAGTAGTAACCCGGCGACCACATACGCTTTCAGAGCTTGTACACATACACTCATTACTTTCCTCCATTATTTTTATGGTTTTCAGACAAAGTCTGCACTCATTCCAAAACTCTTGCCTCTCACCCTAGTCTTGCCCT
Source organism: Nitrospirales bacterium (assembly GCA_965223295.1). Taxonomy (GTDB): domain Bacteria; phylum Nitrospirota; class Nitrospiria; order Nitrospirales; family UBA8639; genus Nitrospira_E. The sequence continues at coordinate 20,003 of CBDCWC010000002.1, read as the reverse complement.
CTCTTCAAAACCAAACCTTGAATTGTCTTAGCTGAAGGTAGCCGAGATTACTTGGATACGCCTTTCACATCAGCCATAGATGCACCAAAGTTGATGTGGAAGACCTGGCTCTCTAAGACCAGCGCAGGCACAGATTTCACGCCTACGGCTTCGGCTTCTGCCACTCGACCTGGATGTTGAGCGAGATGCACCACCTCCACCTCATATCGTGAGGCATCAATCGCACGAGCCACCATTCCCTCTGCCTCCACACAAACCGGACATTCTGCATGATAAAACACTGCTTGCTTCATCTCTACCTCCTTCCACAAATGAGCAAAAAGTTCATTTAGTATTGATTCGATACTACACAACATCATCACATAACGATAGATGTTTGTCAACACCGTATCGAAGCGATACAATTAAGGCATGTCTGTGCAGGGCATCCAGGACATCCTTGAGCGGCTTGCCAATCTTCTTCGGATCGAGACTCGCACTTTTGGCCTCAAGCATGGGCTGCAGCCCGTACAAATTGAAGCGCTGACCTATCTCACCCAATGCAACCGCTATTCAGATACACCACTAGCTGTCACGGAATTTCTGGGATTAACAAAAGGAACCGTATCTCAGTCGCTGAAAATATTAGAAGAGAAAGGCTTATTGCGAAAACGGCAAGATGCAGAGGACAAACGCGTGATTCACTTGATCCCAACCGCTAAAGGCAGAAAACTTATTCAACAATCAATTCCGGAAAAAGGTCTTAAACGTGCACTGACGAAAACAACGACGTCACAGGCTCAAGACCTTGAAGAAAATCTTCGGTCAATCTTGCGGGGACTCCAACAGCAGAACAACCAGAAGACCTTTGCCGCCTGCCATACCTGCCGCTTTAATGAACATCATCCAGGAGGATATCTCTGCGGATTGACCCAGGAAACTCTCACCGAAAAAGACATTCAACTCATCTGCCGAGAACATGAATATCCCTCTACCTGAACAGATAACCTTAAAAACGTAAATATCAAATCTATGAAACTTCTGCGAGAGTTATTCCTAATCCCGCCTGCCGGCTAAAGCCTTGAACATCCAGTCTTCCCCCTTTTCTAAACATGATCGGGGGGTCGCTGATGTCATATTTCAGCAGATAAGTTCCGAATGCACCTTCTTGTGCCAAAAGAATGTCGCGATAGGAGTTCGCGAGGGTAAGTGCAACTCGAGTGAGAAGACTTGTCTCCCCGACTTGCGCGCCAACTATGATAGGAATATCTCTGGCTTTGGCTTCTTTGGTAATTTTCAAGGATCGTAAGATTCCACCCATTTTGGAAATTCGAATATTTAGAATCCAGGCTTTGGGATCTGCTTGTAGAGAAGCGAACTGGGCAGTCCGCAAAAAACTTTCATCTAGAATAATAGGCAGTCCAAGCTCTTGGCTGATCTGCTGGCACCCATCATAGTTCCCAGCGATGAGAGGCTCTTCGATAGCAAAGAACAGATAGTCGAGACTTTTGAGGTAGGACACCGCTTCGGGTGCAGTTTTCCATAAATTGTTGGCATCCAAACGAATGCGGAGGTTGTTGATTGAAAGGTTTTTGAGAAATTGAATGTTCCGGGAATCTTGATCAAGATTTCCCGTGACCTTGACTTTAAAATCAGAAAAGCCAAGTGCCGCAAATTGCTGAGCTTGCTTCTTAAAGCTGGAAATATTTTCGGTTCCCAATACCGCAGAGTACTGAAACTGCCCAGATAATTCTGGAAGGCCCAGAAGTGCTTCAAGCGATTGTCCCCTTTCCTTTCCCCAGAGATCCAACAGGGCTAGTTCGACGGCGCACCAGGCAGCGGGGTTTTCATCAATACGATCTTGTTGAGCTATCATCCAGGCCTGAAGATCCTGTAAGCCTCGAAATTGCTCCCAATCCTTCTGATAGAATTTGAAAAATTCCTGGGCACTCTGAATCGTCTCTCCTGTGACATATTGTCTGGGACACCCCTCCCCTGCACCAATAACTCCATTCGACAATGTTGCTGTAACGAGGATACTCTCGGTACATGTTCGTGTAGCAGTCGCATGCGCAAAGACCTGCTTAAATGGAATGTCTAAGGTGCTGATCCGTAGAGTCGAGGGAGACATCAGTTCATCCTCTCACATAACGATCAAAATCGAATGAGCAGTCCTTGGCATATTGCAGTCTCAAGACTTTGTATTGAGCATCTCGTTGGCCCAATTCCAGACAATGGGTTTTATAGGCTTCTGCAGTACCTTCTTGTAGATAAGCCACGCGAAGCGGCTGCAACCGTCCGCTTGCACGTTTATTTTTAAACTCCAGATTGACTTCTCCTATCTGTTCCTCCAGCTTATGGCCTACAAAAAAATCTAACGGTCGATGTTCCAGATACAGCGTATATTGCAGCTTCAGCGGATCGGCTAGCATGACATAAAAATCAAAGCTTGTCTGATACACTTTTTGAATAGCTTGGACAGCATTCATCACATGAAACTCATATAATTTTTCTCCAGTAAGATTCGTCACCCCTTTCCCTTTTTGAACAAATCGAATAGTCGGCGTGTCATGAAACCGGCCAGTAACCTCAATCAGATCGTTCATGAAATATCTATAGAGCCCGTTCATTGTAGTCACAATGACGTAATACCGTTTGCCGGTTTCGACTTGCTCTAGGGTCATGGTGGTGGGTCGTCCAGCATCCCAATCTTCTTGTTCCACGAATTCAAAGAAGTTTCCATAAAACGTCGGAACACATTGGTTCATGCGAACATCTACATTCACGCTTCCCAGAAATTCACTGGAGAGATACCCCATTTCAACAATTGCCGTTTGTTCGGGAAGCTTGGTTCGGAGCGCAGGAAGGAGCACGCCACAACTTCCTCCCGTCCACGTCACCACTGCCTGCAAGTTGGGCCACAGCGCTTCCACGGTTAATTGATCCTCATGGCCAACAAACGATTGTAGATGCTGCAACCGCTTCTTGGTGACACGAGGAAACAGGGCTATATCTTCAGAAACATTGCTCCGACGTAACTCCATTTTTTCGATGAGTTGAGAAAATTGCTGACGCCCGATCTCTAATAATTTAAGAAATGTGGAGGGGTTAGCCGTCGCCACCACCGAAAGATTTGGTTCAGATAAGGCCCATGCTGCGAGGTACAGATACTTTTGCTGGTACTCAGTAATGCCATGAATGGCTTCAGGCAGAACGTGTTGAGTACGCAGCACAGCCGGCAAGGCTCCAGCCAAAAGTCCCGACATCGAACCATAGGCTGTGCCTGACTCTAAATACCCTTCAACCTCTTGCCCCGTAATACACAACATCTTTCCTTGAAAAATTTGTGGAATACCTTGAAATTGGGCATAGGTACTTAAGCATTGATAATGCCGAAGCATGTGATTCATGCGTGGAAGCATCGGAATGATTTTCGGCTTTCCCGTCGTCCCACTCGTCAACGCATAACTGACCGGATGTTCATCGTTAAGCTGAAACTCCTTCGTCTCTTCCTGGGCTTGAAGATACGGACGCAGATCTTCATACGTCTGAATAGGTACGCCTAATCGAAATTCATCATAGCTGTGCAAGCGGGCAAACTGATGTTTTTCCCCAAATACGGTACGAGCCTGCGTCGCTAGGATCCGTTTGAGCAGAGCTTGCTGTACAGCTTGAGGATTGTGCGTTTGTTTGATGAAGGGTTTCCACCGTCGCTGCTTCACCGCCATCATATGAGTATAGACCCGAGCCTTTTGACCAAAATTAGAGAAACTCATCATGCTATCGTCCGTTTGTCTGCTCCCGGCGTAAATGGAATCGTCATCTGCTCAAGAAAAGTCGAAGGGTACGCTCGATTGACCAGCCCCAATTCTTGAACCTCACCTGTGGCTGGTAAATACCAGGTCCCAAACACCCAATCCCAAATGATCAAATTATTTCCATAATTATGATTTGATTCTTCTTTCACCATCGAATGATGCCAACGATGCAATTCCGGGCCACTGATCAGATAATTCAGGAAGCCCAAACGCACATCAACATTGCTATGCTGGAAAAAGCCATTGATGGCATAACACACGACATACAACGCCAGCACCTCTGGCTGTACTCCTAACATCAAAAATGGGAGCGTATCAAGAAGGAGTTGCAACCCTTTATCGATGGGATGAAAACGCCCCACATTCAGCCAATACAATCTATGCGGAGAATGGTGCACCGCATGAAATCGCCAGAGTGGCTCCCATACATGAGCCCAACGATGTAACCAATACCTCAACCCATCCGCAAGCAGCATCATGAGCAGCATTTGCAGGTAGACAGGCCAATGACTCGGCCATCGCCCTTCTAGAATGAGCCCCTGTCCTCCAAAAATCTGTGCCAACGCAAACATCACGGCTACAGCAAGAATTTTTGGAAAGACCCCTTGAACCACTGTCATGAACACAACATCGTGCATCCAGTCCTGTCTATCAGCCCACCATTGCCGTCGATAAGGATAGACTCTTTCCAGTACCGCAACCATCACCGCTCCGATCATGACAGGAACGTACGTTGCAACCTGAATACTGGCATGATTGGCCAAAAGCAAGTAATGCAGGGCGATACCAGCAAGCAACACAAAAGGATAAGCCCCATACCGCACGAGATGTGTCATCAGAGCTGCCTCTGTGAAACAGACAATGTTAATTGAGACATGGTGGCATGGAATCGGCCATACACGATCACAAAAGACGCTAGTACCAAATGAAATATCGTGGGTACGATTGCGCCAAACCAATAGTGGTCTGGGAGAAAGGCAACCCCAACAATCAACCGCACAAACATGGTGAACAGATACACGATTCCTAAACAAAGGAGAATGTTCCCTTTTCGTGTCGAAGGACAGATCGCTCCTTGTTTGACAGCCCAAACAATACGCAGACAAAGAACTAGCATTACCCCTCGCATTGCTACCAACCATCCATAGGGCAATGCTCCGCTATGCCAAATCTCGTAAGGAGGAAGAAAATCTACAGGAGAGATATACTGAACGAGCTGCGCGATGACTCGGAAAGCAAAAAGCCCGGTCAAGATCAAGAGGACTAAGGCATACTGTCGGTATTCTACATGGGTATCCATGTCAGCATTTCCTTGCGGTTTCTTTAATAGTACCGTTCCCGAGCTCGTTGATCTTCTGGTTGTACCGACGGCCACCGAAACCACCCTCCATAAAAGATCGGTCCAAACAACGGGATTAACAGAACGCATGACCAAAACACTCGTCTCCAAATCGGCACCGGCTTTCGCCATAGCTTCCATAGGCATACAAGAGAAATAAGATACAATATTCCGATACTGCCGATCATGGCAGACCACTCAAGAAGTGATTGCTTAAGATGTCCAATTTCACGTGGAAACCAAATATTGAAAAGGGCTATATTTGACATAGGTATCATGCTAGAAGTATCGGTTTTCTTGTTTTGATTATTCAAGGCTTGGCGTAGGCCCCCGAGACAACACTGTTGCAAACTCTTGTACATATAGGAGGTGATGGCTTGAGTATATGGCTAAATCTCTACCTCACCTAGCCTCCCCTTACAAAGGGGAGGAATAAGGAGGCTATTTTTCGATTTCACTTTATTACCAACTGTGATAACAAACAACGTACTATTAATTGGAAATTCTGATGGGATTGGGGCGGCGGTTACACGGGCTTTAATTGCTCAAGGCGATCAGGTTCTTGGGATTTCTCGTAGCGCGAGCCCTCTGGGACCAGAGGGACCCAAACACATCGTGCAGGATATTTCTTCCCCAGAGTATCCTGAAACGTTACGCCGCATCCTTCGAGAAGAGGGCCCTTTTGACAGTTGTATTTTCTGTGCGGCCATTGGTTCCGGACTCAAGCTTCCTGACCTGTCCCAGGAAGCTCATGTCATTGAGGTCAACTTCACGGCCATGGTTCATACCTTTGCGGCACTTCTTCCAACATGGTTGGAACAGGGATCGGGGCATTTTATTGGTCTCTCCAGTTTGGCGGATGATTTCTACAATGGAAATGCACCTTCCTATACAGCTTCTAAGGCTGGATTCAGTAATTATCTGATCTCTATGGCCTTGAAACTCAAGTCTAAAGGAATCCATGTCACCAATATTCGTTTTGGCTATGTAGATACCAAGCTCCCGAAAGCCTCATGGAAACCCATGATGATGACGCCTGAACGAGCCGCGGGCTATGTTCTCAGGTGTCTCAAATCCAAACCGATACAACTCAGCGTGCCGAAGCTAGCCGGCTTGGCGCTTCACGGTGTACGATGGATGCAGTCCCTCCGCATCTGGCTGTCATAGTCAATATTGAAAAACTTGGGAAACAGCTATGCTTTTGATACGATTGCGGAAACATTTTGCTGTGTTACTTTGAAATTACTCTCTATTCGCACATCACAAAACAAAGGAGTTTTAGCATGACAGATAGACCATCAGCTGATTCCGAAATGATCGCCCACCTTGGCCCGCTTGGTGCATTAGTCGGCATTTGGGAAGGGAACGAAGGCGTGGACATCGCCCCCGCGCAAGATGGATCTAAAGAAACACATTTTCGTGAACGCTTGACCTTTGAACCGCTCGGACCAGTCGTCAATGGCTCCCAGATCCTATACGGCTTGCGCTATGCGACCGTGGCATGGCCTTTAATTCAGGAACAACCATTTCACGAAGAAGTGGGCTATTGGCTGTGGGATGCCGAATGGAAACAAGTAATGCGATGTTTTATGGTTCCTCGAGGAGTTGTGGTCAATGCTGGAGGAACTTCGGAAGCCGATGCCAAAGAGTTTTGCATGACGGCTGAGGCAGGGGCCGACGTGTATGGCATTCTCTCCAATCCCTATCTAGATGCTCAAATGAAAACCGTGCGCTACGAACTATCTGTCACCATCCACGAACCTTGGAAGTTTAGTTACAAAGAAGATACCCAACTGCAGAGACCTAATCAATCTGACGTCTTCCACCACACCGATCAAAACACTTTGAAACGCCTAGACTAGCAAACAAGTCTTTCTGTTCTGGAAGGATAGTTCTGTCGACTTATTAGGGGTCAGACTCGAATTAATTAATTCGAGTCTGACCCCTAATACTTTTGCGTCCTTTTTCTCCTTACCTCGTCTATAAGAATATAAACATTACTCATGCGTTTCTAGTCACTTTTTACAGGAGGAAAAGACGATGGCACATTTAACATCTGATGATCTGCGTACCTACGTTCGAGAAAACTATGGGCATATCGCCAAGGCAGGCAACCCAGGCTGTGGCTGTGCCCCCTCGTGCTGCAAAGACAGCCCAACGACACCATCAGCTGACGAGGTGTCCCTGGCCCTCGGGTACTCACGCCAAGATGTCTCTAAAATTCCAAATGGAGCCAATATGGGATTGGGATGCGGAAATCCACAAGCCATAGCGTCCCTCCAAGTCGGTGAGATGGTACTGGATTTAGGGAGTGGCGGAGGGTTTGATTGTTTTCTAGCGGCCAACGCCGTGGGCAAAACGGGGCAGGTCATCGGCGTGGATATGACTCCGGAGATGGTGAGTAAGGCTCGGAGGAATGCTGAACAGGCCGATTATGCGAATGTTGAGTTTCGATTGGGTGAAATTGAACATTTGCCGGTGGCTGATGAGAGTATCGACGTGATTCTTTCCAATTGTGTCATTAATTTATCCCCAGAAAAGACACAGGTGTTTCGGGAAGCTTTCCGGGTTCTCAAACCCGGGGGCCGGTTGGCCATTGTTGACGTAGTGGCGACAGCGGAGCTGCCCCAGGCTACCCAACAAGATCTCAGGCTGTACACCGGATGTATTGGCGGGACCTCGTCTATCACTCACCTTGAAACGATGTTACAAGGGGTCGGATTTCAGCATATTCGCATTCAATCCAAGGATGACAGTCAGTCATTCCTCCGCAAAAGGATCCAGGAAAGTCGCATGGAGGATTATATTATTTCCGCCACGATTGAGGCAGTGAAGCCGACGACACACTAAATTTTCAGCAATGTGCATCTTGTTCGTTTTTCTAGATAAAGGAGTAGACGGAGACGATCTTTCATCAACAAGGTGTGCAATGAGCAGTCTTAACATTGTAATATAATACGAACACAAGGAGTTTCTGATGAACAGCGATCTGCCTATGACCGAGGCATTCTACAAGCATCTGTATCACTTTATTCGAACCCGTATTACCGAGCCGCACGATGCTGAGGACATTTTGCATGATGTCCTCTACAAGGCGCAGCAAAATATTCATACGATCAAGGATCAGACCAAACTGACTTCATGGTTGTTCCAAATTGTCCGTCGAACCATTATCGATTTCTATCGAAAAAAAGATCGGTCGGTTGAACTTGATGACGCCATCCTTGATACGAATCAAGAAGCGCCGAGCAATGAAAATGAAGCCATTGGCAGTTGTTTGAAAGATTTAATCACACAACTGCCGGAGAAATATCGTTCCGCCTTGGAGTTCACGGAGTTACATGGCATGAGCCAAGTTGAGTTATCCAAACAACTTGGCATCTCGAGTTCAGGGGCCAAATCTCGAGTGCAACGCGGACGACAACAGTTACAGTCATTATTGATCCAATGTTGTACGATCGATACGGATACCTATGGCAATGTCGTCGAGTATCAGAAAAAAGATCCCTGTTCCACGACGTGTGGATGCTCTTAATCACGCCTCCCGCTGCAAGCGGCGGGGAATCGCCACGTTCGGAATGAACATGAAAAAAGACTGGGTTCATCAACTAATGCTATCCCGTGATAGCCGACAACTTAAGACCTTGAACGGTTCTTTGGTATTTTTCTTTTAGGCTTCTCGGGATTCGCAAAGTCTTTTTTCTCAGCGTCATACGCCCAGACTTTGCCGGTCCTAATGGAATAGAACCAACCATGCAGTCGCAAAGTTCCTATTTCTCTAGCTCAAAACCCTTCCTTGTGAAATAGCAAAAACATCACGCGATGACGGACAAAGTCTTGGGTATGACGTTGCACTTACGCCCAAGTCTCTTGTAGAAGTTTTTCTAAAAGAACCTTGGTTTACTTTCTGGACATGAGTCGAGAAAAACAGAGGAATTGAGAAGTGATGACCTTGCCAAGATTGTCAGGTAAGGAAGGATAGTGAAAGGGTCAATGCCAAAAAGCATCCCCTGAGTCTGTTGAAGGATCCGTTCAGCGACGGACTCACCATTTTTCCGTGCGGAGTGTCCTAGCAGTATGCAAACACCAACAATTAGCGAGCACGCCGCTCTCGGTCTTCGTGGCCTATTGAGTTGCTCCGGCGGAGTGGACGGCGGCTTTTTTAACAAACCCGCAAAGAAAACCGCCATATTGATCATGCACATTCATTGTGGAGGAGGCACACCATGAAGGCCGTCGGTCTCTACCAGTACTTACCTATAGAGAACGAACAGTCATTGATAGATCTCCAGATTGAACGACCGAAGCCGACTGGAAAAGATCTTCTTATTCACGTCCAAGCCATCGCCGTGAATCCCGTTGATTGCAAAGTGCGCGCACCAAAAAGCAATATCGAAACCATTCCCCATATCTTAGGGTGGGATGCCGCCGGTGAGGTCGTGGGAGTAGGAGAAACAGTCGAACACTTTGCGATTGGCGATCAGGTGTTCTATGCCGGTGACATCACCCGCCCTGGCAGCAATAGCGAGTACCAGCTGGTAGATGAGCGCATTGTGGCTAAGAAACCCACATCGCTCACCTATGTCGAAGCAGCCGCACTCCCCTTAACGTCCATCACCGCCTGGGAAGGATTGTTTGATCGCCTGAGCATCTCACGCCACCGGGACGATGCGGGAAAGACCATCCTCATCCTTGGTGGTGCTGGAGGTGTAGGATCTATCGCCATTCAATTGGCAAGCAAAGTGGCGAAATTGCATGTGGTGGCAACCGCCTCACGGGACGAGTCACGTACCTGGTGTCAGAAGCTTGGCGCCAATTACGTGATTAATCATCGTCATGTCATGGTTGAGGAACTGGCTGCCTTAGGAATTACGGCAGTTGACTATATTTTTTGCCTCAACAATACCGATCAGCATTGGCCAGCTATGGTTGACCTCATCGCCCCCCAAGGCCGTATGTGTTCCATTGTCGAAACAAAGAGACCCGTCGACCTTGGACCTCTAAAAAGTAAAAGCGCATCTTTTGTCTGGGAGTTTATGTTTACCCGCTCAATGTACCAAACGGCCGACATAATTGAACAACACCGGTTGTTAAACACCATTGCAGATCTGGTGGACAACAGGAAGCTCGTAACCACCGTCAATAAAGTGATTCGTCCTATCAATGCCAAAAATCTCCGCAAAGCCCATGCCATGATCGAACAAGGCCGCTCGATTGGAAAGGTTGTGCTTGCAGACTGGGACTAAGAACCTAAGGTGTATCCTTTATCATAACAGACCAAGGACTTCGACCTCAGAGGTGATCCCAATATTGAGAGTGTTGAATAATGGGCATCTCTAAAAACTGGTGTTTTTTCTGAGGGCAAGGAAGCGGCGCGCGGAAAACCGCAGTGTATGGGCTGATACATGAGGATTTGAGCACGCCGCTGACGCCGCCATCGGGAAAAAGGACAGTTTTTAGAAGTGCCCTAATGAAGATATCAAGAGCCATACTTTGCCAGAAAGCTGTTCGCGATCAGCAGCATCGGGTCTGTTCAAAAAAGTTCGTCCAGCAAGGCCGCAGCCCTTTTTGCGCGCGGAGCGTACTGGCACTACGTGAGCACGGAAAAAGTGCGAGAACGCCGCTGGCGGATTTTTTCAACAGACCCACCTTCGAAAATTGGATGACCGAGATTAAGTGGGCTGCTTCTGATTGACTTAGGCCCCTTGATGAGTAAAATTGACAGTGATTCTCTCAGAAAGTGTTATGTTTTGTCTGTCCAGGTTTCTGGGAGGTCGACCAGGGGCAGACTTGCAACGTATTGTGAGTTGATACCCAAGTCTAACGACACTAAGCTTACAGATTTCGGCCAATAATCTCCATCTTTCTCAATACATATTGATTAACTGTTACGGCTTCCCTTTCCAAACAGCCCATGCTTCTTTGGTTCACCACGCCCAGCGAGCCTCCTCGCATCAACAGTGCATTTTCTGACGAATATGGGTTAACCCTCCAGGATCTGGTTTCTAAACCATTGCTCGAATGGGTGCATCCAAACGACCGGCAAGCCTTGCAACACATACTTGAGACGGGAGAAGGTGAAGTACTTGCACGACTCTTGACCAAGCAAGAGGACTGGCGAATGTTGTGCTGGCGCGTGAGAACTGATGCGGGACGTGTTGTGGCACTTGCGTTGCCTCAACGCACAGACGAGACCGAGTTGAAGATACCAAAATCGTTATCTCCTCAGAAATCAACATTAACCGAAACGCTGGAAAGAATGGCGCGCATTGTTGAATCAAAGGCAGACGAATGCCGATGCTCCATCCTGTTGGTTGAGACAGACGGCGCGCACGTGTCTGTGGGCGCCGGCCCAAGCTTACCTCACGAATATAACTGTGCAGTCCAAGGATTGCGAATCGGGCCGACCGTGGGATCATGTGGAACAGCAGCATTCTGGAATGTGCCCGTCGTGGTGGAAAACATCGACAAGGACCCACTCTGGAAGGATTTGCGTCAGGCAGCGAAACTCGCTGGAGTCGCTTCATGTTGGTCCGTACCTATCACTGGGGCAACTGGAAAAGAGGTTCTTGGGGCCATGGCATTGTACAAAAACGAACCTGGTGCGCCTGGACCACATGATATGGAATTACTCGAAATCGCAGCTCGAATGGTCGGTTTGGCAATCGAGCGTGATCGATTGGAAGAACAGCTGCGGGAGGCGACAAAAGCAGAAGCCATTGGTGTGCTTGCCGGTGGTATCGCCCATGACTTCAACAACCTGATGGCCATTGTCATGGGAAACGCAGAAATAGCGAGCCTCTCTCTCCCCCAAGCGTCTCCCATCAGAGAAAATCTCGAACGGATCGTTTCGACGTCTGCGGCAGCATCCGACTTGTGCAAGCAACTGTTGGCGTATGCCGGGCGAGGCAGCAGTGTAAAGGAAACGCTGGACTGCAACCTCATGGTGAAAGAACTGACGGATCTTATAGTAGCCGGGCTTTCAAAGAAAGTGTCGCTGACGTTCGAAATCGATCACTCACCATGCAGCATCGTAGCCGACCGCAGTCATCTACGTCAGGTTTTTATGAATCTGATGACAAATGCCTCCGACGCCATCGGTTACAACAAGGGGCGAATTATCGTCGGAACGAAGTCAGTCTCGCTGAGCCATGAAGACATTCAGCGACTCCAATCTCAACCTACACTGTCGCCGGGTGAATATGTATGCGTGTGGGTCAGCGACACCGGAATGGGCATGAGTCCGGAGACAAAAGCAAAAATCTTCGATCCATTCTTCACAACGAAATCTGACGGTCACGGCCTTGGGTTAGCTGCAGTTTCAGGAATCGTCAAATCGCACAAAGGCGCTATTTCCATAGATACGGCACTCAATATCGGCACAACCTTCTCGGTTTGGTTGCCCCGGGTTTCATCGACGCCGGAACCCGAGGTGGTCACATCAACGACCCAAGGGGTCCCCGAAGGCACCCGGATTCTTGTGGCAGAGGATCATGCGAGTGTGCGTATGGTAGCCGTCGACATTCTCCAAAGTGCTGGATACACCGTCGTAGAGGCCAAAGATGGACAAGAAGCGGTGGATGTCTTTCGGCGTGATCCCGACGCATTCGATTGTGTGTTGCTGGACCACAATATGCCGAAGATGGATGGAGAAGAAGTCTTGAAAGAGCTCAAGAAAATTCGCAGTGACATTCGAGTCGTATTGAACAGCGGGTTTACCAAGGATGAGATAGTGGCGAGATTTAAAGGCTCCGATCTCGCGGACATTATCCACAAGCCTACACCCAGAAACGTCTTGTTGAACAAGATCGAGAAGGCTGTGGTGAATTCTTAGCCAACCGGTCGCCCCCGCCACAGGCCACACTTGCTTTCAACCAGTTTCTGGCCGAATGCTGTCTAAGAATAAGAGCGATTACGAAGTAATTTACACATCCAACAGCTCATGTCGTCTACCTCTGAGCGGTGAACGTTATGAGAACACCTGCCGTTATCGCATGTTTCGTTTTGACTTTGCAGGATTGACAAAATCATTCTTCTCAGAATCGTAAGCCCAGACTTCGCCGGTCCCAATGGAATAGACCCAGCCATGTAGCCGTATGTCGCCACGACGCAGGCGGGTGGCCACAGAGGGATGGGTCTTGAGATGTTCAAGCTGCACTAACACATTTTCCCGAATCGCAGCGGCGAATAATTTTTCTCCTTTTAAATGTCCACAATGATCCTTGACAATTCGTGTGGTCGTCTCAGAATGTTGAAGCCACGCTTTGACGGCCGGAAGCGCTTTCAGTTTTTCAGGGTGTAACAGGCCGTTCATAGCTCCACAATCCGTATGTCCACAAATGATCACATCTTTGACCTGGAGTACCGATACCCCATATTCAATGGTCGCCGTACTTCCGCCTATCGCCGCGCCATACGTCGGAATCAAGTTTCCAGCATTGCGAATAATAAACAGATCTCCGGGGTCTGTCTGTGTCAACAAGGACGGATCAATTCGTGAATCGGAACAGGTCACGAACAAAACACTGGGCTTTTGTTGTTTGGATAAGGACGTAAACAATTTTTTCTTTTTGGCAAACACTTCCTGTTGAAATGCCACTAGCCCTTTCAGCACTTTTTCCATAGATTCTCCTTCTTCAAGCTATTCGTTTGAACCCAATAAAGCCTATTAGCCTTTTACGTCCTGGCTAGGGTACATTGCCCTCAACACTCTATCAACCCCTGAGCACGCGAGCGACGGATTCTCATGTTGAATGATGTCGATACTCAACATTTCAAACAAGTCCTACTCCAATTACGTTCCGACCTGCTAGCCGTCGAACAGTCTGGCCAGGAGGCCGCACAAACCGTTGAACTGGACCAAACTACGGTCGGACGCGTCTCCCGCAGGGAGGCTTTGCAAGGACAAGCCATGGCGAAGGAGTCGCAGCAACGCCGAACGATTCAACTTCAGCGGATTGAAGCCAGTCTCGAACGACTTGAGAAAGGCACATTTGGCCTCTGCCTGCGTTGTGAAGAGGACATTCACCACAAACGGTTGGAATTTGACCCAACCGCACCCTTATGTATTGACTGTGCGAATGAAAGCAGCAAGAAATAAGGCCAAGGATGAAACGTTTTCATATTGCGATTGGTGTGGCAAGCATCCAGGACTCAATTGAGGATTATTCCGTGCGTCTTGGGCAACCACCGGATGTGATCATCGCTGATGAATATGCCTTATGGCGGACCTCTACGCTTAATTTTTCTATCCAAAAAACTTCTCAAGAACAAACCGGCACGTTGCGTCACTTGGGTTGGGAGTCACCAGACGCTACAGAATTTTCAATGTCCACTGATATCAATCACATTCCTTGGGAACATTTCACTATCGCTCAACAAGACGAAGAAATTCAGCGAACTTGGCCGGGTCGTATTTAGCAACTCTGAGCACCTCCGCACATAAGAGCCTCTTCCTGAAGCGAAATGACACAGACAACCAAACATTCTTATTCATGTCCACTATGTCAGAAGATCACGACCAACGAGTTTTATCATGACAAGCGACGAAATTTTCTTCTCTGTCAAGACTGTCAACTAGTATTCGTGCTCCCGATTCAATATTTGTCAGAAGCAGAGGAGAAAGCGGCATATGATCATCATCAAAACTTTTCTTCCGACCCTGCCTACCGCAAGTTCCTCAGTCGGCTTTTTGATCCCCTACGCGATCGTCTTCCTCCTAGCAGTCATGGGTTAGACTTTGGATCGGGTCCTGGCCCTACTCTCTCTGTGATGTTTGAAGAGATTGGCCACTCGGTCACGGTGTATGATCATTTTTATGCCTATCATCCCCCAGCTCTGGAACAACAGTATGATTTCATTACAGCCACTGAAGTTGTTGAACATCTCCATGATCCTGGCACGATTCTCACAAAGTTATGGAGCCTCCTGAATCCCGGCGGGTCTCTCGGCTTGATGACCAAACTCGTTCGCGATCAAAAAGCCTTTGCCAAATGGCATTACAAAAATGATCTGACCCATGTGTGTTTTTTCTCGAGAGCCACATTTGAATGGTTAGCCAATCATTGGCAAGCTGACCTAGAGTTTTTCCATAACGATGTTATCCTATTTTCCAAACATGACTGATGCCGATTGTTCGTGACTCTAGAAATAAGGAGATACGCCCATGAAATCTATTGACACAACTCTTCGTAACGAAGTCTTAGCGGCTAGCCAGCAATGGATTACTGGTTTCAATAATGGAGACGTGAACGCCTGTGTAGCCGCCTATCTACCCAATGCCATCATCGAAGCCAAACCTATGGGAACCTTTACTGGCACACAACAAATCGACGAGTTTTGGCGACCGTTCATGAAATCAGGAGCGACCGATCTTGAATACCAGGACATCACTATTGAGGTCATCAACAAAACCACCGTTCACCTATCCGCTAACTGGCGCATGAATGTGGGCCGTGGCATCATTACCTTAGAAAAGTGGGTGAAACAGCCTAACGGCCAATGGCTCTTGGCTCATGATGCTTTTGAAGTGTTGGAACAATTTCCCCTAAAGTCATAATGCCTTCATCATCATCCTCAAAATTCTTCTGTGCTTTGCCATCTTGCCATGAACAGGTAATTTGGGCATAATCATATTCCCCTCTAAGTTCATTATCCCCTCTTTTGTATCCCCTCTGTACATTCAACCGAGTGTTTTCAAGTATATGGTTCCATCGGTTTCGGGTGAACACCCTTTTCTTGAAACCCTTATGGCCATCCCAAAGAAAGGAGGCAAGCTGTAAATTGTGAATCCAGGTCAATACGATCTTCGAAGGTATCGAAACCTTGCAAATGGAGAGGAAAGTGGCTCAGGCTTTATTTTATTTTTCAAACGTATCATTTTGAGGAGATTAACCATGAACAAATATAAAACGATATTCGCTGTAATGTTACTACTCAGCTCGTTGCTCGCGACAAACGGATGGGCCCAGGACACTACCGGGGACTTTTGTCAACGACATGCAGACCTGTGGGACAGTGATGGGAATATCACGTTAGAAGGCCACAAGAAATTGTATATTGAAAATCGGGGCTGGTGGAATAATTCTAACCCTCAAGGATGGGACGAATGGCCAACCCAGGACACCCGATGGACTTTAGATGAACACAAAAACCTGTATCTTAATGGGCAGGAATGGTGGTTCAATTCCAGTAAAAATGACTGGGAGGACTGGCCGCAGGATCAAGATGAAACATTGGACTGTCATAAGAAACTTTATTTGAGTGGACCGCAATGGTGGTTTGATTCCGCCGCGAATGAATGGAAACCCTGGACGAAGTCACAATAAGGCTTTCAACAACGATGACTGATTCCTCTTCGTAGTTTCAAAGGCAGAAAGGTTCAAACCATCTCTCCAGGCATTGAGGCACGAATGGAAAATGCCTTTGGCGTTTATCCATTCGAGCCCCTTGCCAATCTAGCAACACAAGAACTTGCCTAGCCGAAAAGCCCATCAAGATCCTGCTGCCATCAAACCCGTATTCTTGAAAAAACCTCTAGCCGCATTGGCATAAGACTGACCGTCTTACAGATGATTCCCTTCCCACAAAACGGTAGATAGAATATTCTTCTCTATAACACTACCCCCAACCGCACCATTTATCAACGAGGCTTCTTCTTTCTTGAACAACCAAGTCGACATTGCCATCATTGGAGCCGGAGCGGCTGGACTTGCGGCAGGAATTTTTGCTGCAGAAATCAATAGATCTTTTAAAGTCGTCCTCCTGGATAGCGCAAAATCTCTAGGAGCCAAGATTCTGGTCTCTGGTGGTGGGCGCTGCAATGTGACCAATCAAAAAGTCACCGCCTCTGACTTTCATGGAGACCGAAAATCCATTGATCGAATCCTCCGTCGATTTGATGAACAACACACGATCCGCTGGTTTGCATCGCTTGGAGCTTCACTCCACACCGAAACCACAGGAAAAGTTTTTCCTACGAGCAATAAGGCTGAAACCATTTTGAACGCCCTCCTCAATCGATGCCAAGAATTATCCGTGACGCTTCTTACCCAACATCGCGTTCAATCCATCATCCAGCATGGACAAGGATTTTCTATTCAACATTCCCAAGGCCTCCTTCAAGCAAGAAAAGTTATCGTGGCAACAGGAGGACGTTCCCTTCCTAAAACTGGATCAGATGGATCTGGGTGGGATATGGTTCAACAGCTTGGCCATTCGATTGCTCCAACCTGCCCCGCTCTCGTTCCGTTATTGCTGGAGCCAACATTTTTCCATGCTGCTCTTTCGGGCACTTCACATGAGGTGATGCTCACGACACGTGTGAATGGGAAAGTTGTTGATCGTCGAACGGGAAGTTTGCTGTGGACCCACTTTGGGGTGAGCGGGCCAGTGATGCTCGATGCCAGTCGATTTTGGGTTCTGGCTACGGAACAAGGGCATCAAGCCCAACTCCACCTGAGCTGTTTTCCTGATTCCACATCTAGAGAAGTGGAGAATTGGCTCATTCAGACGGCGTCGCAGCCTGGTCGGCAAACGGTGCGATCCGTTTTAACGGCACATATACCCAGTCGTGTCGCCCTGCAGTTCACTCAATTTCTTGCCGCGGATATGCCTCATACACCAGTCAATCTTCTGGCAAAAGACAGTAGAAAAAAATTAGTACAGGCGTTAACCAATCTTTCGCTTCCAGTTATTGGATCACGAGGCTGGAATTTTGCTGAAGTCACGACCGGAGGTGTTCCCTTACAAGAAATCAATCCTTCAAACATGACCTCGAAAAAAATCCCAGGCCTGTATCTCGTTGGAGAAATGCTGGATTGCGACGGACGAATCGGGGGATTTAATTTCCAATGGGCCTGGTCAACCGGGTATATTGCGGGTTGCCACGCTTCGCGGTCACTCACAGAGTAGGGAACGAAAGGCACGCGCCCAATCATGAGCAGGTATATTTTTGAGGACAATGCCGAAAAGCGAGAATTTCGACGGCTGCAATTGGTGGAAGCCGCGAATGATCCAAACACGATCAGTTTATTGCAGGAAACAGGAATTCAACTGGGGTGGCATTGTTTAGAATTAGGCGCGGGAGCAGGATCAATTTTGCGTTGGTTGGGCAACTACGTTGGCCCTTCTGGGTTGGCTGTTGGGTTAGACAAAAACACCACATACCTTCAGGATTTCACATCACCTTCTTTCCGGATACATCAGGACACATTTCTAGAATTTGAGTCATCCCATTCTTTTGACCTTATTCATGGAAGATATGTCCTTATTCACAACGAATCCGATATGGATATTCTTCACAAAATGTTTGTACTGCTCAAACCAGGAGGATGGGCCCTCTTCGAAGAGCCAGACTTTACGTCGGCAACCTTACTGGATCGAGATGTAGAAATCCCGCAAGCACGAGTCAATCGTGCCATATGCCAAATGTTTGTAAATGCAGATTTGAACCCTGCCTATGCCCTGAGTCTTCCACAGAAACTTGAACAAACCGGCTTTGATATTGTACGAGGTCAATCAATTATGCATCTTTGCCCTGGAAACTCCCCCATGGCCCAAGTAATGGGCGAGTCCGCTTTAGTATTAGAAGAGGCCTATTGTCAAACCGGACTCTGCTGTCCAGCAGACATCCTGCAATACGTCAAGCTTGCTCAAGACCCCACTTATTGGACTGTGTATCACTCCACAACCTCCGTCATTGTTCGAAAACTATAAGCGTAATTGCAAGCGAACCCTATCCTTTTCTCCAATTTATATTTGTGCTCGCAGTGTTTTTCTTCTAAAGATTCTTCCCACCCTTATGTAAACCTTTGGAGCAGTGTGAAGCTCCAGTAGACAGAAGCAGCAGCATTCGTGTGTCTTGCCACGCCAACAACCAGACATGATTGTGCCCTATCTTCCTTAGATTTTCAGACAATTCCTTATAAGAAATTTCCCCTTAGCTTCCATCTTTATACCGGCATGCCAATTGCACCTTTATTGACAAAAAAACGAATGGGAGTCAGATATGGACTCCCAAGCATTCAATTTCATTCAAAGAGATCGTCAAGGGAGGGATGCGATGAAGACAACCAATTTACCTGACTCTGCTCCACGCACAGCTGGAATTTTTTCCGGACAAGCCTGCCTTGGAGGCGTCCTGCTTGTTGATGATGAACCTGACATTCGAAAAATTGTACGGATGACGCTAGAAAAAATGGGGTATTACGTCATCGAAGCGGAAGACGGCCAGCAGGCCATCACCCTCCTCAACGAGGGAGAACACCCAATGGTTATTGATGTCATCATTACGGATATTCGGATGTCACACATCAATGGCGTCGAAGCCATGGACTATTTTCAACGGGAATATCCTAGTATCCCAATAATTTTCTTGACTGGGTTTCCTGATTTAGATCTCGCAATAAGCTTGATTAAACGCGGTGCAACAGACTATTTAGTCAAACCGGTCGATCGGGAAAAATTAATTTCTGCCGTTGATCATGCCATGAATAGACGCCATGTGAATTGGTTTTCATAATTCGGCTCTTCTTGTCAGCATTGTTCTCTCACCACTTTGGTTTCTTTGATTCTATCAAAGAAGTCAAAGCAGGTGACCAAATTTCCCATTAAAATATCACTCTATCTTTATCCTTTCTCAAACTTCGGGCATAATGATCCATCCACGCTCGATTGTACCTATGACTCTTCTTGATCATTTACTAGAAACCCTACCGCTTTTTCTTCCCGTTCTCGTCACGCTGGCTCTTGTCAGTATCGGGCTCTGGGTTGGGTATTGGTTTTTCTTTCTCAGAAACGGCGGTGTGAAAGAAGAAGCACGCTTTTCAGCCAGAGTGGGCATGCTGCTTTTGGTGGGCATGGGATTG
>CBDCWC010000001.1:0-64829 GCA_965223295.1 Nitrospirales bacterium | reverse complement strand
CTTTAATTGCTGATTTATGACGATTGGCCATGAATTCCTCCAAAAAAGTAGAAGTTCTTTTTGTACCACAGGTTTTCAAATTTGGTCAACCGAATGTAAAACTCAAGTAGAAAATTCGAGTATTCACGTATACGGGTTTCGGATAGTAGGAAAGACGAAATGCCTTGTCTAAAAGTTTCGTTTGGCTACCTTTCTGCATGCTTGCGAGCCTTGGAGCCCTTTGATAAGATTTGCCCCCTTCGATGGTTGATTACACGTCTTTGTGGTGGGTGTAGCTCAGCTGGTTAGAGCGCCGGATTGTGGTTCCGGAGGTCGCGGGTTCGAAACCCGTCACTCACCCCATCATTTCTGCATGGTTATGTTCTCCTCCGGTCTGGACTCATCGTTGTTGTAGAATCGGATGATGCTGATGAAGTTGACTCGGTCTTTGGGGATGGAGTGGGAGGTCCTGTTTGGTCATTGCGAAGCAGGTGCTCAGTAACCTTTCCTAGTTTGTGAGCCCGGTTGATAAGCAGGTCTAACTTTTTCACCGCTAATAACAGGCGTTGGGAGGGATCTTGCTGAGGGGGTGACGTAGGCACTGTTGGTGGAGAAGGGGGAGAGGTTTTCATGATGACCTTTACGGCGTACCTTATTCTATCCGACATTGGAGAAAAGGTCATTGAACCCTTCCTTCTGTTTATGCGAAATTCCTGCTCGTTTTTAAGAAAATTGAGAAAACTAGCTTCAAAACAATCGAATCCGCCTTCTCATCGTATGCGTTAACGAATAAGCCTTGAGTTCAACAAATCCATGGTTCAGACGAGGTAATATGGTCACGGCATTAAAAAAGAAACTGCAATTCGCATGGGTAGCTGTTCTTTTGGGCATTCTTCTTATGGGGGCGACGGCCTCGGCAGAGAAAATTGACGCCCGAACGCGGGTAACGAAAGGTACATTGGAATATGGCCTGTTGGGAGGTTTTTGGAAAGGGAGTAATATATTTCAGAATGCGCCCTCATCCAATCGACGAGCCATATATCTCTTGCCACAATTAGGGCAGGTCTTCACTGATGAACTTGGCAGCGGTGTGGTGGCGGGAAATGTGGAGCTGCTTATTGAACCAATGGCTGCGCACTACTATGAACCTTTTAGTGCCTCGGCGTTTGGCGGATCATTAGTCGTGAAATATAATTTCTTATCCTTTGGTCGGTGGATGCCTTTTTGGGATGGGGGAGCAGGAATGTTGTGGACCGATCTGGCTCCACGAATTCCCGAGCAAAGCACACAGTTTAATTTTATTTTGCAAACAGGTCCTGGCGTCTCGTATTTCATCTCAGAAAACTGGGCCATCACGGCCGGTTTTCGATTTCACCACATTTCGAATTCTGGAATCGGCAATCGCAACATTGGGTTGAATGCGTGGTTGTTCAATCTGGGTGTGTCGTTCTTTTCACCCTGATAGGGCGTTGAAAAAAGCCACCAGCGACGTTCTCGCCATTTTTCCGTGCTCAGGTAGTACCAGTACGCTCCGCGCGCAAAAATGGCTGCGGCCTTGCTGGATGGACTTTTTTGACCCGCCCCGACACTTTTGGTATCCGACGTTATCATGAGCAAAGTTGCCTTTGGTGTTTTGTATTATTCAACACTCCCCTGATGCATGTGGAATCATGGCACATCGTTTTGCATCATTTGGAGTGTATGGGGTTTTTGTGAGGAATGCCCTTAATCCTTTGAGTTGCCTACCGCTCCTGTCTGCAAGCCTCATCTTGATATTCACATCGATAAGTTTCGCCAAACAGGACGCCCATACTCATCAATCCGACCTTGGTCACGGGCATATCATGGTTTCCGGACAATGGGAGGGATCAGTCGAAGGGATTGCCTATTCAGAGTTCAATCATGCGTTGGCAGGGTTAGGGGTTATTGTAGTTGGGCTGACCGAATTGCGCACGGCAATGGGGTGGATGGCGCTGGCCTGGTTGCGATGGTTATTGCCGGTTTCATTGGTAGGATTTGGCATTTTTCTGCTCATCTGGAGCGATCATGAAGCCTGGCCGATTGGCTCCTGGACCTTAGCCGAAACGCTCTCAGGCAAAGATCCAGAAATGCTGCAACACAAAATTTTTGGTCTCTTAGCGGTGAGTGTGGGATCGGTTGAATGGTTGCGGCAAGCGGGAAAGTTGTCTCAGTGGTTTTGGAGCGCGTTGTTGCCAGGATTTGCGCTCATCGGTGGTCTGATGTTGTATATTCATATGCATGGCCCCCATCCTGCGGGCCATCAAATTCAAATGCACCACAATATCATGGGTACTTTGGCCTTGGCCGGAGGGTTTGCCTGGTTTGCCGGGGAATGGATACATGGTCCTGCGCTAGCACCCACGCTCGGACAGACTCAAAAAAATCGATCTTTGCTCAAAATCCTCTGGGCGGGCGCTGTCATCATTATTGGCGTCCAACTTCTGTTCTACAGTGAAACCTAAACGTTAGTACGATAGGTTTCGTCTTTTGATGAGGACCTATTGTGATGGCAAAAGACTCTAACCTGGCTATATTAGGTGGATTGAACGTAAGTCTGTGGTGGGAGGCAGCTCTTTGTGCTCAAGCAGATATCGCTATTTGTATTCCTGCGGAATGCCGAATGGGAGGCGTCTATCAGGTGAGATGACATGGCAATAACAGCCATGTCGTCTCACAGAAGATTTATATCGTATGAATATAGGTGATGGCTACTAGGCGAGAGGAGCGTTTTCTCGTGCGCTCTTTGCCTGTGCACCTAATGAAATAGACACCGTATCTTTTAGATTTTGCACAGCGTCGATAGATGGCGCTGGTGTTTTCCCTTTCGTGGAAAGTGTAGAGGCATCAATAAGAGGAAGTGAGAGTTGAGCGACCGCATTTGCAGCATTGAGGATACCAATTTGTGACATAGGACGATTCCTTATGATGATGAAAGGTTGATAGGACACGACACAAGTGCTGTGCTGTAGAGAACTATCGGCAGGTGTTGGGGTGACTTGATTGTTCAAATTATTCGTCATGAGAAAAAAACAGAGAACGTGCTATGACGAGTATTAATCGAAAGAGAAAAGTCATATTACTTTCCAACAAAGATTGAGATCGATGGTATGACCAGAATCGTTCTAGTCCTAGAAAGGATTGGGAGAAATGGCGCTCAGGCCTTTTCTCCTGCAGATTGCCGATCACGTTGAGAATTATGATAAAGACCGCCACTGGAGCAATAAACAAACAAGGGTTGTTAGGAATAATAGATCGTGATGTTGGCGATTTAACGTGCGGCTCAGGTGCTTCCCGTGGGTGCAAGTCAACCGGCTTAAACGATAATAAGAATATCGCCCGAGGGCAGCACAAAACTTGACGTTATGAAATCGAGGAGATCAAAAAGCGCGAGTCCCAAAAGTGTGACATTAGCCCAGAGATTAAATGACAAGATCGTGGCAAATCCTAATGGCCTTGTATTTAAGACGGGATAGACCGATGCGGTCGAATGGAAGGGTCAGCAGATTTAGGTGATCAGGAATATCGGAAGGCCTTTTTTGTGTGGTTAGGCTACTGAGAAACTGACAAAAATGTAGCCTTCTCTGGTGGAGTGTTGTGGTTGTGGATTCGACCCGAGAGTGGACTAAATAAAATAGGTGCATGAATAAGCACTCGAAGTTCTCTTTCGAAAATATGACAATAGAGAAGAACATCAATGATACAGACTCACCCTAATGAATCTTCCTCATTTTCAAAAAGGGTTTTTCTAGCTACCATCCCCGTTTCTTTTATATATTCATCCTGCCCCCTCATAACATCTTATACTTACTAGCGACATGCATGGACAGGACCAACAGTCCTTGGCAGCTGATATGCCTATGGCATACATGCCTCAACTAGATAGCTTGAGGGCATTGGCTGCCTTAGGAGTTTTCATGCAACATTTCTTGGATGAGCAGAATTTTTTTCGATCTACAGTCCCTCTTGGAGATTTAGGTGTCCGTTTGTTCTTCGTTTTAAGCGGATTTCTCATCACCGGGATTCTTCTTGGGGGTCGCGACAAGATTGAACAATCTGTCAAGCCATCTAAAACCATCATTTTTCATTTTTTCATTCGACGGGCAATGCGGCTCATGCCCATCTATTATCTCGTTCTTATTATACTCATATTTTCTCTTGCAACCGATTCTTTTCCTCAACCATGGTGGTTCCTAACGTATCTTCAAAACATCCACTTTGCGCTTCAAGATGGGTTTGTCACCGCAAAACATTTCTGGACTTTAGCGGTCGAAGAGCAGTTTTATCTTTTTTGGCCACTCGTTATATTGTTTGTGCCCAAGGCTTTTCTCTTTCATGCAGTGTTACTCGCTGTTCTGATGGGCCCACTTTTCCGTCTGCTGATGCTTGGATCTGGGCTTACCCATTTTCAAGGAAGTATGTTAATGCCATCACATTTGGACACCTTAGGAATTGGTGGCCTCTTGGCCCTCCTGTCTAGAAAGGTCGAGCTAGATAGACGCCAGTTTCACAAAATACTCAGCCTCAGTTTTGTCGCAGGGATGCTCATCTTAGGTGTTGTATTCGTTTCCAAAATGCTTAATGCCTCATCCTCGATTGAATTCGTTCTTGGTGAACTAGGAGCCGGCTTACTATTTGTCTGGGTGATAGGAAGAGCAACAGGAGGATTTGTCGGACCAGTAGGATTCTTACTCAATCAACCAATCCTGATATATCTTGGGTGTATTAGTTATGGGATGTACATTAATCATTTATTTGTTCCAGACTTGCTTCACTCTATTGGCCTGATGGCCCTAATGTCTGAGATAGTAAATATCGAATGGGTACGCTTTCTCCTCTTTAGTAGTGTTTCCATTCTAATAGCCACGGGCTCCTGGTACATTATCGAAAAACCCATAAACGGCTTGAAGCGCTTCTTTCCACTATAAAATCGACAACACTCGATACTTGACACTATCTCTCCTACCTTCTCGACTTGCTGAAGCACTCCTTGAATTCCTTAAAATAAGAAGGTCAATGCCTTCGGATCTTTTTCGCCCTCATGAGGAAATAGGAATTTTAAGCGGCCTATCGCGCTTTTGTGGGGATGTGGCTGGGGAACGGGGCCAAGAGGATCTGTCGGCTCCAGGATCTTGAACTGGAAGTCAGGGGTGGAGAAGAGGCCGATTGTAAGAACGCGTTAAGATGGGCCGGGTCTCAAGGCTGCATCAGGTGGGTGAGTTAGAGAAGGCCGATGGCGTTGAGAAGGACGATGAAGACAGCGACCGGGGCGATGTAGCGGACCAGTGCTTGCCAGGAGGCATAAAGGGTGTGGATTGGCAATGTGGAGTTCGGCTTTAGTGCTCTCTGCGGTCATGAGCCAGCCGGCGAAGATGGCAATGAGGATACCTCCTAACGGGAGCATGAGATTCGACGTGATGAAATCCAGGAGATCAAAAAACGTGAGTCCAAAAAATTTTACAGGTCAGCCCAAAGATTAAATGACCAAACGGTACCGAGTCCTAACATCCATGTGGCGATGCCTGAATAGACCGATGCGGTCACACGTGAGAGGCCAAAGGTTTCAATGAGCCAGGTGACGAAGGGTTCAATGAGAGAAATGGACGAAGTCCAGGCGGCCACGAGCAACAGAATAAAGAACAGTGAACCAAAAATTGTTCCGCCAGTCATGTTGCCGAACGCGACAGGTAAGGTTTGAAAAATCAACCCAGGTCCGGAGGCCGGCTCAAGATTGTTCGCGAACACAATGGGAAAGATGGCCATGCCGGCCAGCAGGGCCACGCCGGTATCCGCGATGGCAATCATGACCGATGTGCTGGCAATGGACGTCTCTTTCGGGACATAGGATCCGTAGATCATGATGGTGCCCATGCCTAAACTCAAGCTAAAAAAGGCTTGGCCCATGGCCGAGAGCATGCTGGCCCCGGTGAGTTTGCTGAAGTCGGGCGTAAAGAGAAATGCCAGGCCTTTTCCGAAATAGCCGGTGGTCATGCTGTAGCCCACCATGAGCAGCAGCAAGAAAAATAACATGGGCATGAGGAACTGAACGGCTTTTTCCAAGCCTCCTTGCACGCCGCCCGCCACGATAGCCATGGTGATGAACATGAAGACCGTGTGCCAGAGAAACAAACTGCCTGCGCTTCCCACAAACGTGTCAAACGTTGAGGCTGCAAACTCGCCAGTCGCTCCGCTAAATGTCCCGGCGATGGACTTAAAGATATAGGCCAGAGTCCATCCCCCGATCACGCTGTAATAGGAAAGGATCATCACGCCGGCGATTGTGCCGGCCCATCCGATAATTTGCCACCATTGCCCTGCGTGGTTTTCTTCTGGCCAAAATCTGCATCGAGCGGATGGGCGTGGATCGGCCGCGGCGGCCTAAAAGAATTTCCGCCATCATAAGCGGAATGCCTAATGCGGCTACACAAATGATATAAATCAAGACAAATGCGCTGCCGCCGTTTTGACCTGTGAGATAAGGGAAACTTCCAGATATTGCCCAAGGCCAACAGCGGCGCCGGTGGCGGCTAAAATAAAGGTCCAGCGGGAGGACCACTGGCCATGTATGGATTGACGGTCAGGAATGTTCATGAAGGTGGAGAAAAATCCGTAAGGGTTAGCAGAGTGTAATCAAGGAGCCCTCGATGTTTCAAGGCTTTTTCATCTAGCCATCGGTTGAAGAGAAATTGAACTTGAGATGTATGCCTTGCTCTGTCTATAGTGCAGGCCTTCTTTTCTCGGCGTAAATTTAGGGACGATGTAGCTATGAGTGATGAACGAAGAGATCGACAAGTGATTGCGCTGGCGCCGATGCCGCCGGAGAAATCAGCCTATGCCTTAGCGCGGTATAGCCGGTCGCCGGATTCAATCGAAGAAAGTTTGAAGTGGGTACATGCGCATTCCTCAGAAAAATTTTGGGAGCAATTTTATTTTGCCTATGGTCATGGGTCGATTGCAGATCTGGGCCATGTGACGATTTGTTTTGAGAATATTTCCGAGTTGGCCGCTATTCGCTTGGAAGATGAACCCTTGTGGGATGGCCAGGCCAAATCCAGCCGGTATCAAAACTTTGCCGCTGCAGGCTGCTATGTGCCGAGTGAAATTGCGAATAGTGAAACGGAAGCAGTGTACCGGGGTATTTTAGGCAGCCTCTATAATATTTATCGACTGTTAAAAGAGCCGCTTCATGAGCATTTAACGGAGCGGTATCCTCGTCCAGATAGCATGAAGCCAGGAGATTATGATCGGACGATTGGCGCTCGGACCTATGATGTCATTCGCTATTTGCTGCCGTTGGCTGCCAAGACTAATGTGGGACAAGTGGTGAGTATTCGCACATTGGAAAAGCAAATGACCCGATTGCTATCGTCCCAACTTCCTGAGTTGTTAGGCATTGGGGAGGACCTGAAGGACGCCTGTGCCCGAAAGCCTTCAAGCGTTTGGGCAGATTTACAGGAGGAATCGTCTGCACAACTTGAATCGATGGCTCCGACATTGGCGCGCTACGCAGCTTCCAATGACTATCAAAGTGCGGTGTATCGCGATGTGCTTCGCCAAGTGAAGGGTATGCTGAAAAAATCTGGACTGGATAATCCTCAATCATGGAAGGGCCATACGCAATCTGTAGATCTGCTTGAACCCCATGCCCCGTTGGACGAATTGGTGACCACGTTTGTCTATCGTGTGAGTCAGGCGCCATATCGATTGATCTTGGAATGGGTGAATGATTGGTCGGAAAAAGAGAAACAAGCGGTGGTCGATGCAGCGATCAAAAGCCGGGGGCCGTATGATGACCTGGCCAAGGAATTTCGGTCAGGCTATGCCTTTATTTTTGATGTGTTGATGGATATAGGCGGCTGGAGGGATATGCATCGACATCGGCGGTGCCAGCAAGTGCAACAAAATTTCACGACAATCCATGGTTATGATATTCCTCCTCTGTTATCTGAGGCCGGGGTCGAGAAAGAATATCGGCTCGCAATGGATGCCGTGCAGCAGGATGTCGAGCGGTTGCGGACTGATAATCAAGAAGCCGCTTTGTATGCGATTCCTTTTGGGTTTCGAGTTCGTTGTTTGTTTAAGATGGATTTTGCTGAGGTGGAATATATTTCCAAATTGCGTTCAGGAGTCAAAGGGCATTGGTCGTATCGCACCGTGGCTTGGGAAATGAAACAACAAATGCTCCAACGTCATCCGTATCTTGGGAGTTTAATCGAGGCCACCTCCCCTGGTATTGAAGACACTCTGACTCGATAATGTATGACCGAGAAGATTGGACTGTTCTGGTGACGTCTGGTAATCAATCGAAGGTCGAATCAGCTATCGCCGCTGGACAATGGGAGGCAGTGTATGATGAGGCCTCTCGTTGGTCAGAACAAAACGATTGCGGGCCCTTGCCGTTTTTTGCGTTGAATGTTGTCTGTTTATTGCGAGGGGATTTTGCTCAAGCCTGGAGAGTTTATTCTCAAGCTCTGGGTGATGAAGTGCAATCCCAGCATGTTCGAGAATGGGTTGAGCGTCTGAGAGAGGAGCATGCTGATTCACCTCACCTTGCGTTATTTGAGGGGATTTTACATACACAAGCAGGGCTCTTGGATGATGCCTTTGCCTGTTTTCAACGAGCGGTCACCCTAGCGCCTCAGTCTCCGTACCCGCATTTTTTCCTGGCTCAAATCTATCAGCGGCAAGGACGCATGGATCAAACCATAAAAGCATTCAATGAGGCCATTAAGCGAGATCCTTTGTATGTAGCGGCGCGGCTTAAGCTTGGTGTGGTGTATCAGGAACAAGGGCAGTTAGAAATGGCTATCCCTCACTATCGGGAAGTCTTAAAACTTCGTCCTGATGAGGCTGTTGGGCATACCAATTTAGCTTGTGCGCTCGCTGAACAGGGCAAATTAGATTCGGCAATCCAGGAATACAAAAAAGCTGTTGCCCTGAATCCTGATGATGAAGAAATCCTTTTTGCGTTAGGTGGAATCTATGAACAGAAAGGCCGGGTCGATTTGGCCAAACGTCAATATGAGGAAGCGCTGAGGGTTAATCCTCATTTTGCTCCTGCTGCCACGGCTATCGGCTGGTTTCTCTATGAAAAAGGGCAAAATGACTTTGCCATGGATTATTTTAGTAAAGCCTTGGTCGCGAATCCGGAAGATGCCCACGCGACCTTTGGGGTGGGACGTATTTATGAAGAAAAGCGCAAGCCAGAGTTAGCGGTTGAGCATTACCAGAAAGCTTTGTCTTTGGAAAAAGACCCTGATCGAAAAATGCGCATCATTAATTTTATGGACAAATTGTTCGGGTAGGTCATCCAGAATTCGCACTGACATTCACGGCATTTCCCAGGCACCTTCTCTACTGTCGCCAGCCATTTTCGTTCAACCGAATAAGGCTTATTCAGGAGTTTTTAACGCCTCCGCTTCTTGTCCCTCGACGACGGGCTTGAGATAAATTTCCACCCGGCGATTCAGGCTTCGGCCTTCAGCTGTTCCATTATTCGCTCGTGGTTGTGCTTCCCCCCGCCCTTCTGCAAATAAGCGAGTCGGGTGGACTCCAGATGAATTGAGAAGAGTCGCGACCGACGACGCACGCTTTTCTGATAATTCCTGATTGTAGGTGTCACTTCCTTGGGCGTCTGTATGGCCAATCACATGCACGATGGTGCTATCGTATTGGGTCATGACGTTGCCGAGTTTCGTGAGGGCGGTTTGAAACCCTGGTTTGACGGTTGTGCTGTTCGTGGCGAATGTCGATTCCCCTTTCAGATCCACTTCTAATCCATTGTCGGGAAGCTTCCGGAGTTCCACGTCGTGCTGAGCCAATTCTTCAGCCAAGGCTTTTTCAATATCCTTAGCCTGCTTGTCCATATAGAGACCGACGCCTCCTCCAGCCAAAATCCCGACCGCTGCCCCAATCGCCGCTCCACGTGCGCGTTTTTTCTTATCGATGGCCGCGCCAGCACCAGCTCCCACGACCCCGCCAATGGCTGATCCAATTTTTGTGTTCCGATACGGGTCGTTTTCTGCACAACCAGAGAACATTATCAATAATCCCAAAAGGAAAATAGGCAGTTGTAAGTGCTTCCTCATCGTTTCATCCTTTCCCAAAGTCTGTGGGGTAATAAATTTTGTTAGAAAAAGGTTCATGTGCTTGTCCTTCATTGGACCGGACCAGCGACGTGGATTCATCCTTCTTCGGCTTCCACGAGCTGTAAAAAATCAGCCGACGAGTATACTGAAGAACACCTATGGGTCCTTCATTTTTACGCATCGGTTTTTGGGAATGGAAACCTGAGTAAATCTCTTAAAGATTCTTGAAATAGCCGAAGAGCATGTTTTTGAGGGAGCAAAGGATGAGACTTTCGCGCTATTAAAAGAAAGCCAGAGTAAGCCGACATGGGGTTTCTGAGGTAAATTCTGGCGCTAGGGCCGAAGGAGCGTCGAGACTTTGGATGTACGTCGGAGAATCTTGAATGTCAGGAGGAAATCATGAGTCGGCCCTGAGGGTTTGCTGAATGGCAGAAATTTGGGGAGTTGGACCTCCTGTATTCTTGACTTCCTGGTGAATTTGTTCTTGCAGGTAGGAAGAATAGCCTACTTTTTCGACGAAAAGCTGGAAAAAGTCATTGGGTGGGAGGGACGTTTTGGCTCGGAGTTCTTCAAGAATGTCATCACTGATTGGAATGAGGGTATCGCCAATATGAAGGATCCCCTTGTAGTAATTTCCTTCACCTCGAAGTTGTAGTCGAAGGCCAGATTTTGGCTTAACGGTTTTGTCGATGGGTGCGTCGGAAATTTCAGAACTGGTTGAATTTTCAGGTAAGTTTTCCATGAATGCGACCAATTGTAGGGCATCATGAATTGGAATGACAAGGACCCGTACTTTCTTGACTGGTTCAGGACCCTATGCTAGCGTATCGACCTTTTCGGCGCGGTGTCTGATGATTTTCCTACCTCCTGCGCCCCTAATTTTTACGATTGGAGTACCGAGTCTCATGAAGTCACGTGTGTATAACTTTAGTGCGGGGCCGGCGATGCTGCCGGAAGAGGTTTTGAAGCAAGCTCAAGAAGAATTGCCAGATTGGCATGGAGCCGGCGCGTCAATTATGGAGATGAGTCACAGGGGGAAAGAGTTTGTCTCGGTGGCGGCTGACGCTGAACAAGATCTACGTGAGTTATTGAAGGTGCCCACGAATTATAAGGTGCTCTTCCTCCAGGGTGGCGCGACCTCGCAATTTGCGACGATTCCCATGAATCTATTACGCGGAAAAACGAAGGCAGATTATGTTTTAACGGGCGAATGGGGCAAAAAAGCCATCAGCGAGGCCAAAAAGTATTGCACCGTGAATCTTGCAGCCTCTTCAGAAAGCCAAAAATTTGCCAGCATCCCAGCATTTGAGAGCTGGTCATTAAATAAGGATGCCGCCTATGTGCATTATACCCCCAACGAGACCATAGGAGGGTTGGAGTTTCATTGGGTTCCCAAAACAGGGAATGTGCCCTTAGTCGCAGACTTTTCTTCAACGATTTTATCGCGTCCCATTGATGTGAGCCGATTTGGTCTCATTTATGCCGGTGCGCAGAAGAACATAGGCCCGGCGGGTGTGACACTTGTGATTGTGAGAGATGATCTTATTGGAGATGCTCTTCCCATCACGCCAAGTGTGTTTGATTATGCCAAGCAGGCTGATGCCGATTCGATGCTGAATACTCCTCCGACATATGGAATATATTTGGCGGGTTTAGTCTTTAAATGGTTGAAAGCGAAAGGCGGTGTGTCGGCGATGGCCGCTATTAACGAACGCAAGGCAACGAAACTGTATGCAGCGATTGATGCGTCCAGCTTCTATAGCAATTCGGTTGAACGAGCCTCCCGCTCTTGGATGAATGTCCCATTTATTTTAGCCAATGCGGATTTAGATAAAGAGTTTTTGTCTGGAGCGGTTTCAGAGGGATTAACGACACTCAAAGGCCATCGTTCGGTTGGGGGTATGCGAGCCAGTATTTATAATGCGATGCCAGAAGCGGGTGTGGATGCGTTGATTGCCTATATGGCTGATTTCGAAAAACGCCACGCCTAATCATCATACATGAATAGTTGAGCCTCTTGATTCTTGCTATAACGGAGTGACCTTATGAATATTTTAGTAAGTGACAGTCTTTCTTCTAAGGGAGTGGAAGTTTTAGAGCGTGCAGGGTTTTCCGTTGCGGTGAAGACCAAATTGTCCAAGGAAGAGTTGTTGCAGGAAATTCCTAACTATGAAGCGTTAATCGTACGCTCGGCCACGAAGGTCACGAAAGAGGTGATTGACGCCGGAGGGCGTCTCCGTATTGTAGGTCGTGCTGGAACAGGGCTGGACAATGTCGACACGGAAGCGGCGACACGTCGGGGCATCGTTGTCATGAATACGCCTGGTGGAAACACCATCACGACGGCCGAACATACCATGTCGATGATTGCTGCGATGAGCCGGAAAATTCCTCAAGCCACTC
Organism: Nitrospirales bacterium; assembly: GCA_965223295.1. Classification (GTDB taxonomy): domain Bacteria; phylum Nitrospirota; class Nitrospiria; order Nitrospirales; family UBA8639; genus Nitrospira_E. The sequence continues at coordinate 52,341 of CBDCWC010000001.1, read as the reverse complement.
AATCGATGAAAGAAGGCAAATGGGAAAAGAGTAAGTTTATGGGGAGTGAATTGTACAATAAAACCTTGGGATTGGTCGGTATGGGGCAAATAGGGTCGTATGTAGCGAAGCTGGCTCAAGGTTGGTCAATGAATGTCATTGGCTATGACCCATATTTAGCGGCTGATCGGGCTAAGCGAATGGGCATCGAAGTAGTGGAGCTTGATGAATTGTTTCACCGGGCCGATGTCATCTCGGTTCACACCCCTTTGACGAACGAAACGCGAGGGATCATAAATGCTGAAGCAATGGGCAAAATGAAAGATGGTGTCATGATTGTGAATTGTGCCAGGGGTGGCATCATTCATGAACAGGATCTCTGTGAAGCTTTGAAAACTGGAAAAGTGGCAGCGGCAGCATTCGATGTCTTTGAAAAAGAGCCTGTTGATCCCAAGCATGTTCTTCTCAGTTTGCCGAATTTTACCTGTACCCCCCATATTGGGGCGTCAACAGAAGAAGCCCAAGAAAATGTCGCCATTGGGATCGCCGAACAATTTGTGGATTATTTTAAGAGAGGTATTGCGCGGGGTGCTGTGAATGTTCCCTCGGTGGCACCTGAAGTCTTGCCTCAACTGCAGCCCTATTTGAACTTGGCTGAACGTCTGGGGAGTTTTCAGGCTCAATTGTTAGAGGGGGGCTTAAAGTCTGTCACAGTTGAATATGTCGGCGAGGTATCCCAGCTTGGCGTTGCTCCTATTACGGTTGCTATTTTGAAGGGATTGCTTTCTCCCATCTTGGAAGATGTCATTAATTTTGTGAATGCGCCTATTGTCGCCAAAGAGCGTGGTATTGAAGTGAAGGAAGTGAAAAGTACCGATGCGGGTGACTTTACCAGTTTGATCCGGCTGAAAGTGGAAGCTGGTCCAAAGACTCATGTGTTGGCGGGCACGCTGTTTCATCGACAAGAACCACGGATTGTGGAAATTAATCAATTTCAAGTGGAAGTGGTCTGCGAAGGTCAGATGATTTTGATTGACAATGTGGATCGTCCTGGCGTGATCGGAATGGTCGGGCAGGTTTTGGGTAAACATGAAGTGAATATTGCCCGTATGCAATGCTCTCGGGTCGAGCGTGGAGAATCAGCGCTGCTGATCATTGGCTTAGACGCGCCATTGGCTACTGCCGTGATTGACCTTTTAAAACAAGAGCCAGATATCTTATCCGTTCGTATGGTTGATTTGGGTTAGTGTCGTCTCTTTTCCCTACACTGGCCCTTAGCTGGCAAGCTTCCCCCTGGCCAGCTGTATTAGAGCCTTCTCTATAGGTTTCATGAAACCCGCCCGTTCCCTTATCCCTATTGGCACTGCGACTCTCTTGCCCCAAACGGCTCAACGCGTGCGGGAGTTAGAAGATCAATTGTTGGCCTACCTCGCCACGTGGGGCTATCAGGAAATCATTCTCCCGACGTTTGAATATCTTGATGTCTTGTCCGTGGGGCTTTCTTCAGAAATTTTAGAAAAGTGCTACAAGTTTGCTGATTGGACTTCTGGACGCATGCTTGTCCTGCGTCCGGATGCGACGGCTCAAATTGCCAGGATGGTGGCCATGGGATTAGGCGGAGATGTGGTGCCCATGCGTTTTTCCTATCGAACGACCGTGTTTCGCTATGAATTGGAACATCGTGGGCGGGATCGGGAGGTCTTTCAGGTCGGTGTTGAGTTGGTCGGCAATGACACAGCACTGGGTGATGCCGAGATGGTGACGATGCTGGCAGGATTATTCAAAGCGGTGGGTTTGCCTGAATGGAAAATTTCTTTAGGGCATGCAGGGTTTTTTAAGGCCTTGTTGTCTCGTTCTGGATTGTCCCAGAAAGGAAGAAAACAGGCGGAATTGGCCGCAGCTCATAAAGATTTACCGCGATTAGAACAGATTCTCACGACAGAACGTCTGTCCCGGAAAGTGGTTAGAAATATTCTTGAGGTTCCAGAGCGCTGTGGGCAGTATGATGTCTTGGAATGGGGAAAGCGTGTGGCAGGGCACGATGCACAATTGATGAAGCCGTTACATCGTTTGGAGCAAGTCTTTCAACAATTGGCGATCACCGGTGTGCAACAGCACGTACTCTTAGATCTTGGGGAACTTCGCGGGTTTGACTATTATGATGGCGTGGTCTTTGATGTTTTTACCTCCGCCCTAGGCAGTGAGATCGGAGGAGGCGGTCGGTACAATCATCTCGTGGGACGGTTTGGCCGAGAACTGCCGGCCATTGGATTTGGGTTAGATTTGGACCGTGTCTTTTCAGCCTTAGAGCGTAGCGGCTACTTAGGAAACCACGGTATAGGATCTGTGCTCTTGTTAACGGCTGGCCCTCAGACCGCTGAATCATTTGCCTTGGCTCAGACCTTACGAACGATGGGTATCGCGGTGATTGAAGAACGTATAGAGCGGCCCCAAAAGTCTATGCGAACTTCTGCGATTCAAATAGCCAGGCGGCGTGAATTTTCACGTGTGATTCTCTATGAACAAACGAAAGGTGCTCCGGCGTCCATGCATTTATTAGAATTCTCAAATTCTTCTTCGAAACCACGGCAAAACCGTGTGACTGCCGAAGAATTGCCTCAACGGTTACGGGGGGACATATATGGCGATTTCTGAAATATCAGGAGTTCGAGTCCCTCCTCAAAACCTTGAGGCCGAACAATCCGTTTTGGGTGCGATTCTTTTGGATAATGCAGCGCTCAATCGTTCTCTGGAAATTTTATCTGAAAATGATTTTTATCGAACCGCTAACCAATTAGTGTATCGAAGCATGGAGGGCTTGTCTGATCGCAATCAGCCTATTGATCAGATTACGCTGACTGATTATTTACGAGGGACTGGGGAATTGGAGCAAGTCGGCGGTGCCTCTTATATTGCGGAACTAGTGCAGGCTGTACCCAGTGCTGCAAATATTCGCTACCATTGTCAGATTGTTCGGGAAAAATCTTTGCTTCGTGGGCTGGTTCGAACGGCCACGGATGTGGTGATGAAAGCGTACGAAGGGACGACCAAAACCGACGAATTGCTTGAGGTCGCGGAACGTGAAATATTTCGATTGGCTCAAGGGCATTTAGGGGCAACGTTTGTTCCGGTGAGGACTCTTCTCCAAGGAAGTATTGAAATTGTTGATCGTCTCTATAGCCGGCAAGAAAAAATTACCGGGGTGCCCACAGGCTTTGATATCGATAATTTGACGGCCGGTCTGCAACCTTCTGATTTAATTATCATTGCCGGTAGACCGAGTATGGGGAAGACGAGTTTGGCCTTGGGCATGGCCGAGCATGCGGCTTTGCGCGCCAACGCGGTTGTTGGGATTTTCAGCCTGGAGATGTCCGGGGAGCAACTTGTGTTACGTATGCTGAGCTCACTCGCTCGACTCGACTCACATGCGGTGAGAACCGGACAACTCAAAGGAGCTGATTGGGAAGCCTTAACGGGAGCAGCCAGTCAACTGCAAGATGCGAAGATCTTTATTGATGATTCGGGTAATCTGAGTGTCCAACAGATGCGTGGAAAGGCCCGACGGCTGAAGGCTGAACATGGCTTGGATCTCCTGATTGTTGATTATTTGCAATTGATGGAAGGGCGGAATACGTCTGAATCTCGTCAACAGGAAATTTCCGATATTTCCCGGGCCTTAAAAGGCTTGGCAAAAGAATTGAATGTCCCTGTTGTGGCGCTTTCGCAGTTGAGCCGAGCCGTAGAAAACCGGAAGCCGCCTGTTCCCGTCTTGGCCGATCTTCGAGAGTCTGGGGCTATTGAGCAAGATGCCGATGTGGTCATGTTTATTTATCGGGAAGAGGTCTATGAGCCGGATACTGAGGAAAAAGGTATCGCCAGAATTCTGGTTCGAAAACATCGCAATGGCCCCATTGGGGAAGTTTTACTTCAATTTCATGACAACTATGCAAAATTTCATAATTTAGAATCACGGTCTGGTATAGTATAGACTTATGGGTTTCATGGAAACGACATAGAGAGGCGGATTGTTCTATGCAACATATTCCTTCGGTAGATTCTATGAATAGGTTTCCTCGTTGGCTGGGTCAGATCCGAACTTGTTTGTTAGGTATTCCACTGTTAATCCTGTCATGCGGGACGGCTCCGCAGTTGAGCGTTCAAGGGCAGGAACATTCCTCCACGATTCAGGAAACTACGCATCCGCAAGCCTATTTTCATTTCCTTCAGGGGTCCCTGGCCGAACTCAACAATGATGGGGCTCAGGCTTTAGAAGCCTATCGGGCTGGGTTAACCTTCGACTCTGACTCAATCTTCCTGAAGTTTCGTATTGCTAAACTGCATTTTGCCTTGGCGCAGATGACGGCGGCAGTCGACGTGGCCAGGCAAATTCCTCTTCAAGAAATTGACACAGTCCCCATGTTTGTCGATCTGGCAAAAATTTTCTCCGGCGCCGAGGAGCAGGAATTGGCTCTCCAGGTCTTAGAACAAGGGGAGAGACGCTTTCCTTCTGAAGAACGGCTCTATATTTCTCATGGAACCCTTTTGTTAACAGAGAAAAATTATGCACAGGCAGAAGTTGTGTTTCGGGATCTTTTGGGGCATGTGTCGAATTCGTCAGAGGCGCATTATTATTTAGGAATTATTGCGAATGAAGAGGATGAAAAACCAAAAGCGATAGGTCATTTTGAGCAAGCTATAGCTCAGAATAAGTCTTTTGAAAGGGCCTATGGGCAGTTAATTGAATTGTTAGAAGAAACTGAAAATTCTCAGCGGGCGATAGATTTGCTCGAATCTTTTTTGAAGGATGTCAATCCGCACCACAGGGAATTTCGTTTGCGGCTGGTCCGGTTATTTGCGGCTGAGAAAAAGTCCGATCAAGCCACCGAGCATTTAGATTATATCCTTGAACAAAATCCTGGTGACCTTCACGCGCAAGTTCGGAAGGCTCAAATTTACGGAGAACAGGGGAACTTCGCTGCAGCGGTGGAGGAATTGCAGGCCGTTTTACGTGATCGACCTAATGAACTACGTGTCCGGGATTTTTTAGGGCTGCTCTATGAAGAAATGAAAGACTATGAGAAGGCCAGTCAGACGTACCAAGCAAATTTAGCCATCGACCCAACGTTCTTTGATAGCCTCCTTCATCTGGGGTTCGTGTCTTATCGTCTGAAAAAGAATGATGAGGCCGTGTCCTATTTAGATGAAGCCGTCAAGTTAAATCCGAAGCGTCCTGAACCCTATTTGTTGTTAGGGTTGACCTATTTTCAAATGGAGCAATATGAGCAAGCCAAGGCTTGCTTGAAAGAGGGCATTCACCAAGATCCTTCCAATGCTGAACTACATTTTAATTTAGGAACCGCTTACGACAAACTGAACCAATTTGATGAAGTGGTACGTGCAATGGAGCAGGCCTTAAAGCTGAATCCCGAACATGCAGATGCATTGAATTATCTGGGGTATAGTTATGCTGACCGAGGGATTAACCCCGAAGAAGCGGTGTCCTTGACTCAACGAGCGGTGGCCTTAAAGCCTCATAATGGCTATTACGTGGATAGTTTAGGCTGGGCGTTATATAAAAATGGGCAAATTGACGAAGCCCTTGAAATGATGCAACGGGCTGCGACCTTGGTTTCGGATGATCCTGTCATTTATGAACATCTTGGAGAAATCTTTTTACTCCAAGAGAAGCATGAAAAGGCACGGGAAGCTTGGATTCAATCGATACAATTGGATTCCACAAATGAAGCCCTCAAACAGCGATTTCGAGATACTGGATTTGGGGAGCCAATCCCAACGCTTTCTCAGCAATCTACCTTCACTCCGTAAGCAAGGTATTCTGTCCTTGTTTATAATTGTCTTGCGCGACTGGCGTGTTCATGTCTGATCATAGACCGTAAGAGCAGACCGTTGCTGGTGTACCCTGTTCCTTAAGATTAACCATTTTCTGACGATGAGAAATGTCTGAAAGATACTGGGTGTCAAGGGTCCGTTGTTTGAAATTTTTTCTTAGAAGTGCCGTTATGGTACATTAATTTCCATTACTGTTCGTTCTGTGAATTTTGTGGAGGATAGTTGCTGAATCGTACCCTGGTCTCTTGAGTAGGCCAGGTGTATGCTTCCCAGAAGGCAAAAAGCAACTATATCATTGGAAGGGAACACTTCCGGGGAGGTTCACTTATGAAATTTCGATGCGTACTTCACAATCAAAGAGGGTTTAGTTTGACAGAGCTCATGATCGTTGTTGCGATTATTGGCATCTTGGCCACGATTGCGATTCCCAATTTCTTGAAATATCAAGCGAGAGCGAAACAAACAGAAGCCAAAAGCAATTTGGTCGCACTGCACACAGCTGAAATTTCGTACTTCGCAGAAAACAATGGATACATTGATGACTTTAATGCCATTGGATTTGGCGTCAGTGGTTCTTCGCAACGATACTATTATGAATTAGGTTCGGCGACCCTCGGAACATTGCCTCCGGGGTGCACGGCTTCAGACTTAGATGTGGCGGGCCCTACGGGTTTTACGGCTGTGGCAATTGGGAATATTGATGGTGATGCCACGTGTGATGTGTGGACGATTGATGATCAGAAAGTTTTGACGAATGTGACGAATGATGTCTCGCTGTAAGTTTTCACTCAGATACAATTTATGACAGAAAATCACTCAAGAAGAGTTGGGTTGTCCCCGATAGAGACCAAGGGGAATTATTAGGGACCAGTCTCAAGAGGAGCACGCGCGTGGATATTCGAGAAAAAATTCAAAATCGTTCAGCAAAAATTGGGGTTGTAGGTTTGGGCTATGTCGGACTGCCGTTGGCTGTTCTTCAAGCCAAAACGGGTTATCATGTTTTTGGGGTTGATGAAGTAGAAGCGAAGGTTGAAATGGTCAACCAAGCGAACAACTACATTCTGGATGTTGTTGACGCGGAACTACAAGAAGTTGTGGATAAAAAATTATTGATTGCCACAACGGATTTTTCGGTTTTGCAGCAATGCGATATCATTTTGATTTGTGTACCCACTCCCCTCACTCGGAATAAGGAACCGGATATTTCTGCAATTGTGAAGGTACTCGGACATCTAGCGAATTACTCTCATCCCAACATGCTAGTGGTCCTCGAGAGTACGACCTACCCGGGTACCACCGAAGAAGTCATTTTGCCGGCTTTGACGGCGAAAGGCCTCACGGTGGGCAAGGATTTGTTTGTGGCGTTTTCACCGGAACGAGTTGACCCAGGAAATGCGGATTTTAAGACCCACAATACCTTCAAATTAGTCGGTGGCGTGACGGACGGTTGCCGGGAGGTTTCTAAATTATTTTACGAACAATCCATTGTAAAAGTGTTTCCTCTCAGTTCTCCGCGAGTCGCTGAAATGGCGAAGGTGTTTGAAAATGTGTTTCGGTCCGTGAATATTGCATTGGTCAATGAATTGACCGTGTTGTGTGAACGCATGGACATCAATGTTTATGAAGTCATTGATGCGGCCGCGACCAAAAATTTTGGGTTTATGCCGTTTTATCCAGGTCCAGGCGTTGGGGGGCATTGTATCCCTTTGGATCCTTATTATTTAGCTTGGAAGTCAAAGGAATATGATGTCCATACCCGGTTTATTGAATTGGCTGGAGAAATTAACGAAAACATGCCCTATTTTGTTGTCACCAAATTGCAGCGAGTGTTGAACAATATGGGGAAATGCCTGAAAGGGTCAACGGTATTGGTGCTAGGCGTGACGTACAAAGCCGATATTGAAGATCCCCGCGAGTCTCCAGCGACTAAAGTGATGGAATTGCTTCAAAAAGAAGGGGCCGATTTGCAATATGTTGATCCCTACACTCCTTCTTTGCTCATAGGTGATCAGCAATACAAAGTGCAATCTCTTACCTCAGAACTCTTGGAGCAAAGTGCCTGCGCTCTCATCTTGACTGCCCATTCAGCGTTTGATTACCAAATGGTTGTTGACCATGCTCCGGTTGTGTTCGATACCCGGAACGGAACCCGCCAAGTGACGAAGCATCGGGAAAAGATCGTGTTACTTTCGACATAAGCTTGAATTTGTGGTACAACCTAGCAAGTTGCCAAGTCTAATCTTGACAGCCTGCGACCGATATCGGTATAAGGCCCAGTTTAGGCTGGGCCTTGTTGTATCTTGAGCGTATTTCTTTTCGCAGTGTTTCCCCTTGAAAAATTTACCTGCGCAAGTCTGAAGACCTAAAGGTATGCACGCATGAAGTTGCTGAAGCAGTTTTTCGTTCGGGTGACAGGAAACTTTTTTGGCACTGTCGTACCAAAATTTCGTCCGCAACCTGCCAGGAAGGCGACGCCCTCTCTAAAGCTGGTATCTCATAATCCTCATCCGGTGGCGACTCCGGAAACTGCCTCACAACGTAGCGCACAGCTTGGCCATATGGAGTCGTTGGAATCGGCTCTACAGAAAGGTGAACAGGGGCTCCTGAATCGGCAGAATGCCGACCAGGGTTTTTGGGTAGAGGAATTAGAAGCCGATACAACGCTGACATCGGATTATGTCATGCTCCGTCGGTTTCTGGGTATGGTAGATCCTGAGCGAGAACGAAAATTGGTCTGTTATCTTCTTCATACGCAAATGGATGATGGGGGATGGCCAATTTATTCGGGTGGACCTGCTGATACGAGTGCCACGGTCAGAGCATATTTTGCTCTAAAATTGTCCGGGGTGAGTGCTGATGAACCTGTGATGCAGCGAGCCAGGGAACTCATCTTACAGAGAGGGGGTGTCGCGCAAACGAATGTATTCACAAAAATCATATTGGCATTGTTTGGTCAGTATGATTGGCGTGGGCTTCCGTGTATGCCACCGGAAATTTTTCTTGCACCACAGTGGTTTTACTTTAACCTCTATGCCGTGTCGTATTGGTCTCGTGCCGTCATTATTCCGCTACTCATTGTTTTTGCTCATCGCCCGCTTTGCGCCATTCCTCGAGAACAGGGAATCGAAGAACTCTTTGTCAAACCCTTGGGACCGGAAGATTTTTCGCAAGTGCCACCCTTGCACCGTGATTCGACATTTCTCAGCTGGCGAAATTTCTTTGTGTGGGTGGACAGTCTCCTCCGGCTCTATGAGTCCTATCCGATCAAATCTCTCAGAAAGAAAGCCTTGAAAGGGGCAGAGCGCTGGATGATTGATCGAATGGATGGCGAAGGTGGACTTGGAGCCATCTTTCCGGCGATGGCCTATTCGATCTTTGCCCTGAGGTCGCTTGGGTATGCCACAGACCATCCGCTTATTCAAAAAGCGCTAGATGAAATTGAGCAGCTCGGGATCTCTTCAAGTCCTGTCAATAGTTCTGCGCCGAGTATGTGGCATATACAACCATGCCATTCTCCTGTATGGGATACGGCCTTAACCATGCATGCGCTGATTGAAAGCGGTATCCCCCTCAACCATATGGCCTTAACAAAGGCCGATGCGTGGCTTCGATCTCGGCAAACTCAAAAGGTGGGTGACTGGGTTGTATCCTCACCTGAAGCAAAGCCAGGGGGATGGAGCTTTCAATATGAAAACGATTGGTATCCAGATGTGGACGATACGGCTGCGGTGGTCACGGCCATGGCGAAAATTCATCAAGCTGAAACGCCTGACTTTGATGGGGAGCTGCAACGTGCATTTCGATGGGCATTGGCGATGCAAGGGTCAGATGGGGGTTGGGGGGCCTACGATAAAGATAATAATAAGCTTATTTTCAATAAAATTCCTTTTGCTGACCATCAAGCTTTGTTGGATCCTAGTACAGCAGATTTGACTGGGCGCTGTTTGGAAATGTTAGGTACCTTAGGCTATGACCAGTCTCATCCGGCTGTTGGTCCTGCTCTTGAGTTTTTGCGCATGGAGCAGGAATCCAATGGAAGTTGGTACGGGCGTTGGGGTGTGAATTATATTTATGGGACGTGGTGTGTTCTCTCTGGACTGCGGGCCATTGGCGTAGATATGACAGCACCATGGATTCAAAAATCTGTCTCCTGGCTTGAGTCTGTTCAGAATTCTGACGGGGGTTGGGGCGAGTCTTGTGAGTCCTATGCCGATGTTGAGACGGCAGGTCAGGGAGAGAGTGCCGCGTCACAAACGGCTTGGGCGCTCATGGCGTTGCTTCAAGCGGGCGAAGCCGATTCTCTCAGTGTGGTTCGCGGAGTGAACTGGCTTATTCGCCATCAGCGTGAAGATGGAGTCTGGGATGAACCGTTTCACACTGGTACAGGTTTCCCTCGGGTTTTTTATCTGCGGTATCATGGCTATTTCAAATATTTCCCCATTTGGGCCTTAGGTATGTACCGGAATGTCAAAGTGACTGGAGAAGCCAGAGCCGATCAATTGCGCAAAAAGGCCCAAATTTCAAGACAGCAACGCAAATTGCGGTAAGTCTTCACTCTATTTTTCAGATTTTTCCTCTAGAAATGACAGCAGGAGCCGATTCTGACCAGAATCGCGATAGTGACGGCAACCAGAATAGAATTTCATGCCGTTGTCCGCGCTCTTCCAGCTACTCACTCCGTTTCCCACAATGGGCCTCGTGCCATTACCTATCATGGGCAAGGGCTCAATGTTCTAGTGATTCAGTCAGGCATAGGACCTGTTAAAGCCCGCATAAGTACCCAGCAGCTAGTTGATGCTCAATCATGGGATGTCTTAATCTCTGCAGGCTTTGCTGGCGGCGTCGATGACACTGCCCCTATCGGCTCTCTAGTAATTGGGCAAGAAGTTTTTGAGACCTCTTCTTCCCCTCACTCCCTTCCGTCGCAACCAATCATGTGCCATTCTGATTGGGTCAAAACGGCCTTGACCATTCCTTGGCATGGGCACGGGGTTCTACGAACTGGAAAATTTACATGTGTGGATCGTGTGCTCATTCATTCAGCAGAGAAATATTCAGTAGGAATTCGGTCGGGGGCGGTGGCGGTTGATATGGAAAGTGCGGCCATTGGGCAAATAGCTCAAGGTCATGACTTGCCATTTTTGATTGTGCGGGCCATTTCAGATGGCGTCAATGATGATTTGCCGGTAGACTTTAATCTCTTTCTGGCGCCATCAGGCTGGGTCGCGGGAGTGGCGCGCATCTTATCGACACCGAAGTCATGGAAAGGCTTCTTGAATGTGTACCGGCATTCGAAGCAAGCCTCCCGACAGCTCACGATATTTTTTGAAGCCTTTTTCTCTACGGTTTCGACTATGCCAGAATCTTCAGCTTCTTTACTGAACAGGTCATAGCCTATGAACATGATTCAAGCACTAGGAGCCCGAGTCATCGCTCGGATTGAAGAAATGGGAGCCATGTTGCTGTTTCTGTTGCGAGCCTTTGGGTGGCTATTGCGGCCGCCGTTGCGATTGCATCAAATCGTTAAGCAAATTCATTTTATAGGCTTTAAGTCAACATTTGTGGTTATTTTGACGGCTCTGTTTACCGGAATGGTGTTAGCGCTACAAGGGTACTATTCCTTGAGAAAATTTGGATCCGAGGGACTATTAGGGTCGGCTGTGGCGTTGAGTATGATCCGCGAATTGGGCCCAGTGCTGGCCTCGCTGATGGTTACAGCTCGGGCTGGATCGGCCATGACCGCAGAAATTGGTATCATGCGAATTACGGAGCAAATTGACGCATTAGAAACCATGGCCGTCAATTCTCTTCAATATCTCATTACACCGAAAATAGTGGCGGCACTGATTTCTGTTCCGCTTCTTGTGGCCCTGTTTGATGTTGTGGGAATTGGCGGGGGTTATGTTGTGGGCGTGAAGTTGTTGGGAGTGGGCGGAGGGGCATATTGGAGTTCGATTGAATCGGCTGTGGTATGGAAAGATGTCTATGGGGGAATATTAAAGTCAATTAGTTTCGGCCTGATTATCAGTTGGGTCTGTTGTTATAAAGGCTACTATACGAGAATGAGTGCTGAAGGACTGGGAAAAGCCACGACAGAGTCTGTCGTTCTGGCCTCGGTCCTCATTTTAGTCTGGGATTATTTTTTAACTTCAGTTCTCCTGTAAGAACCAACATGGGAGTGTTGAATAATACAAAACACCAGAGGCAAATTTGGTCATGATCACGTCGGATACCAACAGCTTCGGGGCGGTTCAAAAAAGTGCATCCAGCGAGGCCGCAGCCATTCCTGGCCTTCGTAGCCTATCGAGTTACTTCGGCGGAGTAGGCGGGGGCTTTTTTCAACAGCCCCAACATGATTGATATGGATTCGTCGCGTATTATTCAGTTGAAGGATGTTGACAAAACGCTTGGGGGCCAACCTGTTCTGCAGGGTGTGGATTTAGGCATTCCCAAGGGAGAGATTACCACTATCATTGGCCCAAGTGGAGAAGGAAAAAGCGTGTTGTTAAAACACATGATTGGGCTGATGCGTCCCGACCATGGGCACGTGTTGGTGGATGGGGTGGATTTGACCAAAATTCATGATCAAGAATTGAATGAAATTCGAAAGAAATTTGCCATGTTATTTCAGTCCGCTGCCCTGTTTGATTCGATGAATGTGTTTGATAATGTTGCCTTTCCTTTGCGAGAGAAACGATTGGTTTCGGAATCTGAAGTACAGCAGGCTGTGCCGGAGATGTTAGAACGGGTGGGATTGGGGGAAATGGGCCACAAGTTTCCTGCTGAGCTGAGTGGCGGGATGAAAAAGCGTGCCGGCTTGGCCAGGGCGTTAGTGATGGGTCCAGAAATCATTTTGTTTGATGAGCCGACCACGGGGTTAGATCCGCTAATGGCCCATGCTATTCATGATTTGATTTTAGCCATGCATAACACTTTTGAGTTCACGGGGATTATGGTCAGTCATGAAATTCCTAAAATCTTTCCCATTTCTGATTGGGTCGCCATGCTGAAGAATGGTAAAATCCTTGCAATGGAGCGCTCAGCCGAATTTCAACGATTGTCAGATCCTTTGGTCCGTGAATTTATTTCAATTCCGAATGCTGTGCCCACGCGATAAGTTGAAAGCCTTGTATGATAACATGAGAGGTCCTTGATGCTTCTTTCATGTCATGGAGGCCAATGACAAACCAATTCTCTTTCCAGGAACTGCTATCATGGAACGTGGCAAATTAGAGTTCGTCGTCGGGCTATTTGTGCTTGTGGGAATTCTTTGCCTTGGATATCTGGCGATCAAATTGGGCAAATTGGAGTTGGTCGGTGGAGATTATTATGAGCTCACGGCTGATTTTTCTTCGAGTTCTGGCTTGAAAAAAGGCGCGTCTGTTGAAATTGCGGGCGTGGAAGTTGGTCGTGTGAAGTCTATTGTTTTAAAAGAAGATCAAGCTCAGGTCGTCTTAGCGATTGAAGATGGGATTACGGTGTATAATGATGCGATTGCCTCCATTAAGACGCGTGGCATTATTGGGGAAAAGTTTATGGGTCTTTCTCCAGGAGGAGCTGGGGAGCCCTTATCTAAAGGAGGAACCATTATGGACACCGAATCTGGGATAGATTTGGAACAAGTCATTAGCCAATTTATCCATGGTAATGTTGAATAAGGTGTCTTAATCGTTGGAGGGGGTATGGTAGTATTAGGAGCTATTACGGTCAGAACAATGCAAGGGGTTAGGGATCAATTAGGGCAAATGAGGGAAGCGGCGTATAGACGTCCGTATATAGTCGCTTTAGCTTGCGTAGTTATCTTCTGCCTTTGTTTGCCTTTGGCGTGGGCCGCGAGTGGTCCAACGGAAGCCGTGAAAGAGACGATCGACCAGGTTTTGTCTGTTCTTGGAGATGAAGACTTGAAAGTCCCAGGGCGAGAGGTCGAGCGTCGAGAGAAATTGGAGGCAATCATTGGGCAGCGATTTGATTATGAAGAAATGGCCAAACGCACTCTTGCGGCTAAATGGAAAAAATTAAGCACTGAAACACAGCAAGAATTTGTGGGCCTATTTCAGCAATTTTTATCCCAATCCTATGCTGGGAATATCGATGGGTATTCTGGAGAGCAAGTGGAATATCTGAAGGAACGGTTGAAAGGCAAGTTTGCTGAAGTGCAGACAAAAGTTGTTTCGTCGAAAGTTCAAATCCCGCTAGATTATCGCCTTCTCAAGAAAAATGAGAAATGGGGAGTCTATGATGTGATTATTGACGGCGTCAGTTTGACAAAAAATTATCGAGGACAATTTTCCAGAATTATCAAATCTTCTTCATTCGAAGGGTTACTCGACAAGCTTCGTTCGAAGTCTGACCTTGCCGCTTCTTCGTAGGGAACTCGTTTGATGGTGCTTTTCCGTGCCTCGTGCTGGGCGGCGGTGGTCTGCCTGGCGTTAGCGGGAAGTATCATTCCCTCCATCGCCTCCGCTGAAAAATCATTTTTTGTCGTTCCAGCGATTTCCACTTCCAAAAACGACGGGAGAGACTTTGGGATCATTGTGCCTGTGTTGGATTCAGATGAGGAAGGCAATCTCCGCTCAGTCTTGGCGCCCATGCTTATTCATAACTCATTTTTGGGACTCAGGGGGACATTAAATTATTTTCAATATTGGTCAGGTGGAAAGCGGTTAAAAGCGGTGGGTTCGTATACGGAAGAGATTGAACGTAAATTTAAGTTACGCTATCAAGACCCAGGGTTTATCGAGGGTTTGTTTTTCGTAGATATTGGAGCGCAATTTTTTAAAAATGCCACAAGACGTTTTTTTGGCTTAGGCCAAATTACCCCGGAGTCCGATGAATCTAATTATACCGGCCGTGAAATTTTGGTCCATTGGAATTTCGGGATTCATCTCAATGATGTGACCCGGCTGTCGGTGAATCAACGATTTCGTGATGTGCAAATTCAGCCTGGAGGTGTTGATGATGAACCGTTTTCCCAAGAGGAGTTTTCCAATACACCTGGAATCGATGGTGCGACGATATTGGCCCATCGCTTAGTTTTTCAATATGATTCTCGGGATAACCTTATTGCCCCTACGGCAGGAACGCGGATTGAAGCGTTTGGAGAGTTGGCACAGAATTTTGACCGACGAGAGATCATTGATGACCAATTCTATTTTCGTTATGGCGTGGATGCAAGACGGTTTTTCCCTAGTCCGTCGAAGCGGTATATTTTTTTGGTTCGAGGGCGATTGCAACTAAGTTTTGGAGATGGCATTCCTTTTTTTGAGCAAAGTTCGTTGGGAGGAGAAAATAACCTACGAGGTTATGGTCAGGATCGGTTCATTGATAAACACATGGTTGTGTTCAATGTTGAGGAGCGTATTCATCTCTTACAGGTGAAGATATTGAATGTCAATGTGGAGTTTGAGCTCACTCCCTTTGTCGATATGGGTCGTACCTATCAAGACTTTTCTTTCCGGCAATTTAACGAATGGGAGGTCACGCCGGGGGTGGGATTCCGTGGAATTGTGCGGCCTAACTTAGTCAGCCGCGTTGATTGGGGATATAGCCGGGAAGGCGGGGCTATCTTTGCTGGATTGGATTATCCCTTTTGAAGCTTGATGATATTGTCGGGTGTTTGATTGTCATGGAAAAAGTGGTTTTTGCTCTATTTTGTGTTTTTGTTGTTCCCATCTTCGGATGGCCTTTTTGGAGTGTTGCAGGAGAACTAACAGAGCCAGATACGGCAGAGGGTGTGGTCCAAGAGCTCCAGCAGCTCGTATCTCAAGGTAAAGCGAAATCCAATGACCCCGAAGAGTTACGGCATTTGGCTCATCTGTATTTGGATGTCGGCTACGGGTTGTATGTTGATCGGGAGAAACAAATAGCCTCTCTTCAAGAGGGAGCTCGATTGGCCAAAAAAGCTCTGGAGTTGGATGAATCTTCGGCGACGGGACATTTTCTGTTTGCAGCCAATTTTGGTAAGGCCGCTCAATTGGAAGGCTGGGTCGCCGCAATACGTGCCTTAGGGACATTACAGTATCATGCGAATCGAGTCTTGGAAATTGATGAAAATCATGTGTTGGGGAATTATATGTTAGGGGTGATGTATGAGAGGCTGCCCTGGTTTTTAGGGGGAGACTCAGAGAAGGCACGCGAGTATCTCAAAAAAACTATTTCTCTTGATGCGCGGTATGCTCCTGCCCACTTGGATCTTGGTAAGTGGTATTTAAAACATGGTCAAACTCTGGAGGCAAGAAAAGAATTCATGCAGGTTCTTCATATACCTCCCCGAAAGAAACAATGGATTTGGAAGCGCATTCATGTACCCGAAGCGGAAATGCTATTGCAACAGATCCCTGTTTCTGACTTCCATGAGCCATAAAGAGGAAAGAGGGACAAGCTCTAACCCCTTGCACTATTTTTCAACTCATCATTCATGACATGGTGAAAAGCGCACGGAGTCTTTCTTTAGGTTGTTATCTCTGCTCGTTTCGGTAGCGTCTATGTCGTGACTTTGATGAAAAGTTATCGTCATAGCTGTAGACGCGACATCAGAATCTTTTCTCTTATTCATTTCAGCAAGTATTAGCGCTTCACTTCTATCTTCAAATGCAACCCATCTAATGGCCATGTCCCTTTCACCTGATTGGTTGTCACATGTTCTTGGTCGAGTGGCTGACTTTGTGAAGCAGAGAACCTGGTGGGTTCTGACGTTGGCAATCTTTGCAACAGTGATTTCCTTTTTCTATGCATTTATGTATCTGGGAATCAATACGAATACGACTGAAATGCTGGCCGCTGACGTCCCGATCCAAGAAGCCCGAGAGCATTATAAAAAGATTTTTCCTCAGAACACGGACTCTATTGTTTTGGTTGTCGAGGCTCGCACTCCGGAGATGGCGCATGCCGCTGTCAAAATGCTTGATGGCAGATTAAGAAATAAACCCGAACACATTAAGTCAGTGTATGCGCCATTTGGAGGTTCGTTTTTCGAGAAAAATGCTCTGTTCTATCTGGAGGTTTCTGAACTTGAACGGTTGTCGGAATCAGTGGCAACGTTAAGACCCTTTTTTGAAGAGTTGATGCGGAATCGGAATATCCATGGCCTGTTTACTCTGTTAACGAATCACTATGATCGATCGGAGTGGGAGCAGGAACCCCTTCTGTCTGCACTTTTTCGAAGAATGATAGAAGGCATTCAGTCGAGTCTGATTGGCTTGGACTATGTATTAGCCTGGCATTCCGTCCTACTGAAACCAGATCTTCAAACGTCACAGACACGGCGGTTCATTTTGTTGCAACCTCATTTGGATTATCAAAAGATGCTGCCAGCCGAGACTGCTCTTCAAGTTATTCGTGATGTCATTCAAGAGTCGGGTGTGTCAGGTATTTCTGGAGTTCAGGTCCGGTTGACTGGAGAAGTGGCACTAGCACATGAAGAGCTCCAAGTTGTGAGCCAGCGTGCAGGGATTGCCGCCATTCTGTCGCTGATCATGGTCTGTCTCACGCTGACGCTGACGTTTCATTCATGGCGATTTATGATCATCACCTTGTTGACGTTACTTGTAGGACTGGCATTAAGTGCAGGGTTTGCGACAGCGGTGGTTGGCCAACTCAATATCTTATCTTTAGCGTTTGCCGTGCTCTTTATTGGACTGGCGGTCGACTATGCCATCCATCTGAGTCTTCGTTATCAGGAACTCCTGAGCTTGGGGAACGAGCCATTTTTGGCCATGAGAAAGAGTCTGCAAGAAATTGGTCCTGCCTTACTGTTGTGCGCGGTGACCACTGGACTTGGTTTCTACACCTTCGTCCCAACAAATTACACCGGTATGTCGGAATTAGGATTGATATCAGGAACGAGTATGTTCATTGGCTTGGTCGTGTCACTGACGGTCTTGCCAGCGATCTTATTGGTCTTTCCCTTATCGAAAAAAGATTTTCGTTCACCTTCTTCTCGCGAGGGTTTGGAGCCTGTCTATCAATTTCCCATCCGTCACGGGCGGGAAATTCGGTGGGGAACGGTTGTGGTCTTTTTCTTATCTGTCGTGTTACTTCCTCAAGCTTTGTTTGATTGGAATCCCCACAATATACGGGACCCCAACGTGGAATCGGTTCAAACCATGGATGATCTCCTGGAAGACAGAAATGGTGCAACCTGGTCCCTAACTCTTTTGCCTTCTGAAGATGAGATTGATGATTCTGTTTCAAGGCTTGGATCGTTGGAGTCAGTCGATAAGGTTGTGACAATCAATGATTTTACTCCCTCGGATCAATTTGAAAAGTTTGTGCTGCTTGCAGGGCTCGCGGATAGCATGCTTGCTCAAGGATCGGATTCCAAAGTCTCTGGTTCTCCAGACACTGATGCCTCTCTGGCTGCAATCCAATCCTTTTTGAGGACCCTAGAAGATTATATTCAGAAAACAGGGTTGGGTTCTGAGCATTCTGCAGGCCATCTTAGAGATGTACTGAAAAATTTTGTTGAGAAGTTGAACACTAGTGATAAAGAAGTACAGAAGAATCTGCTTGATCGTTTAGACCACAGTTTGTTGGGGTCTTTTCCGAATGACCAAACATCTGAGCAAGCGATTGCGATGCCGATGGGGCTCATCACTCAGAAAGACTTGCCGCAAGAACTAGTTGAACGTTGGGTGGGTCCCAATGAAACGTACCGTTTGGAAGTCTATCCTAAAAAGGACTTGAGGAATGTTGAAGCCTTGGAAGAGTTTGTGAGCGATGTTCGTCGCATGGCTCCACAGGTCACGGGGCTGCCTGCTATCTATTTAGATGGGGGCAATGAAGTAGCCGGAGCATTTCAGCAAGCATTTGTTTCCGCGCTTCTGGTGATTGTCCTGATCTTAGCGCTTGTTCTTAGAAACATTTGGGATATTCTATTAGTGATTCTTCCTTTGAGTCTGGCCGCACTCTGTCTGGTAGGGTATACGGTTATTTTTGACATGCCCTTCAACTATGCCAATGTGATTGCGCTTCCATTAATTTTTGGGCTTGGGGCTGATAGCGGTATCCATATTGTTGAGCGAATGCGCAGAAGGCCGGAAGCTTGTGAAATGTTTCTGCGGTCCGGAACCATCCGGGGTGTGTTTTTCAGTAGTGTGACCACAATGTTGAGTTTCAGTAACCTCGCATATACCTCGCATGTGGGCATTGCGAGTATGGGGCAATTGTTGAGCCTAGGGATTTTATTGACATTGATTGGGTGTTTAGTGGTCTTGCCTGCATTTCTCTATCGTGGCCAGACGAAAGCGCCAGATGCGGCAACCTAATGGTTGAAATGCTCAAAGAATAGTGGAAAACATACCATCGCAAAATCCAATCTCCTATTTTGTGCAGGAAAGAGGTATGTTATGATGGTCAGCCCCTCCAAAGAAAGAAATCAATTTGTCCTCATCTAGTTCGCTCTTAACACCGACAGCAACGGTTCGAACGTTTCGGCCGTTAAATGTTCGGCGCATACTCTGTGTGTTTCCGGCCTATACCAAAGCCTTTGGTACGTTTGACCATGCCTTTCCTCTTATGGGGCCGGTGAAGGCCTTTATGCCGCCACAAGGAATTCTTCTCATTGCAGCGTTGGTGCCCCAAGAATGGGAAGTCCAGTTTATTGATGAGAACATTCGTCCGACAAGTGACAGTGAATTGGCGTGGGCTGATGCTGTCCTGATATCGGGCATGCACATCCAACGCCATCAAATCCATGATATTGCCCAGCGTGCACATGCGGCAGGCAAGATGACAGTGTTAGGTGGTCCCTCAGTTTCGGCGGCACCTGAACAATATGAAGACATCGATTTCTTGCATTGTGGAGAAGTGGGTGATGCGACACTGGACTTGTTCCGCCGGATTGACGAGACTCCAGCGCGTCCCGAGCAACAAATAGTCTTTCGGACGGTTGATCGGCTTCCTATGACAGATTTCCCGACCCCGGCCTATCGTCTCATAGACGTTCGTCAGTACCTGCTCGGCTGTGTGCAGTATTCCAGCGGCTGTCCCTTTACCTGCGAATTTTGTGATATCCCTGCGCTCTATGGGAGAAATCCAAGACTCAAGACGCCGGAGCAAATCTTGGCCGAATTGGATGAACTTGCTGACGGTGGGACACCCTCGATTTATTTCGTAGATGACAATTTTATTGCCAACCCCCGAGCGGCGCGGGAACTGTTGCCCTATCTCGTGGAATGGCAGAAGCGCCGGGATTATACAGTTCGCCTCTCCTGTGAACTCACGTTCAATGTGGTGGAATATCCCGATATTCTAGAGCTCATGCGTGAGGCCTTTATGACCAATATCTTTATTGGCATCGAGACTGTGGACCCGGATGCGTTGCGTGCTATGAGTAAAAGGCAAAACGTTCGCACGCCGATGCTTGAAGCCGTGGACACGGTGAATAGCTACGGAATCGAAATCGCCGCGGGCATTATCATTGGGTTGGATACGGACACGCCTGAGACCACTGACGCGATTATCGAATTTATTAAGGTTTCTCAGATTCCCATCGTGACACCGAACTTGCTAGTTGCTTTGCCGCATACCCCACTCTACGAACGGCTGCAAAAAGCCAATCGCCTGAATTCTGGAGAAGGGCGTGATTCGAACGTCGAGTATTTGCAACCTTACGATGAGGTGGTTGCGAATTGGAAGCGTGTCATCCGTGAGGCGTACGAACCACGAAATATTTACGCGCGCTATGCGGCGCAAGCCGAAAGAACGTATTTGCACCGGAAGCGACCGACGCGTCCCTTGGATCAGTTGACGTGGGCGAATCTGCGTCGAGCGGTCGAAATTTTTGCACGTACGGCTTGGCGGGTGGGCATTTGTAGCGATTATCGAAAAGAATTTTGGACCATGACCCGGCGGGAGTTAAAAGAGGGTAATGTCGAGTCAGTGTTTCAAATCGCGATGGTGGCTCACCATTTGATAACCTTCGGGCGGGAATGTCTCACTCGTGATGTGCAGGCCTCAGCTTATTCAGCCCGCGGGCGGGATCTTAGCTTGTCATACAGCATCATTATTGTTCAGTAAGTATTTGAACAATTCTCGCCTGGTCTCTACCAAACTCAGACTTGTTGGCTCATTCTAATTGTTCATTGGTCAAATGCATGTGTACGAGAGTGAGTGCTTGACACCTCTTGGCAGCTATGGGATGATTTTAGTTGTGTTCATGCCTAGGTTCTGAAGTTCTTCATGATTCCCTGACAAAAAGGCGGCGTTAGTTGTAGCCCAGAAGAAAGGAAGCCTTATGTCCTTGTTAAAAAGGATTGAAAGTCCTACAGATTTAAAGAAACTCTCTCCCGAACAATTTCCTGAACTCTGCCAGGAAATTCGAGAACTGATCATAGAAGTTATCTCTAAGGTTGGCGGCCATCTCGCTTCTAATCTTGGTGTGGTGGAGTTAACTGTGGCTTTACAATATTTGCTGAACACGCCAAAGGACAAAATCGTTTGGGATACCAGCAATCAAGCCTATGCGCATAAATTGTTGACGGGGCGACGAGAAAAATTTCACACCATCCGCCAATTCGGTGGCATGAGCGGGTTCTGTAAGCGTGAAGAAAGCATGTATGACACCTTTAATGCTGGACATGCGGGCACAGGAGTTTCTGCTGCGGTTGGTTTTGTGGAAGCCCGTGAGAAGCTAGGCCGTTCTAATAAAATTGTCTGTGTGGTAGGGGATGGTGCGCTCACGTCCGGCATGACATTAGAGGGTCTCCAGCATGCAGGGGATATGGGCAAGGACATTGTGGTGATTTTGAATGATAATCAGATGTCCATTTCTCAAAACGTCGGGGCAATCTCAGCATATTTAAACCGCACATTTACCGGGGAGTTCTACACGAGATTTCGTGAAGAAACCTCACAATTGTTAGATACCATTCCGCAAATCGGTGAAAACGTGAAGCGGATTGCCATGCGAGCAGAAGAGTTAGCCAAAGGATTCCTGCTTCCCGGCCTCTTATTCGAAGAGTTGGGCTTTCGCTATGTGGGCCCAATCGATGGCCATAATTTTGAGCATCTGTTGCCGACCTTAGATAATGTTCTGAAGCTCAAAGGGCCAACGCTTTTGCATGTCATTACAAAAAAGGGACTCGGTTTTGAACCGGCCATGAGCAATCCTGTCTGGTTCCATGCCTGCTCGCCGTTTGATTCTAAAACGGGACAGCCAGTAAAGAAGTCTGGGCCTCCAACCTATAGTGCAATTGTCGCGGATACCTTGAGACGGCAGGCACGTAAAGATAAGCGTGTGGTGGCGATCACGGCCGCGATGTGTGAAGGCACAGGTCTGTCGAGTTTCCAGAAAGAATTCCCCGATCGGTTGATTGATGTGGGAATTGCAGAACAACATGCCGTGACCTATGCTGCAGGGTTGGCTGCAGAGCAGATGCGGCCGGTCATTTGTATGTATTCTACGTTTTTACAACGTGCTTATGATCAAGTGGTGCATGATGTCGCTACACAGAATCTTCCTGTGACATTCTGTATCGATCGAGGTGGATTAGTTGCTGAAGACGGGACGACGCATCATGGGGCTTTTGATTTTGCGTATCTTCGCCATGTCCCCAATATGATTGTGATGGCCCCCAAGGATGAAAATGAAGTCCAGCACATGGTCCAAACTGGGCTGGTTCATGATGGGCCTGTTGCGGTGCGCTATCCTCGTGGAAGTAGCTTAGGAGTGCCATTGGATCCCGAGCCAATTCCTCTGGAAATAGGGCAAGGGGAACTCTTAGCTGAAGGAACCGATGTCGCCATTGTGGCCATAGGCGTGATGGTGTCGGAAGCCATCAAGGCGGCTGAACAACTGAAAGATAATGGAATCTCTGCGGCGGTCATTAACGCGAGATTTGTGAAACCTTTGGATAAAGACCTTATTCGTGATGTGACGAAAAATGTCAAATGTCTCATCACCGTGGAAGAAGGCTGTCGAATGGGAGGATTCGGTTCGGCAGTGTTAGAGTTTCTATCCGAGGAAGAACGATGGGATTTGCCGACGAAGGTGCTCGGATTGCCGGATTGGTATATTGAACAAGGTCCACAAGAATTGCTTCGCGAAAAATATGGGTTAACGGCCGATGGCATTCACGATCAAGCGAAAGCTCTCGTTGAACGAGTCTCTCTGAAAACCATTTTACGCTCATAGCCTCACATGCATATTGTTAGACGAAAGACCCGTCAAATTCAGGTGGGACCGGTCAAGATTGGTGGCGATGCGCCGATTTCGGTGCAGTCCATGACCATCCCTCATCCCAGTGATATTCCAGGGACCCTAGAACAAATTCGTCGCTTAGAAGAGGCGGGGTGTGAACTCATACGAGTGGCTGTTCCCGACATGGAGGCTGCTCAGGCTCTTCCTAAAATTAAGGCCCAGATGACGGTGCCCCTTATTGCGGATATTCATTTTGATCATCGTTTGGCATTAAAGGCAGCAGAAGTCGTCGATTGTGTTCGCATCAATCCGGGAAATGTCGGCCCCTGGTGGAAAACTGAAGAGGTGATTAAAGCCGTCAATGATTACGGCATTCCTCTTAGAGTTGGCGTGAATGGAGGTTCACTAGAAAAAACGCTCCTAGACAAATATGGGTACCCGACAGCCGAAGCGTTGGCCGAATCTGCGCTGAATGCCGTCCATGCTTTGGAAGATGTGGGCTTCACCAATATGAAAGTGTCATTGAAGGCGTCAGATGTTCACATGGCCATCGACGCCTATTGGTTATTCGCGCAGCAATCCAACTATCCCTTGCATATCGGTATTACCGAAGCAGGTACAGCGACGACTGGTGCCGTTAAGTCAGCCATGGGGTTGGGCTGGCTCCTGTCTCAGGGCATTGGTGACACCTTACGCGTCTCTTTGGCAGCCGACCCGGTAGAAGAAGTCAAAGTGGGGTTTGAAATCTTAAAGTCGCTTGAACTGAGGCATCGAGGAGTCAACGTTATTGCGTGTCCTACATGTGGCCGCGTCGAAATTGATGTGGTGAAAATGGCGAATGAATTAGAGCATCGACTTGGGCATATTAAAACCCCCATCACGGTGTCCGTTCTCGGCTGTGTCGTCAATGGTATCGGCGAAGGAAAGGAAGCTGATATTGGTATAGCGGGTGGCCAAGGGGTTGGAATTGTCTTCAAAAAGGGCAAACTCTATAAACGTGTACCTTCAGAAGAATTAATGGATACGTTGATTGAAGAAGTCGAAGCCATGGCAAAAGAGCAAGGGTCTGACAATTCAAATAATTCGGTGTCTATGGCAGATCCTGACGTTCTTCCAATCGAGGATCTGTCTTTAGCCTCCACTAGGCATTCCTCACGAGACATTCCAGTTTTACCTCTCAGGTAATCTCGGTACTTCCTAGAAAGTAGAAGCCATCGTACCCTCAGTTGTGCAAAACAAAAGCGACTTCGTATAATGAAGCCGAGAAGGCGCCGTACCCAAGTGGTTAAGGGAGCAGTCTGCAAAACTGCGATTCAGCGGTTCGATCCCGCTCGGCGCCTCCATTTGTAGCGGTTCTCAAAAATACACATTTCTTGTAGAAGTCATACAATAAACAGAAAGCTATGCGTTTTGGAGTAATGCCGTAATGGGTGTTCCTATTTCACAGATGTATACGGTGTCGCAGTACGCGTTCTCGAAGCATCTTCGAGGTGTCCCGCGGTATCCATTAGTGCTGATGCTCGAGCCGTTGTTTCGGTGCAATTTGGAATGTGCAGGATGCGGGAAAATCCAATATCCGGATCATATTCTGAACAGACGCCTAACGCCTGAGCAATGTTGGACAGCGGCTGATGAATGTGGAGCGCCAATCGTGAGTATTCCAGGAGGGGAGCCACTCATTCATCCCGAAATGCCAGCTATTGTCGAGGGACTCGTGGAGCAAAAAAAATATGTCTATTTGTGTACGAACGCCATTCTTTTAGAACGAAAAATCCAAGACTATACACCCTCAAAATACCTGACATTCAGTATTCACATGGATGGACTGAAAGAAGAGCATGACCATGCTGTCTGTCGGGATGGCGTCTATGATGTGGCGGTGAAAGCGATTCGCGTTGCACTTGCCAAAGGTTTTCGGGTGACGACTAATACGACGCTGTTTGATGATGCCGAGCCGGGGCGTGTTCGCCAGTTCTTTGATGAAATGATGGAGTTGGGCGTTGAAGGCATGATGATTTCGCCTGGGTACAGTTACGATAAAGCTCCTGACCAGCAAAGTTTTCTGAAACGGGATCGGACGCGGTCGTTGTTTTCCCAATTGCTGACGCAACGTAAGCGAACGTGGCAATTTAATCAGTCGCCTCTCTTTCTAGAATTTCTCATGGGGAAGCGGGATTATGAATGTACGCCATGGGGAAATCCCACCTACAATATCTTTGGCTGGCAGCGTCCTTGTTATTTATTGCAAGAGGGATACGTGTCGACGTTTCGAGAACTCATGGAAGAGACGGACTGGGAACGCTATGGGACAGGGCGGCATGAGCAATGCCGAGATTGTATGGTGCATTGTGGCTATGAAGCGTCGGCGGTTAAAGACACCTTCGGTTCCTGGAGTGGATTTTTGGGAACGATGAAGGCCACTCTCTTTCCTAATGCGGTGTAGCGCTTGTTTTCGTCATTGTCCGGCCTTCCTTCTTTATCGACCTTAGCCAAAACCTCTGAAGAAAATCCTGGGTCGTGAGTCACCAAGACCTCTCAGATAATCATCCACCATCTTGGGAAGGGCATCGACTGCCGACTCATACGGAGTCTGACCTGAAAGAGGCTCTTAATAGGGCCTGTGACTATCGAGGCGATGTGACCCTACACCTCAAAACCGGAGAGCAGGTTGTTGGTTATGTATTTGATCGCCAAGAGGGAATTCCTGACCCATATGTTAAGCTGTTTCCCCCCAATCAGGCGGAGCCGATGACAGTAAAGTATCAGGATATTGCTGAAGTGGAATTCAGCGGAGAAGACACCGCATTTGGTCGATCCTGGGAAGATTGGACACAAAAGTGGCAGAAGTCAAAAATGCCATAGTTCTTTCCAGCTGTCCCTACCTCGTTTTTACAGTATTTTTTTAGTGTCTGATATCTCACAATTCAAGAATCCTTTAGGAAAAGTGGTTCCTCGGAAAATAGTCATCCTCTAGGGAGTCCGTTCATCCACCAAACCGAAGATTCGATTGACGGTCGCCGCTTGTCTGTGATAGAAAACCAGGTCTTTTTTCGGGGTCGAAAGGCCAAGGAGATGAAAGAAGGTTAGGGCAATCAAAGGATGAGGTACCCTTTGAATTTTTGAAAATGTAGTTAGGTAACAGATAGGGCTTAGACCGTCGAGGATAAAATCAGTTCCTGTCCTCTTTTATCTTTTCCTCGAATTTTCCCCGCCGGTTTAGTAAAAAGCCTTTTTTAGAATTCCGCTAAGAGAGAATAAGACCTCTGCAGAAGGGGATAACATAGGAAGTGTAGTCCTCAAAGGAGTGATAACGTTGTTGGTAACAGTTGAGAAAAAGCAGGAAGCTTAACAGGCTTAGTATTAGGAATCACGTACACGAGGGGGAACAATGAACGAATACCGAAATCTTCGAAGCTTGTTTGTGATGGGGTTAGCGGTCATGGGGATGTCATTTTCTGCTTGTGGTGGAGGAGAAGGCCCACCGAAGCCCCCGCCGCCTGCTCCGCCTGAATATGCTGACAAGCATATGCCGGATGGCTATTGGAATAATCCTGAAATCCTAGAGGAGGGGAAAGCCATTTTTACCGGACAGCAAAATATTGATGTGAATTGCGCCAGTTGCCATGGAAAAAATGGGAAGCCTGTGAAGGCGGGTGCCAGAGACTTCCGACGAACTGAGCAAATGGAGCTCTATTCAGATGCAGTATGGTTTTGGCGAGTTAGTGAAGGTGTCAAAGGCACGAAAATGAAAGCCTGGAAGAGCAAGCTTTCAGAAGAGGAAATCTGGAAAGTGATTGCCTACGAAGCGACCTTTGGGCTCAAAGGTAAGGAATATGATGTGGCCGCGAAAAAATGGGTTCCTCAGGGAACAGCTGGTTCTGCTCCAGCCGCTGCACCAGCAGGGGATGCACCTGCGGATGATGCGGCTCATTAATCACGCATAAGCGCTGTCTCCAGGACGGAAAGAATGATTAAAGGAGGGGGACGACCCTTGAAAACCTTACACCGAAGTATATGGATGGTTTTAGGCTTGCTCATTGGCGGGGCAGCACTGGCGTATGGACAGGAGGTTCCTGCTCCTCAGGTGGATTTCCCATATACGGGAAATCGCACTGCAGTCTGGGTCGTAGCCAATCTGCATATCTTATTTGCTGCCTTTATATTGGGTGCTCCAATATTTGCGGTGGTGGCTGAGTGGCTTGGGTACAAAAATAACGACCCAAAGTACGACCGTCTTGCCAAGGAAGTCATTAAGGTCACGGTCATTCTCTACAGTATGACGGCTTTGACCGGTGGGTTGTTTATCTTTGTGCTCCTGGGTACCTACCCAGACTTTTCGACCTGGCTCATCCAGCATTTCTTCATGGTATTCGCCGTTTTCTATCCGGTGTTGTTTATCATGGAGACCATTATTCTCTATACGTACTTCTATTCCTGGGATTCCATGAAAGGTTCTTTAAAAGGGCGTCATATCGCTCTGGGGATTCTCTTGAATATTGTAGGAACGGTCACGCTTTTTGTGATTGATGGTCCGACCGCGTTTATGAATACTCCCGCAAAAGCGGCAGAAGGGGTCTCACTTGTGGAGTTCGTGACGAATGCTGGTTTGTGGGACAAAATGGCTAACTATAGTTGGATGCCGCTGAATCTTCATCGGTTGGTTGGGAATGTGACGTTTGGAGGATTTATCGCAGGGCTAATTGCGGCCTATATGTTCATGCGGTCAAAAACCGATGAAGAGCGATCGTACTATGATTGGATGGGGTTTGTGGGCAATATGATTGGAGTGGGAGCGCTATTGTTGCTGCCGTTTATGGGCTACCTCCTGGCCTACGAACTCTGTGACTATGATGCGTCCATTTGCCCCTACATGATGGCTGACCAATTGTCGATGTTTTTTGAAATGCAGGGGGCTATGATTGGTCTCATCTTTCTCGCAAGTAATTATTATATTTGGTTAAGTCTCAAGCGCATTGAGGGCGTGGAGCAGATTCGCATCTCTGGGTTTGTAGCCTTGGCTGTGCTGGTTATGCCGGCTGTCATGGGGATGGCGTGGAAAATGTTTCCCCCACCTGAGTGGCAGTCGCTTATATACTTGGCAGCCATTGTTATTGCTCCAATGGTTCTGGGGAGGGTGCCTGGACTTAAAAACTTCACAGTTTCTGCTTTCACCATGATAAAAATCGGTTTTCTCATGATTGTGGTGGCTGATGCTATTTGGATGACTCCCCATGGGTTTGTTCCTACCCAAGGCCTAGCGACGCATGATCTTGAGTTGCCAGAATGGGCCGAAGAATTGGCATTAATGCCAGCCAAAAATGCGGCGGCGTTCACGCTGGTCTTTCTTACTATCGTGAACTACATCATGTATAACCGTGCCATTAAACAAGGAACGATTATTTGGGGGAAAATAGATTTTGCCTCACAATTTGTCTTGATTTTCTTGGCATTTAGCGCAATTTGGACAATGGGCTTGATGGGAACCGTTCGGTCCCTCACCAGAAAATACTTCCATGTATACAACCTTGTTCCAGATTTCACCTCTGAAGCCTTTACTCCGACATTGTCGTTCTCGGCTTGGTGGATTACAGGGGTGACGATCGTGTTCTATGCTGTGGTCAGTTTTGCCATTCTGGTCACTCTTAAACCGGCCAATCCAAAGACCGTGACTTCTTAACTCATTGTCTGGTGAGTAAGGCTGGAGAGAACGAATTTCGAAGAAAAGGAATCGTATGGCTAATCAAAGCTTCATGAAAAGTGTTCTGAAAAAAACAGTCATCGGAATTATCATTGGGGTTATCTTGGTTGTTGTGGCCCAGATGACGCACTTTCCCAAGGTTTTTCAGATCATGTTTTTCATCTACGCTATGTTGGGAGCATTTGTGTTTATCCTTCTTGATGCTCCTCCTATGAAGCGCTTGGAAGGCTTTAAAGCGCTTGGGGCGCTCATTGTATTTTATGTATTACTTTCGGGAATGTATATCGCCGGAGCCTCAATTCTTCCTCAATTCGACCCTAGTGTTGAAGCTGGAAAAATTGAGAAAGTTCTCAAAATGCGAAAAGCCAGATCGCAGCAAGGTAAAGCCGAGGAGCTTATTGCTAGGGCAAAAGCTTTAGACGAACGGGCGAAGTCCATTTCTAAACAATTGGCTTCTCTCGGAGGTGCGGCAAAAGTGGAGGTGGTTGAAGACACTGGTACATCTGGAGCCGCTTCTGGTGACCTTGTTGCCTTGGGGAAAGAACAATGGGAGCTCCAAGAATGCTATAACTGCCATAAACTGTTTGGTCAAGGTGGGAAAAAGCGAGGTCCTGTGATGGACAATATTGGCAATCTCATGACTCCTGAGCAACTTAAAAGAAAAAATATTATATCCCAAAAAGTGGAAGGCAGAGGGATTTGATAAACAATACAAGAAGGGAAAAATGCCAGATAAGTACCGAGACCTCATGTTTGATGAGGAGATTGATGCTCTCGTGGCATTCTTGGCCTCTCTAAAGGATGCTTCTGTTGACCACGCCGAAACCGATAAAAATGTATTGATTGATGAGGAAGATTTAGAGGATTCGTGTAAGGCATGCAACCAAAGCTCACGGCAAAAGCCCTATGTGGTGATCATGAAGTTGGAAAGGTTTCCAAGGTCATTGTTGATCCCCTTTCACATGAAATTAGTCATGTTGTAGTGAAGGAATGGGGAGCTCAGGGTGTTGAGCGACAGATTCCTGTTGGGCAAGTTCAGCAGATTGTGAGTGAAGAAGAGATTGTTCTTCGCTGCTCACCGGACGAGTTCAAGCGCAATTTCCTATTAATTGATCGTGATCAATATGTCACGATTCATGATGTTGAAATTGCGCATCTTGAGGATAATCTTCATGTTGAACCGGGTGAGATATTGGTGCCCGCTCCCTTGTCTAGAGCAGGGTGTCCCTCGCAGAACATTTTTTAACAATATGACACATGCCATCGGGACCCTTATTGCACTTCCTCTGGCATTTCCTGTGCTGAAATATTTGATGAAGCCCATGTTTAAACCGTTTGATAATTCATGGTTTTCCGTGGGAAATGTGAAGAAAGTTAAGACAGGAAAACATCGGCTTTCAGTTTAAATTTACGCGGGGTTTCAAGGAAGCTTTTATGCCTGAACAGCAGATTGAAAAGAATATCTGGGTGGTGAAAGGCCACGCCTGAAGTGCAAAAGGCGGTGTATGGTGGGAAAGATGCAAGATTCTTCGATAATAAAGGTGACTGTGATTCATGTCAATAAAGCGAATTCACCATATATCGGATTCTCTGGAAAGTGCCCTCATCTAGGGTGCGGATATAAGTGGAGAAGAACAAAGAGCAATCCGGATGGAGTATTCCTCTGCCCTTGTCATCTGAGTCTGTATGATGAAGCAGGGAAAGTCATTGACGGCCCGGCCCCGCGTGGCCTGGATGTCCTGCCTCTGCAAGTTGATGCCGCCGGAGAAGTGAAGATTATTGATATCGAATACAAGGCCGGCGTGAAAAGATCAAATTCGACTTCTTTAACAAGCCTTCATAAAATCGAGGACTATTCCTTCATGCAGCAGGATTCTCAACCCGTCAATCAACCCAATCCATTTGAAAAAGTTGTTGAGTTTGTTGATGAACGGGTTGGTCTGAAAACCATTCAGGCCAAAATGCTCAACGAGCCGATCCCTGGTGGGTCTCGATGGGCCTATGCCTTCGGCTCAGTCCTCCTTTTCATTTTCATTCTTCAAGTGGTCACTGGGATTTTATTGATGTTTTATTACGTTCCCAGTACCGATCATGCTTATGACAGTACCCAGTATATTATTCATGAAGTGGACTACGGCTGGTTTCTTTTGAGCTACCACTTCTGGGGTTCTTCCGCTATGGTTGTGATGGTGTTTGCTCACATGTCACAAGTCTTTTTATGGGGAGCATACAAGAAACCTAGAGAATTGATATGGCTTGTCGGTCTGGCGCTTTTTGGAATTGTGATGGGGTTCGGATTTACCGGATATCTCTTGCCATGGGATCAGCGAGCCTATTGGGCTACAGTCGTTGGCGTCGAAATTATGGACAAAACTCCCATTGTGGGAGATTTTATGGCCAGATTTCTGAAGGGTGGCCCTACACCTGGGCAGATGACGCTCAGTCGATTTTTTGTCATACATGTGATGGTCTTGCCAGCGGCATTAGCCGGATTAGCTGGCCTTCATATTTTCCTGTTTAGAAAAGCGGGACCTGCCGGACCGTTTAGAGGAAGTCCGGAGGAGATCAAGGCTAAGACGGATTACTTCTTTCCGCGTCAAATTTGGAAAGATATTGTGGCGATGGCCACTGTGTTTCTCATTATCTGTTCTTTAGCGTTTATTGAGCCTGTTGTATTACTTGAGCAGGCGACTCCCGATCCTGGTGACTATCATCCTGAGCCTGAATGGTATTTTCTCTTTCTCTTTCAACTACTCCGCCTGAAAATGTTTGGAGGAGAGTTCGGGCAATTTCTTGGGGCTATAGCCATACCTGGAGCGTTTATGGCTTTCCTGGCCGCTCTTCCTTTTATCGATACGAATCCTGAGCGAAATCTTTTTAAGCGCCCGGCCGCTCTTATTGGATGGACTCTAATAATGGTCATTATTTTGGTGTTTACCGTCTCAGCCATTATCAATCGAGAGTTTTTACATTAAACGCTCATGACGATGTCGAATATTAAATTGGGCCTTCTTGTTTTTTGGCCCACATTTTGGACCGGGTTTCCTATTAAGTTGGCCTTTGCTCTCTTGATGCTGGCCGCACATATGCATCCTTGGGAGGGTTCGGGCTTATTTCTCCTGTTACTTATTTCAATTCCAATAGACATTTGGGCTTTAGGTCTTTGTGCCAGAACGGTATTTATTGATCGTCTGAAAGTTGACCCTCAACCTGGGTTTGCCCCTAGCCTTTGGCTTCGCTGGGCGGTTTTTTCTGCTATTGCGTTGCCATTAATCAAAATGATCGTTTCGGGTGTAACTGGGGTGGCAAAATCTGTCACATCTAGTATTATTCATTCCGTCAAAGAGAGTATCTGGCCGACACTACCGGTCGCTGAACAAATAACAATTGAACTTGTGATGTGGGGAACCGTATCTTCAGCGGTCCTGATTCTTTGTATTTTGGGGTGGCTATATGGCTTAGGATGGCTGACTCAACCATTTGTGAGAAATGCCAAACCTTTGGATGGAACAGAGGAAGAACGAGCAAGTTTTTGGGATGGTCTTCGCATTCCCGCAGATCAGCCGCTACTCTTGACTGCGTTTACGGGTGCTGGCGTGGTCTTGGTCTTCGTTTTCTGGGCTTTATTGCCTCCATCAACTCCTCATCCCCATGAAGAATATGAATTTATTTTCTCTGGTACTCAAGAAGTGAAAGTAGAGCCTAAAAAAGTCTTAAAAGAAGCTGAGAAGGTCTTGGTCAAAGCTGAGTTAGTTGTCAAAAAGCTTGAAGAAGAAAAGGGTGACGAGCCAAAAGATTCCAAAGATGAAAAGGCAGCAGAACCGAAAACTAAAGATGCTCAACCTGAAACGAAAAAATAATACAAAAGACGAGACATTTTGGCTAGTAAGAGGATTATGGCATGCGTTATAAGTATGCGAAACAAGTTTTCATGCTTCAAAATGACCGACTGAAGGGGGCCTAATGATGAAAGCGGCCAACCACATAGAATCATCCAGCCAGATGCGTCTCCTGGAAAAAATGCCTTCTATTTTTAAGTGGGTGAGTTTCCTTTCTGTATTATTACTTCCAGTCATTGCCATGGCAGCAGGTGCAGATACGAAAGCCATGTCGGTGGAGTATCGTGATGTCCCGGGTATTGGGGCCCGAAACTTGGTGTGGGTGGTTGCCCAACAACATTTGTTGTTGGCCGGATTCGTGTTGGGCGTGCCAATTTTTGGTTGGGTCTGCGAGTTAGTTGGCTGGAAAACTAAAGAAGCTCGCTATGACAAATTAGCCAAAGAGTTTACGAAACTTCTCACCTCGGCTTATGCCACTACAGCTCTTTTTGGGGGCATCCTGTTGTTTTTGCTCATTGGCTTATATCCAAAGTTAATGGCCTATTTGACAGATATGTTTTTCCCATCGTTCCTCATCTACTGCTTACTGTTCTTAGCTGAGACCGCGACTCTGTATATGTATTGGTACGGTTGGGATTATATGCAGGGGAATAAGAAAGTCTTTCATTTATTTTTGGGCTTTCTTCTGAATCTGTTTGCTATTGGCATTATGATTGTTCCCAATTCTTGGGCTACCTTCCAGGCCAGTCCTGTCGTGGTGGCTGATGGGGACGCGTGGACACGAGCATGGGCTGCCATGCATAACCCCACTTGGTGGCCGGTAAATATTCATCGCCTGATTGCCAACGTGGTGTTAGGCGGGTTCATCGTTGGTGCCTATGCTGGGATCCGGTATCTCCTAGCCGTTTCACGTGAAGAGCGGGAGCATTACGACTGGATGGGTTACGTCGGGAACTTTATTGGAGTATTTGGAATGTTACCCCTTCCCTTTGCTGGCTATTGGCTGATGCGTGAGGTCTATCAGTACAACCAGCAAATGGGCATTACTCTGATGGGTGGATTTTTAGCATGGCTGTTTATTCTCCAGGCGATGTTAATTGGTGTTCTTTTTTTGGGTGCCAACTATTATTTCTGGATGGGTATTACCTATAGGATACCTGGGTCTGAAAACGCCTATAAGAAACCTATTATGGCCATGCTCGTCGTTCTCTTACTCTGTCTCGGCGTATGGATGACTCCGCATTCTCTGGTTGCAAGTTTGGCAGAAGCCCAGAAAATGGGAGGGACTCATCACCCTCTGCTGGGAGTCTTCGGGGTAATGTCGGCCAAGATGACCGTGTCGAATCTCATGATTCTTGTGACCTTTATGAGTTTTATTATGTATTGGCGTGCGGGGAAACAGGAGACGGCCGGATGGGCCAAAGCGGCAAAAGCTATTATGGGGGCTCTGCTTGTCATTGGTGGAATTGCCGTGATTGTCCTGGGTGTGTGGGGCTATTTCGTCCCGGCCATTATCCGAATCAATTACTTCTCCGTGGCCCAGGTGCTCATTGTCTTGTTTATTATGATTACGTTTACACCGTTAACGGCATTGTTAATGAAGAGTGCAAAGACAACAACTGAAATGGTCTGGGGACAAATGCCAATACGCGCAGGATACAGTTTAGTCCTGAACGCCGTGATGGTTATTCTCTTGATGTCTCTCATGGGATATGCACGATCTTCTTCTCGTGTTCACTGGCATATCTATGGGGTTATGCGCGATACCTCGGAGTATGCCTATTCCCCAGCTCTGGGGTATGCTGCGGCATTTATGTCGCTCAATACATTTGTCTATTGTTTGTTGGTCGCATTTATCTTTTGGGTAGCGACATTGGGAGATAAGGCAAAAGCTCAGCAAGCCAAAGCACCATTGCCTGTTGGGGGCGCTCCAGCAATGGCTGGCGGAGCACCAAGTGCCACTGAAACTACTGGATCTGGGGTCCTCGAAAACCATAAGTGAGGCATCATGAGTGAAGTTGCGTTACTTCAAATAATCGGTCTGTGCGTCGTTGGTGTCGGGATTCTTATCCTATTGTTTATCAAAGGCATGTTTACTCGTGTTCTGGGGTTTGTGGCCATGGTGTTGGGGTTGTTTAGCTTGATTGCCTTAGGGGTTCCGCAAATGGCATCTCTCCCGCCAGCTATAGAAACGTTTGATCTGGCGGAAGTAAAGACTCCAAGCGATTTAGCTTCAATTGGGCAAAAAATCTTTTTCAGTAAAGGCCAATGCGCATTGTGTCATTCCATTGGGCCAAGTGAATCCGCTCGTTGTCCAGATTTAAATGGCATTGGGGCAAAGCTCTCTGCTGAATTTATTTATGAAAGTCTGACAAAGCCACAGGCCTATATTTATTTGGATTTTCGTCATGCGACAAAACCTGAAGAATATCCCGCACGAATGCCGCATATTGATAAAGATCCCATTGGGCTGACCAAGCCGGAAATTTATTCTGTGATTGCGTTCCTTCAAAAAATGAGTGGGGAACCAATCAGCGTCAAAGTTGAAGATATTATGGAACCGGATGAGGAAGAGACCGAAGAGGTGGAGGTTGCCTCAATTACTGATTCCCATTCGGTCGAATCGGTGGAGGAAGAACGTGCAATGGTTGCTCGATAGGAAGATGGGGAACCGGAACACAGGAGGAACAATATGAGAGGTCCAATTGCGAGCGGGGCAATTTTGATGGTCGGGATGTTTATCTTCCTGAAGTTTCTTCTCCCGTTAGTCACAGCCCCATTGCCAGCCAGTTTGATCTATTTGTATTTAGCCCTCACATTAAGTGGCATCATGATTTATGGCACGATGAGCGCTTCTTCGTTAGAGGCCCTCATGGGACCTGTTTTTCGGTTTTTAGCTGGGGAGGGGCAGTCAGGGATTGGACAGATGGCGCGATTGGCCGTGTTGGTGCTTTTCCCGTTATTGGTGGGTTGGCAAACCTATACACGTTTAGCCCCCAGTGATCTTCCTCCGGCAGAAAATAGAACCATTCACCCAGCCCCACCTGGAGAATTTGTGGGATTAGCAAATCCGTATCAAAATAATGAAGCCAATATTAATATGGGGAAGGGACTCTATGCAGCATATTGTTCGCCTTGTCATGGAGCGAATTTTGACGGGAAGGGACCTGCTGCACCAGGGTTCAATCCTCCTCCGGCAAATTTTGCCGATCCTGGGACCATTGCTCAGTTACAGGAATCCTATTTATTCTGGCGGATCAAAAAAGGTGGTGTTGGATTACCCGTAGAGGGCATGCCCTGGAAGTCGGCTATGCCGCGCTGGGAAGTGGAGTTGCCAGATGAATTTATTTGGAAAATTATTATGGGCGAATATGATGGGGCACATCAGTCTCCCAGGACGTGGGAAGAAGAAGAATAATAACTGTGGCTCGTCCGTTAATTGAGAACGGTGTATGTGTGGAGAAACAAATATGCTGAATAGACTGAGATTCCTTTCGACAGTTCTTTTTGTAGGAATATCTGGAATGCTCGGTTTTACTAGTGTATTCGCTAGTGACCCGCCACCAGCAGGCGAACCGGTTGGAAGTGTCTCAGTCAGATTGTATCAGGTTGAAGGCAGTCTTCCTGCGAATGACCCAAATTCTGCTCAGTGGGCTTCCGTGCCAGAGTCAGAATTTAAGTTAGCTCCCCAAGTGCATTGGCCCGAACGTATTCAGGAGGTCACTGTCAAATCGGTGAAGGTCAAAGGATTGCATGATGGACAGAACCTGGCAATTTTAGTGGAGTATGAGGATCCGACTGAAGATCCAGGAGATGCGGCAGCCGTAGAATTTATGGTGGGCGACAAGAAGGCCCATTTTGCTCATGGGCAACCCATGCTTCAGGTTGAAGGAGGCCCTGTCAATATTTGGTTTTGGAAAAAAGAAAATGGCAAGGCCTTGGACATGAGTGCGAAGGGCTTTAAGACCTTGGCCACTCAAGACAAGCAAGATGTCAACGCAACAGGTTCCTGGGAGGGCGGTGTCTGGAAGGTCGTGTTTACTCGGGCGCTCAAGACAGACGATGAGCAGGATGTCCAAATAGAGCCAGGTGAGTGGAGAAGTGTCGCCTTCGCCTTCTGGGATGGGGCCGTGGTTGGTGGTCTTGTGAAAGAAAAAGGGAGTCAGAAAGCGGTTTCCTCTTGGTGGTCGATCCGGGCGGAGCCCAGTGCAGATAATTCTATTTTCGGGTGGGTTATTTTTGGCCTTGCTCTCGCTGCAGGTTTTGAATGGGTTGTGGTACGGAAACTGAGAAAGGGCCAATCAGCATGAAACGGGTGGCCAAAGGAACAATGACGAGAGCCTTACTACATTTGACGCTATTGGGGTTTGCCTCCACGCTGTTATTTTTTGGCTGTGCAGGGGATGAACGAACGGCCAAAGGAAAAAAGCTTTATCATCATTATTGCAGTCATTGTCATGGGGAATCTGGTCAACAAGGGGAAGGGTTTAATTGGGACCACATGCCTGACCCCAGACCAAAAAACTTAGCTTCGAATGCAGAAATGTCGACCTTTAGTGACAAAGAAATATTCGATACGGTTTATCGTGATATGCGGGATTGGGAAGATCCAGAAGTGTTGGATGACGAGAACTACTTTGCAGTCCCTACAATGCCCACGTTTAAATATACGCTGTCCGAGGAAGAAATTTGGAATATTGTAGGTTATGTCCGGACTCTCCATGGGATGTCATTGACTTTTGATATGGCTGGCCGCAAAAAAGAGTTAGAAGAGGCTTTAGCTACTGCACAGCAGGAAATGGAAACGACGAAAGCAAGCTATGAGGCAGCAGTGGAAAAAGCGGAAGCCGAGCAGGCGGCTTATGAAGATACGTTAACTGATGAGCAGCTTGACGAATACGAACCAGAAGACATTGAGTTACCTGAAGAAGAAACTTTCCTTATTGCCAACGAAAAATATGAAAAAGCAAAAGCGGCCGTGGATAATTTTTCCAAGCGTCCAAAGAAAACCCGCATTGAGCGTCCTGATCTTTCTATTTCTGAAGAAGATTTAACTCAGCAGGTAGAACTAGGGAAGAAACTCTATACCAATACGTATGGATGTAATGGATGTCATAGTCTCAATGATGTAGGCGGGTTGGTTGGCCCGGCTTTAGATCGTGCGGGTGTTCGCTTAAATCCCACATGGGTCTATCGTTGGATTCGAAATCCCCAGGCAATAAAAAAACATACAAGGATGCCAAATTTAGGGGCTTCTGATGGAGATGCGAGAGCCCTTACCTACTATTTGGGGACCTTACGGGCTCCAATTCCTGATGGTCCCGTTCCTGAACCTGAATAAGTTAGTTTAGTCGCACCTATTTTCCCTACCTATCCAGGTCTTCATCTTTTGCGTGTATTTCTAGGGTCTCCCCAGATCTAACGGACCCCAAAGAATATTCCTACCAGGACAATCACTCCAGTCCAAGAATGTTGCTTAAAAAGTGTAAATGCTTGGTTAGGTGTAATCTCTGATCGAAGAAGAATGACTTGATAACCCATAAGAAGTGCAATGCACATAATACACAAGAAGTACGGGAGCCCCAACTTACTTACCTCACCGGCGATGGATAAAAAAGTCAGCATAAAGAAGGCCGCAGATCCAACACCCAGCCATGTATAGGCTCCAAATAAAATAGCTGAAGACTTTACGCCAATTTTCAGATCATCTTCCTTGTCTTGTATCGCATAAATTGTGTCATAGACAATGGCCCAACAAACAGTGGCCGCAAATAATATCCAGGTTGCTGGTTCTAAGTCATTTCGGACGGCAGCCCAAGCCATCACCCCGCCCCAGCCAAATGCCAAGCCAAGAATGAATTGTGGGATGTGTAGAAACCGCTTACAGAAGGGATAGAGCCCGGCTAAAAGTAAGGCCACGGGGCTCAGAAGCCAGGTAAGGGAATTGAGAAACCATAATAGCCCTGCTGCACAGGTGAGTAAGAGGGCTAATAACCCCAGGGCATGTTTAGGACATAATTGTCCTGAAGCAAGTGGACGGTGGCGTGTGCGCTCGACCCGTCTATCGAATTGACGATCAGCCAGGTCATTCATAATGACTCCGGCACTGCGCATAAGAAATGAACCAGCAACAAAAATGAAAAGGAGCCTCATTGATGGCCACCCATGCGACGCCAGCACCAATGACCACAAAGTAGGAAAGAGCAAAAGAAGAGTGCCCGTTTGGTTCCAAAGTCGAATAAGATTGGCAAAGGCCTCAAATCTTGGTTGGGATGGAAGAAGTCTCACAGAATCTGTGGAAGGAGAGTCTGGCATCAAAACAAAAGAAAATATTCCTGCATCAGGAGAAAATGATCAAGAGTCCCTGAGAGGTCTGGAAGTGAGATAATCCACTACAAGCCAACAGATGGGTTATTGTACCGTAAATCGGCTGATACAAATAATCTCTTCGG
The DNA here is from genome assembly GCA_965223295.1 of Nitrospirales bacterium. GTDB lineage: Bacteria > Nitrospirota > Nitrospiria > Nitrospirales > UBA8639 > Nitrospira_E. Next base: position 13,383 of record CBDCWC010000001.1, on the reverse strand, counting down.
GTGTATTGGAAGGGGCGACCACAACCATCCATTCGCCTTTATGTACTTCAGGTTTTAGAGATTTTAAACTCCACATTCGGTATCCTGCCGAAGGACGAATCGAAAGATTCACTTCCGAAACTTTGTTCCATGTCCCGTCAACTTGGTGATGCCAGCTATGCCGCAAGGTTCCCCTCTTGGCTGAGGCCACTTTGATCCAAAAAAAGACTTTTGAAGTTTTCGAGCCCTTGACGACAGGAATGGCGGCTTGGCCGTTTTTATCTTTTTCACAATACGCTGGTGGAGTGAAAATCCCTTGAGGATTTCGATTGTTCACGCCTTTGGCAATAATGACCTTTTCAACACGAAAGTCAGATTTCGCATATACAGAAGTCGTGAGGAATATGATTCCTATACATACAAATGCGGTCCTGACAAAAACAATCGACATGTTCTTCCTAGTATTTCCTACATGTTGTCTGAAGCTTGTGCTAGGAAATTAGGCGATCTTCCTTTCCATGTCAATGGACGAACAAAGGAGGGAATGTAGGGAAAAGGTGGGTGATTGATGTGGTGAACTTCGTGATTTTAAGTTGACGATATCATATGACGAAAGGTATAAACGAGCGGAGATCCTTGTCCTTCCTGCCAAATGTTATGCCGGCGTAGCTCAGTGGTAGAGCAACGGTTTCGTAAACCGTAGGTCGGTGGTTCAATCCCACTCGCCGGCTCCATAACTTCACTATATTACAATTTTTTGAGATTCATGTTCATCAATCTGTTCTTGGTGTTCAGGTTACCTTTTTAAATCTGTTGACGATTTGTAGAGGAAGAGGCTGCGCCAAAAAAACCAGAACGCTTATGTTTCTTTCGGTAGGTTTAGTGACTTGTTGAGAGAACGAGCGGGGGCGATATAGATAGTTTCCGGGTCTACTGGTTTACCAGTAATCATGTGCACGATTTCAAAAATAAAGTTTTCCTCAGTTGTTCCGCTTTCTTCTTGGTAGTGAATCAATACGGCTTCAGCCATCTTGAGCAGTTCTGTTAGATCAATCTTCCAAGCTTCAGCCTCTTTGTAAAAATGAAACTGGTACGATGAGGATGTTTCTGGACGGGCAATGGCATTGCCGCTTGCAAAGTCGCCATTGATCCCAATTTCTCCTAGGCCAAGAGTCTGTATTGAATCGTTTTTTACCCATCCCTGATTCACGGCATATTCAAAAAGGGCCTGTCCATTCATGCTAATGAGGTGTGTATCAGGAATATTGAGGCGTGCAAGAACGACCTGCATTTTGTCAAATAACCCGAACTCAACAAAGTCTTTTTTCTCCGCATACACGACCTTGTAGCAGAGCTCATCCCAATACTTTCTCGTTCGTCGGTCGATGAGAGAATAGGCCAGGATGCCCTGATCATCTTGGATCGCTTGCATGTAGGTGTCAAAAGTCTGATGAATCCGGCGGGTTTCAGGAGTTGTGCATCCGTCGGCCAGGACTAACAGGATGAGCAAGAGGAACTTTGAGAAATTCATGTATAACAGTGGCAGCTTTCGGTAACGGCTAGAAAATATAAAAGAACGTGGTTGAAAGCGACATTGTAACACCTCCACCTATGGTGTCGGTCTTCCCCATTCGAGGGGGGGGGTGGAGTAGTTAGAATCAGGTGATAGAGTTTTTTGATAGTATCGATGTCTTTGGAAGTAGAAGGCAGAGAAAACTTTGTGAAGGCTTTATTCTTTAGATCTCACTATTGGTGCAGACTACAATAGCGATAGACCTGCCAGCATGATTGCTGTGGGAAAATGGTTGATTTAGGATAAAACTCAGGTAAGCTAGGACGAACCGACTGAGATGATTCACATATTTTGAAACATCTAGGCGATAATATTTGATTGCGGAATTTATACCTAAGAGGAGGGAGACTCTATGGCTGTTGCAAGTGAACTGGATGTCATGATGCCGACGCAAAGTATGGATACCTCTTTGGGGTCTCAAAAATCGTTTCAAGTTCCGACTCCCGTCCTTCAAGCCAAGAAGGAAGTGGTGGCCTTTTTTGGTGTTGGTGTGGAATGTATAGGGGAAATTTGGTACGAGGGAAATGTACAAATAGACGGACGATTAGAAGGCACGGTCCATACGAAAGGGACGTTAGTCATCGGAGATCGGGCTGTGGTAAAGGCAAAGATTGAGGCAGGGGCGGTGATTTGTAAAGGGAATGTTCAGGGAGATGTGGTGGCCAATGAATCGATCAAATTGTTGGCTCCGGGTTTGATTGATGGAACAATGCGTGCTCCTCGGCTCTCAGTAGAAACGGGAGGGGTCTTTAATGGTCGTGTAAGTATGGGGTCTTCCTAAAGGTAAAACTTCGTATCTTTCTGCAGTCTAAAGCTCTCCTTCCACAACACAATATCTCTATCTATTGTGGGGTCATGTCTAGCATCTGCTGACTCAGGCGTTTCTTCGTTTTTTCCCCTACTGTTCTTTGTTCAATCTTTCGTTGGCTTCTTTTGTCTTTTGAGGTCTTTTTGTTTTCCTCTTGCCAATGCTTCTTTTGATCCTCACCTTTTTCTCTCAATGATACGACTCGTCGATTTCTAAATTGTCGGGATCGTTAACCCTTCCTCCTGCTTCAACTCTCTCTTACTCCAGCAAAGATCATCATTTTTCACTGTCGGCTACCTACTGCCTGGTGTGGCTGTCGATGATTTTAACAGTAAATTCTTTTGCACAACTTTGTAGGAGTCGCGGTATGTGTTTTCCTTGGTTGCTTTTGGCTGGTTAGCGTGAAATTGCTAAGAATTGTGCAAGTTGTTTGTGCCAGTGGGTTAGGCACACCATTTGCTCAAACCAAAAGGACAATCAACACTTGCAAAAAGGGGCACCATGAAAATTTGTGAAAAATGCCAAGGCTCAATGGTTATGGAGCGAGCCGTAGACTTAGAAGTCGGGTTGAGTATATTGTACTTTGCTTGTTTGAATTGTGGAAAACGTCTTCAGGCGGAGAAAGAACCTCAACCTCTGGTCCATTCAATTATTGATACTCACCCACCCGTCAATGGAGGAGCATAATGCAGAAACACAGTCGACCACTGACACATGATGAAAAAAAAGGTGCGGAAGCCGCATTCAAAGGTGCGCCATTTGATCCGAAATGGTCTGAAGCTGCCAGAAAAGTATATTTAGGTATTTCTGCGGCGATGGCCAATAAACGGAATGAAGCGTTTCAAGAAATTCGTCCTGCTCGACCGGCTGTCCAGATAAGACGGACTGCGTCTGAGCCGAAGCAGCGGTCTCGCGCAAAATCTAGCTTATGGTAAATCAGGCATTATTTTATGACGAGGACAGTCCAGTACCAGGCTGTCCTCACATTCCTTCCCTGAGCTCGACAGGCTAATTTTCCTCAACTACAATCATCTAGGACGGTTTCAAAAAAAGCTTCTTGTTAACAAGGTCTATGAGGGATGCAGTTTAATTTTCGTGTGAATATGTCGATCAGAGTCACTTCGGCCCATCTATTCTGATGTCCCAGGAAACCACTTTTATAGGATTCGGTTCGAATCTAGGGGATCGCCAGGAGTTTTGTGATCGGGGTATTGCGCTGATGAATTTATTGCCTCTGTCACAGGTGACTGGAGTGTCGTCTTACTATGAAACGGAACCAGTTGATCCTGAAGGGAAGCATAAGGAACACTGGTTCTATAATGGCGTTGTGCGTTTGAATACCTCTTTAAGTCCTACTCGTCTTTTTGACATCCTACAAGAAACGGAACGTAGCCTGGGCCGCGGGAAAGACAATCGACAAGGCCCACGCACGATGGATTTTGATATTCTCCTGTTTGGTCAACAGCAGATTGACCAGCCACGCTTAACCATTCCTCACCCGCGTCTACACCAGCGGCGGTTTGTTCTGGAACCGTTGGTGGAGCTGGATTCGGATTATATGCATCCAGTCTTGCATCGATCTATGCAGGAACTTCTTGATAATCTGAAAGATTCCAGTCGTGTGAATAAACTTTCAATCAAGTCGGGATCGAAATATCAAGCTCGTCCGGCTTGTTCAATCCCCCCTTCTTCATAAAGTCTATGCGTATCATTCGGTCGATACGTGGGCTGCAAGCCTGGCGCCGTAAACAGGTTCAGCAAACAATTGGATTTGTGCCTACAATGGGCGCGTTGCATGAGGGACATCTATCTCTCATCCGTCGGGCACGCAAACAATGTCCGTCGGTCATCGTGAGCATCTTTGTGAACCCCCTACAATTCGGCCCGGCCGAAGATTTAAGCCGCTATCCTCGACCAATCAACAGCGATCAACAGTTATGTCGAGAGACTGGAGTCGACCTGATTTTTTCGCCACCAAGTGCAGAGTTCTATCCAAGTAGTTTTCAGACTTCAGTTAAAGTTGGTCTTCTCAGCCGGCGTTGGGAAGGGGAAGCACGTCCTACGCATTTTGAAGGCGTCGCGACAGTTGTCACAAAACTCTTGAATCTCGTTCGTCCTACCCATGTCTATTTTGGTCAAAAAGACTATCAACAATTGTTAGTCATTCAACAGTTGGTTCAGGATCTGAATATCAATACCAAGATTGTGCGCTGTGCTACGATTCGGGAATCGGATGGTCTCGCGTTCAGTTCCCGAAATCGTTATCTTTCAGCAAGCCAACGGCAGCAAGCCGCAAGCCTTTCAGCGGCCTTACGGAAGGGTGTCCAGTCGATTAAATCAGGAACGTGGCAGGTTCGGACGATTCGAAAGAAAATGACCCAAATTCTTCAAAAGTCTAAGGGAGTCGAGGTTGAGTATCTTGCCGTTTGTGATGCACAGACTCTGGAGCCATGCACTTCGGCGAAGGGGCAGATGGTTTTATTGGGAGCCATTCGACTCGGTGATATTCGTTTGATCGATAATATGCTGATCAAAGCACCTCTGAAATCACAAGAGAAAAATTAATTGGTAAACGAATTAAGTATCTTGAATCAATTCGTTGGGAAGTTCGTTTGGATTTTTCTCCCCTTTTTCTACAGGAAATGCCTCAGCTAACACAGATCCACAGGTCGCAATGGCCTGACACAAAGATTCAACAGGCTTACCTTTTTGAAACCCGTCTTGAATGAGGGTCACCATATCCTCCCAAGTCTGCTGTGGTACCCGAGTGAGTATGGGATCATCGGTTAACACTTCAATGCGGTGCTCAAGCAAAGAAACTAAAATCAGGACTCCTGTTCCCAGTTCTGTTCGATGAAGCCCATGTTCTAAAAAGGCTTGGTGGGCTCGCACGTTGACTTTGTAGGCCATGCGGTCCTGAGATGTGAGCAGCCGAACAATCGGCACAGAGCTTCCCAGCCAATACCCCAAGCCATACACACCCACAACAGTGAGGAGAAGCCATCCGGCATTTGTGGCATGCCATCCCCACGGCATCCATTCCCATTCGATAGTCAAAAGAGTACTGAGTACTATAAAAGCACAGGCAATTCCCGCGCGATATCGAGCTTCTCTATAACGAGCTGACCGTTCAATCACCATGGGCACGATTTCCCCGCGTGTCTGTCGTTCCGCTTCCGTCACGGCTTGGCGAATACGTGCTTGGTCTTGATCAGAAAACGTCATTTACCATCCTCCCGAGGCACCGCCTCCGCCGAATCCGCCACCCCCCCCACCAAAGCCTCCCCCGAACCCTCCCCCAAAACCACCTGATCCACCGATATGACCGCCTCCGGGACCGGGCCAACCTAATCCCGATTCACGAGCAAAGGGGTCGCGAGAAGGAGGACCCCCTGCATTGGATAGCAGGCTCACAAGAATCGGTGCAACGACTGCTGCCAAAGCTGCGATTAATAAGGTGGCAGGAAGACCTAAGACAAAGGCGATTATTCCGCCAATAATACTTCCATTGAGGCGTCGTTGGGATCCTAGAAATAATCCGAAAATCGTTCCCAGTGCGACGGCTAACCCAAAAATCTCCCATGTCCCGAGATCCTGTCTTGACATGTCAGGTGAGGGGGAGGTGTTTACGTATGTCCCCTCGATGGTTGCGAGAATGGCTTGAGTGCCTGCGGTAATCCCTCCGGAGAAATCTCCTGTCCGAAAACGAGGTACGACTTCATGACGAATAATGCGTGAGCTCTTGGCGTCAGTCAGCGTTCCCTCTAGCCCATACCCAACTTCGATACGAAGTTTCTTCTCTTTCATCGCAATCAGGAACAGGACTCCATTGTCCGTTCCCTTTTTCCCGAGCGCCCAAGCCGTGGCCACTTGATGGGAAAACTCTTCTAAGGGTTGGCCTTCTAACGAAGGTAAGGTGAGGACGACTACTTGATTGGATGTTTGAGTCTCGTGTACCTCAAGGGCTGAACTGAGCTGAGCAATCGTGGAAGGCGAAAGGACATGGGCACGGTCTACCACTCGACCGGTGAGGGGTGGGATGTCCAAGGCCCATGCTGGTGGTATCAGGAGTAAGAGGCTCAGGACCCCCCACCACAGCCGGTGAAGCCACCGACTTGGCAACCACATGGGCGGCATAGTGAAAATTTTCTCCAAGATACTTAGAACTTCACCTCAGGAGGGGTGGAAATGGCTTTTTCGTCCGCAACGGAGAAATTTGGTTTGACCTCAAGCCCCAAGAGATATTTAGCAGTCAAATTTGTGGGGAAGAATCGAACACCCTTATTATATTCAGCCACGGTCTCAATATAGCGTTTCCTTGCAACAGTGATGCGATTCTCTGTGCCTTCTAGTTGACTTTGGAGGTCACGGAAATTTTCATTGGCTTTCAGATCGGGATATTTTTCCACGACAACCATTAAGCGAGATAAGGCCGACGTGAGCCCCTGCTGAGCTTCTTGAAATTTTTGAAATAAGCTGGGGTCTTTGAGGGCTTCTGGAGTCAGCTTGATGCCTGCCACTTGCGAACGGGCCTGCGTGACTCCCTCCAACGTTTCTTGCTCATGCTCAGCATAGCCTTTGACCGTAGCGACAAGATTGGGAATGAGGTCAGCTCGGCGCTGATATTGGTTCAACACTTCGCTCCACGCGGCGTTGGTGGCTTCATCTAATCCCTGAAGGTCGTTATACCCGCACCCACTTAAAGCCAACAGGAGTAATCCGAGAAAAAGTCCCTTCAACAATCGTCGCATCGTCTAGTCCTCCTTAGAGTAAGGTCGCTTATTTTCCAAACGCTCAACTACCAAAAAGATACCCATCGATTTTGAGAAAACAAGAAAACGAATGTTCTATTCAACGAGGAAGAATGCAGAGGGGATGAGGTATTGTGGCAGCACCAAATCATTCTTTCATGAAAATGGCAAATCATTCTTTCATGAAATTGAATCTTGAGTTTCAAATGGAGACGGTGTCGACGTGAATAGTTGTTGATCGGTATCAAAGCTCTTCGAAAGGATGGGGTTTTCTCTATAAAGAGGTCCGCAATACGAAGAGGATTTTGTGGATTAATCATCGAAAACACCTGGATATTTTTCTCATTACAGCATAGTTTAGCATGATTCCATTTGTGTGCGGATGATTGCATCAAGGGATGCGGGGGAATAGGTTGGAGGTTTTACCCATTTGCCGTCTTCGCGTTTGTAGCCGCCGATCTTACTCATGTTGGAGCGATGGACTTCCTTAAAAACCGGATCCATATCGATTCCCAGAGAAACCGCGGTACCATATACTACATAGAGAAGGTCTGCTAATTCTTTCGCTATGGCTGGTAGGTCCTTCCCCTGCATCGCTTCTTGCAACTCCTCGAACTCCTCCTGAATGAGCCGATTTCTCAGGGTTGTTACGGCTTCATTAGGAATCGATGGTGTAGTGGAAATATGAATGTCAAATTGTTCATGAAATTCTTGGACCATCTTTTGTGCGGTGTCCAAAGTCTTCTACCTCCCCTAGCCCCTCCTGACAAAGGAGAGGAAAGTAATCATTACAATACCAGTGCGAAATAAATGTCGTTGACGTTGGTGCGGGTTGGGCCGGTGATGATATGGCCGCCGACTTGTTGAAAAAAGGTGTAACTATTATTTGCCCGTAGCATCTTGAAGGGTTCGAGGCCAAATTTTTTAGCCCGTTTGATTGTATTTCCATCAACCATTGCTCCGGCAACCTCCGTGGGGCCATCAGAGCCGTCTGTACCAAACCCTGCCACAATCACGTTGGGGAGTCCAGCAAGTTCTTGTGCTGCTGCTAGGACACATTCCTGCGCCCTTCCACCCTTCCCTTTTCCTGTCATCGTGACGGTGGGCTCTCCACCAGCCATTAGGCAAGCAGGAGGACGCACTGGATTACCGAACGTACGAATATCTGTAGCCAGAGCTCCAAGTATGGCTCCGAGATCATGGGCTTCGCCTAGCAAGGGAGAACCAAGAATATACGGGTGAAGTCCTAACCGCTTTACTTCTTGAGCAATCGCGGTTATGGCCGTGTGGTTGTTGGCTAGGATGATTGAATGTCGACGCGGAGAGTTGTTTCTTTTTCGTTTCCAAGTTTCAGGAAGCCGACCTAGAAGACCTTGATCCAGATGTTTCCGCACATTTGGAGAAATTTTCGTCCATAGGTGATAACGCTTCAGAATGGATTTGGCTTCCTGAAACGTCGTAGCATCTGGGACGGTTGGGCCTGAGCCGATAGCACTCATGTCATCACCAATGACATCAGAGAGGATCAAGGTCAAGATTTTGGCGGAAGTAGCCTGGGCAAGTTGTCCTCCTTTGACTGCAGATAGATGTTTCCGTACGGTGTTGAACTCTTGAATGCTGGCGCCACACTGTAAGAGCAGGTCGGTCGTGCGTCGTTTCTCAGCTAACGTCAGACCGTGAGCAGGAGCACAGAGCAGGCTGGATGCGCCTCCCGAAAGAAGGACGATCAGCAAGTCTTGTCTGTTCAGGGATTGTACCCAGTTCAGAAGGTGTTTCGTCGTGTAGATGCTGCGAGCATCGGGAAGGGGATGGCCTGCTTCCACAATCTCTATTTTTTTAGTGGTTCTTTCGTATCCGTCTTTCACAATCACCAATCCACCCTCTAAGAATGGCCCTAGGACCTGTTCCAGTGCCCGAGCCATGTGAGCTGATGCTTTTCCGGCACCTACGCAGACGACCCGTCGATAGGCGGCGAGGTTGTATTGAATGGTGTTGACGTGTAGTTGGTGACCTTTTCGGATCATGGCACATGTGATTGCCTCTACTGGAACTAGCCGCATCCAAGCCAGTCTGAATGAGCGTCTTCAGGATTTGTGTGGATCGACTAGGCGGGGCGTGAATGATCATGGAACTGTTGAATAATGATGATATCAAAGGCCGTATTTCGCCAGGAAGCCCTTGGTGATCAACAGCGTCGGGTCGGTTCAAAAAAGTCCGCTTGCCTGCGCGAAACCGCTCCGGCGAAGGCAGGGAACGCCGCTGGCTTTTTTCAACAGACCCATCGTGACGACTGAGTAATTGAACTGGAACAGAAGATTTCAGTGAAGGACAGGCAATATTAGTGTATATCTGAATCAGAAAATTCGGTAGTTTCTAGATCGGAAAGAGGGTCTTCAGAAGACGGATAAGGTACGTGCGCTGAGGGTTTGATGCAAAATGGCGCTGAGACCAATGAGTGAATAGGGCTTGTTAATGATTCCTTGAAATCCATAGGTGTGGTAATTTGCCAGGATTGGGTCATTTGAATAGCCGCTTGAGACAAAGGCCACGACCTCCGGATCCAGTTCGCGGAGGCGGAGGATGGTTTCTTTGCCGCCTAAACTTCCCGGAATGGTCAAGTCCAAAATCACAGCCGTAAAAGGGGTGTGTTGCTCGAGAGCTTGTTTGAACAACGCAATGGTTTCATAGCCGTCTTTTGCCACGACACATTGATATCCGCAATGAGAAAGCATTTCCCGAGCCACGTGGCGAATGGGTTGTTCATCATCCATGAGAAGGATGGTTCCCTGCCCGTGTTTAAGTGGAACGGCCGCAAGTTTCAGAGGTTTGGCCCCTGTTGAACAAGCTGGAAAATAGAGTGAAAATATCGTCCCAACATTGGGATCGTGATTCAACACTGATATGTCCATTGTGCTTTTTGACAATGGTGTAGGTTGATGCAAGGCCTAACCCTTGCCCCTCTGGTTTCGTCGAAAAGTAAGGATCAAAAATTCTATCCACTTGTTCCTTAGGAATGCCGATGCCTTCATCTGCCAATGTGATGTTGACATAGGGACCCGGAGGAAGAGGGATAGGGGAGGGAGTAGGAGATTCGCTCATCCAAATGTTGTCAGCTTGGATCGTCAGCTTCCCTCCTTGAGGCATCGCCTGGACTGCATTAATGACAATGTTGTGAATGACTTGACTAACCTGTCCCGGATCCGCCTCGATAGGCCACAAATCTGCCGAAAGGTGCGGTTCACAAAGGACCGAAGACCCTGATAGGGCAAAGCTGGTGGATTCGTTGATAAGGTCCTTCAGTGAAATCAGATGTTTAATCGGATCCCCTCCTTTGGCAAAGGCCAGCAATTGTTGCGTGAGATCTTTAGCTCGCCAAGTGGCTTGTTCGGCCCGAGAGAGATAGGTTTCACCCAGAGGGGGCAAGGTCATGATATGTTCGGTCAACGTGATATTTCCTAAAATACTTGTGAGAAGATTGTTGAAATCGTGGGCGATTCCTCCAGCGAGTGTGCCAATGGCATCCATTTTCTGTGATCGTAAGAGCTGCGCTTCTAGTTGACGTTTTTCGTGGTCGATTTTTCGCCGTTCCGTGATATCCCGTGTCACTCCAGCGAATCCTTGAGGACGTCCATCTTTGTCGAACAACAAACTTGCACGTACTTCAGCCCAAACCGTGCTGCCATCTTTGCAGAGATGTTCCAGTTCTAGGAGTAGAGGTGGAACCTGCTGCCCCAGGAGTCTTAGCTAGGCGGTCCAATTCTTGGTGATTGCAGCTTGAGCTTTTTCCAAAGAAGATGGGGTCAAGCATTCCGCTAACGACATGTCCATCACTTCTTCTACCGAATTCCCCCGTAGTTGTTTCACCGAGGGGCTCACATAGGTGATACGATTGCCGTCCAGGTCCATCATCCAAATGACATCAGAAATATTTTCCGTCACAAATCGATAAAGCGACTCCGATGCTTGTAGGGCAGCCGTTCGTGCTTCAACTAATATTTCAAGCTGTTCTTGATGTCGCCGCAATTTCTCTTCTATGGCAGCTCTTTGGGTGATTTCTTTGCTTAGGGAATTATTGAGTGCTTGAGCGCGATCCCTTGCTTGCAGTAGATTTGCCACCAAGTTGGAATTTTCTTCGTGAAGGGTCAGAGATTTCAGTAGCATGATGTGGTTTCGTCGCGCTGTGACGGTCATAATAATGACGAAAAGGGAGTCCCATCCCGCCCATGCTGATGTGCAACGTGTCTCCTCGGGAAAAATAGAGCAGGGTTAACGGTATGGCAGCTGGGAGAGAAAACGCGAGATAGGCAGAAAAATGGGAGGCATACAAGGCGGTGGCTGCGGCCACCATTCCTCCCAAGACAAAGATCAAGAGGACTTCATGCCCAATTGAGGTGGAAGGATACAATAAAATCCCACCGACCCCCCAAAATGCAGCCTGAAGCAAGGTTCCCAGCTAAGAACCAATTTTCCCATTGGTCAAGTGAGGTGGGGTATTGGGCTTCTTGATGATATCGATAGAGAAGTATGGCCCAAATCCCGTTAATGATAGACAGCCCCATCAGCCACGAGACAACAGAAAGTCGAGGGACGACAGTCCATAACAGGGCTGCCAAAATTCCCCCATTGATGAGCGAGCCTAATACTCCATATGGGGCGAGGGAAAAAAAGTTGTTGAATCTGTTGGCTAAACAGCCAAAGTTGATGATTGATTTTCAGGTGTGGAAGGCAAGGGCGAAAGGCTTGGACTATCAACAGGATTATTGCTGGAGGAAATCCAACGTGACATGTGGGAGATCGTATGTTTCGCTACTTCCATGTGAAGAGCTAGAAGAGCTATTACCGTTTATCCTGGAGGGGGCGAATGGGTTGGGAACCTCCATTACAACTAATAGACTGCCGAATTTTAGGAACATTGTCAAATATTGCTGGTTTCCCCAGTTTCCTTCTTTACGACAGTGATAAAGATAACCACGTATCTGTGAGGAAGAAATGCCGGTTTCTTCCAGAGAGGGCCAGAAATCCTATAGGATAACAGTTATGAAATCCTTAATATTGTTACAAAAGACAATATCGGAATGTACGTCCTGCCAGCGCCTGACGATCTATCGACGGAAAGTGGCAAGAGAAAAGGTCAAACGTTTTCAAGATTGGGAGTATTGGGGACGTCCTATTCCTGGTTTGGCGACCCCCACGCTCAGCTATATGTCCTGGGGTTAGCGCCTGCAGCCCATGGAGGCAACCGAACGGGACGGGTGTTTACGCGAGACCGGAGTGGAGATTGGTTGTATGAAGCCTTACATGCCTTTGGGTTTGCCAATCAACCTGAATCCATTCATCGAGAAGATGGTCTTGCCCTCAAGAACTGTTATGTTGCTGCGGCTGTGCGCTGTGCGCGCCTGGCAACAAACCCATTAAAGAAGAATTTGAAACTTGCCGTACGTATGTAGAAGAAGAACTACGATTGTTGCGACGGGTGCGAGTTGTGATTGCTTTAGGGAAAATTGCATTCGATGAATATCTGCGAACTTGCCAGGTCATGGGAAACGTCCCGCCTTTGCCTCGGCCCAAAATTTTCACATGGAGCGGAATATATCCTCCCGTGGAAGACTGTCCTTTTAGGCTCGTATCATCCGAGTCAGCAAAATACGTTTACGGAAAACTGACCCGCCCAATGTTTCATGCTGTTTTTTCGAAAAGGGAAGAAGCTTGTAAAGAATTGAAAGTCTGATGTATTCGAACATTTAGCCTAGGTTATTTCTTTAACCCCTTTCGAGCTTCCCAATCAGAAAGAAACTTTTGTAACCCAATATCGGTCAGCGGGTGTTTCACCAGTTGCTGAAAGACGCTATAAGGCATGGTGCAAATATGTCCGCCCAGTAGCGCGGCTTCGACGACATGTTGCGGATGACGTACACTAGCTACCAGCACTTGGGTGGGAAAATAGTAATTTTTATAAATGGTTAAGATTTGATCAATGAGTTCCATGCCGTCTGAACTAATATCATCTAACCGGCCGATAAAAGGCGAGACGCACCAGGCGCCGGCTTTGGCGGCCAGGAGCGCTTGAGTCGGTGAAAAACAGAGGGTGACGTTGACGCGGATGCCCTCGCTGGCCAATTGTTTCGTGGCTTTGAGACCTTCGGGAATGAGCGGAACTTTGACGACGATATTGTTATGAATTTTGGCTAATTCGCGACCTTCCTTCAGCATGGCCCCGGATTCGATACTGACGACTTCTGCACTGATAGGGCCATCAACCAATTTGCAGATTT